>DASXUY010000040.1:0-713497 GCA_036504535.1 Capsulimonadaceae bacterium
GCCGATGGGACGTTGAGCGCGACGGTACCAGCGACGGTCATCGGCGGGTCGTACGGGGTTACGGTTGTCAATCCCGCGCCAGCCATGGGCGCGAGCAATGCGTTACCGCTCTCGATTACAAACCCGCTTCCGACGATCACATCACTCTACCAGACGTCGGTGGCCTCGGGGACAAGCTCGCTCGTGTTCTTCGTCAAGGGCACCGGGTTTGTTGCGGGGGCGTCGCAGATTGTGTTTGGAACGACGGCGCTGCCTGCGACACTGAACTCGTCCGGGTTCTGGGTGGCGACCATCCCGGGCTCGGAGTTAGCGACGGCTCGCACGGTACCGGTGTCGCTTCGCAACCCGGCACCGGGTGGCGGTACGAGCGCTTCGCTGCCGTTTGCGGTGAAGTAGGTTCTCGGTTCGCAAACTGGCCCGCGCTTTGATCAAGGCGCGGGCCGAAGTTGTTTATGGGACATGTAGTTCTGCACCAGGTGATTGTAGAGGCTAGCGATGCGGTGGAGGAGGCGACCACGTAACGAAACCGCCCGATTCCGTAGATTGAAATCTACAGCTCCGAAGAGCTTGAACGTGCCGGATATAGGAATGTTGGACATAGGAAAGTCCTGAGCGCTCAAGATCAAGCGGGCGGCATCGCGTGACGGATTGTCACCGTGGAATAGATTCCCGGCTCCCAGGAGCAGTCCGTCCCCAGGGCGGGACTGGCGGGTTCTAACTTTTCAGCATCGCCCGTTTCACAGACCTCATGTCACTTGCCCGCCGCTAGCTTCGCCTCTAGCGCAGTCACACGTTCGCGTAGCGCGGCAAGCTCAGCGTCGACGGCGGTCGGGGTGAGGGTGACGGTGACGGTGGGGATGAGCGGATCGCCGCGCACATCGAGCGCTTCGCCGGGCTGGGCGACGATATTGAGCACGGTGCGCTTGTCGGGGGCGACGACGACGCCGAGGATGCGGAGCGGGCGGTAGTCTACCTTCGAGAGCGTCGAAGCTGGCACGTTGATGTCGTAGACGCCAGCGGGGATGTCTTTGGCGACATAGAGGCCACCCATTGCCGGGTCCGTTGTGAAGGTTAATACAGCGCCATCGCGTCGCGTGAAGGTGATTCGTACGGCACCGTTTGAGTAAGATGTCGTGGTTACCGGTTTGGCTCCATTGCTCGTTAGCGTTCCTTCGAGCCATCCCGTTACGGACTGCGGTGCCGCCGTGGCGAACGAAGATATCAATAAAATTGATAAAATTGTGAGTACAGAGCCGATATGTTGAAGTTTGATGTGCATTTTGAGTTACTAAAGGAGACGTTGATCGGCATCAAGCGTCGCAAGTATTTCGCGCGCCCGAATGTCTAGCCAATCCTGGCATTCAAGGGGTGTTGCAGCCGTCGCCAACCGATGTAGGTCAGGTCGCATAGCAACCGCGAGGTCACGGGAGTAGGCAACTGTCACCCCCAACACCCAATATTGCCACGTGTAGTCGTCGGTTGCCATGATCTTCCTTAGTTCCGGGAGCAATGGCAAACCGATTTTTGACAGCATTGGCGCGAGAACTTGCGCCACTGGCCAATTCAGGTCCTGCATCCAAACCAGTAGCTCTGGAATTATCGGTGCGACAGATGGATATCCGAGTTCCACGAGTGCTTCTGCGCGCTCGGTGTCGCACTTATCTAGCGGAAGTAATGCTAGAATATTGTCCACGTGCATCTCCATTTCACATCGTCAGGGTGGCAGACTTAACATACGACAAAGGCGGCAAATCACTATTGAATCTCGGCGCCAGGGATAATGCAACAGTGTTCGAGATACTCAATATTATAGCAAGGAGACCGCTAATCTATCTGAATAACCTCTGATCGCGCCTCGCATCTTACCGTATTCCCGGAATTTAGTTGTAGGATGAGCTGGTACCCACCCGGACGTATATTGTCCGGCAAGCTGATGGTAACGTTGGCGACGTCTTCTCTATATGAATTGGGAAGGGACTGCATGGAATCAATGAGATCAACCTTTGGCAAATTGACGATACGGCCTGAGGCATTATCCCGAATCGTCCAAGCCCGAGAAAGTACGTCAGTGACATCCTGACTGAGCGTGATGAGCTCATAGTGCACAGTCATCTTCCGTGACTTACGATCAAACTTGACAGGATCAAACATCGCAATGGCATGATTCGCCCCAGGGTCAAGGTCCCGAAGCGCTGCAACGCCCAAGCAATCGAGGAATAGCTTTTTGATTGCGTATTTCAAAACCTCCGAGCCTGTGGCAGCATAGAGAGCATTTAAAGCGGCTTTGTGGCGCTCAAGAAGCATATGTAACGTTGCCGGTCCTGGATCTGTGATCGTTTTAAGCCCACCCTTAGCATCGAAGGACGACAAGCGTCCAAAATCCCTGCCTGCAAGACAATCGATCTGGGAAATCACGATTGCTTGTATCGCAGGATTGTCACGAGTATCCCTAAGCGCAAGATCGAAAATCTTGTTTCCATATCGATTCATGTCCGGTTCGACAAACTTCGACGTATACTCCAGCCAACTACTCAGGGCCAACCGTTCCGCCATCGGTGTCTTAACGTTTCCAATATCCGCAATTAGAAAGTCCAATCCGCTCTCGCCTGCAAACGCTGAGGTAGCGATGGACCCATAAGGCGACGATTGGGTCGTAGCAAGTGTCTGCGCTGTTAACTTGAAATTACCGATTCCTATAATCTGTGACCAGGCGGCCTCGGCCAATTGGTCTCGACCGAACAATCCCATAACCCTTGTGTGCGGGCGCGACTTGATCAACGACTGCAATGCTGGTGCATCTGCGACTTGTGGCTTTTTTGTCAGCAACGGGCGAACATCGCGTGCGATCTTGAGCGACTTCTGCAGGGATACGTTGAAATCCGCCACGGTCGGTGGTAGCCACGTCTTATCCCTACCTGGTCGGACCGGCTCGTAAGGTCCGGGATTGCAAAACTGCTCGTAGTTAATGACCTGGTTGCCGTCAATGAGCTTGACGCCCGACCATACAGGCCAGTAGTATTTCGGCATATTGGCCGAATTATAGAGAAATCGCTTGGATGCGTGAACGAGGAAGAGCAAAACGGGCTGAGGTTGGTTCGCTTTGATTCCAGCGAAGAAGTCCAACGCGACGACGCCTATATGTTGACCGGTCTTCATTGGGCCTTTGTAACAATGAATTACGCGAGCGCCGATAACGCTCACGCCATCGTCCATAATCGCATCCTCAAGACGAACTTGGACGACATCTGTGCTCATATAGCACAGCGAGTCGAGATCGTACGCATATTGATTCATCGCTGATGCGGTTCGGCTAGATAGAGCAATCGCCAGAAGTATAAGGGGCGCAAGCGAGAGGAAGGTGATACGTCCACGAGGCCTAGGTTTTGTTATCATGATTGTGTGGATGGATGCTACACGACGGGACTCGTGATCGAATGCAGACGTATACAGTATAGCGGACGAGGAGAAAGATAGCTGATGTCGTTCAGTAGTATTAACACGATCCCGTTTTTGGTCCGGAACAATTAAAAAGGCCGCGATAAATCCTTCCTAGAAAGAACTTATCGCGGCCTCTTGCCTGTGTTATTTGGGAGCGGGGGTTGGACTTGAACCAACGACCTTCGGGTTATGAGCCCGACGAGCTACCGGACTGCTCCACCCCGCATCAATGTTTTGAACACTGGATGCGTGCGCTTCATCGCGTTCGCAGCGTTTGCTGCTCACGAATATATAGTACCCACTCCCACGCTCAATGTCAACCCTTGAGCACGAATGAGGAGCATCTATTTACCGATCCGCCATCAGTGACCGTTTCGGAGCGTCTCCGGGGTGGGTATCTGGGAGCATGTCTACGAGCCCGTCTGCTTCCAGTTCACCGTCTGCGGAATCGCCGCATACTCGGTCGCTGGCGGTGCATGTGATCGGGCCAATTCTTGCTATGGTCCCGGTGTTTTTGTTCGCGTCGATTGGGCATGAGGTGAATGAGGACGGGCAGTTGGGGATTGATCGGTGGGCACACCAGTATGTGGGCGTCGACGTTCACTCATCGCTGTATACGATCATGACAAGCGTCTCGTGGTTCGCAGGACCGCATGTGGTGCCGTGGCTTGTGCTGGCCGCCATGGTTGCTTGCGTGCTCGTGGGGCGATTTCGGCCAGATGGGGTGTCGTTCCTCGTAGCGGCGATTGGAGGGCTGGCGATGATTGTGGCGTTGAAGGCGGGATTCCACCGCGCGCGGCCCGATGTGGCATTCGAGAATCTAGGGTACTCGTACCCGTCGGGGCATTCGTTCTTTGCTGTGATCCTCTACGGCCTCGCGGGTTACCATATTCAGCGGCACGTTCGCGGTCTGGCGCGCGGTCTCGTTGTTGCGGTTGCTTTCGCACTCGTGCTGCTGGTCGGTTATAGCCGAGTCGCGCTGGGAGAGCACTTCCTAACCGATGTGATCGGCGGGTACGCGCTGGCGGTTCCGTGGCTGTGGGCGTGTATTCATATGCCGCGCCATGTGGCGTGGATGCGGGGGCCGTAGGCCTGCGGTGATTTGTGGCTGGCTGCCGGAACGAGTGACGGGCACCGGCAGTGACCGACTAGCCCGCAAATGGGCGCAAAGAACACCGGCACTGAACTACCGGTCTGACGAGGAACACCCGCTGCGCGGGCTAGTTATGGCGAAGGCTGCCGGTACTTTTTCCGCCGAGAGTTCCAATAGGCGCTCGGAAACGCAGGATTACGAGTCTCGCTCAACGTTGGCGACGTAGAAATCGCCAGCGCGGCGGAGGGTGATGGGGGTGTTGTATTGCAGGGTCAGGTTGGCGGCGGTGAGTACGTCGGCCTTGGGGCCGTCGGCGAAGACTCGGCCGGATTTTAGTAGCACGACGTGTTCGATTTCGGGGATGACCTCGTCGATATGGTGGGTCACGATAACGATGGTTGTACCGCCAGCGGCAAGCTTTCGGATCCGCGCCAGGAAGCGATGCTGGGCGACCATGTCAAGGCCGGTGGTGGGCTCATCAAGCACCAGGGCCATCGGTTCGGAGACGAGGGCGCGCGCGATAACGACTCGTCGCCCTTCGCCGGTGGACATTCGGCCGATTGCGCGATCTGCGAGATGCGCGACGCCCATTCGGTCCAGCGCTTCCAATGCTTTTGTGCGCAGCGCGTCGGTGACAACATGGTGCTGCGCTAAGCCGCGGCTGGAGAAGAAGCCAGACAGTGCGATTTCTGCGCCGGTTAGATCGCCGCCATCGTCGAGAAAGAATTGGTGCATGTCGGTGGAGACGATGCCCAAATGCGACCGAAGCTGCTCGACGTTCCACCTGTCCTTGCCCAAGATGCGCACGGTCGGCTGATCGTCGAGACGGGCAAGCGGATAGTATTGGCGGGTCAGCAGCTTGATCAACGACGATTTCCCACAGCCGTTCGGTCCGATCACTGCCGTGTTCCGGCCAAGCTGGATCTCTAGCGAGACATCGTCGAGCACACGGTTACCGTCTCTGGCGACGGTGGCGTGGGTGATCGAAAGCAGCGGGGCGGAGAGATCGAGATCAAGCATTGGGTACGTCCTTCAGCGCAGCGTCACAGCTGCGGGGTTCACCGTTGCGGCGGTATGAGGATATTGTACTCAATTGGTGGGGTGGGAAGGGCAGTGGGGTGGTTTGTGGTGAGTGTTTGGTGTGAGGACTGCTCGCCGCAGGGGCAGCCTGTCCGGCTGGGACCAACGTTCCGTTGGATCAATATAGGGGTGGCGATAGGCTGGGATTGGTGGAAGATTCTTTCTGCGCGGAGGAAAATTGCCTGTTAATGAGCAACCTTACTGTTAATCTATGAAGACCTTCCTAGCCACTTACGCGCGGATTGCCGCTATTGCTTTTGTCACGATACTCCTCATTCGCCTCGGAGCCAATTGGGTATTTGATCATCCGGAGCCGCTGAGAACCACAGTTATACATAGTATAGGTGTTGCCGTCGTGTATTCATTTATAAGACTGGTATTTGCAAAGGATAGGCCTCAAAAATAGGCGGATACCAGCTGAGGGAAATAATGAAGGCAAGGATTGTCTGCTCAAAAATGTTACGATGGCTTGCGTTGTTTATAGCATTTCTTCTTGCCGTCAACTACTGGATGGACCTTGCTAACGTATTCACGTGGAATGCGCTCTGGCATGCGGTAGCCTGCTCGTTTCTTTTCGTATACCATACATGGCAATCGGTGGCTAAATGGCGGGGGAGCGACGAGAGGCGTAGCGACACGCGGGAGTCGTAGCCCGCGGGAATGACGTATGTCTGCTACGGCGCGGTACGCCGCCGTTCGTGAATGCTACTCGGGACGTACAGAGAAGTCGGGCCAAATTGCCGAACCTAACTGAATTGCTAGAATCCAAGCGCCGACTTATCGTCGGTTCCGCTATAGCACTGGCTATTATCGGCGCATACTTTGCATTCGCGCTGAGTTTTGTGCCATTCGTTCGAGCCGATAAGCTCATAGACCTGCGAGACTCGCATACTCGCTTCGAAGTCGTCATGCCGCAAGGGTCGCCGGTCGCACTTCTAATTGCGGGGCCGTCGCTGACATCTGATGCTTCTCGGTTCGCGGGGCAGTGCGTTGTGACGTCGGGCGGCGATACCGTCGCGAGCTTCGATTTTACGCGCGACAATATGTCCCGCACAAACTGGCTTAGCGGGGAATATCTCCAAAGCGTCATACTCGACGATCATAACGCGCCAAACTTGCGAAGGGCACTTAACGGTGGTCACACTTACATGGTCGATTTGACGTTTGTCGGCGCGTCGCCGCCCAATTCATCAATCTGGGTCCATTGCGTTCAGAGGATCCTGACTAAAAATAGTCGGGCGAAAGTGATGCAGCGCTAACCAGTAGTAGCGCTCGCCGCTTATGCGTCTTTCGAGGACGGCGCCAACATTTCGGTGAATCAATTTAGGGTGGCGATTGGCAGGCTTGGTGGAAATGAACGCGTTGGGGTGGGCGAAACGTTAATGCAACAAGGGGCCAGGCGTCAGCCTGGCCCGAAATCATGTACGGCTTCGCTACTCTCGACGCCGATTAGCGGGCGTCTTTCGCTTCACCGCTAAGCACCAGATCGTCCTTCTGGGAGCGCTGGGCATCGTATAAGTCGTGGTCCCGCTTTGAGAGCACCATCACGACCAAATCGTCGATCCGCTTTTTGAGCGAGTCGCAATCCTTTTCAACTTCACGTAACTCCCGAAGTACAGCATCTGTGGTAATAGGCATGGTACGCGTCCTTCTGCGCTCCCCTATGAGCGCGCGGGTGGTTACAACAGGCTCGCCATGTCTGAGGTGAGCTTATGCTGTATTACCCAGGCTGCTTGACCGCTAAACGCAATTTAGGTTGACTATTTTTAGAGACGCTGGCGAATCTTGACACGCTCATTTTGCGCTCGTTTTAATTCCGACGCTGTAGAGGATTTGCGTACCCATACCATGAAAATTGACGTGGAATAAAAGTGTGGAGAGACGCCAGTGAAGAAGATGCTTGAATGCTTGTGGGGGCTAGGTGGCTCGGTCGTTTTCTACGTCTTTGGGTTTGCTGCAGGCGCGCTTTTCGAAGCTCGCTTTATGCCGTTCGGTGACGGCGGTCATTACTACATTCTAGGGATGCGTAGCGTGCCGTTCGCCATTATCCTGGCGCTAGTTGGCTTCTTTGTTGGCATTCGTGCGCGCCGCAATAAGGCGTCGTGGTTTGGATGGGGAGCAGTCGCCACGGCTGTCGCGTGGCCGGTTGCGTCAGCGTGCATGTTTACTTACATTTTCGCTCATCCCGGCGAAGCGAGTGAACTGGGGGCTGCCTTTGTGGCGGTCGCCTGTGTGGCTATGGGATCAAATGTCGGTTGCGTGGCATTCGGTGTGGGGGCTATTGCATACTTTTTGATGTCATGGTTCCGCCGCGGTAGCGCGCCGGAGAGATAGCCCGGTCGTTGTTTGGGGTCAGCGGGATTGGATTTCGCACACGGCGGCTAATCTAGGCCGTCTTCGGCCCATTCGACGGCTTTGGCGACACCGCCGAGTTTGGCGTTTGTTTCGCGGTACTCGTAGCTAGGGTCCGAGTCGGCGACAATGCCAGCGGCGGCCTGGATGTAGATCTGGTCGCCCTTCACGAGGGCGGTACGGATGGTGATGCACGTGTCCATGTTGCCCGAATACGAGAAGTAGCCTATTCCTCCACCGTAGAAGCCGCGCTTGACGGGTTCCAGTTCCTCGATAATCTCCATGGTCCGCACTTTTGGCGCGCCGGTGAGCGTGCCTGCGGGGAATGATGCGCGGAGCACGTCGAACTGGTCGTAGTCGTCGCGCAGGTCGCCTTTGACGTCGCTTACGATGTGGAGCACATGCGAGTACTTCTCGATCACCATTAGCTCTTCGACACGGACAGTGCCAAACTTCGCCACGCGCCCAATATCGTTACGGCCAAGGTCGACGAGCATCACGTGCTCGGCGCGCTCTTTTTCGTCGGCGAGGAGCTCATCGGAGAGGCGCTGGTCGTCGGCAGGGTTGCCGGTGCGTGGGCGAGTGCCCGCAATGGGGCGGATTGTGACGGTGCCGTTGACTTCGCTGACGAGGATTTCAGGGGATGCGCCGATCAGCTTGATATCGTCGAACACGAGATAGAACATGTACGGCGACGGGTTGATCGAACGGAGCGCACGATAGACATCGAACGGGTCGGCATGAAGCGTCTTTTGTGATCGTCGCGCGATCTGGACTTGGAACGTATCTCCGGCGGCTATGTATTCTTTGGTTTTTAGGACAGCCGCTTCATATTGGGACTGGCTGAAGTTCGAGACAAAAGCGCCGCGATCAGTCTTTTCGCGTACAGGATAAACATCGGGCTTCACTACAGGGCCGCGAAGGCGCGCAACCAGCTCGTCGACCTTGGCGATAGCGCTGTCGTATGCTGCGTCGGGATCGCCGTCAACACGCGCATTGCATAGGACGAGGAGGCGGTGGCGGACATGATCGAAGACTATGAGGGCGTCGGTAAGCATGAAGACGCAATCATCGAGGCCGATAACGTCGTCGTTCAACTCGGGAAGCTTTTCGAAAAACCGCACGGTATCGTAGCCGATCATGCCGACCGCGCCACCGACAAACTGCGGAAGCTCGGGGGTGGGGACGTACTGATAGCGGCCCAGGAGCTCTTTGAGGACGTCCAGCGGATCGCGCTTACCAAACTCTAGTGGTGTCGATTCGACGACGCCGTTTTCCTCGATAGTCGCTTCGGCGCCCTTGCTGCGAAAAATGAGGAACGGATCGCTACCGATGAACGAGTAACGAGCCAAGCGCTCGCCGCCTTCGACGCTTTCCAGCAAGAAGCCGTATTTACGACCGTAGGCGATTTGATAAAACGCCGATACGGGCGTTTCGGTATCCGCCAGCACTTCCCGCCAAACCGGAATGAGGTTTCCTAGCTTCGCCTTCTTGTGAAAATCGTCTCGAGTCGGAAAATAGTTCGTCGGCACGCTTCTTTGCTCCCGCGTCATTATA
Organism: Capsulimonadaceae bacterium; assembly: GCA_036504535.1. GTDB lineage: Bacteria > Armatimonadota > Armatimonadia > Armatimonadales > Capsulimonadaceae > JARLGU01. The sequence goes on from DASXUY010000040.1 coordinate 9,521, forward strand.
CCAAAATGTGCGCGTTTCTCGACCCCACAGGGTGGCGTTTCGTGCAGCTGTATCCGATAGAGTGTTAACACGTGGTAGCCAAGAGTACCGCATTAGAAAAAAAGTTTACTTTAACTTACTGCTGAATCCGGCATGGAGATGGGCTTTTTGCACTAGCTTAACATTTGCAACGATTATTAAGTTTAAATATTGGGAGGAATTTATCGCCACAATTCGCTAATCTATGCCGTAATTTGTGTCAGAATGTGGGAGGATGCCAAACGATTTCATTTGGCTGAGAGTGTCGCTTCGTGCCCATTCAATGGTGCGCTTGAATCCTTGTTTGAACATCCTTGACTTATAGCGCTGACTGGGTAGCTCACCTGGTCAACTGTCCACAGATCCGCGTGTTATTCCAGTGACGGAGATCACAATGACAATCGATATCGACCGAAGCATTTCCATCATAGTTGCCGGGCTTAGTCTTTTGCAGCGTCGCGTAGTGTCGTTCGCAGCTTTTGTTGCTGCCGTTGTGGGGTTCGCGATGTTGCCATCGCCGGCTGGGGCTCAATCGGGGAGTGCCACTGCCTATCAGATTAACCCGGCGCACGACGGGTCGGTGACGTCGGCTGGTATCACGCTGCCGCTCGTTAAGAAGTGGACGGTGAATGTTGGGGCTAGCGTTTCGTATCCCATTATCGCCGATGGGAAGGTCTTCATCACTGCGGGCGACGCGACCGCCGGGACGGTGACGGTGTCAGCTCTTGATGAAACCACCGGGGCGACAGTTTGGGGACCGCTAAGCGTCAAGGGTAGTGCTTACTGGGCAAATGCTTGCTATGACAACGGGACGTTGTTTGTGGTAAACGACACGGGAATGGCTACTGCGTTCACCGGGTCAACGGGGGCGATATTGTGGCGGAGGCAAACTGGAGCCGTACTGACTGTAAACGCGCCGCCGGTTGCCGCGAACGGGCAGCTCTATATTCTTGGCACGGCTATCTCATACCCGACGATATTTTTCCTGCGTGAAAGCGACGGTAGCTTGATTAAAGCTGTACCGGCGCCGGCAGGGACAGGCGCAGCGCCGACCGTTGGTGCGGATTCTGTTTCTGCGACCGGGGTGAATGCTACGTTCAATTACGACCTTGCAGGCAACACGGTGTATATGCGACAGGTTGGGCCGTCTACGACAGGCGTAGGAAACCTTGGCGTCGCGGTTCGCAGCGGCTCGAATCTGTTTACCCGCGGTTATACCGTAAGTGCGGGATATAACTCGGCGATTGTTCCGCTCGCGACGGGGCTGCCAACTCAATTCTTCAATGCAGATTACGCGCCAGCGATTGATTCCGGAGTTGCCTTTATCGTTTCTGGTAGAACACTTACCGCGAAGAATATTTCCACTTGGGCCACTTTGTGGACGTCGACCCCGTCGAGCGGCTATATTACGGCGCCAATAGTGGTCAATGGTACGGTTTATGCTGCGACTTCGACTGGCGTAATCAACGCTCTCGATCCTTCGACAGGGGCTCTTGTTTGGACCGGTGACACTGGCATCGGGGTCCTTACTCCTAACGAGATACCCATAGCAAGACCGGCCACCGGTTTAGCGGCCGGGGATGGCCTTCTTGTCATACCCTGCGGTAATTCGCTGGTCGCATTTGCGCCGGGGCTACAACCCGTCACCACCGCGACGATCACGGGGACGTTGGGGCAGAACAATTGGTATACCTCGCCAATTACTATCAATCTGAGCGCGTCGGAAGTGGGTGGGACGATAGCGAACACGTACTACCAGCATCCAGGCGCTGGGCCTCAGGTGTACTCGGTCGGCGGGATTGCTGAGTACTATCAGGGCACCCACGATATCTGGTATTGGAGCGTTGACTCCGCCGGAGTTGTAGAGCCAAAGAATACGCTAACTTACAAAATCGACGGTGTTGCACCGACGACTTCCTATGCGCTTAGTCGATCATCCGTGACACTTACCGCGACCGATGCGGTGTCTGGAGTTGCGTCAACGGCGGTCCAGATTGATCCCGGGTCAAGCTCCTTCACGCAATTTACATACACTGGGCCGTTTACACCGTCGGTTGGAACCCACTTGATTGGGTATTGGAGTGTCGATAACGCAGGTAACAGGGAAGCGCCTAAGTATGCATCGGTAACAGTTAACCCAGCGCCGACACTTACCCAAGTTAGCCCGGCGGCGGTATCTGTCAATCAAGGCGACTTCATGCTGACGTTGACTGGCACAAATTTCATGCCTGGGACAGCTGTCTATTGGAATGGTCAGCAGCTTGCAAGCACTTATGTTTCTGCAACCAAGGTTACCGCAGTGGTGCCCCAAGCGCTTTCGCAGTTAGCTGGTACCTATGCCGTCGTGGTCAATAACCCGTTACCAGGAGGCGGGAATTCGGGAGCGCTCAACGTCACTGTGGCGGTTCCAACATTGACGCAGTTCACCATCGCCCCATCGCCTATAACCGGCGGGACATCGGCGACAGGGACGGTAGCGATAAGCGTGCCAGCCCCACCTGCAGGTGTCTCGGTGTCGCTAACCTCACTCTACCCATACGTTCAGAGCCCGACCGCTGTTCTTGTTCCAGCGGGATCGACAACTGCGCAGTTTCCTATCGGCACCTTTTTCGTACCGATCCAGACGTCGGCTGGCATAACGGCGACTGCTGGTGGATACAGCATCAATGCTGTATTCAGTATTTCAGCGCCGATACCCGCCGGGGTGAGCGCTTCAGTTGACGGTAATACTCCGACTCTGACCTGGTTGCCCTTGGCAGGTGCGACATCGTATAAGATCTACCGTTCCACGACTCAGGGGGGAGAGGGCCCCACGGCCTATGTTTCCGGCGTGGGGGCGTCGCCGTGGACGGATCCTGCGACCACACCGGGTGTGACATATTACTACAAGGTCAGCGGCGTCGACGCGCAAGGCTATGAAAGCGCTCTTTCGGCTGAGGTGGTTGCTGCCCTACCAGCCTCGACGGTGATTACGTCTGCCTCTCTCTCGGGTGCGCAAGGACTAGCGGGATGGTATGTTGGGCCTGTCACTGTGACGCTGGCAGCTGTCGCGCCTTACGGCCCCAACGATGTGGCGGCGACGTTCTATTCGATTGACAACGGTCCTCAGCAACCTTATATTTCGCCATTTACTATGAGCACTGATGGATCGCATACACTGGCGAGTTGGAGCACGACGCAAGAGGGTTACACGGAACCACCAACAGCGACGACCATAAATATCGACACTACGGGACCCATCATATCGTTCGGGTCTTTGGCTCCGGCGCCTAACGGTGTCGGTTGGAACAATGTGGCGGTCACGGTTCCATACACCGCAGCCGATGCCGTATCCGGATTGGCATCCAGTCAGCCATCCGGACCAATCTCATTTGCGAATGAGGGACAGTCGCAAGTGGCTGTCGTAACTGCGACAGATGTGGCTGGAAACGTTACTAATGGAACGTCGCCTGCCGTCAATATCGATTTCACAGCCCCCCTGACCACGGCTGTGGTTAATGGCGCTGTCGTCACGCTCACAGCTAGCGACGCGTTGTCAGGAGTTGCCACGACATTGTTCAGTATCGATGGCGGCTCCCAGTCGGCGTACAACGGGCCGTTCACAGTAGCTGGCGATGGGGCACACACGGTGTCGTTCTCTAGCGTCGATGTCGCTGGAAATGCGGAGGCGGCAAAGTCAGTTAGTTTGACCGTGGACACGACAGCGCCAGTTACGGCGGCAAGTGTGACTAGGAACATCGTGACGCTTACGGCGACTGATGCTGTGTCCAGTATCGCAGGTATCTATTTTACTGTGGACGATGGCGCGGAGGAGGCGTATTCAGCGCCAGCAACGATTCCGTTCGGTACACATACGGTAGCTTACTGGAGTGTCGACAGCGTTGGAAATACGGAGAATGCAAAGACTGTAACAGTGTCATACAATGGCGTTCCGTCAATATCGGCGCTGAATCCTGTTTCGGTCACCGTTGGTACGGCGGCGTTTACGCTCACGGTTACCGGGACGAACTTCGCGGCGAACTCTGTCGTCCTGTGGAAGGGGCAGCCGCTCACCACCACATTTGTTTCGGCTACGACACTTACTGCAAGCGTTCCGGCAACGTCGATCGCTACCGTCGGTAGTGCGGCAATAACAGTCGTCACTCCTGCGCCAGGCGGTGGTACTAGCAACTCGGTGGCATTCGGCATCGTGTCGCCGGCGGCTCTCTCGGTGACCGCGACACCATCGACCCTTGCTGCGGCCCAGTCCGGCATCGGGACGGTTACGCTTACGATTCCATCTGCTAGCCCTGGCACAATTGTAACATTAGCGAGCAATAAGGCGTCGGTTAAAGTTCCTGCGACGATTGCTGTGCCAATCGGCCAAACAACGGCGCAGTTTGCTCTCTCGACCAGCTTCGTGGCTGCTTCTACGGTGGCGACAATCACCGCAACGGCGGGCGGGGTTAAGAAGACGACAACTGTCACGGTTTCGCCGACGTCACCGGCAAATCTGGCCGTGTCCGCCCAAATCGGTTCCACGACTCTCACGTGGGATACGCTATCGGGCGCAGTGTCCTACAACATCTACCGCTCGAAGACTGCAGGCGGCACCGGCGCATCGAAAATTGCGTCGGCCGTCACAGCGCTCACGTCTACTGATTCAGCTGTATCACCGGCGACGACGTACTATTACCAGGTTTCGGGAATAGATTCGCTTGGCGTTGAAGGCGCTCGGTCTGCGCCTGTGAGCGTAACTCTACCACCGTCATCGACGACCACAACCGCCAGAATCGCGGGCACTGTCGGACAGAACGGCTGGTATGTGGGCCCGGTGACCCTCACCCTTGCCGCTACGGATACGTGGGGCATCGCGGACATAGGGTCGACGCGGTATACGCGGGACGGTGCGAGTGGTGTTTATAGCGCGCCAGTGGTAACGTCGACGGACGGAGCACACGCCATGACTTATTGGAGTGTGACCAAAGGGGGCGTGGTGGAAGCTGCGCAGCCGCTCAGTTTCAAGATAGACCGGACAATACCAACTGTTGCGGCGGCAGTCAGCGGCGCTGTTGTGACTGTGACAGCCACCGATGCGTCGTCGGGCGTTGCGGCTATCTACTACACGCTTGACGGCGGGGCGAGCACACTCTATGCGGGGCCGGTTACGGTGCCAGACGGCGTGCATAGCGTTGCGTGTTGGAGCGTCGACAATGCGGGCAATAAGAGCGTAACGCGAACTGTGAGCGCGACTGGCCCAACAGTGTCGCTCGCGGCAATCGTTTCGGCAAATACAGGGGCAAGCGGCCAGGAAGACATCGTCCTCACCAACACGAAGCCAATCACAGTGCTAAGTGCCAAGTTGGTGATATCCAACACGGGCGGTGTGACATATGCCAGCCAGACGACCAATCTGACGGCTGCGGACATCACCGTGGCGCACTCGGCCACGTCTACAGCGGTCACGTGCACGTTCGCGCTCAAGAGTGGCAAAACGATCCCAGAAGGAACTGCTTGGCTCATGTCAGCCTTCTTTGGCGGAACCGGCACCACGCATGCAACGGCTGGTGACACGTACACGGTAACAACTATCGCAGGAGGCGTCACTCAAAAGTTCACCGGACATTTTTAGCTGGCTGCTGGCGTTCATGCGGTCTGATCCCGGGATAAACTTCGGAGCCTCTGCGTCACAACCTGACGCAGCGGCTTTTTTATGCATTCTTCGTTATGTTGGCGTCTTGCACCGGGTTCATTTACGGATTTAGGAACATTAGCACAGCCCTAGAATTGAGATAAGGAGCGCACATGTATGGCAGTTGAGGGGAACTGCCATAGATAACCGAAAAGAAGCTGTATTGTCATATGAATATCTTGTTGACAGAGTTGGAGAGTCACGCTATAATCGGATATGGATGCCGCTATATAGGTTAATATAGTGCAATCCGCTATAGTTAAGTAAATCCCCCGACATTGCCACGAACGGCAATGTCACATGTAGGTTCCATCGCAAAACTAGCAGCTTATGGCTCCTCGCCGTGAAGCTCGTCATGCGACATCTACAATCGAATCTGCTCGCGCGCCAACTGGAGATCGACAACGATGACGAAACGCACCTGCGCCTTTGCCGCCCTTACGATTGCCTTGCTAACTGCCAGCTTCGCGTCCGCTGACAACCTGCGCGGGTTTGGACGGGTCGAGTCAGTGCAGCTTCCCGGGCAGCGCGGCACACAATTTCAATGCGACAGCGCTGATCATGCATTGCTGTTGATACACAAACTGGCACATGACATGGCGCTCTCCGCCACTGTAACGCCAAAATGGGTCACTGTACAGCTGGGAGGAGTGAAAGCACCGGTGTTGGTGCGTCCCGGTCTTGGTGCCTATTTAGTGCTTGCGAAGGGCAACGAAGCTTTTTGCTTTACGGCAGCAGTGACAGGGGCAGTCGATGATGCGGGTGCATTGGCGGATTCGCTTTCATTTGCCGCGCCTTACCTGTCTGGCGCGAAGCTTTACGATGCAAACTACGCGTACCCGTTCTACCTCGATAAGTGGTCTGACAAGGGGATCGGGACGTGGTATTCACTTTATAACCCGTTCAACGACAATCCTAAAGGGTTGGCAGATATTGTCACGCCGCATTTCAAGTATCTGACCGAGAACTCACTGACCGCTCATGTTGCCGGGGGGCTTGTTGGGCGGCGAGAGGCGATACGATACATTCGCGAATATAAGACGCCGTACCATATCCAGCAGTGGCACGAATGGAGCCCTGACCTTGCTCGCTTGAATCCGTTCGACCTGACAGTTCCAGGACCGCAGTTCAGTGCAACTGGTACGTACTACGGGCAGCTGAGCTATGGGGGCGATAAGCTGCAGCAATATCGCGACTGGGATTTCCAGAACACGATGAAACCCTACGCTGCCGACCCGCAGATCGTTAGCTGGGATGAGCCACACGGCGAAATTGGGCCAGAACCGTTCAGGTTTACATACGACTACGGCGAACAGAACCGCAAGCACTTTGTTCAGTGGCTGCAAGGCGAGTGCAAGTACACACTTTCGAGTCTCGGTAAGGCGTGGCATAACGATCCAGCGAAGTTCAAGACGTGGAGCGACGTTCCGCTACCGTTTACGTATGAGCTTTTGGGATACGATCCGAAGACGTGTGTTCTCGCCAATACAACCTGGAAAATCCATACCGGCGATATAGCTACTGGGATATCGCAGGGTTACTTGAGTTCTAAGTTTGACGATTCGCAGTGGGTTTCGATGAAGCGACCAAACGGCGAAATCAGCACGATGTACACTGATGTGCACAAGCGCTTTTGGTTCCGTGGCTCGTTCACTGTTCCCGCAACCTACCTCACTGCTCATAAGGGGCCACTTTACCTAAACGACATAACCCTTAGCGAGGCCGGTGGTCCGCGCAACCCTGATCGCATTTGGTTCAATGGGGTTGACCTTGGCGTTCTGTCCAATGGCGGCGGCAAGTGGGTCACAGGCACGAAGGATGTCAGCGGGTTAGTGCGGCCCGGAGTCAATTTGATCGCGTTTTCGCCTGCGAGCAGCTCTGTCCCTGGCACATTCTTCCTCGCACCGAAGCCACTGGACACTTATCCTTATGCGGATTCTGGCCGCAACGCCAGGTATCACGACTGGTTTAAGTACATGGGCTTTGGCTCCATGGAAGAGGAGCGGCACACGCTTCAAGCAATGCGTGGCATAGACCCAGACAGACCGATCAAGATCATGGCGGCGGCTGACAAGGACATTTTCAACGAGTTGATGTCCGACTATGGAGCGTTCTCTCACAACACGGGCGACGAAGCGTTCTTCCGTCCATGGGATCGCCGCTCTGGATACGTTTACGGGTTACCTGGTTCGGCTGAGTCGTCGGCGTCGATGCCTGACCCGATGTGGTTAAAGCGGTGGATGGGATATTTCCTATTCGAGGGTCTGAACTCGTTCGACAACTTTATCAACGTCGAATCGATGATGTATACGCCCGCTGCGGCGACGTGGAAGCAGTACTTCCCGTACATCCATCTCGCTAACCGGTATGACATCAAGCAGCCCCAGATTGCCATCATGTGGTCAACGAAGAATGATCACATCACCGGGGTGCCGTACACATTCGACCTCGGGCGCGGCGACCTGCAATCCATCGGTTACAGCTACGCCTATGTCAACGAGATCTCGCTGCATAAGGGGCTGGCGAAACCGTACAAGGTGCTGTGGGACGACGGCACGTGGATGATGACGCCGGAAACGGTGGCCGACATCAAGAAATATGTCGAGGAGGGCGGCACATTTGTCGCACTTCAGGAGACCGGTAGGCATACATTCACCCAGGCTGACTCTTGGCCAATCCAGTCGTTGACCGGGTTCCAAGTGAAGGCGATTCGTCCTATGAACGGGTTCCTCTCGATTCTTGACGATCAGCCGATTTTTAAGAAGCTCGCGGGTCAGAACTTCGAAAACTACGGGCGAAGTGTCGACTATTCCGGATACAATTTCGCGGACAAGTGCCTCGCTTTAGAGCCGATTGCGGCTGGCACGCAGGCAATAGCCCGCTATCGAGACGGATCGATTGCGATTGGTATGCGTAAGCTGGGCAAGGGCAGGGTGGTTGTCCTCGGGAGCCCGTTCTGGCGAGACTCGTCCGACGAATCCGGCATTTTCGTGCCGGGCCAGAAGCAAAACGATTTCCTTATCGATATCCTGACGGGATTAGGATTGCCACAGGAAATTCCGGCTGACAATCAGATTGTTTGGAAAGACCGCTACACCGCCAACAACGGTTCCGAGGAGTACCTACTCCTGTGGAACTCTAACAAGACGACGCCGCAGACGATAACAGCCGATTGGAACACGCAGTTCACGGCCACAAAGGTGTTCGACCCAAAGACCGGTAGCGAATACCCGGCGAAGATCGATGGCGGGAAGATCACAGTTACGGCAACTTTGGCACCCTACGAACCCATGATCCTCGCAGTTCAGTCGCAGCGCCCGCCAGCCGACAGTGTTGCCGACTGGTACTCGAAAACGGCGCAGTGGTGGAAATCGTCGCTGCCAGGCAAGATTGTTGCCCGCCCTGACGTCCCGCTGATCTCGCAGCCATTCTCCGCAGGCGAAGGGAAGGTGGTTGCTACATCGTCGCTGACACCCGACCGTCTCGCCAAGCTGTCGTCATCGATGAGTGCAGAAGGCGACTGGGATTCGAGGTTGGCGTCGATTAGAACCACCTACGCCGGGGTCGCAACAACCCGCGATCAGTCGGTGATCTACCGAATAACCGCGAAGACGCCGGATTCGTGGACGAAGCGTGATCGCTACTTCTTCCGAACGAACACGTACCGCGCTCCGGTGCCTCGTGAACTCTACATGAACGGCCGACTCGTCGCGACCGGTCAGCAGCTTGCCGAGGGTGGCGAGGTTGGCGTGGATATCACGGACGCTATGGCGTCCCCGGGCACGGAAAACATCGTGATCGCAGTTTGCGACAGCGGTGGCACGGCTATGACGCCCAATATCCTGCGACAGTCAACGCCAACGGGCGTTCTATCGCTAGCGGGAAATTGGACAGTGCGAACAGATGAAGACCACGCCACTCCCGCGACCGCGCAGCTGCCCGGCAAGTTCAATGGCCTGTATGCTACCAAGTCGGCGGTCATCCCTGCATCCTGGAAAGGCTCGCATGTGTTCATGCGCATTGCAGACGGTCCAAAGGCGGGACTGGGGCGGTACGGAGTTAATCAGCGCCTTATCTTCCACTGGAGCTTCACGCCGCGGTATATGGACATCACCCCGTGGGTGAAGTTTGGGCAGTCCAACGACTTCCTGATCACGTCACAAGTGGCCAATCAGCAGTGGAAGCCAGGTGACGTCAATATCAAGGCCATACAGTTGGAGCGCGTTCCAACTGACCGCCTCTAGATTCATCCGAAGCTGGGCGACTGGCTCGCCTGGCTTCGGTTACATTGATTTGCTTCGGACGCGTGCGAAATCTCATACGGCAACCCTCATGAAAATTACCCAACTCGTCGCGATAGTCGCGCTTCTTACCTTTGCGTCAGCGCAAGCCGCACCGCCGGACGCGCCATCGGTGCGTATCGCCAAGTATAAGGGTGACCGCGCTGCGGCCTTGAGTTACACGTTCGATGACGGGCGTCGTGACCACTACACTCTGGTCTATCCCATGTTAGAAGAGTTTGCATTCAAAGGCACGTTCTTCGTGGTCGGCAGCACTGTGCAGGAGACCGACGAGCTTGCCGCAGCGGCCCCTGTGGGCAGCATGAGCGGTCTCAGTTGGGGGCAGGTCAAAGAGCTGGCGGCACACGGCCACGAAATTGGCAACCATTCGTGGCGCCACAAAAATATGAAGCTGCTTGATGACACAGAACTTCATGCTGAAATCGACATGTGCGACGCCGCCATTCGGGACAAGGTTGGCGTTGTTCCGGTGAGTTTTTGCTATCCTGGCAACTCGCGGGATGATCGTGTTCGCGCCGTTGTACTTCAAACGTATGTCGCCGCGCGGGACTTCCAGACGGAGATCGGCACGGAAACATACACGACGGACACGGCAAACGCTTGGGCGGACAAGAATGTCGCCACCGGTGGCTGGGGCGTCGCGATGATCCACGGCATATCGACAGGCTATCATCCGCTTTCCAGCCCCGACGTGCTCCGTAACCATTTAGCGTACGTCAAAGCTCACGACTCCTCGATCTGGGTGGACACGTTCGGCCACGTCGCGTGCTATAACGCCGAACGCGACAGCGCCACGATTCAGAATGTGACGACACTGCTGCACGGAGTCCGGTTCGTGGTCGACGGCACTCGAAACGCTGTGCCATACACGGTCCCGCTCACCATTGTCGTTGGGGCGGCGGGCACAAAGGGCGTAAAGGCAACGCGCGCAGGCGTTGCGCTTCCGGTGGTCATTCGCGGAACAGACATACTCATAGATGCCGCGCCGAGCGCCGAACCGATCACGCTGGAATGGAAATAGCTCGTCCTCGTATTACTCGAGCCTTCAAGGATCAACGATGAACCGCACTCAATGCTTGACCAAACTTCTTGCCGTCGCTACGCTCATGGCAGCGTTAGTTTCGCCCGTCATCGCTGCTACCTATTCGCTTCGGGGGTACGGAACGTTCACCGAAAGCGGGCCGCCATCACGGACTCCGGCTGGGGCGACTTTGCGACGGTTCACGTTCGGCGACGTCGACCACGCCAAGATCTTTGCGTCGAAACTGTATTCAGATTTTGAGCTGACCAGCGGCAACCGTATCGAGCCGATTGCCTCAAAGCGCGGCGTCGTCGATGTTGTGGCGCTGGCTGGCGGCGGGTACGTGATGGCCGCTTGTTCGGCGACTACGCCGAATGTGGCTATCGTCGTCGCTCCCGACCGGCCAGCCCTGATCGGTGCCCTCGACAGTGAACTGTCGGCGTTGCCGCTGCGGCGAGCAGCGCTGGCGCATCCACTGTACATGGACAAGTGGGATCGCTACCCACTCGGAGTCTGGCAGGGCATAGGCGATTTTGCTCAGAACCCGACAGACAACACAGTCGATTCGTTCTATAAGTGGATGAGTGATGTTGCGATTAACCCTCAGTTCAACATGGGGCGCTACACCATTGACGGAGCCGTTAACGACAACGTATTCGCATGGCAGCGGAGCTATTACGCCAAGTACGGGCTTAAATACCAGTTTGTCGAGTGGCTGATCAACCAGCCGGATCTGTACAATCGCAACCCATTTCTTAGCTCAACAGCAAACCCGCATGTGGCGAGCCGGTGGAGCTATTATGGTGAGACGCGACTCGGGACCGGGGCGCTTCGTGACGTGCAAAATGCGACCTACGCCGGGATATTGAAAAACGTCGACGCCGATCAGAATATGATGGCCATCCTTGACCCGGATGGCGAGATCGGACCGTTCGGCGTGGACTATTGGGGCGCGAGCGGCCCTGCGTTGCAGCGGGAGTTTGTTCGATTCTTGCGAGAAGTGCGTAAGTTGAGCCTTGATGACGTATCACTTCGCTATACAGGAAAAGCTGGCGCTTACAAAGGCTGGGATGATGTCACCCTCGCCGATTGGCGTGACTTCTACGGCTGGTCGAACGGCGCTGTGGACCTCGCAGGCGAATGGCGAATACTGCGCGACGACAAGCTTGAAGCCTACGCGTCAGGCTGGGCGCTGCCTACTTTCGATGACAGTGATTGGGTGCGGCTCTATTATCCGGGAGACTCGCTGGTCTACTCGCTCGTATCAGGTGGTAAGCCGCTCTGGATGCGTAAGACGGTTACCGTTAACCGCAAGGCATTCGCTGGGCCAATCTATTTGTCCCTTGCTCCACTGAGCGGACAAAGCGTACAAGTATTCATCAATGGGCGCCCCGCAGGTTCGCTGGACCCGCGCTTTCATACAGCGCATACGTGGGGGCAGTTTGACGTCACTGACGATGTCGCGAAGAACGCCACCCTTACCCTGGCGCTTAAGTTTGCTGGTGGCGATGAGCCAAACGGGCCTGTGTTCTTGACATCCAAGAAGGTGGAGGACTTTCCGACGTCCGACCCTATTCTGAACGCACGCCGATGGGATCATCTCGAGTTCGTCGATTGGGCGTCGGCGCAAGGCGTCGGCAGTACCCTCAGTACAATCCGATCTATCGATCCTAACAGGCCGATCAAGGTGCACGCGAACTCTGGCAGCCCGTGGGGATGGACGTCAGTCGCCAAATACGGCGGCTTTTCGCACCATACGGGAAGCGGGCCGGGTTGGAATTACACCGAGCCAAGGCAGCTCGGGCTATCACGGGACCTACAGGATAGCTCCGAAACCGGTGGTCCGGTCGATAACCTGCGCGATCTTAAGGGGCTTTTCGGCAACCTCATCTACATGGGCAAGAATGCCCATGACTACTTCATTAGTGTCCTGTCGATTTCTAAGGACCCAGCGATGAAGGCGTGGTTCACCCAAAAGGTGCCAGCCATAAAGGTCATGGGTCGCGCCAATGTGCTTAAGTCGCCGATAGCGGTAATTGACGCCCAACTCGGCACACGGTATCAGGGTGAGTTCGCGCATTGGGAAAGTTGGCGTTTTGGCGTGAACCCAGGCAAGGGCGGCGAAATGGTGCCGTTCCTTGACGAAATCCGCATCCGCGAAGGCAACCTCAACGGCAACAAGGTCATCATCGATCCAGGTTATGAGTCTTGGGATGATGAGGAAACCGCCGCATTGCGGACGTATGTAACCAATGGTGGTGTCCTGGTGCTCAACCAGCTCAGCGGTCGAAGCACGTTCCTTCGACGCGGTAACGGCGACGGCCCCGGATGCAAGCTTGCCGGCGTTCGATTTGGCGCTCAGCCTGTTAACTCGCGAGCAATCACATTTGCTGGGAGCGATTCGGTGCTAGCGGGCGCCATCGGCGCGGTTGGTGTTGAGTCACGCTACGGCGAGCCTCCGGTGGCCCTGGTGCCAGATGCTGGGACGACGGTGCTGGCGACTTGGCCCGACGGAACCGCCGCTGTGACGAAGCGTCAGATTGGCACCGGGTCGGTCTACTACCTCGGCACGAGCGTCTATCCGCAAAAGATGATCAGTCCGTTTGTCGATGCCTATGGTCCTGGCGTGTATGCGACAGCGACCGGCGGGTTTGACTTGCTGAGGACTTTGCAAAGCAATAACGGATGCGAAGACTTAATCATGGTGCGCGGGCTTGGAAACAAGCCAACGAATATCACGTGGACCTTCGACTACAAGCCTACAGGAATATACGATCCAGTAACTGGCAAGCCGATTGACGCGAAAATTGACGGTAATACGGCTACATTTACTGTTACCATCGACGACTGGGATTTCCAGTGGTACGCGTCGCGACGGCCGAGCGCGCCAGATTCGGTTAGCCATTGGCTCAACCGGCAAACGCAGATTTGGAGCGGCGTTACGCCACCGTCCGTGACACCGCAGCCTGCCGTGTATCGACACCTCGATCTCAACAAGGGTTGGAAGATGGTTCAAACGGATACAATCGACGCTGCGAAGGCACTTATGAACCGCGACGATAAGGCTGCGGGGCTTGTGCCTACGATCCTCACGCTGTGGAATGCACCTGCGTCTACTGCTACGAAACCGACATCTGCGGCTCTCTATCGGCGCGACTTTGATCTGCCAGCTGAGTGGAACCGCGAAAGCACTTTCTCACTTGCCGTTCGCGGGCAGATCCACGACTGCCCGATACACGGTATGACTGGGAAGAACGAAATATTCCTTAACGGAGTCTCGATCTGGTCTGGTAACAAACTAGATACGCAGTATATTGACGTCGTTCCAAACCCGCTTCCAGCCCACAACCGCCTTGAGATTGTTCATGAAGGCAACGGAATCATGCCATCGGTGATGCTTGTGCGCTCGGCTAAGCCGGACTCGGTCATCGACCTTGCTGGCGAGTGGAAAGCCGTGTCCGATCAGCACACGGAGGCACCAGCTACAGTTCCCGGCCCCGTGACTGCTTCGTTCATATACCGCGACATCCTCATCCCGGAAAGCGCCAGGGGCAAGGAGATCTGGTTCCGCGCCAACGGCAACTGTCCCAATGTCATGGTCAATGGCCGTGTTCGTTACTGGGACATGAATGGTCCAACGACATTCACGCCATCGCCGAATCTTGAGATTGACGTTACGCCGGATATTCGCTTTGGAAAAGTGAATCGCATCGCAATCGGCTCGTCAATGTTTAACGGCTGGCATCCGACACGCTTGACATTCAACAGCGTGGAACTCGCCGCCTACGCACCGGGTAAGTGGTCGCCCGACGGGAAGGGGACGCGTACGGCTTTAACCGCCAAGGAGTTGGTTGCAGTCGAGCGCGATCTTTCCACTGTGCAAGCCTATCCGTTGGTCCGCCCGGCCGTCGCGAAAAAGGCGCCGGTCATGCTTACCGCAGCATCGGAAGCAATACCTCTTGTGCTGCCGACGCCGATCGTCGACATCGATATGCATCCCGAGGGTGCCGTCGCAAAGGATCGTGGCCCGAACGCGTTCCCGCTCACGATCAAAGGCAACGTGGAGCCGATAACCGAAGGTGGCGGCAAGATCGCGGGTGTCTATATCCATGGCGAAGGGCCGAATGCTGGCTCCATTCTTATACCGCAAGGGCCATTTAGGCGGCATATGGACGGAAAGCCGCTCACGATGCGGTTTTGGGTTAAGCCTATCGCCATCAACCGCGGAGGCGGTGCGCTTGCTTCTTGGATCGATTACAACTTCAATTGGGGAATAGGAGACTCGACCACTGCGATCAACCTCAATGATCCGCCGGGGCGCAAGCTGATCGCGCAGGACGTGATCCGTCAGCGTGATTGGCAGAGTCTCACTCTGGTCCTTGACGGCGTCAAGGGAACGCTTTATGTGGACGGTATCGCGGTGGGCGTTCAAACCTGGAACCGGTCGATGCCGTCATCGGATGCGCCATTCTCGGTCGGTTCTATGGGCGGTATTCGTGACTACTTCAACGGCAAGATCGCCGCGTTCACGATCTATCCTGGCGCGATGACAGCTGACGATGTCGCGAAGCTCTACTTGAAAGAAAAGCCGGGGTTTACCGTCGACGTCAATCAGGCTGGTCCGGAGAAAGATATTTTCCGCCTCGCGATAGATGGCGACACGGTTAAGGACGGCTCAGAGATCCCTGTCGCATCGATGGAGACGGCGGGTTTGACCGTTCGCCGCGACGATGGCGCTCCGTATGTGTCGTTTAGCGGCGACAAGTCTTATATCACCGCCCGTGACCATCCGCGAGCACGGAACTATGCGGCACCGTTCAGCCTCGTGTGGGAGATGCGCCGCGAGGCGGGAGCCGGAGGCATGATATTCCGCCATCACCATATCATTTGCCTTGGCCTTAACGGCAACGGAACGCTGGACTTCGACGCTAACATCGGTCGCAATAACCGCGCTACGTTCCCGAACGCGGTTCCCGCAGGCAAATGGGTGCGCATGATGCTGACGTATGACGGGCATACCGTTTGCGTGTACCGCGATGGCGAAAAGCTGGGCGAAAAGGCGTATCCGGGCGCATTGGCTCCAAGCGACTTCCCGATAGCGATCTTCGTCGATAACACGAACCGATTCCCGACCTACGGGAACATCAAGGCAGACGTACGGGAGTACCGTTTGATCGATGGAATTCTGACGAAGATGCCAGAACCAGCGCCAATGAAATAGGCTTTCTTGAGCCGACCCGTTTATGAAATGCTGTGGATAACAACCATGAATAAATCACCACTCGTCATTGCAGCTCTCGTCTCTGTGTTCGTTACGGTCGCCGCAAACGCCGCGCCGCCCGCAACGGCTAAACTCGCTTCACTGTCCGTGCAACTGGCACCCGTTAGCGCAGTAATGTCTGCAGCTACAGTTGTAGATAGCAACAGTGTACTTCGTGGTTATGGGCGGCTGAAGGCGACGTTTCGCACGGTGACTTTCGCGGGCCAGAGCTACAACGTGTGGCAGTTCGATGCCACCAGCCCATCGAACGCGCGCATCGTCGCCGGTAAGTTCTTAGCGGACGTCACGCTTTCTCCGGGCGTGTCTCGCGGGACACTTAAGGCTGCTGGCCGCGATATGCCTTTGATCACCGTTACCGGCGGACTGACGTACACGGGATACGCGGCAGGGAACTCCGGGTTGGTGATTGCGACAGGCTCCGACAAGGCCCTGAAGCGCTACCTTGACGCGTCACCTGCAATTAAGACGGGAAGTATCTCTACATCGCTAACTTACCCCACGTATCTTGATCGATTCGACCGGTATGGGTGGGGATTCTATGGATTCCGCAGTGACTGGAGCTCTAAGAAGCGCGATGGATCTACTGATCCTGTGGCGGACATGGAATGGTGCGCTAAGAACAACTTCCGTTTCGAACTATGGCCAAAGCCAATGAACTTTGACGATTCGTATGGACTGCCAGAAACTCACGACATGGGATGGCTGATTGCTGAAGCGGAAAAGCGTAATGTACCTATCAGTTCGCGGCTCTATGGCGATACGCCTCACGTTAAAGAGTACACCGACGCATTCGAGCAGCCGATGTCGTTTATGGAAGGCGGATGGTACTGGCCGACACTCGGATGGCGGGGCATTCCGCATCAGTCGTGGTTTCACCCACTTGGCAGGCTATTCATTGCCAAACAAGCGCAAGAGGAGATCAAGCTATATAAGGATCATCCGGAAATCAGCAGCTGGATGATGCCGTATGGTGAAGTGAGTTTTTATGACTGGTATGCGTACCACGCCGACAGGTCACCAGCTGCGGTTGACAGCTGGCGAGCCAATCTGCGCGCGAAGCACAAGCTGAGCCTCACTGAGGTGTCTGCGATGTACAATCGGAGCGCGAATCCGTTCCGATCATGGGACGAGGTGGGTGTCCCAGAAGTTGCGACATTCGCTGGGTTGCCCGGTCTCGTGAAGGACCTCGAAGGCGATTGGCTTGTTCGTCCCGAAACGGCTTCCGATGAGGGCATAAAGGGCGAGTGGTGGAACGCGGATACGTCAACGGCATCGTGGGAGCGGATGCACATGCCTGGGTCCGTCTTTTGGTGGCGCTACGCCAAGAAGACCAAATGGGCTATTCACGATTTTGACGTCGCTGCGGCAGAGTTGTCAACTGGCAAGCCTGTGTACCTCTATAGCTACGCTCGCGCGGTCAACAACCAGCCTCGATCGTTCATGCCAGCTTACCTGAACGGCGTGAAGCTGGGTGAAGTTCGTACCTGGGGCGCATGGGATGTTACGAAGCTACTCAAACCCGGACATAACAGGATAGCGCTTCAGACAGACCTTTTTGGAGGTCGCGTCTTTCTCAGTACAGAAGCGCCGCAGGTGTATCCCTATCTCAGCCCAGCGCGGAACCGAATGTGGCTGATGTTCAACGAGTGGCTGCTCGATTCCAAATACGACACCATCGCTATCACACTTGCCGCAATGCGGGAAGCCGAACCAAACAAGCCGTTTAAGATCATGGCACCTACGGGTCTGGGAAGCGACCGTTGGCTCAGCTTGTCACATCGTTTCGGCGCGTGGGGTCACTTCACGGGTGAGGGCGTGTGGGCATTCTTCTGGTACAAGCGGTACGGCTACCTGTATGGCCTCCCAGGCACAAGCGAGGGAGGCGGCCCGGCCCATAACCTCGAAGATCAGGTACGGCTTTATCAACGCGTGTTCTTGGAAGGTCTCAACGGTCACGACCAGGTGTTCACCGTACAAGACGTGACCAGCTTGCCCGCCGTTAAGCAGTTCTACGACGACCACATCGCTGTTCTCAAGCAGATGGGGCGATACGATATCGCTGGACCTCAAGTTGTGCTGTTCCGCCCTACCGACATTTCAGGGCGACTCATGCCTGAACCCAGTACAACGTCCACTAAGAAGACGCCGGAAATCCAATCGTACTGGAACTGGGATATTGGTCGCGGCACACTCCAGTCGATTGGTCACTCTGCGCTGTATCTGGACGACACTGGCCTCGCCGAGGGTCGCAACAAAGAATATCCGATCATGATGGACTGCGGCAACGAGATCATGACCGAGAAGAGCGTTACGAATATCGAAGCCTGGGTGCGCGCTGGCGGTACATTTGTCACGTTGCCGTTTACCGGGCGTTCGCTTCCCGATAAGCCAGACACGTGGCCGATTGATCGTCTTACTGGTTGCAGCGTGGCAGCAACACGAACTCCTGGTGCAGGGAAGGGGACCATTACTATCCTCAAGAGCCAGACGCTCCTCAAAGAGCTTGCCGGGAAGACATTCCCCGACTCTGGATCCACCATGGATTGGCAGGATTTTGAGCACAACATTGTCAGTACCGAGTTGAAACCGGGCGCGGACTGTCAGGTGGTGGCGAAGTTCGATAACGGTGCACCCGCTATAGTCGTTCGGAAACTCGGTGCAGGTCGGGTCATTGTCCTTGGCAGCGCATTCTTCAAGGGCGTGCATGATGTCATGGGCATTTGGTGGCCATCAGTGCTCGAGTCGCGCTTTTACCGCGACCTTCTGAACGGTCTCGGGCAGCCGTCGCTGAATAGCGCTGGCGACTACCGAGTCTTTACGCAGCGCTATCGAACTAACAACGGACTGGACGACGTGATCGTGGCCGATAACTTCGCAGACGCTGATCGCACGGTCACGTTGCGCGCAGTTGTTGCTCAAAAGCCGTCGCGGGTTTACCGCGTGTCGATGAACACCGTGCAGGATGTCCCGTTCACCATGGACGGAAACACGGTTGTGGTTTCAGGAAATACCATCCCGAAGAGCGAGGTGCAGGTCTTCTACATTCGGCGAGGAGATACTACGAGCGCTCCGAAGCACTGGCTCGCGTATCAACAGAAGCTGTGGAAGCCCACGGAGCATGTTAAGGTTGATATGAAGCCGCTGACTGACGCTGGATGGGACGGGTTTGCCATGGACCTGAAGCCTGACTGGCGATGGACGCAAACTACACCGAGCGGTACTGATTGGCACACGGCAACATACGACGACCGCTCATGGGGACGATGGAATCTTGACATCTTCAACGCGGTCAGTGCCGACCCGGCGAGGTCAATCTACGCACGGAAGGTGTTTCAGGTGCCAGCTGCGTGGTTGAAAGACAGCGGCGTTATAAAGCTCACCGCTGCCGGTTGGTCGTGGCCGTTTACTGTGGGCGATGGTTCGGCGCAGATCACTCTCAACGGGACAGTTCTTCAGAAGCAGGGCTACTTCAACCCTGATGTGGCGAGACTACTTCGTTCAGGAACGAATATTATCACCATCGAGCTTGGTCCACCGAAGACGAGCAACTTCATCGGTGTGACCGGATCTCTCTACTTAACGCACTTTGCGCCGCCTGTTAAGACCATCGACCTTGCGGGGCAATGGACGAGTGTTCATGAGACGACGCCGGTGACTTTTGCGCTTCCGGGTAAGGGCAAGGCGTTTGCTCCTCAGCGCACATTCGATGTGCCTGCGGAATGGAAGGGCAAATACATCGTCACATACCATGCAATCGGTGCGCGAACGTCGACTATAGGCTGCATTATCAATGAGACAGGGATGATCCGTCGTCACCATCACCTGTTTGGTGACGAACTCGAGACTGATATCACGCCATTCCTGAAATTCGGGCAGCAGAATACCATCGCGCTTCTACCTGATGCAGGGGATTGGCTCCCCGCGTCCCTCGATTGGGATATCGCGAAGATGGAATTGCGGCTGTATCCCAGGAAGTAGGCATTGGGGCCGTTGCCTGATCCGAATAATCTTGTGCCATCACTATTTTGATGGCACAAGATTCATATCCACTGCTGGCAAGACGGAGCGGTCATCCGATCCAGCGCGCTTGCCTGTAGTCGACGGGGCTGCAACCGCAATGGCGTCTGAACAGCGTGTAAAACTGGGTAACCGAGCCGAACCCGGACTCCAGGAGTACATCGAGCACAGTCGCGTCGGTTGTTAGGAGCAACCTCTGGGCGTGTGCAACGCGGTGCAGCGCGACATACTGCATGATTGTCATTCCGAACCGGGCACGAAACAGCCTCATGGCATAAGTCGGTTTCAGGTTAGCTGTTAGCGCGATATCGTCCACGGTGAGGGGGCTTCGGTAGTTGTGGGCAATAAAGGTGACCATGAGGTCAACGGGAGTAGCGTCCGAGTGCGCGGACAGCTTAGGCGGGCTCTTCTCCGCATTTACAGGGACTTGCGGCTTAACGGCATTCATCGCCAGTTCCCGCATGCGCGCTTCGACTTCGAGAAGGACGATCTTGCGCTCAATCTCACCCCCCGAACTTAAGTAACGCTCCCACTCGCGCACTTGCACCGCTTGAAATGATTCCGGACGGGGTCGGCCATCGCGGACAAATTGGCCCTGCAGCAAGGCCGTTGTCAGTGAGTCGGGCATGTCCCATTCGAAAAACTGACGGGTTGGGACCTTGACCCACCAAAGCAATGCGCCGTCGTCACATCCGGCTGCGAGGTGGGGAACGATGGCCCAGAATATTGCAACCTGGCCTCGCGCAAGTGTGCACAGCACTCCCCCGAAATCGAACGCAACGTCTCCACCGTCAGCGAAGATCATCTCGATTTCGCCGTGGCGATGGACTTCATTTCGTTCGTAAAAGTGCCTGGAGCCTACGGTCAATCCCATTGTCAAAATGGGGATGTTATCGATTATGTTTGTCACCGTATGTGCAGGATACCGTAAATCATGGATAGAATTACGCACGACGTACTCAAGATCGTTATGAGATAATACACGCACCGACATCCAGTAGCTACTACTGGCGACGACATAATTCATTAATGAGGACAATATGACCATACCGAACGATTACGCTGAGCGAGTGTACGCAGGCGTTCTGGGCAAGATAATCGGCGTTTACCTGGGGCGCCCCTTTGAAGGTTGGAGCTATGAAAAGATAACCGAGCGATTCGTCGAAATAACGCGGTACGTTCACGAAGATCAAAAGTGTCAGTTGATTGTGGCCGATGACGATATCTCGGGCACCTTTTCGTTTTTCCGTGCCTTCGAGGATTTCGGCTACGATTCCAATCTTACGCCACGGCAAATCGGCCAAACCTGGCTCAACTATATCATCGAGAACCGGACGATTCTCTGGTGGGGTGGCATGGGGATGTCCACCGAACATACAGCATTTATTCGGATAAAGAACGGGGTCCCCGCGCCTCAAAGCGGCTCAATCGAAACGAACAGTAAGGTTGTTGCCGAGCAGATTGGGGCTCAAATCTTTATCGATGCGTGGGGGATGCTGTGCCCCGGCGATCCCGCCCGCGCAGCCGATTTCGCACGGCGAGCAGGGAGCGTGAGCCACGATGGTGAGGCGATCTACGGAGCGCAGGTCGTTGCGGCGCTTGTTTCGGCGGCGTTCGTGGAGCAGAACATTGATAGCCTGCTTGACACCGCAGTCGAATTGATACCATCTGATTCGATTATTGCGACCCTTATTGCAGACATTAGGCAATGGAGGCTCGCTGATAACGACTGGCGGAAGACCCGGGAGAAAATCGACGCCAAGTACGGTTACCATATTTACGGCGGCAACTGTCACATGGTGCCGAATCATGCGTTGATCATTCTGGCTCTGGTCTACGGCAACGGCGACCTTACGGAATCCCTGAAGATCGTGAATACATGCGGGTGGGATACCGACTGCAACTCTGGAAATGTTGGCGCCATCCTTGGGGTTCGTAACGGTCTAGCCGGCTTAACGAGCGGCTATGATTGGCGAACACCTGTGGCGGACAGATTATTCCTGCCAACGGCGGACGGTGGCCGCGGCATATCGGATGCGGTCATCGAAACGAGGCATATTGTCAACGCAGGGCGCTCCCTTGCTGGCGTCGCCCCTGAAATTGCTAAAGGCGGCGCGAGATTTGCGTTCGAGTTCCCTGGGAGCGTCCAGGGCTTCATCGCGGAAGATAACACCCTTACCGTCAGCAACCCGAATGGCGCTGGACTCAGCCTCCATGGGTTAGGACGAGTTTCGACTCCCACGTATGTTCCGGCGGACGTTTTGCAGGGCCAGGGATACTCGCTTATCGCATCGCCTACGCTGTTCAGTGGACAGACTTTACGCGGAACCGTGACAGCTTCTGCGGGTGCCACGGTTCGCCCCTATGTGCGCTACTACGGCCCTGGAGATAAGTCGCTGATTATCGACGGGCCAGTCGTGGATGTCGACGCAAGTGGACTGGCGACTGTCGCTTGGTTGATACCGGACACGCAAGGTCAGCCTATCTTTCAGGTTGGGCTTGACGTACTGCAAAATGATGGCGATGTTACGCTCCAGAGCTTGACATGGGATAGTGCGCCGAACACTTCGTTCGCAATTACGAACACGTCACGAACCATTCGTGAGCAGTGGATTTGCGGAATTGACCAGATCAGCGCGTGGACATCGGCGTTCGCGCTAATGCAAAACTCGGGGCGGGGTGTGATGTCGATTGGCACTAAGGAATGGACTGACTATCGCGCTGAGATCAACGCTGACCCGCACATGGTCGACGAGTTGGGAGTGGTTGCAAGATACCAGGGAATGGAACGGTACTACGCACTTATACTCAATCGAGATGGCAAGGCACGGCTAATCAAGCGCTACTATGGCGACACTGTTCTCGCCGACACGCCGTTCGACATCGAGTTTGGTAAGCGGTACGATATCTCAATTGAAGTTGCTGGTGATCGGGTCGTCGGATTCGTAAACGGGACGGAATTGGTGAGCGCAGTAGACGCGTCTTCGACGCTCGCAGGTGGCGGGATGGGGGTGTTGCTGACAGCGGGACGAGCCCATCTCTATACGGCGAAGGTTTCGCCTCTTTAAGTAACACAGGCTCGCGCTACCCGGCAATTTGCACAAGGGCAGCGCGAGCCGCTTCTTTGACTCGCTTGGATAGATCGCCAGCGGCCAGCACCTCAAGGATCGGAATTGACCCTTTGTCGCCCATAATGGCAACTGCTTCTGCGAATGCCAGGCGCTCTATATCGCGGCTGGCGGTTCCCATCTCGTATAGGAGCGAAACCGCTGCAAACGACCGTTGAGCTGCAAGGGTGAGAGCAATTGCTTTGACTTCAGTCGGGTCACCTGTGGTAATCGCTGTCTTCACAAGGGAATAGCCGCTTTCGACACCGCTTTGGATAATCGCCAAGGCCGCCGCAGGTCCGAGGCCGCGGTGATCGTACGTAATATACGGTGCCACCAGGGGAAGCGCTTCGTCCTTGGCCAGGGTGAGCGCCGCTTTCATGCTCTCGGCGAGCACATCTGCCTCTCGCTCCCATTCAGGGAACTGGAGCTTGACGGCAAGAACAGCCAATCCGTTGATATCTCCCAGGCGGCCAATTGCGCGGGCAGCGACCGCACGCAACTCAGGGTTGAGCGGGACAACAGTGGGATTGGAATCAATGCGGTTTGCCCCTGTATCAAAGAGCAAGGGGGTGATGTGGCGCAGTGCCTCAGGGTCTCGAAGCTCCGCGAGTGTCAAAGCACACGCCGCGCGCAGTTGGGCTCCGAGGTCAATACGCTCGCCTCCGACGACCTCGATTTGTATCGTGTGAGCTCCACTTCGCATTGACTCGGCGGCAGGGTGATACTCGACACGTCCAAAAGCGTGGGCCATTGATGCGCGGATGTAGCAACCTGGGTCACGCGATACGCCAGCCAACTGGAGGTCATCAAACACCGGCAGCAGAGCTTCGGCGATCTCGCGGTCCGCTCGTTCGCACAGTGCCTCCGCCGCTAATTGCGCGACATACGGTGATTTGTCACGTAACGCTGCGACCAAGCCACTGGTGGCAGCAACATCAGTGCGAGCGGCCAGTTTTTGAACCGCCCGCACTCGGTCTTCAGTCTTCCCGATGCTCACTCGGCGCTCTTCTTCGTTTTCTTTGGCTTGCTGGCGTGTGCGGCGGTACCGTTCGAGCTTGTCGCCACCGGTTCGGATGGCTGCGTCAGGAGATCCGTAACGAAGCGGTTGAACGCTGATGCCTGCTCGTCCTGTGGTAGCAATCCAGCCTTATCGAACACGGTCATTTCGGCGCGCGGGTTTGCGGCCAGGAACGCTTCCGCATCGCTAAGCGGTGTCACTTTTGCTTCGCGCCCCCATACGAGGCGTATTGTCCGCTGAGAAAGTTTCGGGAACGAGTCGTGGACATCAAGCCCAAGCTGACCGGAAATGAAGCACAAGGGTGCGTACTGCGAGCCGTACTGATGAGTTGCCGTGGAGTAATGCTCTATCATTTCGTCGGTGACGAAGGACGGGTCGAAATACACCTGGTTCTGCAGGTAGTTTCGGAGGAACATCACCGAGGCTACACCGTTATAGACACTCGTGCCCAAGACGAGGTTGCCAACCTGATTGGCAACTCCGCCCATCTTGCACTCGTCTGCCTCACGAGCCAAGTGTGTGAGGCCCGTTGGTTCAATCAGGACCAGATCGCTAACAAGGTGGGGCGATTTCGCTGCGGCATCAATCGCATAAGCAGCGCCAAGGGAGGATGCAACCACGGCTGCGGGTTCCCCGACGACTTCGCGAAGGAAGTCCAGCAGCATTTCCACATACAGTGCGCCTGTGTACTGGATTTTGGGCTTATCGCTCAGGCCAAAACCAAGCCAGTCAAGAGCGTACACGGTAAAGTGTTCACCGAGTGCGTCAAAGTTCTTGCGCCATTCGTAGACACTTGCGCCCGCGTAGACACCGTGAAGCAGGACAATGGGAGGCTTTCCGCTGCCCTGTTTCGTGTAAAACAGGTCACCTTCTCGCCACGGCCAAAAGCGCCCCTCGCCACCAATCGTGTTGCCGAGGGCTTTGGCGCGCGAAAAGACTGCGTTGTTGATAATCGCGGGAGCGGCCACTAAGGCGCCTGCGATAATAGCTCCCTTAACGAATTTGTTCATTGGTCCATCCTCCTGCGAAATCACGTCTCTAAAAGCGGGACCCACACGAAATTGGTGGAGCCCCACACCCGCTTGATAGGCGAAGTTTGCATTCATTCATGCGGCCCGACTTGGCGTCGAGCCCCATGAGTGCTATTTAACCAACGCCCTTGCTTCCGCCGAAACCGCGCTCAGCCGCCTTCTGGTCGCCGTACCCTGATGCGCGAAACGCTAGTAGTGGATTTTCGGCGCCAGGGATACCAAGTTCGGTGCGCGCGCGCCACAACAGCGGGCTGACATCCGTGTCATATGCCGCTTTTATTGCTTCTTCGGCAACGATCACATCGTTCTTGGCCTGCGCCGCCGCGAGTGCAGCGCGATCAACGATGAGCGCCTTGGCATACGAGGACTGCAAGTTTACGACGCTCTGGATCATCTCTTCGATCTTGTTCTTGAGCGTATGGCTCTGGTCGATCATATAGGCGACGTTGTTCGCGATACCGGCGTTCTCGCCAGCGACAAGTTCGCTGTAGATCAGGAACAACTCGTATGGCTGAACGCTGCCTACGGTGAGGTCGTCATCTGCATACTTGCGGTTGTTAAAGTGAAACCCGCCGAGGCGCCCTTCGTCGAGGAGGAACGCCACTATGTGCTCTATATTGCTCCCTGGAAGATGGTGGCCGAGGTCGACGAGCACTTTGGCTCGGTCGCCCACACGCTGTGCCAGGGCGAATGCCATGCCCCAGTCAGCGATGTCGGTGTGATAGAATGCTGGCTCGAACGGCTTGTATTCGATCAGCATGGTTTCATCGCTGGCAAGCTCTTTGTAGACTTCGGACAACCCTTCAATAAAGAACTGTTTACGCTGGCGCATATCGCCCTGTCCGGGGAAATTGGTGCCGTCCGCGAACCATAAGGATAGGAACTTAGAGTTGGCGGCGCGCATGATGCCGACGCACTCCTTCATGTGTTCAACAGCCTGCGAGCGTGCAGCGGCGTTCGTGTTGCCTAAGGAACCATATTGGTAGATGCGATCCTGGAAGACGTTGGGATTGACTGAGCCTATGGAAACACCGAGCTCTTTGGCATACGCAGCCATCTTCGACCAGTCGGGCACGACGTCCCACGGAATGTGTACGGCCACAGATGGGGCAACGCCTGTAAACTTGTGAACTTGGGCGGCATCTTCGAACTTCTCCTCGACGCTTCGTGGCGCACCAGCCATCTGGAATGTCCCGAACCGTGTCCCTGCGTCCGCATACGCCCACGATGGCGTTTCGATATGCTGCTTCTTGAGCCGCGCTATCACCGCATCAACTGATATTCCCGAGTCACTTAGCCGAGCGGCAAGCAATCGATACTCTTCGTCCCACTGACGAGCCATAACACTATCTCCTTAGCACGTTGGGGCAACTGCCCCGGAATATGTAGAGTCGCCATCTTTTACTCGCGGACTGGGTTTTCCGGTATCCGTGACTGGCGTCGCAAGTAGATAGTTCGTTGTCGAGTGCCGCACATCCTTCATAACCAAACAGGCAATAACACAACTCCATCGCGTGCCAATATGCTGCGCGATGGAGTGGTCCCAGATGGTGAGTTGTTCCCTCTATTGTGCGAATTTACACGCTTCCTGATCGGATACTGGCTAAAGCTGAGAGAGAAACGTACTCGATACCCTTGGATGTGTCTACTTTGGCGCAACAATCGTTGGCGCAATTAAGATTGTCGCGTCCTGCTTGGATGGCTTGGAAATTGGCGCGACGACAGCAGTAGCCGGGACAGGCGCAACGGTAGAAGGCTGCGAAAGCAGGCCAGCGATTGCGTCGTGATGGTTGTCGGTGGCGAAGTCGACTGCTGTCCGGCCATCGTCCGCAGTCAACGTCTTATCCGCGCCTCGGTTGAGTAATTCGGTCACCACTCCGGTCATGCCCTGCGCGGAAGCAAGCATAAGCGCCGTCATTCCCTTGGACCAGCGGGCTGGTGCGCCGTCAGGGCCTGGGGGGATCATGCGGGCCACGTTTTCGGTTCCTGTGACGTCAATCGGCACCTTAGCGTCCAGCAGTCCCTGTACCATTGCCACCTTGCCCGTCGCCGCAGCGATCAGCAGGGCGTCAGCAGCGTCGCTGGATGCAGGCGCTACGCCAGCAAGCTGCGCGGCGGTTGACCGCATGGCAATGAACTCTGAAGTAGTGTTCAGTGGCTTTACAGCTGGTGCCTTTGACAGTGCAAGGCGTCCCATATTTCCGCCTGCCATATAGACCAGCGGACCCGCTCCCGTGCGGTCAAGAAGTGTTGGGTCGGCACCTCGACGCAAGAGCATTTTGGCCGCATCGTATGCTCCGAACCCGGTCGCAAACATAAGGGCCGTTTGCTTGTAGTCGTTGGTCGCATTTACCTTGGCTGTCTTGCCGAGAAGTGTGTTAAGAATTGCGATGCGCTGCGGGGTGGTGGACAACGATGATGCGATCATGAGGGGCGTGGTACCGCCTCCGTTGTTGGAATTAACATTGGCACCTGATTTAAGCAACACGGTAAGCGTGGGCACGTCGGCCGACCGAATCGAGTGCGTCAGAGGCGTCTCGCCTCCGACAGCCGCAATGTCTGCTGCGGCACCAGACGACAACAGGAACGACGCAACACGAGCTTGCCCGGTTTTTGTGGCGAGCAACAGAGGTGTATAGCCAGATTTGGTTACTGAGTTTAAATCAGCCCCACCGGACACCAAAACTTTCACGACGTCCGTTCGTCCACGGGAAACTGCGGCAAGCAGCGGAGTGTCGCCCGCAGCGTTGGGTAGATCGGCCTTTGCACCGTTGGCGAGTAGGAGCTTGATGATCGGTATGTTGCCGTTCAGCGTTGCTCGCATCAGCGGCGTTTCACCCAGACCTCCGCCGAGGTTAACCTTGGCCCCTGCGTGGATCAACGCGTTCACGACATCGATATTCCCCGATTCTACTGCGTTGGTCAGAGGCGTCGGATAGTTGCTGCCAAATGTATTGGGGTTGGCTCCCTTGTTGAGAAGGTAGGCTACAAGGGTGAAATGTCCAGTAAGCGCTGATCCGCCTATAGCAGAAGTGCCGTCAACGACTGCGTTAATATTAGCACCAGCATTGAGCTGGATTTTCGCCTCCGCTAGATCAGCTTGCAGGCATGCTTTTACGAGAGCAACATCGGCGGGGGATGCGACGGGTTCTGAGGGTTGTGTCGGTACTGAATCGCCTGCCAGGGACGGCGGAGTCGCCAGTTTTGGCGGCGCAGAAGCAGCGGCGAGAGCAAGGTGGCACGACGCCAAACCGGCGACGATCGCGAAGAGGGGCTTATTCATTGACAGGAATCACCATCCGTTAGCAGATTTACAGCTTAATAGGAAACAGGATACCATTCTGAGGGCGGTTCGTACAAGAGAACGCGTACAAATGAGTGCGCGTCATTGATATGCAGGGTCAATTGAGCGTCGCCGACATCACTGCGCCGTCGGAACGTGAAATGTTGGCGATCATCTGGTCGCTCCCGTCGTAGCCTACATACCCGGTCCAGCTCTCCGGTAGATACCCAACACGTGCCGCAGTCCACGAAACGGCTCCTGCGCGTGTTACGTTGCCGGACAATGCGTATATAGCGCCTGTACTTGGAATCGTCAGTGTGCCTGTTAGGTCGCCTGCACTTCCAACCGCGAATGCCAAGGCGCCGATAACACCGCTCGCTGTAGACGTGCCCGAAAACGATCCAGCGTATTGGAGCGCTTGGCCGCTGGACGAGAGTCGCAACTTAACGTTGCTTCCGCTAAAAGTGGTAAAAGTGACGATGAGGTGTCTGGCGGCGTCGAAGCTAAACGTGGCTGTATCAAGTTCTTGGGTTTTGTTGGCGTTGGTGATCAGGAGCGAAGTCGTGCCAGTGTCTGGAACTTTACAGGAAAACGTCGCCGACAGGGCAGAAGATCCGTTGGCGATTGCCATGGATCCAAGCAAATAACCTTCGTTGTCGATGACCATTGCTGCGGGGCCGACAGTTCCTGCCGACGAGTACCCGGACCCGTTGTAGGTGCCTGCAAATGCGTTCGGGGTGGGGGTGCCTGTGGAGCCGCTTGTTCCCCCTGAAGAGGTTGAACCGCCCGAGGTGGTGCTCGGACTAGATGAAGAACCGCCGCCACAGCCGGTCAGCAATATGCATGCAATGCTGAGTATGGTAAGTAGGATTTTGGGCATCGCGACAGACCTCACGCGGACAATGAGTCTCGTCAAGTCAAGACGCGATTAAGTTAGGTAGGTTTGGCACGAATTCCTGCCAGTACAGTTAGAAAATAACAAAAGTCGTCATTTCCGGAGCGCCAAACCTGCCAGTCCTAAAATTTGACGTCCAACGTTGCAAGGGAATAGTCAGCATGCGTAGGGCAGGGCGTATCAGTAGGGGCGAGTACGGCTCGCAGTAGGGTAACTTGGCCAGCGTGATAGCTGTCGTGGTGACTGATAGTGCTCACAATCCTCCACGTGGGCCACTGAGCACCCCAGTTGGTCATGCGGGGAGCCACCATGTCGTCGTCGTCCATATGGGACCAGCTAGACATCCAGTATCCTTGCGCTTCGTGAAGGTACTCTAGATTCGCCTTCCAGTCTGATCCCATTTCTCGAATGCGCGCAAAGCAGTCATCCCAACCGTACTGACTCGCGTGGAACGCGGAGCTCGCGTACATGAACTTGCAGACAGCGAGGTGCTGTACGATTTCTATAATCGATCCGCGTGTCGCAAGGTCACCGGTGCCATGCATTCGGGGCAAAGCCCATGCTTGGCGCTCGTCCAAGCCGTCGAGAGCGTCCAGTAGTTCGCGCCAAGCGAGGTCGGCATCGAGCCGCATAAGGTGGCTCTGGGTTGGTAATGTGTTAGGCATCGTTGCCATGTCTATCGTGCTCCATTAGGCCACCATCGGCCCGTGCGTCAATTCGCCGTCTATTTTACCCGTTGTTTATTAAGGCAAAGTGATGATTCGACGAAGCGATGTGATAGTTTTCACACGACTCCTTGCCTTGGAACAGTTTGGGGAATATAACTGTCATGTACGTTGTTGAGATAATATCCAGTACTGATACGGGATATTTAGGAATAGCTAACCGGGAATTTGGGGTAAGAACGGGCCTAAACGATAAATCGGTCTACAGACAGCACCGAAATCGCCAGATAATAAAGTCAGTTAGCGAGCCGCGAGGAAGCAGGTTTGCGCTGATCTTGACAAAGAGAGGTATGTGCCATGGACTACAATAGCCATGATGATTTGGACAAGCTGCGGGCAAAGTGGCAAGCATCGATCGAAGAGATGCGACGCTACGAAGAGTTCTATGCTGGACATGATGCCCAGTTGGCTTCGAACGTGTACTACCGCACTTCGAAGGCGCGCGCAGCGGCATGCTTTATGCGAATAAATGAGCTAGCCGGATTCCAAGAAGAGATGGAAGTCGTTCCTGCGTACAACTAGCCTTCTCGGCCAGAAGCTGGAAACAGTATTCGCCCACTATTGAGATCAAATGCTCAATGGGCAAAATGCTAGTTGTTTGGGACAGAATCCTCGGAATAGGTCAGCGTTGCCATGTTCCGAGGATTTATTTTGTATAGCCCTTTGACGTTGACGCGGGGGTGCCAATATCCTTGGCACTCGGAGTTTGCAGCTTAAGGTGCTTGTCAAAGAATGACGCGCATTTATTCATAACCCGAGCGCTGTGGAATGCGCTGTCGCCGTGAACGGCCCCCGGAAGCACGACAAGCTCTGCTTCCTTACCGAGTGCCTGCAGCGAATTGACCAATAGCTTACTCTGAGCTAACGGTACAGACGTGTCAGCATCCCCGTGAATGACGAGAAACGGCGCGCTAGACTGGCTAACGTGAGTGCACGGGTCCGCTTGGCGAATTGCAGCGGAGTGGCGTTTCAACCCACCTGACCCGAAAAGTAGCGCCGGTGCCGAAAATGGATCGTCGGGGCTGAGGTCGCTGCCTTGTTCCTGCATCAGTGCGATATTAGTCGGGCCGTACCAGTCGCAAACCGCCTGGACCTTGCTGGACTTGTCACCGTGACCACCAGCCCCCTCAAGCTCTTTGATATCCCCGGTCGTTCCCAAGAGCGCGGCCAGGTGTCCGCCTGCTGAATCGCCCCACACTCCGATACTCTTTGGGTCGATGCCGTATTTTGCTGCGTTAGCTCGCAAGTAGCGTACCGCCGCTTTGCAGTCGTGGATCTGGGCGGGCCACACGAAATCCTGGCTGAGGCGGTAATCGATGCTTACGCAAAAATAACCTCGCTGCGCCATGTATGCGCTCTCGAACCGTCCCGAGTAACGATTTCCCGCATGCCAACCACCGCCGTGAATCCACACCAACGCAGGTATTCTGCCCGGTGGTGGAATTTTCGGACGAATAACATTCATCGACAATGGTACACCGTCACCGTAACCGTAAACGATGTCATCCACTTCAACTACACCGGCCGGGAGGCGAAACGAGGCTTCGGTTGTCAGCCCAGGCGGTGGGTCGTTCGGATCAACTGCTAAAGCAGCTGCCATCGAATGACCTGAGGTGCAGGCGAACAGGACCGAAACCATGTGGATAGCCAAGGTGAACGATAATACGTTAGCTCGGTTGCGCATGCCAATCAATTATCCCCAAATGGCGCAAATTCCTCGTTTGCATGGCCATTTCCGCTAATAAACCCGGACAATACGTACTATCTGAAGCGGCGAAAGGGAACTAGCACGTTGGCTATCGGGTTAATTCTGGGTACTCCTCAGAGATAACCGGGCGGCGTTAGCCCGATTTAAGGTTACCGATGCAAACAGTTAGTCGTGACGTTTCCTGCGATTGTTCAGAGATCGCTGGTGCGTTTGCCAATGCCCATCCGCTGTCTCCTGCCACATACTGTCAGCGAAACTTCATGCGCCTCGTCCCCATGGCAGTCGTCATCATTTTGTCGGTGTTTCTCGTCGCAGCCGTTGTCACTATCGTCAATAGCATTGACCTAACAGTTACCACTATCTACAACTATACAAAAACCGCGACGATTGTTATTCCTCAACGGACTGGGTTTTCAGTTGACCCCGAGAATCGCGCCATCATCCAACGCGAGCCTGGCGTTGATAGGGTGATCGAGTCGAGTGGATTTTTCATGAACCTGAACACCGTTTTCGGTGGAACGCCGTTCATCGCATTCGCAATGCCCATCGCTGATCGCGACTACCTGCTGCGAAAGTCCGGCGATTGGCTCGCTGAGGGCAGAATGCCCATCCCGGGGCAGGCCGAGGCGGTCTTATCTGATGGCCTTGTGAGGAACAAGAAACTCAAAATGGGTGACGTTGTTGCCGGTCCGGACGATCAGGGTGGCATCGCTGGCTGCCCTGTCCCGGTCCGGCTGGTTGGAATACTTCATGGCCCCACTTGGATAGCATTTACGAGTCCCGAGTTCGCACAAGCCGCGATGCCTCTGTTCACAAAGCACCTTGTGGTTACCGCGAAGGACACGGCTCAGTTGCCAGCAATTTCTCGGTCGATCATACGCGATGTTGATCGCAGCAAATGCGAGGTGTTGTCCTTTACGAGTCTCGTCAATCAACTGCGTAAGTCACTGGCATCGATGTATATGATTATGGGGCTCGTAAACGCCATGGTCATACTCGTCGTGGCGCTCATGAGCGGGATGCTGTCCAATATCTACTTCACCCAGCGTATTACTGAATTTGCCATCCTGTCGGCTATTGGCATGCGGCGCACGACGCTTTTATTGCATGCGGTGTCGGAAACGGCCGTAGTCACAGCCGTAGGCTGGGTGCTAGGTGTAGTTGTAACGTGGCTCATCATGGACGCTATGAAGGGGAGCGTGTTCGAACCGAGAGGAATGCTGATTAATCCCCACGACCACCTGGCGCTTGTTTATACAATACCAATACCGATAATCATCACGGCGTTCGCACTCGCCACGGTATCCTATCGGCTCACACGGCTCGATCCAGTGACTATCATAGAACGGCGCTAACCATGACCCAACTTGCCACTACATCTGAGTCGCTGCTACGCACAAACGGCGTTAGCCTGACTTACTTCGACGGCGAGCGAAAAACGTACGCCGTGTGCAACGCTACAATCGACCTGCCCCCTCGCGGCTTTATTGGAGTCATGGGGCCATCAGGTTCTGGTAAATCATCGTTGCTCTACGTATTGTCGGGCCTGAAACGAGCATCTGAAGGATCGGTCATCTACGGCGACAGGGATTTGAGCGACTTAACCAACGCTCAAATGACAGCACTGCGCCGAGAATCGTTCGGATTCGTATTCCAGCAGCCCTGGCTAATAAGCTGGCAAACAGCTGCCGAAAATACACTTATGGGTGCACCTACGGTCGACAAACCGGCGCGGGCCAAAGCATGTCGGTTTCTCAACGAATTGGGCTTGGCCGATTACGCTACTAAGCACCCGTCCCAGCTCTCTGGCGGGGAAAAGCAGCGAGTATGTGTCGCGAGGGCCATGATGAACGATCCCAGGGTGATCTTCGCCGACGAGCCCACAGCATCGCTTGATCACCGAAACGGGCATCTTGTGATCGATCTGCTGGCGCGGTATCGTGAGAAGGGCCTTGTAGTTGTCGTCACACACGACGCAGAGATGCTTCAGGATGCCGATCAGGTACTCATCATGCGTGATGGTAAGACGGTGGACTGGGTCACACCGGAGGAACTCAAGCACGGAAAATAGATGCGATTTCATGCTCATTTCTCTTGTGCTATATAGCCCTCGTTGCAATTGATATAACTTTACCGGTTCTCAATCGCGTCGTTCTAGGGTAGTATAATCGGCGACTAACGATGCAAGATTTTGATCAGTACTGGGCAATGGTGCGAGCGGACGTCGCGGCAACGGATACAGACTGGGACCGCACCAGCCGAGACCAGCGGGTTACGGCGAACGGCGGAGAGTGGCGTATCGACTGGGTCAGGTTGTCGTCCGTCGGCAATACACTTATTTGGGCGTGGTTGGCCATTCCTGTAGATCGGCCCGCCAACAAAGTTGGAATGCTCTGGCTTCCGGGATATTCGTACGGAACTCCGCCGCCAGACGCTACCTGCCTTATTCCCGGCGTCTGCACAATGGGCGTTAACGTTCATGGGAACAAGCCCGATCATGCTTACGTGAATCCAGCCGGAAAACACGATTACATTGTCAATGGAATCGACCAACCTGAGACGTATATCTACCGCGCGATTTCGGCGCATTGCCTACGTGCCTTTGCAGTCCTCGCTGAGCAACCCGAGGTTCGTAAAGATTGCCTGGTTGCCGCCGGAATGAGTCAGGGCGCTGCTTTGGCTATTATCGTGGCCGCACAAGCAGCTACATCTCGAATCTGTTTTGCTGATATGCCGTTTATGGCGAACATTCGTGTTTCGCTCAGCGTGTCGAGCAGTCCAGTCTATAAGGCTTTCAGAAGCTATTCAGCGCACTCAGGGCGCGACGCGGATCTTGTTGATACGCTCAGCCTTTTTGACCCGATGCGACATGCGCCGCTGGTCGATGTCCCGACGTGGCTAACCGCCGGGGGACGCGACCCTGCCGTCAAACCTGAAACGGTAGAATCGGTCTACGAGGCTATTAAATCGTCCGTTAAGCAGTACACATTTTATCCAAGTGCTGGACATGTGTTCCTGCCGGAAATGAATGAAGCACACACGACTTGGGTACACGAGCACATATTAAATAAGGGGGCTTAAATACTGGAACAAGAATCTTTCGAGCAAGAATGGGCCGACGCATGGGATGTCCTTATCAAGCACTATGGTCGCAGCGGATCGGGACGTGGGTCGGCAATGCGCCTCCTGAGCGCGTACCTTATCTACCGGAGTCGTGGAGCTGCTGGTCTGCGTGATGCGGGGTTTTCCCGCAATAGTGTGATGCACTATCTGGAAAAGCTTCACGAGGTTGGGCTGCTGCAGAAGCAGTCGTAGAGGTTGCCTGACGATATTGTGCTTGCACTATAAAATATATAGCATCCTGGTAAACTAAGCTTATCACATCCAACGAGGAGACACGAATGGCTGACGTATCTATCGAAGTATTGGAAAACGGTCCATATATCATTGAAGGCGCTGTAGACATCATTAACTACGATGGGCAGCCGATGACACCGCCGGCTGGCCGCAAGACCATTGCCCTTTGCCGTTGCGGCGCTTCGGTAAACAAGCCGTTTTGCGACGGGCAGCATAGCAAGATCGGCTTTAAGGGCGCACAAGCAGCAGTACTCGAAGCCGAAGGCTAAGCGACTTACGGTTTCATTCACGCCAAGGGCCATCCGCAGTCGCGGATGGCCCTTGGTCATTAACGGTACTAATAACTCGTTAAGCCGCTCCGCGATGTTCGCCGCAATAGAGTGCGTCGTGCCCGACTGTTACTACGCATGAGCCTTCGCGCTCAGTCTGAATGGTGGCGTGGGTAATGCCAAAACGCGATTCAAGAAGCGTGTTAATTTCGCAGAGGATG
This sequence comes from Capsulimonadaceae bacterium, assembly GCA_036504535.1. Taxonomy (GTDB): domain Bacteria; phylum Armatimonadota; class Armatimonadia; order Armatimonadales; family Capsulimonadaceae; genus JARLGU01. The sequence goes on from DASXUY010000040.1 coordinate 45,447, forward strand.
CGTTCAATCTCTTCCATTGTGCGCGTGTTTGCAACTTCGACATGGCAGCTGAGAAAATTTAGGCCATCTGATACTGTCCACACGTGCAAGTCGTGTACATTTACTACGTGTTCCACATTTCTCAAAGCAGCCACGAGTTCGTCGACCTCAAGCCCTTTGGGCGTGGCCTCAAGTAGAATATTGGTCGCCTCTTTGAATATCCCCCAACTTGACCAAAGAATGAATATCGCGATCATCGTAGACACAATCGGGTCCACAATCATCCAGCCTGTGGCGTTAAAAACAAGTGCCGCGATGATCACCGCGAGAGCTGAGAGCGCATCACCCGCCATATGGATAAAGGCCGCTCGTACGTTCAGGTCACTATGGGAGTGCTGGTGCAGAAGGGCCGCAATGACTGTATTCATCAGTAATGCGACTGCGGACACGGCTAGCATGATGTTACCGTCAAGCGGTTCAGGGTTGCGGAATCTGCTGATCGCTTCGATAACTATGCCGACCGCTATAGCAATTAGCGATCCGGCGTTAAAGAGAGCGGTGAGAATGGCGACTCTATGGTAGCCGAAAGTTTTGCGAGCGTTCGCGGGTCTTCGGGCGATCCAGACAGCGTACGCTGCGAGGCCCAACGCCAGGGCATCGCTAAAGTTATGGCCAGCATCTGATAGAAGTGCGAGGCTGTTCGCCTTGTATCCGAAGAATGCTTCCGCGATTACGAAAATGGTGGTGACTGCGAGTGACGCCCAGAGCATAGGTCCACTTGTGGCCCCGTGAACATGCATTGGTCCGTGATAATGGTTGTGGTCGTGGTCACCGTGATCGTGATCGTGCTTGCATGCAGTGTGCTCATGCAGTGCTTCGTTCGCCAGGTCGTCTTTACCCATAACCAATTATACCCGTCAGGCTAGAAGGCGTCACTGCGCTCTTCGCGTAGTGACGCCAGTGTAATGGTTACGCTGTTCTAGCAAAGAACAGCCCGCCTCCTGTGAGAAATAGTGTCAGGAGGCGGGTGTATTCGAAATCAACCTATTAAACCAGCTTCGCGTCCAAAGTGATTGTCGTGCCAGTGAGCACTTTGGAAACCGGGCAACCTTCCTTAGCTTGCTTGGCAATCTCCTCAAACTTTACCGCGTCGATTCCAGGTACGACGCCTTCTGTCGTAAGGTGAATCCCTGTGATAGCAAATCCGCCCTCTACAGGCTCGAACTTCACGTCAGCCTTGGTATGGATGCTGTCTGCCTTGAATCCAGCATTTGAGAGCATAAAGGCAAAGGCCATTGAGTAGCAACCCGCATGCGCCGCCCCGATGAGCTCCTCGGGGTTGGTCCCGGTGCCGTCCTGCATTCTCGATTTAAACGAGTAGGGGCCCTCAAAGGCTCCGCTTCCGAGCTTCATCGATCCCTCTCCGGTGGGCAGGTCGCCCTTCCAAGTTGCTTCTGCTTTTCGAACTGGCATGGTGATATTTCCCTTCGTGGTTTTACTGCTTCTATGGGATACCCACTGGAACAACGCCGCAATCGGGAGACATGCAAACATTCCCTTTGTATTGCAGCCCCGTGGGCCCTCCGTCTCAACGCTCTCCCTGTAAGCAAGGTTCCCAATCCATGCGGGCCAATACCAGTACGCCTACAAAGCGAGTGCAGGTATCATAGTCGCACGATGTCAATGCCCGTTACTCTTACTATTGCTGGCTTCGATCCATCCGGTGGCGCCGGGGTTTCGGCGGACTTGCGCGTTATTGACTCTCTAGGCGGCAATGGAGTGAGCGCAATCACGGCGTTGACCGTGCAAAACACGCGAGGTGTTTTGGCTGTCCACCCCGTTGATCCGGCGATACTGAAAGCGCAGCTTGAAGCGCTGTTTGACGATATTCCAATTGCCGCCGTAAAAATTGGAATGCTCGCAGGGCTGCCTCAACTGCAGGTCGTCCTCGCGATCCTGCGTCGATTTATGCCAGCAAACATTGTTGTAGATCCTGTGATAGCATCTACCGGCGGTGTCCCTTTATTCGACCACGCGGCGATACGCACGTTTGTGGTAGAACTGCTCCCGCTTTGCCACATGGTTACACCAAATCTTGCGGAGGCAGCGATCATGACCGGTGTGGCCGTGCACGATCCCGGCTCGATGGCGAAGGCAGGGAGGCGGTTGGTGGACGGCGGTGCTCGGAACGCTCTCGTTAAGGGTGGGCATCTTACCGAAGAAGCAACTGACGTGCTTGTGACTAGCGATGGCGCAGCGCATGAGTTCGCGTTGCCTCGGATCGACACCGCGCACTCTCACGGCACAGGCTGCTTCCTATCGTCGGCTATCGCCGCGAACCTGGCCAATGGCCTCCGAGTCGAGGAGGCAGTGAAAGCAGCTAAGCGTAAGCTGCACGATGCCCTTCAAGCGCCTGTGTCCCTTGGCACGGGGAGCGGCTATCCGAGCAGTAGGCGATATAACCTCTACAAGGGTGAAAAGGAATGATCCAAGCGTTGGATTATGCGAATCGCATCAGGGGTCTGTATGTTCTGACCGATAGATCGACTTCGGGCGGACGAAGTCATGTGGACATTTGCCGAGCGGCTGTCGTGGGCGGCGCCTCGCTTGTCCAGCTGCGCGCAAAGGACATGGAAGCCGCCGACGCAGTTGCTGTGGCCAAGGAGATGGCCGGTATTTGCAAGGCTGCAAGCGTGGCGTTTCTCGTTAACGATCGTGTGGACATCGCTATGGCTTCTGGCGCAGACGGTGTCCATCTGGGTCCAGGAGACATGGAGCCTGCCGACGCCCGCCGTCTGATGGGGCCAGAGGCCATCATTGGAGCGTCCGTGGCAAGCGTGGCGGAAGGGCGTGCTGCCGAACCGTTTGCAAGCTACTTTGGCGTTGGCGCTGTGTTTGGGACCACGACGAAGGGCGATGCTGGCGCGGCAATTGGCACGGCGAGGCTTGTTGAGCTAAAGTGCGCCTATCCAGGCATGCCCATTGTGGCTATCGGCGGCATCAATGCCTCAAACATTCATTTTGTTCGAGAAACCGGTGTCGAAGCGGCAGCGGTGATTTCGGCGGTCACCGGCGCAGACGACATGGCATCGGCCACGCGTGCGCTGGTCGATGCCTTTCGTGGCTAACAAGGGGTGGCGGCTATGAACAGATCTCAAGACACTGAAGACTTGGTGTCGGTCGACTCAGTGGCAGTAAAGAATGCTGCGATCGGCAAATCTGCGCTTGGAGCGGGCTCTGTTGGAGCGGTGTCCATTGGCGCGGTGGCGTTCGGAGCATTCGCGATTGGGGCATTGTCGGTCGGTGCGCTTGCGATAGGAGTACTGCGAGTGCGCAACGCTCACTTTGGATCCGTTGCCATCGACGAGCTTACGGTGAATAGGCTTCACGTGTCGGAGCTCGTCGTCGACAACAAGCTGTAGCGGTTACTCTGCCGCCGCAATCGCCTCGATCTCTACGAGCACATCGAGAGGGAGCCGCGCTGCCTGCACGCAGGACCGCGCTGGGCGAACTCCGCTAAAGTATTCACCGTAAACGCGGTTCAACTCCGCAAAGTTATTCATGTCGCTGAGGAATACGGTCGTCTTCACAATGCTGTTCAAACCAAGCCCGCCTTGCTCAAGAAGGCTGGAGAGGTTGGAGAACACCTGACGGACCTGGGCTTCGAATCCGCCATCAACCACTTTCTTGGTTCCCGGATCCAACGGAATTTGCCCCGACACAAATACGAGATTGCCAAGCTTGACTGCCGGGGTATATGGAGCCCCCTGCAAAGGTCCGGCAGCTGTGTGGATTGCTTCTTTCGGCATAACGATTTCTCCTCGGTAATGTTGATTGGGACGGCCCAATATGATCATCCTACCTCGAACGCGCTTCGCTCGTCTAGCGATAACTGCCGGAGCATTCCCAGGCGCTAAGCGTAACGTGCCACACTTTGTCTCTCCCTGTGCTATAATGTAGCGGCCTTTTACGGGCAAATCTTTCGCGTCAGACCGGAAACACCAACGAACAGAGAAGTTATGATAAACATTCGCAACATCGCCATTATCGCTCACGTCGACCACGGTAAAACCACCCTCGTCGACGGTCTCCTCAAACAAGGCGGTGTTTTCCGCGAGAACCAGCAAGTCGCCGAACGCGTCATGGACAAAATGGACCTTGAGCGCGAGCGCGGCATCACAATTGTCTCCAAGCACACGGCTGTACGATGGGGCGATGTTAAGATCAACATCGTAGACACCCCTGGCCACGCCGACTTTGGCGGAGAAGTTGAGCGAGTCATGGGACTCGTCGACGGTGTACTGCTGCTCGTTGATGCTGTCGAAGGACCGATGCCGCAGACGCGCTTCGTACTTGCGAAGGCGCTTCAAGCGGGCCTCAAGCCGATTGTGGTCATCAACAAAATTGACCGCAGCGAGTCGCGCCCTGACTGGGTGATCAACAAGACATTCGACCTCTTCGTTGACCTTGGCGCCAACGAGAACCAGCTAGACTTCCCTGTCGTTTACGCGTCCGCTATCGCTGGCAAGGCGTCGATGGACGAGCACAAGCTCGACGACAACTTGCACGCGCTGTTTGACACCATTGTAGAGCACATTCCGGAGCCGAACAACGATCCAGATGGCCCTCTTCAGATTCTGACAACGACACTCGACTACGATGAATACCGCGGGCGTGTTGCCATCGGTCGCGTCTTCTCCGGCACAGTGAAAGCGGCACAGAGCGTGACCGTGATTAACCGCGCTGGCGTCCACACTCAGGGCAAGTTGAACCAGATCTTCACCTACGAAGGAATGACGCGTACCGAACAGGAAAGCATTGGGGCCGGCGAGATCATTGCCGTCACTGGACTTCCTGAAGTGCATATCGGTGAAACTATCACTGATCGCGACAATCCGGTTGCGCTGCCTGTGACTGCGATCGACGAGCCCACCCTACGTATGACCTTTGCCGTGAACACATCCCCGTTCGCCGGTCGCGAGGGTCAGTTCTCGACGTCGCGCAAGCTTCGCGAGCGGCTGATGAAGGAACTGCAAACCAACGTTGCGCTCCGTGTGGAAGAAACCGACAGCCCCGACCAGTTCCTGGTGAGCGGTCGCGGCGAACTTCACCTTGCGATCCTCATTGAGACCATGCGTCGCGAAGGATACGAGCTTCAGGTGTCACAACCGGAAGTCATCTTCCACGACGAAGGCAGCAAACGTCTCGAACCGATGGAAAATGTCGAAATCGACGTTGCCGAAGCGTACAGCGGTTTCGTAATCGAACAGCTCAGCCGACGCAAGGGTGAGATGACCGATATGACATCGTCTGGTACAGCGCACGTGACCCAGCATTGGAAGGTCCCCACTCGCGGCCTTCTTGGCTTCCGAAGCATGTTCATTACCGAAACTCGTGGTACCGGTACCCTGAATACGCTGTTTGGCGGCTATGTCCCATACATGGGAGATATTCAGTTCGAAAAGAACGGGTCTTTGATCGCAGCTGAAAGCGGCACGGCAACGCCGTACGGCCTGGCTGGCGCTGAAGATCGCGGTGTGATGTTCATTCCTGCCAACATGGAAGTGTACGAAGGCATGATCATCGGCAAGAACAACAGAGACACCGATCTCGAGGTTAACATCTGCAAGCAGAAGCACCTCACTAACATGAGATCGTCAAACTCCGACGTATCCGTGCGCCTAACGCCGCATATCATCATGTCGCTTGACCGTTGCATCGAATATATCGGGCCCGACGATCTTGTCGAGGTCACTCCCAAGAATATCCGAATGCGAAAGCGCGAACTGGACTCAAATCAACGCAGAAAGAACTCAAAGACTCGCTCCTAGTCGTTTGAATCTGAACCGTTGGTTGGTATAACGAGGCTTCCGTCATTGTTGGCGGGAGCCTTTCGGATTCTCTGGCGGCCTTTCGGCGATCAGGTGATTGTGAAATAGTTCGCGCATGGAACCGCAGGTAGGCGAAACCGGTCTATCATTTACATGGCGGTGAAGGGATGAGAGTCCAGCGGATCTTACGATTGGTAAGTATGCTAAATCAAGTATGAGTTCAGCAGGAGAAGCTTATGTGGAATAGAGTGATGAAATCGGCTGCAGTTGCGACATCGGTCGGGCTTATCGTTGCCGCGATAGCGCCACTATGGGCCAAGGAGCAGACCATGTCAGCACCAGTACAAGCCGCTACAGCCGAGAATCAGTTTGGCTTCAACATTCTGCATGAGCTTGCGGGTAAGAATCCGAATGCCAATACTTTTATCTCCCCTACAAGCATCCACCTTGCTCTGTCCATGACGCTCAACGGCGCCGCTGGTGGTACACGCGATGAAATGGCGAAAACCCTTGGCTTGGGCGGGTTCGATTTGCCGACAATCAACACAAACAACGAGGCGCTTATCGATCAGCTACAGGCAGGCAGTGAAACGGGCGGCAGCGTCGAGATAGCAAACTCTCTATGGGCCAAGCAGGGACTGGATTTCCGCCCAAACTTCATAGATGCGGTTAAAAAGCGCTACGATGCAAGTCTGCAGACACTCGACTTTTCGTCGCCATCGGCCGTTGGGACCATTAACAACTGGGTAAAGGACAAGACCGCAGGGAAGATCCCATCGATTGTCGACCGAATCAGCCCAGGCGCTATTCTCTACCTCATTAATGCCGTCCACTTCAAAGCGGCGTGGCAGACGCCGTTTCCCGTAGCCCTCACAAAGAGCGCAACGTTTACTACAGGCGCTGGCGCGTCCACCGACGTTTCAATGATGAACCGAGCCGGACATTTTCACTACGGCGAATCAGCGACCTACCAGGCTGTACAGGTTCCATACAAGGGTGGGCGGTACGTAATGTATGTCGTTCTACCGAAGTCGGGGCAAAAGCTTGCAGACGTAGTGGGAGCGCTGAACGGCCACTCGTGGGGTGAGCTAAAGCAAGGATTGGGCGAACGGCGCGGCCACTTAGGGATGCCGAAAACCAACGCCACATTCTCCGACTCTCTGGTCCCTGCACTGAAAGCGCTTGGAATGACATCGGCGTTCGACGGAGCAGTCGCCGACTTCAAGCCGATGATCGACACGCAAGACTCGGTTTCGATAGGCGATGTGAAACATAAAACCTTCATTGCCATCGATGAGCAGGGGACTGAAGCCGCCGCCGTGACATCAGTCGAGATGCTTAAATCGCTCGCCATGCCAGACTCCGGCGAACCGTTCACCATGACCGTCGACCACCCGTTCCTCATCGCAATCGAAGAGCGAACCACCGGCGCGCTGGTTTTCTTGGGCGAGATCAACGATCCAACTAAGGGATAGCGGTGGTGGTAGGACATTGATAATCGTTATTATTTGATTTCTAATGTGTCACACTGCGTATAATCTCTACATGGATGTGAAGGTGATATATACATGCATGGTGAAGCATGTTATATGTCCACACTGTCACGCATGGGCGCCTTAACTATTGGCCTGCTATCCCTTACCACTATCTGTTTCCCACCGTCGGTATCCGCGCAGGATTACGTAATTTCAGAAAGCTCACCGACGCCATCTTATTCTACTTCTCCAGCTTACTCGTCGGCACAAATCAAGAGAATCGTAGATGGTTCATCCAGGCTAGTGAGGGTTGAGCCTCGTGTCGTCACCGCAGCAAACGACTTCGGCTTCAATCTCCTCCGGGGGCTGGTGACAAAGGACCCGTCGGCGAACACATTCATTTCCCCAACTAGCATCCACATGGCACTTGCAATGGCCTATAACGGGGCTGGCGGTGCTACCAAGTCCGAGATGGCTAAGGCAATGGGCGTCGACGGGATCGATGTGGGCGCCCTCAATGCCGATTACAGTGAATTGCAGCAAGAGCTCACCCCGAAAGTCACTGACTCTGTTGAGTTCACACTAGCGAACGCACTGTGGGTCTCCACGAGGTTCACAATTCGACAGCCATTCGCTTCTGCGGTGTCGAAGTCGTATTCAGCCGAGGTGCGCAAGCTCGATTTCACCAACTCAGGGGCTGTACAGACGATCAATAGCTGGGTTAACGACAAGACGCACGGCAAGATTCGCGACATATCGACCCGCCTTAGCCCAGATACCGCGCTTTGCTTGTCTGACGCCATCTACTTCAAAGGGAAGTGGAAAGATCCATTCCAGCCACGAGACACTCGCCTCCTACCATTTTCTACCACGTCGGGCTCAACGATCACTGTACCGATGATGAGCCGTAAAGCCCTTTTCCGGTACGTGGCTAAGCAGGACTATCAGGCAATTGAGCTGCCCTATAGAGGCGATGAGTACGCGATGATCGTTGTCCTACCTGCCGTAGGAATGCGCACTTCGCAGTTAACCGGTGTTCTATCCGCACGTGGCTGGGCTGACATGAGGGCGTCGATGATTGAGATGGAAGGCGCGTTCTCGATGCCCAAGACCAAGTGCGAGGGGTCGTATGGTCTCATTCCCTCGCTGCAGCAGCTTGGAATTCGTCGCGCCTTCGAGAAACCGGCTGATTTTCCCGCCATGATCAATGAGCAAGTACCATTATGGGTCAATGCCATTGATCACAAAACTACCGTGGCTATTGACGAGCAGGGAACTGAAGCAGCGGCAGTGACAGACGAGACGATCGTAGCATTGTCGATGGCTGAGTTTACCATGATAGTAAACCGTCCTTACCTCGTGGCGATAGAGCATAAGGCAACGGGAGCGTTGCTCTTTGTCGGCGAGATTAATAATCCGCCAGTAGTTACAGATAATTTTGTATCCGCAGTCTTCGGGCCGATTCGTTATTATCTTTACGTCGTTCTGACAATTGCCCTATTGGTAGTCTATTGGCGGCGGTCAGCGATTCGCCGCAACAAAGCAACGCGCCTACGCGAGAGCGCTTCTTGACGTCGCGATCTTGACCGTCTCGCCGGGTTCAGTTGCGAACTGGATCACATCGCCGTCCACGCTCACGGTCGCGCTCCTGTCGCTGAGCACTTCGACAGTGCGTCCCGGCCACGGGTTCGCTACGGCGCATGGTTGCCCCATCTCGCTTACTATCTCCACGCTTGAAACGGCGCCGCCTGAGATCTCGGAGGACACTAGGAACCCGCCCACTGCCCGTAGCGTGGTGAAGCGCGCGTCGAGTTCGCGTGGCCAGCATGGGAACAGCGTGATCGTTCCTGTGTAGCTCTGGAGCAGCATCTCGGTTACCGCCGCAAATCCGCCGCAGCTTTCGATACCGCCGCCGCCGTAATAAAGAAGCAGATTTGGGAGCGCGCGCGTCTCGCACTGCTCGCGAAGGTGCGCCAAAATGTCAGCGGGGGCCCATCCGACCCTCGCGGCAGCGGAGTAGAATGACGAGAAGCAATTGTAGTCGTCCCACCGCGCCATTTCACCCACCGTGTTGGTCGCAATCTCCAGAAGTTCCGGGGAGCTCTGCGTGCCGATGGAGCCTGACGGAAAGATATGCTGGATGCCGAGGCCGTTGCCGTCGCACCACTCCATCCCAGCTTCCGAGTATCTAAATACGGTGCGACCGTTTCGCTCGTATGTTGGAAACGCGGAAAGGTGTGCGAGTATGTGACGCCACTTTTCGACCCTGGCGGAGTCGACGTGAGCGTGCTCGGCCATGCTAACAAGAGCGCCGAATAGAGCGCGAAGCAGGCCGAGGGTTAGGACGGGATTCGTGTCGGAACCGGAACCCTCGTGGATTGAATCGTTGTAGATAACGTAGCGGTCGTTTTCGAACTTGAGATAGTCTTCCCAGAATTCGGCAACTTGGCTCAGGAACGGATACCCAATCTCATTGAGCCAGGCTTTGTCCAGCGTGTACTCGTAGTACCATATAAAGTTGAGCGCCGCATATGCCGCATCCGACCGCTGACCCCAGTCTTCCCAGCCTTCCGGCAACAAAGCCCACGGACCAATGTGGGTCGGATAGTGAACACCCTTCCAGCCGCGCGCCGTCGCCATTTCTCGACCCTTGGGGATAAAATCTGTGATCGCTTTATACAGCGGCAGCGATAGTTCGGTGTGATTGCTAGAATATGCAATGTAGAACGGCGCTTGGAAGTTGTAGTTGAGCGTGTAGTCTCCTTGCCATTTGGGATTGTCGGACGTCGGCCAGTTGCCCCACAGCCCCGGTGCGATTTTGCCTTCGCGACTACAGCTAGCGAGGACGTACAGTGCACCATACCAGTGATTTTCAATGACTTTATCGGGTATCTCGATAGACGATCTGTTCCAGAACGATTCCCACCACGCTGAATGTTTCTTTCGGAGTTCGTGCAGACTGTCGACGGTCAATGATTCGGCACGATGCCCCGAATCGGTTTCGTGGTCGGCACTATCGAGATCGCTCAATATAACTGATACTACGAAAACCGTCCCGCTGGGAGAGATATCAAATATCAACCTACCGGAATTGTCAGGACGCGCTACTGCCCCGATCACACGCGTCGCGACCGTAGCGCTCCGCCCGCCCTCCACAGGCTCGCTGTCGGCAATGCGAGAAAGACTGAGTGCGCTCGGTGGCCCGTCGTGTTGCGCAGATACGGAAGTAACCACCGAGGGCCCCACCAGGTCGACGGCGACGTCCAGCGGCGTGGATCCTGCATTGGTAAGTTCTGTGATTAGGCAGTTATCGTCGCTTGCTACCCACGAAGTAGTATGCAATTCGTGGGTGACAGTGCGAAACGTGCCCCTAACATTAGCGCTCGAAAGGACTTGCTCTTGACGATAGGAGCCGTTTTGTAGCGCCGGAATAGTGAGTCTGATCGTGGCTAATGACACGATCTTCGGTTCCGTGATTTGCCAGAAGTCGTTTTTTCCAATGTAGAATAGCTGATCATTGGCGGTGCCAGCGATGACTACTCCCACGTCGCCGTTGCCAAGCAAGGGACCGTCCGGCATTCGCTGGGTTGGTACGTTTGTTGGAGAGGCGTCAAAAACGGCGGTGTGCCGTGAAACGATATCTAAGCTCATTTGTCTTTGTTTCTGCGGAGATGTTGGTTTTTGTAGTGCCTCAAGCGAGTCGCTGACTCGCTATTGTATCGAGTTCGAGGTCGTCGACATGGCCCGAAATAAGGTGATAATAACCCGTGCATGCTATCATAGCGGCGTTATCGGTGCATAGAACCGGCGGTGGGATTACGACTGGTACGCCTGCCTTTGCGCATGCGTCGCGCAGTCTTGCCTGCAGATGTGAATTGGCCGCGACACCGCCTGCCGCTAGGATTGTGGCCGCATTGAAACGCTCAGCCGCGTGCATCGTCTTCGTCACCAGAACATCCACGATGGCCGCCTGCAGCGATGCTGCCCAGTCTTCGATTGGGTGCTCGTCACGATGCGCCTTCGTTGCGGTCAGCACTGAGGTTTTCAGACCGCTAAACGAAAAATCAAGCGAATCATGTCCGAGCCACGCTCGCGGGAAGGCAATTGCCTTCGGGTTACCCGTTTTCGACAGTTTGTCAATCATGATGCCGCCAGGGTAGGGGATACCGAGCAACCGCGCCGATTTGTCGAAGGCTTCACCGGCTGCGTCGTCGCGTGTTCGCCCAAGAATCTCATAGTCGCCATGTCCGCGTACCAAAAACAGCTCGCTATGGCCCCCGGACGCAACCAGACATACTGCAGGGAACTTTATCTCCGGGTCGACGAGGAAGTTCGCGTAGATGTGCGCCTCGATATGGTGGACTCCAACCAGCGGCTTTTTAAGGGCGTAAGCTAACGCCTTCGCAGCTGAGACTCCAACGAGAAGTGCGCCAAGCAGGCCAGGGCGGTTGGCGACCGCGATGGCATCAATATCCTCACAGTTCATTTCGGCGTCAGACAGAGTCTTTGCGATCACGGCGTTGATCTGTTCGACATGGTGCCGTGAGGCTACCTCCGGGACGACCCCGCCTGTCGCTGCGTGGATATCGATTTGAGACGCGATCACCTGTGATACGATACGGCAACCGTCCTCCACTACTGCCGCGCCAGTCTCGTCGCAGCTTGATTCAATTCCGAGAACTCTCATACGTTGTGGGACTATCTGGAGATGGTGGGAATACAATAGTTGATTGCGACGTGCGTGGTGGGAAAATAACGGCTTACCCTTTGGGAAAGAGCCGGCCTTCGGCGTCGCGCAGAAGTTTTTGGTAGTCGGGACCAGTAAGAAGCTCTGCCCACATGATGATCGCGTTTTCTCTGTTGTCGGAATAGTACTGCTTACGCATCGCGACATCTTCGAAGCGGTATTTCAGATAAAGATTGTGCGCCGCTGCGTTGCTTTCGCGGACTTCGAGCGTCGCCCGTGTGGCACCGCGCTCGATGCCTTCCTGAAGGAGCCGAACCAGCAAACGCTCCGCAATCTTCCGTCCGCGATGCACCGGGCTAGTGGCGATATTGGTAACGTGCATTTCGTCCATGATGACCCAGATGCCACCGTAGCCAGCGATTTCGCCGTCGTCGGTTTTCGCAACGGCGTAGTATGCGACTGCATTGTTGAGCTCGGTCGTGTACGCATTGGCGCTCCACGGCAGAGGTTGACACAGCACTTCGACCCGAAGCACTGCCTCAATATCCGAATGACGCATCTTGCAAATGCGCACCGGGAAGGGTGACCGAGGCTGGGGGACGTTCGATTGAACCGACACTGTTTCGATCATGGTAGCAGACTGCGACCCGAATGTCGCTCACTATTCGATGTTCTAGCTTCCCGCCGACGCAATCTTTTCGACGGCGATCGCCTGGTCGCCTTCAATCCAAACCTCGCCGTCTTCGTACGTTTCCCTCTTCCAGATTGGAACAGATTCCTTCAGCGTGTCGATGATCCATCTGCACGCCTCGAATGCTTCCGCGCGATGAGCGGAGCCATACGCGATAAATACGGTCGCCTCACCGATAGCGATGGGACCCAGGCGATGCCCCACGGCGGCAGTACCATTCCACCGTGTCTCGGCCTCGCATGCAATGCGCTTAAGCTCTGAATCCGCGAGAACCCGATACGACGTGTATTCGATCGCCACTACACGCTTTCCGCGCGCATTGTCGCGAACATTGCCAGCGAATGTTACCACTGCTCCATACGCGTCAGACTCAGCAGCTCGAGTCAAGCCAGCCACATCCAGCGGCTCATCGACAAGCATTACCAGCGCCATTTAGCCCCCACTTACTGGCGGAATCAACGCCAACTCATCGCCGTCATGCAGGATCGTCGCGCCGTCTGCCCATTCGCCGTTCACTGCTATACGTGTAGACGCCAGCGAACGACCAAAACGTTCATCGATCCCGGCAAGTTTGGCACACAACTCCTCTGCGGAGCTTCCCAGCTGCACATCGAGGGACAATTCTGCCCCCGCTATATCGCGAAGGTGCGCAAACAGTAACACGCGTATATTCAAACTCTCAGCCCAATCTTCAGTGCCTAACGGGTACTTTCAAGCACTTAAGAGCCGTAGGTTTCAACCTACGGAAGCGGTGTTCCGGTATTTGACGACTATAGGATGTAGTGGCTGATGTCTTCGTTCTTTACGATAGACTCAAGCCGTTGCTTAACATAACCAGCGTTGATCGTGACCGAGAATTCGGCGTCGGCTGGCGCTTCGAATGATACTTCGTCGAGGAGCCGCTCCAAAATGGTGTGAAGTCGGCGCGCCCCGATATTTTCCATCTGTTCGTTTGCCTGCGCTGCGATTCTGGCGATCTCAGCGATCCCGTCGGTTTCAAACGTTAACGTCACTCCTTCGGTCGCTAGGAGGGCTTCGTACTGCTTGGTGAGCGCGTTCCGGGGCTCCGTCAGGATACGCTGGAAGTCGTCTACCGTCAGGTTGTCGAGTTCCACCCGGATCGGCAAACGCCCCTGGAGCTCAGGGATAAGGTCTGACGGTTTTGAGAGGTGGAACGCGCCCGCAGCGATAAATAGAACGTAATCGGTCCGAACTGGACCGTACTTTGTTTGAACAGTGGAACCCTCGATGATCGGTAGAATATCGCGCTGCACCCCTTCGCGCGACACGTCGGGCCCGCGGCCGCCGCTACCTTCGCCGCTACGCCCGGCAATCTTGTCCATTTCATCGACAAATATGATGCCGCTCTGCTCCGCTCGCTCAATCGCCTCGCGTGTCACCTGATCTTGGTCGATTAGTGCCCGCGCCTCTTCCTGAGTGAACAGCTCCTTCGCTTCCGCGATAGTAACAGTTCGGTGCTTGCGGCGCTTTGGCATCAGACCACTCAGCATGCTTTGCATGTCGTTGCCGCCGTCGTCGGGCATTCCTGGCTGTGAACCGAGAATCTGGAGGATCGGTGCGGATGATGTATCGTCCACATCTATTTCAATACTATCATCGTCCTTCGTACCCTGTTCGATCTGCTCCCGAAGGTGCGTGCGTATACGCTCAGTCTGGTCGATTCGCTTTTGAGCTGCTTCGTCCGGCTGGGAGGGCGCGGCTACAACGGGGGGCGTTGAAGGTGGAGGTGATGACATCGGGCCACCAGGTCCTGCGCCGCGGAACATCTGGTTCAACGCTTCGGCGAAGGAATCCATCTGGTTGGAAACCTGCGACGCTACCTTTTCGGCTCCGCGAGGCTTTGGCTGCAGGATATCAACGATGCGGTCGATGGCACGCTCCTTCGCCTTGTCCTTTACCTCATCCATTTTCTCACGTTCTACCATCCGGATCGCGACCTGCACAAGGTCGCGAACCATGGAGTCTACGTCGCGTCCCACATATCCAACTTCGGTGAATTTGGTGGCTTCAACTTTGATGAATGGGGCGCGGGCAAGGCTTGCGAGACGGCGCGCAATTTCTGTCTTGCCGACACCCGTTGGCCCGATCATGAGGATGTTCTTTGGAATCACGTCTTCGCGCATTTCCGCTGGCAACATTCTACGGCGATAACGGTTACGCAGTGCAATGGCTACTGCTCGCTTGGCCGCATTTTGCCCGATTATGTATCGGTCGAGTTCGGCGACAATCTGACGTGGTGTCAATTCTTCCATGATGCCCGATTATACCCGCGCGAGAGATGCGGCGTGCCAGGAATTTGCGAACCTTGCAGGGGAGGCGAGCGGGCTGCTACATAATACGCGGCTGAGAGTTACTAGCAACCTGTCGCAAAGAAGCCCCAGCGATCCGCTCAGGACTGCCGGGGCCATTGGACTCAATAAGCCTACTTGTCGGCGTAGTTCGCGGTTGCTTTGGCGAGATTTGTAAGAAGAGCGTTGTAGTTGAATCCACCGTTCGTTTGAGCGGTGTACGTGCTGCATGTCTGTGTGTTGTCTATTGTCCACATGTTCACACCGTTAAGGATCGTCTGCGATGGTTTGAGCGACTTGACGTGACCGTCGGCAAACAGATAGTTTGTCGCTCCGGTATGGCCGGCGAACAGTGTGTTGGTGTAGCCTGTTGTGTTGCATCCAGACTGCGGAGCGGTGCTGTTGTCAGCTTCGTACTCCACACCGCACGGCGAGCCATCCGCGCCGTTGCCTCTGCCAGCGCCTTCGAGGATATCGATCGTAGTCGACGGGCTGATAAACTTCGACACATTCCAGGGCTTGGGTGGTGCCGAAGAGTCGCCGCCGCCAGCGAATGTTCCGCAGCCTTGATAATAATAGGCCTGCCACCACTGTGTCCCGACCGCATTCATATTGCCAATGTAGGCCGTGGTTATTGTATTGCCGCTGCCCTGCACGAAGTCTGCCCCCTGTCCCTTTGGCGAATTTGGAGCGTTGGTGGGGCAGGTAAACATCTCTTTCGACTTCACATAGGGCTGTAGTATGGTCTGCCAAGTCGTGTTCGTTGCGCCAACCATATTAAGCCACGATAAGTGCATCTCGTCATAGTCCTGTTCATACTGCAACTGGGCTATACCGATTTGCTTCAAATTGCTGGCGCACGCGGACTGACGAGCCTTTTCGCGTGCCTTTGCGAATACAGGGAAAAGTATAGCTGCTAATATCGCGATAATGGCGATTACTACGAGTAATTCTATTAAAGTAAAGCCTTTTCGGCGACCCGAGTCTTCTACTTTCATAGTAATGATATCTCCTCATGAACGACATTTTGCCGTCGTGGCGCCCTCTCCGTGCTATTGGGCGTAAGTCGGCTAAATAGCGGATTACAGTTGTAATCTTAACACGTAGACAAGGCGCTGTCAAGCGATTTAGTGACAAAGTTGTACGAAGCTGGCAGACACGAGCTAATAGGCATTTTCATACGGATTTTCGAAACGGTGAGGCGGTTGATCATGATAAAACTGCCCCTGGCATTGCTTTCCATTATCTCTAACCTTGTATACTTCAAAGCCCCCGTCCGTGGCGCCAAACGTTGCCGGCCAAAACATACCCATAGGCGATTCGGCAGTGTGCCAGAGCGGAAAGGGTTTTTGCAGCGCAATGTCGAACTCCAGCCCGACGTCTACCTACGAAGTGCGATTCAGTATCGCAAGCGAGTTACCTCATGAGTCTCACCGGACCTTATTGGACAAACAACGAGCCTGTGGAAGCGGGCATGGAGATGGGCCCGCAGGAAGCGCTCTTCTATGCTTCTCTGCCTCCCGGTAAAGGCCGTACGCTTGAAATTACCGCGCAAAACTATTATCAGATTTGGTTCAATGGCGAATGGCTTGGATATGGACCCGGTCGCGCTCCGCATGGTCACCTAACTGTGGACACCATCTACCTCCCTGACGGAGTTCCAGGCGTATCCGACATCCTTGCTATCCAAGTTCTCTGGGAAGGACTATTCCTCTATTCCAATGTTCGAGGGACGCCGTCGTTGTGGCTATCCGTAACCGATCCGTCAGGCGACGTTCCGCTCACTGTGTTCTCTACGCCCCATACAGGTAGAAGCTTCACGCATCGTTTTTCACGCCAACGCGGTTGGGGCGAAGAAGTCGATGCGCGTAACCGGCCAATGAGCTGGCCGATGGTTGACGTAAGCGATTCCTTTTGGAAGCCTGCTGTCATTCGCTCCGTAGACCCGCCGCTGACGCTTTCACCGCGCGATATCGAACCCTTGAGCAATGTGGTCCGTAAAGCGGTGCAGGTGACGTTCGCCGGGGCGTGCGATCCGTCGCAGCGCGTGACGCACCGTTCGCTCGCCGACGATTCCGCAGCTGGCGACGAGCCAGGAAGCGGTGTTCCAGCACGTCTCCTTCAAGAAGAACGCATATTGGCGACGACGGCGACTGACCGCAACCTTGCGGCGCTAACGTCCAGCGGCTCAGGCATGGCGATCATAGCCCCTGACATTCGTGGCTACGACCGCACATTGCAGCTTGATTTTGAGCGCGAGGTATCTGGGCTCCTTGAGATCAGTTTGACTGCACCTGCTGGTACAGTGGTCGATATTGGCTGGAGCGAGGGGCTGTGGGACGACGATCGCATGAACTGCTGGGCACGATCGTCCCAGGGCGGCGGGTCCGTGGCACCGCGTGAGCTTTGCGATTCGCGTCAGGCTGTTCGGTTTACCTGCGCCGGAAACGGCATTGACCACTTCACCAGCTTAATCATCGCTGCCTTTCGACACGTTCGTATCGCATTCCGTCTTCCTGCTGGCGTGAACGAACAGATAATAGTTCACTCGTTCTTTGCGCGTAATATCGGCTACCCGATCGCTGCTGAAGGCACGTTCACCTGCGCAGATGAAGATTTGAACCGAATTTATCGTGCCTCCGTCGAGACGATGGAGAACTCAATCGCGGACGCGTATCTCGACTGCCCGGGGCGCGAACGCGGTGCTTGGCTAAATGACTCGTACTGGGCAGCTGATGGCCACAATGCAGTCACTGGGGATTGGCGGTTCGAGCGGAGATTTCTCACGCAGTTCTTTGTCTCACAAACGGAGATGCCATTTGATGGGCTGGCCGGTCCACTTTATCCGTCGGAAAGCCACCTATGGCGGTCAGAGTTTGGCGGCGGTCAAAGCACGATTGTCGGCCATGTTCTTTTCTGGCTTCTCCAGTTGGCGCGGCATATTCGCCGTCATGGTGATGACGCACTTGCGGCCGAGTGGCGGGATCAGATTGATAGGGCTCTCGCTGGATTTGCAAAGTGCCGAAGCTCGGAAGGCCTGCTGGAATCAACCCCGTGGGACCACTTTGTTGACTGGTCTCGCTACGCCACTGGCCCCATCCAGGTGATTGATAATCTGTTGTACGCTCACGCGCTCTCCGAGCTGGGCGAACTATACGCAGATGAAACTCTCGTCCGGGACGCCGCTGTTACCCGCGCAGCGGTAGCGTCGGCGGCTTGGGACGACGCGCGGGAGCTCTATTCGGACGTGATCGTTCGTGATGGAAATGCACTTCGAGCAGGAAGCGAGTTCAGTGCGACAACGAACTACATCGCCCTTTGGACCTCAGTGGGTACGCCCGAATCCGAAGCGCGCGTCTGGCATCGAATCAGAAATTTCCACCCGATGACGGTAGATCGAGCTCTGAGCACGTACGAGACCAACTTTGTCCGCGCAAATATCTATGGAGTCCTCTATCGGTTTGACTACGAGGGGCGAGTTGGCGACACATCGGGGCTCATTCGGGACATTAAGGAGGCATATTTGCCGCAACTGGAGCGCGGACAGACCAGCCTGAGTGAGCACCTGGGATTTGAGTGCAGCTTGTGCCACGGCTTCAACGCGTATGTAGCCCGCATTCTCTCCCGAGGCATCGGAGGCATCGACTTGCCTGCCAAGCAAGGTGACGTTATTCGCATCATTCCTCAGCCGTCTGCTTTATCCTGGGCACAAGCTCGCGTGCCGTGGTGTGGGGGCTATGTGAGCGCGTGGTGGGCGCGCACCGGCTCACAAGTGATTGTGCGTGCATCGGTTCCGCCTGGTCAACGGGGCGTAATTGAGCTATTCGGCCAGTCAGTTCCATTTGACGGCGCTATCGACATCGAGATCACTCAAACCTTCGCCCGTTAGCCGGGCTGTGTCCATCGTCTTCCGCAACATGCTGCAATAAGTACCGACAAACCAGGCTAACGGTTCCATAGCCTTGCGGCCAGTTTTCCTCGTGCGAATTTGTGTCTTCGGGTATAACAGTATGATTAAGACCGCACTCTTAAGATCGCGTGGCAGTTTCGCCATCGCTTGAACCCACAGGATGACTCCAGGCAACGCCTGGACAGGAAGCGTATGTACTCTCCGATCACAGTTAACCCAGACCTCGCCAAACTAACCGATCTCAAGGACATTGGTAAATATGTCGCCGAGTGCCGTGCAGAAATCAATTCCTGCACTGTAGGGACAGACTATGGTCCGTCAATTTTGGAGCGCAATACTTGTCTGGTCGACCAGACGCTCGCTCACCTGTTCACTCTTTCCTGTGCGCGCGTCCCCGAGTGCCTTGCGTCGCTGCCCGAACTCGCCATTGTCGCCACAGGTGGCTACGGACGCCGCGAACTTGCCCCGTATTCGGACGTTGACCTTACATTCATCCCAGCGCGTGAAGAGGACGAAGTTCTCAACGCCATCATCAAGGATATGTTCCAGGGCGTGATGGATGTGTTCATGTACGGCGCTGGCATGAAAGTCGGTTACGCGTACCGGCTGTTCGCAGACCTTGGCCAACTGGACCACCAGACACAAACCACACTTCTCGATGCTCGCCTCGTTACCGGGGACCCTGAGCTATTCGCTCAGTTCCAGCAGGCATACCGCGACCACGTTCTTGTCCTCGACTTCCTGCATACAAAGGAAGCTGAGCGAAACACGGTACTCGCCAAGAAAGGCGGCGATAACGTATTCGTCGTCGAGCCCGATATAAAAGAGAGCGCTGGGGGGCTGCGGGACGCTCAGTGTGTTGAGTGGTTTGCCGAGGTGATGTACAAGTGCGCCCGCCACGAAGCGCTATTGAAACTTGTTGAAAACGGTATTTTGCCCGAAAATGAGGCTGAAGATTTCCGGACGGCTTATGATTTTCTATTTACGGCACGAAACGCTCTCCATTGCCTCAGCAGTGAAGCACGCGACGTATTGACGACGGAAAAGCAGGAAGCTGTCGCAATTCAGCTGGGCTATCCAGACTCTCCAGAATCGCCTGCTGTTGAGCAGTTCATGCGGCGCTATTATAACAGCACATGGACCATTCGCAAGACCGCCAGCAAGGTGATGAATCGGTGTCTGTCCAGCCATCTCAACCTGGGCGTGGGCGGTTTAGCCTCCATCGAAAAGTCGATCATGATTGTCGAGTACGATGCCGCTGAAAAGGATCCCGCGATTCCGTTTCACGCCGTCGAACTAGCGCAGGCGTACGGGCTTAGCTACGACTATCGGCTTCTCGAAGACCTCGATGCCTTTATCTCCGCAATGTCGGAGTCACCAGACATCGAGATGTGCGCACGAGTGTTTTCCCGAATTATCCAGGCACCGCGTGGGGTTTCGAAGGCTCTACGCGATCTTGCTGACCATGGTAGTCTTTTCTGGCTCATCCCGGAGTTTGAGCCGCTGCGCGCACTAATCCCTTACGACGCCGCCCACGACTACACCGTTGGGGAGCACTCGCTGAAGGTCGTTGAGTATGCAGATTTCCTACGCTACACCAACGATGTCAAGATGGCGGAGTTCAAGCGAGCGTGGTCCGAAGTCAACTCGCCTGAAGTGCTTTACATGGCTTGTCTGCTACACGATGTCGGCAAACAGTGGCCGGAGCAAGGTAGCCACAACGAGAGCGGCGCGGGTGTGGTTGCGGCCATCGCCGCCCGCTTGGGCTGGGACCAAGAGCGCACCGCGAAGCTAGAATTCCTCGTCCGCAACCACTTGCTGATGGCGGAAACTTCGCGCCTTCGGGACCTCCGGCTCGACGAGACCATTCGAGACTTTACGCGTGCGGTTTCAGATCAGGACCTTTTGAACATGCTCTACATCCTTACTTGCTGCGATACGCACGCGGTAGGTGAGGGGATCTGGACTGATATGCGGGGCCGCTTCCTCTCCGAGCTGTATGGTCGCGGCACGGCAGTGCTTTCAGCTATGTCTGAAGCAGGAACCAGCGAAGACCAGGTATTTAACTACGCGCCTGACCTTGCCAAGCACCGCGAACGTATCAAGAAGCAACTCGCGCACCATAATTTGCCGCAGGATGCCATCCACGAGCACACCGTCCGCATGCCTGCTCAGTATCTGTTGAACACACCGCTCGAAGAGATGTATCTTCACATGGCGATGATCAACCGCCTTCGGTCCACAGGATTGCCAAACGTTGACTTTAAAACGGAGTTTGGCTCTGACTACACCGAAATGACGATCGTGGCGTACGATGATCCCGCCCCTGGCCTCCTTGCGAAGATCGTTGGCGTGCTCTATGCGCTCGATATCAATATCCACGTTTCGCAAGTCTTTACGCGCGAATCGTCGGTAAGTATTGCGATTGACACGCTCTGGATTGACTTCCGTGGCAAGCCGTTGTCCACATCAAAGCGCGCTGAGGTGCTTGATGCGATGCGCAATGTGCTTACTGGATCCCTCTCGCTCGCGACGCTGTTCGAGAAGCGGCGCAAGCCCGAGAAGCTTCAGATAATACATCGCGCTACGATAGATGACAAAACCTCGGATCGGTACAGCTTGCTAGAAGTTCGAGCGCCAGACGAAACCGGCGTTCTGTACCGTCTATCTGCGGCCCTGTCAAAGCTGAAGTGGAACATTCACTCGGCGCGTGTCTCCGTGTGGGGCAGCCGTGTGCGTGCCGCGTTCTACGTCACCAGCCCTGGCGGCCAGAAGATCCCCGAAAGCGCACTCGATCAACTGCTGGACGTTCTTCCTCGCGAGGAATTCCACCGCCGCAAAGCTGGCTCCACCAAGCGTGGAGCATAGCTCCAGATACCTGGTGTGAGCCTGCGGATTGCGTTAGCGCAGCAAATCCCGTCCTTTTCTGGCTGGGTATAATATACACACGACTTCGCCCAATGGCGTTGCCAAATGATTTCGATTCGAATAGAGAGTTTGAACGACGATGACAGAACCTGTTGTGAACGCACCCAAGCTGGATTATAGTAAAACGCTTAATCTCCCAAAGCCCGACGTCAAGAACCCGGACGGTCTGGATACCAACGAAGCTGGCATCCCGCTCAGGGCGAATCTGCCTTTGCGTGAGCTAAAGCAGCTGGATTTCTGGCACAAAAACGAAATCTACAAGCGGTCGCTGGCCCCGACAACGTCCAAGGGCTCGTTTATCCTGCACGACGGCCCGCCGTATTCTAACGGTGATATTCACCTCGGCCACGCGCTGAACAAGATCCTCAAAGATATCATCGTCAAGTATCACTCGATGCAGGGCTTCTGCGCGCCGTACGTTCCAGGGTGGGATAACCATGGGTTACCCATCGAAACGGCCGTCACCAAGGAATTTCGCGAGAAGAAGGTCGTACCTGATCCAATTCAGTTGCGCAAGCGTTGCCGCGAGTACGCCAAAGAGTATGTCGAGCGACAGAAGGGCCAATTCAAGCGGCTTGGGATCCGGGGCGACTGGGATAACCCATACCTCACGATGTCCAACGAGTTCGAGGCGAAAATCGTCGAGTGTTTCGGCGAGATCGTCAAAGGCGGCTATGTTTACCGCGGCGTAAAGCCGGTCTACTGGTGCCCAGTAGACCGAACCGCGCTTGCCGACGCGGAAATCGAGTACGAAAACAAAAAAGATGAATCAATCTTCGTCGCGTTCCCGCTCCGGGAAGATCCCACGGGAGCGCTGACGGCGCTTACCGACAAGAAGATTGTTGCGCTTGCGTGGACAACCACTCCATGGACAATTCCTGCGAACCTCGCGCTTGCTCTTAACATCGAAAGCACTTATGTGCTCGTCGAGCACGAGGACACGGCGTACCTTATGGCGCACCCGCTTGTCGAGCGCCTCGTGACCCTGTTCGGCTGGGAAGAATACCGTGTGCGGCCTTTCGGCGACCTGAGTGTGTCAACGGTCCTGAAGGATGTGGTATTCACTCATCCGCTGTTTGACCGCCCGTCGCCAATTGTGTTCGCCGACTATGTCACCATGGACGACGGCACTGGAGTTGTCCACACGGCGCCTGGTCATGGCCGCGAGGACTTCGTCACAGGCCAGAAGTACGGTCTCGGCGTGTTGTCACCGGTGGACGCGTCCGGCAAGTTCACTGCAGACGCTGGTGAGCAGTTTGCCGGCCTCAGCATCTGGGAAGGCAACCCCGCCGTTATCGCAGCGCTTGAATCCGCTGGTGCGCTGGTTAAGAAGACGACTATCGAGCACAGCTACCCGCATTGCTGGCGCTGCCACAACCCGGTCATCTTCCGTGCTACGGCCCAGTGGTTCATGAGCATCGACCACAACGATCACCGCAAGAAGTCGCTGGATGCTATCGATAGCGTCACTTGGTATCCCAAGGATTCCATCAACCGAATCCGCAGTATGGTAGGTGGACGACCCGACTGGTGCCTTTCGCGTCAGCGTGCCTGGGGCGTTGGCATCCCTGTCTTCTACTGCACTGGGTGCGATACCGAAATCCTTGAACCCGACACTATCGAAAACGTCCGAGCGCTAATCCGCGAACACAGCAGCGATGTATGGTTCGAACGCGACGCTGCTGACCTCTTACCTGCCGGATACAAGTGCCCCGAGTGTGGCGGATCGCATTTCGAGAAAGAATCTGACATCTTCGACGTTTGGTTCGACAGCGGATGCACCAATCGAGCGGTACTCGACAGCAAGCATTGGGAAAACCTATCGTGGCCCGCTGACGTGTACCTTGAAGGTGGAGACCAGCATCGCGGATGGTTCAATTCCTCGCTTATGGTGTCAGTCGCCACTCGAGGCAAAGCCCCTTATAAGGCTGTTGTTACGAACGGCTGGACACTCGACGAGAAGGGCTACAAGTTTAGCAAGTCTAAGGGCAACGGAGTAGCGCCCGATGAAGTCATCAAGAAGTACGGCGCCGACGTGCTCCGCCTCTGGGTAGCAACGGCCGACTATTTCGATGACCTACGCGTCGGCCCGACAATTTTGGAGCAAACCGCTGAGATGTACAGGCGCCTGCGTAACACGCTAAGATTTGCTCTCAGCAACCTATACGATTTTGTGCCAAGCCAGCATGCCGTACCGTATAACCAGCTGCTCGAAATCGACAAGTACGCGTTGCACTTGGTTTACAAGCTTGTCGGCGATGTTCGACGCGCATTTGATGGGTATGAGTTTCACAATGGCGTACAGGCAATTCACCAGTTCTGCGCCGTTGATATGAGCTCGTTCTATCTCGATGTCATCAAGGACCGCGTTTACGCCGAAGGCGCAACGAGTACAGCTCGCCGCTCCGCTCAGACTGTGCTTTTCGAGATCACGTCCACACTTACCCGCCTGCTTTCGCCTGTGCTTTCGTTCACGGCAGAGGAGGTTTGGCAGGTACTCCGCATGCCCGACAAGCCCGCCAGCGTCGAGCTTGCAGCGTTCCCATCTGCTAAGATCGAGTTTCGCGACGACGCACTAGCACAGCGATGGACTGCCCTCCTTGCAGTGCGCGATACGGTTAACAAGGCCCTTGAGACCGCACGACAGGCCAAAGAGATCGGGAAGCCACTCGAATCTGTAGCGAAAATCGAAGCGGGTCCAGATACTTACAAGCTGCTGTCGCAATATATCAACGAGTTGCCCAGCCTTTTCTTGGTTTCGCAAGTCGAATTGCAACTACATGCTGGCCCGGATCGTGTTACAGTTTCGCCCGCACCGGGTACAAAATGTGCAAGATGCTGGCTGGTTAAGACCGATGTTGACGAGACCTCGAAACTGTGCGGGCGATGTGCTCCAGTGGTGAGTTCTATTTAGTTCGGCACCCAGCCAGTCGCATCACACGGCCAAAGGCGGCCCTGCTCTACGACAATTCGCCGAAAGAAGGATACCTATGAAACTCGACACACAGCGGAAGCAACTCGAACTGCTGCGCGCGGAATACGAAGCGAATATCGCGGAGATTAGACGTCGCGATGCCAGCAATACGCAAAGCGACGAGTCTCCGGTCGAGTCAGACATCCCAACTCACGATGCTGACGCTGGTACAGTGCTCTTTGAGCGCGAGCGCGATCAGGCATTCGCGGAAGATTACGACGCCACGTTGAAGCTCATTATTCGCGCCCTTGAGAAGGTTTCTGAAGGCACGTACGGCGTCTGCGATAATTGCAAGAAGCCCATTCCGCCAGCTAGGCTGGAAGCCTTACCCTATGCCGTACTTGGCATCGATTGCCAGGAGCAACTCGAAAGGTTCTAATGGGTGTCCCGCTCTTTGTGGTTTTGGCGGTTTGTGTCACGCTACTCGATCAGCTGACTAAAGCGTGGGCTCTGGCTGCCATGCCGCGCTATGAGCCGGTGACAATCGTTCCCGGCTTTTTTCAGCTCACCTTCTCTACTAATACTGGCGCCGCGTTTGGCATGCTGTCAAATGCGACGCCTATTTTGGCGCTTATTGCATTGGCTGCTGCCATCGCAATTACCGTGGTAGGTGTCCGCGGAGCCAGAACTATGCCGCATTTGCAATCCGGTGCGCTGGCCCTCGTTTTGGGGGGCTGTATGGGTAACTTTATAGATAGAGCGTTTCGTCACTACGTCGTCGACTTTTTCGACGTGTTCGTAAGCACGCACCACTGGCCAATATTTAACGTCGCTGACTCGTCGATCTGCGTCGGAGTAGGTATCCTCATGGTACTTATGTCTCGCGATAGTAACCGGTCGTCGAAGCCCCTTGCGAACGATGGTGGCACCATCACAGTCGATGCGGAACAATCCGCGCCAATTTCCAAGTAGTCTACACGTATGCATCCAGACCTGTTTGCCATTCCCATTCTAGGAAACCGCGTGATTCACACGTATGGTGTACTCCTGCTTGTCGGCTTTGTTCTCTCCCTTTGGCGTGCCGTAATAGTGGCTCGCCGAAAAGGGGAATCACCCGTTTCAGCGCAGGATGTGCTTGACGTTTCTGTATGGATGCTGCTGAGCGGCATCTTCTTCGCGCGATTGACTTTCGTGCTTCTCGACTTGAAGTTGCATCCGTATACCCTGCTCGAAGTGTTCGCTATTTGGAACGGTGGAATCACCTTTGATGGGGCATTATTTGGCGGCCTACTCGCGATCACTATCTTTTCGACGCTTAGGAAGCTGCCGCTCTTGTCGCTCCTTGATCTGCTGTCGCCACCATCGGTCATCGGATACGCTATCGGGAGAGTAGGTTGCTTCTTCAACGGCTGCTGCTATGGGGCGCCCACAGCGCTTCCTTGGGGAGTAAACTTCCCAATGCCAGGCTCGGTCAGTGGACACACGCTTCCCAGCCATCCAGTGCAGCTCTATTCCACGATCACAAGCTTTATACTCTTTGGCCTTCTTTCGATGCGCCAAAAGCGAAGCGACTTGCGCTCAGGTGATATCTTTTCGTGGTATCTCATAGGTAGCGGCATCGAACGCTTCATTATGGAGTACTTCAGAAGCGGCGTCACCTCAGATCTTGTGCGTAATACGCCCTTTACGCTCGCGCAGTTCTTCTGCTTTTTCCTCATTGGGTGCGGTATCATTGGACTCAGCATTATTTATAGGAAGTCCGGATCGCAGTCGAAGGCAGCTGCGGCCCCCGAAAGCGCTTAAGTATGCAACAGTCCCTTGAAATTGGCGAGCAGGATGCCAATTTACGCCTCGACGTCTACCTAACCGAGACATTGCGCGACCTTTCGCGCTCGCACATTCAGAAACTGATCTCGACCCACGCCATTCGAATCAACGGCGTCGCGGCGAAGTCGGGATACAAGACGCGGCTTGGCGACAAGGTCGAGGTTGATATCCCTGCGGCTCAGCCACTCACGAAAGCTCTTCCCGAAGATATCCCGCTCGACATCATCTACGAGGACGAAGACCTTATCGTAGTGAATAAGGCTAAGGGCATGGTGGTTCATCCCGCCCCAGGCGCTGAGTCTGGTACGCTTGTTAACGCCCTCATGCACCATTGCCGTGACCTGAGCGGCATCGGTGGCGTATTGCGTCCTGGCATCGTTCACCGCCTTGACAAAGATACGACTGGGCTCCTGGTGGTCGCCAAGAACGACAATGCACACCGTAGCCTCGCCGAGCAGATAAAGGAGCGCACCGCGGTTCGTAAGTATCAGGCGCTGCTATGGGGCAGGGTGCCGTTTAAGCACGCCGTGATCGATGCTCCTATCGCTCGTCATCCCGTCGACCGCAAGCGCATGACCGTCTACGAAGATATCGAGACAGCCACACGCTTCCCACGTCGTCCACTCGATCTTCGGATGCCCCATCAGCCCATGCCCGGCGCCGAGGATATCACCGACGTGCCTGTCAACGAGTTTATGTCGGCGGGTCTTCGAGAGCAGCTCACTGGGGGCGCGCGTTCGGCAGTCACCGAACTTCGGCTACTGGAACATCTTGGCATCTTCTCCTGGATCGAGGCCATTCTCCAGACTGGTCGTACTCACCAGATCCGTGTCCATACGGCCTTTGCAGGCTATCCAGTGGTCGGTGACGTCATCTATGGCGGAATGCGACGTGTCTCCGCAGACGAACTCCGTGGCCCTCTCCTGGCGCGGCTAAACGATATGCTCAGCAAACTGCAGGGGCAATGCCTGCATGCCTATTCGCTCGCCTTCACCCACCCACGCACCGGTAATCGGTTGCAGTTCCACGCGCCGTTGCCAACAGAGATCACTGAAATTGTCGATTTCCTACGCCGCGTCGACGAAGATTAGCCCAAGCCACCTTTGGTCCAGCCAGAAACATAAAAAAGCGCCACGGTTGTCCGTGGCGCTACAGGGGTTGTAGTCCTTTAGTATGTATCTCGGCGTCGTCGCCACTTCGCAGGCGATTTCTCAACCAGCAAAGCCAAACAACGCAAAGACTCAGCGTCTGCGTTGAGTCTCGAATGCCTCACCATAGTGCGGCGCTTCGGCGCAATCTTAGGCGCAAAGGACTGGGGGGAAGATGATGTCGATCGTTGACGAACCATGGCTCCCAACCGTCCTTTCCCGTATGATGTTATGAAGGTTGTTCCATTATGACCAGCATCTCAACATCTGTCAACACAATTCTGCACTAGCGGCATAAATCCGTAAAATGGAGGAGCACCGTGGCTGTCGGGGTACATGATAAAGCCGCGCCACTGGAAACGAATCCGGTGACGCGGCTTTAGTGGGCTTGATCTATGCGCACAGCTTTAGCACGAGTAACGGTCAGGGCGTTGCTCTTGTCGAAGCTGTACAACCATCAGAACCTCTGCGCAGTTAACACGCGATGAAAGCCTAGCGATGCGATCGCGGAATAGTGACTACTCCCGATCGACACCGCGGCTGGAACGCGGGCGGAAATAAACGCCAGCGGTAGAGCCAGCATACAGACGATCAAACATTTCACAAGAATATCGTGAAGCATGGCGGTCTCCTCACGCTACAAGCAGGTCCGATTCCTCCGGGTGAGCACCGGAAGCACCAGCACGGCGCCTTCTCCTAACGCCGAACCGGGCATCCTCGCAATGACAGTAAAGCCTCCGGTAGGCCAACTGGCATGTCGATTGTTGCCACGGTAATCCTGCCATGCTGGGTATAGAATTTAACCAGTATAATTGCGTGATTTGTCGGAATGGAGGGCAAGTGGGGCGTCGATCAGCGCCCGAACGGCAAAAGAGCGTAAAGAGTTGCTTCTTCGGGTTTCATTGAGGGGTAAATGACAGTGAGGGTTTGACCAGATTCAAATTTCTGGTATTGGGACGATGTGCACTGGATTGTCTTCTGACGCATGACACCATCATGCGACGTGTAGCCGACTGACACATAAAAGCGGGCTGCGTCTTCGGTTCTCGAGTCTTTGGTAATGATAGTCGCTTCCGCCACAAAGCCGGTACGCACGAGGTTGTACGACTGACTAACCCAGCGAAATGCCCGCCAAGCCAAATAAGCTCCAAAGCAGATTGCCGCAAGCCCCGCGACGACTAGAAACCCAATTCGCTTTCCTGGATCACCCGACCAGGGCCGGCTAATGACACGATCGCCTGTAACTTCGTACCAAACCTGCAGCGTCGTTCCGGGAAGCATCGTGAAAGGGGTAGGCGGCCCCATACCTGCATCGGAACGTGCCGGCGTGATAGGAATGCGGCCAATGTGGGTAGCGCCGTCACTTGAAGCAAACTTGTAAATGATTGAAGAAACCGATCCCGAGTTTGCCGTGTTCCACTTTGCTGCGTCAGTCGTAGGGGCTTGTCCCGTGGAGTAATCGATCTGCGTAACGGTGGCCGTCGCTACGTGGCCGCGCTTGACAAGATCCTGCATTCGCCATGCTTCGCCCAGTGTGGCGAGTCCGCACGTGGCGAAAGCTAGGAAGAGAAATAGGGTAGCCAGACACACCACAAATGCCCGTCCGCTGAATCGAACGCGACGCGGCGGCAGGGGCGTCAACTCACTTTCGATTATATGGTCGGGCCGATCCAAAACAGATTCGTTCATAGAGTGCATCACATCATCGGCCGAACAGCGAGTTACGCGGTAACGGCGTCTTCGGCGACAAGTCGTACAAGCGCCTTTTCGATTTGGGCTAGACCCACATCACCTGCAGCGCGGCTCTTCATTTTGCCATCTGCGTCAAACAAGAAATAGTACGGCCAGTACTGCCCGGTCTCAAATCGGTCGCCTACTTCGTGTGTATTGTCGATGGCAACAGGCTCCGTGAGCCCGTAGGTTTCCACGGCGGCCCTGACGTCGGCGACTGTCATGTCCGATTCCTGTCGTGGGCGGTGAACTCCGACAAAATTGATCGAGTCGCCGTATGTTTTTTTCCATTCGAGAAGCGTCGGCATGTTGTTCTTGCAAATATAGCAAGATACCGCCCAGACATGAATAATGGTCGGCTTGCCCTTCAAGCTCTCGGCCTTCACTTCACCGTTTATCCATTCTGTCGCGCCGTCGAAGGAGGGCATGTCTGCGCCAATTCGTAGAGGCATTATGGTAGTTCCTTTCGCAGCCAGTCCGCGATTTGATTCGTATTGGCTCAAATCGCGGACGGTGCACTATTTGTTGCCAGACTGGCTCTTACCCGAGGGTTTTCTGGCCAGGCTTCCAGTCCGAGGGGCACAGGCCGCCAGTTTGAAGCGCCTGAAGAACGCGAAGGGTCTCGTCGACGCTGCGTCCGATGTTGAGGTTGTTGATTGTGGCGTACTGCAGGATACCGTCGGGGTCGATAATGAACAGGCCGCGAAGCGCGATACCCTGATCTTCAACGAGAACGCCATATTCACGCGCAATCGTGTGGAGCATATCCGAGATGATTGGATACTGTACCCCCTCGATACCGTTACGGTCTCGCGGCGTATTCGCCCAAGCCTTGTGGCTATGAACTGAGTCGGTCGACGCGCCGAGGATCGCAGCGCCGACGCTCTCGAAATCTTCGAGGCGGTCTGACAGTGCGGTTATTTCAGTGGGGCACACGAAAGTGAAATCGAGCGGGTACCAGAAAAAGATGAGCCACTTGCCACGATAGTCCGACAAGCTGACCTTATGGCCAAACTTGGACGCGTCGGCTGGATCGTAAACGGGGGCTGTAAAGTCTGGGGCTGGCTGCCCGACCTTTGCAATTGACATAGTGTTGCGGTTCTCCTTAATAGCAAGCTATTCTTCGTCGTAAACTTATATCGCTTCGCATCACCATCGGTCTCTCGCAGGTGTCGGCACGTAGCTATTGCGATCGCAGCGACGATAACGTGTGCAAGTGTGCGTGGTACAAGCTTGGCGTCTGGTGAGCGGAAGGTTTCGCCCACCCAGTTAGACGCGCTGCAACGCAACCATGCGTTTATCGTCGCTTAACGATACGCAAAGATAAGTATTCGCTACCTTGCGGGATACTACACCGATTGGCAATCGCCACAAAGCCCGTAGAAGTCGATGCGATAGTTTTCGATTTTGAACCCGGACTTGGAACTGGCACGCTTATCGAGATTTTCAAGGCCTTCGACCTCGACATCATCGATCTTGCCGCACTTAGTGCAAACTGCATGCGGATGGCTTAGCGGATTAAGACCGTCGTACCTGTTGCTTCCGTCGCTGAATTCAAGCTCAATCACTTCGCCCATATCTTTGAGCGTTTGTAGTGTTTTGTAGATGGTCGCGAGTGATGTCGTCGGGCAGACTCGATGCACCTGGCCAAAGATTTCTTCCGCACTCGGGTGAGTTTTGGATTCAGTCAATGCCTGAAGGATACATAAGCGCTGCGGCGTGATACGATGGCCACTCTCGGCTAGTTTGCGGCGCATCTCGTCGACGCGCATGGCTCCCATCTCTTCACGTTCCAACACCGGGTATGATTGATTTAGTTCCACGGTTGGAGTGTCCTTAACGAGAATAGTTGTTAATAAGGATACTTTCTCGATATGCTCTTAGTCAAGCGCCTATAGAGAATCTTTCCTACATAAATCATGCCCTTGTTTAACTATCTGTGTCATCCACTAAATGACGGACTCCACAAATCTATCTTTTCAAGCAGGCAGGCGTGGCCCATTTGACGTCTTGTTAATCTGGTATCTGCTAACGTTGGCCCCTGTGGCATACGCGACCTAACGCAACGGTAATCTCATCTATGGCTCAGTTGTTTTCAACTCAATTACTAACTAAATCCTACGGCAACCGACCTCTGTTTACCGACATCGGTTTCGGCATCGAGGACGGCGACCGACTTGGCCTTATAGGGCCAAACGGCTCGGGAAAGTCAACGCTTCTCCGTCTCCTCGCGGGGCTCGATAGTCCCGACAGCGGGTCGATCTCGCGTCGGCGCGGCGTTCGCTTCGGCTACGTCGCGCAGCAGGACGCATTTCCCGATGGTGCCACCGTACGCAGTGTGCTTTCGGAATCGCTCACCAGCATGCCGCTAGACGATATCGAACGCGAGACCCAGGTCGCCGTCATGGTTGGGCGAATGGCATTTGACGACCTTGATCAGGAGGCTGCGACCCTTTCAGGCGGATGGCGCAAACGTCTGAGCATCGCTGCTCAACTGATCTTGGAACCCGATGTGCTCCTTCTCGATGAACCTACCAACCACCTCGACATGGAAGGGATCCTATGGTTGGAGCAGACGCTAAAATCCACGTCGTTTGCGTTTATTGTCGTCACCCACGACCGCTACTTCCTGGAACACGTCACCAGCCGCGTCGTAGAGTTGAGCCGAGCGTATCCACAAGGCTTTCTGAGCGTCGATGGACCGTACTCTGAGTTCCTCACCAAGCGGGAAGAGTTTATCGCCGCACAGGCTCATCAGGAGCTGGCACTTGCGAGCCAGGTTCGGCGCGAAATCGAATGGCTGAGGCGTGGCCCGCCAGCGCGAACTACCAAAGCCAAGTACCGTATTGACGAAGCTGGCCGGATGATGCAGGACCTTTCCGAGCTCAAGGAGCGAAACGCCGAAGAGCGTGGCGCGCGCGTTGACTTCATCGCGTCCGGTCGCAAAACGCGCGACCTGCTTGTTGCTCGCGGAATCAGTAAATCGTTTGGCGGCAAGCTGCTCTTTGAGAACCTTGACCTTGCACTCGCTCCTGGTATGCGCCTGGGTCTACTAGGCCCAAACGGATCCGGTAAATCGTCGCTTATCAACGTTCTTACGGGCACCATTGCGGCTGACACGGGCAGCGTTAAGCCTGCCGACGGTCTTAAAATCGTCTTCTTTGAGCAAGACCGCGCCAGTATCGACAAGACTGTATCGCTCAAAACTGCACTTGCAGGCGATGGTGACACGGTTACATTCCGTGGGTCGTCAATGCACGTCTCCGCGTGGGCGAAGCGGTTCCTATTTCGCGCTGAACAATTGGAGGTGCCCGTTGGCGCTCTCAGTGGTGGCGAGCAGGCCAGGATCCTCATTGCGAGGCTCATGCTTCAGCCTGCCGACTTGCTTGTGCTTGACGAGCCCACGAACGATCTGGACATCCCGACACTCGATATCATCGAAGACAGTCTTCTTTCGTTCCCTGGCGCGCTCCTGCTTGTCACCCACGACCGTATGATGCTTGATCGTGTGTCCACCGAAATCCTTGCTCTCGACGGCAAAGGCGGCATCGGCTATTTCGCCGATTACTCGCAATGGGAACGGAACCGCGACCGAAGCATTTCACCCGTTTCCGTCGCCCCTAAGCCGTCTGAGCCGAAAGCGGTCCCCGGCGGCGTGCGGACGTTTCGCGGACTGACGCGTCCCGAGCAGCGCGAACTTGACCGTATGGAGGACAAGATCGCCGACGCTGAGGCACACCTCGGAAGGCTCCAGGCAGAGATGGCGTCGCCAGATGTCGTCACAGATTACGTCAAGCTTCAGCAATACATGGCCCACGTAGCCGAGCAGGAAAAGCTCGTCGAACAGCTCTATGCACGGTGGCAAGAGCTCGAGGAGAAGCGCGAAGCGTGAACCTGACGACCGTCCATTCTTCACAGAAGCTTAATGCAATAGCGAGACACGCCGATACTGTTTCGGGTAACCTGAAACTATCGACTACGTTGTACGCC
Source organism: Capsulimonadaceae bacterium (assembly GCA_036504535.1). Classification (GTDB taxonomy): domain Bacteria; phylum Armatimonadota; class Armatimonadia; order Armatimonadales; family Capsulimonadaceae; genus JARLGU01. The sequence goes on from DASXUY010000040.1 coordinate 78,867, forward strand.
ACGAAAGACACCGTTCAATGAAACGTTCACTCACCTTGCGTCTCGGCATCGTCGCCGTCGCGCTACTTGCCGCCCTCCTATGTATTTTCGGCAGCCGCCTCACGGCGGACACTACGTTCCCCGACGTTACCGGGGCGGACACTCGTCCCAAGGTCGCGCTGCCAAAGCCGCCGTCTGGCATTCAGCATGTCATCATCGTCAGCTTTGACGGCGGTAAGCCCGCCGTAATTCACGATGCGAATATGCCCGTAATCAAGTCTATGGCTGATGGCGGCGCTTACACGTGGGAAGCGCAGACTATCATGCCCAGCATCACGCTCGTCTCACATACGTCTATGCTAACCGGGCTTGCTCCCGCTAAGCACAAGATCCTTTGGAACGAGTGGAAGGCCGAACGTGGGCCAATGACCTGCTCCACAGTATTCAGCCTTGCTAAAGCCTCTGGTATTACCACCGCTTGTATCGCTGGCAAGGAGAAGTTCAAGCACTTCAATGCTCCCGGCGCGATTGACGATTTCCAAGTTCCCGACTACCACGCCACTAAGGTTGCCGCAGTGGCCGCCGATCTCATCGGAAGCAAAAAGCCCGGGCTCATGTTCGTCCATTTTGCCGATCCCGATGGTGCAGGTCACGAGTTCGGGTGGGGCAGCGACCAGCAAAAGCAGGCCCTCGCTGACTCGGATGCTGCTCTTGGCACCCTGCGCGATGCGGTCGCCAAAGCTGGTATTGCAAAATCCACCGTCTTCATCATCTCAGCCGATCACGGGGGCCACGCTCGCACCCACGGCAGCCGGTCGCCCGAAGACATGACCATTCCGTGGATCACATCGGGTGCGCATGTCAAGAAGAACTTCCAGATAGACACGCCTGTCATCACGTACGACACCACTGCAACCGCGCTCTGGCTTCTCGGCGTGAAGCTGCCCGACGATCTCGACGGCCAGCCTGTCACAATCGCCTACAAGTAAGCAAATCGCAACATGACGGCCCCGTGGTTCAATCCCCGGGGCCATTTTCTTGGCCATGAATACTGAACCGACCGACCGCAAAGAGTTAAGACGCCAAAAGGTGGCAATTGGCATCGTCATCGTGGCGTGCCTGCTCGTTTACGGCAAATCGGTTCACTACGACTTCGTACTCTTCGACGACGCCAGCCATACATACGACAATCATTACCTCAACCCACTGACATGGTCGTCGTTCGTCCACATTTGGACTAATGTGTATGATCGGCTCTACATCCCTCTCAGCTATACAGTTTACGGAGCACTCGTCTGGATCGGGCATGTTCTGGGCGGGCCGGACGTCTCCGATACTGGCGCGACAATCAACCCACACGTCTTCCACGCTGCCAATGTATTGCTTCACTCGGCCAATTCAGTGCTGGTTTACTGCATATTGCAGCTCTTCACAAAACGCTCAGGTGCTTCGCTTCTCGGAGCGCTTGTTTTCACGCTGCACCCGCTACAAGTTGAGTCGGTAGGCTGGGTTTCGGAGTTGCGCGGCCTGCTTTCGGCCACCTGCGGGCTTTCTGCCGTCCTTGTCTACCTCCGTCGTGCCCACAAGTGGTACTACATGCTCGTTTCCGTGCTCATGGTCGCCGCGCTCCTTGCCAAACCGTCCGCCGTCGCCTTTCCAATCATCGCCGTCATCATCGACGCCGCCATTAACAAGCGAGCTTGGCGCGAGTACGCACTTCATGCGCTCCCGTGGGTCGCAGCTGCTATCGCGATAGCGTGGCTGACCGGTGGGCAGCGCTCGCAGGGTAACTATGCGCTCGTCGCACCGTGGCAGCGCACATTTGTCGCTGCTGACGCCATCGTGTTCTACTTTAGCAAGCTTCTTTGGCCCGGCGGGCTTGCGGTTGACTATGGGCGAACGCCCCAGATCGCCCTCGCGGATCGCCGCGTTTTCATCGAATGGGCGATACCGCCCATTATCGCCGCCATCTGCTGGCTATATCGTAAGTCTGCCGCGTGGCTTGCGGTCGGCTCCCTGGTCGCGCTTGCCGCGCTGCTACCTGTGCTTGGTCTGGTGCCGTTCACGTTCCAGTACTACTCCACAGTCGCCGACAGATACGCCTACGTCGCCATGCTCGGCCCAGCCATCGCCGTAGCTTCACTCGTGGCCCGCAGACCTCGCTGGGAAGCCGGAGCGATGGTCATTGTGATGGCTCTGGCCATCGTCAGCGCTCAGCGGTGCACGGTTTGGACCTATACGAACACCCTCATGGCCGCACAGATGCGGGTCAACAGCCGGTCCGTGTTTGCCCACGACGCGTACGGCCACATCGCCGAGCGGCGAGGGGACTACGCCACGGCGCTAGGCGAGTACCGCGCGGTGATCGCCGAGCGCGTTGACCTCGCATCCGGGCATTACAACGCTGGCCGATGCCTAGAGGCACTGCGCGATAATCAACACGCCGAATCCGAATACATCACTGCAATACAAATGGACCCATCGTACGCGCCAGCGCACTATCGCCTTGGAAAGCTGCTTGTCGGCCTAGGACGAATTAAGGAATCAGATAGAGAGCAACATCGAGCAGTCGAACTCGACCCTTATTTCAGGTGCGAGCCGCTGATAGTATTGCCTGATACTAAGTAATCCCTTTGGAAACGCTGCGCGTCGACTAATAGGTAGCCACCTCGTTTCTCAAGTCCTCCTCCGCCGCTTCGCGCACGTTGATCGGACCGCCTTGCTCGGGCGGGAGCGTCTCCACAGCCGAGCCTACTAGCGCAGCTTCTTCGGGCGTCGCTTCCGGGAGGCAGTCGTCGACGTTCTTCTGGAAGCTCGCGTACAGGTAGTAGTTCATCGTCTGCGCCGCCTCTGCCCCGGCGTGCACTGCGGACGCCACCTGCTGCGTGTACATTTTCGTTAAGTCGCCTGCCGCAAACACACCCGGAACATTTGTGTATCCTTCATCATCGATCTCGATGTAGCCTTGCTCGTCGGTGGTTACGTCAAGCTCTTTCGCCATCCCGGTATTCGGTGTGACTCCCAGCAGCGAGAAGATCATGTCGCACTCTAGACGCTGGCCGCCTTCAAGGCAGATCGCGGCGATACTTGACCCGTCCGAGCTGGCCTCGATTGAGGAAGCGTGCCCGGACACGAGGCCTACCCCGTATTTCACCAACTCGGCCCGCTTCAAATCACTGATTCGGTCATGACCCGGGTCTACAATAAGCGTCACCTCTCGTGTGTAAAGCAGGAACTGCAGCGCGGTCGTTGCCGCTTCGTCGTCGTTGCCCAGACACACGATTCGCTTATCAATAGCGTGAAAGCCGTCACAGGTGATGCACCAGAACACGCCGCATCCAATCCAACGCTCAATCCCGGCAATATCCGGCCAGATGTCGCAGACGCCCGTAGCAAACAGAACCGTCAGCCCTTCGTAATCGCGGTCCCCACAGCGCGCTACAAAGCCCATCTCGGTTCGTTCAATTGCCTCAACGACACAATCCGCAAACTCAGCGCCAAACCGCTCCGCCTGCTTTCGGCCAAGCTCCCGCAGTTCGCGCGTACTGACACCGTCCGGGAAGCCCAGGTAGTTCTCGTTGATCTGGCTAAACGACGACCGCCCCTTGCCCTCGTCAAGCACGAGCACGCGACGCCGAAACCGGCCCAGGTAGACCGCCGCCGACAAACCTGCCGGTCCCCCACCAATAATGAGCGCATCGTGCATTCGTTATCCCCGCCTCTCAAAAAGCTAACTGAGCGAAGCAAGATATTCACCTTTCGGTCCCGCATCCAAACATCGGCAGCATTTAGTACACCAACCGCTGCAATATCGCCGTCCTCGGCGGCCTAAAAATCGCCCGCGCGGCCCTGGAGCGCCTCCTGACTCCCATTACCCCCGTATTGCTGCCTCAACAGCTTCACTGACGTTTTCTACGCCGATTACGTGCATGGTGTCGGGGACTCGTCCTCGGAGGGCTGTTTTATTGCGCTTGCTGATCACCGCGCGGGTGAAGCCGAGGCGGGCGGATTCGGCGAGGCGGGCGTCGATGCGGCCTACGGCGCGGACTTCTCCGGCGAGGCCGATTTCGCCGATGGCGACGAGGGCGGCGTCGATGGGGATGTCTCGCAGGTGGGACGCTGCCGCGAGGGCGACGGCGAGGTCGGCGGCGGGTTCGTCGACGCGGACGCCGCCTGCGATGTTGACGAACACGTCCTGGTTGGCCATCGACATGCGGACCCGTTTTTCGAGCACGGCGAGGATCATTTGGATGCGCGCGAGGTCCATCCCGGTGACCGCCCGCCGCGGGTTCGCGAGATAGGAGGGCGCGATGAGGGCTTGCACTTCGACCATGAGAGGGCGCGTGCCTTCCATGATGCATGTTACCGCCGATCCGGGCGTCTTTTCGGGGCGCTCGGAGAGCAGGAGTTCGCTTGGGTTGGGGACTTCGCTGAGGCCCTGCTCGGTCATTTCGAAGATGCCAAGCTCATCGGTGCTGCCAAAGCGGTTCTTGGTCGCGCGCAGGATGCGGTAGTACGAGTGGCGGTCGCCTTCGAACGTCAGCACGGTGTCCACCATGTGCTCTAGCACTCGCGGGCCAGCGAGCGAGCCTTCCTTGGTGACATGGCCAACGAGGAAGATCGGGATGCCTTCTCCTTTTGCGATACGGGCGAGGGCGGCAGTCGAAGCTCGGACCTGCCAGACGCTGCCGGGGACGCTTTCGACCTCAGGATGCGACATGGTCTGAATTGAGTCGACGATGACAAACTGGGGCTTTTCGGCGCGAATGGCTGCGTCGATAAGCGTCACATCAGTTTCGGTTTGCAGCAGCAGATCGTCGCTATCGGTGACGCCGAGGCGTTGGGCCCGCCGCTTGATCTGAGGCGCAGACTCTTCGCCAGAGATGTAAAGGGTTTTGCCGACATTCTTGGCGAGATGGGCAGCCGCTTGTGTTAACAGGGTCGACTTGCCAATGCCGGGATCGCCGCCGATGAGGATGAGGGCACCACGAACGATGCCGCCACCGAGGACGCGGTCGAACTCGCCGATGCCGGTGGATGATCGCCCCTCCTGCGCAGGGGATGGCACTTCCGACAGCCGCCTCGGAGCGCCAGCACCGGCGGAGAGTAGGGGAAAGCTGGCAACGCGGGCGGCTGTTGCTGTGGCCTTGGATGCTGTTGGGAGAGCGACTTCGTCCAGCGTGCCCCACTCGCCGCACCCCGGACATCGACCCAGCCACTTGGGCTGATCGCTGCCGCATTCGCGGCAAACATACCGTATCGAAATCTTCGCCATTGTTTTGCTTTGCCTCTTGCCAATTGTACCAGTGTCGAGAAGTGCGATATTTGATCACCGTGCCGCTTCTGCTTGCTCCAACGCGGCGCGTATTATGGGCCACCATTCTCCATAACCGCTTGCGTTCGGGTGGAACGCATCGGTGTTATAGAGCTGTGGGTGTCGTGCGAATATTGGTCCTGATTCGACGACTGGCGCCATTATTGTATCTGTCCCTGCTATGGCATCTCGCCACACTGCATTCACGCGCTTCGTTTGCGTCCCGGCAAACCAGCGCAGAGGCTGGGGAAATCGCGGCGCGGAACCGAGATCTGGTGAGCCAGTCACGATAACCGCTGGCGGATTGGGAAGGCGCGCCAGTGACGCAACAATGGCTTTCGCCGAATCAAGAATGCGGTCGCTGGCGGTAAAATGCGTCGCGTCGTTCGCCCCTGATGCGATCAACACAATATCGGGTTTAAATTGGCATGCGCTCTCCAGCTGTGCGCTCATTACTTCAGGCGTTGTGGCGCCCGACACGCCCAGGTTGATGAGTGTCACACGATGTCGCTGTGCCAGGAATCGAACGCACCGCATTGCGATACCGCTTTCGTATGGAGAGCCCTGACCGGCAGCTGTGCTGTCGCCCATGACAACAAGAGTTATGGGAGACCCGGATCCCAAATGCACTGGCTCTCTGCTGGGGTTGGTAAATGGCTCAGGCGAACCAAACCCGTAAAGCGCAAAGAGAACTTCGCCGCCAATCAGTGCTGCTGCCCCAAGGCCGAAGCTTGCGACCGCGATTACAATACGAATAGCCTTGCCACGTTGCATTGTCATAGCCTATTGCCAATCGTTGTATCCATGAGCGTATTGCCATGGTGAAAACTTGCTGCCAGCCCCGGATAGCGCAGTAAGGCTGAGCGTAGGCGGGCGGCGGACCGACGTCATCTGTTATAGTAGCTTCGAATGACCGATAGCTCGCTGTATTCCAGCCTAACCAGGCTGAGCCTAGGTGCGCGGAAGACCGCGAAGTCACCCCTTTCCGCGCCTCGGAAGGCGCGATAACGGCCCGCTTCTCAGCCTGAACCAAACAGGGTATTGCGTTCAATTCGAACGCAACCTAATTGCTAAGTTACTAGGTTTTTCTCAAGGCTTCGCTTGCGAAAAATGGCCGCATTGCGCCAACGATTACCACTGAATGAATTCAGTGGCTAGCGAATATATGATTGTCCCAGCCGGGACGTCGGAGCGGCAGGGGCCGCTATGAAAACTGCACGGGCGCGCGTACAATGCCAACGACAACATGTTGTCGTTCAGTATATTGTAAGAGCCTAACAGGTCGTACCCAAGTGTCAACATGTTGTTGGTCAGAACTTGTGTCTCTCAGGTGGGTAATCACGAAAATAGAGGTGGGTATGCGTTTTCCATATTTTTGTGCTCATGCTTAGTAAAATAGTTGGATAATCGATGATTACTCCGCGCATAATATGCGTTTGGTACCCGGATATGACTTGTGTCATGGGGCGTCGAGGGCGGCTTGAGTTCGGAATAGTCGCGAGGTATTGTCGTATTAGTCTTTCGAGCCATTGGCTTGTTCCTTAGTGTCATTTGCTTTAAGTAACATTCTTGATAATGCAGTTCTCTTATGGTTATATTATAATCGAACGAATGTTCATTTGTCAAGCTCTTTGTAACTAATACCCGGAGTCCAGCCGAAGAAGGTGTGATCTTGATCCGTAGGGCCTACAGGGCACTTGGCTCGCGATCTCGGCTGAACTCTCAGATAGTAAATCCCTTCCAACGGCAAGATAACCCCATACAATCGGCGAAGAGTTTCTTTTGATACAATGGCTCAATGCCGCAGGCGTGGCGTCAATATTCGGGGAGCAGTTATGCTTGTACAGTGGCACGAGATTACAGAGCGATTACGATTGGCCCAGGGCGGCTTTATGGCGCAGAATGTGGTTTGGCAGGGCGATGCTTGTCGACCGATATTCGCAAGCGAGATTCTTCCGAGACCTCTACGCGAGGAGTCGCAATGGGATCATGGAGATACAACGGCGCGCGCGCTCTATTGTTGGGCCAAGATGGCGAGCTTGGGTGAAATCGGCGAAAGCGATAGCGGTGTGATTCGCGGTCTTGAGGTTCACTTTTCGAATATCTTAAGTCCGTTGACGGGGATGGCGTTTGTGCCGGAATATAGCGAGCCAGAGGAGGGCGATTACTACTACCACATGTGGGACCAAGGGCGTGTTCTCGAATATCTTCTGCTCGATATCGAGTTGCGCGGTGTTGCCGCCGCTGAGTCGATGCAGCGCGCCAAGCAGCTTATCGCAGGCGTTACCCAACTGGCAGTGCGGAAATCGGCTCCGGACGGATCTACTTATTTGGAATGGGAAAGTGATGCATACTGGAATGGTTCGCCCACGATGCCAGAGGGACGTCATTTTGGCAAGTATTGCTGGCACGGTTGGTGTATTGTGTCATCGCAGCTTGTTGGACCCGTCGCGCGACTGTCAGCGCTGACGGGAGACTCAGCGCTAGCGGCATTGGCGGCGGAAATTGGTACAGGGTATTTGGTCGGCGGGGAACATCGACGTGGAAGTACCACGCCTACGTTTGATCGCGACGGGCGGTTCTACGGTCAATACCACGGAAACGCTTGCGGTGTGTTGGGGCTGTGCAACCTCGCTGACCTTTACGATCTGCGGGGAGACATCGACGGCGCCGCGAGCCAGAGGGGGATGGTTGTCCAGATCTACCATTGGATGATGGGGCGCGGCGCGAGTAACGAGAATGTTGTTAGCAGCTGCGGGTATGCGCCGGAAACGTCGGCTCCGGAGCGGTGGCCGGTTTCTGAATTGTGTTCCACAGTCGATATCGTCGAGCTTGCGATGCGACTTGCACGGTATGCGGAGGCCGGTGTCGTAGACTGCGACGCGAGGTTGCTTTGGGATGATGTAGAGCGATGTGTGGTCAATGAGCTTTTCCTGCGCCAGGTGACGGATCCAGGCAAGTGTGTCGCCGAAGGCGGGGGTAGAAGCGATGACGATTCGCTGTCATGGCTTGACGGGACATGGGCGAGTTGCCGCAGTTTTCTCTGTGACCACGGGCAGTTCCCTCCTACCGGTTCCAGTGCGCCTAATATGCCAGGTTCGGATGCCGAAGGCGGCTCGAACGGCCAATCGCCGAACAGGGCCGAGGCTTTGGGCGTCAGGATGACCAGCGGTGCGTGCTGCGCTTACCATGGCGTGCGGGCCCTTCTGGCGGTGCGTGACGCGCTCATAGACGAAAGCGGCACCGATGGTGGATCTCCTACTGTTACGATACGATCTCCCTTTGCGTATGAGTCCGCCAGTGTGTCCGTCATAGCCGACGGTGAATCGGGATGGTACTTACTGGCCAAACGCGATTGCGTTGTCCATGTGCTTAAGTCATTGACGGCGGATCTAGTTATGAAAGCGGATTGCCTAACTGAACGCGACTATTGGTTTGAGTGCGCTGTGAGGGCTGGAGATAAGTTATCGTGGAGTGTCACGCCACAGATGTGGACATCATATGAAGTGGCTGGCTCTGTCAACAGCCCGACCCTGATCGGTGGCGTGGGCGATGGACGCGCCATCGACACGCAGTTTTCCTATTGTGGAAACAAGATTGTTTCGATGGAGCCGCGGGGAATTGTGATGCCGTATCTCAAAGGGCTCTAGCTATCATAGGCACGGCATGCGCGGGTACTATCACGTTCGTGAAAGAAACCCAGGAATTCCAAGGCAACGAGCTCCCCGATGATTTCGCCCCCACACTCCTCGCGTGGTACGACACCGCCGCACGCGATCTTCCTTGGCGGGAACGCGAGGATGACGCGTACGCGGTGTGGATTTCGGAGATCATGCTGCAGCAGACCACTGTGAGTACGGTGATCCCGTATTACAACCGCTGGATGGAAACGCTGCCAACTGTTGAGTCGCTGGCAACTGCGGAAATGGAAGCTGTGCTATCCCTTTGGGCTGGACTGGGCTACTACTCGCGAGCGCGCAATATCAAGCGAACTGCGGAAATTGTTTGCGAGACGCACGGTGGAGAGCTGCCTAGAACCGTTGACGGGTTGTCGAAGCTTCCGGGAATCGGGCGATATACAGCTGGGGCGATTTCGTCGATCGCCTATGGAGAACGCGCGCCGGTTCTGGACGGCAATGTCATGCGGGTCTATTCGCGGCTGCTGGCGGATAGCACTGATATCGACAGCACTAAGGGCATAGCACAGTTGTGGGCGGTGGCTGAGGCGCAACTCCCCGAGGCGCGCGTTGGCGATTTCAACCAGGCGCTGATGGAACTTGGGGCGACGGTATGCCTGCCGTCGACACCCAAATGCGGTGCGTGTCCGGTGCGTCCCTTTTGCCGCGCGTACGAGGCAGGGGAGCCACAGATGTACCCTGTGCGGTCTAGGAAGACCCGGTGGATCGATGTGGTTGATTGCGCTGCCGCAATTGAGCGTGACGGTCGTCTGCTTGTCGTAAAGCGGCCCGAGGGCGGCGTCTGGGCCAGCCTCTGGGAACTGCCACGGGCGACGCTGCTCGATGGTGAGACACGACCTGAGTGCGCGAGGCGGGCGGCTGTAGAAAGTGTGGGGCTTGATGTGGTCGTTGGCGATGCCGTGGGGACGGTCAAGCATGTTGTGATGAACCGGCGGATCGCGCTGACGTGTTTCGAAGCGGCTGGAGACGGCGATCCTGTTGCTGTTCTCGGTCGAGCGGTGGAGGTGCGTTGGGTGTCGGATGAAGATACCGACGGGATGCCATTTCCAGCGCCCCAGCAGAAGGTGATCGAACTGTGGCGCAAGCGGGGGAAACAGAGGCGCCTATCGCTGTAGGACGTGCCTACGAGCAGGTATCGCAAGGAAACGGCGTCCACCTGAGTGATCAGGGGACGCCGTTTGTGATATCAATCCAAGGCTAGTCCTTGGGTGCTTTGGCCTTTTTCTTTTTGCGTGGAGTAGGGGGAACTCGCCATTGCGATACGTGGGTGGGGTTTTCTGCCCAAATCTGTTCCCACTCCCATAACTGAGGCATCAGGCGGCTTTCCGCGCCTCGGCACGTGGCTTGAAAGAAGTCCAGATCGTCGGCAGAGACCACCCATCGCCCGCCGACACGCTTGCTGCGCAACCAGCCTGCCGCTATCCAGTCGTAGATGCGGCGGCGACTAATGTTGCATTGACTGGCAACTTCCAGAGGCGTATAGAGTGTGATTTCTTCGGTTTCTGCCATATATATTTGTGTATTCGTCAGGACGCGGCGAAATTCCTTCCCTTTTTAGTTGAAGGAGCCAGTTATTGTGGCGTCGTCACGCCGAATTTACGTTGCGTCGTTTGGGGTTATCCCCACGGGAATGGCGGTGGAACATACCCGGTCCACATGTAAACGAGAACTGAGATGACTGCTACGCTGAATTCGCCGATGATCATGCCAAGGAAGAACGGCTTCAACCGCTGGTAGCTTGCCACGCCGCCGTAACGCATCGTAACGGACTTGAACATCCAGGCGAGGAAGCACGGGAACCAGAACTGCACTGTGCTCCATGAACCGGCGATAGCGTAACCCAGCGGGTGAAGCGGCCACCAGTAAAACATCGAGCGCATCACGGTTAAGAAGATGGTCATCGCAACGCCGACTCCAAAGAAGACTGGCATTTGCCACGGGTTGCGAATAGGCTGGCTGCCAGCCGTGAAGTACTGCTTGTAATCGTTGAGGGATGTCAGCGGGCTGTTGTGCATCATCCAGCTGTCCATTTTTAGTCCACCGGTGGTGTAGGGCAGGTAGATTTGCAGCGGGACGGCGACACATAGCGCGACAAGGATACCAATAACAAGCACGCGTACTAGTTGCGGTCGCTTGAGATTGGTGCCATCGGCAACACGCGCGCTGTCCAGCAGTCCGGTGAGGATGAGACCGCGCTGGTCGCGTAGCAGCAGGTTGTCGACAAAGGCCAGCATGTTGAGGTTGACCGGACCGAGGGAATGCAGATTACCGCCAATTCGGAACAGGTCAATTGGGCGGAAGGTTGTTTCCGTCATCAACATGCCCGCTTCGGCTGTTGTTCGGGCCATCACAATGGCGATGATAAACACAAAGCCGAGGATTTCAAGCGCAGACAGCCAAAGTGACATCCCCATGGATGTGAGCATGGCAATCGCCCCTATGAGGCTAACCGCAAGCCCAATCGCGGCCGAGCGGTACGACATCATTTCCTGGGTGTCGTTGACGTACGGACCCTTCCCCAGAACAGCCTGCCACACTCGGGAGAGGTGCGGTTTGGCGATGATGAAGAAGTAGCAGACCAATACCACGTAAGCGCCGGCGGTTTGGTATCCCACGAAGAGCGGTGGCGGATACATCGGCATCGCAGGCATATCCATGTTGACGCTAATGGCGATCACCTGCTCGATTCGGGTGAGTAGGAAGAAGAACCAGATGGAGAACAGGATATCCGTGGACAGCAGGTAGAAGAAACCGATTGCAGCGAATGAGTAGACCAGCGGCGTGTACGCGATTTGGTTTAGCGGTGGGGTGGTCAGGTACGTGTTCAGCAGGATGCTGGTCGGAATGAGGGGGACCGACGGCGCGAACTGGTGGATCCAGTCGATACCATAGATGATTACCGGTAGGAGGATCCCCCCCCACGTTAACGGCTTCGAAAATATGGAGCCTGAAGTTGAATCGTGGCCCATCATTTCCAACGGCAACTGTGCGAGCGGAAATGCGAGCTTTTCGCTATCGATCCATTGGCGTCGCAGGAGAGAAGTCAGGAAGATAAACGCACTGATCACCAGGAGGAGAAGCAATCCGCCAACGAGGACGGGACCAATCCAGTTGTGCCAGGGAATTGCGGCGTCCTTGGGAAGCCCTTCGTAATACCAAGTCGCGACATCTTGCTTGGGGCTACCGTTGGGATCGTATGGCAGCATGGACTTCGGGAACAGGTTAAAAATGTTGAAATAGTTAGATGTATTGTTCGAGAAGTAGATCGGAGCAACAAGCAGCGGCAGCCATTTTTGAACGACGCCGTGAGACGATACCATCGCCGCAACGATGCTCATCACGTAGACGACGGCCATCTCAGCGGGCGCGAAGCCGAAACGCTTGCCGAAGATGGTTTTCATGAGCTGACTCACGAGGAGCACACCGGCAAGAAGAGCAATGCTGACTGGTGGAAGCTGCAGGTAGCCAATTCGGATTGACTGGACGACAAGCTCGGCTTGCGTGACCAATACGCAGACAAGCGCGACGCACAATATTCCTGCTACGACCGAGCGGAAAGTGACGCCCTGACGCGGCGCCGTTTCGGAATCCCCCAACGGCAGTGCCGGGGATTCAGAAGGGTTGAGTGTTTCGGACATTTGGGGAGTGGCTCCTGTGCCATACATTATACAGCGTAGAGGCCCGCAATTGGTCCTATTCCACCGCTTGACTACTGGATTTCTATCTCCGTGGCTACCGCGCGTCGTCTAGAATTACCTTGTAGCTAGCTATCTTAAAGATTGGAATACGCGAATCAGCTCATTTGTCTCGATGTTAGCGAGGAGTACGATTTTGATCCCGCCAATCACTCCCGTCAGCATGCCTGGACGCGAGACCTTATAACGCGAGGCTGTTCCTGCGGCTGGCGCAGGTGCTTCGTAGATTGACATGACAGTGAGGCCGTTGCCGTACCTAACGCCAAGCGCGGGATTGCCTTTGTAGTCAAACATCTGGGCGGTGTCAAACCGAAAGCCTGCTGGCAAATAGGATGGCTCGACGGGGTCGAACTTGAGCGATGGCACAATGCCTGGAGGGATTTGCTTGACCGATTTGAATGGGCGATCAACTCTTCGCGGCACAATGACGGTGTCCGACGGCGGCTCAAACACAGTTGGCTCGAATTGAGGATTGTAAGAGATCTGCGTAAAGTACGAGTCGGATACTGGGCTGCCATCAGGGCGGTAAACGATGATGCGTAGTTGGGCGCCATTAGTGGGATCGATCCAGAACCGTCGCGAACCGGCATTGCCTATCGCGGTTGGGGATGCCTGGACGATAGTGGCGCGCCTCCCAGCAACAGTGTCGTCGCTGATCACCTTAACTCCGATTTCGGCACGCCGGACTGCTGTAGCGGCGCGGTTGGCTTCCGAGCGAAGGCGACCGATTGCACTTGGCAGCTGTTCTACCTGTTTTCGGTTCGGGACATAGTGCCAGAGGAAACGACCGTTATCGCCGCGTCGTTCTCCCGCCAGCGACTCGGGGCTTAAGTAGTCCATCCTCATGCCTTGAAGTCCATTGCGCGTGATGGACTGTTCGGATGTCGTCGTGGTCCCACTCGTAGTATAAAGCGTGGTTGTTTGAACGCCAGTGTAGGCGAGGGTTCGCTGGGCGGCGAGCATCTTTAGGACAAGGTCCACTGCGACCGGGTCGCTTATTGACACTGCGGAGATGGTATTACGTGGTACGTTGCGCGCAGGAGGCTGGCGCAACGAGTCGCCCCATTCGCTGGCGAACACAGGGGCGCACGAAAGCGCTACCGCGGTGAAACCCGCTGCACAGCAGACCAGGCGCATCGGGCGCATTCTAGATGTTCTCCGATCCAAGCAGAGCCGCGCCATCTCGCCGCAAGTGGTCGTCGGCTTGTCGTTGTAGAAGTGCCTGTGCCGACGGGTCGGCGAAGGGTTGGCCAGAAATATACGTGTGGTTCTGGTGCATGCATGCCGTCGCAAACGCTGAGTCTGGAGCCACTGCGTGGGTCTCTGGCGGTGCCACTTGCGATGGCGAGCTTAGCAGTAGGGCAACGCCAAGCATAGCTGTCGCAAGGGCCACCGGCGCGGTAAGTCGGTATTTTCGGCTGTAGATGATCGAGTCTGTGGAAAACGCTGTCGAGACCTGTCGGGCGGCACGAATGACCCAGGGCGCGCGGGCAAGTTGCTGCTTTTGTTTGGCAGCTTCTGCAATTCGCGACGCCAGATTGGTGTCAAAGCTGGGGGACAAGGTCTGCGCCGGCAACTGGCGTATCAGCGTGACCGTTTCGCTTAGCGACTCGGCGAGCTTGGCGCAGTCTGGACAAATGCTGAGGTGCATTTGCACTTTCCACATTTTGTCGGCGGACAGCGAGTTGTCCAAATATTCAGAAATCATTGGCCGAAAACTGTTGCACTGTGTTCGCTTCATTTTAGTTAACCAGGCATTTCTAATTAAGCAAATCGCGGAGTACCCGTCCACGCTATGCTTCCAAATACTGCTTAAGCGTATCTCTTAGTTGGACTCGCGCATTAAATAGGCGCGATTTGACCGTCCCTAGGGGACAGTCAACGATTTCGGCGATATCCTCGTACGGCAAACCTTCGAGATCGTGCAGAATAACGACGGTGCGCATTTTATCCGGCAGAAGCGAGAGCGCTTCTTGGATTTGGACATCGAGCTCACGCATCTCTAGAACGTGGTATGGCTCGTAGCGATCATCAGGCGCTTCTTTTGCGGGGCGTGCTTCGTCAACACCGTCGCCCGTGTCGTTGCGACCGTCGTCAAGCGAGACTGTGGGGCCTCCGAATGCATTCTCTTTGCGAGAACGTTTCCGGTGCGCATCAATGCAAATATTGCCCGCAATCCTATACAGCCAGGTGTTGAGGCTCGATTGGCTCCGAAAGCTCGACAATGAGAGGTACGTTTTCACGAATACCTCCTGCGTCAAGTCCTCGGCTTCCTCGCTGTCCCCGACCATTCGAAGTATGTACTGAAAGATCTTCTGCTTATATCGCAGAACTATCTCATCGAATGCCGTGGGATCATCTTCTCGACACCGTGCCAGAAGGGCGGTGTCCGGCTTAGACAAACAAATCACCTGTTCACCCCGCAATACTAGAGGTTGGTACCGCATCTATGGCCTATAGACGCTAGTTTCCTTCAAGTGTTCAAAAACGGGGCTTTCGCTTCAGTGCCGATACTTAACGTTATAAATTACCCTATTCTCGTCGCCGACAGCTCGTCAAAATGAAATTGATTGGCCACCAACTGTAGATTATCTCGTTCCTCTACTTAATTCTGAGTTCACTGAGTCAATCGTTTTAGCCAAGCAGGCCGAATTCGTGGTACTCTTGAAATGAATTATACCGTATATTATGTGCGGCAACCGGACAGCCATGCGGTTCGCTTCTTGTGAGCCGGTTTTGCGGCGCGTATTGCCCACGGCACGACAACCTATGCGAGTGTAGTTCGCGCACGTATCAGGTACGCACGGCCATGGCAATTTTGCCAACCGTTTCTTTGAATGGAGTGTCCAATGTTGTTTACACGTCTATCGCAGTCACTGTGCGCTGCGATTGTCCTTCTTTGCGTCTCAGTCTCTCTGATCTCTGGTTGCGGGAGTTCCAGCAGCGGAACAGGAGCGGGCCTCGTTTCGCCCGCCTTCTCCGGCCGGACTTTCACCGCGACAAACCTCGGGTTTGGAACGCAAACTGGCTCCCTGAGTCTTACTACTGCGAATTCGGGTATTTCGGTCTCTGGAATGCTGTCGATCGTAGATCCGTCGGTTGCGGGTGCCGTACGACCTGCGGCCGTGATTGCTACGCCAGCGTGCACTGGAACGTTCGACCCGGTAACCGGCGCGCTTAGTGTCAACGGTTCTTATCTCGACCAATTACATCATTCCCACGTATTTCATATCAGCGGCAACTTACCTATTCCTCCGAGCACGACCGGGTCGTTAACGATAGTAATCGACGGATTATCGTATGGGCCGTATATGTTCGGGGCGAATACTGGTTCAAGCGGAGGTACAGGCGGCACTGGGGGTACCGGAGGAACTGGGGGTACAGGGACACCGAGCGCGGGACTGACTATTAGCAGCCTGATCGCAAACACGACAACTCTGTCAGCAGGAGCATACGGGGGCACTGCGAAAACATCCGTATTTAATACTCCGTTCACGCTAGGCGGTGTGTCCTACGACGGTCAGTATACGGTAGATATTGCCAAGACCGGTTCTGACTTCGCGATGGATCTGTTTGGGTTGACGGTTGCGGACGGTAGCGTTTTCAACTTCGCCTCTTCTCCGCGAGTGAATTTCTCGTTTATAGAGGGCCCGAAAGTATTCACTGCTTCGGGTGGAACGGTGAAGGTTAATTCCGCGACCGCGTCTAAATTGAATGTAACGTTTGCGAATGTTCTGTTTACACCTAACGGAGAAGGCGCGACGGGAAGCTTCATTGTCAATGGAACAGTGGATGCGCCTGTCGCAGCACTCTAGGTACAAGTACATATGCGCCGCGATATTCATCGCGGCGCATATATTTGAATTGTGGGTGTATGCTGTGCGAACAATCTGTGGGTAGACGTCGTCGTACCGATGTGAGCTAGCCGCAGGTACCTGATTTCATATGGGCCGGGTTGGCGTGATACGAATATGGCGCGAAATGGGTCACAATGACTGTTGTCTCGCTTGCCATGTAATTTGCAGGTTAGAGCAATATTTAAGCCCTGCGAGGCATCTCAGGAGTTATCGGAATGTACAAATTGACGGTTGCAGCGAGCAGGTCCGAGCGCAAGGTATGCGAGAACGCGGCTGCCAACATTCACAGGTTTTCCACTTTTACGGCCATCGTGACACTGATCGCCCTTGTTTTGGGCGGGGTGCCACAGCAATCAGTCGCGGCGACTGTGCCCCCTGAGCGCGCGTTGGTCGGGGTAAAGATCTTCGATAAGGCCGTTTTGGTGCTGAAGAAGTTCGGTAACCCGGCGAAAATCATCACGCCTGCGACCACCGCGACTTCAGGAACGGTAGCGGCCCCAACGGCGCCGGGGCCTGTTGGGCCTCAGCCTGGCGAGTTCGGTGGACCCGGTGCTGGCATGCCGGCGCCTGGCGCGGCTCCGGGATCGGCTGCCGCCGCAGCAACCGCTGCTGCCAACACCGTCATTTATGAGTACAACACGAAGGCTGGCATCACGCTAGACTTCACTATGTCCAATGATGGCCGCGTTATCCAGATCAGCGCATCGGGACAGAAAAACGCCAACGTGAAGACGTCACGTGGTGTCACCTTGGGCACATCGTACATCGATGTGATTAACAAGTATGGCTATCCTGAGTCGCAGGATACGGTTAACTCAGTATTAACCATGCGCTATGTCGAAAAGGCGCACGTTGCCTTCCAGCTGTTCAATCAGAAGGTTGTGAGCGTCACGGTCGCCGCCGTCGAGTAGTCTCATTTCTCTCAGCGGGATCGGCGATTTTGCCGGTCCCGTTTTTGGCTTTTGCACGCACGACAAATTCCGAGGCCCATGGCAACTCCGAGCGAAATTGAAGAGGTAAGACGACGCGCCGATATTGTCGACGTGATCGGGTCGTATGTTGCCCTCAAGCGGGCCGGAAGTGTCTTTAAGGGACTTTGCCCATTCCACAACGAGAAAACCCCGTCGTTCCAGGTTAACCCTGCGCGCGGCCTTTGGTATTGCTTTGGGCAATGCAGCGAAGGCGGCGATGTCTTCAAGTTTGTCCAGCGAGTTGAGAACCTCAGTTTTCGCGAGGCACTAGAGCGTCTGGCGCAGCGATATAACGTAATCCTGACCAATGAGTTCGCGAAAGCGGAGCCGCCCGGACAGCGGGACCGTCTTCTCAAAGCAGCTGAGCTTGCCACAGTTTACTACGAGGAAACTCTGCGC
Organism: Capsulimonadaceae bacterium; assembly: GCA_036504535.1. Lineage (GTDB taxonomy): Bacteria > Armatimonadota > Armatimonadia > Armatimonadales > Capsulimonadaceae > JARLGU01. Next base: position 96,780 of record DASXUY010000040.1, read on the forward strand.
AATGGGGAAGTCGCTAAAGCCTATCTTGAGCGGCGCGGACTGGGCTATGAAATCCAGAAGGCGTTCCGGATTGGCTACGCTGGCGAAGATTCCGAAGGTGTGTTCCGGTACCTCAGGCGTAATGGTGTGACGTCTGAGGATGCAGTTGAGGCCGGGATCGTTCTTGCTGGCGATCGGGGCACGTTTCGCGATAAGCTCTGGCAGCGTATTGTTTTTCCCATTGTGGACGTGCAAGACAGGCCTATCGCATTTGGCGGTCGGCTTATGGAGTCTATCGAGGGGCGGCCCAAGTACCTGAATTCTGCTGAGACGCCTCAGTTCCATAAGAGCCGCACACTCTACGGTCTCTCCCGTGCGCGCAAGGCGATAGTAGCGAGTGATCAGGCGATTGTGGTTGAAGGGTATATGGACGTTGTCGCCTGCCACCAGGCGGGTTTTGAGAACGTGATCGCGACACTTGGCACGGCGCTGACTGAGGACCACGCCAATATCTTGAAGCGCTATGCCAGTCGCGTGCTGCTAGCGTTCGATTCCGATGCCGCTGGAATGAAGGCCGCGCGCAAATCTGACGCCATATTCAAGAACGTCGAAATGGAGACGCGGATTCTGGCGATGCCCGACGGCGAAGACCCGGATAGCGTCTTGCGGAATGGTCAGCGGGCGTTGTTGGAGCTTGCGATCAAGAACGCCCTCCCCGTGACCGAATTTCATCTGCGAAAGCTCATGGATAGCGTCGATTTGAGCTCGATGTCCGAGGATGATCGCCTGGGTATTTTTCGCCGCGAAGTGGTGCCGCTGATCAAAGGAACCACGAGCGTAATGGAGCGTGAGCGGTATATACGGATAGTTGCCCCACTTCATCCGCACTATCAGTCTGGAGCCGCGTTCGCCGAAGAGCAAATTCGGGAGGAAATCGACGGTCGTTTACCACAATTACCACAAAGACCCCAACAAGGGCGTGGAAACTGGCAACCGAACGGGAATAAAGAGTATAAGGATCGGCAGTTCAAGCGGTACGATCAGCCGCGACCGCAGGAGCCTCATGTGGCCCCGCCGCGAGGAATCGAGACTGCAGAGCTTGTTATTGTGCGCGCGCTACTGGAGGGCAATGGCGAGGCGACGGAGATCATTATCAACGAAATTCAGGCCGAAGATTTCGTCAAACCGGCGGGCTGGAAGCTAACTGCTTTGATTATTGCTGGAATGAAGCCTGCGGATGCTCTACGTAAACTCGAAAAGGACGATCCTGAGGTATATGAATCATTAATTCGTATCGCGGCGGCCGATGATGGCACTATGACCACAATGAAGGGCGAATCACTCCCCATTGACGCGGAAATGGTGCGTGGGTGTATCGGTGAACTGCGTGACCGTCGACTTGATATTTATGAAAGCGATTTGCGATCACGAGCCAATGCAGGTGATTTGGAAGCGCAGATAGAACTACCTAAATTCATAAGGCAACGCAAAGGCTCGCGGGCTGCCTGAAAAGTTCGTAGGAATGACAGTGTCTTTGGAACCAACGACGGAGAGTGTCGGCGATTATCAGACCGAAGTGCAGCGACTGCTTGACCAGGGAAAGCAGCAGGGTACGCTCACTTACGACGAGATCAACGATTCTCTATGCCAATATGACCAACTGGATTCGGATTCGCTTGAAGATCTTCTGCAAGTATTCGCCGATGAAGGCATCGAAGTTATCGCACGGGTGGGCGGGCTTTCCGCAACACCAGACCCAAGTGCACGCCCCGTAGATGGCGGTGATGACCCCAGCGTCCCCAAGCCTCGCCGCGAACTTCCATCACCTGTAATTGCCAGTGCCGACGACGAAGTAGCCAGCGTCGAATCTATGCCGCTAGACGATTCTGTTCGCATGTGGCTTAGGGAGATTGGTCGCACCAGCCTTCTATCCATCGACGAAGAAGTCCGGTTGGCGAAGCGAATCGAAAACGGCGACAGGACTGCAAAGACCACCCTCACACAAGCTAATTTGCGGCTAGTTGTCTCTATCGCCAAGCGGTATACACTTCGCGGGATGTCTTTGCCTGACCTCATCCAGGAAGGCAATATAGGGCTCATCCGCGCTGTCGAGAAGTACGACTATCGCAAGGGTTACAAATTCAGCACATACGCCACGTGGTGGATACGACAGGCCATTACGCGCGCAATTGCGGATCAGGGACGCACCATCCGCATCCCGGTGCATATGGTTGAAACTATCAACCGGCTGATGAAAGCTAATCAGCAATTGGTGCAAGATCTGGGGCGCGAGCCAACGATCGAAGAGCTTGCGCAGGTTCTGGAAATTCCCATTGAACGCGTCACTGAGATTATTCGGGTAGCTCCAGAACCGTTGTCGCTTGAAATGCCTGTTGGCGAAGAGGATGACAGCCACCTCGCTGACTTCCTTCAGGACCTCGAAAGCATGTCGCCTTCGGAAGCGACAACGCGGGCCATTCTTCGCGAAAAGATCGAAGAGGCGTTGGATCTGCTGACGACGCGTGAACGGGACGTGCTTAAGATGCGTTTCGGGCTTGACGATGGCTATCCGCACACCCTCGAAGAGGTCGGCAAGCATTTCCGAGTCACACGAGAGCGGATTCGTCAGATAGAGGCGAAGGCTCTCAAAAAGCTGCGCCACCCGAGCCGTAATTCACGGTTGCGCGACTATATCGACCAGTAGGGCGAATGGCTAACGGCATTGGCGGTAAGTGGTCCTGGTTGCCGCATTCGCAGATACGACCGCCAGCCGGGACTGAACTCCCGCCCTGACGCCGAGCACCCCTTCGGGGCTAATTGGTGCTGCGACTAGCTTTTCTGTGAGGCTTTGCACCCGGTGGCTTTGGAACGTAACCTCAATAAACGGATTTCCTAGCGGCAACTCAATTTTAGCGAACAACCCCGTAATCCTGTACCCTGACTGCCCGCGATTACCGTCGCGTATCGCCCCGTCATGTGGCGGAAACAGGATTCAATTTTCAGGAGAACTACCCAAATGAATACCCATAGTTATCGCTTTGTCTGCGCCCTTGTAAGCGTTGTAACCTCACTGCTTGTATGCGCGAGCCACGTGTCCGCCGCCATCCTCCCTGCCGCAGAAGAGGGATCGGTGCATGTTAACCACATCGACCTTCACTACCGCGTCCAAGGGGCAGGCGAGACGATTATCTTTATCCATGGCATGCTGAGCAATTACCAGGTCTGGGACAACTACACTCCGGCGTTTGTGAATAAGTATCAGGTTATCACGTATAGCCGCCGCAACAACTGGCCGAATGTCAACAAATTCTTGATCACCCGTGACCCTCTGGCCGTCGATCGCGACGACATCTACTGGCTCATGCGGCATCGCAAGATCCTGAAGGCACACCTTGTCGGCGAAGGTTACGGCGCGGCAGTTGCGCTGGCATTTGCGGCACGCTACCCGACGATGACATCGAGCGTCTCGTTGATTGAGCCCGCCCTGCTACGATGGCTTGTAGATGAGCCGGGGCAAAATGTGGCGTGGCAGCAGTTTGTTGACAGCGCGTATGTCCCCGCTAAGCGCGATATACTGGCAGCGAGTATCGAGCCAGCCGTCAAGGCCTACGTGGAGAATGTGCAGCCGGGCGACCTGCAGACCATGGCCCCCGCAGACCTGTCGGCGATGTACCGCAGCGTCAACGATCTGCGCGCGGCGCTGCTGGCGACGGGCGGCTATCCAAGCATCGATAGACTCGACGTCCGCAAGGTGCGCATACCAGTGCTGGTGGTTATTGCCGAGAAAGCGCCCGCATCGTTCGACGCCATCGGTCGCGAAGTAGCCACAATTACCGGCGGCGGCCCTGTGGATGTGGTCAAGGGTGTCAACCGTGCAATGTCCCCGGCGAGTGTGAAGGATGTGGAGGCAAGTATAGTCTCGTTCCTAGGAAGCATCCCGCCGGCGGTTGACGCCACGGCGCCAGTAGTCCCAGTTGTCAAGCCCATGCCGCCTGCGGCTCCGACGAAGCCCACAACCCCGCCAGTCACAGCAAAGCCGACTGTGGCTACGCCTGCCGGTAAGCCTGTGGATGCGCCAGTTGCGCCCGCCACTCCGACTGGCGTGAAGCCTGGGACCAGTGCGGTGCCAGTGGTACCGCCGGTGCCGTCTGCACCTGCGAAGTAGGGGCGGGACGAGAGAGCGAATTAGTTAAATGCTACAGACCCTTCGCATCGCTGAGTCGGTACTAGTAGTGGGTACTGTGCTTCTTGAGTATTACAACCTTAAGGTTGCAAAGATCACCAGGTCGTCGAATAACACGATGGGAATAGGATGCCTATCGATGGTTATGCTAGTGGCGATCTCGCTTTCGCAGTGCCTGTCGCGGCACCCGTCGGGGCGCGCTTTGGAAGTCGCAATTGGCTTTACAGTAACAATCATCGTCACAGCGGCCACACGGATCGTTCTGCAAGTCTGGGAATTGGCGCGTTTACGCAAATCTCACACTCCGTCTCGTTTCGTTGTGGCCGTTCAATCCTACGACAATATTAAGGCATCGTCCCATGACGAACATTAGCGAAGAGCTTGCAGACTTGCGAGGGATCGTTGAGCAGTTTCGGCCTCTAGACGATGCCCAAAGGATAGCGACCCGGGAGTATCGCGACGAGTGGAAGGACGCACTTGCGAACGATCTTGAGCGGACACGAGAAAGGCTTCGTTCGCTGCGGGCAACACCCGCTGATGAACCCATACCCGATCCGGATTGGAAGCCGCTATTGCGCATCGAGGACGTTACTAGCGCTTACTTGGATAAATCGCGCGAGGTTGTAGATCGCAGGCTGCAAGCGCATGTTCGGGCACTTGAACTCATCGATAGCATTGCGGCCCGCGTGGCATCAGATGAATGCGACGGTAGCCATTAAACTGGAACAGTAGCTTACGTCGCATAACGCACTATCAAACTCAACGGCCTACTCGGTCCAAACCGCGCTTGGGTTCTCTAGCACGCTTTGGATATATCCGACGATTTCGGTGCTCACCTTCATGTGCGGCTCGATGGTGATCCCTTTGCCGCCTTCTTTGATGTGCAGCTGGACGCGTGCGGTGCCGGGGTGGGTGCGCAGGATGTCGTGGAGCGTGTGGAGCTTGCTGCGGTAGGCTGGCGAGATGCGGATGTGAAGTTTGTTGAAGTCGGGCGCCGCTTCGCCGTTGGCCCTGTTGGCCGATGCCCCGAGCAGGTCTTCGGCGCTGGCGATGGGGATGATCTTCTCCGCTGTGATCTCGCCGGAGCCGCCTGTTGGCGCCTCTCCTTCGGCCGGAGTCGTCGTGTTGATGCGGTCGCGGTAAGACACCTTGCCTTCAACGATGACCACGCTGTCCTTGACACAGTTCACGCCGTGCTCGATAGCGTTGCGCGGGAATAGGGTGACGGCGACTGAGCCAGACTTGTCCTCCAGGGTTAGGAAGTACATCTGCTCGTTCTTCTGCTTTGTGTAGTAGACACGGGTCGCGCTCAAGACGCCCGCGAGCTTCACTGGTGTGCGATCCGGGGCACTCTTGGCCTCGTCACATGTGTGCGTGATGAGGTCTTTTAGCTTGTCTTTGAACTGATCTAGCGGGTGGTCTGATAGGTAAACGCCAAGCAGTTCCTTCTCAGCGTTCATCATTTCCTGGCGCGAGAGCGGCGTAAAGACTGACGGCAAGGGTGGGGCGGATGCACCGCTGTCTTCGATTTCGTCGCCGCCGAACATCGATCCCTGGCCAACCTTTCGGTCTTGAGACGCTTTTTGAGCTGCCGCCCAGGTCGATTCGAGGCCAGCGATCAATCGTCCCCGGTCCTTCTCGATGGACTCGAACGCGCCGACCCGTATCAGGGTTTCGACAGCGGACTTCGATGTCATGCCCTTTTCCTGGACACGCACGCAGAAGTCATGCAGCGACTTGAACTTGTCGCCTGAGTTGCGAGCATCGAGGATGAGGTCGATTGGCGCTCGTCCAACGCTCTTAATGGCGAGTAGCCCGAAGCGGATCGCATCGCCCTCTACCGTGAAGTCGCAGTCGCTGCTGTTGACGTCGGGAGCGAGCACCGCGATCTTCTGGTGGCGGGCATCTTCGATGAAGTTGACCAGCTTGTCGGTGTCGGACACCTGTGTCGCCATCAGCGCGGCGAAGTACTGGACTGGGTAATGTGCCTTGAGGTAAGCCGTTTGGTAGGCGACCATGGCGTAGCAGGCCGCGTGGGCCTTGTTGAACGCGTAACCGGCGAACGGTGTGATGAGGTCGAACAGCTCTTCGGCCAGGGCGAGTTCGTTGCCGTTGTCGACAGCTCCCTTGATGAACTTGTCTCGCTGGCGCTGCATCTCGGCCAGGTCCTTCTTACCCATTGCTTTACGCAGAATGTCGGCTTGTCCGAGCGAGAAGCCAGCAATAGCGCGGACGATGAGAAGGACTTGGTCCTGGTAGACGATAACGCCGAACGTCTCCTGTAGAATGGGCTCAAGCGCCGGGTGAAGGTATGTGATCTGCTCCAAGCCGTGCTTGCAGCGGACAAAGCGCGGGATGTGCGCCATAGGACCGGGGCGGTAGAGCGCGACCATAGCAGCGACTTCGCCGACCGTGTTTGGGCGGAGCTCAGCGATGTAGCGACGCATCTGGGCTGATTCTAGCTGGAAGATGCCGGTGCAGTCGCCGCGAGCGAGCAGGTCGTAGGTTGGGCGGTCATCGAGAGGAATGTCCCAAACGTCGATTACGTCGCCGGTCGTGTTTTTGACGTTCTCAACTGCGCGAGCCAGGATTGTTAGGTTCGCAAGACCCAGGAAGTCCATCTTGAGCAAGCCGATTTTCTCAAGATAGCCTGCCGGGTATTGCGTGACATAGCCTTCGCCATCGTCGGCCTTTTGGATGGGCACATTCTCCCACAGCGGGTCGGCGGCGATGACGACACCGGCGGCGTGGACACTGTCGTGGCGGGTGAGGCCTTCGAGGCGCTTGGCGGTATCGATGAGCTTGCGAGCGGCGGCGCTGCTGTCTAGCGCAGCCTTGAAGTCAGGATTCGCCTCCATCGCTTTGTCGATGGTCATGCCGACCGGGATTGTTGGGATTAGCTTGCAGAGCTTATCGACCTCCGCCATTGGCATTTCACCCATAACGCGTCCCGAGTCGCGGATGGCCGCGCGGGCGGCAAGCGTACCGAACGTTACAATCTGGGCGACGTGGTCGCGGCCGTACTTCTTGACGACGTAGTCGATGACGTCGCCGCGCCGCCGGTCTTCGAAGTCCATGTCGATATCGGGCATGGAGATACGTTCCGGGTTAAGGAAGCGCTCGAACGTGAGACCGTAGGTGAGCGGATCGAGATCGGTGATGCCGAGGCAGTACGATGCCATGGATCCTGCGGCGGAACCTCGGACGCCGAAGAAGATGCCGTTCCCGCGAGCATACTGGGCGATGTCGCGTACAATCAGGAAGTACATGCCGAAACCTGTCGTTTCGATGACTTCGAGTTCGTACCGCAAGCGCTGTTCGTGTTCGGCTGTAACGATGGGATAGCGCTTGTACATGCCTTCGAAGCACAGCTGAGCCATGTACTGCTGAGCGTTCATGCCTTCGGGTATGGCACCCGGCGACGGCATCGCAAGGCGCCCCATTTCAATGTCGAGATGGCAGCGGTTTGCGATTTCGGCGGTGCGTGCGAGGGCGTCGGGGAAGTCGCGGAACACTTCAAGCATTTCCCGCTGGTTCTTGAGGAAGAAGTCCTTGGAACCGTAGTTCATTTTCTTGGGATCATCGAGCGTAGTCGCTGTTTGGATGCACAGCAAAACCTGATGCGGGTCGGCGTCTTCGGCGTTCAGGTAATGGACATCGTTCGTGGCGACGAGCGGCAGCTTGAGGTCGGCGGAAAGCTGCTTGAGCTGCTCGTTGACGATCTTTTGCTTGGCTAGCTGGTGGTCCTGGATCTCGAGGTAGTAGTTGTCGTGCCCGAAGATCTCGCGGTACTCGGCGGCGGCGTATCGCGCCTTGTCGAGCGCATCGTTGAGGCAGTGCTCCGGCACCTCGCCGCCAAGGCAGGCGGAGAGGCAGATGAGGCCTTCTGAGTATTTATTAAGTAGCTCTTTGTCGATACGCGGCTTGTAGTAGAAGCCTTCCATGGAGCCGAGCGAGACAAGCTTGAGCAGGTTGCGATAACCAGTGAAGTCTTTTGCCAGCAGGACGAGGTGGTTGGAACCGTCGACCTTGTGGCTTTCGCGCTGGTGGCGGCCACGGGTGGCGACATAAACTTCGCATCCGACGACGGGGTTGATACCCGCCTTCTTGCACTTGGTGTAGAACTCGATGGAGCCGTACATCACTCCGTGATCGGTCAGGCCAATGGACGGCATCTCAAGTTCAACCGCCTTCTTGACGAGGTCGTCAATGCGGCAGGCGCCGTCAAGCAGCGAGAACTCAGAGTGCAGGTGCAGGTGAACGAAGTCTTTCTCGGTCGGCATGGTTTCCTTATCAGGGCCGCTTTGCAGCATGTCGCGGAGGATTTTCGCGGCACCAAAGCTAGCCAAATCGGGGACAAAACAAAGCTTTAGGTGACGGTATGGTACCCGGATTTCGGGGCGTGTCGCAGCCTCGCGGGAGAAAGAATCTTAGTCCTTGAGGCGGCTGGCGCGACATGGGCTTGATGATGGCGCATACAGCCTATCAGGTTGCCGATACAGGAAACGTGTTTGCGGGCGCGGCAATTGGCGCCGGTGGAATGGTTGGATGGGTAGGAGGCATTGTCTCCCGATAAATAAAGCCAAGGAGACCAAATAAGGTCACTGTTGCAGCGGTCGCCAGAATGATTGGCTTGCGGTATCCCGACTTGCCTGATCTCTGAAGCCCGTAATCCACTCCAATTGCGGTACCAACAAAGAAGCCAAGAATTACTGCAGATGGTATCGGGTTATGCATGCCAACCCAGCGAAAGCCGTAGAGCACGCCATCAATGATACTGAGGACGGATGCGCCAATGTAAGGCGTTATTGCGTAGCAGCTTCCGACCACGACAGCGACAACAAGAAAATTAAGTATGGCAAATGGTGGGAGGCGGTCAGGCACTCTATATCTCCTTAATATCGATACGACGATCGTCATCCGGGCAGTGTCCCGTGGTCCTCTGCCGTGGGACTTCAGGTTGCTTTGCTCTGGGAGCCTCGGCCTCGAATAGGAGGGGCCAGCGTCGACGACACAGACTGCGGAAAAGCGTACTCACGGCTATCGCAAGAATCGGGGTGCCTACCACCTGGCAGTCAACGTTGTGTGTGTCTGCGAAAGCCAGGCTCAGCGCCCACTGGGTATCGCTACCGATAATTGCAGCGATCACCCATCGAATGAAACCGAACATGAATGCTCCCGCGAGTGCACCTATACCAGCATACGCCAATATTCCCCATGTTCTCATTGCGACCGTTATCCGAACGGGGACGTCCACCTTGCCGCCGTTGGTTTGAATCTGAATACGGCGAACATATTCTCGACCCGCTTCCAGGTTTGCGGTATCGAAGTGGACTGCAATTTGGCACGACACGCCTTTGAACTTCTCAGTCACAGTTAAGCCTGGGCATGGTGGGAATACACGAGCGGTGCCTATCACTTGGGCGATTCCATCCGCGCTTGCGACGCGAATGACGCCAGACCGAGCTTCTCCATGCAGCGCTTCGCCCAAATCGATGCGTTGCGGTGTTACGACGGCCCGAATTGCCGCAACGGTATAGGTAACAGGCAATCGGATAGGCTGCTCGAAGCCGTAGGGCCATACCAGCAGGTCGCCATGGTACAAGCCCGGTGGCGTTTCCAGAGTGTCCAGTGTTACGGGGATAGGTGCGCCATCCGCAGCGAACCTATCACCAAATGACAGCCCCGGGAGATTGTCGTCAACCCGAACATTGCCCCAAATGTGTCCGACGCCTTTGCAATCGTACCGTATCGATACTGGAATACGAGACCCCACCGAAACCATGCCGAAGTCGAGGCGGGCTGGTTCGAGAGTCACTGTTGGTAATGCGGTTTGCCCAACGGCTCGCCGCAACGCCCGAAGCATTAACTCAAGAGCATTGTGAGGCTCATGGGAATGATATTGCGATATACCGCGCGCTTCGTGGGCAAGGGCGACTTCGTTAAGGGCATCTCGTAGCCATTTATGGTAGTAGTTATTGACCAGGTAGTCCTGGGCTTCGAACGGGTATTCATTGCTAAGCTCGATTAGCTCGTCAATTGTAGCGGCTTCGCCGTACTTGAAGCGGAACGGAAACGCCCCCCGGCGGCCCGATGCAGCCTCCAATACCCGATTTGGTGTTACAACGGGCGTGATACAGCCGCGTCCATGGAGCAAGTCCAGGGCAGTCTGGGCCGAAATGCGATTTTCGCGATTGACGCGCAGGCAAGCTTCGGCGAGGGAATTGAAGGGGGCTGGCAACTTTTCAAGCCCAGTAACTTGACCTTTCAATATTGATGCTTGCAGTTGTTGTGGCGTAGCGCCTTCGAATGGAAGCGCGCAAGTTAGCATTTCTACAATCATTACGCCAAGAGACCAAATGTCCCACGCTGGCGACACGATGCCTTGGAACGCTTCTGGCGGAGCATATTCAGCGGTGCCTAGGAGGTTGCCAGTTCGAGCTTCGCGTGATGGTCCGATACCTCGAAGCAACCCGAAATCACCAAGCTTCCATGTTTGGCCAACAAGCAGTAAGTTATCGGGCTTGATGTCGCGGTGGACGAGTGGATCTTCGCGCTTTCCTAGATAAATCAGGGCTTCAAGCGTCGATTCCGCTACATATCTTGCCGTCGTTTCGTCAACCTGTCCATTTTCGAGGCGCTTACCTAAGCTGTCTGACGCGAGTTCCATTACAATGTACAGCAGAATTATGTTCTGGACAGTGCATTGTCCGGGACTGAATGAACGCACGAGACCACGGCAATCGAGGCTTGCGGCGAGAGCCAGTTCACGAATTTGAGTGCCGGCGAGCTCTGTGTCCGGAGCGATTAGTTTGATCGCGACCTGCCTAATTAGCTGGTCAGCGACGACTTCGTCGGCTTCGAAAACGCCACCGTAGCCGCCGGAAGCGATCAGGCGGTTGAGGTGGTATTTGCCGTCAATTACCTCGCCTTCTAGCGTGTTCCAAATGTTACCGAGGGCACTATTCACTCTATCGTCTCGACTAATTCTGGCAAATTGGTATGAACATTTATTACGATCACCGTTATATTATCGTCGCCACCGCGATCAAGCGCTGCTTTGGCGAGCGCAATCGCACAAGCTTGTGCCTCTCGGGTAGCGGCAAACGCAATTTGCGCGATCTCGTCGTCGGTCGTAAGGTTCCAAAGTCCGTCAGAACATAAAATGATCTGGTCTCCTTCACGAAGCGGTCGGTAAGCGTCGCTATGGCCATTGTTCCAGTCCGGATCGACAGTTAGGTTTGCGAACTGGCCAGGGCCACCTACGCATGAGGTAACCGTTGAACTGAAGTCGCCCGTAACACGCATTGGCGGGTCTAGCGTTGCTGAGAGCTGCGCGACAGAGTGATCGATGCTACGTGCAAGTACACGGCCGTCTCGAAGGTGATACATGCGGGCGTCTCCAGCGTGGAGATAGAGGAGACCCTGAGGACTGATATAGGCGGCAACTACGGTCGCGCCCATTTCAGGAAATTCCAAATGAGCCTTGAGGCGAGCGTCAGATTCGTAAAAGCACGACAAAAGACCTTCGTATGCGCCGAGAGGGTCGGTTGGAAGTGGGTTTTTGGCCAAGTTAGCAAACGTTTCGATGGTGATTTCGGCTGCCATGGAGCCGCCAGCTAGTCCTCCCATGCCGTCAGCGACAACGGCGACGAGCGTGCCGTTGGTGAATGTGCCAAGCAGGTGTCGGTCCTCGTTGGACGCGCGTACGTTGCCAACGGAAGTTACTGCGGCTGCGCTGGCAAATTCCATAGCTACGATCAATGGCGCTTCGAGCGCGTCAAGCGGCATCGGCTGTAAATTCCATGTCTATATTTGCTAGGCGAGCTTTGACGGCCCGGCTGGCGATTGACCGTGGCGAGTTGGCGGGCAGCTTTTCGCCGCTCACAAAAGATCCATTCGTGCTTTGAAGATCTTCGAGGATAAGGGTGTTCGCGTCGACAGTTGCTTTCAAATGGCGCCGCGACAGCATGGGCGGGTCGCCCAATTCCGCTTCCGTGAGGTCGACGTCGACAATTACGCTTGGTGGGTCGTTTCGCCCAATTACGTTATCACCGCGCTGCAAATCATATGACGAACCTGCTTGCGGGCCATTCAAGACCTTTACCTTCCAGTTTAGCTCAGGTACCGTGTCGGGCGGCGCGCTGCTAATAGGTAAAAGGCTCGGTAAAGGCATTCCAGGCACAGGATCTTGTCCGAATCCAGCCATTGTTATTCTCCTTGGTTTCGAGCTGCGGTTAATAGGCCGGTCGTACGGTGTGGCGTCAGCTTACCGGTCTTTCGTAGATCCACGATCTGTTCTGCCGCTTCGTCAGCGATCATCTTGTCGCCGGTTTTCGTTGCGGTTCGCTGAATGTTTTCGAGAAGTGATGCGGTTTTGCGTGGATCGCGAGCTTGTCCCAACTCGGTGGTGAATAGATTAAGTTCCCACGTTAGCCGATCCTTGTCTACGCCCGTATTCCTCTCTTGCGCGACCGCATATGACGATGTGTTCTTGAGTGATGCCGATGCCGAAACTGCGGCCGAAGAGGCCGACAGGCGCACGTCGGCAACACGTAGCGAATCTACGGCGTCGGGTGCCGGTACTTCGATGTCGAGGAGTATATCAGTGGGTCCGTCGGACCGTAGCGGGCCAAGCTCGACGTGATATCCAGCAGGCTCCTGGACTCCTTCTAGTGGCACAAAGGCAGGACGGATGCGGCAGACGCCGTTTACTTTGGCGTCGGACGCTAGCGCAATGTCTAGTACGCCGCTCGTAGCGCCCATACTTTGCGCGTGCGATAGTCGATTGACAAGGGCGCTGGTCAGGCTCTGCGGTGTGTCGGCGTAAATGAAGGCTCCCTTTCCTCGGTCAGCGAGCGCTACAAGAAAGGCTGTGTTGAAGTTCTCGGCGTCGCCTAGCCCTACGGCTGACAGGTTAATTCCAACTCGAGCCATACGATCAGCTATAGATACTAGCGATTCTGTCTCTTCGAGAGGCTTACCGCGTGCATCGGTGGCGTGTCCATCCGTTATCATAATGGCTATACGTGTCTCGTTACCTGGGGCTGATAGCGATTGAAGGGCCCATTCGAGGCCAAGCTCTGTGCGAGTCACACCGTTAGGTTGAAGTCTGCGGAGCATCGCAGCGGCGGCTTCAACTCCATCTGGTCCGCCGGCCTGGCATTCAATCACGGGAATGAGCTCGGTGGCAAAGCCGCATAGCCACAACCGGTCCTGTGGCCGAAGCATTTGCACGACCTGCCGACAAGCTTCCTTCGCCTTCGCAAATTTTTCGCCAGCCATCGATCCGCTGAGGTCAAGCGCAATGGCAATTCTGACCGGCAGCCCGTTTCCGACATCAATAGTTTTCCGGGGTTCTACATGGACGCGCAATATGTGGCGGGTTGGACGTGGGCCCGTGCGAGCGGGACGATCCCATGCGAGAGTGATGTCAAACAACCGTGACCTCCATTTCACCGATGGGCGAGAGGGCGATTCTCAAGGTGCGACCAGCGAGCGTCCTAGGCTCTGTATAGTTTTCGAAGAGATAACGGTTGAACGGCCGCTCGACTATGGTTTCGAGTTGCGTTTTGATACGTCGACCGCCGAATAGAAGGTTTTCGCCTTCGGCCATTTTGGCGCGCGTATACTCGATTACCGAGTCGTCAAAGTTGAGGCTAAACTTGTACTTCTCCATTGAGGACGATGCAAGCGCAGACAGGAACTTACGTGCGATTGCGTCGACGAACTCTGGTCGCAGCAAATCGAATACCACAATGTTGTCGCCTAGACGATTCAACAACTCGGCGCGTCCAATCCGGCTTGTGAAGTACCAGTCAACCTCCGCGCGGAAGTGCGCGGACACTGCATCGTAACTGAACTCGTCAGCATTGTCGAGGCGCACCCGGCCCATGATGCCGTGGCGGATAACAGCGCCTGTTTGGGGGTCGCTGAGGTCGCTGGCACCGATATTGCTCGTGAAAATAATGGCCGTCTGGTTGAAGTACGCTGTCTGACCTTTACCGTCTGTGAGTCTCCCGTCTTCAAGTATTTGAAGAAACTTATCGAGCACTTTGGGATTTGCCTTTTCGATTTCGTCGAATAGGAGGATGCTGTGCGGTTGTTCAAGTACGCGGTTTGTTAGCTGGCCGCCTTCCTGGTAGCCGACAAACCCTGGGGGAGCGCCGGACAGCTTCTCTGCTGCATGCTCTTCCTTATATTCGCTCATGTCGAAGCGGGCAAATGCTCGCTCATCGCCGAAAACAAGCTGCGTCACGGCTTTCGCCAGTTCAGTTTTCCCGACGCCTGTGGGACCGACGAAGAAGAATACGCCTCGTGGCTTTGCGCTTCGTCCGCCTGTTCCGCTCATTGTCAGGCCGACACGCGCGGTTGTCAGCATGTTTACCACAGCCTCGACGGCTGACGGCTGGCCGATGACGCGCTTGGTGAGTATGTCACGGGCGGATCTGACACGTTCAGGGCTCAGCGATTCCCACGGATCGTTGCGAATACCAAATTTAAAAAAGTCCACCAAGCGCCAAACTTCATGTTCGCGAATACCGATGCGTTCCTTCCATGACGTAATGCGCAGGGCCTCCAGATCCATGGCTTGCATACCCTCGGTGAGATCGGCAAACTCGTCTGAAACGGCGTGGATTTGGGAGACGCCCATTTCGTTGACGGCGTCACCAATCTGATCGCCGCCGTAGAAGCCACCAGATACAGGGCCAGGCTTTACGAAACTTAGCGCGTACTGGCGGCGCTCTTCTTTATTAGGCTTAGTAGCTTGCACGAGGGCAACATATGGATTGTCACGATAGAGCCATTCGGGGACACGCTTAAGATCAGCAGCCTTGAGGATAATATTGTTTCGGAATCCGCGCAACGGACCTTCTGTAACGATTGCAGCGTCGAGCAGGCACTTCATGAGCAATGCGACGGTGGGACGCTCACAGCTATCATAGGCGGCGCTGTCTCGGCACATCATGTCGACCTGCTCTATGGTCATTGCCACGGGAATGTGTGGTTGACTAACGGCGAGCCGTATGCTAGCGAAGGCTTCTTCAGGCGGAATGCGTTGCTTTTGCCTGGCATTCGTTTTAGTTACGACGACGCCCTGTTGGTTTTGTGTCCCTGGAATGTTTCGCGGCGGCATTGATGTGCCCGCAGACACCGTCGCCGCTGGGTCAGGTACCGTTCCTCCAACTTGCTTTTGCGGGTTGTCCACTTGAGCGAATTGCGTTGATATATCTGCGTTCCGAGTGGCCATTAAGCGGTGAACGACATCGTGGAACCGATGTTCCATCATCTCCGGCATTCTCCGTTCGGTATCGCGCTCGATTGGGTTGGAAATACGATCGGAGAACTGAAAGCCGTCTACTGGATCGTAGCTTCCGACGATATTGAATCCTAGAGTGCGAAAATACGAGCTGATGAAATCGTCCACGGTGACGTATGTGCCACGCCACAGGAATTGATCGTGGATGTTGCCGTAGAGCAAGACGTGTTTTCGTCGGTGAAGCTGCTTTTCAACATCAGCGATGAAGCGCGACGATATGAGTTCCTCTGCTTGGTCATCCATGTGGTTTTAGTGTTGCTTTCAATGGTTTCCGATTCACCCCTGCACCTTTGCTTGGGGCCTATAACGAACGATCTTGCGTATCGCTTTGGCTTTGTTGGCGTGCCTGGCGCAATGTCCGATTTGGGTCTTTGCCATCCCATTGAAGTTCACCCATTTGCAGATGATATTCCTCTGCGAGCGCTTCGTGCATCTGCGTTATGACTTCTTCGGCTTCGTCGCAGACGGCTGCATCGCCACCTCCAACAGCTGCTTCGGTAGATTTGACGAACCCGTCGACGTTGTACCAAACCTCGCCCTCGAATGGGATACTGACTGCTATGGCCTTTCCGCTTGGGCTTGCTCCTTGCACAATAACGGCACTAGCGGGATGGCTGGCGTGCTCGGGAGTCGGCCCTGAGACCATATAGCCCATCTGCTCCATAACGGACCGAATGCTGTTTGCTACATAGTCCCTCTGGTCCGCTTTTATTTGCGCAATGTTGGCTGTGTGCACCAGGTTTGCTGCACGCTTACGCGCCTGTTCCAGCACACCTTCAACTGTTGCGCTATCTAGTTTGGCATTTGGCGAAAACTGAGCAGCAAGGGCAGATATTTCCATTACACCCGCAGCTTGCCACCGCATCAGAACGGCGTCAGTTTGTAGACCCTCAATGAGGGCATTTAGTTGCAAAGTGCTGGCGGATTGCAAGGCTAACTGACGACGTGACTCTGCAAGTGTTGCCGCATAAGTTGTCACTGCTGACTCAAGAGCCGCGAGTTTGCGGTCCTGGCGACCTTCATCGTGACCTTGTAACGCTGCTGCGACTTCGGCGATAGCGCGCCTTACAGCTTGGGCCCCGGTAGGATCGGATGGACCGCCACCACCGTCGGGGCTTGCTGTGCCCGCGAACCGTTGCTTGAGGGAGTCGAATTGCGATCGGCGTCCAGTAGATCCGCTACTGCGGCCATTGGCGTCAGCGAGCGATTTTCGCTGAACTGCGCGGTGTATAGCTAGTTCGACACCTCCAAGTTCGGACGCCTGTCGCGTTAAGTCACTATGCGTCCGCGCCGCTGCAATCCCGGATTTGAGTGTTGAAACCTGTTTCGCTATCGATTGGGCGTCCACAGGGAGCAAGTTCGAGTTGACGGAACATAGGAAAGATTCGAGGCGGGTTATCTCGGCGTCTGTTCGCTGGCGAGACTCCGCAAGGCCGAGAGCGAGAACAGATTCTTGTTTATCGAGGCGATTTGTCTCCTCAATGATTGCTTGTGCGGCCCGAACCGCGACAATGGAGCCTATGACTACCAAAGCTGTGGTTGGATCGGCCATTATTCCATAGCTCGGGTCAACGGCGACGATTGTGTGCTTGTACTCGCCACTCATGGCTGTATTCCTTTCATTGGTGCAATTGTGTCGGCAGGCGCTACGACGACACCGAATTCCGCCATCTTATCAATAAACTGCCTCCGAAACCCAGGACGTGGAGGTACTCCTACAAAGCCAAAAGCTCCGTCGCTATCTGTGATTACCTCAACACCGGCGGACCTATCGTTAGAGGGGAGCAAATCACCTACGAGGGATTCGTATCTCGGTGTGAGGCAGATGAGGCGTTGGTTATCCGAACCTCTCCAAAGTCTGTTTGCGTGGCGTGATTCTATGTAAGAGCCGTCGACCAGCAAATCTGTTACATCAAGCAGGGCCACCTGCGCCTTATCAGCGTTCCGTTGAAGGAATTCGAGGGTGTATCCAGTGTAGACCATAACGCCAAGGTCTCGGTGGCCGCAGATAATTTCGACTATCTGGCGCAACGCGGTCGCCTGAATCATAGGCTCTCCACCCGAAAATGTGACGCCTTCAATGTCAGGCTGTGCGAGGATCCATTCAGCAATAGTTGCCGCAGCAACAGATGTACCACCCGATGCGTCCCATGATTCCGGGACAACGCATCCGCTGCATCCAAGATGACAGCCTTGCACCCACACGACGGCTCGTTTGCCGGGCCCAAGAACAGTGACGGGCGATTCGGTCCGAAAAATGCGTAGGTGATTTTCCGCCACTTCATTCATCATTGGATAGTCCAGCTTGCGGTACGATGCGGTTTACTGCTTAATTATAAATGACGTCTTCATCCCTAATCGAAGTTCGGTCAATGATCGGTTTATTTGCGGTTCCAAGACTAACTCCTATGCCGTAATCGCTGCGGCTACTGCGTTTAACCATTTGCGGCGAAGCTTTAGGAAGGGCAGGCCCTCGACGGTGGTGTTTAGTACGCGGTTTGTTAGGAGGATAATGGACGCGTCGTAGGTTGGGTCGATTAGGATGAGGCAGCCTGTGAAGCCGGAATGTCCGAATGATCGATCGCTGAAGAGGTCACCTTTAGGGAGGAAGTCGTTGCCGTTGACGAACCATCCGTACGACATGGCACCGATCTCGGGTGAGAGTTGATTTTCAGCCATTCGTGCACCGGTGGCGCGGGACAGGATAGGGGAACCGCCGGTCCTAATGGCTTCGGCGAACTTGATCAGGTCGCTGGCCGTCGAGAATAAGCCAGCGTGACCGGTGATTCCGCCCATACTGAGTGCGCGAGGGTCGTGGACGGCACCGGTAACGGCACCGTCAATGGTTGCGGCGATGTTGTCGGACGTTGGGCGGAACTGGGTGGATGACATCGCTAGCGGCTCGAAGATGGCCTTGTTGGCGATGCCTTCGAGGGGCTGCCCGGCTATTTGCTCTGTCGCTTCCCAGAGGATCATGTAACCTGTATCTGAATAAGTGTATGCCAGTCCGGGTTCGCGAAGGAGCGGGGTAGTGAGGGCGGCGCGTAACTGGGTCGATCGGTGGTCGGTCGCATCTGCATCAGTGACGTCTGGTTCGCGCGGAATAGGCGGCAGCCCGGATGTATGAGTAAGAAGCTGCTTGATGTCGATGCCAGCTAGTCCTGGAAGGGGGCCATGAGCCGGGGCTAATTCTGCCGCGACCTGCTGACCAAGGGTTAGCCTGCCTTCCTCCACGAGGTGCATTACCGTGGACGCAGTGGCGACGGGCTTGGTGAGCGATGCGATATCAAACAGCGTATCGGGGTTCGCTGCTGGCGCGTTGGCGGCGAAACTCAGCGCTCCGATTGTTGACTGCGCCACGATGGACCCACTGACCGCAACAGCGTAGGTTGCCGCAGAATAGAGGCCGTCACGCAGACCGGATTCGAGTAGTCGTGTTGCAGTTGTCACATCCATGGACGCGAGTTCGGTACAAGGGTGGCGCTTTCCTTCGTGATTCTGGTGGCCGACGGCGAAATCCACAACGATGATAGGGAAATCACCGGATTTTGGAACAATATGGATGGCAGATGACCGTATTAGAACCTCGTGCGACGTGCTTGTTGTAAGGGCGTCACCTTGACATTAGAAGGCGCTTTGGTTATCATAAGACGGGCAATCCTGCCCGCCGTCAACGCAACGTGATGCCTTGACGGAAGGAATTTTCAAGAGACTATGCAGAAGACACTTACCGCTATTGTTGTACTTATTCTCCTCCTGATCGTCGTCGGCCTTAACAGTACTCTCATGAAAAACACGGAGAAGGACCACGACGATGACAATCCAGCTCCTACAGCACAGAAAACCGAGGCGAAACCAGCGCCTAAGCCTGCCGGTGCACCGCCAGCGCCTGTATACGAAGCTAACACTGCTGCGACAGGACCTATTGCTGAGGCTGTGATCGGGACGGGAAGTGCGCCTTCGAGCCTTGCGCTCGGTTATACCTGGGACCCGGCTACACAGCAGAATCAGGATGCCTTGAAGAAGATTATTACCGATGTCGAGAACTGGGGCGCGAAACCTGGGCATCATGTCCAGATAGTTTGCGTTGATATACCCGCTGACCAGAGACAATATCCGGAAAATGCGACGGTTGTCAAAGGCATCTCGGTAAATGGCAAGCCACTTGCCGCATTTTCAGGAAATCCAGGCAGCGATATTAAGCCTGCGGAAATCACCAAACTTCTAGCGAGCTTGAAATAGCTCGGTTTGGGTTGCTGTTGGGTCGAACCAATTGAGCTGCATGCGGTAAAGGGTTCTGTTCGGATTCGAGGTTCGTTACGTTAGTGCTAGTCATTCGGATAATCTTCTACCTGCTGCAGTTCTACCTATTTGCCGCGTCCGGCACATTGGCGTATTTGTGTGCGCGCGCTTGGCTTGACCCGTCGGTTGCGGGCCGCAAGCGTAGCGGTCCGAAGTGGATGACGCAATGGAGCCATTTCGGCCAGGCGCTGGCGTTCGCGGCGTTAACGTTCGCTGCGCTGCTCGGGGCTGTTTATCAGGGCGCTACGGGTATCCATTTCGACACCGTTTCGGTTGCTCGAATCCTTTCCTACGTTACCATCTACTTCCTGCTGTCGAAGAGCCTCCGCCGCGCGCCAAAAACCATGGCGGCGTTCGTGTTCCTCGGCATTGGTGAAATTGTAATGGGCACGTTAGCTCCAGTGATGGCATCGCCAAGCCTGGCCAAGCCCATATTTGCATCGGTTTGCCTTGCGCTCGGCATGACGTTCCTTGGCAGCGCTATGAAGGGCGGCGTTTTCCGGGTTCGCGTGGTGGACCGGCTCGTGATCGCATTCGCCGTCTCCAGCATGATTATCGCGCAAGTGGTTGTCGTGCTCTTCCTGGGCCTTGTGTTCTCCATCGGTGATGGTATCTCGTCCGATCACATCAAGGATGTTGTAAGCCATGCAGACGTGCCAGTCATTATCACGCTGGCGGTCGTGCTTGTTACAAGCGCACTGATTGGCTACTTCCTAGCACGTGACATCTCAGCGCCTATGACACGGTTTGAGAGGGCGCTGCGTGCCATCGGCGAGGGCGAACTTGACTACCGTGTTCAACTACGTGGCTCGGGCGACGATGAGATGCACGATTTGGCGCGCGAAGTCAATCGGATGGCGCAGCGCTTGAAGTCTGCGGAATCGGTGCGCGCCGAGTTCTTCTCGTTCGTGTCTCACGAGCTGCGGACTCCTTTGACGTCGATTCGAGGATTTATCCAAACGCTAGAGGCAGATCCGACTTTTGAAGAGGATGACAGGGCGGAGATCTACGGGATCATCCATGACGAATCTGATCGTCTTCTCCGGATGATTGGCGAACTGCTGGATGTTGCACGGATTGAGGCCGGTCGGCCGATCACGCTTCAGACTCAACGGTTCGACTGCGTCCGTCATGTAGAGAAGGTCGTCGAGATCATGCGTGCGCACACCAAGCGGCACGATCTTGTCGTTGAGCGCCCCGTCGACTCGGTGATGATCGAGGGCGACCCCGATAAGTTTGACCAGATATTGATCAATATGCTGAGCAACGCTATCAAATACTCTCCAGACGGCGGGACGGTAACAACCACGCTCGTCGACCTTGCGGATTCCGTGACGATATCGGTCAAGGACCCTGGGGTGGGTATGACGGCGGCGCAAACGCAGCACATCTTTGACAAGTACTACCGCGTCTCTGATCAGGATGACAAACCATCTCGTTTGGGGCGTGTCGAAGGGGCTGGTATCGGCCTCTATTTGACACGGGCACTTGCTGAAGCTCACGGTGGAAAGATTGTCGTGCAAAGCCAGGTGGGCCACGGTTCGACATTTACCGTCACCCTCCCGAAGGTTCCAGCGGCTCAAACCGTCCATCAACCAGTATCGGCGTCACTCGAACCCACGACGCCGTCTGAAACCGCACTCGCTAGCTGATTTGCGAACCCATTTCTCAAGCGTTAGGCATGTCACCGGCCATCGTTACGCCTTATCGCAACACTAACCTCAAACTAGGCTAAAGCTCTTCTTGACAGGACCCTAGCTACCGTCTATAATAGGTCACCTAGTACACGTAATTAGTCTCGTATTGGAAATACCTTTTGTCGACCGAACTTACAATCCCACGACAGCAGTCCGGCAACTCGTATCGTGATATCGAGAACGATCTTGCTGCTCGCGTCTCCAGGGGTGCCTGGGTGCAAGGAGCTAAGATCCCACCGCGGACACAGCTTGCCCGCGAGTACGGCGTCGCTGTCGCGACCATTGAGCGCGCTGTGGCTAACCTTCTTCGCAAAGGTGTGCTTACCGCGAACAAGACGGGGACATTCGTCGCGTCATCGGAAGTTGTCGAGCGGCCCATCACCGAGACAACTGTGTCAGGTTTTGGTGGGCGCGCCCAGGTGATTCGTTCACCGTACGGCTTCGCATCGGGTAGCCGAGGCCGTGAACATGCAACTACGACAGCAGTCATCGGCGTCGTCGCGGACATCCGGACGCGAGTGGCGGATATTCGTAGCCACAACCACATTGTCAACGCTATCCTCGACTCTCTAGAGGCCGAGGTGAGCGCGGCAGGCGGAACGACGCGTCTGATCAACCTATACCATGACAACAGCCGCGAGCACCGGTCCGCATCGGCTATTCTTGAGGACATCGAAGCTGCGAACGTTGACGCGGTAGTCGCTTATTGCAATAATGAAGCTGGACTGGAGCGCTATCTTGTTGATAGAAGCCTGCAAAACGCAACACTGACCCTGGTGAGTTGGAAGAGCGATGTGCGAGTTCCGGCAAACGTCTACTACGATTCAGTTGACGCGGGATACAAGGCGGCGAACCATTTGATCGCTCGTGGAAGTAAGCGTATCGCTTTTGTGTCACCGTACGAAACCGAATGGGGCACAGCACGCCTTGCGGGGATACGTCGCGCTGTCGCGGGGAGCGATGGCCAAGTAATGCTCGACGAGTACGTTATCCCAGTCGACGGCTCTGAGCTATTGGCGGCGTCAGATCACAACCATTACGTGCTAGCTGAGCCGCATATCGATCTGCTAATCGCAGAGGGCGTGGAATTCGATGGAGTGATTGCGGTGAACGATGAGGTGGCTCACGCGATGATGGATGTACTTTCTAGGCACGGTAAGGTGGCCGGCAAGGACTATCGCATTATCGGCTTTGACGACATGCCGGGTTCTCGGCAGCGTGGGCTTTCAACGCTCCGACCACCGCTAGAAGAAATGGGTGCCCAAGCAGCACAGTTGTCGTATCATGTCCTGTCTGGCGGTGCTCCAGCAGGCGTATGCCTGCAAAGTCGTGTCGTCGCTCGAAGTTCTACCTGCAGCACTCACAACCTAGACTAATCAAAATAACAATAGCGGAAGGAAATGCTAATGCACTCCACAATCAGTTTTGATCGCAGAAAAGCTTTCACTCTTATAGAACTCCTCGTTGTCATAGCTATTATAGCTATACTGGCAGCTATACTTTTTCCTGTATTCGCGCAAGCTCGCGAAAAAGCTCGCCAGGCATCATGCCAGTCAAACCAAAAACAGATTGGGCTCGCCATGCTCCAATATGTTCAGGACTTCGATGAGAAATATCCAAACATGATGGGTGGCGGTGGCGGCGGCTGGGTTGCGAGAATTTACGGGTACGTCAAGACGCCGAATATGTTCCTCTGCCCGAACGACACGTATAAGCCGCTTGACCCTACGCACCAAGTTATGTCTTATGCTGAAAATACGAACTTAGGATACACGCCGATCAGCGCATCGCAATTTGGGTCGACTACAGTGAGCGTGCTTGCATTCGAATGGACAGGAGGATATACACTAATTACGCCTGGTGAAACTGGATCGCCCTTCGGAACTGGCGCAACTGCCACGGAGGCTAATAACGTCAACTGGGTGCAAGGTAATGGAACTGGTCCCGCGACTATCAGGCATGCAAACACAGGGTCGAACTACCTGCTTGCCGATGGCCATGTAAAGTTCCTGGTACCTGAAAAAGTGTCGCACGGCTTTAACCAAGTTCCTCCCGGTTGGGACCAGGCACGCCACAGCGATAACCTGGGAACTTACACGGCAACGTTCTCTATCCTCTAGCGTCTAATCCAGTCTATTTAGCCTCGCCCGATACGAACAACGTGCCGGGCGAAGGCTCACCTCGTCCTCGAAAGCTCTTCTCATGAAATGCCTCGCCAGGTTCCTACTCCAAACTACCGTTATCCTCGCCTTTGTTAACATGTTGACCTCACCAACTATTGCCGCTCAAGTCGTGCCTACCACAGGCAACAATCAATCTGTCGCCATTCGCGGTTTTGGGAATGTTGACGCGCACCTTTCGCCAACAGGCGGGACGTTCCGTTGCGACAGCGTGGTGCATGCTGATACGCTGATGGGAAAGCTTGCCGCAGATATGCTTTGGGACGCAGGGGCGGCTAAGAGGACTTCGTCTGTTCGCGTGGCTGGGCGCGACGTTCCGGTGACATCATGGGACGATTACGGGGCCGTGGCGATGGCGCGGGGCGGCAATGTTGTGACCGTTCGCAGTGCGGCGAGCATTGAGTTGCTCACAGCATTGTTGGCGGCAGATGAAGCGATCAAATCAGCTGGGGCAGTGTTCACTCCGTCGCGGGCTTATCCGCGTTACCTTGACTACTACGACTTGCGCGCGTTTAAGAGCTACACCCATGCTATGTCGGCACTTCCGGAGACCGGGCTGGCCAGCCATTGGCCGTTCATGAAAGAGTTTGGGCTTGCGGGTGTGGTTTTGCCCTCGGTTGGGTTCGAGTTTCACAACCCTGCGCCGAATGTGTTCGACTGGGCCACCATGGATTACGAAGTGCGAGCAGCTGAACGCGAAGGCGGAGTGTTTGCGCCTGCTTTCGTCACAGGCGGCCCTATGCCGCTGTGGGCTTACAACGAAGCGCCTACACAGCGCATGGAGCCTTCGCCGACGTCACTGCTCGGATCCTGGGGCGTTCACGCGGGCACGGCGGGCGGATCGTACGAGAGTTGGGGGCGTTCGCCGCAAGCCCGTGAGCGAACTAATTTTGCGTTCATGCGTGAGGTCGTTAAGCGGTACGGCGGCAGTCCGGCTCTGGGCGCGTGGATGCCTTACACTGGCTCTCCGGGCGCGGAAATGAACTTCCATGGTCGGACAGACGAGTACTGGGACTATTCCGCTACCGGGCAGCAAGGCTTTCGGGACTATTTGCGCACCGTCAAGAAGTACACGCTTGGCGACATGGCGCAGCGCTGGTATGGGGACCGGACACGATTGACCTCGTGGGAGCAGGTGACTATTCCCGATGTTCACCAGTTTTTCGGCAAGCTTGACGCAACGTGCATGCGGCTGAATGATAACTGGCAGTGGACACCAGCAAAGGTGGGTGTCGCGGAGCCTCCCGCGAAAGACAGCGCTGCGTGGGTGCCTGTAGCCCTTCCGCCCTCGCAACAGCAGGCGTACATGCCGTATGGCCCATCGTTCTACCGCGTTTCGTTTGATCCTTCAGGGTGGTTGGCGAGTCGCCGGGCCGCCGAGCATTATCTGATCCTGGCGCTCGACGTCATGTCACAGCAAGGGACTCAAGTTTGGCTGAATGGCGACTACTTAGGCGACTTCAAAACGCGCGCTGGCGCTTACGGCCCAATTGGGTTGAAGCTGACTGGAAAGCTTAAAGACGGCATCAACGATCTGGCAATTCGGGTTCCGGGAGGCGCAGACTCAGAAGGCAAGATTATTGGGCCGGTATTCCTGACTACCAGCCAGCCCCGGTATTTCCCGTATTTAGGTAAAGAGCAGAACGCACAATACGTCGACGTTAAGGACTGGCAGGCGTATGGGATGGCCAAGCAGACCGACGACAATTTCCGCGAACTGCGCGCATTGGACCCCAATGCACCTATGATTGTGTCAGGTGGCGCGCTGGGCGAACTCGGGGACTACGCGTCGGAAATGGCGTCACGGTATAACCTTGGCGTCGAAATGACAGGTCGCGAAGCATATTACTATCCGTGGAATAGCGGCCTTGGGCTCGTCAGTGGCTTCTATAGCACCAGTGAGCCGAGCGCTACTGCGTTAGGCACCAGTCTTGACCGCATGTTTGGTTGGATCATGTTCGATGGGGATGCCAGCCATAGCCTCTATTACAGGCTTGACGATTATATCAAGCGTGAACGGGAAACAGGTTGGTTCACCAAGCACAAGCAGCTAATCCGACTCTTTGGCAAAGCGCTTCGCGAGCAACCACAGATCGTGGTGCTACGCTCGGTTGAAACGAGCCGCCTGGGAGACCTGAGCGGCAACGATTGGGATATCGGGCGGGGCGAACTGCAGTCGGCGCACTACGATAACGCCTATGCGACTGAGCGCGAGATGGCGAAAGGCCTCGTGAGCGGCTACCCGGTGGTTTTTGACAGCGGGTCGGTCATACTTGACCCTGCAAATGTGGAGGCGATCCGCAAGTACGTCGAGGGCGGCGGAACATTCATAGCCCTGCACAATACCGGCAGGCACACGACAACAGTGCCGGATTGCTGGCCGATATCGTCGCTGACTGGGTTTCAGGTGGTGGCGTCCGATGCGCTGGGTACCGTCAAGTTTGACGACAAGCTGCCAGTCCTTCGCGGGTTAGCTGGGAAGTCGTACGTGGGCACCGGGCGCGCTGTCAACTACCTCAGCTACGATAGTGGGAAAGGCGCCGGATTGAAGCTGAAGGAGGCGATGCCTGGCGCAGTTGCGCTTGCGCATTGGGAGGACGGTAGCGTTGCGGTCGGCTACAGGAAGATCGGGAAGGGGCAGGTGATTGTTCTAGGCTCATCGTTCTGGCGCGATGGCAAGGACCTATCGGGCGTGTGGCGCAGCGACTCGGAGATTGAGCGTGACATCCTTGGCCAGTTATTTACAAGCCTTGGCGTACAGCGCACCAGTTCGAGCGATCGTACCGCAGTCTGGACGCGCAACTTCGTTACCAAGAATGGCCTTCAGGAGTGGGCTCTCGCCTTTAACAGCCTGGATGTTCCTACCACGTGCGATGTGTCCTGGTACCTCGCGACAAAGCCTGCGGAGGTCATCGATATGGCCACGAATGTGCCGGTGCCATTCACCTATGCGAATGGTTGGGTTCATGTGCCACAGACGACAATCGACGGTTACCAGGTACGCGTGTTCGGCACGAAGAGGGCTGGGCTCGGCGCGGGGCTGGATGTGTGGTGGGGCGAGAAGCTGAAGTACTGGCAAGTTCAGCCAGATTCATCGCGGCCCGATCCCGTTCCTGCAACGCGTGAATCCGGCGAGACGATCCCGATGGACACGTGGCGCTTCAAAGCCGACCAGGATGGCGCGATATGCGCGTCTGATGCGTGGATGAGCGCAAGCTATCCGGACACGTCGTGGTCGAAAGTCGGCCAGGGAGCGTGGAACGAACTGCACGCTAACCTGGCGAACTACCACGGCACCGGGTTGTACCGAGCTGAGTTCGTGGTGCCGAATTCATGGTCCGGTCGCCGAATTCAACTCAACTTGTATAGCTTTGATCGACCGATCGCGTATGATCGCGCAAAGTTCTATATCAATGGAAAGCTGGCAGCGAAGTACGCCAAGCGGTTCTGGAGTCAGACGTGCAACTTCGATGTGACCTCGCTTGTGCAGCCGGGAAAGAACACGATTGCGGTGCAGGTGGACGGTGGCGACGAGTTCAGCGGCCTCTGCGGCGCTGTGTGGTTCAGTCCCCAGCGCGTCCTGGATTCCGTCACCGATATCGGCGGCGCTTGGGATGTTTACGGCGCTGACTTCAAGGTATCGAAGTCGGTTACGCTTCCTGGCAGGACTAACGGACGCTACTTGCAGCGGTCGATCGACATCCCGGCATCGTGGCGCGGTAAGTCGGTTTACCTGCGCTTCAAGACGGCGGAGCAATGGATGGCCACTATTGTCATCAACGGGCGGCCTATCGCTTACAACCAGTACATGCACCCGTTTGGCACAATGACCGACGTCAATCTCACCCCGTACGTTAAGTACGGCACAGCTAACAGGCTGGAATTGTGGCCACACTACACGGCAAGTGTGCCGGCAGAAAGTCACTCGACCGTGCCGCTGCAGGTTGACGAAATAGTCGTCGGTACCGCCAGCCAGTAAAATCCAGAAGTGCGCCATTGGAAATCGGATGATAATTGAGGAGATGGATTAATGAAAAAGTTAACTTACATTGCGGTTGCGGGATTAGCTGTGCTCCTTGCCGGACTCGAGATAGCGCTTGCCGCCGATACGCCAGCTATCGCCCCGCCGAACCTTGTGAACAATCCCGGGTTCGAGGAGTGGGCACCTGCTCCTGCGCCGCCGAAGGACCCGAAGCAAGCGTTCCCCTCGTTCAGCGCTGATGTCGCGCCAGCACGCTGGAATTGCGTTGCCGAGATCACCCCTGGCGTAAACGAGCCGTCGATCAAGTCGTCGGCGTCCGTTGCCAAAGACGAAACCGTGAAGCATAGTGGGAAATCGTCGATACGCTTCATTAACGGCGCCACAACCGATATCATTGGATGCGTGACGGACTTCGCAGTCGAGCCGAACACGCACTACAAGGTGCGAATGTGGGTTAAGGGCGAGGGGATTGTATCGAATCGCAATGAGGGGGTCATGCTATGGACACGCTACGGGGCAAAGGCTGACTTCTGGAGCAACAACAAGTGGACGGTGCAGTTGCCGCCTGTGCACGCGGGCACGTTTGACTGGCAGGCATTCGAGTACTTTGTGGACACCAACGACAACGCAGAACTCATGCACGTAACCATCCAGCTGCGGAACGCGTCTGGCAAAGCATGGTTCGACGATATCGAGTTGGTGAAGGCGGGAGCTGTCTCGAAGACGGAGAGCTACTAGACTCTAGCGGCCTGGTGATCCCCGGCCGCATTCGAACCCCATCCCGAGTGGCTACGATTCTTCGACAACTACATTATCGTTGGTGTAGATGCAGATCTGCGCCGCTATATGGAGCGCCTTCTCGGCGATCTCTCTCGCCGAAAGATCAGTGTTCTCCAGCAATGCCTTGGCAGCCGCTTGAGCGTAAGGGCCACCAGAGCCGATGGCGGCGATTCCGTCGTCGGGCTCGATGACGTTTCCGTCGCCCGAAAGTACGAGCAAGAATTCCGGGTCGCCGATAACCATGAGCGCCTCGAACCGACGCAGCACCCTGTCAGAGCGCCATTCTTTGGCAAATTCGATGACAGCGCGGCGAATATTGCCCTGCGACGTTTCAAGTTTTGATTCGAAGCGGTCTGCGAGAGCCTGGGCATCTGCTGCGCTTCCCGCAAATCCGACCATTACGCGGTCATGATACATCCGGCGGACCTTCTTGGCGCTGTGCTTGATAATGGTCTTGTCCAGCGTCACCTGCCCGTCGGCTGCGATAGCGGTTTTGCCGTTGCGCTTAACCCCGCAAATTGTCGTGCTGCGAATGATCGGCCTCATAAATGTTTCCCTCGTAGTGCTTGTATCCCATCACTTAATTCATTATAGTCGCCAGACCGCCGGTAGCGTCAACCTTCGGGGTGCTGTGGTGAAGCTAATGGGGCAGGGGATGAGGTTTTCTCTGGCCTTGCGCCAGTCTTGAGGAGGCGCCTTCGTCGGTTCGCTAGCCGTCGCGCATTGCCGCGCGCTATCTCCTCGGCTTCGTTAACCAACGCGTGTAGCTCGGTGATCTCAGGAGGTGGGAGGTGGTCGCCCACATTCAGGCGGGAGAGGAGGCTGTCCATGCGCTCCTGTCGTGCTGGCGGAAACTGTTCCATGACTTCGGGCTCGTCGAATGTTAGCACATCCCCGATACCGATTTTGAGCGCATGGCACACTGC
The DNA here is from genome assembly GCA_036504535.1 of Capsulimonadaceae bacterium. Taxonomy (GTDB): domain Bacteria; phylum Armatimonadota; class Armatimonadia; order Armatimonadales; family Capsulimonadaceae; genus JARLGU01. Next base: position 126,129 of record DASXUY010000040.1, read on the forward strand.
GCCGATGACGCGCATGTCGGCCTTTTCAATGGGCTCTTCGGGATCAGCCAGGCGATATACGCTTTTCGGATTGACCCGATCGCCCTGATCGGCAATGCGCCGGACCAGGTCTGCGGTCGATAGATTCATTCGTTCAAGAACAGTTTTGAGGCGCGAGTACGCTTCTTGCATTCGGAAATAACCTTTTGTGTTTCTAAGCACATATTACCATATATATGGGTAAAAGCCCTGAAACGGTAATTAATGACGAGGCGGCGATACACCACTGCGAGTATTGCTCAAAAATACAGGCGATAGCATATTTGGAGCACAACACGTAATGGACATTTATCCGTAGCAAGGAACCATAGCTTGACAGCATGTTGTTACTGGTCTATAATCGATTGCTATTTTCCAAGGAATTCCGCATGCCCAATTCTCTGACGGACCACCAAAACAAGCGTCAAGCTAACGCAGAAATCGCGGAGCCGTCCGTGGCTGCGGTGCTTGATGAGCCTGTTGGCAGCCCCGAGAAGGCGCGGTATGTTCAGGAGATGTTCGATGCGATCGCACCCCGCTACGATCTCTTGAACTCGGTGTTGTCCTTACGAATCCATCACCTCTGGCGGTCATTCGCCGCCCGGTGCGCGTCCCTTGCGGCTGGCGACTCAGCTTTGGATGTGTGCACCGGCACCGGTGACTTCGCCGTCGCGCTTAAGGGAATTGTGGGCGATGCGGGACGTGTCGTCGGTATCGATTTTTCAGAAAAGATGTTGGAAAGCGGCGCCGTGAAGTTTGATGCGTTCGGAATTGAGCGCCAGCAAGCGGACGCGATGGCACTGCCGTTTGCAGACAGTGAGTTTGACGCTGCAGTGGTCGGCTTTGGGATTAGAAACGTTACCGATCCCGCCGTTGCCGTTGCCGAGATGGCTCGCGTTGTGCGGCCTGGTGGGCGGGTGGTAATCCTCGAGTTCTCGCAGCCTACCAATCCTGTTTTCAATACTCTCTATGATATCCACTCGCGCTACATAATGCCTGCCCTTGGCGGCCTTATCAGCGGTCGACGGGAAGCTTACGCGTACCTGCCTGAGTCGGTAAAGCGGTGGAAGACAAGAACCGAGATGGCTGAAATGCTTCGATCAGCAGGTCTGGTGGATGTGCGGCATCGCGATTTAACGTTTGGGACCGTTTGCGTGAACGTTGGAACAAAAGCTGAACTGGCGAAAGGTTTGTAATGACGACTGCTGCCCAAGAAAACAGACTACCGAGCACCAAGTCAGTTGGCACCACGGAAACAGGCTTCGTCACGCCAATTCAAGCGGATTTGCAAGCGGTTGAAGATCTGTTGGCGAATGAGATCCGCTCGGACGTACGCGCTGCTTACGAAATTTCAGGTCATACGCTAAAGGCGGGCGGTAAGCGGCTTCGGCCCGCCGCAGTGATTCTGTCTGCGAGGGCTGTAGAGCGGGCGTTTCCGGCGAGGACGATCTACGCCTCTGCTGGAGCGGTTGAGCTTATTCACATGGCGTCGCTGATCCATGATGATGTGGTAGACGGTGCTGATTCTCGCCGCGGACGGCCTACCGCAAACGCTGCATTCGGTAATCAAATTTCCGTTCTTGTCGGCGATTATCTGCTGGCGAAAAGCATCTACCTCGCGGCTCGCGAGGGCAACATGGATGTCATTACAATCTTTAGCAAGGTGACAGTTGGCCTCAGTGAAGGCGAAGTGCTTCAGATCACGTCACGCGGCGATGCGGACACATCCGAGGCGACGTACTTTGATATTATTCGCCGCAAAACGGCTGGGTTTATATCAGGCTGCTGCGAAATCGGTGCTGTGCTTGCAGAGGCGTCGCCGGATGTTGTCGATGCGTTGACCGGGTACGGACTTAGCCTCGGCCTGGCGTTCCAAATCGCCGACGATCTGCTGGACTTCCTCGGCGATCCCGCTGTGACCGGAAAGCCTCGATGCTCTGACCTGCGCGAGGGCAAAATGACTCTGCCGCTCATCGCCGCGTACCGCTCGCTTCCAGACGGCAGTGCCCGCAAGCGCGATATCGCAAGCTGGGTGCAGGATCCCGACGCGCTATCGGATGATCGCGCTCGGTCGATCTGTTCTCTTATCGATGAATACAATGGCTACGAATATGCGCGCCAGTCGGCCGTATCGCTTGTGGACGATGCGGCGCGCCAAGTTGAGTCTGTGCTTCCGCCCTCCATTTATCGTGACTCGCTGATCTCGCTCGCCAACTACGCTTTGGGACGCAAGTTCTGATAGCCCTTCAATCGTTTCTATCCGCGTTTTTGATCCATTCCTTAGCCTCTCAAAATGTTCATGGCCCGGTAGTTCTACCTGTGAGCCATTGGTAATAAGTGTGAGGAATAATGCAGAAACGCTCAAGTTTGTTGACAACGTAAAGATCGTTTTGTATACTATGTTTGGCGGATTTACGCCACCATTTATTCTGCTGGGAAAGCTTTTGCTTTTTCGGCCTTATTTATTATTTGACGGAGGACACATTGGAAAAAATTTATACTGTCGGAGGGCGTCGTCTCGAAGGCGAAATATCGTTAAGCGGTAGTAAGAACGCCACCCTAGCCATTCTCGCGGCGGCTCTTGTCGCCGAAGAGGGCCAAACCCTCCTTACCAATGTTCCCCGAATTAGCGATGTACGCGTGATGAGCGAAATGCTCGAGCAACTTGGCGTACCTACTCGATTTGAACGCAATACTCTCCTGGTCGATGCCACCAACCTCCAGAATCACGACGCGCCCTACGAGCTTATTCGGCAAATGCGCGCATCATTCAACGTCCTTGGTCCCATCCTCGCCCGGTTTGGGCACGCTCGCGTGGCGCTTCCCGGCGGCTGCGATATAGGAGCGCGCCCCGTTGACTTCCACCTCAAGGGCTTCGAGCTCATGGGGGCGGTCATCACTGTAGAGCACGGTTTCGTTGAAGCTACAGCCCCTAACGGCCTGCACGGCGCCGAGATTTTCCTTGAGTTCCCAAGTGTAGGCGCCACGACTCACCTGATGGCTGCAGCCGCACTTGCGAAGGGAACGACGCGCATTCTTAACGCGGCGGCTGAACCAGATGTCGTCTCATGCGCTGATTTCGTGAACGCTCTTGGTGGCAAAGTTTCAGGCGCAGGCACGAAAACGATAGTTATCGAAGGCGTTAAGAAACTTCGGGGCACGAAGTTTGCCGTTGATAGCGACCGGATTGAGGCGGGAACCTTCGCTGTCGCCGCAGCCATAACCGGTGGTGACATCTATATTCGCGGCGCCGCCGAAGCGCAACTGGAACCCGTCACCGCCAAGCTAATTGAGGCTGGGGCAATTATAACGTTCGACGGTGACGGTATGCGAGTTCAGGCTCCGCGACGAATGAAGGCGGTTAATATCCGCGCCATTCCACATCCCGGGTTCCCAACGGATCTTCAGCCAGTGTTTGCCGCTATGCTCACACTTGCTGACGGGACGGCTGTGATTACTGAGACGGTTTACGAGCGCCGATTCAAGTATGTCAACGAGCTCGCCCGTATGGGGGCCGACTGCAAAATCGAAGCCAACGCAGCCGTAATTGTGGGTGTTGATCGGCTGACCGGGGCGCCTGTATCGGGTTCCGACCTTCGCGCGACGGCCGCGTTGGTTCTCGCAGGACTGAGCGCGGTTGGCCAGTCTGAAATCAGCGGCCTGCAGTATCTGGACCGGGGTTACGAAGGCTTTGTCGAAAAGCTGTCAGGGGTCGGTGCCGAGATATGGCGCGCAGATGTTGCCGAGGCTGGCGAGGGCCAAACGTGGACCAAGTCAATGGGCGGGCGATCTACACCGGTACCGTCAGCCACGCAGGTTGAGGGCTGATCCTGGTGTTTCGCCTAATAAACGATATCGGCATAGACCTGGGCACCGCAAATGTTCGGGTCTATTTGCCGGGTAAAGGTATCGTATTGCGCGAGCCATCAGTTGTAGCGGTGAGCCTGCCTGACATGAACGTGCAAGCGATTGGCGAACGCGCTCGCGAAATGCTGGGACGGACCCCGAACTCGATGATGGCGGTCCGACCGATCGTGGACGGAGTCATCGCAGATTACACATACGCCCAAAAGATGCTGGAGTTTATACTCCACAAGGTTTGCGGCGTTAACAGCTTCTTCAAACCGCGCGTCCTCATCGCGGTGCCCTCAGGTATCACCAGCGTGCAGCGACGAGCTGTCCGACAGGCGGCCCTCGGTGCAGGTGCGCGGATTGCTCTGCTCGTAGAGGAGCCAAAAGCGGCGGCTCTTGGGGCATCACTTCCGATTGCCGCTGCGGGCGGGAATATGGTGGTCGATCTTGGTGCTGGTATTTCAGATGCAGCTGTGATTTCGCTTAATGGTGTCGTCCTTTGCCGTTCAATCCCCGTCGGCGGCAAGAAGATGGACGATGCGATCATTCGCCACGTGAAAATCAAATACAACCTTTCGATTGGCGACCAGACAGCTGAGGCGGTCAAAATTGCGGTTGGCTCCGCGCGGCCCCTCACGAAAGAGCTTCGAGTTGAGGTCCGAGGACGCGATCTCGTAACAGGTCTGCCGCAAACGATCACTATCACGTCCGAAGAAGTTCGCGAGAATATATTGGACTCGATTTCGCAGATTGTTGACCGTGTTAAAGCTGTTCTTGAGCATACGCCGCCCGAGTTGGCATCGGACATCATCGAACGTGGTATCATCCTGACAGGCGGCCTTTCGCAGCTTAGAGGCATCGATACAGTCATTGCGGAAGCGACAGGCGTACCCACTCGGCCCGCTGACGAGCCCATGGAAGCGGTTGCGGTCGGTATCGGCCGAATGCTTGAGCAGGGCTACGATCTCAAAGAAGACATCTCGGTTCCGAATGAGCCTGCGCTCGTTTAGCCAGGGCGTCACAGTTACGAATACCAGCGAGTCGGCTATTCGAAAGGACCTTAATGGCACGATCACTTAGCATCCCCTTTATACTTACGTTCTGTGCGGTCGCTATAGCCGCTCCTATGGCTTCGATTGCGGATACCGTGCCGCCGAAGGCAGTTGCACCAGCCGTACCAGCCACTCCCGCAAAGCCTGCCGATGCTGAAAAGGCGCACGATCACGACCACGCGCTTCCAGGCGATGTGCCAGCCAACCATCCCGCCAAGAATGCTATCGATGGCATGATCAAGAAGTCCATCATGCGACCGCAGGCGGACGGCAAATTTCATGGCTCGCAACCAGTTACACGATACGAGCTTGCCGTGATTCTTGACCATTTCGTTCAATATATTGAAACTTCTCAGAAGCCAATCAAGCAGACTAAGTTTCCAGTTCCATCTTCCGCCCTTACAGCGCCAGAAACTCACTGGGCCCATCAAGCGCAGGTTCATCTCTTGCAGGACGGTTTTGTGCCTGCCACATCCCCATTGGTCAAGAAGCCCGGCACAGTTTTGGTGACTGGGGCAGAGCTTTCGGAGATATTGGCCACGGTGACATCGCGGATTGTAGATCGATCGCTTCCCGCGACCGAAGGCGCAGGCAAGGTAGAGTAGCAGGACGCATAATGCGCGCATTAATTGTTGCTAATGGCACATTGCCGTCATATGATCGCCTCCGGTCCGCGATATCCGACGCAGAATACGTGGTCGCTGTTGACGGCGGTGCCAATGGTCTGCATTCGCTGGGGCTTACGGCGCACGCCGTTCTCGGCGATTTCGACTCAGTCATACCCGGCTCCCTGCCAGCGGTTCCTCGTATTTCCGCCGCCGATCAGGACTACACGGACCTCGACAAGGCAGTGCAGATTCTGATTGACAAGGGCGCGTCGACTATCACCATGACCGGCGTAACAGGGGACCGCCTCGACCACACATTCGGAGCGCTGTGTGTGTTGGCCAAGTATGGACGCCGCATCCCGATTACACTTCTCGATGAGGTGGCCACTGGCAGGCTTGTCGTCAAAAACTTCATCATGAAAGCGACAATCGGGCAGACCATTTCACTCTTGCCGCTAGGGATTGTGCAAGGCGTGACAACGACGGGGCTTCGTTGGCCGCTGCATGATGATCTATTGGCGCTTGGTCGGCGAGACGGCCTCAGCAATCGGGCGAGCAGCGAAACAGTGACGGTCACGGCAAAAGACGGTAACCTGGTTATCTATGCACACCATCCTGTCGATTCTTAGCATACGAATGTTGCTGACCACTTCGACTTTCACTTCGCCATCGATCAAGTAAGGTGGGGCGGACCGGCGCCTCCGGAATTTCGCCGCTAAATCCTGGAACTGGTATAATACGACGTGCCTATTCACCCCCTCAACGTAGAAGAATTGTGTGCCATTGTTGCACGCTCCGCCCAAGCTGGTAAGCCACTTTCACCTGTAGGTGGTGGCGTTCAGCAGCACATCGGTTATCCGCCTTCGGCTGATGCTGAAGTTGTGTCACTGGCCGGCCTCAATCGCTTGATCGAATATTCACCTGACGATATGGTCGTAATCGCCGAGGCTGGCATGATGCTGAACGATCTTCAGTCTGCCCTGGCCGTGCATAACCAATGGCTACCGCTGGAGGTCGCTGCGCCGGACCGTCAGACGATTGGCGGCATTGTTGCGACGCGTGCTATGAGTGCGGCACGCGCCGGATTCGGCTCGGTACGTGATTGGCTCATTGGTCTCGCGGTCGTCGGCGGCGATGGACAGCTTGTTCGTGGAGGCGGTAAAGTCGTAAAGAACGTCTCTGGATACGATCTTCCCAAGCTCTACTGCGGCTCCTGGGGAACTCTCGGTATCATCACCGAGGCGGCTTTCAAGTTAGCGCCTCTGCCGCGACACACTAAAACGCTGCTTGCTCTCGTTTCTGGCGATCGCAACAGCGAGGAAGCGCTAGACTCGCTGCTAGGAACAGTCCATCCAACGTCCACGCACCTCCTTAACGGCGCTGCAGCGAGGGATATTCTGGGCCTAGATGCCGAAGATGCTCAATACCTCGCAGTGCGCTTCGCGGGGGCTGAAATTGACGTCGAGTTCCTAGCAGGCAAGGCTGCAGCAGCATTAGCTCCGTATGCGGCAAGCGTGCTGGATCTACCTTCGGGCATAGCTATGAAGCTCAATGCGGCATTGCGAGACTTTTCGTTAAATGATAGCCCGCTTTCAGTTCGCTACAACATTCTCTCTTCGCAGGTTGGTGCATTTTCGCGAATGATCGAGTGGACAGCCAACAAAGCTGGCATGAGCGCTGCGGTGTGCACGGAATGCCGAACTGGTGTCGTATATGCTCAAATACGCCCCCACCGGGATGGGGCGGGATGGGCGGAATACTATCCGAGCTTTCGCGACAAGTCGGACAGGGTTGGTGGCAGCATGGTCATTGAGCGCATGCCGGACGAATGGCGGGATATGGGGACGCCAGTTTGGTCGCCTCTGCTTCCTGAGTTCGAACTCATGCGAGCGATCAAGCAGGCTCTAGATCCAAAAGGCATTTTCAATCCGGGCCGATTCGTCGGTGGGCTGTAATAGGTGGGTTTATGAGCGACAACAGGCTGTTGACGATCTTCCATACCAACGACTTCCACGACCACCTCACGCCAGAGCTTGGCGAAGATATTCGTAAGGCTCGGCAGGCTGCAGGGCCTGATACCATTTTGCTTGACGGTGGCGATGCAATTGGCGCTGGCAATGTAGGTGTAAAACTATCGGGCGAGCGCGCCTTGAGTATCATGAGTGACGCTGGCTATGATGCAATGGCGATGGGGAACCGCGAGTTTCATATGGCCGATGCCGTCTTGCGCCATAAGATCGCCAACGCGCGTTTCCCCGTGCTTAGTGCGAACTTACGGTATAAGGACCAACGGGACGCGCAACTGCCTACAAAGCCGTACGTCATTCTCACAACAGGGAGCGGTATCAAGGTGGCGGTGATGGGGCTAACGGTCCAGATGGTGACTGAGCGAATGACCGCGCGTCACCTGAGCGCGTTTGTGTTCGATGATCCGCAGAAGGTAGCACTCGAAACTGCCCCTAGGCTTCGTCAAATGGCCGATGTTGTGGTGCTGATTTCGCACGTGGGCTACAATTTTGATATGAAGCTGGCTCGCATTTGTACTGATTTCGATATTATCATCGGCGCTCACACGCATATTGTGCTGGAAAATGGCGACACTTCGGCGGGCACACCCGTAGTAGAAACAGGTTCCTTCGCGCGCTACCTGGGGCGGGCTGACCTAGCCCAATCAGGCGGCGGCCGATGGACACTGCAACAGGCGAGCCTTATGCCACTTAAGGTTGCCAAGTAGCGCTTTACGAGATCATACGCACTCATGCCTTTCCTAATACTTCCCATTCTCTGGATCGCCACGGCAGCAGGGCGTCGAATTGTTGGCGTTGCGCTGGGGCCGTCCCGCAGCACGTCTTGGGCGCTTGAGCGTATCCTCTTCGGGGCGGCAGCGGGACTGGTGATTCTAGGTTATGGCATGCTCGCTCTCGGGTTGGCTGGCCAGTTTCGTATCTCCGCCGCTGCAATATGGCTCGCCATACTGGCCATTTTGGGATGGCGCGAACACTTGGCCTTAGCACAAGATATTGCTCTGGTTGCGAAGGCAAAGTTTAGCCTGTTCAGCTTGTGCGTCACTGTACTGGCCGCTATGTTCGCCTTGTTTGCCCTCGTGGGATGTCTCACACCGCCGTACCCGCTTGAGTGGGACAGCATGTCGTATCACCTCACTGATCCCAATATCTATGTTCGCCATGGTCGCATCGTACCGTTGCCGTGGGAGTCTCATTCCAACTTTGCGTTCACAATGGAGATGCTGTACTCGATCGGGATGATGGTAAAGTCGACGGCGCTCGCCAAGCTTTTTCACTTCTCCATGGCCTTCATTGCGGCTCTTGGCGTTTGGCAGATTGGACGCCGCCATCTTTCAGCTAAGTGCGGGGCGCTCTCAGCATTACTGTTTGTGTCGCTTCCGCTTGTATTCTGGGAGGCTGGTACGGCCTACGTTGACCTCGCAGCAACCGCATTTGGTGTTCTGGGATTCCTTGCGCTCCTCAATGCGTTGAAGCTGGATAGTCCACGCTGGCTTGTCGTTACGACAGTCATGCTCGGCTGCATGGTAAGCATTAAGGCTACATCGGCGATTACAGCGTTCCTTTACGGAGTCATTGCCGCAGTTTGGATTTACAGACGTACACAACTGGCAAGTGGCAGCTCGAACGGCGCTCTGCGCGAGGCCTCGAAGGTACTAATCGCGATGGGCCTCGGCGCTTTCCTTATTGGCTCTCCCTGGTACATCAAGTCGTGGGTTGTTACCGGGAACCCTGTCTACCCATTCGCTTACAGCGTCTTTGGCGGGAAGAACTGGGACCAAGAGAATGCGCGGATTTATACTCGGGATCAGCAAGCGTTTGGAATTGGCCATGCTGAAGGCGGGGTTCGACTTCCTCTGGTAGCCGACATCCTCACCGCACCGTGGAACTTGACGATGTTCTCGATGCCGGGCCATCCACCGCCTGCGGGCTCAAAAGCGAATCCGTTCAACGATTTTCCCTCCCCCCTTGTTTCACTTACTCCGCTGTTCTTAGCGACTCTGCTTGTGATCCCGTTTCGTCGTGGTGGCGTTCCGGTGGCCATCAGGGTCTCGTTAGCAGTATGCGCAGCAACGCTGGTTTTTTGGGCGCCCGCAACGCAACAGGTCCGCTACCTGTTTCCGATCTACCCGCTATTGTCGCTGATTGCGGGCTATGTGACGCTAACGCTGCTTTCTGAGCGTCGTGTTGCTGGGTTTGCTCTCGCCGGACTGGGCGTAGTATCCATTGGCTTTTCGATGTACATCGGACAAACAACGGCTCAGCAAATCGCTCCAGTGGCCATTGGCCGTGAGACCCGTGAAGATTTTCTTCACCGCTCGTTTCGCACGTATCGTGCTTTCGAGTACCTAAATACGCAGCCACCTGGCTCAGGCGTTGTCCTGTATGGTGAGCCGCTGGGATTGTACTGCAATCAGCCATTTATGTGGGGAGAGCCCACCCATGGCAGGGTCATACCTTACGATTCGCTCACCTCGCCAGACGATCTGCGACGATACCTGATCGACCACGGGTTCCGATTCATACTCGTGAACACATCGGGAGCGACGTTGATCCCGGCTCCCGATGGGCGGCCGCCCGTTTCGTGGTCTGAAAAGGTCGCAGCACTCACACAGGTTGCGCCTGTGTACGATAACGGAAATCCGCTGTCGCCTATTCGAATATATCCCCTACAGTGAGGTAGGCACCTTGGACGACGAGCCGAAAACAGAGATCGAGTTTGCTGTGCCGCCAGGACCCGAGGATTCGTCGCCGGGCGAAAGTTCCACGCCTGCCGACCGTGTGGTTGATCCCGAAGGCGAGAGTGATGCGCTTGAATCTTCCGCGTGCGTTGCACCGCCCCCTGCTGTGCCCGAGTTGCCTCACGTAGCCAACGCCTTCATGGCATTCTCCACAGTGTTGTTTGTCGTGTTAGCCCTGCTGTACAATTTCTTGACGCCATTCGTCTCTCCATCCATTTTGCTCTCACGAGATGGCGGCATGACGAACCCCGATGAGCACGAGCATTTCCGATACGTGCAAACGGTGGCCGAAACGCACAAGCTACCGACATTTGGCGAAAGCGGAAATACTGAGGGCCACCAGCCGCCGTTGTACTACCTTATCGCAAGTATCGTTTATCCAGCAGGAGCGACAGTCGAAGATGCGGGGCACAGGGTACGGCTCGTTTCAACGATCTTCGGCGTCGGGTTGCTGTGGGTGATGTTCTTGGCGCTGCGCGAGCTATGGCCCGACAAGCCCGCATCTGCCGCGCTCACGGCATCGATCGGTGCATTGATCCCGATGAATGTTGCGCTATGCTCGGCGGTAAATAACGATAGCCTGACAAATCTCGTGTTTGCGACGACTCTCCTTCAGCTTGCCCGCATCTCTCGTCGTGTTCACCTTCACAACGAAGGCCCCAACACTTGGCGGCGGGAATTGCTACTCTTAGCCACGCTATTGGGCGGTGGTGTCTACATCAAGATGTCCGCTGTAATGCTATTTGGCGTTGTGGGCTTCTATTGGCTAGCGACATGGCGTCTCGGCATGCTGCCGCTAAGCATAGCGCTCCGATCGCTGCTGGTAAGCGCGGGGCTTGGCTTGCTTATAGCGATGCCGTGGCTAGCACACAACATCGTCGTGTCTGGGGATGTACTGGGTACTGGCGCGTTTGTGAATGTCCTCCAGCAGCACAACTTTACGCCGCAGCAGATGATCGCGCAATTCGGCCAGCAGTGGTACATCAAGGCGATGGGCTGGTGGACATTCGAATCGTACTGGGGCACATTCGATTCGATGCAGCTTCGACTACCGAACGAGATCTACCTTCTACTCATCGCGCTCGCCGTCGTCGCGCTGATTGGATTACCGCGATGGTGGTCGCGCAATGTGTCGGGCACGGCGTCAAACGCGGTGGCTATCGCTGCGTTAGCACTTATCGGACTGGATGTGGCTGCATTTGGGCAGTACAACATCCACTTCTTTCAAGCGCAGGGCCGGTATTTTCTGCCGTCGCTCCTCCCGCTCACGACTGGCTTTGTGGGCGGCTTTCAGGCGTGGGCTCCGCAACGGTACCGCCGGATGGTCGCTGTGGCGGTTCTGGCCCTTCTCGTGCTGCTCAACGTGATATCACTGGCACTCATACAAACGTACTTCGCAGGCGCCATTAAAATGTCAGGCTAAACTGACTTTTCAGTGACAGTGAAGAATGGACAGCAGCAAGGCGCTATAATGTTGTGGACGACGAGAAGCGTAAATTCGCAAGTTCTCAACTATCGCTAGAACTGCTACCATTGAAGTTCTAGGCAAGCGACTTAAATTTTGGGCCTGGATGCGCCGGGACGTTAGGCTGCTAATAAATGCCGTGTTCGAAGCGCGATAAGAGTCGAGATTCTGCCTGACGAGGATGCCGTAACCTTGAGCCGACCTTCAAAAAAGACACCATCTAGCGTTTCGCGCACCGCATCTGCCCCAGCAGCGGACCATGAACGTAAGTACTTAACGGCGGCTATGATTCTGCTGAGCGTGGTCGTGCTGGCACTTGCCATCGCGTGCAACCTCAATTCGCCGCTGCAGTTTGACCGGAATGGGCGCACCGTGGGCTCTAATCCTGATGAGTATGCGCACCTCCTCAATGTGCAGCGTGTCTCCCAGGGCCACTTACCTGTCTTCGTTCAGGGGGATGGCGACTACGAAGCCCATCAGCCTCCTCTTTACTACGCAGTCACCGCGCCTTTTGCACTTCTGACGCGTAGTATGGATAACGAACACTCGGCTCAGATCGTGCGCATCCCTTCGATTGTGTTCGGTATCGCGCTTCTCTGGGTTGTTTTCGCGCTTGTACAACTGGTTTTGCCGACGCGCCCCTGGATAGCTTTTGGGGCGGCCGCCTTTGTCGGTCTCTTGCCGATGAACGTGACTTTGGTGGCGTCGATCACCAACGACGTGCTCACAAACTTGATCATGGCGATTGCGCTGTGGAAAATGGCGAAGGTGGTGGAATCGGCTGATGCCGGTAAACCGGAGTCGGTTTTTCGCCGGTCACGTGTGCTGGGAATCATCCTTGGTGTAGGTATTTGGACGAAAACGTCAACGCTCCTGCTCTTTCCGGTTGCAGTCGTGCTCTATTTTGTCCTGATGCGACGAAACGCGTTAACAGCGCAACAGGCGGCAAGAAGCTGTGGCATCGCCGTGCTCATCGGCCTCGCGATAGGAGCACCGTGGCTAATACGCAACACGTTGCTCTACGGAGATCCGGTAGCTCAGCATATATTCGTAACAGCGTTCCAGAACACGGCGCTGGCGAAGGACATGATGAATGGTCACACGACAGGTTATCCACTCACATTAGCCGAGTACGCGCAATGGGTGGTGATGTGGACGTTCCAATCCTTCTGGTTCCGCCGTGGAACAGTGCCAGATGCGGTGTTCAACGGCCCGCTAGTGATTGCCGTTCTTGCAGTGATCGGCGCCGTTGCCTACTACGTGAAGGAACGCAAAGCGTGGAGTGCCGGGCAGACTGCGATGGTCGCTTCATTTGTGACGCTGTTCGTACTTACAATGCTCGCATTCGTCCGCTTTAACATGACGTTTTTCCAAGCGCAGGGCAGATACCTTTACACAGCTTTGGCACCACTTGCGTTCTTTACCGTCGCCGGTCTGTCGTCCCTTGTACCTGCCAAGTCTGAAAAGCTGCTCGTTGCAGTTCTGACTGGAGTCATGATCGTCTACTCCGGCACATCTCTCTCGCATATCATCAGCTCGAGGCCCTATTGAAGCTCACCATCGTGGTTCCTGCCTACAATGAAGAGGCAACAATCGAAGCGTCGTTGCGCGGCGTGCTCGACCTTGCCCTCCCATGTGATAAAGAGATTGTGGTCGTCGATGATCGTTCGACGGACAGGACTGCGGCCATTGTCGAAGGGCTCGGGCAGGGCATTGTGATTGTCACCCACGCTATCAACCAAGGCAAGGGAGCCGCGATACGGACGGCGCTAAAGCACGCGACGGGCGACGTGATCGTGATACACGATGCTGACCTGGAATACGACCCTGCCGATATCCCAGCCTTGGTGGAGCCGATACTTGCGGGCACAAACGCAGCGTCCTTTGGGACCCGGTTCGCGCACGGAGCGAAGCCGAATGGCATGAAGCTGCCCAACCTTATCGCGAACAAGATTCTGGCGCTTGCAGCGTCAGTGCTGTTCGGCCAATGGATTACCGACGAGGCCACGTGCTACAAAGCAGTGCGTACAGACGTGCTTCGGTCAATGAACCTGCAATGTGTTCGGTTCGAGTTCTGCCCAGAAGTTACTGCTAAACTCATGCGTGCTGGTCACAAGATAGCAGAAGTGCCGGTAAAGTACCACGCGCGAACATTCGCAGAAGGCAAGAAGATTCACTGGTACGATGGGCTTGAAGCGGTATGGACGCTGGTCAAGTATCGCTTCGTCAGGTAAGCGCTGTCAGTCCTCCAGCAAAGCCGCCATTTTAGCCTACATTTTCCCACTGTCGCGACGATGCGGATCGCTGGCAGGCGCTGACGATCCGTTGGACCGCTAGCCCGTCTGCGAAACTCGGCTCGCCTAACTGGCCGTTCGCTATATCCGAAAGGAACTCGTGCAGGCAATGGGTGTGGATCTGCGGCCATCCGATGGGGTTTTTCGTCGCACCGAGCGCGTAGGGCTTCGGGTATCGCGCAACACACTCCAGCCGTTGAGGTCCTCGTGTTCCGCCGTACGCGCCCTCAGTAAGCCGATTGTCGTAGACTGTGAGCCAATTTGGCTCCATCAGATTGTACGAAATCGCTCCTTTGCTTCCGTGTATTTCAATCCGCAGTTCGTCCTGAACACCGGTCGCTAGCCGCGATGCTTCCATCGTGCCGATAGCGCCTGAGGCCGTCTTTGCGTGAGCAATGACGATATCGTCTACGTCCACGCTGGCAGACGCGCCATCTCCGGTTTGTCGCTTCTTGATGAACGTTTCCATTTGAGCGTTTACCTCAACGATATTTCCGACTAAATATCTGGCAAGGTCGAAGGCGTGCGCTCCAAGGTCCATCACAGCGCCGCCGCCGCTTCTGGACATATCCAACCGCCACGAGAACGGGCGATTGGGATCTACATAGCCAGCGTGCAGATACGCCACGCGAAACTGATAGATCTCGCCCAGAAAGCCTTCATTCACCAACTCCTTCGCGCGAATAATAGCTGGCACAAAGCGATTGTTGAATGTCACTCTGTGCACGATTGGCGCGTTCTTTGCAAGCTCCGCAATCTCCTCGGCCTCATCAACGGTTTTGCAGAGCGGCTTGTCGCAGTATATGTGCTTTCCGGCGGCAATGGCGTCACGCAGAAGCTCCATATGTTGATCGTTAGGAGTGCAAACGTGAATGATGTGGATATCGTCGCGTTCAAGAAGCTCGCGGTAGTCCGTGACAGCCACATCGAATCCACCGCGCAACCGCGCTGGTTCTGCCGTCGATGCGTTCGACGTGCATACTCCGACGAGGCGCGCGTTGAAGGGCAGGGGATCGTACATTAGCGGCAGGGAGCGATAAGCCAGGGCATGTACTTTGCCGATAAAGCCGAAACCAACGATTCCGACGCCAAGTGTCGATGATGCGGGAACAGGTGTAAGGGACATATCTCAAGAATACCCTAGATTGCCCGTAGGCGAAAAAATCGCCCCCATGTGCTTAGGGGCGATTAGTGGGGAGACTGACCTGAGTTAGCCAGCTATTTCGATCATTCTAGCAAGCGCTAGCCGAGCATCGGCCGCGATTTGATCGGGAACCTTTATCTCGTTTACTACTTTGCCAGCCTCGAGATTGTCCAGAACCCAGAGTAGGTTCGGCGGTGCGATTCGGTACATTGTCGAGCAGGGGCATACGATAGGGTCGAGACAGAATATAAGCTTATTGTTCGCTTTTTCTTCTTCAGCCAATCGGCTGACGAGGTTGATTTCGGTTCCGACTGCCCACTTGCTTCCTGGCGGCGAATTGCGGATGACGGTCTGAATTCGCTCAGTTGAGCCGTAATCGTCCGCAGCCTCGACGACCTCGCGGCGGCATTCCGGGTGAACGATTACTTTCACGTCGGGGAAGCGCGACCTAGCGTATTCGATCTGCTTTACGTTGAAACGCCCATGGACCGAGCAGTGGCCCTTCCAGAGGATGAACTTCGCGGCAGCGAGCGCTTCTCGCGTGTTGCCACCATACGGCTCGGTGGTGATCGGATCCCACACAACCATTTGCGATTCATCGTAACCCATCGCGAGCGCTGTGTTGCGACCTAGATGCTGATCTGGGAAGAACAGTATCTTGTCTCCCTGCCCGAGGGCCCAGGCAAGTACTTTCGGGCAGTTGGACGACGTGCACACCGCGCCGCCGTGCTGCCCAACGAAAGCTTTCAGGTTGGCGGCAGAATTGATATAGGTGACCGGCACCATACTCTCTGCAACGCCCAGATCCTCGAGTGCCTTCCAGCACGCGCGCACCTGAATGATGCTGGCCATGTCTGCCATGGAGCACCCAGCGCTCAAATTGGGAAGAATCACCTTTTGGTGCTCGGCCGCGAGGATGTCTGCGCTTTCAGCCATGAAATGGACGCCGCAGAAGATGATATACTCCGCGTTTGGAAGTGCAGCGCCATCTTTGGCGAGCTTGTATGAGTCTCCGCGGTAATCTGAGTGGCGAATGGTCTCGTCGCGCTGGTAGTGGTGCCCTAGAATGACAACACGGTCACCAAGGCGTTGCTTCGCGGCTGTGATACGGCTGGATAACTCGTCTTCGCTGAGATCGAGGTATTCGGACGGAAGGGGTGGTTGAAACATCAGTTTCTCCTTGTTTATTGAGGGCGGCGATGGAGTAACCCGCCCGATGGTCGTAACTTTACCCGGAAGGCCGGGCGATGTCAACCAGTGCAACCTGGTTCACTAGTAAAACAGAGGCGTGAATCCGTTGGTTCCCCTGGTAGAGTGACAGGGGAACTTGCTGCGGGGATTGGTTTGTGCGCACGGCACGGTCGACTGAGGGGCGATTAGTCGGCTTACCGGCCTCGCTCCACATAGTCGGTTACACGACGGATCGCGCTTTCGAGGAAGTCTACGAACATGGAGTCCTTGTTACCTGCGTAGTGCATGTCAACTCGCTGTCCAAGCGTATCCTCGGGAGTACCCACAGCGTAAGTTTCAATTTCGCGCGGAAGCTTAAGGGCTTTTCCCGACACTTTATCAACGAACTGAAATTTGATTGGGAAGATGTGCTCCGAAAGCTTAATGTCAGGATTCCAGTTGATACTAACATCATAAGCTCGTCCGTCGCGGGTGTTGTAAGTCGTCTTCTTTTCCATTGATCTCCCTCACCCACCAATCAGCCGTTAGCGTGGGTGTATTTGTTTTATGATTTTAGCTATTCGCGATCATTCCGTGAGTTCTTAATAGAACCAGGACACATGGCCCGCCATAGACTCCATGAAGGCCAAGATGGTCCAGGAGTTCTGCGATATTCTCTGGCTCTGCCCCAGGTTGCAACCAAACATAGTCTATTCCAAGGTCGACGCACTTGCGAAGCCCCAATTCGGTTGCTGCTGGCGGTACGATAAAAACGGCTGCGTCTGGAGTCGTCGGTACCGCGTCCAGCGATGGGTAGCAGCGTACGCCGTCAATCTCGTTGGCTGTTGGGTTGACTGGATAGACTGTCTTGCCTGCGGCCAGGAGGTCCGCCATTACCATGTGGCCGTATTTTTCTGGGTTACGTGACGCTCCAACTACCGCAAATGTACTGCATCGCAAGATAAGTTCAATTGTGTCATTCATAATGCCGTGCCAAAATTTGGTTTATCACTTGTTGCGTCGCGCGTCTGTAAGCGTCCATCCAACGTAATGGAACTAGGTTCAGCCTGAAGGTGATATAATAGAGGATACCCGCCCCCGAAAAGCTAAGGACTTCACCGTGAACGCCCACTCCACCGGCAACGTTGCCAAAATTGTAATCGTTACGCTACTGCTATCACTTACGCTCGCGGGATGCAAATCTAAGCACACGTCGGACTCGGATGCCACCGTCTATATTGTCAACGGTATACCCGGTAGCACAGAGCTGAAGGCTACTACCGAGGACCATACGTTTACAGGGCCTGGTTTTGGAGCCAACGTTCTTTCACTCCATCTCCCTGCTGGCGCTTACTCGCTGGGAATGTCAGCAAAACGCTCCGATGGGGCTATTTCGCCGCTGCCACCCATTCGAATACACCCGCTGGCGAACCATAAATATGCGCTCATCGTCCAAGCGCGTAGGGCGTCGTTCTGCCCCATCCCTGTAAGCGTAAAATCAAACGAGTCTCAGGTCACTGTAGTCAATGCCACTGCGGATCCTGGCGCGATCGATATAACGGTCAATTCGATAGTATCGTTTGCAGCGATAAGCTCAGGATCAGCAAGTCAGTCGACGTCCCTGGAGCCCGGAACCTACGAAATCGCTGTTCTTGCTTCTGGCGATTTATTCAAATCGCTTTCTGAGCCAGTTCAACTAAAGCTGAGAGGCGCCAAATCGTACTCCCTGTTCGTGGTCGGCGGCGCTTCCGATCACGGACTTGTAACAAAACTTATTGAAAACTAGATAGCCGCCGGGTGCCCGCGCACACTATTAGGCTCTTTGCCCTGTTAACTCAAGATAGTGCGCGAGAGCTTCTTGCCACGGCCGCATTGCCGGCTTTCCCTGCAATTCTCGAACATAGCTTCGCAGCACCGAATACGAAGGACGCTTGGTGGGCGACGGCCAATCTTCCGAGCGAATTGCCTTTACATTCACCTGGCCCTTGCCTGCCGCTGAGAGGGTTGCCTGGGCAAAGCCGTGCCACGTTGTCTGACCCGAATTCGACATATGGTAAATGCCATAGAGGGGCTGGCGGATCACGTCCAGAAGCGCCTGAGCCAGATCCAGCGTGAATGTCGGGGTGCCTGTCTGATCCCCAACCACAGATAACTCGGGCCGCGTCTCTGCCAGGCGGAGCATTGTCTGCGGGAAGCACTTGCCGTCGACGCCGTAGAGCCACGATGTTCGTGCCACATACGTGCGCGGGCATGCCCGAATTGCCAATTGCTCGCCCTGAAGCTTTGAGGCGGCGTAGACGCCAAGCGGATTCACAGCGTCAAACTCGGTGTAGGGCTCGCCTTTTTGGCCGTCAAAGACGAAGTCTGTCGAGATGGCGACAAGGGCTGCACCAACTTCTGTTGCAGCTGCGGCAACGTTCCATGTACCTAGCGCATTAACGCGATAAGCGATGTCAGGGTTGCGCTCGCAACCGTCAACATCCGTGTAGGCTGCGGTATGGATTATGTAATCCGGGCGGATATCGCGAATATATCGCAGCGTGGCATCGGTGTCGCTGATATCGAAATGGCCCGATGTTACCGGAATTACTTCGTGATTTGCTGCCGAAAATTCGCGGCAGACATCTGACCCTAACATGCCCTTGCCGCCAGTAACCAATACTCTCATGGCTAAATTATACCGCAGACACCTCACTCGATACGCCAAATTGGGGACCGCGCTACGAAGAGTAGGCAAAGCGCCGTTTAAACCGTGGCCGCCAACCTGCTCGAAAGTGGTCTGCCATGTTCGGCAGTCTACTCTAATCACAGACGATCCAGTTAGTCATCCTTCTTGATTCGCTCACGAGAAAACTGAAGAAGTCGTGTTACACTAGATTTGCCCATACGAATGGGCAAATCAAATATCCCGTCAAGAGGCGTTCCAATGAAACAAATCAAAGTCGGTGTGGTCGGTGCTGGTCAATTTGCGCCGAGCTTCATCCCGCTATTTAAGGCACATCCCGGAGTCCGTGATGTAGCTCTTGCAGAGATTTTTCCTCAACGGCTGCAGGAAGAAGCTGATCGGTTTGGCATCGTAGACCGGTATGCTTCGTTTGACGATCTTCTCGCAAGTGATGTTGACGCGGTAGCAATATACACACAGCGGTGGACACACGCGCCGATGGCAATAAAAGCACTCGAGGCTGGGAAACACGTCTACAGCGCTGTACCGGCCGCAGTGACCGTCGAGGAGATGTCCACCCTTATCGATGCCGTCAAGCGAACTGGCTTAACGTACATGATGGGGGAGACAAGCTACTACTATCCGTGCGCCATCTACTGTCGCGGGCGGTACGCCGCCGGGGATATGGGGCATTTTGTGTATGGAGAGGCTGAATACATGCACGACATGTCTCACGGCTTTTATCAGGCATACCAGCACAGTGGCGGTGACCAATGGAAACGTCACGCTGGCTTCCCTCCAATGCTTTATCCGACCCATTCAGTGAGCATGATTGTTTCCATTACCGGGCAGCACATGGTGGACGTATCCTGCCTTGGCTACACAGACCGCGAAGACGATGGGGTGTTTCGAGAGGACGTTAACCTCTGGCACAACGTTTTTAGCAACGAGACGGCGTTGTTTCGGACATCGGGCGGCGGGTCTGCGCGCATCAACGAGTTCCGCAGGGTGGGGCATTGTGGTCGCAGGTCCACACGATGCAGCATCTATGGGACGCTCGCCAACTATGAAGAACAGGCGGACGGCTCCATTTGGGTTGACCATATTCACGACCCTGTCGACCTCGACGGCATAATTCGCACTCCCACTGGGCTTCATGCGGGCGAAAGCGCTTCGCGAGATTCTCTTCATCAGGTACTGAAAGACGACTTTGACTCAGGGTTTGCGAAAGTACATCCGCGCGAACGGCTTCCGAAGGAGTTTGCAGGGCTGCCTAATGGACACGAGGGCTCGCATCAGTTCCTCGTCGACGATTTCGTCACGGCCATCCAGACCGGCAATCGACCGCCAGTGGACGTTTACGCTGCCGCACGATACACCGTTCCCGGGATAATTGCGCACGAGTCGGCCTTGCGGGACGGCGAGCGCCTCAAGGTGCCGGATTTCGGTGATGGGAATTAGCTGTTCCAACTCCGGTAGGCTCGTAGAAGGATCTCGTGAATAAGGTAGCAGCCATCCTTCTACGACTGCTTAAGTGGACAGAGATCCCTACGGTATTGTCAAACGACAGTGATTCAACCAATTAGGCACTATGTCTTCCATCATTTTCTGCAACATCATGCAGGAATTCACGCATCCCATACAGAACCAACGCGGCATATTGTATAATTTCGCTACTGAGAACCTCATAAATCCGCCTTCCAGCGGATGACTGGGTGCACTTCTCACGGTGATTAGCCTTGCCTGCTATCGGTCAATACTCT
This sequence comes from Capsulimonadaceae bacterium, assembly GCA_036504535.1. Classification (GTDB taxonomy): domain Bacteria; phylum Armatimonadota; class Armatimonadia; order Armatimonadales; family Capsulimonadaceae; genus JARLGU01. Next base: position 146,925 of record DASXUY010000040.1, read on the forward strand.
CGACTGACGGCGGCATGTGCACAGTGGGTTAGCTTTTGATGCTCACCGCTGCAATTGCCGTAGCGTTATAGGGGTGCAGGTCGAGCCTGCCTTGAAGGAGACGGAATGTCACAGGAGACGCAGAAAGTTCAGCAGATTGAAGCCCTTCTGACCGAAGCACGGTCTTTCCCGGTTGATCCCGAGTTTGCTGCCCAGGCAAATGTTAGCGATCCGGCAATATACGACACAGCCGCAGCAGATCCTGAGGCTTTTTGGGCTGGTTTCGCCCGGGAGCTCGATTGGTTCAAGCCGTTCGATACAGTCTTGAACTGGAACCCGCCGCACGCGAAGTGGTTCGAAGGCGGCAAGATCAATGTTGCCTACAACTGTCTAGACCGTCACCTCAAGACCGCGCGCCGCAACAAAGCCGCAATCATTTTCGAAGGCGAACCAGGCGACGTTCGTGTATTGACTTACTGGGACCTGGCGCGGGAAGTTAGCAAGTTCTCCAACGTTCTCAAGCAGCAGGGTGTCAAAAAGGGTGACCGCGTCACAATTTACCTGCCGATGATCCCCGAGGCCGCAATCGCGATGCTGGCTTGCGCGCGTATCGGTGCCGCCCACAGCGTCGTTTTCGGCGGGTTCTCCTCCGACAGCCTTCGTGAGCGTATTCACGACAGCGGCAGCAAGGTACTGATCACAGCTGACGGCGGTTGGCGTCGCGGCAATATCGTTCGCCTGAAGGCGGCAGCTGACGAAGCGCTTACTGGTGAATCGTCCATTGAGAGCGTCATCGTCGTCAACCGCACAGACGATCCTACCAGGGTTGACATGCTTGAGGGACGGGACCACTGGTGGCATCGGTTGATGGAGCAAGCGTCAACTAACTGCCCCGCCGAGGAAATGGATTCCGAAGACTTACTGTATATTCTGTACACGTCGGGTAGCACCGGAAAGCCGAAGGGCATTGCACACACCACCGGCGGTTACCTAACCGGAGCGTACGCGACAACTAAGTGGGTGTTTGACATCAAGGACACGGATGTTTACTGGTGCACAGCCGACGTGGGCTGGGTAACCGGACACTCTTACGTTGTTTACGGTCCGCTGGCGAACGGTGCGACGGTCGTCATGTACGAAGGTGCGCCAGACTGGCCGCACCGCGACCGTTTCTGGGCTCTCATCGAGAAGTATGGCGTTACCATTCTCTACACTGCGCCTACCGCTATCCGTGCGTTCATGAAGTGGGGCACAGAATGGCCCGAAAAGCACGATCTTACCAGCCTCCGCCTTCTCGGAAGCGTCGGCGAACCGATTAATCCCGAAGCTTGGATTTGGTATCAAACCTTTATCGGCGGCGGTAAGTGCCCAATCGTGGACACCTGGTGGCAGACAGAGACCGGCTCGATCCTCATAACGCCGCTTGCGGGCCTGACACCAACGAAGCCCGGATCTGCGACCCGACCGTTCCCCGGTATCTCAGCAGATATTGTTGACGAGCACGGTGAATCCGTCGGTATTGGCAACGGTGGCTTCCTGGTTATCAAGAAGCCGTGGCCGTCCATGTTGCGCACTCTTTGGGGTGACGATGAACGATACCAGGAGGTCTACTGGAGCAAGTTCGAGAAGCAGGGATACTACTTTGCCGGAGATGGCGCAAAAACCGACGAAGAGGGCTCCTATTGGCTCCTCGGGCGTGTCGATGACGTAATCAATGTTGCCGGCCACCGCGTATCGACGATGGAAGTCGAGTCGGCTTTGGTGGACCATCCAGCGGTCGCAGAAGCTGCCTGCATCGGTAAAAATCATGAGATCAAGGGGCAAGCCATTGCGGCGTTTGTCTCGATCAAAGAAGGCATACCGCAGAACGAAGCCCTTCTTAAGGCGCTGAAGGACCACGTCGCCAAAAAGATCGGCGTTATTTGCCGACCAGATGACGTGTTCTTTGCCGCAGAACTGCCAAAGACGCGCTCTGGGAAGATCATGCGAAGACTGTTGCGCGATATCGCTGAGGGCCGGGCCTTAGGTGACACCACAACGCTCGCGGATCCTACAGTAGTCGCCTCGCTTCGGACACAATACGAAGAAGCGTAGTATAATCGCAACAACGGCCTCGCATCTTGTCTGATGCGAGGCCGTTTGCTTGAGAAGCAGCCGTTAGCGCTAGAGCGCGCGACGCCCGGTAAAGGCGCGCATGATGAAGAGAAGCACTACGGCGCCGACAAAGGCGACTATGGTGCTGCCTACCCATCCAGTGTAGGAGTGACCGATCAGCGCGGTAAAGATGAAGCCTCCGAGAAGCGCTCCAACCAGCCCCACGATCAAGTCTCCGAGCCAGCCTCCGGGCCCCTCGCCGGGCACTACAGCCTTCGCCAGAGCTCCGGCGATAATTCCCACAATCACCCAAAATAGTATATGCATCGTCCTTACTCCTTCTGAAACTCCCGCTAAGCGCTCGGCGCTGAATGTTTGCGGATAATTTGAACCGGACTCGTCAGGTCGAGACCGTAAGCTTTACAAGCTATTAATATCCATAAACCGTCATGAGCTAAACTTGGGCGATGTAATCGTTTGGCCAGCGCTCGTATCAGAAATGGCCCCCCAACGTGATTAGTCGGGGGGCCAAACTGGGACGGCGCTATTTTTAGGACGTATAAATGGGACGTTTTAGACTGCCATCGCCTTTCATTTAGGGCGATGATCAACTAAATCGGCGAATATGGAACGAGGGCGGAACCGATAGGCAACTATGCCGAAACCGGTGCTCCATGGGACTGTACCCACGTTGCGTGATCACCCTTGGGGCCCTGTTCGATTTCGAACTCGACTTCTTGACCCTCTTTTAGTGACTTGTATCCGTCAGCGTGGATAACTGAGTAATGAACGAAAACGTCTCTACCCAAATCCGACTCGATGAAGCCGTAGCCCTTAGCATCGTTGAACCATTTTACTTTGCCACAAAGCTTGTCTGACATATGTACTACCCTCCTGAAAGAGCGTAACCACAGTGGTCGATATGCCGCGCTCGTCCGAAACGGGGGTTACTTCTCTAGATAACATGCAATTGTGCGTATTAGTCGCCGAGGCGTCGCAGCCGCGACGATTTATTTATCGCATGTATAATATACAGGATTTTGTAGATTTACGCAATAGATTAATTTAAAATGAGTTTTTAAGTGGACCTGCAGGTCCACAATTACCAGGCAAGCTAGCTGTATACTTGGGGTTGACGCGGCTATGGTGGCTTTGCTACAATGCAGGCATGAGCACCCTTCGCCCCTCTCTTGATGCCTTACTCGCGCTACAAAAAATCGATTCCGAACGCGACCGTTTAGCTCGGTCCCTTCGGACACTCGGAAATTCATCCAATGTTGCCGCAGAGTCCAAAGCGGCTCAGGACACAGCCGCAGCGGTCCAGGCGGACCTCGCTCGTGCACACGCTGAGCAGAAGGACTCTGAACTCGAACTAGCCAGTCTTGAAAAGAAGCTCAAATTGCACGAAGATCGTGTACGATCTGGCGTAATTACAAACTCAAAGGAACTCATCAACGTTGAGAAAGAGATTGGCCAGCTTGTCCGCCTTCGCGCCACTCTCGACGAAAAGGTTCTCACGCTGATGGACGAGGTAGAAAAGCTTCAGATTGCGAAGGCCACCGCTGATGCAGAAGCCAAAGAACAGGAGACCCGCCTCAAGACGCACATCGATGACATCGCGTCCGACCGAGCTAGACTAGAGACATCGCTGGCGGACCTTAACACGCGACGTGTCGAGGCAGCCGCGCTCGTACCCGACCAGACGCTGCTGCAGCGCTACGAAACGATACGCGCGCGTTCTACGTCGGCTGGGGTCGCAATCGGCAGGACGATGGATAACACGTGCGGCGGCTGCCATATGCAGATCTCGTCAATCGATGCGACGCGTGCGCTCGGCGGCAGCCAGTTGGTCATTTGCGATAACTGTGGCAGAATAATGGCATAGGAACGATAACCTAGAATCGACAAAGGCCAGCGCTTTTCCGAGCGCTGGCCTTTGCTACGTCAATGAGCTTCACGATATTTCCTAAAGCGGCGCGGTTGGCGGAGTAGATCCGGTCGTGCCAGCCGTGATTGCTATCACAAGGCTACAATCAACATTCGCAAGTATCCAGTACCCAAGGTAAGGCACCAGCGAGTCAGTGGTGTGGGTCTTGTAGGCGTTTGACGCCGGGTCATAGCTGTAGAATGGCGATGCGAGTATATTGGCGGCAATTGCTTGCTTGTAGGTCCGCGACACCCCGGATTGATCGACCACTTGCATTGCTGCAATAGTCACGGATGTTGTGAATGGGTCGCCGACCAGGTTCCACCCAGCTGTGAGCGGTACCGCTGTCGACGAGCCAGACGTGTTCTTTCCCTGGAACGTGAGCGACGTAGGGCGCGCAAAGCGAGCCCAATACCCTCGCCCGGCGTACAGTGAATCGGCTGGGGATTCCCCAATCCCCGAATAGGAAGCTTTGAGCGTGTCGTAAGCTACGATCGGAACACCGGATTGGTCGAAAACCTGGTCCATCGTGTATCCGGTATAGTCAAACGGCACGGCTACCATCTGAAGTCCCGCCGGGAAGGAATGGATGCCTGCCCCAACAGTACGTCCTGTGATCGTGAAGTCCAGTGTGTTTGATTTCACCGTTCCGTACTGCACGGCAATCTGCACCGTGCGCGGAGAAGTGAGCAGCGTCGACGGAATATAAGCAGTAAGCGAGTTGATGGAGTTCCACGTTGTCATCAACGGGGAACCGTTCAGCAACACGATATCACCTTCGATGAACTTACTCCCAATAAGGCCAAGGGCTATCCCCTGCGACCCGGTTGTCGCGGTAAACTGGCTCAAGCTCTGTAGGATAGGCGGTTCCGGGGCGGTGACGGAGAACAGAACCGAATTTGACGTCCACGGCAATGTGCTGACGATCACAGTCGTTGTCGTTGTAATCGTTTTATGCACCGTATCGGTTACCACAACTATAGTGGTTTTCGTGCTCGTGTTGGCTACGGTATCGACAACCGTAGTCGTTGTGGTTGTCGTGGTCGGCGGTGTGGTGGTCGTCGTGCCCGTAGTGGTACCCGTGGTGGTGCCCGTCGATACAATTGTGGTGGTAATGGTTGGGTTACCCGTTACGCCTGGGTTTACCACCGTGATAGGCGTCCCAGCCGATATTGTTTTAATCAGCGTTGACGGAATGGAGACCGAAAGCAGTGTGTCGCTTAGAAGATTTGTAGACAGCGCCGTCGTATTCCAGTAAGCCTGACAGCCCGATGCAAAACCGACCCCACTGACTATGATCGTCGACGTTCCGCCGCCTGCCACTGCGCTATTGGGTGTAATCTCCGAAATAAATGGAGTCGGTGTCAGCAAATACACCGCCGCATTGCCCGACGGATCTATGCCTTCTCCAGTTATTTGGCCAGCATCGTTAATAGAACGAGCCGTAGTTAGAGTCCAACCCGAATCCGCAGGAAGCAAGCTGTTCAGGTCAACCCACTTTCCACCGATATACTCATAGGCTCGCCCGCTACCATCGCCAGTGAGCGCCCACCCAACGATGGTGCCTGACTTATTGATATCTTCCGCGTAAGCGCCGACACCTTGAATGGTGCCCAGATCATTGATCGCGCCACTCTTGAACATAATTGCGTGGTGAGCGCCGCTATTGTCGTCGGCAAATCCCACTGCAACGCCAGCATCGTTAATCGCAAGAGCCTGACTTGTCCCACTCGGCGAGATACCGCCGAGGTTGGTCATAGTTGTGCCTGAGTAGAGAAATGCCCGGACGATTCCCGTGGATGTGTTCGACCAGCCTACCACCGTACCCGACGCATTGATCCCGCGCGCAGAGCTTGAAGCGCCCCCAAGCGTGCCAATGTCCGTTAGCCCGTCGTTGGCAAACACCACAGCGTGCTTGGCGCCTGCGCTTGTGGTTCCAAATCCGACAGCGATCCCATCCTCATTGATTCCTATCAACTCTGTGGGAGCAGCGCCGATATTGCCAACATCATGGGCGATTCCATCGTAGGTGTACGCACGAGCATCCGAATTGTTGGCTTTTGACGCGAAGTAACCGACAATCGTTCCAGCCGTGTTCACCCCAAACGATTCCGCGTGAGTACCACCTAGCGGTCCAATATCATCAAACGCCGTGAGATACGTAAAAGCGTGCAAATAGGTATCGGCACCGACATAGGAACCAACGACTTGGCCCTGGCTGCTTATACCGTACGCGCGTCCAGTGCCAATTTCGACCACCGAGTATGGGTTTGCGTTTGTCGGCAGTGACGTACACAGAAATACCGACAGCAGGGTCACTGCCAATATGGGAGATGCCAGAACGTTGCGCATTTTCATGAGGTCGAAGTCCTATGCTATCGCGCCTTCAAGTTCGATTCCCTATGGAATTTTTTGAAATGATGCGTCGATGCACCGATGGGTACAAGTTTGCGCCAAAAGGCTGCCAATTGGCTGCAGAAACCGGGCGCTTATTCTATTATTATAGCGGTAATGGCGCTTTGTGACAAGGGGACAAACGAGCTTCAAGCAGGCATAGGGGATATGCTATAGTTATTTATGCACTATTGATGTGAATTGCGATCATGTTGCGCCTTATTATCCCATGCGTTGTCGGATCGGTGGCCATCGCACACATGCATAGTCGCGCGCGACTCTGGTTAGTTTACGCGTCCAGGAATGGAACATCGGTTACAGCGGGAGATATTCATTGCATTTACTGATCGTGCGTCATGGCGAAACGGTTTGGAACGTTGAACGTCGCATCCAAGGGTGGGGGAATAGCGATCTTACCGATCGCGGAAAACGGCAAGCCCGCCAGCTCCGGGATCGACTACGATCGCGCTCGCTGGCTGCGGTCTATTCCAGCGATTTGTCACGCGCCGTAGACACCGCCGAGATAATAGCCGCCCCACATCACCTCGCTGTTAACCAACTACGCGAGCTTCGCGAAACAAGTTGGGGTGACTGGGAAGGCAAGACAGCGTTCGAGATAAACGCCGCGCACCCTGAACTCTGGGCCAAATTTCGCAATCGCGGAAGGGAAATGAGCGAGAACGACGACAGTGATGACTGGGATACGACAACGGTTGTGCCGAATGGCGAAACACTCAGCGCCGCGTCGGCACGCATCTCTTATGCGCTCAACCTGCTGCACAACGAGCATCGGGGCGAGGACGACCTCGTATTGGTTGTTGGTCACGGAGGCTCGCTAAGGTTCTTTGTTACCCTCGCCCTGGGCTTACCCCCACGCGGTGTAAGGCGGTTTCACCTTGATAACGCTTCATTAACCCATATTGCTTTTTCAGCATCTCATTCTCCCGTGCTACGGCAGATGAATGACACCGGTCACCACCTATCGGAGTGCGAGTCGTAATGGTTGATATGGTTCTCGGCATTGACGGCGGGGGCACCAAGACTGCGGCCACGTTGATCTGCCTCCACGACGATCCTTTGCGGCAACTCGGTGCAGGCACGTCGGGCCCTTCGAATATTGCCGCTGTGACCGTTCAATCCGCATTCGATGCCATCTGTGCGGCTGCCAGTGAAGCGCTCAGTGGTGTGGACGGTCACCTTCGAGCCATTTGCATTGGCGTCGCAGGCTATTCGCACATTCAGCGCCGTGCAGACCTTTCGCAACGGCTAGCAAAGAGCTTTCCTGGAGTTCTCATGGAAGTCGTACCTGACTACGCTATTGCATTCGACGCGGCGCTGAATGGTCAACCTGGAGTTTTGGTGATTAGCGGAACCGGCCAGATTGCTTACGGCGAAAATGCTGCTGGCAAATGGCACCGCGCTGGCGGATACGGCTACCTCATCGACGATGCTGGCTCCGGATACGGCGTTGGTCGGGCAGCTCTCGCAGCTACCCTTGCAGCACAAGATGGGTCTGGCCCACTTACAGCGTTAGGAAGCGCCATATGTCGTAGGGTCGGTGTTAGCCAATTGGAGGATGTCGTATCAGAAGTATACGGTGGTAAAATCGATCGACAAACTATTGCCTCACTCGCTGAAGCCGTTTCAGATTGCGCCGCGTCAGGTGACATGGTCGCACAAGAAATTCTGGCGACAGCTGGAGCCGCACTCAGCCGAATCGCGCTAGCTGTAATCGACCAGCTCTTCACCAAGAGCGAAACGGTGGCATTGGCGACCGTAGGGAGCCTGTGGAAAGCACATTCGAGTCTTAGCGACGCTTTCGAGACGGGCTTAATTGACAGTGGCCGCCATACTATTCGTTGCGCGTCGGTTACGTCGCCCGAATTAGGGGCAGCTTTACGTGCACGTAAACTCGCTCAATGTTAATAACGTGCAATCACCGGCAAGCTGAATAGCTTGACAATGCCGGGCGATCACACGTAAACTATAAGTGTTACTGAACTGTTAACCGCAATAGGTAAATCACTACTACGCACGAACCCTTACTGGATAAACGATGGAAAACACGAACGCATTGTGGAAGTGGATCGCGGCTACTGTTCTCGTCGTTATCCTGGGCCTGGGTATAGGCTACTATGCATCAACACCGAACTCCCCTTCAAGCGGATCCGCGACCGATTCCGCGGCAACCGATGCAAGTGCGCCTGTAGCGCCCGATGGGGCACCCGCCGCCCGTCCACCGCTGCCTGTGGGCCAGTATTTGGCTAAGGGCGCTCCGGAAATTCAGATCAAGGAAGAAGCGCCAGACCCTAACAAGAAGGCTGTTACGACTCCGACGACAACCGCAACGGCAAGTACAAAAGTTGCTCCGTCACCCGCGACGACGGTCGCTCCGCCCACATCACTCCCGGTAGAAGCGCCGCCGTCTACGGCTCCGTCAGTACCTGACGCGACGGTTCCCGCACCACCCCCTGTTACGCCACCGCATCCTGCTGATTCCAGCGCCTCGCTCCCGACGACAGCGCCTGCGTCAGCCACCCCGCCCTCGGCAACGCCCGATGGGCCGCTGTACCACGTGCTCGTGGGTACAACTTTCTCCAGCGAAAAAAATGCCCGCATCTTCGCGGCAGATCTTCGCCACAGAGGATTTATGGCCATGACCGCCAGCGTCTCTAGCGATAGCGGCGTGGTGTACAAAGTGCAGGTGGGCGCGTACCGAAACCGTCTGTCCGCCGAAGAAGCCGCCAATCAGTTGCAGCAGAGCGGCTACCCGGCATACATCGCGACTGACCGGTAGGTATAAAACCCGCTCACTTATCCCCCTAGCGCGTTGATAATGCGCTCCATAACGCGAGCTGACGGCATCGGGACTATTGTCTGCAGGTTGTCGGGCACGCCCTTGACCCCAAGTGTAGATGTGTCGTTTGTCGCCCCAGTAGCTGAACGGAACCCATGATTCTCCCACGATAGTCTCTGTATCTCAGGATCCTGCATGGCCGCAATCAGCTTACGTCCATTCTCGGTGAGAGCGATGAGTGGGTGGCTACTCCACACCGTTGGTTTCGGATACAGCATTCTGACGTCATTATTTCGTCGAGCGAAGGCCGATTGGTTGGAGATACTAAACTCGATTAACTGGGATTCGTAGCCGACAATGATAGGCTTGTCGCCAACCCCCTTGTTTAAGTATTGCGTGAAGATCACATCGCTACTCGTTTCCATGAATCCTTGGTTATCGAAAAACTTTTTCACCGTTGGAAGGACGCCCGGAAGCGTGGCTTCGTTGACAACTGAGCTACCATTAACGACATTTGCTAAGAGCCCGGCAAACATATTGCCCGAATTGCTTTGCGTCGGATCGGTTGAATAGATTGCCACTTTCCCGTAAAGGTCTGGAAGGCCAATCGAGGCCCACGTTGCACCTTTGTTAACGAGGCTAATGAGCTTCGGGAAATCGCTGACATAGTAAGTGTTTTGGGACTTGGAGACGATATTTTGCTTAACGAGGGCGTCTGTAACATTCGCCCACGAGTACAGAACTATCGGCGAATTGAAGAGCAGTTCGCTTTCAAGAGGCTTGCCGTGCACATCTTTGAAGACTTCCAGGGCAACTTGAGACGAGGGCCAGAGGTAGTCTTTCCCACTTAACTCTTTATCGCGCGCCATCTCTAGAGAACCGCGGCGATCGTAGCGTACGTCAAGCTTGTATTTGTCTCGAAGGATGCTAACGACATCAGGATCCTTCAGTAAGTTAAGCTTTTCACCGCCTACGTATCCAGTAACAGTGGTCAAATCGGCGGTCGCCGTGCCTGATCCAATAGTGCCGTGCTGCTTCGAAAAAACGACGACGGCAATAATGACCGCGATCAGGATGAATATGCCAGCGAATTTTTTCACGAACTGTCTCCTCGAACCTTTTGCGTCAGCGAATCCATATCGGTCAGGGTCTGGTTCAACGCTTTGATCTCGTTGGATATCTCGGTGTCGTCTTCATGTCGGAGCGTCTGAAGCAACGATCCAAATCGCGTCGCCAACCCATCAAGTAACTCAGCAATACTTTTCGCCGCCTCCCCACTTGCTCCACCCGACAGCCTAACGGCGTCAGAATATCGGGAGACTGCTTCGTAGAGCAATCCAAGATACTGCTGCACCATGAACTGCGCATCGGTGTTACTCGTCTTGTCGGAAGCGAAGTAAGAGATGAGTGCTGAAGCTTTTGAACACACATCATTCAGCTTCGCCTGAACTGCTGGCGGTGCCACTGCGCATTGTCGTAGCAAAGAGACCGATTTTGCAGCCGAAGCGATCGGGTCAACGGATGCTGGCTCGGCCAGTTTGACCGCCGATGGCATAAGGAACCTAACGCCAAAATATGTCGCCGCAGCCAAACCCGCGGAGACAGCCAGTGGGAGTTGTAGAAGCCACATTGCGATAAATGCCACAGCGGCGACTATACCGGGAACAATGTCAGTCATTGTCGGATCCGCTTTCCGCTAATGATGGTCCTCGCCGAATGCACTAAGGCGGGATCACCACTGGTTAACGAAGCCACGAAGGATCTGGTCGATACTGCCAATCTAGTTGTAACCTTTCGCTTCACGGAAGGCTGCAGCAAGGTCCTTAGTCCCATCGAACATCCGGCCAGTTGTCGTTTCTGACAGCTGCTTGAGTTGCTCCGAGGATGCGTCTCCAAATAGAATCCCATAGACCGGAACATCTTGTTCCTTGGCATCTCGTTGGTATGTATCGTGAAAGTCTGCAAAGGACATGCCAGTGTTTGACTCGCCATCTGTCATCAAGACGACCGAAGGGAACCGGCTTCCGTCAGCATCTTCTGCCTGGATCCGAGAAATCGCTCGGATCACTGGCGTATAAATGTCGGTACCACCGCCAGGCGCAAGGTCGGATAGTTTTGCGTCTAGTTTTGCCAATTCAGACGGGTTATTTCCAGTGACCTTCCATTCCCCAATGATCCCGTTGTTGAAAGCGATTACACGAGTAACGTCTCCGGAAGCCGCTTGAAGCAAGTTTCGCCGCGATGTCGCTTGATCCAAAATGCTGTGCATTGCCGCCTTAAGCCGCTTCTCGCGATCCCCGCCCATACTGCCGCTGTAATCAAGAACATAAACAGTGTAAGACGGCTTTCGAAATGCCGTTTGGTACAGATCAAGGGCATCCGAAATCACGCTTGCTTTAGGATATTTGATCTGGTTTAGGAAATGAGTGAGGCTTATGCCCCAAGCCGGATTATAAACAGATTTATCGGCACCCGGCAGTTCAGCACCGACGGGACCGACGCGGCGGCCAAGGGCGAGTATCCTTTGCTGCACTTGGGAAGATAGTAGGTACTGCTGGAGTTCGGTGAATAGAGTGTGCTGTGCTTCATTGCCCTTGTCGACGTAGCCAAGGGGCGAATCGGCAATCGCGAGGCCATCTGAAGGATAGACAATTTGTAGCGGCTCATCGCCTCGAGCGACCAACTGTTGGTTCGCCTCTATTGCGAGGGACTCATAGTTGAACATTGCGTCATAGGACGAGTACTTCTGCAGGAATAAATCCTTTAGCCAGCCGGAACTGCCAGCGGACCTGTTAACTTGCCCCAGAATACGCTTGATCTTCGCTTGCACTGGTTTCGACGTCAGATTTTCATCTGTCAGCATGTCGGGCTTACCCGCGAATGCGTACAAAAATCCTAGGTAGGCACACGCGCCGCTATTCGACTGCGTTGCCGACGTCATCATGAACTTTAGGTGGTCGGCTTCGGCTGCGTTCAGAACATCGTTCACAGTGACCTTTTTGCCAATCCAACCAAGTGCCTTGGCTTTGGATTGCTTGACAGCCAGAACCACAGGCGACCACATGATCGATTGGGAGTCTTTCACACGATGCTTAGTGTCGCCCATGGAAATCCATAGCGAATTGGCTGGCCACACGGCATTCGCGTCGATGGTGTCGGCGCGTAGAGCTTGCATGACATCAACAGAACCACGGTAATCGAAATGGATTGCGACGTTGTGGGACTTCGCGAATTCTTGGACGATAGGTTCCAATGTCTTGTTCTCGGAACCTGACAGAATCACGAACTGTGCAACCGGGGGTGGTGGAGGCGAGTCGTGCTGACAGCCTGACATGAGGACGACTGCGAAGGCGGCCAAGAGTGCTGCTAGAAGCTTCATACCTGTCTCCGTTGTCGAAAGCGGGCAACGCCCATTGCGACGTCGTGAATCAATTGCGACTTGGAGTTTAGTTTACCTAAGGCAGAGCTACAGTTTCGCCTTATCAACCGCCAAAACAAGGTTGTCTCTATGTACTACTTCGTCCGCAGTCTTCTCGCCGAGGATGTCGGCTATTTCGTCGGAGTGGCGGCCTATGATTTTGTCTAGCGACGTGTGGTTGTAGTTGACCACTCCCTGGGCAATGATGATTCCGTCTGGACCCGAGACGTTTACAAGATCGCCGGTACTGAAGTCTCCTTCAACTGCCGTAATCCCCGCTGCCAACAAACTCTTTCCCCCGCGCACCAGCTGAGCACGCGCACCATCGTTCACGGTGAGCTTGCCTTTTGGTGTCACACCGAACGCAATCCATCGCTTGCGTGAACGAAGTGGATGGTCCACTGAAGCGGTAAACCAGGTGCCGCACTCTCCAGTCAACGAGTCAGCGATCACATTGTCGCGTGAACCGTTCGCGATGACCATGGCAATACCTGAACGCGTGCAGATCTTCGCGGCACTTATCTTGGTCTTCATTCCGCCAGTGCCGACGCTTGACCCGGCCCCGCCTGCCAGCCGCTCAATGGCACGGTCGATGCGATCAACGACAGGGATGAGCTTAGCCGACGCATCTTGTGACGGATTGCCTGTATAGAGACCATCGACATCGGAGAGCAAAATCACCGCGTCTGCGTCGACAAGCGCACCGACTAGCGCTGCGAGGGTATCGTTGTCACCGAACTTGATTTCGTCAACGGCAATTGTATCGTTCTCGTTGATGATCGGGATTGCACCAAGTTTAATGAGCGCCTGTAGGGTATTCGAGGCGTTCACGAAACGGCTGCGATGCTCAAGGTCTTCGCGGGTCAACAGCACCTGCGCAACCGCCAGATTGTGCTTGGCGAACGCATCCGCATACGCCTGCATCAATAGGCCCTGGCCCACAGCCGCCGCAGCCTGCTTTTGAGGTATGGTTCGCGGCTTACCAGCGAGACCGAGACGGTCCATTCCAGCCGCGATAGCCCCTGATGTCACGAGCACCACGCTACGCCCCGATGCGACCTGAGCGGCGACCTGACGTGCTAGGTCCGCGATGTATTCAGCGTCGGGAGGTCCGCTACCACGCGTGATTGTGCTCGAACCTATCTTAATGACGATGCGCTTCAATGCTGGATCCTTTGCGGCGCTTCCCGCTAATCTTCGCCAAACTCGGCATCTTCGTCGACGAACTCGAATTCGAATTTACCGATGTGAATGGCGTCGCCCTCTTTGGCGCCGATTTCCTTAAGCTTTTTGATGATGCCGGAGCTATAAAGCACGCGCTGGAGTCGTGTCAATGCATGCTCGTTTTCAAGCTGCGTCATCGCAACGAGGCGCTCGATGCCCTCGCCCTTGACCAAGAAGTGCCCGGTTTCGGGATCTACCTCGACCGTATAGGCACGACGGCGGTTGCGGTTGCGAGTGGTATTGTGCGGGTTGTTGTCGACGGTGATTCGGACAATTTCATCGCTCTCATCAATCGGCGCGTGCTTCGGCTGCGTCTTCAGTAGGTCGGATACCGCGAATAGCAGCGGCTTCGTTCCTTCGCCAGTCGCGGCGGATATCGGGAACACGGCAATGCCCAACTCGGCGAAGTGCTCGGTGAGGAGCTCAATTTCGTCCGCGTTCGCAATGTCGATCTTGTTGAGCGCCACGATCTGGGGCAGCTGAGCCAGCTTATCAGAATACGCAGCTAGCTCCTGGTTGAGCGTCGCGTAGTCGTCTAGCGGGTAGCGGCCCGACATGCCCCCGACATCTAGCAGGTGAACGAGCACGCGGGTGCGCTCAACGTGGCGCAAAAACTGATGCCCAAGGCCGAGTCCTTCGCTCGCTCCCTCGATGATGCCCGGGATGTCGGCGAGGACAATTGTGTTTTCGGGGTCGTCGCCAACCCGCACCACTCCGAGGTTAGGGATCAGCGTCGTAAATGGGTAGTTGGCGATCTTCGGTCGCGCTGCAGATACCGCTGAGATGAGGCTTGATTTACCGACGTTTGGGTAGCCGATTAATCCCACATCGGCGAGGAGTTTGAGCTCAAGCTTGATGCGGTACTGTTCGCCCGGCTCGCCGTTCTCAGCAAACTTTGGCGCCTGGTGTGTCGATGTGGCAAAGTGCGCGTTGCCGCGCCCGCCGCGCCCGCCGCGAGCGATGGACACCTGCTGGCCGTGCGATGTGAGGTCGGCGAGAATTCGGCCCGTTTCGATATCGGTGGCGATCGTGCCAATCGGGACGCGCAGCATCAGGTCAGGCGCATCCTTGCCAATCATGTCCTTACCTTCGCCAGCACCGCCGTTCTTTGCCGGGTAGGCTCGCTGATAGCGAAAGTCGAGTAGGGTGGACATATTGGAGTCAGCAATGAGGACAACGTCGCCCCCCTTGCCGCCGTCGCCGCCAGACGGACCACCGCGAGGGACAAACTTCTCCTTACGGAATCCTACAAATCCATTACCGCCGTCGCCGGCAGAGATATCTACAGTTACTTCATCTACGAAAATCATTAGTTTTTCCAGCCGTCGCGCACTCTAGCGCCCGGCATTGTAACGACAATTTACCCGATGATGCCGCCTTCGGTGATAGTCACCTGCGACCCTTCGGGTGTTTTGTACACATCGATACGAGACGGGAACGCCTCTTTGAGTTCATCGATATGAGTGATGACGATAATTCGTTCGAAATCGTCCTTGATAGCGTTGATCGCATCAACAAGCTTTTCACGCCCCTTGGCGTCTTGAGTGCCGAAGCCCTCGTCAATAATGAGCGTTTGCAGCCGAGCCCCGGCACGACGGGCGAGAAGGTTTGAGAGCGCTATTCTCAGCGCGAATGACACACGAAATGACTCTCCGCCCGAGTAGAGCTCCAGCGGTCGCGTGCCAAGGTGATCGCTGATCAGTATTTCCAGCGTTTCAATTGTCGCCGCGCCCTTCGTTTTCGCCAGCTTCTGCGTGTCTATCTGCACCGTGAGGTCGCCGTCCGTGAGCTTCTCAAGTATGAGGTTCGTGTCCGCTTGCAGCTCAGGAACTGCATTTTCGATAATGAGCGCTTGAACGCCCTGCTTACCGAATGCTCCGGTTAGCTGCTTATACAGCTCTTCGTCACGTCTATGCAGCGTCTTGTCCGCCTCAAATGCCGCTGCGTCAGTGCGGGCTTTTTCACAGCGCTGAATAGATTCATCCAGCCTGCCGCGTTCCTGTTGACACGCCGCAATACGGTCCGCGATCGTTTGGCGCTGAACCCTCAGCCGCTCAGCGACTCCCTCAAGTTCCTTTATCTCATCCTCGACACCACGCAACGCGTCGAGTTCGCCATGTAAGGCGGTCCGCCGCAAAGACATCTGCGACAGTTGCGCAGTAAGACCGTCGACCCGCTGTTTGGTCGCATCGAGCGTTGCCTGCGCATGCGTCAGGTCGTGGTATCGCTTCTCGGCGTTCGCCAGCCGTCGGACCAAAAGGCGTGTCTGTTCTAATTCCTGATCGGCTCCCTTAAGTGCGGCGAGCTGAACCGTTAGATCCGCGAGGGACTTCTGAGCCTCTTGCGCGTAATCGTTTCGCTCTAGCTGTCCGGCCTTTACGGTAATCGAACGATCAAGTTCACTTTGCCGCTGTTCAAGTGCAGGCAGTTCGGCGAGGACGCGTTC
This sequence comes from Capsulimonadaceae bacterium, assembly GCA_036504535.1. Taxonomy (GTDB): domain Bacteria; phylum Armatimonadota; class Armatimonadia; order Armatimonadales; family Capsulimonadaceae; genus JARLGU01. The sequence goes on from DASXUY010000040.1 coordinate 163,204, forward strand.
TGCGGCATCCATTTCGCGGCTGACACGCTCCAATTCGCTCCGCTTGACCTCTGCTGTGTCCAAATCTGCCTTGATCCGATCGATCCCAGCCTTTAACTCGGCAGCTTCGCGGATGACGGCACTCTTTTGCCGCTCCAGATCTTGACCGTCAGCGCGAGCCTCGTCAACCAGCCCAGCAATTTTTTCGGGGGGAAGCGGACTTCCACATACCGAACACGCTTCCACCTGGTTGTCAAGGTTCTTTATGCGTGTGGCGATTGCGTCAAGCTTGCTGTTGATTACATCCCGCTGATGTTTGAGCTCAGCAAATCGCTCACGAGCCTCGATATCTTTTGTCCGAAGCGCCGGAATGTTGTCGACGGCACCAGAAAGGTCTGCGATACGAGGCGCTAGCCTATCGGCTGTTTGTCGAACTGCCTCGCGGTCAGCGATCTGTTTACGGGTCGCGTCAAGGTCGCGCCGCTCAGTATCGAGAGACATAGCGAGGGCTCGACGCTCAGATTCGATCTCGTGAGTCGCATTTAACCTTTGCCGCTCGACCGCCTGCAACTCAGCAACACGGATTTCTAGGGCGTCTAGCGTAGAACGCGCTTCTACGAGCTTGTCGTAATCCTGATGGATCTCAACCTTTTGCCCGATCAATTCGCCAAGGTTCGAGCTAGCTTTCGTTTCGTTCTCGCGCTCCGTTGATACGCGCTTCATGTCAGCGTCGACCGCTCGCAAGTCTGCGGCTATACGTTGCGCTTGTTGCTGCTTGGCCTTAAGTTGGTGGTGGCTTTCGCGAGCCTTGTCCCATTCCGCGGTTAGTGCTGCTTGCTCCTCGGCAGCTGTCGCTATGTCGCCCAGACAGGACACTCGACGATCCACCAGCGCAGGCTCCTCTGCCGCGATAGCAGTGGCCAGGTTTGCCCGTCTCTCGGCCTCAACCGCGTTATCGTGTGCCTCACGTGATCGTAAGCGGGCAAGGTTTTCGAGCTCATCGTAACGTGACAAGTCGAGTATTTCGCCAAGTATTTCCTTACGCTTGTTGGCGGTCTGCCGAACGAACTCGTCAGCACGTCCTTGCCGTAGGTACGCTGAATTGAGGAACGTGTCATACGACATGCGCAACAGCTGCTGAATACTGCGTGCCGTATCGGTAGCGCCTGTCCCGGTGAGCGGTCGCCATCCTCCAATGCCGTCAGCCTGCTGTAGTTCCCACAGTTGACCGCTGGATCGTTTGCTGCGTTGTCGGCGAATTCTGTAAAGCTGGCCGTTCACTTCGAACGTAAAAATGACCGCCATTTCGTCGGCGCCGATTCGAATCAGCTGTTCATGATTTTGCTTTCCAAGTCTGGTTTCGCCCCAAAGGGCCCAAGTGATAGCATCCAACAGCGCGCTCTTGCCGTGGCCGTTCTCTCCTGAAAGGCACACAGTATGCATGCCCGTGAAGTCAATGTCGACAGGTTCTTCGCCGTACGACATGAAATTTTTGAGTTGTAGATGTACAGGAATCATGAAAGGTCAGCGTTAAGTATACCTTGTGGGTGTATACCGAACCTGTAGGCTTGCTATTAGACAGGGTGGGGAGCAGAGGGAGGCTAAGGAAATGTCCTTACAGCTTGGAAGCGGGCGTGAGGAACGATCAACCACCCACCAATCGGGCATCCATCGCGGTTTGCAGCTGCGCGATAAACTTGGCGTTTTCCCCAAGATCCCCTTTGCCGCAATTTGGTCGAGAAGTGGACTGAATTACGGCTCGAAGGTGTCTGTCTCCCATTGAATGGAGTGTCACAGTCACATCGCTGAGAAACGTGCCAAATGAGCTTTCAACTTCAGCGACAACTTTGCGGTTCTCGTCAAAGGAGCCTACAAAGCGCCATGATGGCAGTTCGTCCATGATCGCGCGAACTGCTGTGGCTGCCTCGTCAGGAGTAGCGAAGTAAACGTGAGCTCGCAACTCGGGGTACTCGGGAGTTTCACCGGTGGTTACATCGGTGACGGTAAACAGGCGGCGATTGCGAAACATCCACGCGGTTCCCATAGCTGCGAAGACGACGCCTATGGTTGCTATCGATCGGACTATTCGGTTGCGAGGGCCATCGGATTTCATTGCTTCCGCGATTCTTACCGTCAGGCTGACCTGGATGATTGCCAAGTGGACTCAGGCAGACTATAATGTAAATGCAACTTCGCCTAAAGTCCAGTATACCGCACGCGGTTGGTACGAGCAAGTATCGCTCTATCGGCTGCGGTCGCACTGTTTGAACAAAGGAAACGGTCAGATAGCACTGGCCGAACAAAGTACCATGGCTACAGCAGAAGAAGTGAACCTAGCTCGCGACATTCGCAGAATGTTTGCAAAGAAGCCCGTCGACTCCACACGACTTGAGATCCAATGTATCCGAGGCCGTGTGTACCTTAGCGGCACAATCAACGTTCAGCGCGACGAAGTAGGCGTGAATGCCCGCGAGGAAGTCCTCGCTGCCGCAGAGCTTGTTTCGAGAATGAAAGGCGTCAAGCAGGTCATCAATGAACTTCGCGTCGTGATTCCAGAAAAGAAGAAAAAGCCAGAGCACGAGGCAAGTCCGGGTGGGCATGGCGGCGGCCACTAGAAGTCCCGGCGCTAGAGATCAAATAACGTCGGCTCGCACGCCAGTTGAGGCAGGTCGCCATTTTCCCGTGAAACGGTTACCTTGTTCTTCCCTGTCCGCTTTGACTCGTACAATGCTTTGTCTGCATACGCCAGGAGTGCTTCAGCCGACGGCGCTCCGGGCGAAAATATGGCTATTCCAAAACTGGCCGTAATCGGACGTAACGGCCAGTTGTATTCTTCAATCGCACCCCGCAGCCTTTCCGCACCGGCGATCGCTGATTCAACACCTGAGCCGGGGAAAATAACGACAAACTCCTCGCCCCCATATCTCGCGATCAAGTCGATTTCCCGCGTAGCTCCCCGGATTATATTGGCCACGGTGCGGAGTGCATCGTCTCCGGCAAGATGTCCAAACGTGTCATTAAATCCTTTGAAATTGTCAACATCCAGCAGCACAACCGCAAATGGCGCATGATCGCGGCTACTCCGCCGGATTTCCGCGGTCAAGAACTCATGAAACGCTCTGTAGTTCTTAAGCCCCGTCAAGCTGTCCTCGGTAGCTAGCGCCGACAATACCTGATTGAGCATTTCGAGGTCAGTTGTCCGTTGCTCGAGGACTTGCGCATAGTGCTGAATGCGCTCCGCATCGGCTCGCAGTTCAGTAATATCGCTGAACGATACAACGACCGCGTAGGGTAACGGTTCACCCGTGTGGAACAGAGGGTCGGTGTTGACGCTAACCCATGTCACGGTATCATCGGGTCTGTAGATGCCCATGAGTTTATCACGCTGAGGAACGCCAGTTCGCATTGTGACTGCGGCAGGTATTTCGTCGGCGGGGTATGGCTCACCGCTTCCCATTATTAGGCGCCATCGCGGGTCTTGAGGAGTGCGACCGAGTAGCTCGTTCTCTGTCAGCCCGAGAATTTCAAGGGCTCGCCGATTGCAAAGACTAACCCCTTCACCCTCGTGAACTACAAGCCCACCATGCATCGTTTCGACAGCAGATCGGAAAAGGCGTTCGCTGTCGCGAATCATAATATCGGCTCGGACGCGGTCAGACACATCGCGGTTGGTGCTTATTAACTTAACCGGCAACCCGGCATCATCCAATATGGGAACGATGTGGGTTTCTAGCCAAACGTACTCACCGTCTACCCTTTTGACTCTGAGAGTCAATCGGGCGTCCTTGTCTGATCTTAAGAACCCATTGTCTATTAAGGATTGCCCCAGAAAAATGTCATCAGGATGAAGAAACTTGAACGGGTGGAGATCTACAAGGTCTGCAGAAGTGTATCCAAGGACTGTAATGCTAGAGGGGCTCGCGTATTTAATGGTCCCGTCTGGTAAGTGCAAGCATATAAGGTCATTGGTATTTTTCCCGATCAAATGCACTTCGGATTGAATCTCAAGGAAGGCAATTTGTTGCTGGATGGCGAAATACGCAATAAGTCCGATAGCAAACGGAAGGACGTCGAGGATCCAGATGATCGGGCTGTTTGCTTGAGTAGTAAGAAACGACGCCCACGAAAGGGGGCCGGAGTGCTCAACTTCAACGAGCGTTCCCAGAATCGGCAGGCAGAGCGTGGCTAACCCTAAGATTACAGCAATTCGTAATGCGCTTTGGCGACCGATCATCAACCGCTCCCAACTTCATATACGCTTGTTTGCTTACCAGTGAATTATAACGCAACCCTCTACTCGACGACTGGACAAGACATAAAATTGAGAATTATTGTTTGAGAGTGTAAGCTTCCTCACATGGAATAAGTGTGATATCGGAATGCCAAACTTCAGGTCAAGGCTTTGAAACACGTAATCTTGCGGTGACGGTAGTAGGGAGGATGTTCCGACAATGAATACAGCAACAACTGACGAGGTAGTACGAATGGCCCTGCAGCCGGCGACAGTCATCACTTCGGGCGGTCGCTCACAATATTCCGGCGATTCTGAAATCACCGAGAATTCAGCACGACACGCCTCCTATATTCCTCCCGACGTCTTTGCGGCGCTTGCTAACGAGTACTCCGAACTCGTTGACACGCTTGCATCGGACAATGCAAGCGATGGCCTCCGCGAGCATGTCTACGGTCGCGTCCTCGGCGTGCGCGGTGCCCTGTGCCGTCTGTGCCCTGTCGATGCCAACCCGGCGCTAGACCCTCCGACTTTCCGGTTGTGGAAAAAGAGCGAAGAGCAGCTTCGCGACTTTGCAGCTACTGAGGAAGGGTTGCGAGTGCTTACCGAGATCGCGGACTCGGTCGAGGAGCGCTGGTCTGAATCTGTTGACCGATTCGTAGCAGCTATTGCGGGAAGCCGCTTAGAAGACAGCGTACCGAGTCACCTTGGCCTGTTGAAAGCCATCGACTCCATGGCGCTCCATCTGGCGCAGCGCGACATCTTCCTGCGCGAGCATACGTTACCAGTGCCGATGTCTAGCACCACTAGCACCAAAATCCGTGTTCGCCTGATCGCTATGCTGCTTGTCTTGCACAAGAAGCGCTTCGAGCCGTCAGTTCCGGCGATCCGCTCCTACCGTGAAACGTTCCGCATTGACGACCCCAAGGCGTTCCCGTGGTGGTTCGTGGACGCGAAGCTAACTGAGAAGCACCTCAACTGGACTTACCGCCGCCTGATTGCATCAGATTACGGCTGGCGGTTTGCTGCTACGGGAAAGTCTGACAACTAATCGGCGCCTATCGAAGCCACGCTATCACACGATGGCGTGGCTTTACTCTTGTCTCGCTATGTACCAGACGGCACCATAATCAGCTTCCAGCCCCGGATTCCTTCTTTCCGGTAAGCTGATAGTGAGTGACGCCAGGTTCCTGGTTGACGCGAAACTCGATCCACCCGTCCTTAAGTGATTTCACTTTCGCTTCGCCAACGCGGTTGTTGCCAGCATCCAGCGCTGTCACGACAAGACTGTCAAATGCCGCATCGATTTGTTTCGCGGCAAGCCTGACTGTGAACTGTATATTCCGTGGAAACGGCGTCAGCGTCCACATACCCGCCCCGTCACGCTTAAGCCGCAAGCTTGCGTCTGTCGCGACCTTTCCGTAGTTTACTATCCCGTCTGCTGGTCCGCTTGACGCGTCCGGGCGAGTGCCAGCGAAATAGCTCGTAGGCGTCTCGGCGTAATCGACCCGTCGCCCCTCTCTAATTGCGCTGTAGGCGTTGATGTCCGTGCCCATGACGCTCCACCCGCCTGGCGGAAGTTCGGGCGAAATCCCCATCCAGGTATCGCCACTCGCGTTCGCGCGAACCACAATGCCGTTCGCATACGTTACCGCGACGCGATCATAGTGCGAGCGCGCAGCGGTCGCCGCATTGATGTCGGACAGTATTCCGCTCACATCGTACTGCACCGACCTAACCGGAATACTCGCAATTCGCGACGTGATCGGCGGCAGCAGATTCGTCTCCTGCCAGACAAACCCGAGGCTGTGTGTCTGCTGCGGACTTATATAGCCTTGGTGGCCAAAGACGATCTCCTGCAGCCTGTATCGGTCACGCTCAGCCGCAGTCGGCGGACGGGGAGCATCGCCCAGCGGCTCCATCCAGCGCTCCAGGTAACCCATTCCATGGTTGAGCTGCAAAGGGTGAATCTTGAGCAGGTCGAAATCCACAAGGAGCGGCGTATTGATCCCGTAAGCTCCCGCCGGATCTCCAGCATTGCTCTGCGCCTCGACCCCGTCGAGTAGGCCGCTGTAGTACCAATGGTTGGCCCCTTCGCCGAACACTGGGCCTCGATGGGTGGCGCGCTCAAAAGACCACAGTCGCATACGAGCATCGAGCCCGGTGCGAAACTTACCGGCGCCAGGCGACTCTGCTGCGTAGTCGACGTGAAACCACGGCGTCACCGATGAGCTTACGTCGATGATGGACGCAGTCGTTCCGTACGCGTCGTGGATTTGCGGCGAGAAACGGCTGTAATACTTTTCAATTGCGGTCACCTTGTAAGCGTATGATTGGGTCTTGTTTTTCCAAGCCGGAACGGGACTGCCGTCGCTATGAACAGCTACGTCCGCCGCGTTGTACGATTTGGCTTCGGGATAAAAATCTTCGTAGTTCTCATGCAACGCCAGCAACGCGCCGGTATCAGCCGCCGCCTGTGAAACAGCGCGCAGACCCCCATCGCCGCCAAGCCCCGCATCAGCTGGCAGAACATCAGGCAGGTCGACATCGTAACCGGCACGCTGCCACATGTGGAGCAACACGGCGTAACTATCAAGGCCGTACGACTGGAAATCACGGAGGTAGGCCGCACTTTCGCGAAACGGCACAGGAGCAAAGATGTCGTATACTACACGCTTGCTCAGCTCACCTATTTGCTGAGACGCTGCCCAGGGGGGCGTAGGGAGCACGGATGCGAGGTCTGGTGACAGCGCGTAGTACACAGTCTCGCGCACGAGGTTCCGCGTGCCATTTGTAAGGGGCCGATATGTTGCAGCACTTTCCGATAGGTCGCTTGCGTTCGACTTCGTAAAGTCCGCAAAAACGTTGGCGAAGACATGCTCGCGATTGAAATACCACACAGGACCGTAGTAGGGCACGTGAACCTTGCGGCGCAGGGCTACTGGGCCGATCGCGCCAAAATACACTGCGGCGATATAAGGGTCGTCCGATGAGATATCCACGCGCGTCGCGCCACCCTTAGCAAACGCGAAATCACATGTCACGACCACGGTCCGACCAAGGAATTTATACGTCGTCACACGGCGCACAAACTTGCCGAGCGTGTCCGGTACGTCGACGACTGATTTAGATATCCGAGGATCCGTGGACAATATATACGAACCGTCCGGCGCTGCGAACAATAGCTTTGCACCAGAAGCAAGTGGGATGGGCTGCGACGAGCGGGCGGTTCTTGCCGACCAACCTGCGAGGTAACCGTCCTCATCCTTCACAAGCAACGAACGTAACCCCTGCTGGTCGCTCCACTCGCTTGGGCTAGTTGGACCAGCGCCATCCCACGGCCTTGTTACTGCCGACGCATTCTTGAGCAGGAGCGGTTGCGCAAACTGGGCCGTCCCAGTGGTCGCGCCAGTCACTATAATCCGCCGGTTGCCCCATAGCGCAAAGTCAAATGCCGGGCTATTGCTTGGCCCAGGATCCGTGGAGAACGTCAGCGTGACGGTTTTGCCCGCAAAGGCTGTTAAGTTCGATTTCCATTCACTCCACGCGTCATCGCTTTTCACTTGATCGAGAATCGAAACGCCATTGACGTCGGCGTGAAAGCCAACACCGTCCGACTTGCCAGGCGCAGTTGATCCCGTTTGCATCGCCGTAGCGAACCGGAGCGCAATGGACGTCGCCTTTGGCAGCGTTAATCGGAATGTCTGAACTGTTATTCCAGTCTTGCCTCGCCAGGGCGGATGTTCGAGAAATGCCGCCTGTCCCGCCTGGGTTCCAAACGGCGTACACGAAACGCCAGTCGCATCATCGAAATGCCCAACCCAGCCGATAGGAAATTGCGTGCTAGACCCATCTCGATACCGCGCCGTCAACGAGTAAATACCTGCCTCATCGAGGTAGGTGGTTCCAGCATCGATAGCTACTGCGGTTGGCGAGTCGACGTTAGGGCCCGCCTCTGCTTGGTGCGCGACAAATGTAAGGAACGATAGCGCTAAGGCTAAAAAGGGGCGAAAGGATGGAAGTGATCGCATGCCCGAATGGTACCAGAATTTCCGGTGTCGTATCGAGCGTTAGGAAGACCATCCCCGCCTAAACCTCGGCGATTGCAGCGGGGATGGTCACAACATTCAGCTACTGAGTAATGCGCAGCGTCACGATCTTTTTCGGCGGCAGGATAACCGTGGCTGTTTCATTTACAACCGCGAGATCCTCGACGACGCTCTCGTCCATCTTCGCCAGGCTCACGTTTGCTGGCTGAAAGCCAAACTTAACGGTAGCTGATTCGCTCTGTTTGGTAGGGTTGAACAAACGTACTATCAGGTCATCGCCTATTTCAGCTTTCTTGACCGCAGTCACGCGAACCCTCAAATTATCGACCGCCAGTAGGCTACCTTCGAGCGGCAGCGACCCCTTGCCACGGCTCGCTTCCACGGCTCGAACGGGAGTAATGTAATCCGCTGCGACATTCGAAAGGCCTGCTGATGCATAACCGCCGTTATGTGGAACCAGACAATATTCGAAGACCTGTACGCCGGGACACTGAACGCCCTTGTCGTCAAGTTCGGTGATCTTCTCCTCGCTCACCTTGAGCTTGATGCGGCACGCTCGGATCAGTGTCAGAGCAAGCAGCCCATCACCGCCTTCGAACGCTTCATATTCGTAAATGCCCTTCGTGATCAGTGCCATTCCGTGCTTACCGTCCGATATGTCCACGAACGTGCGAAGTGGGTGCGTCCCACGCGCTGGTTCCACCCAGCCTGTGGAATCCGGCAGCGCGATTGGTCGCTCGACAACGTCAAAATGGCTGTCTGCAGCGGACACAGTCGCAGTGATTCCAGTCGCAAAGTTGGCACGAAGCCAGTGGTCTTTGGCAACGTTGTCGACGGTCAACTTCACCTTCACTACAGGTGAGTTTTGCGTCAACGTGTACTCTACCGAGACGGGTAGGGTAGCTCGAACATCCGAACGTCCGCGACCGTGGTCGGAATATTCTGCGGGCACCTCGAAATCGTATTCGGCGCGTATCGTCGAAGTGAGCGGCCCCGATTCCACAATCGACACTCTCGCCGATACCGATAGGCTGTTGTACTTCCTGTCGAAGGTCGGCGATACGTGTTCCCACGCGTTTCCCGACTCGCCCTCGTCGGTTAGGAAGTTCAGGGCCACCGCGTTGCGCGAAGTTCGCTTGTCATACAGGTCAATCGTGCCGTTCGTGTTTACAGTGACGCGCAGTAGATCGTTTTCGAGTACGTTTGGTTGGCGAACGAGCGATTTGCTCACGCGAAGCTCATCGGTGTTTGCTGTAAGTTGATATGCGCGGTATCCCAGCGCTGGCAGCTTGCTAAACTTGGCGTGGAGGACCACCTTCGACGTTTCTAATATCGATGGCACTTCCCATTTGCTGTCCACAAATACGCTGGACTTCTCGTTCATTACAGGCTGCATCTCAACACTAGTGTCGCCGGATGCTGAGATCGTGACCGACTTAGCCTTGGCAAAGGGAGCTTCCAGGTCTAGCTTCACTATCGCGTCACGCTCGAATGGCAGTGGGTTGAATACGATCAACTGCACGCCGTCCGGGTGCGTTCCTTCAGGCGTCAAGTTCGTCACAATATGGCCAATTGCATCGCCAGTCATGAGATCCGCGATATCAGAAACCTTACGATAGCGATACTCCATGTCGAGACATACCGGATCCGGCGCGCATCCGCCGTTGGCATCATGCGTATGGCAGCTCAACAGGTAACGCCATGCACGGTCGGCGTAGCGGGTAGGGTAGGGCGCACCAAGCGACTGCGCCAGTGACGCAAGCGGCTCCGCGATCGACGTCAGTTCCATCGACGCAGCGAAATCTTTCTGCTTGAGGTAAGTGCGCGTGCTTATCGTATTAGGGAACAGATAGGTCCACATACCCTGCTTGAGGTACGCGCGCCGTTCTCCCGTTAGCACCGGTAGCTCTTCAGGTTTGAGTTGCTTCACCATTTCGTTCCAGTAATGGTCGAGATCGGTGAGTTCTATGGTGTACTTGCCAGCCAGGGCTTTAGCTGCATCCGCCACAATTTTCGCGTCCAACGGATGCGCTGACGAGATATCGTGGCCGTGCATGGCGAGGAAGATATCGGTTGTGAAATGCCGTCCTTCGCGCTCCACCATGTCGTCGATCAGTTTGGCGAGGTTTGATGGGTCATAGTTGATCTCAGGCGTCTTAACATCGAATGACTCGTCAGTCATCGTATGGCCATCAGCGATCCGAACCGCGCCATCGTTCGACTGCCCCCAAACATAATCCTTATCGAATACACGGCCCCGCGTCACGCCGCGATACACTTGGTAGTAGAAATTGTATCGGCAGAACAGGGCGTAACGTGTCGCGAGCATCTTCGTGCCGTCGGGCGCTGACCAGACGTATTCGGCGTCGGTCTCGTGATGCGAAATTCCGCGATAGAACATCATGTACTTGAGCCCAAAGTCGGTAAGTATCTGCGGGTACTGGCCAGTCTGCCCCCACGACGATGGCGTATACGCCACTTCCGTCGGCTGAGCGCCGTACTTGTCCATAGACTTTCGCCCGTAAATCAGGTTCCGCACCAGGGCTTCTTCCGAAATGCTGAACTCCTCGGCGAGAGTGTAGTACGGTCCGATTCGTAACCGCCCGCAGGCGATAAGGTCCTTCACCTGCGCGGTTCGTTCCGGACGCATCTCAAGGTAATCGTCGATCATGATGGTGTGGCCATCCATGAGGAACGATTTGTAGGTTGGGTCATTTGCAAGAATATCGACTGTGGTGTCCAACATGTCCAGAAGGCTGTGACGTGTTTTCTCAAACGACCGCCTGAACTCACGATCCCAGTGAGTATTGGGAACGACCATGATTCTCTTGATATGCGAAGTGTCTGGTTTCAATGATGTGTCTCCTCGGAGATTGGGGCGTCAGTGCCGTACTGATTGTACGATCCTAGGAAATGAAGCCATTTTGAACGCGGCTCAGCCATCACCGCTGTCGAATAGTAGGCGTCTCGTGACGGCGGGTTCCTTCCCGTTTCGGGTGCCGAGTCCGCGAGGCGGATGGGCTCTGCGAAGCCGATTGTTATATCAGGCGCGGTTAAACTCAAGCGCCTCAGCGAAAAACCACAACTTTGCGTCGACTTTAGTGCCGCCGCTCTCTAGTCCTCGAAGACCATCGAGGAGTCCCTTGAGTGGGAGCGTGAATACTTCAATCTGCTCGTCTGCAGTGGGCGACGCCGCTTCCTGAGACGTCACATTCACGCGCACATAGGCAACGCTTTCGTCCGTCATACCAGGCGAGTTATATGTGAACGGGCCCGATGACACCACGTCGCCTTGATAACCCGTTTCCTCTGCTAGTTCCCGCAACGCTGTCACCTCTGCAGTCTCCCCGGCATCGATGAGCCCGGCAGGAAACTCTACAACGTGAGCGCCTACGGGCACCCGAAACTGCTTGACAAGCACGAGGGACGGCGTTGGCTCTCCAACGATAGCGAAAATACAGACGGCACGCTGGTCGTTCGGCCTTTGGGCGAGTTCCCACGTGTTGGGCTTCCCTGTAGCGTCGATAAACTGCCGCTCAATGAGTTTGAGCCACCTACCATTGCCGATAACTTTGTCGTTGTTCACGGGAATAGCACCTTGAGGATTTGTTCGAACGTGTTGCAATAGTGGGCGCAAAGCGACTGCGTACCGCTTTGGATAATGTTCCCGCCGGCGATACCGATAGCCGCAAAGCCGGACAGCCTGATGGAACACACACCAGCTCCGCTGTCCTCGATCCCGACAACATGCGACCGATCTTCGTAGGGAATGCCTAAGCCAACGCGGGCCGTTTCCGCATAAAGCCAGGGATGGGGCTTCGGACACAACTCGCCTAGCGTGCCTACTCGTCCCTTCCCAAGCGGATAGCCCGCCGTGATGCTAGCATCGTAGAAATCGACCGGGTCGCCCATATCGAGCGTTCGAAAGGCAGACAGGATCTCCGGCCACGCCTTCTCGTAGAGGCCTGAAGTCACCAAACCCAGCTTGACGCCTTGTCCGCGAAGGGCAACGAGGAACTCTTTTATCCCGGGCGACGGAGTGAATGCGTTTACTTTGCCACGTCCCTCGAGAATTTCGTTCATCTCAAATCGAGTGTGCTGGAAATAGTACTCGCGAGCCTGCTCTACCGTAGCGGACGGGCAATACTTGCGAATACAATGCTGCAAGTGCTCCGAAACACTGTGCCCGGAAACGTGAGTAGCATCGTCCTCGTCGAGACGAAAGGACTCATTCCTCAGCAAGCTCGCCGTAGTCTTTTCTATAATCCACATCCAGAACTCTTCGCTGTGGACGGTTGTACCATCCAGATCCATCAGTACCGCTTTAATTGGGTACTCGATCCGAGCTGGTTTCATCGGATAGTAGGCCGGAAATCCCATGCTGCTGCACACATGCGCAAGCGTGTGAGACTGGAACTCTACGAACTCTACCTTCTTGTCGCCAGTGGCCGTAACCGCTAGCACTCCGTCGCGTCCGGCATCAAACCGGCCATCGGACGTGTGCTTAAGCGGGGTCATTCCTATTGCTTGTGAATATAGGGACATCGATATCTTTCTGTGCTCGTGAAGCGGTACTGAGTCTGCCAAATCGGCTTGTCAAGTCGGCAGCGTATCAAGTCAGCCCTACCTTAAAATATGTACTAGTACTGTTCTATTACTGTACTAGCTGTTGCCGAAAATTTCCTCCTCGATTTGGGCGACTTGCGCACTGTCTTGGCATGCAAAACGGGACACACTGCACCGAACGCGATTGCCGCTATTTCGTATAGCGATCAACCATTCGCCCCAAAATGCTATAATTCCGTATTCGCGCTGATTTCGGCAGGCCAAACAAGCAGGCGCGTTGAATAATAGAGTACATGAATTCTTCTTTAAAGCGTCAACGCAGAGTCGTCGTGACTGGTTTGGGACCCGTAACTTGCATCGGCACCGGTCGATCAACTTTCTGGTCTAATCTCACAGCAGGTAAGTCTGGAATTGTCGCCAATACCCTCTTTGATTGCACCGACCTTGCGTCACGAGTAGTCGCTCCCGTTACCGATTTCGAGCCTACCGATTATATGTCCGCCAAGGTAGTGAAGCGAACAGATCGGTTTACGCAACTTGCGATTGCCGCAACGCAACTAGCAATGGACGATGCCGGACTTCCACTAGAGGACCGCTCCAAGCGACGGGGCGTCTATATCGGTACCGCAATAGGCGGCGTCGCCACCATGATCGACGGCTGTTACACACTTCGTACCCAGGGCCTCGGACGCTTAAGCGCTTTTACCGTCCAAATGATGCTGCCGAACATCTCCGTCGGCCACGTTGCACGCCTCATCGGCGCACAGGGGTTCAACGAAGCGTGCCACACGGCGTGCGCAGCTGCCTCCAACTCCATCGGTGAAGCCTTTCTCAACATACGACGCGGCCTGCTGGACGTAGCTGTTGCGGGCGGCACTGAAGCGTCGCTTGTCACGCTCATTGTTGGCGGGCTCTCGAGCATGGGCGCGACGTCGACACGAAACGACGACCCCGAAGGCGCGTCGCGACCCTTCGACCGGCAGCGGGACGGCTTCGTTCCCGCCGAAGGCGCTGCGATCCTTGTCCTCGAAGAGCATGACCACGCTGTCGCCCGAGGAGCCAAAATCTACGCCGAGTTGCGAGGATATGGCAACACGAACGACGCGTACGACCCGTACGAGCCGCTCCCTGACGGATCCGGCGCGGCAGACGCAATTCGGGGCGCATTAAGCGACGGTGGCGTGTCCGTGAACGACATCGACTACATCAACTCACACGGAGTCGGTTCAATATCCGGCGACAAATCCGAAGTGGCCGCGATAAAGTCAGTCTTTGGTGACCGAGCCACGACCATTCCGGTGAGCGCGACTAAATCGTTAACTGGCCACGCCATCGGAGCAAGCGGCGGCATTGATGCGATCTCAACCGTGCTGAGTTTGTCGACTGGCACACTGCCTCCCAGCGCTAATCTCGATTCGCCGGACGACGGCTTTGACCTGAACTTCACGCCTGAGCACTCAACTACCGCCCTAGTTACCAACGCGCTCTCGAACACATTCGCCTTTGCTGGCCAAAACGTCGCCCTGCTGTTCAGCCGATACGACGGGTAGCGCCTATCCACTCCAAAGTGGGTATACAGTGCGCAAAGTAGCTATCGGGCTGTATCCTGCCCAACTATCCGAGGATCAAAATGACTGAAGGCACAATCCGCTGCGAGCATTGCGGCGCTGAAACCCCCAACGAACAAGCAACATGCGTCAACTGCGGGGAGCCGCTATCACCGGTTCAATCTCCAGAGCACGACCCTGTTGTCGAATCCATTCCTGAGCCAGTGATTCCGCAGACCGCACCACTGGACAATATCGACACGACTCAGAGTGCCGCCGAACCCCTCAACGCCGCTCCGCCCCCGGGACGTCGTAAGACGTTCTCGCCAGCCGTTACCGGATGCCTTGGGGTTGCTGCAGTCGTAGTGCTGGCCGTCGTCATCTGGATCGCCTGGACCGCAATAGCATTCTTCCACGAGCCAGCGACAACATCATCCACCCAATCGCCTACCTCAACGGTGGCGCCGTCCACGACCGCGCCCACAGGAACCGGTATCGCGTACTCGGTCACCGACATCGCTGGCGGCTCGCAGGCAGATCGCGACTCCATGGACGGCAAAACGATCACCGTTAAAGGTGTTGCGCTCGAATCCACCAGCACTGGCTACAACATCGGGGACTCGTCCAGCACCGACAAACCGCTCCACGTGCAAACGTCCGGCCCCGCTCCAGTATCCGGAACCAAGGTCACGATCACAGGTAAGTACAGCGCAAAAACAGACACAATCACGGCAACGGACGTCGTCAAGTCGCCCTAATTCGCCGCCATCTGCCGCCCTCGCGGTACAATAGCCTTATGACAGATTACAACCCCATTATAGTCGCGCTCGATGTGTCGAGCATTGACGAAGCCGTCTCGCTCGTATCAGCCCTTAAGCCGCATGTCGGCGCGTTCAAGGTTGGCCTTGAGCTCTTCAATGCTGTCGGTACCGGCATCTTTCAAGCCGTCCGCGACCAGGTTGGCGATGATGTCAGCATCTTCTACGACGCCAAGTTCCACGACATCCCCAACACCGTTGCCGGAGCTATCCGGGCCGCGAACCAGCACAACGTATGGATGGTGAACGTCCACGCAACCGGCGGCCTCGCCATGATGAAAGCCGCCGTCGCCGCCGCGCACGAAGCTGCTGCCCCGCCGCTGGTCATTGCGGTCACCGTGCTCACCAGCATCGACGAGAACGTGCTGAACGGTGAGCTTGGCGTCTCGCGCACACCCGAACAGCAAGTTGTCGCTCTCGCCAAACTCGCACAGCAAGCCGGATGCGATGGGGTGGTCGCGTCGCCGCGAGAAACGGCTGCAATTCGAGCAGCGTGCGGCCCTGACTTCTTAATCATTACGCCAGGCGTAAGACCCACTGGTGCATCGCTTGACGACCAAAAGCGCGTTATGACGCCGTCCGAAGCCATCAAGCAGGGTGCCAGTTACCTGGTAGTGGGCAGACCAATCACCGCGGCCACCGACCCGGCCGCTGCCGCTGTCGCCATCTTGGCTGAAATACAAGCTGGCTGACAAGCCTCAACGCCGACCTCCATGACGAAGGTCGGCGTTGACATTGGTCTTTGCCGCTTGCACGGACTGCTCGGTGCGTTGGAATAGACCACTATGGCGTTGGCTGCGTTAGTGACGGTATTCCGCGCGTTGCCCAGACCTAGCAACACGACATCGGCTTGAATCGATGTCCTTGTCTGATCGGGCACACTGAGCTCAGATACGCTCGTGGCGTTATGAACCCGCATTTGGAGGCGACACCGTCCCGGCACCCTGTGCCGCCGACGCCGCCGATGATATGCCACCTAAGCCGCAAGCGCTTGCTTCAGTTGCTCCAGTATCGACGCCAGCGAGTTCGACGTATTCGACGTTGATGTGCTGGATGTCGTCATGCTGTCCGAGGTGGTCGATGAGCTGTCCGCGCTATTCAGCATGATGATGAACGTGTCACCGCCACTGCCTTGCTGCGAATACGCGCTCAACGCCTGCGACGTAGCGCTATTACTCGAATCCGGCTTCGGCGGTTCAAGGCTGGAAAGATCGCCCGTTTCGCTTGCTTTCGAAAATGCGTCAGCAAGCTTAGAAAGCATAGCGCTGTCGTTGCCTGTCGCGTCGGCTGCGGCACTCTTGAGCTTCTCGGAAATGTCGCTCATAACCTGCTTGAACTTGTCAGGATCGCTTTCCTGAAGGTCCTTCAGCTGGTTCATCAGCTTGGCCTTTTCCGAAAAGTCCGTTGTCGTGGCTGACGATGCGCTGCTCGAATCCGAACTTGTTACTCCATCAGCTTTGAGCACGTCGCTCACGATGGAATTAATCTGAGACATCCCTGCGCTGCGCAGTGAAGACCCAGCACCATTAATGGTCATTGTCGTTCTCCTTTAGTTGATTTTGAGAAATAGTTGCATACGTGCAACTATAATTAAATCATCGGGGAGGGACAGTAATATCTGTAGGGCATTTCGGGCATTTTGCTTGAAAATACGACAATCACCTCCACCAGGCCGCAATGACCGCGACTGATAACGAAATCGCTATGACGAACCAATCTGACGACCGCTTGCTTATAGCGGAAATTGAGCGATCGCTCACAGTGATCGCTGAACGCTTGACTTCACCGACAAGCGGACCAATCTTCGACTTGCCGCTTTCGCACATGAAATGCGTGCACCTCGTGGCGTCCAGCCCCGGACTGCGTCTCGTAGACCTCGCGAAAGCCGTAGGGATGGCACTCCCAGCCGCGTCCCGCGCTATCGACAAACTCGTCCGCCAGGACATCATTCGCCGTGAAGCTGATACGCAAGACCGCCGAGCTCTTCGGCTCTACCTGACGGACGCCGCCAGAGTCACCCTGGACGGCGCTATGGAGCAACGCGCCTCCGAGCTTGGCGAGTGGATAGGAAGCCTGTCGCCCTCAGACCGCGAGGCCGTCCGGATTGGCCTCGGACTCTTGGCCGCAGCTCCGCCGAAACGCGAGAATTAGCGTTTCGTCCCGGTCTCTGCCCCGCAGGTTTCTTGCATACAGCCTCACACGCGACATACCCGTCAGAACGCATCTCGCATTACCTCCAACTCAACGTGACCCTCTTTGCCGCTTATAACTAAGCTGTACGTTTTCAGCGGCAGGGCGCAAACCTTGATTTCGCTGTTCCCTAGTCTTACAGTCACCAAATCAAGGTCGCCTGCTGCCGAGATCACCTGGTACGGCGTCACCACGTGAGGCTGCGCCTCGATTATAAGCGCCGTCATGCCGCTGCACAACTGGACGTTAACCACCGATCCCGTCATATTCGCGACGCGCAGCGCAGAAAACCCAGGACGCAAATTTGGCACCCCGTCCTCCGCAACGACAAGATCATCACAATAGTGTGCGCCAGCGATGAGGGCGCTGTCTGGAAGAAATGCCGTGTAATAACTTCCGCCTTTGAGTTGGTCCAGGCTTGCCGCAAATACGTCTTCGCCCCGAAGCAGCAGTCGCGCCTCTCCACTAGCAACCGCGACATACTCGCTATTCATGCACGTAGCTTTATGGCCAACATCGTTCACGGAAAGCGTTGCGCTTCGGATTCGATCGCACGTTGTGGCGATCCTTATATACGAACA
Source organism: Capsulimonadaceae bacterium (assembly GCA_036504535.1). Lineage (GTDB taxonomy): Bacteria > Armatimonadota > Armatimonadia > Armatimonadales > Capsulimonadaceae > JARLGU01. The sequence continues at coordinate 181,165 of DASXUY010000040.1, forward strand.
CGGAAATAAGGTGTCGACTGTAGACGTCGATAGGAGGAAAGTCTGGCAGAGCGCCGTCAAGTAGGTCATATATGTAAGTCCTGATAAGGTCCATACTGAGATCACTGTTGATAACAACGAGCGATTCTACAGTAATATTATCAGGCTTGCCATGAAGTATCGATGAAAGCCGACACCATCAGTCAGCTTGGAGGAGCGGGATACGAACAGTGAATGTAGATCCGACTCCAACTTCGCTCGTCACAGTGATCCCTCCCCGATGGATGGCCGCAATGCTTTTACATATCGACAGCCCCAAACCGGTTCCGCCTGATTCTCTGGCGCGGGCCCTGTCCACGCGATAGAAGCGCTCAAAGATATGCGCCAACTGCTCTGGCTCAATGCCGACGCCTGTATCCTCAACTCTAATCTCTGCCTGGTCGCCATCCGGCCGCACCGAAACTGAAACACAACCGTCCGCAGGCGTATACCGCTTGCCATTGCTCACAAGGTTCTCAAATAACCGCACAAGCATCTCTTCGTTACCGGCAACGACCGCGCTTTGCGAAACCACATTGAGCGATACAACAGCGCCGACACCGTTATCGCATAGCTCAATTGCCCGCGTAACCGCACTCGAAACACAGACTGGCGCGAATGATGCCGTGATTACTGACGAATCCAGACGTGCCAGCAGCATGAGGCTTTCCACGATAGTATCAATCCGATCTGCTGCCCGGTCTGCTGCGCTGAGAGCATAACGATAAGTCTCGATTGGCTCATCATCGCGCATTGCGATACTCGTATTTGCCTTTATCACCGTCAAAGGGCTCCGAATCTCGTGCGATGCGTCTGCGGTAAACGATTCCAACTGGCGATAAGCCTTGTCCATCTGCGCGAATGCCGCCTCGATTCGCGCGAGCATCCGGTTGAGCGTAACGCTTAGCCCAGCAAATTCATCCGCCCCATTTACGGGAAGCCTGTCAGACAATGTACCGCTCTCTATCGCGTCGCACGCCTGCGTGATAGACCGTACGGGACGAAGCGCATTATTTGTGAGCAATGCGCCGGTAAGGGCCGATAGGAAGAGCGCGATTGGGGCAAATGCGATCAATGCGGACGTGAGGTGATTCACTTCCGTCGTGACAGCACGCGTGGAGAATGGCAACTGCAGGACACCGGCGACTTTGCCGCTCATCATCAGCGGCATACTCATGACACGATAACTGTCGCCAGCGATCGTAACCGTGGTGAACAAGCGTCGCCCACGCCATGCCTCGGATGCTGCGCCCAAGTCGTAAAGCTTCCACGAGCCCGTCAGGTCTTTCCCTGAGCGGTCGAGAATGACAGGCGGAAGCGTCGATCGTCGGCCATGTCCCCTGAACATGCGTCCGAATCCTCCGCGAGGAGGACCAGGAATACCAAGGAGGGCATCACGAAACGGCGACGGTTGGTTGGTATTGACTTCGCGCTGTATATCGTCGCCAAACTGAATGAGCCTATCGTCAATTGACTGCAGCGCCACGCGAGCCACCTGAACTCGAATACCGACGCCGATGGCAATGAGAACAAGCGCCACGATACTGACATTCCAGAGAGTTAACCGGGCGCGGACCGTATGAGACATCGAAATCGCCCGCTTCATAGCGCGTCGCCAGCGGGTTGCGCAAAGAGGGTGTATCCACGACCATGAACGGTTTGGATGGGTTGTGGCGATCCGGTGCGCAGCAGCTTTCTGCGAAGTTGGGCGACGTGGACGTCGACTGTGTTCGATGTGCTGTCGCGGTCATTCCAAATCTCCTCCGCGATTGTTTCCCGCGACAGCACTTCGCCCTTTCGGAGGGCCAATGCCTCGAGCAGCCTATATTCACGGGGGGTCAGGCTCAGTTCCCGCCCATTCCGTGTCGCACGGCACATGCGCGTATCGATCCGCAAATCCATCACCTCGATTACCGTGTTTCGATTCGGCGAGTCGCGCCGGATAAGAGCGTTAACACGGGCCACAAGTTCTGGCGTGGCGAACGGCTTTGGCAAATAGTCATCGGCACCGAGTTCGAGACCGCGGATTCTATCAAGCACACCTCGTCGAGCGGTCAGCATTAATATCGGCACCGAAACTTTGTGGGTTCTCAGAGCGTGGCAGACTTCGAATCCGTCCTTTCCTGGCAGCATGAGATCAAGCAATATGGTCGCATAATCGTTATGCAACGCTAACTCCAAGCCATGGGCACCGTTGCTTGCAATATCTATATTGAAGCCCTCGCGCGTCAAGCTAAACTTGATGGCTTCGGCTATTTCCGCCTCGTCTTCGATAACAAGCAAGTTTGTCATTGGGTCGATCCACCGTGCACATGAGGAGATATGATGGCATTGTGACAAAGAGCAGTGAAGGAATAATGAAGGAACCGCACATGAAGTTACGAACTCGGCGGTAAACTGGGAAGTGTGCCCAACGAAAACGGATTAACGACATGTGCTAGGATATTCGATAAGCTAAAGATTCAATCGGTTGGGCTCTGCCTCACGCTTAGCCCCGGACTTGAGTTCGCTCGCGAACAGGGGGTGTTCATCGTCAGACCGCTTGCGTCCGTCTGCGGACTAGGAGTTCTAGTCCCGGTAAACAAGGCGCTCGGCTTGCCATTTTCGTCACTCGCACACGTAAACTGGGAAGGAAACCCGAAACTCGCCGCAGAATGATCCAAGGGCGACTTTGAACACGGCATTCGCCCAAGCCCAAACATTTTCCACGAAAGATTTCCCATGAAAACATTGAAAGTCGGTATCATCGGCACCGGCAACATTAGCGGCGCATACTTGAACTCCAACAAGGTTTTCAGCGTATTCGATATCGTCGCGCTCGCCGACCTTGACCTCGATAGGGCGCGTGCTCGCGCTGAAGAGTTCAGCATCGGTCGCGTTTGTACGCCAAGCGAACTCTTGGCCGATCCCGATATCGACATCGTCATCAACCTTACCATACCGGCGGCGCACTACTCGGTCTCCGTTGACATCTTGAATGCCGGGAAGCACGTCTATCTCGAAAAGCCTCTCAGCGTGACGCGCGAAGAGGGGGCCGCACTCGTCGCACTTGCCGACGCTAAGGGCCTTCGAGTAGGCTGTGCTCCTGACACGTTTTTTGGCGGCAGCCATCAAACAGTTCGCAAGCTGGTCGATGACGGGTGGATTGGCCGCCCTATCGCTGCCACCGCGTTTATGCTGTGCCACGGCCACGAGAGCTGGCATCCTGCTCCAGAGTTTTACTACAAGGTAGGCGGCGGCCCAATGATGGACATGGGGCCGTACTACTTGACCGCGCTCGTCAATATCCTGGGGCCAATACGACGCGTCACGGCATCAGCTACTGCTACGTTCCAAGAGCGAACAATCACAAGCACTCCGCTAAAAGGCACTAAGATCACTGTCGACACGCCGACCCATATTGCGGGAGTTATGGACTTCACAAGCGGCGCAGTCGGCACCCTGTTGACCTCCTTCGATGTCTGGTCGTCTGAGCACCGGAACATAGAAATCTATGGCACTGAAGGCACTCTCATCGTCCCGGACCCCAACGGTTTCGGCGGTGAAGTCAAAATCAAGCGGGCCGGGGCAGCAGACTGGTCAGTCGTACCGCTAACTCACGGCTATACCGACAATAGCCGCGGCATCGGTGTCGCTGACATGGCTTACGCCATCCAGTCCGGGCGAAAACACCGCGCCAGCGGCGAATTGGCAAATCACGTTTTAGAATCGATGCACGGCTTTCTTGAGGCATCGGCTACCGACGAGCATTATCGTCTAAAGACTACTACTGAACGACCAGCGGCACTGCCCGTCGGCCTTACGAATGGAGAACTCGATGCCTAGACCAATGAAAATCGGCATTATCGGTGCCGGAAACATTGCAGCGGCTTACTTGAACGCCACAAAGACATTCCCGATCCTCGATGTTGTCGCAATCGCTGACCTCGACGAATCGCGGGCGAGGGCCCGCGCTGAAGAATTCTCAGTCACTGCGAAAGCAACGCCAGCAGACATTCTGTCGGATCCCGAAATCGAGATAGTCATCAACCTGACCATCCCAGCGGCGCACTATTCAGTCAGCAAGGCGGCTCTCGAAAGCGGCAAGCATGTCTACGGAGAAAAGCCCTTCGCTCTCACCCGCGAGGAAGGCGATGAGCTTCTCGCCCTTGCCGCCGCCAAGGGCCTCCGGATCGGATGCGCCCCCGATACGTTCTTTGGCGGATCGCACCAAACGTGCCGCAAGCTGATTGACGATGGCTGGATCGGCGAACCCATCGGCGCCACCGGGTTTATGATGGGCAACGGTCCCGAGGGATGGCACCCGGATCCCGAATTCTTCTATAAGAAGGGTGCTGGTCCCATGTTCGATATGGGACCGTACTACCTGACTGCGTTTGTGAACCTTATTGGCCCCTTTAAGCGGCTTACAAGCTCGTCGCGCATCACTTTTGCTCAGCGAAAGATAACCAGCAAGCCAAAGTACGGCACCTACGTTGACGTCGAAACGCCCACCTTTATCGCTGGCGTCATCGACTTCGAAAACGGTGCCGTGGGCACCTTGACCACAACGTTCGATGTGCAAGGGTCCGAGCGCAAATTCATCGAGATCTACGGCACCGAGGGAACGTTGCTTGTTCCCGACCCTAACGGTTTCGGCGGTGTAGTCAAGATCAAGCGCCGTGGTGCTGATGACTTCCAGGAAGTCCCGTTGGCGTTCGGCTTTACCGAAAACAGCCGCGGCATCGGAACGGCGGATATGGCGGCTGCCATTCAATCCGGTCGTGCCCATCGTGCATCAGGAGCGCTCGCCAATCACGTTCTCGAAGCCATGCACGGCTTCCTTGACGCGTCCGCTGAGGGCAAGCACTACGAAATGAAGACGGTAATCGAGCGGCCAGCAGCGCTGCCGCTTAATCTCCCGCCAGACGCGGTAGATGACTGACCTCGTAGCTTCGGCGTATGGCATTTGTCCATACGGCACAATACGACAGCCGATGATGGCTCAAACCCCTGTGAATTCGTCCATAGTGGTTTGAGCCTTCATTGGCGAAATAGGTACCAACCGGTAGTAGGGCAGGGAAGTAAATGGCAGATAAGAAGTATGTGATAGGAGTCGATCTCGGTGGCACAAACGTGCGCGCAGCGGTCGTAGAGCAAGAAAGTGGCAAAATCGTCTCACGATCAGCCAACGTACCGTCGCGTGCACACGGCGGAGTCCAGGCGACCGCAGCGCAAGTGGCGGAAGCGGTTAGGCAGGCAATAGAAAACGGAGAAGTGGACAAAGCCGACGTAGATGGTATCGGCATGGCCGTACCCGGGCATATTCACGGGCATGAGGGCAAGGTTCTTTGGGCACCCAATTTTAAGGATCAGTGGCGCAATGTCTTCTTTGCGAAGCCCGTTTCCGAGCTAACAGAGCTACCCGTCTACCTCGGTAACGATGCAAACCTCGCCGCCCTTGGCGAATACCAATACGGCGCGGGCAGGGGGTGCAGGCACCTGGTCATGTTCACCCTCGGAACCGGCATTGGCGGTGGCATTATCGTCGATGGCCATCTTCTGACCGGATCCGATGGCGGCGCAGGGGAGCTAGGACACATTTTTATCGCCGCATCCGACTCCGCCCGTGGCGGCAACGCCATGTACGGCACGCTAGAAGGTCTGGCGCAACGCGATGCCATCATCGAGCGCGCCGCCCGCAAAGTCGCCTCCGGTCGCAAAACCATATTGGCTGATGGCGTCTTCGATCGCCACAAACTCACCCCCAAAGCTGTAAGTGATGCCGCAGAGAAGGGCGATGCCGCAGCAATTGAAGTTCTCGAGGAAACCGGTCACTACATCGGTCTCGGCGTTGCGAGTTGCATTAACATTTTCAACCCTGAGGTGTTCGTGATAGGCGGCGGCATCGCACAGGCTGGTGCGACACTGTTTGACCCAATCATTCGAACCGCTAAAGTCAACGCTGTCCCAACCATGTACGCCAAATGCCGCATCGTTCCGGCGGAACTCGGCGATAACGCCGGCATCATGGGCGGAGCAGCACTCGTCACGCACGAAACGTCCCGTTCTTAGGTCCAAAATGCTGGCTAAGCGCATGTGCAAATTCACCGGTGCCCCTGATCAGCAATCCGACCGTAAGCAGCAACCGCTGACCTTCGCGACCTCGTGGTCGGACATCATCGTCCCCGCTCCGGGGGGGACAGCGAGCCGAGCGAGCAGGGGTAATTCTGGGCTTTGTCGCCAGTCCCGTATGGACCAATTCGTTTATAAGTAACCATTATTGGGTATCATGGCGCAACGTGGAGCCTGTCTGCTATGCGCCATCTACCTAACTATTTACGACCGCTAACAGTCGTGGTTGCCATCGTCGTTATAGTCAATGCGTCGATTGCAGCACTAAAAAAGGACCGATTGACCCGTGCACACGTCGCTCACAGCGTGGTGAACGCGGCGCCGCGTCGGCATGCCACAAAGAGTCGCGAATCACGTCCGGCAATCGTGCGCCATCGAAAATCCTTGCGCCACAAGCTCCCCAGCACGCTACGCACCGCAGAGATAGAATCGGTCGTGTTGAAGCATCACCCTGAGAAGGGTAAGCCATACGCTCGCCGAATCGCATCACTTCTTGTAGAAAATGCCCACGCTGCAAAGCTCCCCGTCGAAGTTGTCGTCGCAACTGCCGTGGTCGAGTCAGGGTTTAGCATGAAATCCGGCCCGTGCATCGGCATCATGCAGATTCACCCAGCTACGTATCATGAGCTCTACGAGGAGAGCGGCCTCAACCCTCACCGCCTTCGCGACAACATACGCCTCGGCACTCGCGAACTCGCGCGCCATTACCGCCAAGTCTCATCGCGTTCGATAAGCGACCGTCGTCGCCTTGCGATTATGTGGGGACGCTACAACGGAGCTGGCCCAAGAAGTGGCTACGTCCGAAAAGCCCTACGAACCTACGACGCTCTCCGCGCCCGGTAGGGCCGCAGCGTTTCGCATAATAGGCCGTTCGCGATGACGCTGCCCTGCCCATGGCGCTCAGTCCAGCGACTCAAACAGCATCTGCCCGTCATTCAGTTGCTTGCGCGTGGTGCGTCGCGGACGCCCAACCATCCAAACAAGTCTTCTGTCTGCCGTTGATATCGATTCCAGGCCTGCGCTCTCGAACCATTCGAATTGCTTCGTCAACCGTCGATGCAAATCCTCTTGCCATCAGAACCGCCGCGACTACAGTCGCAGAGCGACCATGTCCCAGCGCGCAGTGAACATAAACTACCTTCGGGCTCTCTGCAATTTTCTGGACAACGGCTTGGAACGCTTCCATTGAAGGAACTGACGCATCCAGTGTGGGTACGCAGATATATTCCCGTCCGGTCCGAACATCCGCAGGCTCAGGAAACTCTGCGGTCAAATCGACCACCAGTCCTACGCTCTCGGGCAACTCTTCTGCGCTGCAACGCCTCCCGAGCCATAGGCCCGGAATGACCTCATCGCGTACACTCTCTTTGCTAATCGTTCGTTCTAGCTGCCAGAGAAGCCACGTTATAGCCAAGTAGGGCATAAGGAAACAGACGCTCGACCACGCCATAGTGCCGTTCATGCGCTTTCCTAATACTCGTGGGCCAACACCGCAGTAGGCCACGCCAGCCAGGCACCAACTTACGCCGGACCAGCACACCAGTAATGACAATAGGCATCCGTTCAATCCGAGCGCGATCTGAGCCACCCCAATGCCAATTAGGATTGATCCGTATTTCATAATATCAAGTACGTCGAAGACGACGAATTCCGCTAGGCGAGACCAACAACGTCAGCAAGAAGCGACGATTTAGCGCACCGCAAATAGTTGGACCACAGGAGTCCAGCAACGCAAATATGTTATTCGTGCAAATAAAGTAATTATCATATTGACATTTTTTTTTGAATATGAGATACTAACAGTGAAGATGAATTACCCAAAGAGGTCATCGTTTGCACTTTGACAATATATTGCGACGGGTGGTGATTGAAGCGGGCGTCCTTGGTTTAGAAGTCGCATATATGCCCTAAAGTTGCATAATATGCGCCGCAGTTTTAAGACATTATGCGCTTTATCCGCGAATTTCATAGCTATCACGAGGGAAATGCATACCCACCTCGATTTCTTGGATTATGCAGTGGGTGGGGATCCGTTAGTAGTCAGCAAGGTTGCTGACGTCGCGGTGCTACTGGAAGCCTTTGAAGGAAACGCCTGACAAGCAAGCCAGGCTTAGCTTGCCTGGCGGAGGATTTCAAGCCCTAAGACCTATCGTCAAAACCTGCGCCCTAGTGATCGCTAGCAATCTGCGCAAGCTTGTTCGGCTTGTCGATAACAATGTAGCCTGTTCCCGCTTCCCGCGAGATGATGTTCGTTGACCGTAACATGCTCATCGTTTGGCTAACCCGCTCACGAGTCGCCCCAACAAAAGCGGCAATGTCGGATTGGGTCAAGCTCAATTCGATAACGATTGGCTCTTCGACCGCAGTCTTGACGGCCAGCGTGCCTACACCCGTCGCATGCTTGGCATTGCGCGCCCGAGAGAGCGATGTGCCGTGCCGGTCTGCTAGGCGCGCAAGCAGCTTGGCGACACGACCGATCACGTCTCGTGTGGCCAGAGTTTCTAGCGTGTCGTTTTGCAGCCTCACTCGAGACGCGAGCGTTTGGAGGATTGTCCATGCGAACGTGTCAGACGAAGCGACGATACTGCGGAAACCTGTCGAATCCAGGATCAGCGCTTTGGTGTCCTCGATAGCCGTGACAGTTGCGCTGCGTGTCTGACCGTCGATTGCGCTCATTTCACCAAAGAACTCGCCAGAGCGCAAGAGGCCTAAAATCACATACGCGCCGCTTTCGGTGGTCGTGTGCACTTTGACTAGGCCGTCGACAATGATATACATCGAATCGCCCGGTTGATTTCGCTCGACTATCACAGCGCCTTCGGGATACATTTGCCCGCGGAGGTACTTGGCTACGATTGACAAATCCTGAGGTGCTAGCTTAGAAAACAACGGAATCAAGGCAAGTTGTTGGATGGTGGCCATATCGTACTCCTCTGCAGTGTTGCGCTGTTGAGTTGGCGTCGCAGCACGAAAATTCCTTCTTAAGCAACGCAACTGAGCTAAGAACGAGACTCAAAGCTGGACAAACCCAGTTTGAGACGCCAAACTAAAGGCGTAAGGCTAAGGGAAACACCCCACGCGGCACTGCGTGCAGCGAACAGAACGGTCATTCCTCGTTGGCGCATCCTGGCGATAATCAGACCAGTATTCCTCGAATATTCCGCAGTGTTCCCCGTGTACGATGTCTATGCAGCAAATTGGGCTTCCACAAACGACCCGGTCAGCGGGTCCGTTCTCTGATCGACGCACTCTCGGAATTGTTCTGGCGGGATTCTGCACATTCCTCGATCTTTATACCACGCAAGCCCTACTTCCGCTCTTTCGGACCGTTTTCCACGCATCAGAAGTTGCCGTCAGTCTCACTGTCAGCGCTACCACTCTAGCAGTAGCATTTTCCGCGCCAATAGTAGGCCTCGTAGCCGACAGGATGGGCCGAAAGCGCGTCATAGTCGCCGCCACCTTCGCCCTCGCAGTACCGACACTTTTGGCGGCAACATCCACCTCACTCACCGCGCTCGTATTCTGGCGCTTCGTTCAAGGTATCTTCCTGCCAGGCATTTTCTCCGTTTCGATGGCCTACATCGCAGAGGAATATGGACCGACGGGTGGGGCGGGAAAAGCGATGTCGGCATACATCACCGGGAACGTTGTCGGCGGATTTATGGGCCGCTTTCTATCCGGACTCTTCGCGACCCACCTTGGCTGGCGATGGGCGTTTGTGCTGATTGGTCTCCTCAATCTGCTCGGCGCGGTTGCGGTTGCGAGGTTGCTCCCGCTAGCAAAGAACTTCGTTCCGGTGACAAGCTGGCGAACCTCGATTGCCTCCTTTGGGCTGCACTTGCGCAATAAGCAGCTGCTAGCAACCTATGCCGTTGGGTTCAACGTGCTGTTCGCACAAGTAGCGACCTTCACGTATGTCTGCTTTTATCTAGCAGCAAAGCCATTTGGCCTGAGTGCGGCGGCTCTCGGATCGTTGTTCTTCGTGTATCTTCTGGGAGTGTTCATTACGCCCCTGTCTGGGCGAGCGATTGATCGGTGGGGGTATCGCCGAGTCCTCGTCGGAGGCGTCACCGCTTCATGCGTCGGAATCCTGATCGCGCTGAGCCACATCCTGTGGGTGGAAATCGTCGCCCTCGCCATCTCATCCTCTGGCGTATTCATCTCGCAGGTGGCAGGCAGCAGCCATGTTGGCGCAGTCGCGAAGACAGCTCGCTCGTCAGCATCAGGGCTTTATGTGATGTGCTACTACCTGGGAGGCTCGTTTGGGGGCGTTGTTCCCGGCTACTTATGGGCTACGGGAGGCTGGCCCGCGTGCGTCGCGCTCATCGTTTTCGTACAGCTGGTGACAGTATCTCTAGCATTGGCCTTCTGGGCGGACAAGCCCCAGCCAAAAGCTGTTCTAAGCGAAGACGATGCCGTAGTTCTGGCGACAGAGGAAGGCGAAACGCGCATCCTATAAGCGCCTGACGTGAGATGCCAGCCCGGTCAAATGCGGGCTGGCTCGTTCTGGATGCTAATCGCGAGTGAGCAGGAGGGTTTCACTGAGCGTAGAGCGCCTCTTGTCCCAACCGCGGCCGTCCGGCAAGCCGAGTGTCGCCAATTGGTACCCAGTGTAGCGGTCGCGTTCGGCGCCAGATTCGTCTGAAATGATATAGGTTGCTTCCGGCGTAAGCCCCTTAAGTCGCGTCGGCGAACTGAACTGACCAAGCCGTTGTCCCTCGACAATGACTGTCGACAAGACGGCTCTAGATCCGTCCGCCAGCACTGTCTGCCAGATAGAGACGCCGGGTTCAATTCTGAGGCGGTATAGGTCTCCGCCTTGAACGATAGGGCGGATCAGTTTGTAAAATGCTATCTTGCGCTTATAGGCGTCCAACTCGTCGTCCGATAGCTTGTCGAGCGGTGTGCCGATACCAAGTGCGCCGCGCATCGCCACATCGAACCTTAAGTCCAACGATGTCCGCCGCCCCGTCTGGTGGTTGACCTCATGGGTAACCCAGCTTTCCATGGCGCGGGCAGGGTAGGCGAGGCTGAACCCGTCCTCAATGAAGACGCGGTCAACAGGATCCGTATTGTCACTGGTCCACACCTGATCAGTGCGCCCTAATATGCCGAGGTCAACGCGTCCACCGCCACCGGAGCAGCTCTGGATGTCAAGGTGAGGATGGGTGGCGCGCAGACGATCCATAATCGAATAGACACCGGCAACGTGGGCGCGATAGATACCTTTGCCTGCAACGGATCCTGGCTCACTTGCGTACCGGTTCATGTCCCACTTGAAGAACGAGATGTCGTTTTCACGAACAAGCGTGTCCAGCAGGTTGAAGATGTATTCGACGACTTCCGGACGCCCAAGATCAAGGATCAACTGCTGCCGGCCCTCGGTTCGAGGTCGCCCTGGGAAGTGAAGAGCCCATTCGGGGTGCGCACGGTACAGGTCGGAATCGGGATTTACCATCTCAGGCTCAACCCACAAACCGAATCGCATTCCCAGAGCCTTCACCTCATCGATAAGTGGCTTTAGCCCATCTGGGAACACATCGGCGCTCACTGTCCAGTCACCCAGCCCCGCACGGTCGTTGCGCCGGCTTCCAAACCAGCCATCGTCGACGCAATACAGTTCCACTCCGATGGCCGCTGCCTTGCGAGCGATTGCGATCTGAGACTCGGCTGATAGGTCAAAGTAAGTCGCTTCCCAGCTGTTGTACAAAACTGGTCGAAAATCGTCCGGTCCAAAACCTGGCAGGATATAGTCGCGAACAAACCGATGCAGCCGACGGCTTGCTCCGCCGACACCATCGGCGCTAACGCCGTGGATGAATCCAGGTGTTCGATGTGACTCGCCAGGTTGGAGCGTCATGCCAAAGTCGGTAGTCTCATAGCCGCCATGAACACGCGTCGCGGACGAGGTCAGCGTCTCGAACCGCAAACTCCAGTTGCCGCTATAAGCGAGTGCGCCAAAGTGAACCTCGCCCGTTTGCTCTGTCGCCGCTCCCCGCTCGGCGAGCATGTAGATGGGGTTAGACGGGTGTCCCGTCGTAAGGCCCTGATGATCAAGGACAAACTTACCTTGTTCAAGAGGCTGTTTGACGGTGTCAAACTCACGCGCCCAAGCGCCAGCGATCCGCGTTAAGTCGTACTTTCCATTAGGCAGGTGGACAGTGCCAAACGCCAGTGTTTCAATGTTCACGGGGAATGCGCACTTGTTCTCGATCTCAAGCCACCGTTCGATGACATCGCATTCTGGCGTGACACGATAGAAAAGTGTAGCCCAGAAATCGTAGGCGACATCCTTAAGCCGGATCGCAAGCGTCTCCCGCGTCGTGCTGTTTGTGAGCGGTCGCCCATGCTGAGGGGAGAACCCTGGAGTTGCTTTGGTTTCGACCGAATGGTCAACGTACCTCAACCTGAGATCGCGGATCGGCAGTATATCGCTGTCTCCATTCGCAGGTGCATCGGCGAGTTCAGGAAACGTCACTTTCAGCGCGACATCGTGATAAGATAGGTCGCCAAAGCACGGAAGCTCGTACCGAAGTCGCTGGACGTCGAATGCGTAGTCAGGCTCATCGTAAGCCGCGAGGTTATCGAGACCGGTGGGAGCACATCCGAGCGGAACAGCCCCGGAGCCAAGATGCAGGACGCGCCCGTCGCTGTCAAGCCGTAGGGCGTAAAAGGACGAGGACAAAGCGAGCACAAATGTCCGTGTTGACGAGTCAAAGTGGATAGGAGACAGACCCATGTAGTGACAAAATCTTCTTTCAGTTTCTATTTGTGCCCCTAAGTTCGTCACAAACAACGCCGTTCCCTGCGTAGTAATCGTTGAGGCACTGTGGCAACGGTGAAAACTGGTATCATCAGGCCACTGCGACTGACCAAATGGCCTTTGCAACTTTGTCGTTGCTTTGTGGTCTAGCTACTTGTCGGAGGATGATTAATGCCGTTAAACAACATCGTGCTAATGACCATGGGAACGTGGGAGACTACAAACCTTCTCAATAATCAGACAGAAATCGGAGCATCACGGGTGTTTGTTCATATTGTGTGCGATTCCGAGAAGGGTGGTATTCGCGCGGGCAGCGGAATGGAGCACTACCTGTCGCCCATTGACGATGAAGCGACCCCGCAAAACGAGGAGCTCCTCAAGTACCCGCTCATGCCCGGCAGATTTGAAGCGGACATCAATATCCCGACGGGCGCGAAAAGCGCCGACGGCTCGCCAATCTATACTCGAAACCTTGTCGTTGTCGAAAACACCCATCCTACCGTGGACCAGAACTTCACGCGAGTATGGTATGTCAGTGGTTCTGGCGGTAGCGTCACCGATGACGACGAGATTACCGAACAACTGCTAGAGCTGTACCTGGAACTTGATTACCCGCAGAACATAACTCGCGGGTACCTACGAATCTATAAAAAGCCACTTCTTGGCGGAGACTCGGAGCTCTCCGTTAACCTGCTCTAGCCACATTGCGCTAAGTTGTACCGACACGCTCGATACAGGATTGAACGATGAACACATTCACCCGCCTAACGGCGGTTTTGCTTATATCTCTGGCACTCGTCGCGCCTCCCGCAGAAGCGCGGTTCGGTGGCGGCGGCCGCTCAAGCGGCAGCCGTTCCTTTGGCGGAAGTTTTGGCGGTGGGAGCAGTCACTCGTTTGGCGGCGGCTTCTTCGGCGGCGGATCGCGCCGTTCGACCCCTGCGCCTACTTACACGCCGCCCGCTCCCGCACCAAGCTATACTCCGCCCGCACCTAGTTATTCTCCTCCAGTGTCGTCAGGCGGGTCGTTCGGGGGACGATCACCAGCAACGGCTCCCGCAAGCGGAAGCTTTGGGTCGTCGCGATCACAGCCGACTTCGACACTCGGCGGGAGTGGTAATGCCGCTACACCTGGGCCAATGCCTGCTGGCGGCGGATCGTTTGGATCCCGTAGTACTGCGACGGCAGGGGCCGCTGCCGTGGGCGCACAGTCGTTCGGCGGTGGAATGCACACAGGGTCAACGACGACGAGTAATAAGAGCGGCATCAACACAGGGCCATCAAAGCCGTCCACGTTCACGACCAATAGAACACCGCCTCCCCCGCCAGCCTATAACGGCACACCGCAATCGTTCCAAAGAATCGGAGGGAGAGGATACCCGGTCTACAACACAAGCCCATGGGCGAACCATAGCTTTTTCTGGTTAGCGCCGCATCCATGGTATTACGGCTGGAACCCATTCATGCCACCGTTTTACTTCCATCCACCGTATTATAACGGCTACGGATATGTTCCAGGTGGGTTTAACTGGTTCAATCTCGTTATGCTCGTTGTTGTAGTCGGCCTTCTGGTGTGGCTAGGCATTCGTCTGTTTCGTAACCGAGAAGCTTAACCGCACGTAAGGCTAGCCAAGTTCGGTTGTAAGAGCGATCATTGATGATCGCTCTTTTTTTTAGTGCTGAAAAACGAATTAACGCGCCGAATATAGACTTAAATCGATGCGTCCGATTTTTCAGTAATTCGGGTCTCTTATCGTGAAGTTGCCGGGCACATAAATCGTGTCGTATAATAGAACGAGAAGCAAGTTAGCTCTTTGCTATGCGAGTGAACAGCTCCTTAAGCTTATGGCGTTCGGCCCCCTTCTGAGACAACCGAATTCGGCAAATCTGTGATCGAGAGCCTTCGCGTGGGTTTATAGGAAAGTAACCGAAGCCGTCTACTCTTTGGGTATTGCTATTAGCAATTTAATCCGTCAATTGGCGCGCGAGATAACGCCAACCTCGTCACTTCAATGGCCGTGGGGTTCCAAGGTTGATTGCTTACAACAGTGAGAACGAACAGCAGATGTCGGCTCATCATCGGCGAGCGTTGGCCGCTGTAGAGAGCGGTCTCGACTGGCTTATCTGG
Source organism: Capsulimonadaceae bacterium (assembly GCA_036504535.1). GTDB lineage: Bacteria > Armatimonadota > Armatimonadia > Armatimonadales > Capsulimonadaceae > JARLGU01. Next base: position 196,185 of record DASXUY010000040.1, read on the forward strand.
GTGTCCGAAGGTGGCTGTGTTGTCGACGTCAATGAAGCACTGTGCAACGAACTAGGCTATTCAGTCAAAGAGCTAATCGCATTTCCACATGCTCCCCTTGGAATAGCTCAGGACGAGGACTCATGGCGCGCCACATGGCACCAGCTTTGTCTAAGCGATGTGACCACTTTCACGACGAAGCTACTCTGCAAATCGGGTGCGTCGATCTCCGTCTCCGCGCGCGCCTGCTACATTCCCCCGTCTGCTATCGACAAGCAATGCGCCATAATGCGAATTACTCCGGAGGTCGAAACGCCTGCCCTAAGGCAAGAAGACGCTGAAATTCGCAAAACCGAATGGATGCTACCGTCCTTTTACGAAGCGATGAGCGAGGGGGTTGCGTTCCACCGCCTTATCTTTGATGCTGACGGCGCCCCAACTGACTATGTCGTTCTGGATGTTAACTCGCAATATGTTGAGATCGTAGGCAGAAGTCGGGCAGAAGTGATTGGAAAACGGGCAACCGAAGTCTACCATGGACCTGAAGTGCCATTTTTAGATGTGTATGCACGAGTGGCGCTCACAGGGGTTAACGAAAGCTTCCAGACCTACTACCCTCCGCTCGCTAAATGGCTTCAAATCTCTGTTACGTCATTTGAAAAGGGATACTTCGCTACGATATTTTCGGATGTAACGGCCGCGACCCTCCACACCGCTGAACGCGAAGCCCTCCTTCAGGACGCCCAACTGAAGGCGGCCGAACTTGACGCTGCCATATCGTCAATTCCGAGCGGAGTCATCATTTGTGACTCGCGGGGCAAGCTGGTCAAGATTAATGCTGAGGCGTCGAACATATTGGGGTATACGATCGACGAACTCCCACAGCAAGCGGCGGATCTTAGAGATTTCGTCGATGCCAGGATGGAAGACGGGCACCCGTTGGCTGCCGACGTCTTTCCATTCCAGAACGCGCTCAACGGCCGCGAAGTGCAAACGCTGACTGCAACTATCGTGCAAAAGGCCGGCGACAGAATATGGATTTCCTACAGTAGTTCACCCGTGATAGCTCCAAATGGACGTATTCTAGGAGCAATCCTTTCCTTCAATGATATTACAGCGCGCAAGCGATCGGAAGGCGACCGTCTCCGCGCCACAGCACTTCTGGAGCGTGCTCAAGAGATAGTGCGCCTGGGATACTGGGAGTATGATCGTCGAGCCAAAACTGTCTGGGCGTCTGAAGTTGCCTCTCAGATCTACGGGTACGAAGGTGAATTATTTACACTAGAGCAAGTCCAAGAGGCGGTTCGCCCTGAGTATCGAAAAGCGTGCGACGACGCCATGGCTGCGCTTGTTGAACGGAACGCACCTTACGATATAGAGTTCCAGATTACGCGTGTAAGCGATGGCGCAGTTGTGGACATTCGGTCTCGCGCAGAGTACCATCGCGACGAGCAGAAAATCATCGGAGTCATCCAGGACATATCAGCCCGGAAGGCCTCACAGGCCACTTTGCAGAAGCTATCACTTGCCGTTGAGCAAAACCCCGCTTCCATTGTAATTACCGACCCGACAGGAACAATAGAATACGTCAACCCCAAATTCTCGGAACTCACCGGGTACTCACAAAACGAGGTGGTAGGGAAGAACCCTCGCGTTTTGAAATCAGGTTTCTCGACGCCCGAAATGTATGAGGAGTTGTGGAAGACCATCAGCGGCGGCAGCGTTTGGCAGGGCACACTATGCAATAGGAAGAAGAACGGCGACCTCTATTGGGAATCAGCTTCCATCTCGCCTATTATCGATGATCGGGGACGCGTTACGCATTACGTTGCGGTCAAGGAAGACATTACGCAGCGGGTTAACGCTGACCTTGAGCTGGCTGCTCTAAATGAACGGGCAACTAAGCGCTTGGAGTACCTTCAAGCGGCACATAGGATCGAGCTGTCAATCAGGAAAGCAACGGAGCTATCTGAGCTTATACCTGTCATCCTTTCTGAGTTCGGCCAAGCGCTCGATATGGATGCTACCACTCTCTGGACCAGGCCAGATGCCATGGCGGAATACGGCGTAGTGTCACATCAGCAGCGTCCAGATTTTGAAATCGTCGACTGCGTCGGGGACTATCGCCGCCGTATGGTAAACGAGGCAGGGATAAAGCTAAGACCACGGTTTGTTCACGGCGATGATTGCCAAGTGCTTTCATTGTCGGGGCAGGTTCAAGGCTATGGTATTCTGCCTCTGGTCGCCCATGGACAAGTGGTGGCTATCCTTGAATTTCAAGCTGCGAGGCTGATCACACCTGATGATGAATGGTGGAATTGCCTGGAGATGATTGGAACGGTCTGCGCGCTGGCTCTTCACAACGCCAAGCTCTTTGACGAGGTGAGGGGAGCTCGCGATGAAGTCGTAGGGGCTTACGACGCAACCCTGGAAGGGTGGTCGCGTGCACTCGACCTACGGGACCGTGAGACGGAGGGACACTCACAGCGTGTAACGGCGGCTTCCGTCGCGCTCGCCCGTCGGCTTGGAATGTCGGACGAGGCGGTCATACATATTCGACGAGGGGCTCTCCTGCATGATGTGGGCAAGCTGGGAGTACCGGACCGTATACTTGGAAAAGCTGGTCCATTGGATCCCGCCGAGTGGCAGATTATGAAGATGCACCCAGTGTACGCGTACGACTGGCTTTCGCGCATCCCGTTCCTTGAGCCTGCCCTGGACATTCCGCGTGATCACCACGAGCACTGGGATGGGCATGGGTATCCGCGCGGGCTCAAGGGTAACGAGATTCCACTCGCGGCGCGCTTGTTCACGATAATCGACGTCTGGGACGCGCTGACACACGACAGGCCATATCGCAGCGCCTGGCCACAGGAGAAAGCGAGGGCTTATCTACTTGACGAGGCTGGGAAGCTAGTTGACGCGCGGCTTCTCGGCATCTTCTTACAGATGATTGACGAGGGTGAGTTGTCTTAAGCCGATCCAAGTTCCAGATTCCAACACCTTGACATCGAGGATCGTGTGTGTCCATAATAGTGTGTCATTCGCAATGAGCCTCCGGTCACTGGCGAGAAACTGTGGGTAACCACGAGGGAGCCGGAGCGCTGAAACAGCCGCTCGCCTGGGCAAGGACTTCGAACATTTGATTCGACAGTCCTTTTTTTAGTCCCAGCCAGGCTGAGCCTGGAGCCTAAATTGTGGTCGCCGAGCGGCCATAAGGAGATCACCCAATGAGTGGAACAACTCTATTAGCGCAATACCTTGGCGGCCTGAACGGTGCCAACCCCGACACTGCAGCCGCGGCTTATTACGCTTCCCTTGACACCGTCTCGGCGGTATCCCCATCGATAGCCCGCTCCATCGTGACCGAGCTTCGCGACCAAAGGCAGAACCTCAAGCTGATCGCAAGCGAAAACTACTGCTCCCTCGCGACGCAACTCGCCCACGGCAACCTGCTGACAGACAAGTACTCAGAAGGCTACGCAGGCCATCGGTTCTACGCTGGCTGCGACAATGTCGATGTCATCGAGTCCGAAGCTGCGACGCTGGCGAAGCAGCTCTTTGGCGCCGATCACGCCTATGTTCAGCCTCACTCTGGCGCCGATGCCAACCTCGTGGCGTTCCTGAGCATCCTCTCAGCCAAAGTGCAGGCACCCGTTGTTGAAAGCCTTGGCGAGACGGACCTGTCAAAGCTCAGCCGTGAAGATTGGGCCAAGGTTCGCGAGAAATTCCACAGCCAGAGACTGCTTGCACTCGACTATTACTCTGGCGGACACTTGACACACGGATATCGCCATAATGTGTCGTCGCAGCTGTTCGATGCGTACTCTTATAGCGTCAGCCGCGAGACCGGTCTGATCGACCTTGATGCACTGCGCGCTCAGGTTCACGAAATCAAGCCTCTCATTCTTCTGGCCGGTTACAGCGCGTATCCCCGCAAGATCAACTTCGCCAAGATGCGCGAGATCGCAGACGAGGTTGGCGCGGTGTTCATGGTCGATATGGCGCACTTTGCGGGCCTCGTGGCTGGCAAGGTGTTCACCGGCGACTTTGATCCAGTTGCGCATGCCCATGTGGTTACAACTACAACCCACAAGACCCTGCGCGGTCCCCGCGGCGGCATGGTGCTTTGCAAGGCGGAGTTTGCCGAATGGGTCGACAAGGGGTGCCCTGAGGTTCTCGGCGGCCCATTGCCTCACGTGATGGCCGCCAAGGCTATCGCGTTCCGAGAAGCTGCTCGCCCCGAGTTTCAGGCTTACGCCGCTAAGATTGTCGAGAACGCATCCGCGCTGGCCGAAGCCGCAATCGGCGAGGGCATGGAAGTCCTTACAGGCGGAACCGACAATCACCTCCTGCTGATCAACGTGCAGAACACGTTCGGCCTTACCGGCCGACAGGCTGAGACCGCGCTCCGCGACACGAGCATCACGCTCAACCGCAACTCGCTGCCCTTCGACCCCAATGGTCCGTGGTATACAAGCGGCCTTCGTGTCGGCACACCTGCGACCACCACGCTCGGGTTCGGTGTCGACCAGATGAAGGAGATCGCCGGGATCTTCAAGCTGGTTTTGTCCAATACAAGGCCGACGACCACCAAGTCTGGCGAGAAGAGCAAGGCGAAGTACAAGATCGACCCAAAGGCCGCTGACGAGGCTCGCAGCAGGGTATCGTCGCTCCTCAAGCCGTTCCCGCTCTACCCGAACCTCGACCTTGACCTGATGCTATCCCAACTTCCCGGAATCACGGGCGAGGAGATTACGTCGGCACAGGCGTAGTTGTAACGCGCAAAGACCTCACCCCCGGACATAGGAATGTCCACCCCCTCTCCTAAGATAAGGAGAGGGGGGAATCGGAAAGAGATTCCAGCATGACGCCAGATTCTGGCTCCCCTTCTCCTTATATTAGTAGAAGGGGTTGGGGGATGAGGTCTTCGTTCTCTTTCCCCTCCACCCGCTCTACCGCAACTCGTTCAGCGCCGTCTTATCGCTAATGCGGTGCTGCGCTTCTTCGAGGGTAATCGTGCCCGCTTTGCACAGGGCGACCAAGCTGTCGTCGAGGGTCTGCATGCCCATCTTGCGGCCGTCTTTGACTAGCTGCCCGAACTCCCACCTACCTTCACCGATCACCGCACGAATTTTGAGTGACGCTATCATGATCTCGAAGGCGGCGACACGACCGCGCAGGTTAGCGGTGGGAATGAGACGCGTCGACACTATCGCCTGAAGGGTCTGCGAAAGCTTCTCGCGCAACTGAGGGTGGGACGCGGAGTAGGCGTCGAACAGGCCCCGAATTGTTGTGGCTACTGTTGGGAATTCTATCGTTGAGACAACGATCTGTCCGCGTTCCGCCAGGTTGATAGCAGCGTGGAGGGTGGCGTAATCCGCGATTTCGCTGATGTAGACAATGTCGGCGTCGAGTGCTTGCGCTGCTTTAACGCCCGCCTCCACAGATTCGACATCGTGGCCGACAAGTTGCTGCGTGATGAGACACTTGTCCGGTCGAAAGTCGAACTCGACCGGATCTTCAATGGTTGCAATACGTTTGTTGGCGTGGTGGTTTACGTGGTCAATCAACGCTGACGAAAGCCACGTTCGCCCCGAGCCGCCGGAGCCTGCGACGAGGATGAGGCCCTTGCGGAACTGCATCAGTTGGCCGAGACGTGTTCGCTCTTCCGGGAGAGACGCCACTGTTTCGAGGGTGGGGACATCTGAGGAGATGCGTCGAAGGGTAGCCGCTACCTGACCCCGCTGGTGGTAGATGCGGCAGACGAAGCGTGTGACCCCGTGTGACAGAGACAAATCAATATAACCAGATTGGGCGAGGTTTGTGCGTTGGACATCGGTGAGGTTCCGTATGAGAACCATGTCCATGAGCGTTGGCGGAATTGGGGGAGAGTCGACTCGCTCCAGCACGCCCCCGACGCGTATCACCGGCTGCTCACCGATCACCAGGTGTGCGGCGCTAGCGCCTCGCTCTGCCATTGTGGCCATCAACTCATCTATTTGCATCGCTTCGCCCTCCCACATGGTATTTTGACAAATGGGTTGCTCGTACCTCTATTGGGGGCCAACGAAGCGTTTATCCTTCTTTATAGCGTGGAACAAAAACACAACGTATCCGTCAAACACTTGAGCTCTAAACGCTCTCACAATGCGGCGGGATACCCGCATTCTGGCAGGTTCATGCTGTCACCAGTGGGAAAGGAAAGACAATGAAAGTACCGTTCATGGCTATCGCTTCGGCCGCGATGCTTCTGACTGTTGGGGTAGGTTTTAGTTCTCCAGCCCGGGCCGACGATCACAGACGCCCCGGATTTGCACATGAGTTTCGCCATGATGGCGATAAGCACTTTGACAATCGATTTGATCGTGACCACGACCGACGTCTGCATCGTGATTGGGATGATCGCAATCGTGTGCGATTCTTCCATCGAGACAATGGGTGGCATAACGGATGGCGCAATGATCGCGACAACGATTGGCGACGCGATAACTGGCGACATGATCGTGACGACCACCGGGATTGGCGACGTGACCACGACAACGATCGCGACGGTCATCGCCGATAAGTTCAGTTGAGGAAGTTAGTTCAGCGCGGAGGAGCAAATCCTCCGCGCTTTGTAGTTTTTACACGTGGTTATTTTGCGTGCTTTGGTAGTTACCGCGCAAGCGCACTGCTGTAAGTTGCTGGTTGAAGATGTGAGGTTAATGTGACATAATGTTAATACAATGTTGCAGCCTTCAGGTTTTGGTGGTGGTCTTCGCTGCCTGGTGGTGCATCCAGGTTCCGCGCGTCGCTTTAGGTCCAGTCAGCGAATGACGCGCTAGGGGTATGCAGGTGTCTGAGCCAAATAACGACAACTACGATGTTGCGATTCAACAGGGATTCGATACCCTTATTGCCAATGCACGCGCGCTGAATCCTGACCTTGATGTCGAGCTTCTTACACGCGCGTTCGAATACGCCAAACTGAAGCATCAAGTGCAGTTCCGGCGGAGCGGTGAGCCGTACATTCTTCATCCTCTCGAAGTAGCGAACATCCTTACCGAATTCCAAATGGGCGAACCGGTGTTGGCCGCCGCGCTTTTGCACGATGTAGTCGAGGATTGTGGCGTAACCCGTGACGAAATCGCAAAGCAGTTTGGCGAAGAGATCGCGCAGCTTGTGGATGGCGTCACGAAGCTCAAACTTGCCGATTTCGAATCGCGCGGAATACCCGACAAACCAGAAGACCAGCCTACCGCAAGCCAAAACAAGAAGCATGGCGAAATCTCGCGGTCTGCGGCTAACCTTCGCAAGATTTTGCTAGCTATGGCGCGCGACCTGCGGGTGATGATTATCAAGCTTGCGGACCGCCTGCACAACATGCGCACCCTGTCCGCACTGCCGGAAGCGCGTCAGAAACGAGTGGCCGAGGAAACGCTGCAGATCTTCGCTCCGTTGGCTCACCGCTTGGGTATATGGCAAATCAAGTGGCAACTGGAAGACCTCGCGTTCAAGTACGTCAAGCCTGATGCGTATATTGAGGTGTCAGAAAAGGTTAACCGGACCCGAAAGAACCGCGAGGACGAGATAGCTCTCGCGACTGATATGCTGACCCATCGATTGGAGCAAGAGGGCATCCCCGCTGAGATTAACGGTCGTCCCAAGCACCTGTATTCGATCTACAACAAAATGCGCAAGCAAGGGATCGAAATCAGCGAAATCTACGATCAGATTGCCCTTCGAGTTATCGTGAATGGCGTTGCCGAATGCTACCACGCTCTTGGTGTCGTCCACGACCTGTGGATGCCAATTCCGGGCCTGTTCGACGACTATATCGCAAAGCCAAAGTCGAACGGTTACCAATCGCTCCATACCAAGGTCTTGGGACCTGCAGGTCAGCCTATCGAAATCCAAATACGGACCCGCGACATGCACATGATCGCGGACTTTGGCATTGCGGCTCACTGGCAGTACAAAGAAGGCAAAGGCGGCGATCAGCAGTTTGACCGTAAAATGTCGTTCCTCCGCCAGCAGCTGTTCGACTGGCAAAGCGACACAAAAGACGCCGGTGAGTTTCTGCGGTCGGTCGTGAGCGACCTGTTTACGGATCAAGTCTTCGTGTTTACGCCCAACGGTGACGTTCTTGACTTCCCCGCAGGTGCCACACCCGTTGACTCAGCCTATCGAATTCACTCCGACCTTGGTCAGCACTGCGTTGGCGCGAAGGTGAACGGGCGGATTGTACCGCTCTCGTACACGTTCCAGAACGGCGATATCGTCGAGATTATTTCCAGGCCCAACGCGAACCCGTCGCTGGACTGGCTGACCTTTGCGAAGACATCGCATGCACGCTCGAAAATCAAGCACTATTTCCGTAAGGCGCGATTCGGCCAGAATGTTGCCCGTGGGCGCGAGATACTGCAGCGTGAAGCTGAGCGGCTCCACCTCGATTTTCATATCGTATCGTCGGCAGATCAGCTCACCAAAATACGCGAAGTCCACTATAACAACTACCAGACCGACGAAGATCTCTTCGCAGCTATCGGGTACGGCGAGGTGCCCGTTGCGGCGATTGTCATCAAGCTGCGAGCGCAGATGCCGGAGAAGCCTCGCGAGGACAACCACGGTGCGGTAACGACTCGTCGCGACCAGAAGGGCAACAAGCTACGAATTGGCGGCGACCTGGAAGATGTGGCGATCGTGCGCGCGAAATGCTGCGCACCGGTACCTGGCGACGATGTAATCGGCTACATGACCCGCGGCAAGGGGATCGCGTTGCACCGCGCAGGATGCCCTAACGTGACGCACTACCAGCACACCGAGGCGGCGCGCCTCGTCGAGATCCAATGGGATACGCCGATAGGGTTGGAAGCACCCGAGCGATATTCGGTGCAGGTGAAGCTTGAGCTCGTGGACAGGGTAGGGCTGCTAGAAGATGTCGGCAAACTGTTCGCGGAGGCGAGGACCAACATCCAAGCGATTCGGACGAGGTCTAACCCGATGACGCGTACGGCGTTGATGCAGATCCAGTTCGATGCTCTGAATGCTGCTCACATCGAGGAGATCATGAAGCGCTTGGGCCGCTTAAGCGATGTGATCGAGATCAGGCGAGTAGGGGCGAACGAAGAGCAAGTGGTGTAAGTGACAGTAGGTTGCATTGGTGGTCGTCATGAGTCGGAACGCTCACAGTCCGCAGGTCCAAACCAATGGCTCGAACGTGCAAATAAGTACCCTGTGGGCTCGCCGAGTTTTATGACCTGTGATCGCTAGTTGGCCATGTATGCTTTGACATTAGCCTTGTCGCGGTATTCGGGGTTCCGCTTAATCACGTTCTCCACCACGCCATCGATCAAGCTGAAATAAGGCAGCCCGTCGGACTCGTCCAAACCGATTTTCATCGCGGCATCGTATTCCGCTTTGTAGCCATCATACTCGTCTGATGCGCCGCGTATGAGATATGCGCGCCAATGAGCGCATTCGTGAACAAGTAGAGCCGCCTGAGATGCTGGAGTTGCAGTAAAGAATCGCGGTGCCAGAACGATAGCGATCGGTCGAACTGATTTTGCGCCACGCTTACGCGGCGATTCATCGGGCAGAGTGTAAGCGTACGGCGTACCGTCGTTTTTCTCTTCAGTGGCGATATAAATATCTTGCGGGAGCGCCACCCTGACAGAGGCTCCACGCTGTAATTCAATAACGGCCCTGGCCCATTCCTTGCAATCACGCTCCGTGAGTAACATAACCGCTGCGGCGATTGAAGCGCGTTCGTTGGCATTGAGCGGCCGACCAGGAAGTGGCGCACGGGCTGAATAGCACGTGTCGCAGCCAATGAACAATGCAATTGCCACAACAACGGCAACCTTGGAATACTTACCCCAGTGACTAACGTTATTTCCCATAGCCCGCACCGAGTTTCCCCACTTGTTCACGCCGCTCTCATTACGACGGTGATCGCAACAGCGTCGGTTTACGGTTACCTGTCGGTCAGAGATGCCCTATTGAGCCCTGTCTGGGTCTATCTCATCCTCTATGCAGTAGTGTACGGCATTTATATCTACGCTGGTGTTCGGCTTATCCCACAACTTGGCGGGAAGTTGGGTGTCTGGCTTCCGCTTATCCTTGTGACTGCCGTCATATTTAGGCTGATATTCGTCGACACCGCACCTTCGCTTTCCACGGATATCTATCGGTACGTTTGGGACGGTCGTCTCACGTGTCATGGAGTTAATCCGTACAAATGGGCTCCATATGACGGTCGTTTGGCCGAGTTTCGCGACGCGTCCATTTGGTATCCGATGGAGTACAAGTTTTACAATACCATCTACATGCCAGTTTCACAGGCGATCTTCGCACTCGTCTATGCGCTGGGCGGATCAAGCCTCGCCGCGTTTAAACTCTGCTACGTCCTATTCGATGCTGGCGTGATGGCGTTGATGGTTTTGATACTCCGCGAGAGAAAGCTACCAGTATCAAATGTCTATTGGTACGCATGGTGCCCGCTGCCGATTACAGAAATCGGCATTGCTGGCCACCAGGATGTGGTGGGTGTGTTTTGCCTGCTATTTGCCATCTTGCTGATGGTGCGCAAACGGCCAATGAAATCGGCGGCATTATTGATGGCTGCGGCGTTTACGAAGGGCTTCGCGTTCCTTGTACTTCCTGCCCTCGTTCGTCGATATGGAAAGAACATTCTCGCGTTCACGTTCATTGCGTTTGCCGCATTGGGGATGCCAATCTGGGTGGAGCTTCAATCGTTCACCCATGGAATGAAGCAGTATTTAGGCTCTGTACATGTGAATTCAGGGGTGTTTTACCTCGTTAACAAGGCGCTGCGGACCGTAATTCCGGATTATTCGTATCAGATCACGTCGAGGTTGGGGAATATAGGCATGCTCGCCGCCATTTTCTGGTCCGTTCGAACTCCAATCACGAGCAGCGCAGAGTTTATTCGCCGGGCGACAATTGTGATAGCGGTCTGCTTACTCGTCGTGCCGACACTTTTCCCCTGGTATGTAATCTGGCTGCTGCCGTTGGCGTTGATTATGCGCCCCAAACCCGCGTTTTCATTTGTCGCGCTGTCTGGTTCCGTGGCGCTGATGTACCTGTACTACTACGACCTTACAATCTTGTGGTGGTTCCGCGCTTTGGAATATGTGCCGTTTTACCTTCTGCTGTGGAAGGAGTACAAGGAAGGCTACTGGGCGCCAGTTTCCGAGGCTTCGGGCGATGCGGACGCGGGAGACGACGAAGGAGCCGAACCGGTTTCGGTCGCAGCAGTTGGCAACGCGACCGTTGTCGTGTGACTGGCGGATGCGAAGTAAAGGTGAATCCCTTTACCGGCCACGATGCTGCCAGCAATGATGCCGATTAGCAGCAGAGACAGCCGCAGGAGAAAAGCGACGATAGCGGCGCCAACCGCCGGAAATGCGACTGACGTTTGTGCCTGGCCCGGCTTGAGCGGATGGCTGGCCGCCGAGATGATCGCGTTCAGCTGCGGAACGGGATTGTTCAGCATTGAGAATGCGACCTTGGCGATGAGGAATAGCAGCGCTATGCCAATGAGGAACACAACTATACCGATAGTACGACCGAGGGGATCCGAATGCTTTGACATCAATGGTTTCCTATAGGTCGTTATTGTATCGTTCGAGTGATAGTCCTGTCAAGCGACCAAACTCTATTGCGGCTTGCTTTCACTCGTCATATCGGTCAAGACAGGCCGCGGTGGCCACTGCCCTTCGAACCCCTCAGGCATTTCCAAAGCTCGTAATTCCATATCGGCGCGGTCCTGGCGCTGAAGCCTTACTCGCAGCCACCTGACATGGTTGTAGCACGCCCAGGACAGCAAGAACGATACCAGTACCATGATTTCGGCAAGGTTGAGTCGCTTTACAAGCCACGGTGACGACATCGCAGCCGGAAACTGAACGAACACCCACGCCACCACGCCTTGTGCGACAGCGCCGACCACCCCGAACACCAAAGGAAATGCGCGCGCCACCTTCAGCTCTCGGGCACCGATTCTTCGGACGCGCTCGCTGTCCATGAACTCATCAAACCAGCGTCCTGCGTGGCTCTTGCCGCGTCTAGGGTGGTTCAGATCAGGCCTGACAGCTTTTCCCTTGGTTACCTCTGGCAACTTGCCGCTCGCATTGCTCATTTCATTATTTGGACGATCTTCGTCCTGCGATGCGAAATATCAGTTCGCCGTGCCATCTCCCGTAGGCGGTGATCCTTCAGCGGGAACAGCAGTTCCTACTGCTACGCCGGGCTTAACGTTCCATGCCATTTTGGGGAGCGTGGCCGGGCGGACAAATGCGGAAGTGGTGTACTTAGTCAAATAGGCGCTTGATTCGCCATCGCGGGTGACCCCGCCATACGAGAACAGCACCACGCCCTGGGCTCCGACCGCTCGGGCGACGTCCGTCTTCACAATAGCACCGGCGGCTGGGATATGCCATGCTCCAAGGCCCGCGTAGCAATGGCGCCCCGCTGCAGTGGCGACTCGGGCAGCGTCGGCGATCTGGCTGGCAACGAGAGATGTGTCGGACGAGTACGCCATAGGCACGACCGCGTCAAGCGCGCCGTCGGCGAGCCAGCGGTGCCAGTCCTGGCCCTTTTCGACGTACGCCTCGCGCCAATTCGCGAAGACGGCGGCTGAGACCACTATCCCTGGTTTGGCATCGTGTGCGTCTCGTGAGATGCTTTCAACCATATCGGTCACCTGAGCCCGGCGCCAGTTGGACCAATCATCATAGTGCGCCTTGATAAAAGCGAGCTTGTCGGCCTCCTTCGCTTTAGCGCCCGGCGAGGCGATGCCTCTGGTTGTCATATCAGCGCAAAATGCCGTCGTTGTGGCAGGGCTGAAGTCGTAGCTCTGATTGGGGTAGCGAATGTAGTCAAAATGGATGCCGTCGAGGTCGTAGTTCTTGACCAGCTCCATGAACACATCGTGGTTGTGCTGCCGGACTTCCGGGTTGGCAGGGGTTACGAAAACACCTTCGCATTGTGCGGTGGCTACGGTAGAGTACGTGCCCTTGGATGTGCGCGCAATCCAGTCTGGATGCTTGTTTAGGATGTGATCGGGAGACAGTGGACGGCGGCTGCCACCCCACACGAAGTCTGTGTTCACCCACGCATGCACCTGTATGCCAGCATCGTGAGCTAGCGTAATCGTCATAGCCAGCGGGTCAAAGGTGAGAGGTTGGTTGGAAAGCTCTTCAGAGCGCGGCTCTAGCGTCGACGTGTAGTAGGCGTCGCCGCGCCCGCGCACTTGCACGAACAGCGTGTTGAAGCCAAACCGCTTGGAGGTTGCGATGACGTTGCGTATCTTTTGTGGGCTGGTCACGCTCGATCGTACGACCCACATTCCCCGAACCTCTTCCACGGGCATCCGGAACGCTTCAGGATCCCGCGACATGATAACGCCGCGACTGGGGAGAGACTGCGCGTGGGACGGCGCGATTGCTGTTTCTCCGACGCTGAATCCAACGGCTAGCGCTGCTACGACCGCGCTAAGTCGATTTGACTTGCTCATGAAACCTCGAACTTCTACCGGAAATAGAACCGACGACGGCGTGCTAATAGAGTTAGATTATAGGACAAAATACGAAGGATCGTTATCTCTCAGTATACGTTACATTTCGAGAATGTCGGCGAGCCGTTCAATTTCAGCGATAGTCCTTGCTTCTGTACCATAGGGCGAATCGATTTCGTCGCGCCATTCGGTCGTGTAGATTGCGCTCATGCCGCATCGTGTGGCGCCGAGGACGTCGGCGTCCCAGTCGTCGCCAACGTGCACGATTTGATCAGCCGGAACGTCCAGGGTTCGAAGTAACTCGCGGAATACTGCTGGATGAGGCTTGATAAACCCAACTTCACACGACACAACGACGCCCTTCAGAAACGGCATGATGCCGTCGCGCTCTAGCGGCCCTCGGATGGCATCGGCGCGTATGAAGTTTGAGCATACGGCGACGCGCCCCTTGAATCGTTCGCTTATGGCGGCAATCGTGTCGCAAAGGCCGTAGGGCATGGTCATCGTACGCTGAAAGCCCTGTGAGTACGCGTCCTCAGCGGCGGCGACGAGGTCCGGCGGCGGTGGTGCGCCGCCTAGGGCTGCAGAAACAGTGTGTGCGATGCGCTCGGTGAAATCGTTTTCGCGCAGGGTGGGACGGTTCTCGGTGAACTGTCTCTCACGCACCGCGAGGTATACACCCCGGAGGTCATCGTAATCGACAGGATAACCGACAGCGCTTTCGAGAAACGCGTGCAAGCTTTCGATGGTCTGCTCAAGCTCCCCGCTCCGCAGCGGATACAGCGTGTTCGCAAAATCGAAGCTGACCGCGCGGATTGTTGCGGGGATGCGTATCACTTACAGCTTGACCCCGTTGATTTCAAGGCCAAACTTGCATCCGAGGTAGTCAGCCGCTCGTCGACACAGGACCATTCGTAGCACGAATATCTCGAAATACTCGGTTACGCTGGCATGGTCGGTGTTGATATCGAGTTCAAGCTTAATAGTCTTCGCCTCGGAATCGACACGCAGGTAAGACTTCTGGACAGCGTAATTGACGCGGTCGTGTATGTCAAATTTTACCGGGTCGGGATTTTGGACACGGCTAAAGTGCACGTCTGATTTGTCAGCGAGAATGACAGCTGCCGATTCTTTGGAGATTGGCTCGCCGTTGGGCTCCTCGTGGTTTCCGATAGCGCCGACGATCGTTGCTATTTCGTCAGGTGGCATGTTGAGGCGCGTCATGATGTCGTAAGCTATCAGCGCACCGGCTTCGACGTGCCCGATACGGTTGACGACGCACCCCATGTCGTGAGTATAGCCTGCGATGGCTGCAACTTCGGCCTGGCGTGGGTCGTGGCCAAGGGTGGTGAGAATGTACCGGGCAATTGTGGACACAATGCCAGCGTGGCGGTGTCCGTGCTCGGTGTAGCCAATGGTCTTCATTTGCTCGTTGGCTTTGGTGATGTATATTTGTACACGCGGGTCGTGTCGGACCTCTTTGAGTGTTACTATTCCGTTAGTCATTTGATTCCAAGCAGCTGCATTTCAAGCGCTGCGTTATTCCTTTGAACTCTTCGTTGTGTTCTTTGTTTATTGTGGTCTATGGACGGACCATTTTCGATGCATCGTATGGAAGCACCATTGGCGTCAGCGCTCCAGCGGTCACGGTGACTGAGCCGGTCGACGCGCTCCACGTAACTGTGGCTTTGGCGAGGCCATCCTCATCGGTCAGCACAGTCGCGGCGTCAATTGTTCCACCGGTTACGGCAAACGTGATTGGGATTTTAGCCCCTGGAAGGCCGGACGAATCGTTGAGGCGTATAGATACTGTGGACTTTGAGGCAGTATCGACAACTGGCGTGAGACGCGCAATCATCTGATAGGAGACTGGCGTTATTGGACGCCCTATCACTGTGACGGTTGTTGTTAGCTTATTGTTCCCGAACACGGCGGTAGCTACTCCCGTCCCAGGGCGAACCGAGTGGAAGATGCCGTCCTGGCTGATGTATCCAATACCATTCGTAACCGGCCCAGCCCAGAGAAGTCGGCTGTCATCCGGTTGAATTGGTTTACCATTTAGCGTTGCCGACATCTGGAGCGTGGATCCAACGGTAACTGGCGTCGTTGGGGCCGTTAGGGCAATATCACTTGCGCCAATTGTGGCCTGATTGTCGGTATAGATGGCTAACATGTCGGCGACACGCCGCTCGCCGGTACCGAGGTTAGGGTAATTGACGGTCACTCCTCGCAGAGCCATTGTCGTGGAACCGCCTCCGTCGAGATTGATCGCATTGATCGCCCCATAGCGACGTATGATGGCCGCCAGCTCTGGCAGTGACGGCCCTGGGCTTGCAAATGGACGGCCCTCCACAGTCAGGACGACCAGGCGACCGTCGCTCGTTGCGCCGATGGCTGTGCGTGCGTGGCCGCCGTTAACGAACCCGTCGTCAAATCCTTCGTCGGTGCCGTCTATAGTGATTGTGCCGTCTTTGAGGAGACGCGGACCGCCACCGAGACCCGTTGTGACTCGCGACCACGAATCTGACCGCACTTCTGGAGGCGGAAGCGCAGCTACTCGCGGGAAGGCTTGCGCATCTGACGCAGCCTGTCGGGGAATAATGCGAGCGAGAATAGTGATCTTATCGCCGGGCTTGACTTGCCGCAGTTGCGATCCAGCTTGGCCATCAGCCGATGCGGAAATGACGACGCCGTCGTCTGGGATCACAGTCGGGGATGAAGTCCCATCAATGACCGACTGGACCGTTCCGTTACATGGTCTGTTGGCTTGCAGCGGGAGTTCAGCTCCCGAAACGACAATATCGATGCAGCCTGGACGGCTTCCACTTGTTGGGCCATAGAGCTGTGTGTAAACAACGATGTCATTGATGTCGCCGCGCGAAAGGGGTCGGTTGATTGCCTTTATGGGCACGCGGATATTACCTGACGACAGTTCCGCTTTAAACGTAAGAACGTCAAATAGGGTGGAACGCGACACACTGTCAAATCCGAATGCGACTCGCGGGCGTGTCCATGGTTCCGAGTACAGCTCGCCATTACGAATTCCGAGGCCAAGTGGGTCCCCAGTGCCGCCAAAGTAGTCGGCGTTCACAACGCCCAATGCCTGCTTTCGTTCGGCTAAGTCCCGGACGGCCTCGCGCCCCTTGGTAATGTCTCCAGTACCCGCTGTGAGCGAATCTCGCGCAATGGCGCTATCTAATCTGATGCCGGGCGAGGAAAGATCTACCGTGAGGGCATTAATGACGAAGGCGGACGTGGTTTCTTGGACGAAGTTGATACCAGGAGCAAGGTCTTTGACAGTTCGCGAGTCGGCGTGAAGTGTCGTCGGAATAAAGGGGAGAAGGAAACAAGCCGCCAGTAGCAACGCGCGTGATGTCATTGCATTCATTATATCAGCGGCTTGATTCCGATGTCAAACAGCGCGGCCCGGCACCAATTGGCGTCGGGCCGCTGAATTGCTACTGCTCTCTCCGCACTGGAGTTATAGATAGCTGAACGTCATCGTGAAGGTGCCCATATTTTGGGTGCCCGCCGCATTGCCATTCGGACTAGCTGGTGTTCCGGTGCTACACGTCTGGGCCGTGACGGCGTCTGGCGATACTTTTCCTACCGAAACCTTCTCCGGTCGGAGGAATCGTACGTGGGCATCTCCAGCCAGCCACATAGCGCCTGGGTCGTGGCGGGTTGTATTGACTGCAGGTGCACAACCGCCAACGGTTCCCACCGACGACGGATTGAAATACGCCGAGCTGGTCGTTGCTACCGCTGGGTCAAATCCATGCGGGCCGCCAACGTCGTTCGCAAGGTCGGCCGGATTCCCGCTCGCTTTGCTTCCATCCTCGTAGCAGAGAACGAGAATAGCAGGCGACGCGAATTTTGCACTGTTGACGCCAGCAAGATTCCCGTTGTATCCGTAAGAGTAGTTTACTATTGGAGTCGAGAATGCTCCAGCATCGTTTGGGCATCGGAATATTTGACCGCTTTTGGTATAGATGTTCACCTCGGCAGTCCAGTTTCCTGTTGGGGCTGATCCGCTGGTTGGCGAGTCGCATGGAAACTTCTCATCATAGTCCTGAGCATAAGACAGAATCCCGATGCCGATCTGCCTCATGTTGGACTGGCAAGCGCTCTGACGAGCCTTTTCGCGAGCCTTCGCGAATACAGGAAATAGTATAGCAGCGAGAATCGCGATGATTGCGATAACTACGAGAAGCTCAATAAGAGTAAATCCAGTTTGCCGTGGTTTTGGCCTGATTGTCATAATTTGTCCCTCCATCCGTATTATTATCGGGTTTTCAGGCTCACTGCTTGATAGCATGAGCTGAATATAATCGGTCAATATTAGTATATCACTAGAGACCTTTCAAGGGACACAAAGTTCGCTTGATAGTGGAAAATTCACGCGCAATTTTACTAGGCGAAGCAGAACACGTTAAACTAGGCGAATGAATGCATTCGGGAACTACGAGTTCTTGTTCCGTCCGCCTAAAAGGGCAAGTGATGCGCACATCACTCCATAGATCGCAACGACAGCCCCTTTGCTCAGCACTTTTTCAATTCCGGGGGTGTAGCGGGGTGGCACGACAGCGTAATCGATGACTGCGGCTAACGTGGTTGTCGCTACTGCAGCCGCGATCGGATTGGTAGCTTTGCAGCATCCTCGCAGCGCTTCGTGGATTGCGGCCCACCCAAACATTGCCGAGGCGCTGACCGCGACGCCAAATAGCGTATTGCGCGGTGAAAACGCCGAACCGTGGTCGATTTCGTCGCCGTCGACGATGTGCATAATTTGGTTCAGCGCCGCGAACATTGAGCCGGTTTCACGCTTCGACGCGACAGCAATGGCGGCGGTGGTTGTTGCCGTTAATACGGAACCCGTCACGACGACATTCGTAGCATAATCTAGCAGTTTCATTGTTGTCCTTTACGTGCGCGAACATTGGGAAGCTTTCCCTTGAACAGGCAGGCTTGGGATACAGTTCCAGAGTGGGTTCATAACCATAACTACGCAATCAGTTTACGTGGTCATGACGCCGGGTACATGTGGTTCGTCAACTAGTCGTTTTCGAGTTGAAAGGAATACACTATGTCACAGACTGTTTATGCATCTTTTGCTGATACCGCTCAAGCAGAGCGCGCCGCAGGCGCTCTTCTAGACTACGGCGTCCGCAATGAAGACCTGAGCCTTGTCGCCAATGAAGGCGCGAGCAAGCATGCGGAAGCAGGCAATTATGACACGCCAAGCGGTTCCACCGTCGCTGAGGCTGGCTGGCGTGGGGGCCAGGTAGGTGGTGCTGGCGCTGTGCTGGATCGTCCAGTATCAAGCGGCACTGCCGGTGACTTTACCGCACCTGCGTCGACTTCTCTCACAGACACTGACAACGATGGACTGTATCGATCCACCAACAGCGGCTTGGTAGACACAGACAATGATGGTAAGTACGCAAAGCCGCGAGATATCGAGGACGCCGCCAAGACCGGAATTAGCACGACGACCCCTGCAGACGCTGCAGCTGGTGCAGCCAAAGGTGCTGGAATCGGGCTCGGACTGGGTGTACTGGCTGGCATTGCGGCGTTGATGGTGCCCGGTGTTGGTCTCGTGGTTGGCAGCGGAGCCCTTGCTGCGGCTATCGGCGGCGCCGCTGGCGCAACTGCCGCTGGCGCGGTGGCTGGCGGGGTAACAGGCTACTTTAAGGATCAAGGAATACCCGACGACACGGCGAAAACGTACAACGACGTGATCACGTCCGGTGGGGCCGTGCTAGCCGTAACACTCCCGTCGAACAAGGTCGATGTAGCCACGGCGACGAATGTCCTTCAAAAGTACAACGCCGCCAATATCAGCAATTTCTAGACGGGGCGACCGTGGTCGGTCCCCAGCTCATTTCAGCCCTTAGGGCCTGACAACCGATTAACGACCTTTCGCCACATGTTGCAACGTGGTGAAAGGTCGTTGTCGTATTTGACGTATCTATGCAAGCCATCTCGCGACGTCGACAGCGTGATAGGTAATGATGATGTCCGCTCCGGCGCGACGCATCCCCGTGAGGATCTCCAGGGTAACGTTTCGCTCGTCGATCCAGCCGTTTGCTGCTGCTGCTTTCACCATCGCGTACTCGCCGCTAATGTTGTACGCGGCAACGGGTAAGTGGGTTATCTCGCGTACAGCTCGGATAACGTCGAGATAGGCAAGCGCAGGCTTTACCATGACCATGTCCGCGCCCTCGGCGATATCTTGCTCGACTTCCTTGATGGCCTCTCGAATGTTGGCCGAATCCATCTGATAGGCGCGCCTATCGCCGAATGCCGGGGTGCTTTGGGCGGCTTCACGGAATGGGCCATAGAACGACGATGCGTACTTCGCCGCGTACGACAAGATCGGGACGTCGGAGCGTCCAGCATCATCCAGAGCATGCCGAATCGCAGCAACGCGGAAGTCCATCATGTCGGATGGCGCGACGATATCGGCCCCAGCGTTTGCGTGGCTCACTGCGGCCTTCGCTAATAGGCTGAGCGTTGAATCGTTGTCTACTGACTGCCCGTCGAGAAGCCCGCAATGCCCATGTGACGTGTATTCGCACAGGCACACGTCGGTGATAACGAGCAAGTCGGGTATCGCGTCCTTGACGGCTTCTGTGGCACGCTGGACAATTCCGTCGACAGCGTACGCGCCGCTACCCACTTCGTCTTTGCTTTCGGGCAGCCCGAAGAGCAATACTCCCGGGACTCCCGCGTCAGCTGCTTTCCTCGCCTCGTCTACCAGCTTATCGATTGACAGATGAAAAATACCCGGCATCGAGCTAATTTCGTTGCGAACACCAGAACCGGGTACCGCGAACAACGGATAGATAAGGTCACCCGCGGAAAGCGTGGTCTCGCGGACGAGAGACCGGAGCGCTGGCGTCGCTCGCAGTCGTCGCGAGCGGTGAGTAGTGGCGAACGGAAAGCGTGTCATGGCAGGTGAGTCCTTTACTACGCCGTAATCGTGTCGATTTGTGGACAAGCTTGCAAGGATATAGGTTATTTGATGGTCAGGCGCGCGTTCCGATACATCGTGATTATCGGTATCGCAAACAGCAACGGCGTCTGCACCAGCTTCACGATCATTTCATACTGCTTGTGAAGATCATCAAATGCTGCCATGTTCTTCCCGGCCAGCATTAGATCCATTTGTGGGGTAAGGCTTTGCCCTAGGTAGAGGGCGGTCGCAAAGAGTGCCACAGTGACGGCGGCGCGCACCAGCGTCGCTATTTTCACCACGCCGCCCGGATAGATACTGAGCTCCACGATATCCGCTAGGAGCATCAGCACAGCGGCAACATAGCAAACGATGTTGAAATGAAGCAGCGCCTGCCCGATGATTCCCGTGGTCAGCGTGGACTTTAGTATATCGAAATCGAGCTGAGGCGGCGGGTTGTGAAGCACATGCGAGATCGCTGGCGCTACGAGAGCGCCGATTGCGATTACGCCTCCGAACCAGAGCGCGAACGCCAGCATATGCAGGGTGCCAAATAAGATCCCAAGGAGGCGTTTGATGCGAGGTGCGCCATCGGTTGCAGGTTGCTTGGTTGTTGTGCTCATTGTGCCGCTTCCAGTGCTTCGTTTTCTGCTAGAGTCTTCTGGCCGCGGTTCCATCGCAGGAATGCGTCCACGAAGTCGTCGATCTCGCCATCCATAACTCGTATAATGTCGCCAGTTTCGTTGCCCGTCCGCAGGTCTTTGACAAGCGTGTAAGGCTGGAATACGTAGTTTCGCACCTGCGAGCCGAATTCGATGCGGCGTGATTCCCCGCGAAGCTCGTCTATGCTCGCCTTATTCTCCTGCCGAGCTAGCTCAAGCAGGCGCGACGTCAAGATCTTCATCGCTACTTCGCGGTTTTGGTGCTGGCTGCGCTCGTTTTGAACCGCCACGACAAAGTTGGTGGGTATGTGCGTGAGGCGAACCGCCGACGAGGTTTTATTAACGTGCTGGCCGCCAGCTCCTGACGCGCGGTAATAATCGACGCGAAGGTCTTTGTCTTCGATCACGACGCTGTCAACCGAGTCGACTTCGGGCACGACATCGACACCGGCAAATGACGTTTGGCGCTTATTGTTCGCGTTGAATGGCGACAGGCGAACGAGGCGATGAACCCCGCGCTCACCTTGAAGCATTCCGTACGCGTTGTGTCCGCTCACCAAAATCGTGCAGCTCTTGATCCCAGCGACGTCGCCGTCTACCTGGTCGACCAACTCAACCTTGAAGCCACGCCGCTCGGCCCACCGCAAGTACATTCGCTGGAGCATCTGCGCCCAATCGTTCGCTTCATCACCGCCAGCCCCAGCATTGATCTCCAGAAAGCAGTTTGCACCGTCGTGCGGCCCTGAGAGGAGCGTCTCAATTTCCAGCCTGTCGAGGTTTGCGGAAATTGCTGCGCCCTCTGAGCGAATTTCGGCCTCATAGGCGGAAGAATCACTTTCGCTTTGAGCCAATTCGATAAGGGTAAGGAGATCTTCGATCTTGCCGCCAACCGAAAGCCATGGCGTGATAGAGTCGCGGATCTGATTCAAGCGCTGCATCTTTTCTTGCGCGGTCGCCGGATCATCCCAAAAGCCCGATACACCAGCCTCAGCTTCGAGGTCTGCGATTACCTTTTGTTGGCGTTCAAGGTCAAGGTGCGAACGAAGCTCAGTATAGCGAGCGTTAAGTGCGTCGATTTCTCTTGCAGCGTCTTCGATCAACAGGATATGTGTCCTTTCACAAATGCACCGTGATTATACCCCGCCCTAATTATGCCGAAAGGTTGTTGAGTCGGCTGGGAACATGGGCAGGTATACTGCTGTTTAAGTTTATAATCACTTGATTAAATCATTCGATTGAGAACACCCTATGAGCACCAAAAGAGACGAGCAACGAGATCGGCTGCTTCGTGCGGCCTATGAGCTTATAGCCGAAGTGGGTATAAGCGGCCTTCGGACGAGGGATATCGCCGACAAAGCGGGAGTCAATATCGCAACGCTGCATTACTGCTTTGCCACAAAGGACGCGCTTCTGACCGAGCTATATTCCTACATCATCGCCATGGTCAAAGAGGAGCGTGCACGATATATCAATGACCACGGGACCGCTGCCGACAAGCTTCGCGGTCACTCGGAGTTACGGCTTCATTTTTTACGCGACAAGCCCGCCAGCGCACGGGCATGGCGAGCGTTTTCGGAGGGCGTGTGGACCAATGGGGCAGTGCGTGAGATTATGCGACGTCACTTCGCCGAGGTAAGAGTCAAGCTTCGGGACATCATTGCGGAAGGCCGTCGCGATGGCACGATTGGCCCCCTGCCAACCGATGACGATGATCTTGCCGCGTCTATGCTGATGAGTTTGTACGACGGGTTGATCTTTCAGTGGGTTGCTGATCCGGAGGGATTCCCTATCGAGCAGTACACATCCGGCGTTTTGGCCTGGCTCGGCTTACAGCCTGTGCCGGAGGTTGCGGTATGAGCACAACCAAACTTGGCGACGCTGCGAAGCTCACGCCCAAAGGCGCGAGCACAGACACGCTGTCGCTTGACGAAGAGCACCCGAACAAGTACCTGATTTCAATGGCGGTGATCTTTGGGGTTCTGATGAGCGCCATCGACACGTCAGTGGTGAATGTGGCGCTCCCTGAGATCCAGGGTAACGTGGGCGCCACGCAGCAGGAGATCACGTGGATATCCACGGGATACATGATCTCTGTCGTCATCCTGATGCCGCTCACAAACTGGCTTTCGCTTCGGTTTGGCAGAAAGAACGTCTATATTGGCAGCCTTGTGCTGTTTACCCTGTCCTCGCTCCTGTGCGGCATCTCCCATTCACTCACCGAACTCATTATCTGGCGCGTAGTCCAGGGAATGGGGGCGGGTACCCTCCAGCCTCTTGCGCAAGCGATCTTTCGCGAGGCGTTTCCGCCTGAAGAGCAGGGGATCGCAATGGGCATCTTCGGATTCGTAGTGCTGTTTGGGCCAGCCATCGGCCCTACGCTGGGTGGGTACATCACGGACAATTTCAGCTGGCCGTGGATCTTCTTCATTAACCTGCCAATCGGAATAATAGGTCTCGCCGTTGCGATGCGCTATCTCTACGACCCTCCGTACATGCGCGGAGGGCAGTCGGGCAAAATTGATGCCGTAGGAATAGGATTGTTGGCTGTGGGTTTGGCGTCACTGCAGGTGGTGCTAGAGCAGGGCCAAACAGAGGATTGGTTCAACTCGCCAGCCATCATTGCTGGAAGTATCCTGGCGGCGATAACGTTGATCGTCTTCGTTTTCTACGAATGGAACCACGAAGATCCCGCAGTAGACTTGAAAGTGCTGAAGGACCCGACATTTGCGTCGGGGACCATTATTGGCGGAATTCTGGGCGTCGGGTTGTTTGCGAGTCTGTTTCTGCTCCCGCAGTACATGCAGATTCTCCTCAGGTTTACGGCGACCCAGTCTGGTTTGACATTGATGCCCCGTTCGCTAACCATGATGATCATGATGCCTATCGCCGGAGCGCTTTATAACAGACTGGGCGCGAAGACAATGATCGGATCTGGGTTAGTACTCTGCGTTTACAGCCAGTATCTCATGGCGATGTTTACCCTTCAGACGAGCACATCGGAGATCCTGATACCGCAGGTCATTCAAGGGGTGGGGTTTGGCCTCGTATTCGTAGCGCTTTCAACTGTGGCGCTCGCCAATATACCGCGGGCAAAGATGACCAGCGCTGCTGGCTTGAACAACTTGATTCGCCAACTGGGAGGCTCGTTTGGGACGTCAGTGGTGGTTACGGTACTGACTCGTCAGAACGACGTCGCACGGGCCAATCTTGTGGCAAACCTACAGCCCACGAACCAGGCGTTTCAGGAGCGGGTTGCGGGCATCCAGCATATGTTCAGCATGCACGGTTATGGGCCTGGGGCAGCACATGAGGCAGCTCTTCGGTTGCTAAACGGGCAGTTGGTGCGACAAACTGAGATGCTCGGTTACGAGTACATCTTTATGGGAATTGGCCTGCTTTTCGTGGCGTGTCTGCCTCTGGTCTTCATCTTGAAGCAACCAAAGAAAATGGAACCAACCGCCGCTGGCGAATCGGCTGTAGTGGAACTCTAGGACAAGCGAGTAAACGAATCGAGACAGCCGCGCCTAGGGATGCGGCTGTTCTTCGTCCTGAGTGAGGAAGCTATCGAGGGTTGAAAGGACGTCGGACATCCCGGAAGCATCAGCCGCTTTCAGGTTTTCCTGCTGAATTTGGACGTACACCTCTTTGCGGTGAACGGCAACATCACGAGGAGCATTGACACCCACTCGGACTTGGTCGCCACGAACCTCGATGATCATAATCTCGATATCGTCGCCAATTTTTATGCTCTGATTAACGCGACGCGACAGTACCAGCACTGGATACCCTCCCTGGTGGCTGACAACTTACAACTACGATCACTGGTAGCAGCTACGAATTAGTACTTCAGCATCTTATCGCTGAACACAGAAAAGAACCTGGCTAAGCCTCAGCTAGGTTAGCTAATTGGCTGGCTGGTAGCCTCATTTTACCTTAGTATTCTGACGAATTAGCGTATTTCCAGTTCTTTTGAAAGCTATCAAAAGTCCCTTGTTCGAGGTTCAGCCGTATTTGGCGCATCAAATTGGCATAAAAGGCCAAATTATGATAGGTTGCCAACCTGCAACCTAGGATCTCGTTACACTTGTAGAGGTGCCGTAAATAGGCCGCAGAATATCGCCTGCAAACCGCGCAAGAGCAGTTGGGATCAATTGGGCCCGAGTCTTCCGCGTATTTGCTGCCTTTTATGTTGATGCGACCAATGGACGTATAGATGGAACCATTGCGCCCGAGTCGAGTCGGCAAGACACAGTCGAACATATCGATACCGCGCGCGACCGATTCAACTATGTCGGACGGCGTGCCGATCCCCATCAGGTAGCGCGGCTTTTCACCGGGCAGGTGAGGGACCGCCCATTCAACGGCTGCGCGCATCATGTCGGTGGGCTCGCCAACACTCACTCCGCCTATGGCGACCCCCGGAAAGCCGAGACTTCCGATCTGCTGGGCGCTCTGGACTCGCAGGTCCTCGTAGATGCCACCCTGAACGATGCCAAAGAGGCTCTGCATTGATGCGTCGCCACATTCGTTGTGGTACGTCTCGCACCGTTTTGCCCAGCGAAAGGTTCGTTCCGTGGCTTCGATCACCTTGTCGCGGGTACACGGATAGGGTGGGCACTGGTCGAACGCCATGATGATGTCGGCACCGAGGCCGTGCTGCACTTCGATTGACCGCTCCGGCGAGAAGTGATGCATGGAGCCGTCGAGGTGCGACTTGAAAGTGACGCCATCCTCGGTGATCTTGTTCAGGTCGCTGAGGCTGAAGACCTGATAGCCCCCAGAATCGGTGAGCATTGCGCCGTTCCAGGCTATGTACTTTTGTAGGCCGCCCATGCGGTTGACGAGTTCGTGCCCTGGACGTAAAGATAGATGGTAGGTGTTGCCTAGAATAATGCGAAAACCGAGCTCATCATAGAGCTCGGGCTGCGACATGGCTTTCACTGTGCCTTGAGTGCCAACTGGCATGAAGCACGGAGTTTCGACACCTTCGGGGACGTGAGGCAAAATGAGACGACCCCGACGCGCTTTCGTGTCGGGGCAGTCTTTGAGGATTTCAAATTTCACGAGCGGAGACGTTCTTTTGCTACGACATTGCCAGGATCGATTTCGAGAACTTTGCGGAACTGAGCCTTTGCAGACTCGTCATCGTTCATCGCTTCGAGTGTCAAACCGAGGTTTGTGAGGGCTTCTACATACTTACCGTTAATGCGCAAGGCCTCTTCGAATTCGCCTTTGGCTTTGTCGTGTAGGTTTTTGGCATTATAGGCGACGCCGAGATGGTTGTGGATGTCTGCGTAGTTCCCGTTCAGCGAAAGCGCCTTCGTGAGCTCTTCGATTGCCTGATCATACATCCCACGTCGGTAAAGGTCAGTGCCCAGCTTGACATGGTAGCTGATGTCGTCGACATCTGTTTCGGCTACTTGCTCAAAGAGTGCGGACGCACCCGTGTGATCGGCGGCTTCGTGAGCCGTAACAGCCTTCTCGAGTAAATCTGTCTTGAACGCTGGTTCCTGGGTGACTGCGAGCTGGATATCCTTGTAGCCAGCTTCTATATCGCCAAGCTCGTAGACCGCCAGACCGTAGTAAAAGCGCGCTTTCGCGAACTTGGCATTGATCCGCAAGGCTTCCGAATACGAATCCCGCGCTGCAGCGAAATCGCCGAGCTTGTGGCAGGCGCGACCGTAGTAGAGCCGCAGGTCGGCATAATGTGGGTTAAGATCCAGGGCGTTCTTGAGATAGTCTTTTGCAGCAGCATAGGAGTGCTTTTGGAGCGCTGAAATGCCAAGACTGGAATTGGACTCGGCAATGTAGAAGAGCGCAAGTCGCCGCGACAGTGGATCTGCCGGAGCATCGTCGGCGATGACCTTCTTTAGCGAGTTGATCGCTTCCTCAAAAAGACCCTGGTCAAAAAACCGCAAACCCTGATCGTAGTTGATGTTACGTCCGAAGCCGAACATTCGGCCGAGCATCGACATTACGTTTATCCTCCGGGAATAGAACCCTGCGATATTGAACCGCTGTAGGGCAGTGTACAAACTGTGAGGTTGCTATTCTTCGATATTTATCCGAAGCAGCAGCGATTACTAGGATGATAGCCTACCGGTTGAACGGTTGTCAAGCTAGCGGTTCGCAGCCAGCACGCGTGTATGCGCCTCGATAGCCGACGTTGTGGCGGCGTAGCGTGATTATCGGTCACATTCAAGCACAACAAGAGTGCATATGGTGCGAGAATGGCTCTCGTTAAGATATGTTGCCAAACGATCATTGTAACACCTCCGTTTGGTGGAGCGAATTAGCTCTGCAACATGAGTATAATAAACCGTATTTTGCCCGGAGGACGCCGTCGCTGGGGCATGTTTGCTCGTCAAACACCTGGTGCATAGCGTTCCGCTCGGTCAAACAGGCTTCCCAACACACTCAAAGGAGATTAGACTACGAATGGCTGACACGAAGCGCGTATGGCTCTTCGAGGACGGCAATGCCACGATGCGTGACACGCTCGGTGGTAAAGGCGCGAACCTCGCTGAAATGACAAACATCGGATTACCGGTGCCTCCAGGATTTACAATCACTACTGATACTTGTAACGAGTACACCAAGCTGGGCGGCAAAATGCCTGCAGGCTTCCTAGATGAAGTCAAGGCTGCACTTGGCGCAGTCGAAAAGAAGATCGGCAAGAAGCTTGGCGACCCAGCCAGCCCGCTGCTCGTCTCCGTTCGCTCCGGCGCGAAGTTTTCCATGCCTGGCATGATGGACACGGTTCTTAATCTCGGCCTCAACGATGCGACCGTCGAATCGCTGATCGCGCAAACCGACAACGCACGCTTCGTCTATGACTCCTACCGCCGCTTCCTGATGATGCTTTCCGACGTTGCGTTTTCAAGCCCAACGAACAAGCTCTCCAAGCACGATTTCGAGCATATCTTCTACCATCTTAAGGAAGAAGTTGGCGCCGCCAGCGACCTCGATGTCACCGGCGACCAGCTCAAGGAGCTTTGCGAGCGCTACAAGGCTCATATCAAGGCCGAAGCTGGCCATGAGTTCCCGCAGGATGTTTACGCGCAGCTAGCCGCATCCATCGAAGCCGTCTTCAAGTCCTGGAACAACGACCGAGCGGTCATTTACCGCCGCCGTGAGAAGATCTCCGATGACCTGGGCACCGCCGTAAACGTGCAGGCGATGGTCTTCGGCAACATGGGCGAAGACTGTGGCACTGGCGTTGCGTTCACCCGCGACCCAAGCACCGGTCACAACGAAGTCTTCGGCGAGTACCTGATGAACGCCCAGGGCGAGGATGTCGTCGCCGGTGTCCGCACCCCGATGCCGATTTCTCAGCTTGCAGTTCAGAACCCTGAGATTTATCAGCAGTTCTCCGATATCTGCGGCCGCCTCGAGGACCACTACAAGGACATGCAGGACATCGAGTTCACCATCGAGCATGGCAAACTCTACATTCTGCAGTGCCGCTCCGGCAAGCGAACTGGCCCGTCAGCTGTTAAGATCGCTGTTGATATGGTCAACGAAGGCCGCATCACCAAGGAAGCCGCTCTCGCCCGCATCAACCCCGAGCTTCTCGACCAGTGCCTCCACCCGATCATCAAGCCGGGCAGCAAGTACAACGCCATCGCTCGTGGCTTGCCCGCAGGCCCTGGTGCCGCATCCGGTATCGCCGTATTCGACGCCCAGCGAGCTGCAGAGCTTGGCAAGGGCGGCGAAGGCAAGAAGGTTGTTCTCGTTCGCGCTGACACCAGCCCCGATGACCTCAAGGGCATGCTCGCTTCCGACGGTGTTCTCACCGAGCGCGGCGGCATGACA
Organism: Capsulimonadaceae bacterium; assembly: GCA_036504535.1. Lineage (GTDB taxonomy): Bacteria > Armatimonadota > Armatimonadia > Armatimonadales > Capsulimonadaceae > JARLGU01. The sequence goes on from DASXUY010000040.1 coordinate 225,121, forward strand.
TCGCACGCGGCCCTCGTTGCCCGCGGCTTTGGTATCCCGACAGTTGCTGGCTGCTCGTCGATCCGTGTCGATGATGCTGGTCGCCAGTTCACTATCGGCGGCGTGACGATCAAAGAAGGCGATGCAATCTCGCTGAACGGCTCGACTGGCGAAGTGATCGCAGGCGCCGTGGAAGTTGTCAACCCGGAAATGACTGGTGAGTTTGGCACATTCCTCGGCTGGGCAGACGATGTCCGCAAGCTCAAGATCCGAACGAACGCTGACACACCAGAAGATGTGGCGCTCGCCATCAGCTTTGGCGCCGAAGGCGTTGGCCTTTGCCGCACGGAGCACATGTTCTTCGACGAAGCCCGCCGACCGATTGTCCAGTCGATGATCCTGTCGGACAGCGACGAAGAGCGACAGACGTACCTGGACGAGCTCCTGGTCTTCCAGCGCAACGACTTCGAAGCGATCTTCAAGGCTCTTCAGGGCCGCCCGCTTACGGTTCGCCTCATCGACCCGCCGCTGCATGAGTTCCTCCCGAGCATGGAAAGCCTGATCGAAGAGACGGTTGCCGCGAAGACCAAGGGCACGCCTGACGCCGAGAAGGAAGCCCTTCTTGTCAAGGTTCGCTCGATGCACGAGATCAACCCGATGATGGGCCTCCGGGGCTGCCGCCTCTCCATCGTCTTCCCGCAGATTGTCGAAATGCAGACCCGTGCGATCCTCGAAGGTGCGCTCGCCGCCAAGAAGACCGGCGTCGAAGTGTTCCCCGAGATCATGATCCCGCTCGTCGGCCACGTGAACGAACTAAAGAGCGTTCGCGGTAACCTAGAGCGTGTCGCTCAGGATGTCGTTGCCAAGGGCGGCGCCATCGACTACACGTTCGGCACGATGATCGAAATCCCGCGTGCAGCGCTGACAGCCGATGCCATCGCCACCGAGGCCGCGTTCTTCTCGTTCGGCACCAACGACCTGACTCAGATGACCTTCGGCTTCAGCCGCGACGACTCTGACAAGTTCCTCAAGCCCTACGTCGAGCAGAAGATCCTCGCCGGCGACCCGTTCGAGTCCATCGACGTCGACGGTGTCGGTCAGCTCATGAAGATCGCCGTTGAGAAGGGTCGCGCAACGCGCCCCGACATCAAGCTCGGCATCTGCGGTGAGCACGGCGGCGACCCGAACTCAATCGCGTTCTGCCACAAGATCGGCCTGAACTACGTCAGCTGCTCCCCGTTCCGCGTCCCGATCGCTCGCCTCGCAGCAGCGCAGGCGAACCTGGCGGATAGCGGCAGCGGCCGCGACCGATAGTCAGCCACCGGTAACGCTACGGTAGCCAAAAGCCCCGTCCGGGTATATCCTGGGCGGGGTTTGTTTGCGTTTGCGAGAAAGAGCTCGTTAGTTGCGAAATAGGGGATTACGGTATAATCGCATTGAGGTGCACGATATGACTACGGTAACGCTGAGCCTTGACAATGACATCGATCAGGCTATCTCTCGCCTTGCAGAGGGCCGTGGGCTAACTCGCGAGGACTACATCGAGTTGGTGCTACGCGAGATCGCCCTGACTCCCCACGTTCCGATTTCGCACTCGGGAAAGTCAGGTGCGGAGATTGTAGATCTTCTTGCGTCCAACGATGCTTTTTACCTGGAGGGAAGGGTAGGGGACGTAGACGAATACGCACATCAGCTTCGGGAGCAATCTCAGCGGCGCCAAATGCGATGAGCTTCTTAGGGCTACTCGACACCGATGTGTGCATTGATGTGCTCCGGAAGCATCCGCCCTCTATCGACTGGCTAACGAATGTCGACGTTACAACAATTGGCATTCCAATATTCGTCGTATTGGAGCTTATACAGAACTCAAGCAACAGGCGAGAAGCCGATGCGTGCGGCTTGTTCTATAATCAGTTCGAGATTGTCCTTCCCTCAACGCAAGGTCTCATCGCTTTGCCTCATCAGTTCGTAGATCTGCACCTAGCACAAGGGACTGGACTCATTGACGTACTTATAGCTGGAACTGCAATCTCGCATCAGGTTCCGCTATACACGTTCAATATCCGTCACTACAAGAACATCCCTGATCTCCACATAACGCAGCCATACACGAGATGACGTCAGCTGCTCCCCGTCCCGATCGCTCGCCTCGCTGCAGCGCAGGCGAACCTCGCAGACAGCTGCAGCGGCCGCGATCGATAGTCAGCCACCGGTAACGCTACGGTAGCCAAAAGCCCCGTCCGTGTATATCCTGGGCGGGGCTTGTTTTGTGGGCAGACCTTGCTTCATAAGCCCCAAGCGCCTATCAGGAACCTTCCTTGCTTTCGATCTGTTCGCGATTATAATCTCCGGAGGGATTATCCATGACTGTGATTGTCGTTGGAGCCGGCCTTGCTGGGCTCGTTTGTGCGCGTAAGCTATTGGCCAATGGCGTTGATGTGCGTGTGCTTGAGGCCAGCGACGGCCCAGGCGGGCGTGTTCGCAGCGATAACGTCGACGGGTATGTGCTCGACCGTGGTTTTCAGGTAATGTTTAATTCGTATCCGGCTGCGCAGCGCAATTTCGATTTCGATGCGCTTAGGCTGCGGCGGTTTCAGCCAGGGGCGATTATCTGTGGTGATGGCAAAAGGTCGCAGTTTACAGATCCGCGAAGAGCTCGCGACGGCAACGATATGATCGAATCGCTTCTTGCGAGCGCCTTGTCGGTGCCAGATCGCCTGCGGCTGTTATCGCTGGCGCAATATGCGGGGAAACACGGGTGCGCCGACGTAGCTGAAGCGGGAGTGTCGACTGAAGCCCTTCTCAAACGTTGGGGCTTTTCGAACGCGTCGGTCAACGAGTTCTTCCGGCCCTTTTATGGCGGTATCCTGCTTGATCGTTCGTTGAGCGCTTCGAGTGGCCCATTTCTTTACTACCTCGACATGCTCAACAAAGGTTACGCTTGTTTGCCCGCAGATGGCATCGGGGCCATCTCAGATCAGCTTGCCGCGCCGTTGATTGAACATGGGCTCGTGCAGTTCGGCTCGAAAGTTACCTCCCTTATCGAAACGGGCGGACGCGTAACTGGCGTTGTCCTGGAAGATGACACACAAGTCCCGGCTGACGATGTTGTCGTTGCTGTCGAAGGGCCAGAGGCAGCGCGTTTGGCCGGTCAACCAGCGGAACAAGCGGGGCTTGGGGTGACATGCGCCTATTTTGCTGGCAGTTCGCCTGTATGGGACAGTCCGTTGATTGCGCTGAACGCCAACCCGGGCGCGTTCGTGAACAATGCCCAGATGCTAACCAATGTCGCGCGAACTTATGCCCCGCAAGGGCGGCATCTGCTAAGCGTTTCCATTCTGGGCGTGCCGCAAATGAACGACGCAGAGATCTTTGCGGAGGCATTGGAAGATGTCGGCGCGATGTTCGATGGCGATAGGGCGGCGACCGACGCGTTGACGACGTATGCCCCGTTGCGCGTGTATCGAGTCCCGTACGCCCAACCCACGCAGTTGCCAGGACCGCGACGGCTTCCTATTGAGCGATGCGGTCTCCATGTCGCGGGGGACTGGACGGCGAGCGCAAGCATCAACGGCGCATTGCTGAGTGGCGAGCGGGCCGCAATGAGGGTGTTGCAGGGGTAGGGGAAACAGTCGGGGAACCTCATCCCCAGCCCTTCTCCTACGATAAGGAGAAGGGAGCCAGATAACACAGAACTGTTAAGACTTTACGGCTTGATCAGCGCTCCGGAGGGCGGCGAACTGCTTGCGCCAGCCACGGTGACGCTTTTACCGCCAGCGACTAGCACTGACCCATCCGGGAAAGCCACCTGGGCGTGATCGTGGGTGGTGAACGGTAACGCGGGCAGCACGGTTACCTGCGACGCTTTCGCGTCCAGAATGATCCCGGTAGCGGTGGTTTCTTTCGCGTTGGCGTCCCAGCCGCCCGCAAGGAGAACCGAACCGTTCGGGAGCAATGATGCCGCGTGGGCCATTCGCGGAGTAAGCGCCGGCAACCCGATTTTGGCGAAGGTGCCTGTGTTTGGATCGTAAAGCTCAGCGAATGTCACCGAGGCGCCCCCGGTGCCCTGCCCGCCGCCGATCAGCACCTTGCCGTCTGGCAGTAGCGTGGCCGTAGGACGGTCGCGTGCGGCTAGTAGTGAACCTGTGGCGGTGAATGCGCCCGATACGGGGTCGTAGAGCTCTGCGGACGCGAGTGTTTCCGAGTGGCCGTATTTCCTTCCGAGCACCATACTCGTGCCGCCAACGATTAGCACGCGCCCGTCGGACAGTGCGCAGGCAGCGTGGCCGAACCGATCCGTGAGCATGCCCGGCGTTTGGCTCCACGTTTCGGTGCGCGGGTCGTACACTTCGGCGGACGCAACAGTTCGGTGGAGTGCGAGACACAGTCCGCCCGTCGCGAGTACCCGTCCATCCGTAAGCGTCGTCGCCTGGAATAGCTCACGCGGGATCGCCATGCTGCCAACCGTGCGGAAGCTATCCTTCGCAGGGTCGTAGAGTTCGGCCACTCGCATTGACCCCATCACATCGTTGAAGCCCCCGCAAATGAGGACGCTGCCGTTGGTCAGCACCGCTGCTTGCGCAAAGTCGCGCGGGTACGTCAGGCGGCTTTTCGATGGTGTGAAGCTGTTCGTAGTGCGGTCGTAGATGTCGACGGACGAGACGCACATTTCGATTGCGTAATCGTATCCCCCTGCGATCACGGCATGCTTGCCATCAGGCAGCGGGGCGTATGCAGGCGCCCACCTGCCCTGAATCATGTGGTTCGCTGCGGGTGTGACGGATGGGGCGGCGTCGGCGTACGGATGCGTCGTCAGAAACAGCAGAAGTAATCCCAGTACGTGGCCCTTCGGCAAACATCGCCGGGTGCGACTACTCCGCATGAGGCGCGGTTCCGTTACCGTTAGATTTGGGCTTGTATTCGCGGGATGTGAGCTCCCGGAGGCGGCGGACATGTTCGCGGTCGTAGTCGTCGAGGTCTCCGGCGTACGCGTAGTGGACACTGGCCATATCGTCGTCGCCGATATTGTGGGCGTATATGTCGGCGAGGAGGCAGTGATAGATGGCGTTGTTGGGCGCCAATCGAAGCGCGTGGATGACAGCCGTGGCGGCGTCGGCTGCGCTGTCGGATAGCATGTACAGCACGCCTAGCCGCATGTTGTAGTAATCGTCGTACGGCGCGAACATCGCCGCTTGCTGGAGTTCACGAACAGCATCGTCGAGGCGGCCGGACATCAGGTACAGGTCGCTTAGCCAGAAATGGTAGAACGCATCGGACGGAGACAGCTCTACTGCAGCTTCGAGCTCACCTATGGATTCTGCGAGATAGCCTGCGTCCGCAAGGCAGTCTCCGAGCCGGTAGTGATAAAACGCGTTCTTAGGGTCGCACTCGATAGCCCGCCGGAACTCGATCAGCGCAGCCTGCAGCTTGCCGTACCTGCGGTACAGCTCACCGAGCGAGAAGTGGGGCGCAGCGCGGCGGGGGCTTTGCTTGATGGCACGGCGAAACTGCTTTAGCGCGCTCACGGTCTGGTCGGCGTAGACGTACGCGTCCCCCAGCCGGGCGCGGGATTCTGCTGCCGAGTGACCGTCGGTCGTGAGGCTGATCGCTTTGCGGTAGCGCTCAAGTGCGACCTCTATGCGTCCTTTGGCGAGATTCGCGTCACCTAGCCGAGCGAACGCTTCCGGAGTCGGGTTCTTTTCCGCCTCGTGCTCGTGGCGCTCCAGATTGTGCTCATCCTCAAACTCGTACGGCATAGTCTTGCTGCGCTCGTCGCGTAATATATTGTTCCCGATTACCGCCCGTCTGTCAAAACAGCTTCTTGCTGTCTAGCAAAATGGTCACGGGGCCGTCGTTGTGGATTTCGACCATCATGTCAGCGCCAAACTCGCCTGTCTCGACAGGGAGATTGTGGACATTGCGCAGGCATTCGACGAACTTCTCGTATAGCGGAATGGCGACGTCGGGCTGGGCTGCGGCGATGAAGCTAGGGCGTTTTCCGCGCCGAACGTCTCCGTAAAGGGTGAACTGGCTTACAACGAGGCAGGCGCCGTTTGCGACTTCCTTGACGCTTAGATTCATTTTACCATCCGCGTCCTCAAATACGCGAAGGCCCGCTATCTTCTCCGCCATGTAGTCGAGATCGGCGATGGTGTCGTCGGGCGCGACGGCGATTAACACCGCGAGACCGACACCAATGCGTCGCGGTTCGCCCCCATTGACTGCCACGGAAGCTTGTTTTACTCGCTGTATGACTGCTCTCATTGGTTAATGATACTCAACGTGCCTAGCTTATCCGTCAATTGACCGAGTTTGTGAAAACAGGTACAATCTTGTCGATTTGGGGAACGCCTGCCGTCTGCGGTGGCGTTAACCTTCTAGGAGATATTTCTATGGCACGCACCCTCACCCTTGGACACAGCCCCGACAGCGACGACGCGTTCATGTTTTATGGCCTCGCGAAGGACAAAATCGACGCGGAAGGTTTGCATTTTGAGCATATTCTGCGCGACATCCAGACCTTGAACGAATGGGCGCAGGTCGGCAAGCTCGATACGACCGCCATCTCGCTGCATGCATACGCTTACGTGCAGGACAAGTACGCCCTGCTGGCGCACGGGGCGAGCGTTGGCGACCAGTATGGGCCAATGGTTATCGCTACCACGGCGCTCGACCCGGCAGAGCTGGAAGGCAAGCGAATCGCAATTCCGGGCAAGATGACGACGGCGTATCTGGCGTTTTTGATCTACATGGACGGTCGTCCGTTCGAACCAGTGCAGACCTACTTCCAGGATATCATGGCGGATGTTAAAGCGGGTAAGGTGGACGCCGGCCTCATAATCCACGAGGGCCAACTCACCCACCAAAGCGAAGGGCTGCACACCATTGTCGACACGGGGATCTGGTGGCAGGAGCGAACCGGCACACCACTGCCGCTGGGTGTTAACGCGATCCGGCGCGATCTCGGCGACGACCTGATGAAGAAGATGTCCGCTGTGATGCGTCGCAGTATCGAATACAGCTTGACGCATCGTGAAGAGGCGCTGGAGTATGCGCTGACATTCGCGCGCGACATGCCCCGCGAAACCGCCGACAAGTTCGTCGGGATGTACGTCAACGAACTAACGCTTGACCTCGGTGAACGCGGGAAGCGTGGTATCGAGCTTCTGCTGACCGAAGGCGCCGAGCGAGGGATCATTCCGCCCGTTCAGCAGCCGGTAACGTTTATCGACTAGCGTGTGATAGGGTGACTGAAACCTGTGAGCGCCGTGGGAGCATTCCTGCGGCGCTTTTTGCTGCGTGGCTGCGGTATCCCTCTGTCGAGTCATAATCACAAATATCGAGGTGGGTATGCATTTTCCTCGTGAGCCCTATGAAATAGGTGGATAATGCGCGTATGATGGCGAAAGAGCGGCGCATAATATGCGGTTTCAAGGCTATTATGCGTTATGTAGCCGACTGCGTATCGTCCCCTATGCCAGCTTTGTGTGCCATGTTATCAAGGTGCAAATGATGACCTCTTTGGGTAATTCATCTTCACTATTATTATAACACAATCCAAATGTAATGTCAACTTGATAACTATACAAAATCATAAGTTCGTTTTTGTGTGGCGTTCCTTTGCCGACATCGTTGTTGCTGGAAACTACGACGAGAGATTCCGTAGGTTGAAACCTACGGCTCGATACTGCTTGAAAGTACCCCTTGGGCACTCGGAAAGAAAGCTGATTCTTGGAAATGCAGCGTTGTGGTGCGCCATTCTGCGGGATGTTTGCCAGACACTGTTCGTTCGGCATTCTGACTTCGTGCAAATCAGCTGCCTCAATCGTGAGGTTTACCAAGCTAGCAATGGTGCATTTCAGAATTGTAGCAAGCTAGCATTTCAGGTAACCATTGTTGCTTTGGTAGGAACTCGCCGCACAGCGGCACTTGGATGCAACGTCACGTTGCCGCTCCGCGCGTAGCGGCCGCCGGAGGCTCTTTAGCTTGATATTGAACGGCGATGCCAATTACCAAGTCTAGTAACTACTAAGCCCCCCCGTCGTGCATCTACCGATAAGCCCGGAGAGTGCGTGGCGGTTTGCAGTTACAGCCGCTACGCTCTGGCCGAAGACGGCAAGTCATCGCAATTACCGCGCCCCCGGCACTCCGTTGTTGTTCTCATGTTCGATCAAAAAACCAGCGTGACGCTGGACCCCTGTCTCGCCGAGGACGGCTCGGCTGTGCGTGGACATTAAGTATGCTCCTCGGCAACCTCCGACGGGTCCTGAAGAGTGATCATAAGAATGATCAAAGGGTCCCGCCTCCGGCAGTAGGAAGTTTTTAATTTTTGTGCTCGAACACCGGGTTCTTGGCCGGATTAAGAAAAGAAGGTCCTTCGGACCTGCCAGAGCTGTTACAAAGTCTACTTACATGAATCGGTCTCCAAACGCCAGCTTGCCTGCCAAACAAGGATATTCAATCGCGCGTCCCGAATAGAGCCCCATGGCAACGAAGAATAGGCCCGTTTTGGGTAATGTGGCGTCATTTTTAGGCGGAATAGTCTGCGCTGTACTCCTGGCGATGCTCGTGTGGACAAGAAACTCGACCACGCAGCAGTCACCGCTGACGGCTCCTCAGGCGCTGCCAGCGATGGGAATCACGGCGGCGCTTGGCGCTCAGAGTGGCGGGGCTGTGCTGGTCGATTCGCGGGCTCCTGACAGCGCGCAGCTTCGAATTCCAGACTCCATTCCGTGGCAATCGGCAAAGAGACTGGCGAGTGGTACCCGAATCGTTTTGCTGGGCAACGCGGGTGAGACCTATGCCGACGCAATAATGCTGGCTAAACGCCAGGGCCTGGTGCCGCTTGGGTTTGTACCGGCGAGCACGCTAAATAGGCTGACCGTGATGAACGGGGAATCGTCGGAAATAAGCTGCACGGAAGCGCTCGGCAGGCTTCGACACGGTCAGGTGAAGCTGCTCGATGTGCGGGAGCCTGACGAGTTCAACGGGAGTTACGTCCCCGGATCGCAACGCCTGGCGTTTGGGGCGGCGCGACGCGTCCTCTTGGCGTCGACGGAGCCGACAGCGGTGCTCTGCATGACGGGCCACCGAAGCGCAATCCTCATTCGGGAGCTGGAAGCTCAAGGTTGCAAGAACCTACTGAGTGTGAATGGCGGATGGCTGGAATGGAAGTCGCAAGCGCTCCCACTCGTGGAAAACGGGCAGACGAAGGAGCAATACCATGACTGAACCGACACCCATGCGACGGTGGGGCTACTTCATGCTCGGGATGCTTGTGGCGGGGGTTATAATCATGCCGATTTACCAGCACTACGAAAGTGGCCGCCTGAAGTCCGTATGTATTAGCAATCTGAAGCAGATTGGCCTAGCAGAACTGCAATATGTGCGCGACTATGACGAGTTTTGGCCACCTGCAGCTCAGTGCAACGATGCGTTGGCTCCGTATCTAGCACTTGGTCCCAATTATGGTCCAGGCGCACCGAAAGCTAGAGGACTTGATATTCTTGGATGCCCTGCGGCTAAGCGAACCAGATATGCCATGAATGCCCATATTGCGGGGGCTTGCCTCGGCGACTTGCCTGATGGCACTTTACCGCCCGATCACTTTGAGTCGACGACTGAACTGGATAACTATGTAGACCTGGGCGAATCAGCGCCAAAGATCCCGCGGCATGGCGAAGGGACGGCAGTCCAGTATGTTGATGGCCATGTTCGGCTGGTAAAGACGGTGGATTGCTCGTTCATCCTCCGGCCGACCATTCACGTTGGGAATGCACGATATCTTCTCAGCACGCTTCCTACCGCCAAAGCGCCTATTGAAGCGAACATGCAGGCAGTGTTTGAAAAAAAACTGATAAAGCTGCCAGAAACCTGTAGGTTTTATTACTACGATGAAAATATGAAGCTGTTTCCGATGTGGAATCGGACATTGAGCCAAGCCGATGCTCGGAAAGCCATGAAAGCTATTTATCCAATCTGGAAGCATTATCGCAAGGTCGCGAAGATGAAATCGGATGGACCCTATTGGGTGGAAGTGCAATGGGACAATAGCGGCAATAAAAGTACTCGATACGACATATCGAAACTTTAGTCCGTAATGGGATATGCTTTCAGCTGCGTGATATTCATGTTAGGCGAAGGCGATATCTATTTGGAACGAGCCAGGGGTTTTGTCTCGCCATATATGAGCGCCTCGGTGGATTGCTGGAATGGAACTCCGAGAGCCTGCCTCTCGTGGAGACCGCGCATATGAAGGGGCAACGTCATGACTGAACCAAAACCACATCGGCGCTGGGGCTACTTCTTGCTCGGGATGCTTGCGGCGGGGGTTATTATCACGCCGATTTACCAGCGCTACGAGAATGGCCGCCTGAAGTCCGTGTGCTTGAGCAATCTGCGACAGCTTGGGATTTCTGAGCTGCAGTATGTGCGGGATTATGATGAGTGCTGGCCGCCAGCGGCACAGAGCAGTGATGCGTTGGCACCGTATATGACGCATGGCCCGTATTACGATCCCGGAAAGCCGACAGCAAAGGGCCTCGACGTATTCGGTTGCCCTGCGGCTAAAGGAACCAGATACGCAATGAATGCGCACATTGCGGGAGGCTGCCTTGGTGACTTGCCAGATAGCACATTTCCACCGGACCGCTTTGAGTCTACAACCCGGCTAGATAATTATGTGGACCTTGGGGAGTCGGCTCCTCAACAATCGCGCCACGGCGAAGGAACGGCGGTGGTATTCGTTGATGGCCATGTTCGGCTGGTAAAGACGGTGGACTGCTCGTTTATCATAGATCCGGCAATCCACCTTGGAGGCGCTCGATACCCGATTCGCACACTGCCCAGCGTTAAAGCCCCGCTCCCTGCCAATATGCAGGCAGTATTTGCCAAGAACATAATAAAACTTCCAGAAAATTGCGCCGTTACGTACTCCAACGAAATCATAGATCTCTTCCCTAAATGGACCCGGCGATTAAGCCACGAAGACGCGCGCAAAGCGATGAAGGCCATTTATCCGACGTGGAAGTTCTATCGTAAGGCAGCTAAGGTGAAATCGGATGGAGGTTACTGGGTGGTAGTTCGATGGGACGATAGCGGTCGGAAGACAGATCGCTTCGACATATCTAGGCTCTAATCGGCCACGTTCGGTTAGTTGGGGCTGGTAACTTCGGTACCCGCAACAGTCTGCTAGACACTATCGGAGGGCCAGTTCAAGCGGATCGCGTATGGTAGTGGTTTGCAGCAAGTTGCTCGCGGTGCTTTGTGCGACGAAGAACCGAAGCGCAATTGTCAAATGGGAGTTTGGACACCAGGGGCGTAACAATTGCGCTGGAATGGAAATCGCAAGGACTGCCACTCGTTAAGACCGGGCAAAAGAAGGGCAACATAATGACTGAACCGACACCGATAAAACGCTGGGTCTATTTCTTGCTCGGGATGCTGGCGGCGGGCGTGATTATTGCTCCTATCTACCAGCACTACGAGGGCGACCGCCTGAAGTCATTGTGCATTAGCAACTTGAAGCGAATTGGCATTGCTGAGTTGCAGTACACTCGTGATTACGACGAGATGTGGCCGCCGGCGAAACGATGGAGCACGGCTCTTCTCCCGTACGTAGAAGGCAGCGTTTACAATGACACCGATAGGTCGGCCAAGGGATTCGGCAGTTTCGGATGCCCTGCTGCCAAGGGTACGCTATACGCGATGAATGCTCATACTGCGGGATCGTCGTATTCGGATATGGAAAATATTGCTGCGCTCCCCGACCACTTTGAGTCAACAACTCGCCTGGACAACTATGTCGATCTCGGCGAGTCTGTACCGAAGCCATCACGCCACGGTACAGGCACCGCGGTCCAGTTTGTAGATGGCCACGTTCGGCTGGTGAAGACGGTGGATTGCTCGTTCATCCCTGAACCATCTGTCCATGTTGGGAGCGCGCGTTATCCCCTGCGCACGCTGCCCGATTTCAATGCGCCACTTGAAGCCAACATGCAGGCTGTTTTTGCGAAGGAGCTGGTCAAGCTGCCTGGGAGTTGTGCGGCCGATTACTCGAATGAAGAGATCACAATCCATCCTAAATGGAATTTGATCATGACTAAAACAGAATCCAGAGCCGCGATGCGGGCTATTTACCCAGTGTGGAATCGCTATCGAAAGGCTGCCAAGCGTGACTCGGACAAGCGCTATTGGGTGACCGTCAAGTGGGACTACACCGGGCAAACTACCGAGCGCGTGGACATATCTAAGCTTTAGCCGCACGTTGGCGCAGCATTTGAGCTCGCGGCTGCTGTGCGCGGGAACGTCAGCTGGACCCGATCCGTACCGCGATCAAACCCCGTGATGCCATCCAACGCCGCCTCTAGCGCATCGTCCTGGTACGCGTTCGCGCAGCGTCGAATTAACATGACGAACGGTTCGACAGGCGGCTCAACAATCTGTTTGTACGGGAACGGGGAACCGTCGGCGTACTGCGCCAACCACCGCGCCATTCGGAGCAGACTTGGCGTCCCGTGCGCAGGAGAGCGCCAGATGTCGACGCCAACCCGATCGCCGAGTGTGGCAAGGTTCACGAGAGCGAGCCCGTTGAACACGCTATAGGTTAATGCCCGTGTCCGCCACAACTCCTCCGGCTGGCTGCCGTCGTCCGCCACCTGAGCCGCTAAGCGTTTGGTGATTGACCTCTGAATGGTTTGGCGTGCGAGCGGATCATCGCCGACGAACAGGGCAAAGGCCGCGACCTGCGCATCGTACCATGTGCCGTGATTGTTCTTCTCCTCACGCTCCTGCAAGCCGTAAGGGTGCGTGGTCAACCAGGTTAAGTAGGCGCGAAACCACTCTTCGACACCTTCCTGGTCGGTGCGTGTCCAGCACGGAAACTCCGCAAGCAAGCCAATCGCGTCGATCAGCGGTACGAGACGCATCGTGTCGATAATGCCGATGCCGCGTCCCGTAACCCGCCCCGGTATCGCCTGCCCGTATTCAAGGTGAGGGTTCATGCGGGTGGCCTCGTCAAGGAACCAGGCGCGGAGCAACACCGCTGCGCGGTCAGCATAACGCGCATCGCCGGTGAACCACGCCGCCTCAGCCAGCGTCGTTGCCGTGTCGCTGAGCCCGAAGATAGCTTGCCAGTTCCCCGCATCTGCGACCGGGTTCATCTCGCCGTCGCGCTGAATATAGGGAAGGCCGTCCGCCGACGCCGGATCGGGCCACCAATAAGGCCCAAAGCTGTAGTAATCATGTGGATCGCCGCTCGGCGCTACCCATTCCGGGTGAACGACGGTGAACGGCCCCGCATCCAGCACCGCCTCGGCGTCGCCCCGTAGCCGCTCCACGGCGGCCGCAAGCGGTGCCCCAGCCACCCCCGACGCAGCGCGGGCTTCGGTGAGCGCGACGGGCACGTGAAGAAAGACGCGAGGCGGGTTGGTGGTGGTGTCGGGCATGGTTGTGCTTTTGGCAACGCGGTTGTGGTCAGCGACGCACAACTGCTTGAAGTCACGATGGAATCGGGTGGGGGAAAGAAAACTAGCCCGGACGAGGATCGAACTCGTGGTCTCCTCCTTGAAAGGGAGGCGTCATAACCGCTAGACTACCGGGCCGCAATCGGATTTGAATATACCCGATGGAATTGGCCTGTGTCAACGTTCGCGGCGGCTTTTCGTGCAATCGGATAACAGCGGCAACCCGCCGACCTCGCCAAGCGGTACCTGTAGGTTCGTTCAAGCACCAGATTTGCCGGTGCAGTGCCGACGGATCCCTCGACCCCGTCGTGCGTCTCCGCTCCGACTCCCCCTCTCCTTATCATAGGAGTCGTCATGGAAGCGATCCACCCATGTGGATGAAAAGCTACGCGGCCCAACCTCTTTGCCTTTTCTTTAGGATGACTTGCCGGCTGCGGCCAGAGGAGGGGACCCTCGAAGTGGGGAGATGAGGTTCTGTATTTTCTAAGCAGAGGGGGGGCCGGGCTTGGACCAGTCCTCTGGCCAGGTGAGTTAATTCCCATTCGTCAAGAAATATCTATTGACAAATTAGTATACGCGAGGTACCATGGAACTATGGCGATAAATCCTAAAGTGGACGCCGCGATGCGCACCGTCGCATCTGCACCTTGACAATCATCGTACCCATCACTGGCGGGCTCAATTACCGCTGCGCACACATAATATACGTGAATACTGCGATTCTCGAATCCCCAAATATTCACAAGCTGTCACAAAGTCCCCCAGCCAAGCCGTGGTCGGACATCATAAACCCCACCGCGAGGGCTTGGGCGGCACGCACCGGGGCATTTTGCGCAAAAAAATGAATCGCGTTGCGCAACGCAAAACGCGCAAAACGATCTTACTCCCCTCGTCCTTATCGTAGGAGAGGGCAGGGCTTGGGCCAGTCCTCTGGCCAGATGAGGTCTTATCCCCCTGCGAAGCAGCAGTTGGTGACCTCGCTTCCGAGCGCAACATCATTAACCCCAAATTTTGGGGTGGGGCGGCACGAACCGGGGAAATCCGGACCGGTGCCCAACGCAAAACACGCAAAACGCAAAGCGGGCAAAGCTCCTCGCACTCGCCCCAACCCAACCCGAGCCGTCCTCGGCGAGACAGGGGTCCAGCGACACGCTGGTTGAAATCGCGCGGTATTTCGACTATAATATCGCCTATGCTCGAACGTAAAGTTGTTGGCGGATACACTATTCTGACGTGGGGATGTCAGATGAACGAGGATGACTCGGCGCAGATGGCGTCCATGCTTGAACTGGCGGGGTACGAGCAAGCCGAACTGGACAAGGCGGATGTCATTCTCCTCAATACTTGTTCCGTGCGCGCCAAGCCCGAGCAGAAGGTGTATTCTCAGCTAGGACAGTTGCGCGAGCTCAAGAACCACAAGCCGGAGACCATCATCGGTGTCTGTGGGTGCATGGCGCAGAAGGAAGCTCCTGAAATCCGTCGACGCGCGCCGCACGTAGACCTCGTGATCGGAACCGGTCAGATCGACAGGCTGCCCGCACTGGTGCAGCGCATCAAGGACGAACGCAAGCCCATCATCGCCACTGACCTCCCCAGCCGCCAGGACCGCGCCGACAAGAACACGCCGATGCGTGTGATCCAGAGCGGTGCTCCAAAGCTCAAATCGTTTGTATCAATCTCCTATGGCTGCGATAAGTTTTGCACCTTTTGCATCGTTCCCATGACGCGGGGCAAGGAACGGAGCCGACCCGCGGACGATATCGTCCTGGAAGTTGAGCGGCTGGCGTCGCTTGGCACCAAAGAGATCACACTGCTGGGGCAGACGGTGAACTCTTACGGCAAATTCCTCGATGTGCCGTGCTCGTTCGCGGAACTTCTCGGGCGGCTGAACGATATAGAAGGCATAGAGCGAATACGGTACACGTCGCCGTACCCGAAGGACTTCAAGAGCGATGTGGTGCAGGCCATTGCGACGTTGCCAAAGGTGATGCCGCAGGTCCATATGCCGGTCCAGGTGGGCGACGACAACCTTCTCCTGCGTATGCATCGGGGCTATACGCTGGACCAGTACCGCGAGATTGTGCGCAGTTTGCGAGCAGCGGTGCCAGATATCGCCATTACGACCGACATCATGCTAGGGTTTCCGGGCGAAACAGAGGAAGAGTTCGAGAATACGTTGAACTTTGTTCGTGAGATTCGATTTGACTCGGCCTTTATGTTCGCCTACTCGCCTCGTGAAGGCACAAAGGCTGCTGAAATGCCCGATCAGCTGCCGCAAGAAGTTAAGATTCGTCGGCTGGAGGCGTTGATTGAGCTGGTCAACCGGACCACTATCGAAATCAACGCTACCCAGATTGGGAACGTTTACCCGGTGCTTGTGGAAAAGCGAAGCCCGAAGGATCCCACAAAGTGGTCGGGGCTCACGCCGCAAGGGAAAACGATGAACTTCCCAGCCGGTCGTGACCTTATCGGGCAAATGGTTATGGTGCGCGCCCTGACGGCTCAAGTTTACGGCTACACTGGCGAGCTAATACCGGCGAAAGAAGAACGCGGTATTCCATTGAACATGCTCGCTGCTGTGTAGGTTATATAGTCCAGTTCTACGCGTAGCGACGACCGTAGTCTGAGTTCGACGTTGTCGCCTCATGAATCTCTAACGCCCGCCGGTAACAGCGGGACTCATTCACCATGAACCCCACACTTAAATCGACCCCAACTCCCAAGCCACCGCGACGCTCGTCCATATGGCGGAAGCTCGGTTACACACTTCTGTTCATTGTGGCAACGCTGGTCGTGGCCGGTGTGACGATAGGGGTCCGAATGATTACGGCCCGGGAGGGCGAGCGAACAGGCAAGGGGAGCGACAACTGGATACAAGCGCTATCGGACCTGAAACAGATTACGACCGACCCTAAGGCAGGCTTTCCGGGAAAGGACCGCATCACCATCCTGTGCATGGGAATCGATGACAACTGGACCGATAAAGACATGGTCTATACAAAGGGCGCCCGTACAGACACCCTATTTATGCTCGGGCTTGACCTGAACACCAAGCACGTGTCCATGCTTTCGATTCCACGAGACTCGTATGTGCCTATCGCGGGAACGGAACGCAGTAACAAGATCAACGCCGCTTATTCTATCGGTGGGCCGAAAATGGCCATGGATACCGTGGGCCAGCTTCTTGGTGTCCAGCCCGACTATTATATCGTGATCAAGATTGACGGCACGGCGACAATGGTCAATGCGCTGGGCGGAGTCGATGTTAATGTTGAGCACGAACTCAACTACGACGACAACTGGGGCCACCTTCACGTGCACCTCAAGCCCGGCTTTCAGCACCTCAATGGCCCTGATGCCGTCGGCTTTGCGCGGTTTCGGCACGGGAATAAGGGTGTGACGCCCGAAGATGGCGACCAGCGACGTATCTATCGCCAGCACGAGCTCATGCGCGCCATGGTCGAGAAGATCAAATCCGCAGGCAACCTGATCAAGCCCAATTATCTGGTTGATACAGCCATGAGCTGCATCGCTACCGACCTTTCGAGAACTCAGCTGTTCGATTTAGGCGCCATTTTCCACTCGGTGAAGCAGGAAGAGATACAGACGGCCCAGGTCTCGGGCACTGACGCTCGGAGCTCGTCGGGAGCGTATATCATGCGCCTCGATGACGAAGAAGTTAAGCTGCTAAGCGACTGGCTGCTCCGGGGCGACGCGCTCGCGGGCCGCGCGTTAACGCCGGTAGTTGTGGTGAACGGTACCAAGGTGTCAGGACTAGCTGCATCGACGGCTGACTATCTGAAGTCGCTCGGTTACTCCACCATTAAGGTGGGGTCGTATTCGAAGAAGGAAGAAGTACAGAAGTCGAGTATCGTCGACGGAGGGGTGGCGAATCGCGGCGCTGCAGCTGAGGCGGCGTCGTTTCTTGGCATCCCGGCTACGTCGCTGTCACGAGAGATCGTAAAGCCGAACAAATACGGTTGGGCTCCACCGCCAGCGGTTACGATCTACCTCGGAACCGACTATGCCGCCCATCCTCAAGGCGCAGCGCCAGTGCCCGCTGGAAGCACACAACCGCCGAGCAGCGGAACGTAGTATTGGCCTGTTCCTGGGAGCGTCGCTTCTGGTATAATGGGCCGATATGAAATCGACTCCCCTCACTGAAGCACACCGCGCGCTTGGCGCGCGCATGGTCGACTACGCTGGCTGGGAAATGCCCGTTCAATATAAGGCTGGCCCTGGCGCCGAAGTGAAAGCGTGCCGCGACGGAGTCGGGCTGTTCGATGTGTCGCACATGGGCGAAGTCCGGGTCTCCGGTCCCGAAGCGCTCGCATTCGTTCAGTATGTCAGCTCCAACGACGCGTCAAAGCTCAAAGTTGGTCGCGCCCAGTATTCTCTCCTTCTCAACCAGGACGGCGGCGTGAAGGATGATATCATCGTCTACCGCGTCGCTGATGATGAGTTCATTGTCGTTGTAAACGCTGGCTGTAAGGACAAGGACGTTGAATGGCTGCGCGCTCACAAGCGCCATTTCCCCGGTGCCACTCTCGTGGACGAGTCTGATAGCACCGGCTTATTGGCCGTTCAGGGACCCAGGGCTGTTGCGCTCATACAGTCGCTCTCGTCAGATCCAGTCTCCACCTTCAAGCGCTTCCAATTCGCGAAGGCAGTCGTCGGCGGGGTGGACGTGATCGCATCACGAACTGGCTACACAGGCGAAGACGGTTTCGAGTTATTTGTGCCATGGGCATCTACCGCGCAGCTGTGGCAGACGCTGATCGAATCAGGCGGTGTGCCCTGCGGGTTAGCGTCACGTGACGTGCTGCGGATTGAAGCAGCGTATCCGCTGTATGGGCACGAGATCGACGAAGAGACGAGCCCGGTTGGTGCTGGATTGCAGTGGGCGGTTAAGACGCACAAAGCTGACTTTATCGGACGCAACCCCGTCATTGAACGCAGTCAGGGCATCGTGAAGGAAAAGCTTGTCGGTCTGCGCGTTGAAGGCGAAGCGCGGGCCATTCCTCGCGAGCACTGCTCCGTTTACGCTCCATCAGTCGACGATTCGATAGGCATCGTTACGAGCGGCACGCTCTCCCCGATGCTGGGCAAAGGCGTTGCGATGGCGAGAATCGGAGCCGGCTGGGCTCATGTTGGGACGCCTCTTGAAATCGACATTCGTGGGCGGCGCGCTCCCGTCGAGGTTGTCGAGTTACCCTTCTACCGGAACGGTGTTTAGCCCGCCGCGTACTGTTGCCGTCTACCGTTAGTTTCCGCCACATCCTATTGCTTTACGAAAAGGACGAGATAATGACTGAGCCAGCAGGTCTGCTTTATACAAAGACACACGAATGGGTTCGCCGCGACGGCGACATTGTTACGATAGGCATCACAGATCATGCTCAGGAAGAGTTGGGCGATGTAGCGTTGCTACAGTTGCCAGAGGTTGGCCGGATCCTGGCGGCTGAGGAGCAATTTGGTGAGATCGAAAGCATCAAGGCTGTGTCAGATCTTTATAGCCCGGTGTCGGGCGAAGTCACCGCATCGCACGCGGAGTTGAACGATACACCGGAAGCGGTCAACAACGATCCTTATGGCGATGGTTGGATGATCAAGATACGGCTTAGCAAGGAGAGCGAGATGGATGGACTTCTCGACGCTGCGGGCTACCAAGCATTCGTCGAGGAGCTCTAATCGTGGCTTATATCGCGAATACTAGTGACGATCAGGCAGAAATGCTTGCGGCAATGAGCCTTACAAGTATTGATGACTTGTTTACTCAGATCCCACGCGACGATCAGTTCAAGGGAACTCTCAACATACCGCAAGCGATGGACCAGATTAGTCTGGGTAAATACATGGCTCGCCTGGCGGGAAAGAACGCTGACGCGGAGTCGTTTCCATGCTTTCTTGGAGCAGGGATTTACGACCACTATGTGCCGCCAACGGTAGGCGCTATTCTTGGTCGCAGCGAGTTCTACACGTCGTACACGCCGTACCAGCCGGAAGTCTCGCAAGGCGTCTTACAGTCAATCTACGAGTTCCAAACTCTCATAAGCGAGCTTTTCGCGATGGACATGGCGAACGCGTCGATGTACGATGCGTCTTCTGGCTTAGCCGAAGCCGCCATCATGGCTGCGGACCTAACGAAGCGCAACAAGGTTGTGGCGATTGGCGGGTTAAACCCTGCGCATCATTCGGTGCTCGAAACTTACCTGAGCCACCTCGACCTTGAGATCGCCGACGTTCCGCTTCGAGACGGTGTGGCTGACTTGGACGCCCTGACAACGGCCGTGGACGGTGGAGTGGCTGCGGTGCTTGTTCAGCATCCAAACTTCCTTGGCAACCTGGAAGACCTTACGGCTATATCAGGGATTGCGCACAGCGCTGGTGCATTACTTGTGCAAGTTGCGGACCCGATATCGTTGGGGCTCTTGCAGCCGCCGGGCTTTTACGGTGCTGATATCGCTGTTGGCGAAGGTCAGAGCCTTGGGTGCACCATGGGCTACGGTGGTCCGCTGCTTGGCCTTTTCGCTTGCAAGCGCGAGTTTATGCGCAGGCTCCCAGGGCGAATCGTGGGCGAAACAAAGGATATTGAGGGAAAGCGTGCGTTCGTGATGACGCTTCGAACCCGTGAGCAGGATATTCGGCGGGAAAAGGCCACCTCAAACATCTGTACAAATGTAGCACTTTACGCTCTTGCTGGCACGGTATATCTCGCCACCATGGGCAAGACGGGACTTCGGAAGGTTGCAGAGCTGTCGGCGCAGAAAGCGCACTACGCAGCGTCCGAAATCGGTAAGCTGGCTGGGTATTCGCTCAGCAATCCAAAGGCGTCGTTCTTTAAGGAATTCGCCATCGATACGCCGGTGGACGTAGCAAAAATCAACGATGCGCTGTGGGACTCGGGAATTGTCGGCGGCTATAAGCTGGCTGATCGTCAAATGCTTGTGGCCGTAACCGAAACGCGGACACGTGAAGAGATTGACCGGTTTGTTTCTGTGTTGAAAGCTGTAGGGAATTAGTCGATTATGAGCACTCAGATAGGTGAATCTCTGCTATTTGAACTGAGCCGTCCTGGACGTTGCGGGGTGGAGCTGCCTGAAAGCGACGTGCCAATCGTCGACCTTGGCATTCTCATGCCATCAGCGGATTTCCGCGAAGATCTACCGTTGCCAGAAGTGGCGGAACCAGCGGTCATTCGCCACTACACCCATCTTTCGCAGCGCAACTATTCGATAGACAGCGGCTTCTATCCTCTTGGGTCGTGCACGATGAAGTACAACCCTAAGATTAATGAAGAGGCGGCCCGTATTCAGGGCTTCGCGCGTCTCCATCCACTTATCGAAGACAAGCATGCTCAGGGCGCGCTTCAGGTCCTGTTCGAAATGCAGCAGATGCTTGCGGAGATCGGCGGTATGGACTCGTGCAGCCTTCAGCCTGCCGCAGGCGCGCACGGCGAGCTTCTTGGGTTGATGTTGATCAAGGCGTACCATGCCGATAACGGCAACGGTGAAATTAAGGACACGATCCTTGTCCCAGATGCTGCCCACGGCACCAATCCGGCAAGTGCGGCGCGTTGCGGCTATAAGACGATAGCGGTCAAGTCTAATGCACGCGGCCGAGTTGATCTCGATCACCTCAAATCATTGGTGAACGAGCGCGTCGCTGGCATCATGCTGACGAACCCTAATACGCTCGGGCTCTTCGAAGACCACATCGACGAAATCGCTGCTCTCGTACACGGCGTTGGCGGACTGCTCTATTGCGACGGAGCCAATATGAATGCTCTGGTCGGGCGTGCCCGACCAGGTGACATGGGCTTCGACGTTATGCACTATAACCTGCACAAGACATTTTCAACGCCTCACGGGGGTGGGGGACCTGGATCTGGCCCGGTTGCTGTTAAGAAGCACCTTGCTCCGTACTTGCCCAGCCCTATGGTAGTGCAGGGCGATGACGGGACATATTCATTGGATCATGATCGCCCGAAATCGGTTGGGAAGCTGGCCACGTATTGGGGCTCTTTCATGGCAATTCTGAGGGCGTACGTTTATATTCGATATTACGGGTCAAACAAGCTGGCACAAATCGCCGAAAACGCGGTGTTGAATGCCAATTACATTCGTGTTTCACTGCAGAATACACTCGATGTCGCCTATAATGAACTATGCATGCACGAGTGCATCTTCTCGGCACGAAAGCAGCAGCGCGCGCACGGGACAAAGGCGTACGATATAGCAAAGCGCCTCATGGACTACGGCTACCATCCGCCCACAATCTACTTCCCGTTGATCGTTCCCGAGGCCTTGATGATCGAGCCAACGGAAACCGAAAATCGGGAGACGCTCGACGCTTTTGTCGAGGCCATGCAATCCATTTTAAGAGAGGCGGAGGAATCTCCGGAGCTTCTCACGTCGGCACCGACCACGACGCCCGTTCGGAGGCTCGATGAAGCCACGGCCGCAAGACAGCCGTGCCTGCGCTGGTCGTGCGATGTGGATATTGACGAACCTGCTGGAGCCGCCGCCTAATGGCGCTAGACGGCTCCCGAGAATGGCGATGGTGCCAGGAAGAAGCCCCAAGGCCAGACCCTGAGCGTAATATGGCGCTTGATGCAGCGATGCTTGAAGCTGTAACGACAGACGCCTCACCCGCGACTATTCGCGTGTACTCGTGGGCCAAACCGATAGTTACCGTTGGTCGCTTGCAGGATTTTTCGGAAGCGCGTCGAAGCTTCCCTAATGCGACGCTCGTTCGCCGTCAGACTGGTGGCAAAGCGGTTTTACACGGAGACGATCTTACTGTATCGATTGCAGCGCCCGAGCGAGAAGTTCTTCATGGTAAAGCGGGGCGCGGCGTACTCGCTACGCATAACGTGCTTGTAGGAGCCGTGGAGCGCGCTTACGCTGATTTTGGTATACGCGCCGGGTGCGGGCCGTCCGCTATAGGTAAGCGGGCCGTCGACGGAAATTGCTTCGCGCTGACCGCGCGATGTGATTTGCGAGATTTAGTCACCGGGCTAAAGCTACTCGGCAGCGCACAGCTTCGGCAAAAGGGTATCATTTTACAACAGATGTCGCTGCGTTCCCATCAGCTGGTGAACGTCGCAAGCGCTGACTTCAGCAAGTGCCTGCAACGGTGCATGGCGGAAGCGCTTGAGATTGCAGCGTGGCGATTAGAGCCGCTCTCTGACACAGAAGAATTGACCGCCAGCCGGTTGATGGAATCGTGGCAGGTTGAGGCTTGATAAGGAGATAACAGATTGGCCAGGAAGATTCTCACTTGCGACGACGAAAAGAATATTGTTCGCCTTATTCAGGTCAACCTGGAGCGACAGGGGTACGAAGTTGTTGTCGCTTACAACGGCCGTGAATGCCTTGAGGTTGTTGAGCGCGAAAAGCCAGACTTGATTGTGCTTGACCTCATGATGCCTGAGATGACTGGCTTCGAAGTGCTGGATGCCCTCAAAAAGAATCCAGAAACCGAGAATATCCCCGTTATCATGCTAACTGCCCGCACGCAGGACCAGGATGTCCTCCGCGGTTGGCAGGCTGGTGTGGAGTGCTATCTCACTAAGCCGTTCAATCCAATTGAGTTGATTACGTTTATCAAACGAATTTTCGCAGTCGAGGAACAAGAAGCCTCAGAAAAGCGATACGATCTATAAGGTCGTTCTCGATTCTGGTAGAAATGCCGTGGATTGTGGAATAGAAGATAAGAAAGCAGCGCATTTGTGCCGCATCAATGAAGATGGGGAGCGTCATTATGGAAGCAGATCGAAAACCATTTCAGCTTAATATTCTCGTTTTCTCAATTGCGGCCGCAGTTGCAGCAGCTGTTGCTGGGATTGCAGCGTACATCTACTCAGTGCGGCGTTTCGCTGGCGATCCTAAAGAGATACTCGGTCGATGTCGTCACGCTATCGATAATATCGAGAAGAGCTTGGCGCAGAACTAGATAGGCTGAGACTAGGCTGGCTTTGCGTGGCCCCATCCGCCTCGCGGACTCGGCGTCTTCCCGCAACGGGAAGGAAACGTGCTGCGGCATTGCCGACTGCGAATGTCGTAGGACGCAAGCTATATCTCGCCCTACTTCGGGAGGGTGTCCTCCAGGGCGGTTGGCGACCAACGCCCAGAACTGCGACGCACGTAGATTTGCCTAAGCCGTGGTCAAAGCGGGCGGAATTTTCTGCATATCGAACTAATCAGGCTGAGCCTAGGCGGTCGGCGGACCGCGAAATCACTCCTGGTCGGGCCGAAGACTGCGCGTCGATTCAAATCAATGCGCAATATTCGCAATCTGGGCTATGCCGTGCTTAAGCTGCAAAGTTCCTCATCTTTCCTCTACAGGTTCATGCCTAATGGACATGTCTCGGCCGGTTAATATTGCCTGGCCATCGAAAGTGGGCGTCATCGTTGGGACGCATGGATCGGCTCCTTACATCCACCTTCATCTCGCTCTTCGCGAAAAATACTGGCCCTCGATCCCTATCCTTGTTCACGACGACTCTAGCGAGGAGGTGGGCGAGCTCAGGAGCCTTTGCATAGCCCATGGTGCCGATTACACATCTACGAAAAAGAGGCTCGGCGGCGCATTAGGCGATCTTGCGGCGTTCTCCGCCGGCCTAGATTGGGCAAATAATAACGGCGTCGACTTACTTGTGAAGCTGTCCCGTCGCTTTGTGATAACGACGCCTTGGGTAGATGATCTGCAGCGTCTTGCATTTGAGGGTCAGCGCGCAACGTACACTAGCCGCTGCGAGGATTACGGCTACGCCTTTCGCAGTGAATGTGTTGCGCTTCACGTTCCATCGTGGTATTGCAGCGACGCTCATCACAAGATGCGGCAGGCAATTGCGAACGGCGTCGCGCCAGCTGAGGTTATGGAGTATTGGTACCATCAGCAGGCAAAGCTAATCGATGCACGGTCCGTCAGCTGCGGTATAGGCCAGCGGGAGCGCAGGAAGCGGGTTGCGTGCCATCCGTGGCCATTAATGGGGCACGGTCGTCACACAGCTTCTCCTGGCGTGTTCTGGCACAACTCCCACACCGCAGACGAGTATTATCTCCTGGCACGTGCTCTCGGCATCGACAATTACGTAGCCGACGACTACAGATGGGTAGATGCCAGCGACACAGGTAATCGAGTTCGCTTCTATTCACCCCCGACAGCGTTTTCAATAGAAACATCGCGACGGCGAGAACCACTATATTTTGGCGAGGCGGCGATAAAAGCCACCTGCCTTGACGCTTCCAAGACAGCTTTGCATGGCGAACTTCTGCAGAGGGCGAAGACCGCGTCCGTACTAAGCAAGGTGGCGACACAGGCGCGGATTTCAGGGCGGATTTCGCAAACCGCATTTGACATTCTTCGGTGGATAAGAGTGGCAGCATCGCCAATAAGGCCATTCACAGCGGCGCGCGCTTACGATGGCTCGGTATGCATTGTCCGCGTCAACCGAAAGAAATCGGTGCGTGAAGCAATCGCTATGCTGCGGGACGAATGCTTCGCTCGGTTCGTGTGCCAGAAGTCGGCAGAACGACCTGGGATGCTCCTTGTAGTTGGCGACCCGCCTCAGGGGTTGTTGCGGTTAGTGGGCCGTGATTATGGCCAACGTATATCAGTGGCAATTGCTATGCAGAGCATAGTTGACGCCGCTGTAGTAAGCGCAACAGCGGTCGCAAATGGCTGGGGAAATGTATCAGTTGTAACTCCCGTTCGTGGATTGGCGCTGCATAAATGCATTGAGGCGATTGGAGGAACCGACGTTCCGAGAATATCAATGCTCGTGGTTAATATACCAGCATCGCCTCGATACCTTATAGAAACAGCGACGCGCCTGCTCGCCCGCCACGCGCCACAGGTATTGATAATGCTCCAGGATAATTCAAGATTGACGGAGGCTGATATAGACACCGTCAGGGATGAGTTCAGACTTCGCGGGTATGCGTGCGCGCTTACGGGAACAGGCCCAGATGCCAACGGGACGCTACAACCGTTAGCTGCCACACCCGGCGTGCGGAGGAAAGCCATTTACGCTGCGCCAGCAGCGCAGGAACCGGTGCACAACAATCATGGCGTCGCCGATGCGTCTCTCGTTCGAGCGTAATAGGAAGCGCGGGCAGGGGAGTTGTCGGGTGCGGGCATGTCTCGAACAGGAAATGCGAAGAATTAGGGAACTAATCGGGTAGTTCGGTTGTCAATTATAATAGAAATCCTGCTCCCAGGGTATGCGATGTCGTGCGCGACGTGATCGCTGAGCAGATAGCGACGCTAGGAGAGAAATCGTGGCAATGCAAACAGGTTTAAGGCGACTGATCGGTCAGGTCGCATTTTTAGGTTTTGCACTCGGGATAGTTATTTTGAGCGGCAGCACCGCTTCGGCGCTTCCAAAGCTAGACGACTACGTTATGTCGCCTTCAATAAAGAAGCTTGTTGCGACGGGAAGAACCGTGGCTGCGAACCAGGCGGAGCTGTCGAAACTTGGCTCCGACTTTGGGAATGCGTACCGACTTAAAGAAGGTAACTACACATTCATCGCGCCAGATTACCTTGAGTATTCGACGCAAGTTGGCCCAACGAAGGTTTCGCTAATAACGACAAATGAATATAAGTTGGTGAAGGTACGCGCGGGTATCGTGCGCAAGGATGTTAAGGACGACATCTCCGACGACACCACCAAGCGCCAGACTCTGTTTAGTCTGGGTCTTCTGCCAGAAAACTTCGTCGAAACAGTCCTTTCCAACTACGTTGGCCGCGAAACTGTCCAGGGGATTGATTGCGTCGTCTTTGACTTGCGTTACAAAAAGGAAGGTCCGGATGTTAAGCGCCACTTCTTGATCTGGGTCGATCCCGTGAAGAAGTATGTTGTACAGAAGAAGGTGTGGGATTTGAACGGGCGAACTCGCGAGACGATTGTGTATTCGCGTCCAGTAGATGTTGACGGCAGAGTTTGGGTGCCGGGTCGCGCGGAAGCATTTAACCAGGAAAGCAAGTTGGGTGGGGTGGTCGAGTACTCGTCCATTTCGACGCAGTAGGTTGGGGTAGAATTATCGTCGATGAGTGACGGTAAGCCGCGAATACTGATTATAAAGCTGTGGGCGCTGGGGGATGTCGTTCTTGCGACGCCCCTGGTGCCTTTTTTGCGTGCTAAGTACCCTGACTGCCACATTACCTGGCTAGCGGACAAGGCTAATGCTGGAGTCCTGGAGGGCTGCGACAGTATCGATGACGTGATTTCGCTGGATGTGATGGAGTGGCGGCGCTGTTATAGGAGGTGCACTTGGCCCCGATTTATCGCCAAAACCATTGATATACGGTGCCAAGTACGAGATAATCGCTTTGACATGGTGTTAAATTTGCACGCTGACCAATGGTGGGCAACGTTATTGAACGTTGGGGATCAGAAATTTGGGTTATTCACAAAAAAGAAATCTATATTTCGACGATTTTACACAGAGAGTATAGCGTCCACAAGCCGCATGCACTTTACGAAGCATCAGTTGCTTATGGCACACCTGCTAAAGTGTCCTGAAGTGGTGCCTCAAATGACGGTTGGTAAACTGGCGGACGAAGAGCTATTTCTACGCTCGTTCTTTGAAAAAAACGAAATCCGGTTGGGCGCGCCGTTAATTGTCATTTCGCCGTTTTCCAGCAATGCAAGCAAGGATTGGCCCCCAGAACGCTTTGGAGAGTTGGCGGTCCATGTGGAAAGCAGGTATAGCGCGCAAATCGTGATGACCCACGCGCCGTCGGAGCTTGAGCGGGCGCGCAAGCTTACTGCGGATTCAGCAGCGCGTATTGTGGTCGCTAGCGGCACATCGCTACTGGAATATGTCGCGATTTTGAGGGCGGCGCGCCTGGTGGTCTGCAACGACACGAGCGCGCTGCATATAGCGGCTGCTGCGGGGACGCCTGTTGTAGCGATGTTCGGGCCGACCAGCCCGGCAGAAACCGAGCCGCTTGTTGGGGAGCGGCGCATCGTGACGCCAAAGGATGGATCGCGCTCAATCGAAGCAATCACGATGCAGCAAGTTGTTGAGGCGGTCGATGAATTGCTAAATGGTGCGACGGACCAAATGTGAGGCCACACAAGCACCAAATCGGACATTAGCATGTTCCGATAATATATATTATGTCATGTCTAGCGCTGGCGGTTCGAACGACGATGGTCAACGGGCCGGTTTAATCTTCATCGTACTCGGCAGCCTCGGGAATGCCTGCTGCTTCCCAAAATGACTTCTTCTCATCAGCCGATAACTTATCCCCGGCGAACACCCATCCGCGGTCTTGACGGATCAAATCTTGTTCGCTTGCTGTCAGACAGTACACTACAGCGTACTGACTGCAGAATTTCGCGAACACGAACTGCTTGTTCGTGGGCCAGATGAGATCGTTTATTTTATCAAATAGACTGAGGTCGAGCCACGCGCAATATGTGTCGAAATCTGTCGATAAAATATGGTGCTCGCCGCCCAAATCAAACTCTATGACGGTTGGCTTATTTTCGTTGAAACCAAAATGCTCAGTGACGCCCGAAGGTTGAAATGCACCGCGAGAGATTGCGCTCCATTGCTGGATGGCGCCGACATAGTAGCCTGGTACGGTGGAGCTATCTTCCATGTCATCCTCCCAGGTAAGTCCCATTCGGTGAAGCAAGCGGTGATCCATGAACCTTCGATGGTATCCGGTGCGCCAATTCCATCCATCTACAACATCACGAAACTGTTCGAGTAGCTGGTCGGATGTCGAATGCGAATACGCCAACATCATCCCAAATTGATTGAAATAGCGAATAGATTCGCTAAGGTACGCCATTTTAGCGGCATCATCCCAAACGTGTTGTGTCACTACCGTATCCTTTCGACAAAGACAAGGGCAGGGCATCCTGCCCTGCCCTATTCCACTTTCCTGGCCCCAATCAACGGTTCATCAACCCGTATTCAATCGATTCCACCAGCGCCCGCCAGCTTGCTTCGATGACATTCTCCGAAACGCCCACCGTGCTCCATGATCGTCTCCCTCCGGCGCCCGGCTTGTGTTCGTGGCTTTCCACAATAGCACGTACGCGCGCTGCGGTGCCTTCGGCCTGGTTGATTACGCGCACTTTGAAGTCGGTGAGCGTAATATGCTGCAGTTCTGGGAAAAAGGCTGTGAGAGCTTTGCGTAACGCACCGTCCAACGCGTTTACTGGGCCGTCGCCTTCAGCTACTGTTATTTGCTCGACGCCATCGACTTCGATTTTGAGCGTTGCCTCGGTGATCGGTTGCGCATCGTACCCACGGCGCTCGACGATGACTCGGTAGCCTTTGAGTGTAAACAACGGCTGATAAAGGCCCAGCGACCGCTTTAGGAGGAGCTCGAACGACGCCTCGGCGCCTTCGAACGAGTATCCCTGGTGCTCAAGGTCCGCCACGGCAGTTAGCAGAGCCTTTGCTTCCGGGCTGCCCTTTGTAAGACTCACACCGTATTTTTCCGCCTTGTCGATCATGGTGGACCCGCCAGACAATTCGGAGACGAGGACACGGCGCTCATTGCCTACGACGGAGGGATCCATATGCTCGTACGTCTTTGGGTGCTTGCGGATGCCGTCCACGTGCAAGCCAGCCTTGTGGGCGAACGCCGAGCGGCCGACGTATGGGGCGTTGGCTTGGGGCGCAACGTTGCTTATCTCGTCCACGAAGGCGCTGACATCGGTAAGTTCGGCGAGACTGCCTTCCCGCAAGACGTTATAGCCGAGCTTCACCGATAGCGCTGGCAAAATGCTCATCAAGTTGCCGTTACCGGTGCGCTCTCCGTAACCGTTGATTGTTCCTTGAACTTGCGTGGCGCCGGCCTGAACTCCCACAATTGTGTTCGCCACACCGCATTCGCCGTCGTTATGCGTGTGTATACCGAGGCGAAGGCCAGGAAGTTCCGCACGGACGGCAGTTACTATGGCGGTGATTTCGTGAGGGAGCGTTCCACCGTTCGTGTCACAGAGCACCGCAACGTCTACGCCAGCTTTCTCGGCAGTTCGTAAGCAGTCGAGTGAATACGCGGGCGTGTCCCTGTAGCCGTCAAAAAAGTGCTCGGCGTCGAAGTAGACGGTCTTGCCTTCGGATTTGAGGTAGGCAATCGAATCTTCGATCATGTTCAGGTTTTCGCTGAGTTCGATTTTAAGCGCCTGGGTGACCTGAAAGTCCCAAGTTTTTCCGACTATTGTTATTATGGGCGTGTCAGCTTCGAGGAGCTGCTTGATGAGAAAGTCCTCGGATGCCTTGCGGTTTGGGCGGCGCACCATACCAAACGCTGCGAGTTTGGCGTGATTAAGGGTTTCCGTGCGCATGCGATCAAAAAAGTCGACGTCTTTCGGGTTGCTTCCCGGCCATCCGCCTTCAATGACGTCGACGCCGAATTGGTCAAGCCGCAAAGCGATTTTGACCTTATCTTCTACGCTGAACGAGATCCCCTCCCCTTGCGATCCGTCGCGCAGGGTGGTGTCATATACTTCGATTCGATTGTTATCGTGAGCCACAACTGTAATCCTTCGTTGGATCCGGTATATCGCCGGAATGTCCTCGCCAGCACATGTCGCGAGAAGCGAGGCAGGTAAAGAGACAAAAAAAACGCGCCGTGCAGGTCTGTCCCGACCGGCGCGGCGCGTTGCGTCTGCGTTACCCGGTCGGGCGCATAATGATAATAATCTTGATGTTAATTCGAATGTTCATGTTAGGTAGGGGTAACAATCAATAGTCTAGAGAGCTATTTCGCCTTCTTCGCCGGTGCGAATTCGGACAGCACGCTCTACGTCTTCCACGAAGATCTTGCCATCGCCTACTTCGCCAGTCCGCGCCGCATTTTCGATCACGGTCAGAACGGCTTCGTAGCGGTCGTCAGAAACTACGATTTCAACCTTGATCTTCGGCAGCAAGTTGACGACGTACGTGTTGCCTCGATATCGCTCGGTATGGCCTCGCTGAGAGCCGTAGCCGCGCACATCGGTAACAGTCATGCCGACAACACCGAAATCGTCGAGTGCAGATTTGACCTCGTCGAGCTTAGTGGGTCGGATTATCGCTTCGATTTTTTTCATGTTCGGTTCCTTATCGATGAGAGTCTCGGCCCCTATGCCTGTTGCTGGAGATATTTTACCACCAAATCTCCCATCTCGCGGCAGGTAAGCACTCGGTCAGTGCCGGGTTCAGCAATGTCAGCGGTGCGGTGCCCATCGCCAAGAACGGCCTCAACTGCTTTCTCAATCGCTTGTGCGGCTGCTTCCGCTTTAGCTGAGTAGCGAAGGAGAAGAGCCACAGACAAGATGGTTGCCAGGGGATTTGCCTTACCCGTCCCGGCGATATCCGGCGCACTTCCGTGTGAGGGCTCGAATAGGCCTTTGCCACCAGCGCCAAGTGATGCCGATGGAAGCATACCAAGCGATCCCGTTAGTTCCGCTGCTTCGTCCGAAAGGATGTCGCCGAAAAGGTTTTCGGTTAGGATGACGTCGAATTGCTGCGGGTTCTTACAGAGCGCCATGGCGCATGCATCCACGAGAAGGTGGCTGTATGTCACATCGGGATAGTCCGCTGCGATCTCGTCAACGGTAGCGCGCCACATTCGAGACGTCTCAAGGACATTGGCCTTGTCGACGCTGGTGACATGCTTCCGTGGCCGGCTACGCGCGCTTTCGAAACCAATGCGACTGATGCGAACAATCTCTTCCTTGGTGTAGACGCACGTGTCCACCGCGCGATCACCTTCCCAACCTTTGGGTTGGCCAAAATAGAGGCCGCCGGTTAACTCGCGCACTACAAGAATATCGAAACCTCCGACGACCTTGTCAGCGCGAAGTGGGCAGGCAGCTGAAAGGGCGGGATAAAGCACGGCGGGGCGCAGGTTGGCGTACAGGCCCAGGATCTTGCGTAGCGGCAGGAGGGCGCCACGCTCTGGGCGTAGGTTCGGGTCGGGAATCTTATCATACTTGGGTCCCCCAACCGCTCCGAGGAACACCGCGTCGGCGCTTTCGCATAGCTCGCGAGTTGCTGGAGGCAGCGGGTGCCCCGTCGCGTCGTAAGCCGCGCCGCCCACAAGAGCTTCGGTGAATGAGAGGTTTAGGCTGAACTTGGTCGCGACAACGGCAAGGACCTTGAGACCTTCCTCAACGATTTCCGGTCCAATCCCGTCGCCACGCAACACTGCTATGTGAGTCATAATTTACCTTCCGCCCGTCAGGTTTCAATTCGGGCATATCAAAGCATTTGGATAAAGGCTGAACAGAGTGGATCAAAACACGTTACAGACCTTCGCCGTTAGTAAGTTATACAATATCACATTTCGCAAAACTTGGTCAACCCCACACGGTCATCTGCGTACCGAAATGCTCATATCTTTCGCTTGATTGTGCTCGGTGTCGAAATCAAAATGGTCAGGGCGCTTGTTTTTCTACTGGCTTATTGACAATTACCCTTCGCGAAGCGCTATACTCATACGTTATGGTGGAAACGGTAAGCGAATATCTGTCTGAGAAGCTGAGCGAATATCGGATTTTAATCGGTCCCCTTGAACGGGCAGCCGCCGAACTAAATTACGCTCAAAACCTGACTAAAGCGAAACTTGAGAGCGAGATCTCGGATCACGTTCCTGTTCTTGGCGCGCTTGCCGACATCCTTGATATTTCGATTATGGACCTATTATTAGCTCAGGATAGGAGCGAGTTCATTCAGGCCGCAATGGCCCAGTCGGGCCTATCAACAGAGGATGTGATGCACCAGTTGCGGTCGCTTGCACCTCCTTCGCGAGAAGACCTTCATGCTCTTGGCCTCGAGAAATAGTATCCATCGTCGTTCAGCCCTCATCGTAACGCGGAGCACAACGGCAGCGCGGCCGAAATGAAACCGCTCCACAATGGCCATTTGGGCCCCACGGTACCGGAATTTGATTAGCTTTAGCAATGGATTAGGCACTGCCCTTGGAATACTAGCTGGGATCGGCAATATTCTGGGGGGGCTCGTCGTAGCTCGTCCCTGGCGAAATAAGACGGAAGATCTTATTTGGCACGGGAGCAGTCTCCATGCCCTAATGCAACTAGGCGCCGGTTTCCTCCTCGCTGTGACGGTTCTCGATACGATTCCAGCCTCACTCAGCACCGCGCAGCCTGCCCGTTGGGGAGCTCCGCTTGTCCTGGCGGGATATCTGCTTATCCACTTGTTCGAGCACACTATCGCCCCACATTTTCACTTTGGCGAAGAGGTACATAGCGGCGAAGTAAGTAGATCAGCTGGCTATTCGGCGCTAATTGGGTTGACAGTTCACTCATTGTTTGACGGTGTAGCCATTGGGGCGTCAGTGACGCTTTCTCACAGTTTGGGCTGGCTCGTTTTCGTCGCCATTTTGCTCCACAAGTTTCCGGAAGGAGCTACCTGTGCGTCAATCGCCCTGGCCGCTGGGCTTGGTCGTCGTGTGGCGTTCATCGGCTGCCTCATCTTGGGGGCCGCAACGCTCGGCGGTGTTGCAACAGTCGCATTGTGGACGAACGTCCCGACTGGTTCCGCATTGGCTGTGGCCGCGGGAGTAACCCTGTACGTTGCCGCAACGGACTTAATACCTCACGGCAACGCTGAAACTGATAAGCGAATGCCTATGCTCGTTTTTGCGGGCGTCGGTTTGTTTGTACTGACCGATCTTTTGCTTCAGCACTTGCACATCCACTAGGTTGATTGACCTGTGAAGTGCTAGAACTGGCACATCGATAATTCGTTTGACAGTCAGAGGCGGCAGGATTAGCCAGCTGGAGTAAATCCGAATTGACAGTGCTTTCTGAACTCGTAACACCCCGAAGAGTCGCGTTGATAATCAATCCGACTGCGGGGCGAGGTCGCGCTGGGCGCGCAGTGGACGATATTCGGCGCTGCTTGAATGTCAACGACGTTGACGCCGTTTACTACTACACCAAAGGTGCTGGTAACGGCGAATCTCTTGCCAATGAGGCTATTCGAGCGGGTGCTACAGTCGTCGCCGCAGTCGGTGGTGATGGCACGCTGCACGAAGTTACGAATGCCGTCATGAGTGCTCCTGCAGGCTCTGTAGCGCTCGGCCTGCTGCCTTTCGGGACTGGTAATGACTTTGCCCGAGGTGCCGGTCTCTTTGGTGACTTGGCGAGAGCCTGCGATGCACTAGCAGTCGGCCCTGTGAGGCACATTGATATAGGACGGATATCGTCCCCAAGCCTTGCATCAGACCGTTGGTTCCTCGTCGCGGCCGGGCTCGGATTTGTTGCAGACATTGCGGCGACAGTAAACCGGGGGTTACGCCGCCTGCATGGCGCTCCTGCGTACATTTACGGTGCTGCCGTGACGCTTCGCCACCTGAGATCGTTCGCAATAGTTATCAAACTGGACGGCCAGACGCTAGACTTCGATGAGGCGACTGTCATATCTATATCTAACGTTGAAACGACTGGCGGTGGTCTAAAAATCGCGCCGGGCGCTGATCTCGCTGACGGATTGCTTGATGTTTGTCTTGTTGGGAAGCTTGGTAGACTCGAGCTACTCAAGCAACTTCCAGCGGTCGTGACGGGAAAGCATATCTCCCATCCAGCCGTCACGATGCTGCGCGGAAAGTGCGTAGAAATTGAGACGTCGGAGCCTAAAGAACTGTGGATTGATGGTGAAGTTGTTGGTCACACTCCAGCCACGTTTACAATTTATGGGGGGAAGTTGCCCATGGTGCTCCCTGCGGCTAGTTCCATCGCTATCGTGTAACAATTATGCTTAACGCTGAAGACCAACCAGTCGGCGACGATGTTGCGGCGGTGGACGCAAAACCATCGTTACATGTTGAAAGCCGGGAGGTACGCATCCCCAAAGGCGCGAAGTATTGGGCTGTGCGAATCGGAGTTGGCGTCGGCGGCGCCGTAAGCACGACCTGGATTATCTATGCTGGCTCCGCTCCGATGCTCGCAATCTATCTCTCGGTACTTGCTTGTATTGGTGCCCATGAGTTTTATCGAGCTGTCCGCTCCCAGAACGCGGAGCCGACTGAGTTCATTGGTATCGCCGCTTGTATTCTTTTCCAGGCTGCGCCCTTTTTCCCAACTGTTATGGGCGTTCACGATGTGATGCCGTTCCTTCTGTCGACGCTCATGATTGTAACTCTGCTTGTCGAGTTAACAAAATCCGGCGTGCGCCCCATTCCCAACGTTGGTACGACGATATTGGGGTCTCTCTACGTCGGCATGCTGCTTAGCTTCTTCTCAAAGCTTCGCCTGCTCGATCACGCTCATGTGACGATGGGTAATCCAGTCACCGCAGAGCATGTGGGTGCATGGCTGGTGATTTTTGTCTGCCTGGTTACGTGGATGAGCGATACAATGGGGCTCGTCACTGGCTATATGTTCGGCAAGCATAAACTCGCGCCGGCGATAAGCCCTGCGAAGACGTGGGAAGGCGCCATCGGTGGAGTGCTGTGTGCAACACTATTTGGTGCTGCAGTGGGAAGTTGGCTCCAGATAGGTTTGGTTCATGCGGTTATTCTGAGCTTTTTGATGGGGCTGATGGGGCTATTAGGCGACTTGTGCGAATCTGCACTGAAGCGAGATCTTGGGTTGAAAGACTTCGGGACTATCTTCGCTAATCACGGCGGAGTGCTTGACCGGATCGATAGCCTTCTATTCACCGCGCCACTTTCGTACTACTACATCCTCTTCTTTATGCAGCCAAGGTAAGCAACCTAGGATTGGTTTTGATGCGGGGCGGGCACTGGTTGCTGTAACGCATCGTCGTTAACTTCTTGGGACGTCCGGTTAAGTTCGGTGGCCAACAGCTCAGCCTCGCGGTCACCCGACACAGTCTTTGCGTTTCGAGCTTTGCCAGAGCAGAAATATCCCAGCGTGAAGGTCGCCATTTCCGCGTACATCTTCCCCCTCGCGCGCACTCCTCGGATAAAGCCGAGTTTTTCTTCCTTCATTGGGTGTGTTACCCCGGGAAGCAAGACAGTCATCACTGGGCGGCAAGCGGCTTTAACGTGAAGAGTGATGGCCATTTCTATTCCAAATCCAACACGGTCAAGGTCTGGGATGCTTTGGAAAAGCGTCCGTCGTATTGCGCGCTGCCCAGTAATGAATGGAACGAGAAACTGAGCGAGATCGGTTGCGCCGCGACCTCCCGTGAATTTGCCAAGGGCCATATCGGCAGCCCCTGTAACGACAGGGTTTATGAGGGCGCAAACGTGCGCCGATGTTAGGCCAATCAAGTCTGCGTCCAAGAACAGCAGAACATCGGCGTCTACAGCAAGGGACGCGCCGTGGAGCATTGCCCCACCCTTGCCTCGGTTCTTTTCCAGGCGCTCGACGCGAACGCGTGCGTATTTGCTTGCGACGGCTGCGGTGCCATCGGTTGAACCGTCATCGACGAGGATAATCTGGTCGACTCCGGGTGTCCCCAGTACCGTTTCGAGGACCTTTGCCACTCGTGCCGCCTCATTGTGGGCGGGAATAATCGCTGCAACTATCATGAAAGTTTAATGCCTCGCGCTAGTATTTCCCTGACGCAAGGTCCTTGATATCTTGCTCGACATGCTTTGTCCGAGCGGAGTTGATCGGGTGAGTCTGCACCCACTCAGGTGGGGCTTGCCCAGGAGTTGTCTTTTGCATCAACGCAAAGAGGCGATCTGTTCCCGATAGATTATATCCTGCTTCACGAGCAAGTTTGACCCCAAACCTGTCCGCCTGGTATTCATCCTCGCGACTGTGACTAAGCAAGTCGAGTTGGAGAGCGATATTAGCAGCTTCCTGGTACTTTCCTTGAGTTAGCAAGTCAACCAGGGTTTCTTTTCCGTAGGCATCAGACAGCTGCTTTGTAGCGTGCTTAAGCGCAACGTGGCTAACTTCGTGCGCGACAACGAATGCCAGAGCATCGCGGTCATTGCCAAGCTTTGCCAGCATCCCGGAAGTGACATATATCCACCCGCCTGGGAGCGAAAAAGCGTTCACTTGGTCCGTTTGAAGTACTTTTATTTTGTACGTTATATTCCCGCGTACCTTTGCCGCAAGCGGAAACAGCTTTGATGTAATCTCTTGAATGCCTACAACTTGTGCGGGATCCGTTACAACTTGATATTGGCTCTCAACCTGAGCGGCGGCGTTCTGACCAATTTGCATTTCCTGTGTGGTGCTGACTTCATTCCCGAACGATGGAGGTCTGCAGCCAGTTACGCAAAACAGCAATGCCATTCCAATTGCGGAAGCGGTTGTCGTACGCCAATAATGCTTAATCATGTCGCTCATTTGCTGTCATCAGGGTATGTCCCGTGATTTGCCCGCAGTATCGCAATTTGATCGTTCACGCGAATAATTCGATTGCGCGTGATTGGGTGATCGTTTGCCCATGGCATAGCATTTTGGCCCTTTTGCTCTAAACCCTGAAGCACTGCCAGAAATCGCGACATACCGTAAGGATCGTAGCCAGCATTGTAAGCGAACTTTAAGCCGTATTTGTCGGCATCGTACTCGTCCGCCCTACTATAGTGCAGCTGGTCCAAATTGTATGCTAAAGAAGCCGCTTGAAAAGCCTCGTTGCTGTTTGTTACGACGCCAAAAATGTCAACCAAGACACCCTTTGATTGCGCATCTGCCATCTGGTTGATTGCGTGCCGCTTGACAACATGTGCTGCTTCATGGCCTATGACACAGGCGATGGCATCGTCGTCATTGCCAGCCTTGTCTAGGAGGCCGGAATTGATGTATATCCAGCCACCCGGAAGCGAAAACGCATTCACTTCCTTACTTTGCAGGATCTTAACCTGGTAGCTGACATCAGGGCGCATCGCTTTGGCTTGCGCAAGGACAGCTCCAGCAATGGTTTGAATTCTAGCGTTCGACGCGGGATCTGGATCAAGCTTGTACTGCTTTTCAACCTGCTCCGACGATTTCTTGCCAATCGACGTTTCTTGCTCAGCAGAATATTTTTGGGTAACAGGGCTTTTACAGCCTGGGAGCAAAAGGAGCGCAATCGCTGCGACAATCGGCGCAAGTTTAGTAAGTCGAACAACCATGTTCAGGCATTCCCCTTATGATACCCGGCAGCTTGCTTCATTCCGTGAGTTCGACGGCCCTGCCTACTAATGCGACCGATCCCCCGAAGGCTTATCTGGAGACGGCTTTAGCCACTTCCCAGCGATCCTAGATAGCTGGCCGCGTAATTCGGCTAGTTGGCCATTGACTTCTTCAGCGGCTTGACGGCCCTGCGCAGTTGCGCTTGCCGAGCCTTTAGCAATGTCCCTCTGTGCTAGGTCGAGATCGCGCGCCATCGACGCGTAGTCTTTACGGTCGTAGGCACTCCGCGCATTTGTCAGGTTTGCTTGAGCGCGTTCCATCGGAGTGAGAGTCGCATCTGTTTTCGCCTTAATTGGTTGCTTGTGAGCTTTCGCTAGGGCCTTATTGGCATATGCCAGCTCGCGATGGAGGCGAGCGTTATTCGCATGAAGCTGAATATTTTGCCAGTAAAGCCAGCCACTTAAAGCAATCAAAGATATTATGAACAGTCGCCTGATGATTTTAATGATCGGACTCTCCTTCGGACTCGGCGGCGCTGACTTTTTTCGGTTGGTCTTTTGTGTAGGCATGGTGCATAAAGTCTTTAAATCGAGTCTCGATTTTGTGTTCCAAAATGTGAGCTTGCTGAGCCCATCGAAGCATCGGGGTGCCGCGTTTTGCGACAAGCCGCCGGATATTCATACGGCTATGCCCCTGCGTCCAACGTTCTTTATATGGCTCATCGCCGCGAAGGAAATCAAATTCAAGCTTTGACTCGTTGATCGATTGCTTGATGGCTGTCGCTGTAAGTACAGATCCCAAACTGTGGCGCGCCATTGTCGGTTCAAAACCACCTTGATAATAGCATGTTCGATCTCCGAATGCGAAGCAATACAAGACGGCCTGATAGTCTCCATCGAGGATTAGATAGTGAAGTCGAAGCCATCCTCGAGTCAGAAAGTCTTTGGCTACAGCCCGGTGAAACGACTGCATTTGGCTGCTTCCAAGTACGCCCGGGAGCCAGCGCTTGTTCCAGCGGCGACGATGCAGTTCAAAAAGAGCCGTCATCGCATCGGGTAGCTGATCTTGAGATTCGACAAGACCATTCTCGACTTCAAATATGCCTTTGAGCCGACGCTCGTAGTATCCGATATGCGACCTGGTCTTCTTGCTGTAGTTCTTGAGTAGGGATGCCCACCGATCAGCATCCGTGATTGGAGGGTATGGCAAATAGGGGCATTTTTCAAGAGGGTGCTCGCTGCAGACGAGGCCACTGGTCGCAGAAGGTGGATGCGCTCGGCATAAGCTTCCTTCGCGCAAGTGCGCAAAATCCCCAATCTGCCAACTCAACGAAGAAGCGAGATGAGTGTATATGGCCTCGCAGGCGGCTTGTTCGAGCCCCTCCTCAGCGATAATATCATTGTAGTCTGAAACGCCAGCGCCCATAAACGAAAGGCGTCGAATCGGCGTGCCGTGCCATAGTGACGTCAAGAATGGAGCCAACCCGACGAGCATCCCTGCTTCATCGCGAACGGATATTACATACGGTTTTCTGTCCAGCCTAATTCGGCCAACTTGAAGCCACCAGTTGGATATCCACTCAAAAGTTTGAAAGACGGTAGCGCTAGGGCAGCGGTCTACCAGCGCTATCCATTCGGCTCGGAGCGCATCAAGCGCCTGCGTATCGGTTGCTACATCTACTTGCCACATAAACGGTATAAAATATCGATTCTAATCGCTGCGAAGCGCTTGCGTCCATCGTCCCGTGCGGGTTGCCTTCCTACGATGCCCAATTCTTCGTTGCGGTATAATGATTGCGGGTTGCTGACGCCCGTGAAACACTAAGAGGTTTGTCGAACTTATGTTAATGCGTACACAGTTTACAACAATTGCTGCCATCATTGGCCTAGCCGGTGGAATTTGCGCTTATGCGCCAAGGGTCTTAGCCGACGACACGGACGCTATGACGCTATCGCAAGTTTTGGACAATCCCTCCAGCGCGCTCCACCTTTCGCCCGAACAGCAAGCTAAGGTCGACGCACGACGAAAGAAGTTTCAAACTGATGCCCGCGACATCTCGGTTGCCAAAGGGCTAAGTCGTGACCAGAAAACAACAAAGCTTGCTGAATTACAGAAGGCAGCAATTGCTGATGTCAAGAGCTATCTAACCCCCGATCAGCGAACCCAGATAGACGCTCAACAAGCCGACCTTCTTGCAAAGGCAAAAGCGCGCGATGCTAAAATCAACGCGCTGCGAGCACGCCAGCAAGCTGCTGCCGCCGACTATAAGGCTCAACGACAAGCACTGCTGCAGTCGCTAACGAAGGATCAGATGATTAAGATCAAAGCACTAGAAGACGACACTAATGCAGCAATCACGAAGGTTCGGCAGAATTCTGCGCTCTCCAAGGCTGACCAGGATACGCAGGTTGGAAAGATACTGCAAGATCATGATCGACGTCAAAGCGACCTCTTCAACGCGGATCAGAAAGCGACAATCGCACGTATGAATGCGCTGGACGCAGATGGTGAAGAGCTTCAGCGGCAGATCAACCTCCTAAACCCCGCAGTGATAATTTCGCCCAAGCTGTAGGTTCTGATGCGCTTGATCTAGTCCCCGTAATTGCTACCAAGGGCGGCCGGCGCAGAAGTCCTACCTGCCCTCACGACCAGCGCTACGAGCGTTAGGACGTAGGGCAGCGCGAGAAGTACCTGGTAGGGTATGGGGACGTTCGTTGCCTGGTACCACGCCTGAAGCGCAGATGCCAACCCGAACAGCAACGCCGCCAGAAGGGCGCCGATCGGCGACCATCGGCCCACGATAACGACCGCTAGCGCGATAAAGCCCCGTCCGCTCGATATTCCCTGTCCGATGCCGACGTTGTAACCGATTGACAAGCAAGCCCCCGCAAGGCCCGCCATCGATCCACCGAAGAGTATCGCCGCGACGCGAATCATATTGACATTACTGCCCGAGTCAGAGGCAGCGGCCGGATACTCCCCCACCGCACGTAAGCGAAGACCGGAAACGGTGCGGGCAAGGTAAAACCCAACGACAGCGGTAACTGCGACGGCCACAATAGCCAGCGCATCAATGGAGATGGCATGCCCCGATATGCTGGCTATGCGGTGGGGGTGGAATGAAGGCACGTTGGTGAACGCGCTAGCGATCGGGGTGAGGACGCCGGTAATTCCTAGCGCCAAAATATTGAGAGCCGTGCCTGCGACAACCTGATCGGCGCGGAACCGAACAGTCATTAGCGCGAAGATGGCGGCAATAGCGAGCCCGGCGGCAATCGCTCCACTAGCACCAATGGTCGGAGATTGACTGTAATGCGAGGCTGCAAAAGCTGCATACGCGCCGCAAAGCATCATGCCTTCAATGCCGACGTTGATTACGCCAGCTTTTTCGGCCACCACTTCGCCTAACGCGGCTAGCAGCAATGGTGTCGCGACGGCAATGGTCGTCGTCGCGATCACCATAATGACACCAATGTGGTGCATATCGATTACTGGAGCTTCTTTGCGGCAATCTCGCGGAGGTGAGCTTCCTCAGCGGATTCGAGATCAGCTTCTGTTTTGCGCGCTATTGCCGCTTGAGCCTCATCGACGGGTGGCTTAGAGCGCTTGATGCGAGGAATGGGGCCGTCATCGACTTCGGCGTCGTTAGCGGAGACGAGCAGGGTATAACGAAGCGAGAAGTTCTTGTGTTTCTCGCTGAGACGTTCACGCTCTTCTTCGCCAAGGGAACCTAGCCACTTGTCACGCATAACCTGCTCGCTGGCTTCGTGTCGAAGGCGGATGGGTTCGGGAAGGCTTCCACGGTCTATGTCGATTGCGATTGTATTGTCTGGATACGCCTTAATAACTTTGCCGGTCAAATTCGCGTAAAATGGGTAAAACGTCAACACTTTGGGGTCCGGTGTCCCAGGTTCGCGTTCACTGATTTTAACTCTTTCGCCTTCTTTGAATTTGAGCTCAACAACTGCGGGACTGGCCATGACAAATACCTTTCGGAGGAATGTATCTCGATGTTAATTTTGATGAACGTAATTGCGTTCCTATTGATTCTAGCACTTCTGGGGCTAATCGCGACACTTATCCTGCTCGTAACTACAGCCAAGCAGTATGTTTCCACCGGACAGAAGGCCGTCACGATGGTGGAGCCCACTCAAAACGCTGGAATTGAGCTTGTCA
Organism: Capsulimonadaceae bacterium; assembly: GCA_036504535.1. Taxonomy (GTDB): domain Bacteria; phylum Armatimonadota; class Armatimonadia; order Armatimonadales; family Capsulimonadaceae; genus JARLGU01. Next base: position 266,767 of record DASXUY010000040.1, read on the forward strand.
ACGGGATCCGGGGGCGAGCGATCATCATAGCAAATCGTGCGGTTCGCATCGGAAAGCATGTACAGTCTGCAGCTACGGCGGTAAGTGAATGCGTAACTGTAGTTGGCACATTGGCAACCGAAACTGCCGAGCAGGTTTCGAACGCTAAGGCAGAAGCTGCACGGTTTGCTGAAAATATCGGTGATCCTGAGGACGCGTTCCGCCTTTTTCAGAACTTCGCTTCGACATTACACAAAGCGAAGCGCTAGAAATCAGCGCTTCGCCTTCCTGAACCCATGGCTTACCAAGCGTACGCTTCAGGAGCCGGTTTACCTGGCCCAGGAAATATCGACTCGATTTCCCGAATAGCCTCATCGCTCAACGTGACATCAAGCGAGTGCACGGCCTCTCTCAACTGCTCCTCAGTTCTAGGACCAATGATAGGGGCAGTAACGACCGGGTTCTTTAGAAGCCACGCGAGCGCGATATCCGCAGGCTTTTCGCCAAGTTCCGCTGCCAGTGTTTCCCATTTTTCTAGCTGGGGCCGACGAGCTTCGATGGCGTCGGTTAGATCAGCCCTTCGTCCCTCGATGGGCTTGGCAAGCACGCCGCCGAGCAGTCCGCCACCGAGCGGCGACCATGCGACCACGCCCAAACCGTAGTTTTCGCACGCTGGTAACACTTCAAGCTCCACTTCGCGCTGTATCAGACTGTACTTGCTCTGCTCGGATACCAAGCCCAAGAAGTTGCGACGGGACGCAATCTCGTTTGCACGAGCAATATGCCATCCGGCGAAGTTGCTGCTGCCCGCGTAAATAATCTTTCCCTGCTGCGCGAGCAGCTCATATGCCTGCCAAACCTCTTCCCATGGCGCGTCGCGCTGAATGTGGTGCATCTGGTAGAGGTCGATGTAATCCGTTTGTAGCCGCTTCAAGCTGGCATCGCAAGCGCGCCGGATGTGCAAAGCCGAGAGCCGACTTGTGTTCGGCCAGTCGCCCATATCGCCGTAGAGCTTGGTCGCGAGCACCACCTTTTCGCGGCGACCCCACCCTGCGCAAACCAGCGCCCTATTATCTGCTCCGTTACGCCCTCACCCTTTTTCCAGCCATAAACGTCGGCTGTATCGAAGAAGTTAATACCAAGATCCTGAGCGGCGTCCATAATTCGAAAGCTATCAGCTTCCGATGTTTTCGGCCCGAAGTTCATGGTCCCCAGGCAGAGCCTGCTTACCTTAAGCGCCGTTCGTCCGAGAGATGTATATTGCATGATTGAGTATGGTCGCCAGCAAAATAGTTGCCAGCGGCTCCTTCCGTTGAGTATGGAATTTAGGATTGCGAAGTGCTCTAGCTCGGTGTAGCGAGAGAGCTTTGGTCTGCACCATGAGCAATTAGAAGCGCAACAGCTTTGTCGCGTCCATTCTGTGCCGCTATTTGCAGAGGTGTCGCGCCTTCACTGGTTACGGCAGCACCATGTTTGAGAAGTGATTCGATGACGTCGTCGCTGGCTTGACCAGCTAGGGCAGCATGCAGTGGTTTATTATGCAACTCGTTGGATGAATATGCGTTCACATCGGCTCCTCGCGAGATTAGGTCAAGCGCGATTGCGTCTTTTCCAAAGTAAGCGGCCAGGTGGAGAAGTGTAAATCCATCAACCGTGAGCGTCGTTAACAGTTCCGGCTGACCGTCGAGCATCGTTGTTACAAGCTCAAGATCACCTGACAATACAGCATCGCCAATAGTGTTGATGCCACTTAGCTCTGTGAATGCTCGCACCAATTCCCAGGCTCCGTTGTATGCTGCCAGGGTGAGCGGAGTTAAGCCACCGCTCAGTTTCTCCCTGAGGAGCGATGGCGTTTCCTGCGCCAGTTTGAGCGCGGCTGCGGTATCGCGCTGCTTTATTGCCGTCTCAAATGATTCGATATCAGCCATCGGTTTTTCCTCAGCGCCCCGGGTGCGCCCATTTTTTGGGATTAAGCTAAGCGTCGAAATCGCCGCTAGGCCAAGTTTCTGTGATGATCTGACCGGGCTTAAGGTTTGCCACGCGTAGTGCAGACCGAACGCTTTCGAATGCGTTGTACCCAGGTAGCGCACCAATCAACTCACAGTCCGTGATATGAGCATGAGCTTCTATGTAGGCTATGACTGAAACTATATCTGTTTGGGCTGGATCGATGACGTTCATGGAGACCTGAGTAGCGCCTCTAGATGGCAACGCAAGACCTAAGGCGCGGACTCGCCCGGAGTACTGGCTCCTCACGAGGCCCGCGATACGCTTAGCTATTTGCAAATCATCGGTCTCCAAGTTGGCGTTGAATGCCACTAAGGGACCACGAGCTCCGACGACACTGCTGCCTGCGGTCGGATGTGGTTCTGGGCCGCCTATATCCGGCCGGAATTCTGTGAATGCTCCCTTTCGAATGGCGGGAAGCGTTCGCGCAACCGGCGATGCGCATTCGTATAAATAGATGGGGACCCTGTGCAGGCGCCATAGCTCGTCTGCAGCAGTTCGGGCGAGAACGGCGCACTCGTCCATAGTAATATTGGCGAGAGGCACGAATGGCAACACATCGAGGGCGCCAAGCCTAGGATGAACTCCATCGTGAGCGTTTAGGTCAATTAGCTCAACCGCAACGGCTGCGGCTGCAAGCACGGCTCGCAGCGTGTCGGTTGGTTCGCCTATGAGCGTGAGGACCATTCGATTATGGTCAACGTCCGCGCTCCAGTCAGCTACGCGTACGTTACCGAGCACGCGAGCAGCGTCTACGATTGCTTTAACGACGCCAAGGTCACGTCCTTCGCTGAAATTAGGCACGCACTGAACTAGCGGCGTCAAACTAGTCACTCGGAAACCTCAGAAAGCACTAATCGGAGGACCGTAATTTCTTCGGATTCAATTTTGCGAACCTTATCGGCATACTCGCCTGAAAGGGATGATTGGCGCGCCAGGTTTACAAACGCAACGGGGTTGCCGTAGAGTCGCCAAAGAGTGTCGGGAATGCTTGTTCCGACTCTATTCCACCAATATATGCTGTTCGAGAAATCGCCCTCTCTGCGGTGTACGATAGCGTGGATAGTATCGGCGAGTGGGTCGCCTTCAAACCGCTGTGCGATCTTGTGTGCGGGATCTAGACTGCCTGCGTCCAGCAGGTCAAGGGCCTTGAGAAGTTGTGAGATGTCACGATCCATTATCATCGCCTTCCAGGTAACGCAGGGCGCTTACACAGTCATGCGCCAAGTATAATGTGTTACGCTTATTATGTGTTAAACTGGCAATAATTTGCCATCGTCGGGATAAGGGTGAATGAATGGCTGTGAAGACAGGTGCCAATGTTTGGAATGAATCAGGCTTTGTGGCCCTGCGGGGCAAGAGAATTGGCTTTATTGGCAATCACACGGCTGTACTTGCTGACGGCACTCCAACCCTGGCGGCGTTAAGTCATTCGCCCGGAGTTACCGTTGCAGCCCTCTTCGGCCCCGAGCACGGCGCGTTTGGGACTATCGACGACACAGTTCCCGACATGGTTGAGCCGATGACGGGCCTGCCCATCAACTCGCTGTATGGCAAGCACAAGAAGCCGACTCCCGAAATGCTTGCTGGCATTGACGCGCTGGTTTTCGAAATGCAGGATATTGGCGCGCGCTTCTACACGTACGCATCGACACTCGGACTGTGCCTCGAAGCGTGCGTCGAAAGCAACATCCCTCTTATCGTGCTTGATCGCCCGAATCCGATAACGGGCAGGCATTGCGAAGGGCCAATCGCTGATTCAGACCGCTTATCATTTACGGCCTACCACACAATTCCTGTTAGGCATGGACTGACTCTTGGGGAGCTGGCGAGGCTTTATGCAGCCGAGCTGCATTGCGGTGAAAGTGTTATCGTCGCGCCTTGCGACGGATTGACACGCGCCATGTGGTTCGATGAGACCGCTATAGCGTGGCGCAACCCATCACCAGCGATGAAAAGCTTGGATGCCGCGACGCTTTACCCGGGAGTGTGCCTGCTGGAACAAACCAACTTCTCTGTAGGACGCGGTACGGCGACTCCGTTCGAGCTCATCGGTGCCCCCTACGTCCAGTCGGGACCGTGGCTAGACGCCCTCGCCGCGCTTAACTTGTCCGGTGTTTCGTTTGCTGCCGAATCGTTTAGGCCAACCTTACGCGATTACAGCGGGATACAGTGCCATGGTGTTCGTATAACGATAACAGACCGCCAGGCACTCAATGCCGTCAAGCTTGGAATTGGATTGGTGACCACACTCAAAACCGTCGCGCCTGAATTTGAGTCGGCTGGAGTTCTCAATCTGCTGGCAAACACAAAAGCATGCTCACTGATTGAATCAGGCGCATCGGTCGACGAGGTCACGGCTTCGTGGCGTGGTGATCTCGATACCTGGGAAACTCGTCGCAGCACCGCGCTCATCTACGAATAAAAAAAGCTCCTCGATGACGTGATTGCATGTCATCGGGGAGCTATAAGCTATCGTCGTCTAGAATGTGCCGTCAACATTCAAGACCTTCTGCTCGGATGCGTCCTTCTTCACTGTCGAGTTCTTGATCTGTTCTTGCAGCTTTTCGAAGTAAAGATCGTCATCTAACGGCAGGTTCACCCAGGAATCTGTCCAAGACGACAGCAGCATGGCATTCGCAAGTGTGGTGCCGTTAATGCCCTCAAGACCGCTGGCGAGGAGCGGTGCCCCTTCAGTTATTGCTTTTACGAAGCCCTTGAGAATGCCGATATGCTCTTCGCCACCACTTGCGGGGACATCGCAAATCCACGTCTCCGGCTGTCCAAAACCGCCTGGGAACTCCGCGATAAACTTGCTGACGGACTCTACGGTGCGATGGAACGTCACTTTATTGTTTTCAAGGACGAGCTTTCCGCGATCACCTACGACCTCGAACAGCTTCGTGCCGGGAGCCTCGCCCGTAGTCGTAATGAAAACGCCGGTAGCGCCGTTATCATATTCGAGGTAGGCCGTGACATCGTCTTCTACTTCGATATTGTGGTACTTGCCAAACGAGCAGAACCCGCGAACGCGCTTCGGCATTCCGGTGATCCACTGCAGAAGGTCAAGGTTGTGCGGGCTTTGATTCAGTAGCACGCCGCCGCCTTCGCCTTCCCATGTCGCACGCCAGCCGCCCGAGTCGTAGTACGACTGTGTGCGGGTCCAGTCGGTGATGACGTAAAGCACCCGCTTGATTTCGCCAAGCTCGCCTGACGCGACTATGTCTCGCATCTTTTGGTGTGCGCCATTGGTGCGCTGGTTGAACATGATGCCGAAGACCTTGTCGGACTTCGAAGCGACCTCGTTCATTTCGCGGACCTGCTTGGTGTAGGCTCCAGCCGGCTTCTCTACCAACGCGTGCAGCCCAGCGTTAAGCGACAAGATGGCCAGCGGTGGGTGGAAATAGTGAGGGGTAGCGATTAGTACCGCATCCGCAGCCTTAGCCGCGACCATCTCTTCGGTGCTGGCAAATACAGCTGCATCCGGATAGGCCACTTTGGCCTGTTCGAGGACTGTCGGGTTATTGTCAACAATCGCCCCGAGTTTAGCTCCGGGGATCTTTCCGTCAGCCAGCGACGCGACATGGTATCGTCCCATGTTGCCATAGCCGACGACAGCGATTCGTACATCTGTCATGATTTTGCTTGTAGGGCAAGACCGCCCTAATCTCCTGTGGTTGAGGTATTTCGCTCGTCTAGCGACAAAGGGTAGTGTCCCATGGGTGCAACCGCATGAGACCTGCATTGTCCATTATTCGATATTTTGGGTCCAAATTACTACACCAAGCGTATAAATAGTGGTAATGCGGGCACCAATACGCCGACTGGACGATGGCCGTTGCGAGCCGGATCAATGGTCGATACTATCGCGCTCTGGTTAGATAATGCCCAATTAGGGAACCACATTCTGTAGCGGCCCGAAGCGTAACGGGTTGCTTTACCGTTTTGGTAAACATTTTGAACCGCCGTTGGAACGTAATCGCCAGTGAAGGCGTCAATCAACAGCATCAAGGGCACGAGTTAGCTAGACTGCCCCGTTGGACCACACGCCGGTCCACTTGATTTTGACAAAGCCAGGAACTTCCTGGCTAGAGAAAGAAAGACCTATGTTAAGCAAGAAACCTACTGCGTTAATCGCCACTATCGCTGTCCTGTCAGCACTTGGAGCCGTATCTGTTTCGTCCGCTGACATCTATGGAAATTCCGTAGGTGTCGCCGTCAACGGTAATACGATCAGTTTCCCGGGCACACAGCCTGTCGAAATGCGAGGCTCGGTGCTCGTGCCGCTTCGAGGGGTTTTCGAGGCTCTCGGAGCCCGAGTGGACTTTAACCCTGCGACGTCAACAATCCGGGCGTGGCGCGATGGGCGAACAATCGTGCTCCCCCTTGGCTCCAGCACTGCTACTGTCAATGGTCAGCCGCAGAGTTTAAGTCAGCCTGCGCAGGCGGTGAATGGCACGACCCTCGTTCCGCTTCGATTTGTTGCTGAAGCACTTGGTGACTACGTGGACTGGAACTCAGCGACGAGGATGGTAGAGATCCAGCGCCAAGGGCAGCCCGCTAACGTAGCACAAGCCCCAACGCCTGGACGTAATGAGCGCTACCAGCACCGCCGGATGGACACGAACGAAGCAAACATGGTTGTCGGGACGATCCGACGTGTGACCAATGTTAATGGTGACCAAGTTCTCGAAATCGACGCGAACGGAACACGTCAATCAGTGACGATTGCTCGCCGTGCTTCGATTTATCGCGGCGATGACCGTCGATCAGCAACGTCGGCAGCCATCGCTGACCTACAGCGCGGTGACATGGTGTGGATACGATTAGGTGATACCGGGTTAGCCGATTCGATCACGGCGGTTCCCGATAACCGCAGGTAATCCCAGAGGCAAAGCATTGAGCCGCCGAAGTCGGCGGCTCAATGTGGCGATTTGTACTCCGCGATAATGGGATGGTATCCAAAACGCAGGTTCAGATCCTCGTTCTACTCGACCGATCCAAGTTGTGCAGACAACCATCGCGCGATATCGAACAGGCTGTTTTCGGAGACTGTATGAGCCATAGGGTACTCGCGGTAGGTGAGATTGACTGGCTGGCGCTTAAGGTACTCGTTGATCTGGCGACCGGACTCGATTGGCAAGACACTGTCCGATAAGCCGTGCGCAACGAATATTGGGAGTCCTCCGAGGTCAGAGCTTGGCGCGGTATCCGCAACAAACTCCGGAACCAGGTGACCACTCATTATAACTGCTCCCGCTATCGCGTTCGGGTGCTGAAGTGCGATTCCCAAGCTCAATACAGCTCCCTGGCTAAACCCCATCACAAAGATGCGCGCCGGGTCGACATCATACTTAGACACAAGTTCTCCAAGCGCCTTAAATGCTGTGTCCCGTCCCTGCTTTGCTCCCTCGGCATCGTGCCGCAACCCTTCCGCCGTAAACGAAATCTCATACCAGCCGAAAGCGCCCGGACCAAGCGTCAACGGCGCTCGCACGCTTACAACTAAAAATCGATCATCAAGGTAGGGCGCCAGGCCAAAGAGATCCTCTTCGTTGCTTCCAACGCCGTGAATCAGCACCAGTAACGGTGGCCGAGACGCAGAGCGCGCTTTGGGCTGTCGTACGATGTGTACGAGGGAAACATCACAGTCACTCATCTATAACTCCCAACTTACCATTCGTCGTAGCATTATGTTGCTGCGTCGTCCCCTTTTTGCGGCACATCAAGAACGACTACTTTATAGCCGCCCTTCGCGCGGTCGGCCAGCCAAAATGCACCAAACACGAAAATGAGGATTGCTGGTAGGATCGCCACGACGAGGAACGAGTTAGACCCGGCGGCGGCCTGAACCGATTCAAGCAGCTGTGTGACAGCAGGCGTGGCGCTCGTCGATCCGGCTGCATCCTTTAGCGCCTGGAAGCTCTCATAGCCGTTGGCTTTCGCCGCGACCGTCGCGTGCGCGTCGTAGATCAAACCGAGCTTTGGTAGCACGAGGAATATCGCCCCCATCCCGGCAGCTCCCATTAGGCCCATCAACAGTGAACCGCCACGTGGAAAGCGCTCCGATGTCGTCGCCAGCATTGTCGGCCACATGAAGCAGATTCCAACGCCCCACACGGTCGCAGACAATATCGCAGTCGTCGGTGAGTTCGCGTGGCCAAGCAAGAACAAGCCCAACGCCGCTAACACTGCCGAGAACCACAAAAGGCCTATAGGAGATAGCTTGTGCGCCAACGGACCCGCAAAATGGCGTCCAACAAATTGAATCGTGCTGACATAGCCAAGAAGCACGACACCGGTCATTCCTACAGAGTGGGAAAGAGCGAAGTCTACCCATTGGTTCGGCGCAAGTTCAGATGAGGCCGTCAAGAACATACATAGGAAGAGCACCAGGAATAGCGGATTTGCAATCTCCTTCCACATGTCCGCCTCACTGATACCTGCGGCAGCTCGCTCTGTGGATGGAACGCGTACTGTCGCCGCCAAAAGCCCAAAGGCGATCACCGGGATCAGAGTCACTGCAACCTGAGTCTGCCAGCCGATATGATTTTCCTTACAATAGAAAGCAAAAACGCTCCCGATTACCAAACCCGCAGGCCACCACGCGTGGAGGTGATTGAGTTTCTTAGTCTTGTCGCTGGAATAAACGGTGGCGATGAGGGGGTTGATGACTGATTCGATCAATCCCCATCCTAACCCGAAAACCAGGAACGAACCACTAAGCGCTGGCAATATGCCAACTCGTGACCCAATCGATTGAACGCACAACACACCTATTGTTCCGACCGCGAGTAGAATTGCCGACAACACAAGAAGTGGCTTCATTCCAACGCGATCAAGTAGCGGGCTCGACACTATGATCGAAATCGCAAAGCCAAGAAACGCATTTCCGACCGCTCCGCCGACCTTTTCACCACCCGGGCCAGTAAAAAGGTCGTGGGCTAGATCGCCCAGAATATTTGTACGGACCGCGAATGCGATGCCAGCAGCGACGAGGGCGATAACGCTGGTGACAAAAAGCCGCACCTTTTCGGATTCCGTAAGTTCCCATGCGTGGGTTATGCGAGGAGACGTCGTCATGAGTAGACCTCGTGGACTAAGATTTGACGTGCTAGAAGATCGTAGGGCAGATTATGCCATGTGATCGTAACTTCTATTTCACCAAAGCTGCTAAAATCCCTGCTCCGGCCGGAAGGGTGCAATTCAGCAAAGTGGCAACCAAAGCGCCGCATTCACCGGGACTAGAACTCCCGGTCTGACGAAGAGCACCCCTCCGGGGCTAAGTGTGCGCCGCAGGCATGGTGATCGCTATCAAACTGTCCGATCGTTGGCCGCTTGCCACAATCGTGAATCACACCCCGGAATTATGGCGTCGGCGAACATACCGTGCCGCCCTCGACGACATCGCTACGGTACGAACTCGTTGCTTGAGATCCGGTGATTATCCACTGAACAGCGTCACTGGCGACTTCGTCCATGGGGTACCGCATCGTCGTTATGCCAGGGTAAAGAGCCTTGAATGTCGGGCTGTCGTCTACTCCCATCACAGAAATGTCATCGGGGACGCGATACCCCAACGTACCAAGGCGGCGGATGACGTCCAGAGCTAACCAGTCGTTGTGGCACAGAATGGCGGTCGGCTTGACGCTGGTGACGACATCGGCTAACTCTTTACCTCCGTCGTCGACGATTACACGCTCGTGCAGCCCTTGGACTCGCATGGTGTTGCGGTACCCGGTAGCGCGATCAATGATGGGAAGTGATTTGCGGGCATACGTGAGGTGCGCAATGCGCCTGTGACCATGTTCGACGAGATATTGAGTAGCTTTCGCACCAATGTCAACCTCATCCGGCAGAAAAGACCGGACGTTAACTCCCTCGCTTGGCGCTATAAAGGACGCGACGCGTACGGATCCAACCTCTGGTAACGCAATATTGTCGCGTGGTGGTACGACAAGAGCACCACGAAATCTTCGTGCTGCAAACTCTTTAAGAGCGCCGCGAAAATCTGATTCCGACTTTACGGGCGTTATCAGCAAGCGGAGTCCCGCATCCGCGCAGTGAATAGCCGCCGCTTGCATTAGGTCCATGAAGAAGGGCGAGTTCACCGCAGGCACGATCCCACCGACAAGGCTCGTCTGACCTGAAAGCAGTTCTTGCATAGCCGGATGGGCTATGTAGCCGTACTCGTTGGCTGCTTCCAGGACGCGCGCTTTTGTGGCTGGGCTCACGCCAGGTCTATCATGAAGTGCGCGATCGACAGTTCCCTGCGAAACGCCGCATAATTTTGCTAACTCAATAGACGAGATCAATGACGCTCACCCCTAGAAAATGATCCCCGATGAACTACGTCGGTTGACGCTGAGTACTATGCCGATTGCGGCCATATCGATTACAAGCGATGACAGGCCGTAGGAAAAAAACGGAAGCGGCACACCCGTGACGGGCATAACGCCGATTGTCATACCGATGTTAACGATTACGTGGAACGCAAGCATCGAAACCACGCCAGCAATCAGCAGCCTCCCGAAATAGTCCTGTGTCCCTAGCATAATCCAAATACATCGCTGGAGCGCAAACAGGTAAAGCGCGAGCAGTGCGATTGCGCCCACAAATCCCCCCTCTTCGCCAACCACGGTAAAGATGAAGTCGGTGTGCTGCTCGGGGATAAAGTTCCCGCCAGCCTGCAATCCATGCCCATACCCCTGCCCCAGAAACTGGCCGGCCCCAATAGCGATCTGGGATTGACGCAGGTGATAACCTGTGTCTCGAGGGTCAGCTTTGGGGTTGATAAACGATGTCAGGCGTTGCTTTTGGTAATCCTTAATTTTTCCGCTAACCCAGAGGCAGCCGAAGACGGCTAAGCCAGCGGCGACGATAACGGCGAGGTGTCTAAGTTTCGCACCGCCGATAAAGAGCATTCCGAGCCACAAGGTAACGATCACAAGTCCTGTACCGAGGTCGGGTTGCAAGAAAATGAGGGCGAACGGGGCGACGATAACGCCGAATGATTCCGCGATTGTCCGTGGGTCAGTAATTGCCCCGCGTCGGCGTGAAAGATACACGGCAAGGGCGATAATTATGGCGAGTTTTGCAACTTCTGAAGGCTGAAACTGCACTGGCCCAAGTGGGATCCAGCGTTGGGCCCCTTTTGCTGAGTGGCCGAGTTTCAAGACGAGGATCAGCAGGCCAATATTGATGAAAGTGAGTGGTTTCGAGATGCGGGGGAGAAACGCGCTGTAGTCGGTCAATGCAATCGCAAACAGTAACCCCGTCCCGGCAAGTATCCCAATAAGCTGCTTCTTGACGAACCAAGCTCCAGCGACATCGCCATGTAACGCGCTACGAATCGACAGAACGCCCCCGAGCGCTATCACGAGCACGGTCACGAGCAGTGGGAGGTCAACTTTGTACTTATCGCGGGATGTGCCGGAGAATTGCACCATGGCGGGAATATGATACCCGCCGCGCTACACCGCCTCGCATATGGTCAAGTGAGGCGCTTCCGCAGCGTCGACGTGATTCCACAGCGATCTTAGCTTGTTACTACCATTCAGTGCTGCCACCTTGTAACATTCTGCCAGCGTTGGATAGTTAAAGACGCTGTTTATAAAGTAGTCGACAGTACCCTTGAACGCCAGCACGGATTGACCGATGTGTATCAACTCAGTTGCTCCGGTTCCAATGGCATGAACCCCCATAATTTGGCGCGTTTGCTCGTGGATAAGTAGCTTCAGCATGCCAACTTCGTCGCCAAGGAGTTGTCCGCGGGCGATTTCTTTGTACTGAGCGATCCCTGACTCATAGGGAATTCCAGCGGCAGTGAGCTGCGCTTCTGTTTTTCCTACCATGGAAATCTCCGGGATGGTGTAAATGCCGACTGGAAATAGCTCCGGGATGGAGCACGTCTCTTCTCCATATGCGTGGCACGCCGCTAGTCGCCCCTGCTCCATCGAAGTACTTGCTAGGGCCGGATAGCCGATAACATCACCTACTGCGAAAATGTGCGGCAGCGCGGTTTCGTACTTTTCGTTCACCTTCAAGCGGCCGCGGTTGTCCGGCTCAAGGCCAATCTTTTCAAGGCCAAGACCTGCGGTGGCGCCTTGTCTGCCGATGCAGTAAAGGAGCGTTTCTGCTCGAAGATGCTTGCCGGACTGGAGTGTTGCTTGAACTAAGCCGCTGGGCAGTATGCGGACGTCCTCAACCCGTTCGCCAAGCCTCAGTGTCACGCCCATAGTGCGCATTCGATATTGAAGCGCTTCGATAATCTCAGCGTCGACGAACTCCATCAACACCGGACGCGCTTCTGTAAGAATGACACGTACCCCAAGCGCCGCCATCATACACGCATACTCTGTCCCAATAACGCCCCCGCCGACGATGATCATGCTTTTCGGAAGATTAGGAAGATGCAAGACGCCGTCGCTGTCGACGATGCGAGTGTTATCGAACGGGATGCTGCTGGGACGCGATGGCGTTGTGCCAGTTGCAATGATAATATGCTTCGCGCGCAGGGTCTCGGCGGAGTGTGGACGAGTGACCTGGATAGTGTTTTCATCGACAAAGCTGGCTTCGCCCCACACTAGCTCCACATTATTGCTACGCATATGGTCGCGAATAACCGAAAGCTCATTCTTGATGACCTGACGGCACCTGAAGATCAGGTCATCGAATGTGATCGCCTGCATGACGTTCCCGTCATCGTGGTAGAGACCGCGTTGGGCTATGCCTGAAAGGTGCAGAACTGCCTCACGGAGCGCCTTGCTTGGAATGGTCCCTGTATTGATGCAGGCACCTCCCAGGACGTTTGTCCGCTCCACAAGCGTGACGGACTTCCCCAACTTCGCGGCTTGAATTGCGGCCTTTTGACCTGCCGGTCCGCTCCCGATAACGACCATATCTACTTGTTTCATTCCGGTTTCCCTAATAAACATCTGAGACTTCTCCTGCGCGGCGTCGCTACTCAGCTCCGACGCTTGCGATTTTTTGAGAGATGTGGGCCGCCTAACGATCGTCTTCGTGCGCTGGCTGGGCTGTGTACGTGGCATACCGATTTTCCGTGCGAAACTGATTAGCTGGTCGACGGTGGCTACTGTACTTGCAGTCGACAAAGCCGGATGGGCGTTATTGCTATCCGCACATCGTTGGCGGCGCCGAAATCAGTGAACGACATCATGGTCGGTCAGGAGCATTGCCTCAGCGGGGCGTTTACCTGAGGCTACGATAACATATTACCACCGAAGCAACCGAGTTGTCCATAGGAACGATTCGTTAAACCGAATGGCAAGCACATGCGTGTCGCAATTACTACGGAGCGATAATTTCTGAACATTTATCGTTTTCCCATGAACGCGACTCAGCCAGCAGGCGATCTACAATAGCGGATAATCAATTGTCCCGTAGAAGGTAATTCGCCATGAGCGACGAATCGCGAGCAAAATCAATAAAATGGTATCGAACGCCGATAGAACCCGATCTCTTGAAGGCACTTTATCGCCGTAGTGATTTCAAGGCTGCTATCCAAACACTCGGCTATCTTGGGATCGTCACTGCGACGGCACTATCGGTGCTGTACTCCGCCAGCCATTGGCCATGGTACGCGACAGTGGCGCTCCTGCTCCTACACGGGACGTGTTATGCCTTCATGATCAACGGCGTGCACGAACTGGGACACGACACCGTTTTCAAGACCAGGTGGCTCAATGTCCTCTTCGTACATATTATGGCGTTCCTCGGCTGGATCAACCACCGGCTGTTTGAGGCCAGTCACGTCAGGCACCACCGCTCCACGCTCCATCCCCCAGACGACCTTGAAGTCGTCGTTCCTATCAAGATTACGTGGCCCGATTTCAAGCGCACCGCAATTGTGAACCCGATGGGAATTGTGCATGTGATCAAGTTCCACGCTCGCGTGATGAGGGGACAGTTCCAAGGCGATTGGGAGTTGAAGCTATTTCCGGAATCTAATCCTGAACGACGAAAATACGTTTCGTCATGGGCCAGGACGCTGCTAATCGGTCATGCGTTACTCCTAGTGACCAGCCTAGTCTTACACATTTGGTTACTACCCGTGCTTATTAGTTTGGCTCCGTTTTATGGTGGATGGCTGTTCTTTCTTTGCAATAACACCCAGCATGTCGGCCTTCAGGACAACTCTACGGATTTCCGAGTGTGTTGCCGCACGTTCTTACTAAATCCCGTTCCGCGATTCTTGTATTGGCAGATGAACTACCATATAGAACATCACATGTATCCCGGCGTTCCATGCTATAACCTCGCTCAGTTAAGAATGGCCATCGAGTACGACCTTCCGCCAGCACCGCAAGGAATAGCAGCAACATGGCGGGAAATCTCAGATGTACTTAAGCGTCAGGCCGCCGAACCCGGATACCAATACCAGCCAGCCCTACCTGCGAACAACACAGAAGTGTTGGGTAACCTACAGGAGGCTGCGACATAATCGTCCGAGGCACCCTTGTATTACAAGTCGTAATCAGTAAATAGCGCGCAATTCGACCGGCTGGGTCGTGCTATACTAGGTTATGATAAGATCCATCCATGACCCCGCCATCTCGAAGCTGTTCAAATCGCTACGGACGCCTCACAAGATCCAGGTCGAGCTGGATGGCGCTACCATTGATGTTCCGCGCCCCTACCCGTCCCCGGAAGATTGGCGCGACGTTTGGATATACCAGCTTGTCATTGATCGGTTCAATAACCCGTCCGCCCCACCAAAAGCGAAGTGGGACGGACGAAATCGCTACATTTTTCAGGGCGGAACGCTCAATGGAGTCCGCGAACAGCTGCCTTACCTTAAAGAGTTAGGCGTCGAAGCCATCTGGCTGTCACCCGTGCAGAAGAACTGCCTTTACCGGCCAACCTACCACGGTTACGGTGTCCAGGACTTTCTGGCTATCGATCCGCGATTGGCGTCTGATCCCGAAGCCGCTATAGCGAACCCAAAGCTCGTCGAAGACGAACTGCACCAATTGATTGACGAAGCCCACGCTCGCGGTATTTACATCGTATTCGACATAGTTCTGCACCATACCGGTGATGTGTTCGCGTATGTCGGGGATGATGGTGTAACCACTGGTAAGATTCCGTTCCAGGGCGCTTCCCAACCGGTCTACTGGCGGGATTCAACGGGCAAGCCAAATCCGGAATGGACCGACGCCGCAGATATACCCGACGATGAAATAGACGCTGGTGTATGGCCTGTCGAGCTCCGATCAAATCACCAATTCTATCGCCGTGGAGAAGGCTTCGAAATCGAAACCGACTTCATGAGCCTTAAATCGCTGATCACGAACGGGACAACTGACGCTCGCGAAACTTTAATTCGCGCGTACAAATACCTTGTCGGTAAGTATGATGTTGACGGGTTGAGGGTAGACGCTTTTAAGCACATCGACCGTGATTACGGCCGCGTTTTCTGTTCAGCCATGCGAGAGTTTGCAGCAACCATTGGCAAGAAGAACTTCTTCATATTCTGCGAGGTGTTTGATAGCGAAGACGTTGTAGCTCAGTATGTAGGTCGAAACACCTTGCTAGAAGATGATGATGGCCTGAAGGCAGCGGATGCAGCGCTGGACTTTCCGCTTATGTTCGTGCTGCCCGACATTGCCAAAGGCATCCATCCGCCGTCCAATTTGTCTGCGATGTACGACCGGCGCCACGAGATTGAACGGCACATCACAAGCGCCCATGGCGAGGCTAGCAAGTTCTTTGTAACGTTCCTTGACAACCATGACCAGCATCACCGCGCTTACTATAGTCCCGCAGATGCCCCGCATGCGTACGATTGCCAGCTCGAAATCGCTCTCGGCTGCCTGTTTGGTCTGCAAGGAATACCATGCGTGTATTACGGCACGGAGCAAGGGCTCCACGGTTACGGATACGATGAAGAAGCAGTCCGCGAAGCGCTTTGGGGGCGGCCCGGCGGAGGATTCGACCAAGACCATCCCTTCTACAAGTTCACCAAGCAACTGGCGCAGGTGCGACGCGAGCAGCCTCCATTACGGTATGGACGGCAGTATTTCCGGCCGATCTCTACCGATACTGAGAACTTCTATATCCCGACCACACCAGGTGATCCTATTGCCTTCTCCCGTGTGTTCGCTGAGCAGGAAATGATCGTTATCGCAAACCCGAATCTCCATTATCAATGGACGGGGCAAGTGATCGTCGATATTATCCTTAACGCTCACAATGAGGCGTTTGATGTGCTCCTAAGCAACAAGCCTGGTCCGTTTACGACAATTAACGCGGAAACGTATCCAGATGGTCGCTGCCGGTATATTCCTGTGACCTTGCGACCGGGCGAAATTCAAATTCTCTCCAACCGCAATTAGCCGCGTATCGTCGAAATGAGCGACGAGAGCGGCCCGCTAAAAAATGGACCAAGTGTCAAATCGCCTCACAACTTGACACTTGGTCGCATTATAGGCTACACTGATTTCACCCGTAGATCCTGACGATGATGTTGGATTTTAGGCTATGACGCCGCGTACCCGGGCTCCATTGGCAGTGCTTTGCCAGTCGAGCTTGCGAGTACGGGGCTTTTTCTTTGCCCCAAGTTTTAAGTGCATTTGCCAGTCACCTAGGCTTTAAGTCGTTGCTCGGTGGATTGCTGGCAATTGACAGACTAGCCGCTCGTTATTGCGGCACTTGCGCAACAAAGACGCACTACACACCGATGTATCTGTCCTATTTTCGTTCGTTAAATACTAAAGGAGAATAATCCAGCAGTGAAGTCAACCACCGGCAGGCAGGAAGCAATTTCTGCAGTCATCAACTACAAGCCGCTTGTAAACGCCATCGACCTTGAGGGCGAAACATCGCACGCGCTTTACGGCACTAACGTCTTCAACGACAAGGTTATGCGCCAGATGCTCTCGAAGCAGACCTACAAGGCTGTTCAGAAGACCATCGAAAAGGGCGAGCCATTCGATGCTAAGTACGCCGACGAAGTCGCCTCTGCGATGCGATCCTGGGCACTCGACAAGGGAGCAACCCACTACACTCACGTTTTCTATCCCTTAACCGGCCTTACGGCGGAGAAGCATGACAGCTTCTTCGATCCCGATGGTTCCGGCGGCACGATCGCTCAGTTCTCGGGCAGCGCTCTCATCCAGGCTGAGCCGGACGCGTCCAGCTTCCCGTCTGGCGGTATCCGCGCCACCTTCGAAGCTCGCGGCTACACGGCGTGGGACGTTACGAGCCCCGCTTACATCTATGAGAACCCGAATGGCAATACGCTTTGTATTCCCACAGCGTTTGTCTCGTGGACCGGCGAAGCGCTCGACTACAAGACGCCGATCCTGCGATCCAACCAGGCTCTCAACAAGCAGGCTGCTCGTGTTCTTAAGTTGTTCGGACATGACGATCCAGGTCTCATCTCGTCGTCAGCTGGCCCGGAGCAAGAGTACTTCCTAATCGACCGCAACTTCTTCTTCGCTCGCCCCGACCTTTTGAACTCGGGCCGCACACTCTTTGGGGCAAAGCCTCCCAAGGGCCAGGAGTTCGAAGATCACTATTTCGGCGCAATTCCCGAGCGTGTTCTGGCGTTCATGATGGAAGCCGAGCATGAGTTCTACAAGCAGGGTATTCCGATCAAGACCCGCCACAACGAAGTTGCCCCTGGGCAGTTCGAAGTAGCTCCAGTGTACGAAAGCGGAAACCTTGGCCACGACCACCAGCACATCGTCATGTCTCAGCTACAGCGCGTAGCGTCGAAGTACGGTATGGCCTGCCTGCTGCATGAAAAGCCATTCTCTGGCATTAACGGCTCTGGCAAGCACCTTAACTGGTCCATTGGCTGCAAGCTTGGCAACTTGCTTGATCCGGGCGAGACACCGCACGACAACGCTCGTTTCCTGGTCTTCTGCCTCGCCACAATCCGAGCGGTCCACAAGTACTCGACCCTATTGCGAGCTTCTGTTGCCTCCGCAGGCAACGACCACCGACTTGGTGCGAACGAAGCCCCGCCAGCGATCATCTCGGTGTTCCTTGGCGATCAGCTGGAAGATGTCTTCAATCAACTGAAGCAAGGCAAGGCCAGTAGCTCAAAGTCGTCAGGCACCCTGAAGATCGGCGCCGACACCTTGCCAACATTGCCGCGCCACGCTGGGGACCGAAACCGCACAAGTCCGTTCGCGTTCACTGGCAACCGCTTCGAGTTCCGCGCGGTCGGCTCCAACCAGTCTATCGGTTGGCCGCTTACCGTTATGAACACAATCGTCGCGGAATCCCTCGACTTCGTCGCCACTGAAATCGAAAAAGAAATGGGCGGCGACCCGTCGAAGCTCGACGATGCAATCACCGTCGTCCTTCAGGGCATAGCTAACGAGCATCACGCAGTCGTATTCGGCGGCAACGGATACTCGGCAGAGTGGCACGCCGAAGCTGAGAAGCGCGGCCTGCCGAACCTTCGCAACAGCGTCGACGCGCTCCCTGCGCTGGTTTACCCGGAGAACGTCGCTGTATTCGAGAAGTACGGCGTTCTATCTGAGCGTGAGGTTACCAGCCGCTACGAGATCTGGCTTGATCGATATTGCCTCGACGTCAACACCGAAAGCCTGCTGACCCTCGAAATCGCCAAGACGAAGATCCTCCCGGCTGCATTCGCGTACCAGGCTCAATTGGCGGCGCTTGCTCTCGACCTGAAGACCCTCGAAAAGCCGCACGATACTTCGCTGCTTGACGAAGTTCTGAAGATGACGGCTGACCTTAAGGCTGGCATTAAGGCTCTTGAGCATGCCGTCCACCACGAAGCCACAGGGGACGCACTGGATCATGCGAAGCACTTCCGCGACGTCGTGCTTCCCGCCATGGCCGAAGTCCGCGCTAACGCCGACGCGCTAGAGACCGTCGTGTCCGACGATATCTGGCCGCTACCAACCTACCAGGAAATGCTGTTCATTAAGTAGCTTCTTGGAACCCCGACCGCAAAAGAGCCCGCCACCAGTTAACTGGTGGCAGGCTCTTTCCTTTGGGGGTACCTAAGAGGAAATCAGTCTGCTACTTTGGAGCCGGTGTGGAGCCGAATAGCGGATGGGTCTTGTAGTAGGCGTCCAGGATCAATCGTAGCCTCACGGCGTAGTTCGCCACGAGCAACCTGCCCTTCTGCAGTTCAACGTCACTATATGACGCGAGCGGCTTCGACAGAAATGCATTAATCTGCGTGAACGATGTGTTGACTAGGTCCGGGGCGACATGCGCGTCCTTACATTCGCGATACGCTGCGTAGTAGGTCGTCAAGTATCGCGCGTCGGTGATCCCCTCGCGAATCGCTTCCCACTGGATGGTGCTGATCAGTCCATCCTGCGTCGGATAAGTCAGCATCTGCGGCCTGTACGGCGCGTTCTTGCCGGCCGGCTGTGCGAGATCGTCGAATGGATCCGTTTCGTACGCTGTCTGATAGTCGCTGGCGATCGCTCCGTAGAGGTTGGCCCGCCACAGGAGCACCCCCGTATAGAATCGGTTAAGATGAGGATTGGGTTGAGCAGCAGTCCACCACAGCCAGTCTCTGTTCTTCACCGAGCGGACACCATTTTGGGCTATATTTGACGCTATAACCGGAATATCAACTGGATACAGCGCGAGATCGATATTCTTCTTATTGGCTGCGAGAACGTCCATAGCTGGAACGCGAACGGCAGTCTGAACCCCAGCGTCCTTAAGCGTTGCAAGTTCGGATGGATCATTCGCCATATAGTAGAATGGCGACGCTCGCTTGGCAATCCTTTGCTGTTCGAGAGCCTGAACATCGTCGATAGTATTCCAACCTTCGTACACAAATGGGTATCCCATATGTAGGTTGTTGTAAATGGTGACAGACTTCCACAGGTTGTCACCCTGATCGCGCAACGTCGTGTAACGAACCCCGTGATCGCTTATATCCTTCAGTTCCATCGCGAACCGCTCTGGCGAAACACCATCGGTGATCGTCGCCGTTTCTGGAGTACTGGATCCGCCCAATTTACCTCTGTAGTCGATTGCATACTGCTTCGAGGGAGCCATTAACCGAATGGGAAGAACATCTACATTGAGCGTAAGCGCTTGGGACGCAAACTGGTCAGACGATACCTCAATCACGCCTGTGTATTTGCCGGGCGGAGTATTGGCTGGGACACTGATGGTCACCCAGAACTGCTTTTGAGTATGGGCAGGGATGTCGGTTTGCGGATCGCCAGTGAGCCTAACTTCAGGGGGCAGTCCGCCTGTCATCACGAGCGGAATTCTATCATCCTTCACCAGCATTGACTGAACAGTTGTCGTCGCATCCGGGTCTCGTAGCGGCCCTACACCATGCGATTTCACCATCTTTACGATATGAAGATTAACTGCCGACTTGGGCATATTGTAGCCAGCTATGCCAAGAGGATACTTTTGCGTAACCTTGACATGGCTAAGCGCCGTTTTTGCATACAACGTGAACGAGGCAGCCTGTATCTGATCGGGACAGGCGAATGTATTAATCTCGTTGGAGAAGTCGCCTTCCTGCGGGAGAGCATCAGCAGTTTCGCGGTCAAACGCCCCACCAGGAACGAATATGACGCACGGATCTTTCGACGCGGCCACAACGCGCCCCAAGTACGTTAGCTTCTGCGTCGTCGCCGCGTCAACAGCCGTAAAATCCAGCTTCATTGATCGCGTGCCAGCCTTCGCCAGCGGCGACGATGAATACTGGACCGCATTGAGAGCTTCGGGAGTGCCATGGGTGCGCCACGCGGCCAGCGGCTGTTCGAAGTCATCGACAATCTGACCATCATCGGCAGAATTGTCCCCACCCCACGCAATATTGTCAACGTACAGTGTTCCAGCACGCCGGTTAGTATCCACACCAACTGTGTCCGCTTGGGAAAAATCAATTGGAGCAGCGTCAAGCTTAGCATCAGCAGGTGGCCGATACGTTAGTTCGGACAGAGGCGCATGAACTTTCCGCCAACCAACAAACGAAACGATAACTGGCTTCGCGAGCCATGTCGGCCACAGCGGCTCTGTATCGGTTCCAGTACCTTGCGCTGCAGTTGGCAGCTGTGCGCGGCCACCAGAGGCCATTGCTCGCAGACGAATAGTTCCGCCCTTGCCGTCGCCGTATACCCAAGCAGTGATACCGTCAGCGGTTGCCGATGGGTTGCCCACATACCGGTAAAGACTAACCGGGCTCGGCGAGAAAGCAGGACGCGCAATGGTGCTGACGTTCACAGGCACGCTGGGCAATGTCGTCTTGGGTTTCGGCTTTAGGGCAGGTTTAGGCACCGCCTTTGATGCCTTCTTTGTAACCTTGGCCTTGGGATGTGCTTTGGCGACGGCAGCGGGAACTGAACCCGCCAAAAGCGATACTGCTAGAGCTCCTGAAACGAGTATTGCGCAACGTCGCATCGACTTTGAACTGATATAGTATGTCAAACCTTAACTCCTGCCAGAAGAACCTGGACTAGACTGCAACCATGGACTCGGCGTGGTCTCTGTCGCATTTAGACGATATAACAATGACCTTAGGGACGGGTATTTTTTAAAAACTTTGATACAACATAAAACATGCCACAAGCAGGCAATCTGCTTGTGGCATCGCAAAACATCACAGTCGAACCGCTAATTCGCGGTGTTCGTCATGACTCGAGCGCTTGAGGATGATGTTGACGTAGTTCCTTGTGCCGCGATCAATGGGGTGGCCGAAGAATCAACTGCCACCACTACCCAACGTCCATCGCGCTTTCCCACTGTGTAAGCTGCGTACATGGTCTTGAGCGGCGCGGTGTCGTCGCCTGACCGCAGCATGTAAACATGCTTGGCGTATGCGGTCACGTCGCCATTCGCCTGAGCTCGTAGCGCATCGAAGGCAAAGGATCGCGTGACGAGTTGATCGAATACGTCGTCGGTTACTTTAGCGAACTTGTCGGCTTCTATTGAATATTGATAGGCACCCTTTGACTGAATAGCAACTTTCTGAGTCTGAACGAGGTATTTCTTGAGAAGGGACGTGTCGGACCGCATCCAGCATCGGGCGATATCTTGGAAGGCCTGCGCTACGATTGCCGCGTCGGCGTCGCTCGCTGTTGGCATCGCTTGCGATACGGGTGATTTGGTGGCATTCGTTTGGCCAGTGGCATCATTCCGGGTGGATCCTGCGCCACTACCAGGCGTAACAGCGGGCGCGCTCGCAGCGTTATCCGTTGAACTGGAACCGTAGTAGTTGTATTGATTGTACTGATTATATACGTTTGTTACACTAGGCTGGGGCTGGGGCGCAATATAAGGTACATAACCGCCAATATAGATCGCTTGAGGCGGGGTTGTATAAACAGTTATTGCCGACGGCGGGCACGCGATATACGTCGGTAAGCCCTGATATCCCCACGGGCTAGGGTAGCAGTTTGCCCCGTAAGTCGACGTCAGTATCGGCGTACCAAAATAGGTTGTGGAAATGGATCCGCTGGAAGAGTAATATCCATTATTGGTGGAATAGCTCTGATTTGCTGAGTAACCTGATGCCGATGAACCATAACCGTTGACTGTGTAGCCGCCGATAACGGGAGCGGGCGCTGCTCCGATGATGACTGTGCCACCATCGTAGCCACCGTTGTTAAGAAAAATGTAGTTATCGGACTGCGGCAAAGGCCGTCCGTTCCATATCGGGCCACTACCCCAGGTGATCCCTGGCGAAGGCGTAGTTTGCTGCGGAGTTCCACCGTTTGTAGGTCCAGTTACGTTACCGCGATTGAATCCATTGGGTTTTCCAGCCTGGTTTTGGACATTCTGATACTGCTGATTAGTCGGCGGGATGTTTCCAATTGTCATACCCGGCGGTAAGGGTGTGTTTCCTATCCCCGTCGGCGAAACCGCCGTTTGTGCCATTGCGATAGACAACGTAATCGCCCCAACAGCAATTGATAAGAATGATTGTACAGCTTTCACAGTGTTCTCCAGTCAGACCGATCGTCATTATCAATCGGCGGGGCGATGGTACGGGCCACTACGGTGTTACAACGAATGACGTTTTGGCTGCCACGGACGGTGTCACGTCGTTTTGAAGAGTCGCCCCGGAATCTACATCGCTTTTGGTTCGGACACCAAGGTTGTTGGGATCCTTCTCCGGGTTAACGAGTATCCCGCCGCTAACGATAAATCGCGGCATTGGCGTGAGTTGGGCGGTAGCTTCATACTTACCGGGAGGCAATACGGTACCACTATCCGTAGCGAGATTGTAATCTACCGAAAATGTCTTTGTCTCTCCAGAATTGAGTACCAATTTTGACACGACTTGAGCGAACATTCGGCCACGAGACCAGCGCCACTGCGCCTTGCCCATCGAATCCGCAACCGTAATCTCAAACTCTTGCGATGAAGGGAACGTATACGAAATCGCAGCCCGCCCTGGGTTGACAATCGTGAATGAGAACTTAACCCGCTCGCCCGACTTAAACGATTGCCGATCCGTGGACAGCTGTGCGCGACTCGGTATCGGAATCACGGCCTTGGGCAAAACAATGTGAACGTGTCCCGGATCACTTGGCGGTGTTGCAGGTTCCGCTAACGCAGCGATCGGGATAGTAAGCAGAGATCCTATTAGGAGGGAAAGGTGCGCGTGCATTAAAACCTTCACAGTAAGCTCCTCGCCACAACGTCCGTGGCCGGTTGCCGATCTACACCAAGTCAAGCACTATCGATGCCGCAGGCATACCATGCCTTATTTGATAGACTTAACGTCTATGATCTTTGTTCCCGTTTAGCCTGTTGCCAAATCACTTCCATTTCAGATTGTGTCAGTTCCTCAATCTTGAGACCCTGTTCCGCCGCAGAATCTTCAATTCGCTTGAACCGGTCAATGAAGCGATTAACCATTCGCTGCAGGGCATCCTCAGCATCCACCTTCTCAAACCTCGCGAGATTGACCACGGTAAAAAGGAGATCACCAAGCTCGTTGGCGACTTCGGCGTGATTACCCTTTGCGCGTGCTTCGTGTAGCTCAGCGATCTCCTCGTGGAGCTTTTCGAACACGCCATCAATGCTCTCCCACTCGAATCCCGCTTTGGCCGCCTTCTTAGAGATCTCCTGAGCTCTCGTGAGTGCAGGCAGAGCGCGCACGACACCGTCAAGCACGCTCTTACGGTCTTCGTATCCCTTCTCAGTTAGCTTGATGGCTTCCCAGTTAACGAGGACCTCTTCTGCTCCCGATACGGAGAGGTCGCCAAAGACGTGTGGGTGACGACGAATAAGCTTGTTGACGATATGTCCAATCACGTCGTCGATTGTGAATGTGTAATCCTCGCGAGCCAGCTGAGCATGGAACGCGACTTGTAGCAGAAGGTCGCCCAGTTCTTCAGCGTATTTATCTGGATCGCCTGAATCGAGAGCATCGAGGACCTCGTATGCTTCTTCGAGAACATACTTTCGGAGGGTCTCCGGTGTCTGCTCACGATCCCACGGACACCCCGTGTCAGGCTCTCGTAACCTTGCCATGATATTAAGCAGGCTGTAGAAATCGTGTCGGCGCTGCGATTCTGGCATCGGCGGTACGAGAAGTGAGGACAGGTGATCGAACTCCTGAGCGGGCCGGTCGAGTTCGGCCAGCGCTACGATACGAGATTGCGTGTCCCCGTTTTCACTGCCGCCCACAACCGTGATAGGGTGCTCCGGCGGATAGTATTCCAGCAAAGCCAATTTCGTAGCGGAAGCGATGTCGCGGTCGTACACCTGATACACCAGGTTGTATCTATCAAAAGCAAATGGAGGCTGGAATGACCGGTACACGTATTGAAGGTCGGGTAGTTCGAGTGCGTCCACCACAGCTAGTTGCGAGACTTCGACAGTCGCGCCTGCAATGACCGTTTCTACAAAGGACGTTGATGGTGTAGAAACTACTTCTATCCCCTCTTG
Organism: Capsulimonadaceae bacterium; assembly: GCA_036504535.1. Lineage (GTDB taxonomy): Bacteria > Armatimonadota > Armatimonadia > Armatimonadales > Capsulimonadaceae > JARLGU01. The sequence continues at coordinate 291,643 of DASXUY010000040.1, forward strand.
AGCCGCCCTTTGCAGGATTTGGGCTACAGAGGTTTCGCCAAAGAACGGATGTCCAGGCACTGCATAGACTACCGAGCCCAACCTCCTGGCTGTGTCTATCACATCTGACGCGATAGTCGAATAAATATCTTCGAATCGTTCAGCTAATTCATATAGCTCATCATAGCTCTGGGTAAAGAGGATGCCTTCGTTCTCTTCCAGCCACGCAACCGTTGGATGAACGCGAGTGCGCAGTAGGATCGTGCCGGGTTTGGCGTTTCGGAGCGCACGAATCGCGCCTAGCGTGAGCGCATCTGCGCTTCCAGTTCCTAACCCTACCAGAGTGATCTTAGTCGATTCCATCGTTAATCCCAGGCAATGCCTGAACCTTTCAAGTACTCGTTATGCAGGATATTCGCCATCAAAATCATCAGCGAAAAAGCGAAGTTGCGCTCTTGGTAGAACGCAACTTCGCTTTCTCGTAATTCAATCGATGCGCTCCCGGTTAGGCGCTATTGCTTGGCCGGCGGTGTCTGCGCAGGCTGGTGCGGCGGGGACGTCATCGGCGGCGCCATTGGGCGAGGCTTAGCTTTAAACTGCTCTGCAACGGGCTGATACTGCTTCGGGCCAATCACGATATTGGCTGTTTGAAGAGCGGTCTGCAACGATTGCTGAACCTCAATGACTGACGAACTCCTCATGCCTTTTTCGGCGAGCGCGTCGAGTTTCACAATCGACTTAACCTGATCGAACGGCATCGTGTACTCAGGCTGCTTATCGGCAACACGAATTACCCACCAATGACCAGGCTGTAGCTGAAGCGGCGCGATAACATCCCCGGTTTTCGCGGCCTTCAGCGGATTTAGTATCTGCGGCGGGAACTGGAGCCCAGGTCCACTAAGGGCTTCCCACTTTGGAAGGTCGCTGGCGTCCAATCCGCCCGTCAGTGGCGGATCGATGCTTTTGCCAATGAAGTTCTTGAACGACCCAGCCTTTTGAGCATCAGCTTGAGCTGCGTCAGCCGTCGCCTTGTCGCCTAGGACGATGCGCTGTATATGGACCCGCTCAGGGAACGTATACTTCTCTGGGTGCTGCTTGTAATAGGCAGAAACCTCGGCGTCGGTGATGGTTTGTCCCAGCGCAGCAAGGTTTATTCGAGCGACAAGCTGCTTGATTTGCTCATCCTTGAAAGTTGCAGGTGTATAACCTTCCGCTGCAAGGTAGTCATCAAATGGCTTTGTCGTATTGGTCTTTTCTTCTACAGTTTTTATGTAGTTATAGCGATCATCTACGAGGCTGTCAGTGACAGCAGCGTTTTTACTCTTCGCCACTTGAAGCAGAATGACGTTTTGGATGAGCTCGCTCAACACAATCCGCCCTACTGGCTGCGTCAATGTCGCGCTATTAGCGTCGGCGGGTCCTTTGACTGGAACATAGTGCTGCATCGCGTCGTAGAGTAGCGACGCCTCGATCTTGTCACCGTTAACTGTCGCTACTGGTTCTGTGAGCGACGGCGAACCGGACAATCCGCTATGATCGTCAGATTTGCATCCCGAAAGGACGGGAAGCGCAATTGCTGCGCCAACACCCGCTAAGAGTAGGAGGCGGGCAGTTGGAGTAAGGTTTCGAAGTGATGTCATGATATCGATATGAGCTCCTTGAGAATTATGGCGGCGAACCGCAGAAAGGTCAATTATCGCGGTCGAAGGTTCAGAACGAGGCTAACTTCGGCTTGCCCAAGTCCGGTTTGACGAGCAATTTCGGCAACGTCGCTTACCCCCGCATCGGCAAGATCGTACACGGCCTGATAACGATCATCAGCAGGCTGCTTTGACAACGACTTTCCCGCGCGTTTACGCGGTATTTGCGGCACATCCATTGCATCCTCACCGACAGGCTGCGTCGCTTCCATTTCCAGAGGTTTCTCGTCTGCTGTCGGCCAAGTCCGAAGCGGCTGCTGCAAGACTGCCGAAAGCTGCTTTTCCACAGTCGAGGCGCGTCCAATGATAGCTTCAAGGCGCGCTTCAGCGGCAGAAGCCCGTTCCTCTAATACGACAATAATCTGCTCAACAGTTTCGCGAAGTTCGCGAATTTCATTTGCCGTCGAGGTGTGTTTCAGCGCCGCAGCAGCGGTAAGATCGCGCTTTGCGATATACCATGCCATAGCGATGAAAATAAGCACGAGGAATTCGAGGACGTTAACGAGGTAATCCATGGCGAAGTGTCAAAGGGCGATCTGCGCTGTGTAGTTTCGAGCGGGTGCGCGACCTAGATTACAGCGCGCACGACCTTACCCGTAGCCTTTACCTTACCTAACACGAGAGTTACAACAGGCCGCTCAAGGCGAAGGACAGATTGGGACGCATTTTCTCGAAGCGTTAGGTGCAGAGATCCTGTGATCTCATCGTATTCCATGCGGCTAGCCGCTCCAAGAGGGACACCGCAGTATACCCCAACGAGCTTAATATCGCCCTGAGGAAGCTTGGCGGATGCTGAGAGCGCGGCCCGGTGTTCGGGATATACACTGTCTTCGGCCATCGAACCCCGGGATGGCATAGGCAAGCGTCGCCGTTCCATATAAATCTCGCCGGATATGTCTGGCGTTACGGGCAGGATGCGTGGTTGCCGCATACCAAAACCGATTGCTTTGGGTGACTTCCCGATTGCCTTAAAAACCGGAATCGTCATCTCCCGCGCTTTGCGGGCTTTCGGGGGAGCAATTATGACACCAGCTACTCTAGCGGAATCAGGGCGGGTAATATCCGGTTGAAACACCGTCGGTGCGTTTTCTAACGAAGATACTAGCGAGACTGATGTTGGAGCCGGAGCATCATAGTGCGCATAATGGATTGCCGGCGCGGCGACTGTTCCTGATGCGGATTGCGACTCTCCCATCTTCACCGCGATAGCCAATGCGTGCGAGGACGATGACGGATCGCTGCAGCGTGTGGAGCAATCATCGGAGGTTAGTAATCCAGGTTGCGTCCCCCACGATGGACCGTGGGGATGTGTATCGAGGCTAATTCTGTGGGGATAAGTTCGTATGTCAAGCAATCGGTCATCAATTGTCGACACCGTTGCCGACGAAAACAGGCGAGCCAGACGACGGCGGATTTCTGCGAACGTCCCTGATGACGGGTCGGAAGCATCATCCATGTTAGCCAGCCACGTTCCCGGCAGAAATCTCTGAGATTTCGTCCCAAAGCATCTTTAGCGCCTTGTCAACACGCCGCATTGGCTCAAGAACGTCCATTGATTTCCCAGCGTCGACAAGCACCTTGAGTAGTTCGGCTTGCCTAGATGCCCGCGATATACCCGAACTATCGGGACGCGCTGGCGAAACTGAAAATCGGACACGAACAGGGCTTCCGGTGCTCGTAAGTTGTACGAGGACTTCGTCTTCGGCCACAGTGGTGGTTGCTCCAACCTCGGCTAATGGAGCGGCGCGAGATTCACCTAACCAGATCGCAGCGCGCCCCTTTGCTTCTACTGCAGGAAGGAACTGTGGGTCGCTGACTATGAAAACAGGTGGCTTTTGCTCAAGATTGTCGAGGATGTTGGCTAAAATGACATCAGTCTGGATGTATTTTTCCAGGACCTCTCCGTAAAGCACGCGCTGAAGCTTAGTGGCCTTTACGGGTTCCGTGTAGCGGAATTCCATTGGCAATCCGAATGCGTCGGTTACCATCGCGCCGCCCATAAACACGTTATCGGAAATCGCCATGGACACGAGGTAGCCCACCACTGGTTTTGCTGATATAGCCATCACTGTAGTTTAGCAAACGGCCCAAGCACTGTCAAGTGCATTTGCGTTCATTCTGGTAACCTTACGAGGCCAAAACCAGAGAGAATCTCAAATATAGAGCTGATTGTAGCCTGTATCTCTTGTATTGCCATCAAACGTATTCAGGTATAATCTTTGCGCCTTGACCAATGAGGCGCTAACCGAAGCGCTGAGCACGTTTTGAAATACTTGAGAGTGGGTACGTTCCTGCCAATGGAAGCGCGCATGCGCTTTCTTGGAGGAGACCACGTGGGGTTACAAATGGTACTAGAGATCGAAGTAGAAAAGACCACCGACGATATTCCGATTATTCATATCAGAGGCGAAATCGACCTACATACCTGCTCCAGTTTTCGCGAGACGCTCCGCGACCTTATCGACCAGAAGAACTATGACATTGTCATAGATTTGGGTAGCGTCCCTTACCTTGATAGTGCCGCGCTAGGCGTGCTCGTGGATGCAGTCAGGCGGGTTCGTGAATATGACGGAGCCATTTACCTGATTGCGACAACGCCATTCGTCCGAAGGGCGTTCGAAATAACCAGACTGGTGAAGATATTCCAGCTTCATGACGACTCTGAACCAGCGCTAGCTAGCATCCGCGCTCGCAATAAGTCCGTCGCTGACTGATTTTGGGCTTGTCGGACGTTCCAACTCTGCTATAAAGCCAGCAGAGTTCGTAGCCTCCGCCAGTCTGTGCCACGCTGCCACAAGTCCCTGCGGCAGATGCTGCATCGCGCCCCTCAAATCCACGATCGCCGCCTGCCCGATTATGGGCCAGTAGATACTGCGGAAAAGCGCGGCAGGCATCGTATAGTGCCAACCGATAAAACTAATTACCGGCAGATACGAGAAAAACAACAACAACCAGGCCCTGCTTACGCCGCTAACCCGGCGGTATTTAATGACCAGAACGATTGTGTACAGTAAAGCCAGGCAGTCAACCATCTCCGTACCAGTGCGGGAAACTTCCATTAGCCGAAAAACTGTCATTATGGGTGATCCAGTGACAAGCCACTGCGATATTCCGCCCACGGCAAGCACGCACGGTAGTACCACCCCGTAGCGGATAACCAGGCTGTTGATTCGGTGCCGTCGCAGGTATAAGCCCACCCAAAGTGCGGCTGCTAGCACGACGGCCAATGCAAACACTCCACCATCGCCCGTCAACACTTCGAGCCCAATCTCGTGGTACATAAACATGAGTGGCTTGTGAAATATTACGCCAGCGCGGAAATGCGGATCGCGAGGCGCGGTGTACATGATGTGACGAACAGCGACCAGCCCGGCCACGAATAGCGTCGTCAATGCTACCTGCACAAACGCCGACCGCTTTGTTACTCCTCCCCCAAGGGGACGAACTGCAGCCAAGGATGCCGCCATAAACGGGAAGGCGAATACATGCTCTTTGGTTAAGCAGCCAAACGCAAATGCTAACCACATAATGCCTAACGACGCCCTAGACGCCGATGTGAGCCAATGATCGAACGCCACTAACGCTGTCATAAGCGCCACCATCATCAACAAATCCTGGTGGATCGGATACCACGCCAGAAAGTATCCAGGCTGGCCGTCATTGTAAAATCTCGAACAGACGCCAAACAGGCACCCGATCACCGCTAGAAGTGGTGATGACGTGAGGCGGTATGTGACAAGCGAGCACAGCCATATAATCGTAACAAGCAGCAAATAGCCAAACCACGCATTGACGATGAACCCATAATGCAGCCCGACATACGTCTCCAGCCAGTATTGAAACCCCGCGACGGGGCGAAAGCAGAAGATATCTTCCTGTATCCAGGGGGCATGCCAATAGCGCAGGAACGCGTGACCTATGTCCGGAACCTTTGCGTAACCAACAATGATCGATGGCACATCATTCATTGTCTTCATTTCCGCTTCGCTACAGTGAAAACGGAACGAGTTGTAAACGACGAACGTCCCCAAGAGGGCAATTAGGCCTAATATCGCAGCAGTGACATAAGGAACGCCGAATATGCCAGGAGAATGACGGAACGGGGGCTCTGGAAGGACGTCGGTGGCCTCAGAGTTTACGGCGGTAGAAGGAGAAGTCATGCCTCCATTATACGGCATGTTAAGGCATGGCGAGGAAGGTACTAATACGCAGCAAAGGGCAGCGCGATATCGCGCTGCCCTTTGAAAAATACCTGTTGGTACTTACAGACCGGCATCGCCGAGGAACTTGATAAGGTCCGCGACACGGTTCGAGTAACCCCACTCGTTGTCATACCAGGTGACGACCTTGACAAAGTTGCCAAGTCCGATGGTATCGACAGCCGAGAAGATTGAGCTGTGCGCATTGCCCTTGAGGTCCATAGAAACGAGCGGCTCTTCAGTGTACTGAAGAATGCCCTTCATGGGGCCTTCGGCAGCTGCCTTGTGAACGGCGTTGATCTCTTCGACGCTGGCGTCCTTGCTCAGGAGCGCAGTGAAGTCAACGACAGAGACGGTCGGCGTCGGAACGCGGAACGCCATGCCGGTGAACTTGCCCTTGAGTTCGGGGATCACGAGGCCAACAGCCTTCGCTGCGCCTGTGCTCGACGGGACAATGTTGAGGGCTCCCGCACGAGCATCGCGCAGGTCCTTGGCGGCGGTGTCCACAATCTTCTGAGTACCGGTGTAAGCATGGATCGTCGTAAGAAGACCCTTCTCAATACCGAAGCTGTCGTTAAGGATCTTCGCGACCGGCGCCAATCCGTTCGTGGTGCAGGAAGCGTTGCTGATAACGTTGTGCTTCTTGGGATCGTAAGCAGCGTTGTTGACGCCGAGAACGATCGTAAGGTCCTCATTCTTTGCTGGGGCGCTGATGATGACTTTCTTAACGCCTTTGCCCAGGTGAGCGCTCGCCTTCGTGGCGTCGGTGAAAAAGCCGGTCGACTCTACAACAACGTCGACGCCGCTCTTGTCCCAAGCGATGGCAGCCGGGTCTTTTTCGGCATATACATCGATCTTCTTGCCATTGACGATGATATCGTTGTCCTCGTAGCTAACGGAGCCCTTGAAAGCGCCGTAATTCGAGTCGTGCGATAGCAAAAACGCGTTTGTCTTAGCGTCGGTCAGGTCGTTGAGAGCGACAACTTCGATCTCGTCGGTGGAGTAGCGCTCCGAAATGGCGCGGAAGCTGAGTCGCCCAATGCGTCCAAAGCCGTTAATGCCCACGCGTATAGCCATTGAAGTATCTCCTTCTAGGGGGTAAGTGCGGTACTCCGCAAAAACCATTGGATGTCGCCCATAATGATACCTCAAGGCAAGCGCTCACTGTCAACGAGAATACGCTCAATGGCCCTAGAGTCCGTCTTGTAGAGGACTTACTGCCCCTCGTTTGCCCCGAATTAGGCGGCAATGCGAGGCACGTTTGCTTGAAGGACTACCTATGATTATGGAAACTAGGTCCGCTCTTAATATTGCCGCCGCAGTCGGTCGCGCCACCATTTTGATCGGCAGCATAACCGTGGCGGCAGGGACAGTTCAACCGTGGGGTAAATTCGTTGCACTGCACAGCTGGCACGTCAATGTACCGGGAGTAGCATTCGTAACCGGATTAACTGTGCTGGCCCTTGCATCGGCTACTCTGCTCTACCGCAAATATTCGGCGATTGCGATCCTCGTTGCCCTAGTCATTCTCGCAACAACCTACAGGGCGCAAAGCGAGGTGCCCATTGCCATTCGCGGTCAACTACTCAGCCTTCAAGTGGCTCTAGTCCCAATTAACCGCCTCATGGATCAGTTCCACCTGCCGAATGTCGATGCGGGGAATTACGGTGACCAGCGGGAGACGTTTCTTGGCGAGGGCCTGAGCACATCGAGATCAGGCGCGTGGCTCATATTACTGGGGGCCCTGCTAGCAATGCCACGCGACGTTACATTCACAGCCATCCGCCGGCGATATGGTATGGCCCGCTGTAATCACTGTGCCGCATCGTGGGCTGTCTCGCGAGACGCGGAGTACTGCCCAAAATGCGGCGCGTCACAGTCAGGCACAAGAACATGCCCACATTGCCGGGCAGTGTGGAAGGACGGCGACGTATACTGTGTTGGTTGCGGTGCCAAGGTCCCGGCCATACCCACCGCCCCCTTGAATGGCTAGAGGCGAGGACGAGAGGTATAGCCCTCTTGTCGCACTGCCCATCGCATGCGTTCAAGCTGGACTTTTTTTGGATCGAAAGAGATCTGCGCCTTTTTCTGCGTCAAATCGATAACCACTGACTTCACGCCGTCAAGAGACGCGAGCGCGTCAGTGACCACATCCACGTTTCGCTCAGTCGTGAGACCGTCTACATACAAAAACGCCTTTGCCATTGCTGTTCCCCCTGAGGCTGAGAGCTTATACTCCGCGCAGCGCTCGGGCTCGTGCGCCAGTTGCGAATCACGGCGAGTTGCGACGTTGAAAATGGGAGATTCGCGTTTGAACGCTTTAGCTTTTAGGCTAAACAATAAAGTTCGCCTACACGTGGGTTACCCATTGGCGTAGGTCGTCAAACCACGGCTGTGAAAATAATCTCATGTATTTTTGCGGGGGATTTTGCGTGAGGATATCGCGCCGATAAGGCGAGCCGACTTCCCTACTTGCTGCGATTGGACGCAACATACACGCCGCGAGCAACCGACTTGCCGTTGCGGATCGTGCGGTCGACGCGCACGTAACCTGCCTCGTACGGATCGGACCGCTTGGCTGTCAGGCCCACGAGTACTGCGCACATACCGAGAGCCCACCAAATCGTTCTGGGAAGTCGAAATGGCTGGAGCGGCGTCACTGAGGCGATTTGCGCTGCCTTGCTAGGTGTCGATGAAATGCGAGATGCTCCTATTGGATCACCCAGCGCAAATGTTGGACGAGGTGTGGGCGGATTTGCTGCGGCAGCTAATCGATGCCAAGATTCTGGATTCGCTGACGTGTCGCGGACTAACCAGAGGATCATCGTCCGCGCAAGGTCTACCCGCCGCGTGAACTCGTCCCCTTCATCCATACCGGCCGTCGTTTCAAATAGGAGGGACGGTGTATGCAACGTCTCAACCATGTACCGATGACACAGAGTTGTCTCGATTCCAGTGGAATAGCCAATCTCGGACAGAGCCTGTCCCGTGCCATCACCTACTTCCATTCGGGCACGGCGGTCAAGCTCACGGACAGCGTTGCTCAGCGGCGTCGCCATCCGTGGCCCTTCAAGGCAGTTCGCGCGATATGGATCTTCCTTATCCCACGAATGCATATCGATCACAAACTGTGGGCGAACGGCTTTGAATACGCGGTAGGCCGCTTGTGTCTCGACACCGTTGAAACGCCCCCAGTCGCGATTAAGATCAATCCCCTGCCCGCTCCGACGCGTCATCTTGTCCGCACCGTCTGGGTTGACCATGGGCAGAATGTAGAGGGAAGTGTGCTTCAATGCGGTAGGCACGCCTGGCGCGGTACCTGAGGCAACTCGCTCGAGGAACCCCATCGCGGCTTCTGTACTAACAGGCTCGTCGCCGTGCTGACGGCATAGGATGAGGATTCGCGTAGTGGATATGGCATCCACGTTAGGATCGCGCACCGACGCAACCCATAGTGACCGATCGCCGCTTGCCGCCTTACCGACGTTGTAAACGTTCACCAGGGGGGAATGAGCGGCCAAAACCGCCAGCCTACCTGCCATCGTTGAATATGACATAACGGCGTAGGCGGGCGAGCCAATCAGTAATAGCGCCAGGGCAAGAAGTGGTAGCAGTCGCCGAACCATATGGTCATTATTGGCGAAACCTGGTAACGTCCTGAGGGTAAACGAAGCGGCTTTCTAGCTGAACCAACAATTAAATCGCAAAGTGGGCACTGATCACCGTCGGCAGTGAGGCCAAGGGTGTCTCGTAGTAAATTATCCGCTCTGTCCGCTTACGAAATTAGCCCCTTGGATTCCAGATACTTCACGATCTTTGCAACCGAGTCGCCACTCGATTCCCGGTCAGAGCGGACATGGACTTCGGGAGCACGTGGCGGTTCGTACGGATCACTTACGCCTGTAAAGTGCGAGATTTCACCAGCGAGAGCCTTCTTGTACAGCCCCTTAACGTCGCGTTCGGCCAGTACCTCTATCGGGCATTCCACGTAAACCTCGACAAAGGCCTTCCCGTCGGCTTGAACCAGTTCGCGCACTTCGTCACGCACGTCCGCATACGGCGAAATCGCGGCCGTCATGGCTACGACTCCGTTGCGGGCGAGCAACCGAGCCACGAAACCAATTCGCCTTACGTTGATGTCGCGATCCGCTTTCGTGAACGTAAGGCCCTTTGAAAGATGTGTCCGAACTTCGTCGCCATCGAGAAGTTCGACTTTATAACCTCGTCCCACGAAAAGATCGTTTATTGCGGACGATAACGTAGACTTGCCGGCTCCGGACAATCCCGTGAACCATAATACAAAACCCTGATGAGCCATCAAAAAAACCTCAAATAAAACTCTACACTCGCCATGCGGTTAAGCTATCTAGCACCTGCGCAATATCGCGCGAAACTTCGTCTAGCGGTTTGTCGGCATCGATAACGTAGTCTGCCTTCGCAACCTTAAGTTCTATCGGCATCTGTGCGTTGATCTGCCGGTGCGCGTCCGCCTCGCTCATTCCCGCTTTGCGAGCGACAATCCGCTCAACCTGAAGATCCTCAGAGCACCTGGTCACCAGGATGCGGTCCACGAGGTATTCAAGATTAGCCTCGAAGAGCAGAGGTATCTCCATGACTAGAATGGTCTGACCGTCAAGCCCTTGCGCCTTCCGGCCTTTGAAAGGAGCTCCAGCATCAACGAGTTGCTGAATAATCGTTGGATGAAGCAGCTTTTCAAGCCACCGCCGCGCCGCTTCGTCGTCGAAGACTATAGCGCCTAGTTCGCGCCGATCGATTACTTCTGGATCGCCCGCAAGCGTAACGGACTCGCCAAACTTCTCGATAACAGCCATTGTTGCTGGCGTGCCCGGGTCCAGAAGATCACGAGCGATAGCGTCTGCACTGATAACTGCCAGGGGTTTTGAGCGTTCAGCCGCTAGAGCGTGAAGCGTTGCGCACACTGTTGATTTACCGGTCGCAACTCCGCCTGTGATGCCTAGTATCATGCCGGTTACTCCTGCTGCACGGTACCTAAGAATAGTCTGCCCAACTGGGTGTAAATTTCTTGGAATCACACTAACAAGAAAAGGGCGCAGCAGGCGCTGCGCCCCATTCCGTATACGTCTTAATCTTCTTCTTCGACGTCGTACTCAGTCTTGTCGCGCTTCGACTTTCGCGAAACTTCCTTACGAGCACGAGCGAACTGCTCGCTAAGCACATCGCCAAGGGTAACACCAGTCGATGTCTGCCGTGTGCTCTTCTTGGTGTAGCTCTGGAACTCACGATACTCTTGCTCGCGGGCAGCCTCACCGGCAGCTCGCTGGGCCTCTTCCTGAATACGTCGCATGGACAAGGTCATCTTGCGCTCGTCAGGCTTGACTTCAATGATACGCGCTTCGATTTCGTCACCAGGGTTGACAACATCCTGCGGCTTGGAAACGCGGCGAACCGACAGCTCCGAGTTAGGAATGATTGCCTCAACGCCACCCTCGAGCAACACGAAGGCACCGAACGGAACCAATCGCGAAATCGTGGTCTTGAGGGTTTCGCCAACATGATACTTGTCAGCGATGCCTTCCCACGGATCCGGAAGGATCTGGCGAAGTCCAAGCGAGATACGACCCTGATCGAGACGAAGCTTCAAGATCATTACCTGGATCTTATCGCCAACCTTAACCACTTCGGACGGATGGTTGATACGCGCCCAAGACATTTCCGAAACGTGTAGCAGGCCGTCGATACCACCAAGGTCGATAAACGCACCGTAATCGGTGACGCGGCGAACGACGCCCTCTTTGATATCGCCTTCCTTGAGGTTGTCGAGCGTTTCCTTCTTCTTCTTGCCGCGCTCTTCGTCAGTTGCCAGCTTGTTCGAGAGAACAACCTTCCGCTTCTCACGGTCAACTTCGATAACCTTGAGCGGAATAGCCTGACCAACGTACTTGTCGAGGTTGGTATGCTTGAAATCACCCGAGCCAACATGCGAAGCGGGAACAAAGCCACGGATGCCAAGGTCAACCACGAGGCCACCCTTAACGCGCTCAGTCACCATTGCGCTGAGGATGCGGCCATCCTCGAGGGCTTCCATGACCTTATCCCAGGCCTTTTCGAAATCGGCTCGCTTTTTGGAGAGAAGCAGCTTGCCATCTTCCTTGTCGCGCCCAATAACGACGACCTTAATGGTTTGCCCGGTTGCTAGCTCTTCTTCGTCGGTACCACCGCGCGAAATCTCGTTCGGCCGGACAAGGCCTTCGCTCTTTGCGCCTACATCAACAAGAATGCCTTCCTTGTCGATGTGGACGATGACGCCACTGATGACGTCACCTTCCGATGGCTCTTGAAGCGATGCTTCGAAATCTGCCCCAGCCATGGCAGCTGCCAGCGAATTATCCAGCAAATCAGCCGCTTCACGATCCGTGAGCGTCTGGGGTGCGGATACTTCCTGATCAACGACCGCGGTAGTGTCCTCAGTTTGGGAGACCGGCGCCGCTACGGGCTGTGTGCTCGGTGCAGCGGTAGTCTCCTCAGTTGCCTGAGTAGACGGGGTCAGAACTTCATCTGTGTTAGCCGACATATTAACGTTGTGCTCCTCGACAATGACCGCGGTCTTGTATGCTTTATTGACCGCGCCCTGTTTATTGACATTTCGGGCAGTATACCGTGCCACGCCCGGTTATTTTTATCCGCTCAAGCGGAATTCCACAGACAGGACACGGCTGCCCACCCCTCCCATAAACCAGGGGTTCATATGCTCCGGCGCGGCCCTCTGGGTTGAAGAAGTTGTCGGAGACAGTGCCCCCAAACTCCGTCGCCTCAGTGAGAACCCCGACGATCGCATCACGCAACCGACGCCACTCATCTGTACTCAGATCGCCCACAAGGCGGTCTGGGCGGATGCGAGCCTTAAACAATGACTCATCCGCATAAATGTTGCCAACTCCGGCCACGACCGACTGATCTAGCAAACAAGCCTTAATCGTCGTCCTGACACGGCGTTGCGCCGCTTCACGGAGGTGCTCAGCTGAGAACCCGTCGTCAAACGGCTCAATCCCCATACCTGCCAACCCCGGTAACGCAGCATTCAGCGATTCCGGAGTATTCCGCAGGAGCCTGAACTCGCCCCACCCCCAAATGTCGTGGTAGCGAAGTTCTCCCCCGTCCGTAAAACTGATCCTTACCCCAAGATACGGTTCGTCCGGTTTCCCGGACTGCGCTTCGTAACGAAACGACCCGCGCATCTTCAAATGGGCCACGACAGCATACCCGTTACTAAGCTCAAAAATCAAGTACTTTCCGCGACGACGGACGTTTTCCACATGAGACTTTAATAATATTCGCTCAAATTCAGCAACATCGGTCACCGGCGGCTTAATGAGCTTAGGTACGCTGACGCTCAACGATGAGATTTCACGACCTACAACGTCGTGCGCTAGGCCGCGTCGAACAGTTTCAACTTCTGGTAGCTCTGGCATCAATGATCCTCACTCTGACTTTGACTACGCTTCAGACTAAACGACGCTCTCGGGAACGGCAAGAAAATACGGCCGTCCAGTAACTGGATGGTCCGAAACGATAGAATTGATCCCATAAACCTGCGAAATCATCGCGGATGTTATTACTTCCGCTGGCGTGCCATCCGCGTAGCATTTCCCGCCGTCTATAACAATTATCCGGTCGGCGTAAGCCGCCGCAACGTTAAGGTCGTGAAGCGCGGCAAGGATAGTGCGCCCTTCGCGTTTCGCTAGAGTTACGAGCCAAGCCAAAAGATGAGCTTCATGTCCGATATCTAGAGACGCCGTTGGTTCGTCGAGCAGAAGCAATTCCGCATTCTGGGCCAACGCTCTCGCTATAATCACCCTCTGCCGCTCGCCACCTGAAAGCGTCGAAATGAGCTTGTTGCCGAACTCCTCTGATATATCGGCGCGCTGCATTGCATCCGCAATTGCGTCCCTGTCGGCGCTACTTTCGGCTGAGACTGAAAACGAAGGCTGATGAGGCGCTCGTCCCATCGCAACAACCTCGCGGACCGTGAACTCAAATGCCAAGTTTGTCTCTTGGGGCACCACGCCAACTTTCAATGCCGCATTCCGTGCGGTCATTCCGTCGTACAGGTCGACGTCCGAGAGATATATCACGCCATTGACGGGCTTGAGGGTTCTCGAAAGGCTTTTGATAAGGCTGGACTTGCCGCTGCCGTTTGGCCCAATGAGCGCAACAAACTCGCCTGGACGCAAATCAATAGAAACGCCGCCAAGGACTAAAGTCCTAGCGCGGCGGTCATACGACGCCTCTATATTACGAACTTGAAGGATAGGTTTTGCACGTGGCGTATCGCCGGGAACGACCATGACGTATTGTAGCAGGGGCGACAAGGGGTTTGGCGCAATTCACACCAATAGGGGCGGCACAGTGTTTCGTTAGCGAACCACAAGCACTGGACACGGTGCATGGTGGAGGACACCGAGCGACACACTGCCCATGAGGAGGGCCTTAAATCCACCCGTGCCGCGGCTCCCCAGAATTATTAAGTTGGCGCGCTCCTGCTCAGCAACCGAAACGATCACACTAACAGGCTGGCCAACCTCCCCGCGAAACCGCACGCGCAGATTACTTTCTCTGAAAACATTCAATACCACGTCGTGAACGTGCTCCTGCGCTTCCCGCAACTCCTGCCTGTACGCGTTGCCCTTAGGGCTTGCGGCGAACGCCGACGAGTCGAGAAGAGGCAGCGACGCCTGGTTGACATTCAGACACACAACCTCCGCGTCGTACTTAGTCGCCATTTCAAGCGCGTATTTCGCCGCTTTGAGTGAATGCTCAGATTCGTCGACGCATAGCAGAATGGTTTCGAACAAATGGTTACCTCCGGCGAGCGCTGGGAATGAATATCTGCCCACACGCATCGGGATTACACCTATTTAAGCAGAACATCACGCTCATGGCATCCGTCTGACGAAGTATTGACGGGTAGAATCATCCAAATAGTGGAACAACTTCTTTTTGCTCCAACTTTATTATAAATGACCGGTTTTGGCGATTTCCAACCAGCCTGGAAGCGCTATCCGGACTTTTAAGGCGCTGTATGGAACTAGAAATCGCATTTTCGACGGATATCGGCAACGTTAGGGAAATCAACGAGGATGCGGTATACGCGGAAACTCGAGTCGCTAAGGGACGAGTTTCGCCGTATGCTGCTTTGTTGGTGGCGGATGGGCTAGGCGGTCATGAGGGCGGCGAAGTCGCCAGTGCCATGGCAAAGACGGCGTTCTGCGACATTGTCGCTGAGCCACTCTTTGCAGGCGAGATAATTCCCGAGGCACTTCCTGTCGCACTCAGTAAGTCGATCAAAGTAGCAAACGAGCAGATCTTCGAATGGGGAAGTCACTCGCATGCGATGGCTCGACCCGGGACCACAATGACGGCAGCCGTGGCCTCGCCAGAACGATACTACCTTGCTCACGTTGGCGACAGCCGTGCGTACGTCGTCACGCCGCAACAGGCTTTACAGATCACAGACGATGACTCCGTGGTCGCCGAAGCGGTCCGACAAGGTCTGCTGACGGACCAGGAAGCGAAAGTCTCTCCATTCCGCAACCAACTGACCAGGTCGGTCGGAACCGGCGACAGCGTTGACCCATCTGGATACGGAGGCGACTTGGACGAGGGAGACGTCGTCCTCCTTTGCTCGGACGGGTTCTCCGAGTACATATCCGCTGATGAACTTCATGCCGAAGTATTGACCGGCAACACGCTGCAGGCAATCTGCGACCAGTTTGTGCGAACCGCGAAGCTACGCGGTGGACACGATAACATCACCGTTGCCGCAGTGCGATTTGGCAACTGGAACCGCAGGTCCGATGAAGTAGAAACTGCACGCAACGGGCGAACGAAGCCCAAGGCTGGAACGAAGAAGCTTTCTCTCTTCAAGCCATTCGGCTGACTGAGTCGACACGGCTAATGCATCAACTATCCTACGAATGAACCCCAAATTTGGCTAACCTGCGCCGAATTTCATCGTCAGGCGTTGCCCCATCGATCCCTGCCCGATGGTGAATGCCGCCAGCCCTACCAGCTTGCTTGATAATCGCCTCCAAATCTTCCAAGCTGCCATACGTCTGGGCCAATTTTCCCGAATCTGCGATTCGCCGTCGAACTTCCGGCCATTCAGTAGCGCCAGGAGATCCGTCGCCGAAGACCCATTGAACCCCATCAAGCTCAGGAAGCGCGAGTAGCATATCTAGGTGCGGCAATTGCCCCACCCCATCAAGATGATAAATTGTATGGTCAAGCCGTTTCGTGGTTGCAGCAATCTCTGGTAGCGCAAACTCTTCGAACATAGCTGGCCCGATCATGTAGCTGAAGTCGCACTGTAGAATATACGACGGCGTGGCGCTATAGATCGTCGACCAATCCGAATACCCTGGATTTACCGGCTGTAAAATGGAGTTGATTTCACCATAAAACCGATGCCAGAGCTCATGTTCCTCACTCAGCAAACGCTTCACCTCTGCCGGATTATCGTAAAGCTCCATGAGCAGACGCTCGCCAGGTAGAAATGTCTGCAAGATGTCAAGGTTTCCACCTAAATCGGTCATGGAAACGAGGACGTTTCCGTTCCAGCGCTGCATAGCCGCAGCACAAAACTCCTTGATCCGATTAAGCCACTTGTTGTCGGCCTCATACTCAAGATGAAGGTCTTCAATGGGGATATCGGGGTGAGTTGGGTGAAACCACACAGCCCCTATGCTGTTGTCAAGTATGGCACCGCAAAACGCCGCTGCGACACCAGGACCAAACGTGTGCATATTCACGATAGGGTACGAATCAGCGTAGAACGTATACCGAGATAGCTCCCAGTCGAATCGGTCGACCAAATCCTCGACCGGGATGGATAAATCCGCGCATGTCGCCTGTGACAGCAGTGGCGCAGCCGGGCATGGTCGCCCCGGATCTCGGTTAGGTACTGCCAACTCAATCAATGGCCGGTCAAGCCTGTGATCCCACCAAGCGCCGTAGTTCTCGCGTACTGCAGTCCATCGTTCGCTGTCAAAGCATATGCTCATCTCTGAGCCTCCTGAAGGCCACGAGTACCGTCCCCGCAGCCCGTATTTTTCACTCAACAAATCTCGGCTGCCCTACTTTACCGTAGGAGCTGACCGGCCCTGAATCGGACGCAGTATCATTTGGCGCTCCGGTGTCAGACGGTCAATAAGCTCGTCCGAATACTTATAGCCGTACCGCGTAGCGCCCCAAGACACGCCATACCTATAGATGACAACGCGACGTTCACCCGGATTGGTCCTTGTGCTAGCGCCATGTGAAATTCCGTCGACAAACAGCAGAGCATCACCCTTCTTCATGTTCACTTCGACGACACCCGTAAAGTCATCCATGTTGCCACCAACTGAAGCCTGCGGGTGCGGAAAGTTAGATTTGTGGCTGCCTGGAACAATCATCGTTCCACCATCGCCAGGCCCGACGTCCGTGAGCGCTAGAAGAATGTTGACCTGGCCGCATCGGAATACGTTGTTCGCATAACGGTACTGGCCTCGTATCGCGCCATGATAACCGCCCGAGTGGATGGGAAAGAATCCACCGCTTCTGCGTATCGACGCGAAACACTCATCAATAAAGAGCCCCTCCACATAGGATTCGCTCTCGCCGCAATATCGGCGCAGAAGCGATATCCAGGATGGGTGATCAATCAATCGCTCGAACGGCTCCCCGCCTTCCACAATATTTTGCAGTTCCACACCCGCAGCGCCATTATTATCGTAGCGCTGGACGTTTCCATGCCATTCGCCCCATTCAAGCGCTGGAAACTCATCGAGAGCCGAATTTAGGCTCGCAATATGCCCTGCATCAACGGCTCCTTCGAGCATCAAATAGCCTCGCAGGTCAAACAGATAATCATTCAGTTCTTGTGACATTTCGGATTGCACTCCTTAGAAATGACACTTTCCATAATAGTGTACAATTGATGTACAGGAAAGCGTTACGACTAGAGTATATACAATTCCAGCAGTACCGTAAAGACGAATGTTGTTGAGTTAAGGTAGATTAATGTTGCAAAAGTTTGGAACGAAGGATTGGACATCCTTGTCCTATTTGCCCGACGCGGTAGCACCAGAAGGCGACCAGATGCGTGAGCTCACACTAGACGCGGTGGGCAGGCTCTACAGCAACGGGAAATTTGTCTTCGAGCAAGTCTCGTCTGCGATTGCATTGCACTCTTGTGAAGCGGGGAGCGGCACAATTGTCGTTGATGGCGACGCGTTTACTATGAGGCAGGGCGACCTTTTTACATTCTTCCCGGGCCGCCACTATCGGTATTTCGATAGTCCTGAATCGCCTTGGAGGTACTACTGGTGTCGCATTTCAGGCACACGCGCGATTGAAACGCTCGCCATGGTAGGCATCTCGCAAGCAAAGCCGCTGCTGACTGGCAATGCTGCGTTACACCTTGGCCCTATTCTTAAAGAAACCGCTGACGTCGTCGCTGGCTCGCTCTCGGCACCGTTCTACCCGCAAGCCGCCGCGTGGCGCATTGTGAGTGCCATAGCTGAGGCGCAGCCACCAGAAACCTGCGCGATTCCGAGATCTGCGGCCGATGATGCCAGAGCAATCATGGACGATGATTTTGCCATTGGCCTCTCGATCGACGAAATAGCACGACGCACAGGCGTTTCTCGGTCGACGTTGTTCCGGCAGTTCCGCGACCGATACGGTTTCTCGCCAAAGGACTATCTCGACTCAGTGCGGCTCAACAGGGCTGGGCAGCTCCTACGCCAGTCGGATACACCCATCCACGAAATCGCCGCTCTTTGCGGCTACGACGACAGCCATTACTTTAGCCGCGCTTACAAACTGGCGACGGGTTGCACCCCCACAATGGAGCGCGAGGGTGCGCAGAAGCCCACCAGGACCGAATAGCGAGTGCCCACAGGCTACATTCGCGCAAACTTGAGTGCGTCAGCACACTGGCATTGGCGATTGTCCGGAATATGCACGAGCATCGTCCTTATGACCTTCTTGACCGTGGCTACGTTGCGGCGCATCACTTCCATAACGTCGGTAACCTCAACGGGCCGCCCACCCTCTATCTGCACGCCGGTATCGTAATCCGTGACGAGCGATATGGCCGTGTAGCAGATCGCCAATTCGCGAGCAAGCGCTACCTCGGGATATTGCGTCATGCCGACGATACTCCAGCCTTGACCGCCAAACCACTGGCTCTCCGCCTTGGTTGAAAAGCGCGGCCCCTGAATTGTTACGGCGGTGCCTGTTTCGTGGACAGTGACTCCATGCTCGCGCGCCGCAGATATCGCAATTGGGCGAAGAGTCGGGCAGTAGGGTTCAGCCGTTGAAACGTGAGTGACTATAGGGCCGTCATAAAATGTATCCGCGCGGCCCGACGTGCGGTCGACAAACTGGTCGTTGATGACAAAATCACCCGGCGCGATGTTGGCCTGCAATGATCCTACGGCGCTTGGTGAGATAATGCGAGTGACACCCATCTCCTTCATCGCCCACAGATTAGCCCGGAAGTTGATCTTATGCGGGGGGATGGTATGCTCGTGGCCGTGCCGAGCTAAGAAAACTACCGGTCGTCCGGCAACGGTCATCTTAGCGAGCTTGTCGCTGGGAGGACCATAGGGCGTATCGACACGTACTTGCTCGACACCGCCCTCCGCGAAATCGTAGAAACCTGAACCGCCAAAGATACCAATTGTTTCAGACATGGTGGATTATTCTGCGCAATCGAACCTCACTCCTTCCTTTGTTCTTCCTCACAAAGAGCTGGTTCTTATGGCGAAATCACACGTTGCATGATAAAACCTGGGCTACCGCATTCAAATTGACCACTTCTTTTGCAATAATAGATTCACGCAATTATCGTGAACTTTATTGAATACAGGGCCATTTCCGATGCAACTACTACGTCGAACTCCCACACTGACACGCGTAATTCGTGGATTTACGCTTATTGAGCTTCTCGTAGTTATCGCCATTATCTCGCTTCTCACAGCTATACTTTTCCCAGTGTTCGCATCCGCACGGGAAAAGGCGCGGCAAACCCAATGTGCGTCCAACCTGCGGCAGATAGGGCTTTGTGTAGCGCAATATGTCCAGGACTACGACGATTTCTACCCTTATGGCGAAATCTGGTCGACAATGTCGTCGAGCCCAGCTGCGTGGTACCCTTACGCCAACTGGTGCGTCAACGCCAACCTGATGCCCTGCTGGATCGATCTGGTGTTCCCTTATACCAAGACGAATGCCATTTTCTACTGTCCTGACCCACCTCAGGGGCGCTTATGGGCGACGTTGCCGTATTGCGGCGCGGCAGGGACGATGATCGGCAATCCAAACGAGCCCGGATACGCGTCAAACCCCAACGTGTTTCGTGAACTGCTTTGGAGCGACTCAACGTTCGACAATACCACGGGCAAATGTATTGGGGGGCAAACGGTTTGCTACCAGACTCAAAATGCAGCAAAGATCACGCGTCCAACAGAGATCGCACTTATGGCGGACCGAGGTCAGGCGGACCGGTTCTCACTTCCCAGTTTAGGCAGCAACACTTGGAGTGCATCAATGTCAGATCCAAACGGATCGTGGTCTGGTAAGTCTCCCGCAAGTACCCAATTTGGAACTAACCCCGATTGGAAGCACCTCGGATTTGCAAACTTCCTCTTCGTCGACGGCCATGTCAAGGCCCGCAAATTCTCATCGGACGAGGACGTCAAGTACATGGTCGGTGATATCCCTTACGGCCTGTAACGCCGCTAGTGTGAACTTTCCTTGAGCGAAACTGGTTAAGCTATTGAAGCGTTTGGCGACCAATGTGACCGTTTGTGGGTACACATTGAGCATGTTGGGGATCCCCCCAACCGCAGAAGCGTGACGCCGAACTCAAAGGAAACGAACCTCGGAGCGTCGAATACACCGTTAAACCACTTCGTTTCCTCAACCGGATGTTTCCCGTCCCAGGAAGGTATTTTGATGACTTTGATCCACGGCTTCCAGCTGATTCGCGAACAATTCGTCTCCGAACTCAACACTAACGCTATGCTCTATCGCCACGAAAAGACTGGCGCCGAGTTGCTGTCTCTCCAGTCTGATGACGAGAACAAAGCTTTCAATATCACGTTTCGCACACCGCCATCGGATTCCACGGGAGTGGCTCATATCCTGGAGCATTCCGTTCTGTGCGGGTCGCGCAAGTACCGCAGTAAAGAACCGTTTATTGAGTTGGTTAAGGGATCAATGAAGACCTTTGTCAACGCAATGACGGGCGGAGATGCGACCTATTATCCTGTCGCAAGCACCAACCTGCAGGACTTTTACAACCTTGTCGACGTTTACCTTGATGCTGTGCTCTATCCACTTCTCACCGAGCACGCCTTCCATCAGGAAGGATGGCGATACGAGCTTGAGAAAGCCGAGGATGAGCTCATATTCAAGGGCATCGTCTTCAACGAAATGAAGGGCTATTACGCGTCACCTGATCTGCACCTCCATGATCGCTCGCAGCAGTCTCTCATGCCGGACACCATCTTTGCGCACGATTCTGGCGGAACTCCTAGCAACATTCCAGACCTCACCTACGAGGGACTTACAGGATTCCATGAAAAGTACTATCACCCGTCCAACGCCCGCATAATATTCTACGGCGATGACTCACCTGTCGAACGACTACGGATCATGGACGACTGGCTCTCCAAGTTTGACCGCCGCGCCATCGATTCGCATATTGCGCCACAACCCCGCTTCAAGGAGCCGAAGAGCTTCCAGTTCCCCTACCCGGCCGGCGAAGAGTCGTCGCCAAAGTGCCATCTTGTCGTAAACTGGCTACTTGAAGGCGGTAACGACCCCGAGGTCATGCTGGCACACGACATACTCGGTTACATTCTTGTGTCGTCAGTGGCGTCCCCACTTCGCAAGGCCTTGCTTGATTCGCGCCTCGGAGAGCAAGCAACAGGCAGCATGGGTGATGGCCCCCAGATGCACTTCTACGCAGGTCTCAAAGGCATCGAGCGCGAGAGCGCACCCGCCGTTGAAGCCCTCGTCCTATCTACCCTTGAAAAGCTCGCCACAGATGGCATCGACCGTGAAATGATCGAGGCCGCGTTGAACACGATAGAGTTCTCGCTACGTGAGAACAACACGGGGTCATTCCCCCGCGGACTATCAATCGGCTTCCGCGCGTTGCAGTTCTGGCTATACGACGGCGACCCAATCGACGGTATCGCATTTGAAGGGCAATTGGAAAGAGTGAAAGCTGCCGCTGCGCCCGGGTCCCGCTTCTTCGAAAACCTAATCCGCGACGGCCTGCTCAACAACCAGCACCGCGTTACAATCCTATTGGTGCCGGACGCCGACATGAGCGAGCGCGAGAACCGCGAAGAACGAGAAAGACTTGATCGGGAACGAGCAGCGATGAGCCCAGACAAGATTGCCTCAATTGTTGCAGAAACTCACAAGTTGCGAGAACTTCAGGAGACTCCCGATACTCCGGAGTCGCTTGCTTCTATACCAACTCTTACACTGGCGGACCTGGATAAAGAGTGCAAGACAACTCCAAGTGACGTCAGTGATATCGCAGATGCTAAGCTGCACTACCATAACCTGTTCACTAACGGAATCGTATACCTCGACCTGGGGTTTGATCTCCATGCCCTGCCTTACGACCTGCTTCCCTACATTCCGCTCTTTGGAAGTGCGCTTACGCAGCTCGGAACCAAAGACCAGGATTATGTTCGTTTCATACAGCGCATCGGCACCAAAACGGGTGGTGTCGGCGCATCCCCATTCACCTCAGCTGTCTATGGGTCTGACAAAGCCGTGGGACGACTCTTCCTGCGAACGAAGGCGCTACCATCGCAAACAGGCGACTTACTCCAAATCCTGCGAGACATCCTCTTCAACGTCAATTTCGACAACCAGGATCGCCTCCGACAAATGGTGCTTGAACGAAAAGCCTCAATTGAGAGCGCACTGGCGGGTTCGGCGGCAGGCTTCGTTAGCTCACGACTCGCATCACGCTTCGGTGAAGCGGGTTCAGCTAGCGCGCAAATGGGAGGCGTTGGTTACTACTTCTTCATCCGTGAGCTAGCCACGCGAATAGACAGCGATTGGGACAGTGTCCTGGCTGACTTGCGGCGCATACTTGAGACTCTTGTGAATCAGCAAGGGTTGGTTGTCAATGTGACGCTCGACGACAAGCACTGGTCAGCGTTCGAACCACAACTTGCCCAGTTCGTCGCCTCGCTGCCATCGTCACCGTTCACGGAAGCTTCATGGCAACGCGAGGTAGGGCCAAAGTTTGAAGGATTAACGATCCCAACGCAGGTCAACGCTGTTGGCAAGGCGGCCAATATCTACGACCTCGGCTTCACTCGACACGGCTCGCTATCCGTTATCATGAAGTATTTGCGGACGACATGGCTCTGGGAGCAAGTTCGTATGCGCGGCGGCGCGTATGGCGCGGGATGCAGCTTCGAGCCGCGCTCGGGAGTGCTGAGCTTCACGTCATCGCAAGACCCGAACCTCATCGGAACCCTGAATACGTACGATCAGTCGGCCGAGTTTCTTCGAACTGTCGCTTTGAGCGACCTGGAGATCACGCGCAGTGTCATCGGCGTCGTAAGTGACCTTGACTTCTATGAGCTTCCAGACTCGCGTGGATTCTCATCGATGGTAAGATCGTTGATCGGCGAAACCGACGAGCGGCGCCAGCAGGTCCGTGACGAAGTGCTGTCCACAACCGAGGCGAACTTCCGCGATTTCGCTGCTGCGATCGATGCCGCTAAGGAAGCCGCATATGTTGTGGTCATGGGGTCCTCGAAGGCGATAGACGACGCAAAGCAGACGCTGCCGTTTGAAGTGACGCCAGTGCAATAGGTCATATTGGGCAATTTGGACCCAAAGGTCCACGATATGTCCGGCTTGCCGCACGTCTCGTGCTATAATTGTCCAACGTTTTCGAGGAGCACATATGGCCAATCGAGTAAGTATCTACGGAAAACCAGGCGAAACCCATACAGAGCGCCTACGTCGCGAACTGCGGTCGATGTCGCTGACATACAATTTCTACGACATCGCTAGCCAACCAGCTGCAGCAACGCGAGCGTACGAAGCAGGGTCAACAGACCCGATTTTCCCGAAGGTTGAGATTGTCTGCGCCAACAACCCTGGAACGGTCTTTCTCACCAATCCCGACGTCGATACCCTTCGGCAGCAGCTCTACGCCGAAGAGATTTTGGGCGTCACATCCTATTGGGTATAGCCACATATTTTGACAGAGCATTTGAAATATGGGAACCCAAGCCACGTTGTTCCCAGTAGATTAAGGTGCGCATGTCCTCCTTTTCAGTGCCTGCAGCCAGCAGGCTTTCCCGCAGGCAGCCCACGTGGCCGGTCTGCGGGATTTTTTTGCCGCCACGCTATTGCCCCGTTGTACTAGATTTGCTGGGCTTACCCGCAAACGGCGGACAAGGTAAAATGAGTATTATGAAACACTCGAATGCGCAAAGCGCGATCGGTCGCGATGTCCACACTCTCGGCGATGCCCTCGGAGTCGTTCTAAGAGAGCAGAACGGTCAAGCTGTCTTCGAGCAGGTGGAGCAACTACGCTCAATCGCTAAGAACCGCCGCGCAGCGCTAGGCGAACTCGACGTCGAAGGCGTTGACGAATCGGCGTCGGCCAATGCTCCAAGCATGGACGAGATCGTTAGTAGCATGGAGTACGCCCAGGTCGTCCCGGTACTTAAGGCGTTCACCACCTACTTCCAACTTGTGAACCTAGCGGAACTCAAGGCCATTGTTCGCGTCAATCGGCATCGTGCAGCACAGACCCTCGATGCACCCCGTGTTGAGTCGATCCGGGACGCCATTCGCCTCCTCAAAGAAGGTGGTGTTTCTGCCGAAGCCATGGCGGGCATTGTCGGCAGCCTCGCAGTGCGATTAGTCTTCACCGCGCACCCCACCGAAGCCCGCAGGCAATCGATTCAGGAGAAGCTGCATCGGATATCGGGTTGGCTTGCCCAATTCGACGATCCCGCACTTTCGGCCCAGGCGATACAAGAGCTGCACGAAGACATCACAGCTGAAGTCGAGATCCTATGGGAGACGGACGAGGTCCGATCCACGCGCCTGACGGTTATCGACGAAGCTCGCAATGTGCTGGAGTACTTCGAGCACACATTGTGCGACGTTACGCCACGTCTATACGCCGACCTCGAAGCCGCGCTTGCCGAGTACTATCCAGAGACGACGTTTGACATCCCTGCCATCCTTAAGTTCGGCTCCTGGGTAGGCGGCGACCGCGACGGCAACCCGACGGTTACGCTTGATCATACCAATCAAGTCTTGGAGCTGCAGCGCCGCCTCGCATTGCAGCACTACCTGGGCGACGTTGCTGAACTCAAGCAGCGGCTGAGCGAATCAGTAAGCTACACTCCGCCCCCCAAGCCGCTCATCGACTCCCTGTGGAAGGACCAGCAGCTTATGCCAGTGATCGGTGAGCGGGTTCGACTGCGCAGAGCGCTTGAGCCGTACCGGCAGAAGGCTCACTACGTTCACGAGCGCCTCCGGCAGACGCTGGAAGGCTCGGGGCCAGCATCGTACGCCAGTCCTGCGGACTTCATAGGCGATATAGAGCTCATGTACAAGAGTCTGGCCGCGTCCGGAAGCCGCCGGGCCGCCGAGCGCGTCATCAAACCGCTCCTTGTAAAGGCTCGCATCTTTGGGTTCCACCTCGCCCATCTTGACATCCGTGAGCACAAAACCAAGTACTTGAGTGCTCTCGATGAGCTCGCCACGGTCGCCGGACTGCCTGCGCCCTCATCGCTTTCCGAAGAAGAGCGGTGCGACCTACTGGCGCGCGAGCTCTCCAATCCTCGGCCCCTGCTCGCGCCTAAGGTGAAGCTGACCGACGAGACTCGGACTACGCTGGGCCTGTTTCAGCTGGTGGCAGACAACCGCGAGAAGTACGGTGTGAACGCCTTCGGCACGTTCATTATGTCGATGGCGCAAGGTCCAGCGGATGTGCTTACTATGCTCCTGCTCGCTAAAGAGGCTGGCCTTTATCAGCCTGGCCAAAGCGCGGCGGCGGCAAAGCTCCCGCTGACGATCGTCCCGCTGTTCGAGACTATCTCAGACCTGGAAGCGGCACCTCAGGTGCTTGATGCGCTTCTCAGTAATCCGGTCTACCGCAGTCATGTCGACGCTCAATCCAGGCAGCAGGAAGTCATGCTTGGCTACTCAGACAGCACCAAGGATGGCGGCTACTTCACCGCCAACTGGAAGCTCTATGTCGCCCAAAAGGAGCTTGCCAAGGTTGCTGCCAAGCACGGTATCCACCTGCGGCTATTCCACGGTCGCGGCGGCGCCATAGGTCGAGGCGGCGGACCGGCGAACAAGGCTATCCTTGCGCAGCCTGGCGGAACCATCCGAGGCCGGATAAAGATCACCGAGCAAGGCGAAGTCATCGCAGCCCGGTACTTCGACCACGACATAGCCTACCGCAACCTCGAACAGATCCTGCACGCTGTAATCGTGGCGTCAGCACCCACGGACAGCAGCACCCAAGGACAGGAACAGGAGCGATGGGAGACCATTGCGGCTCGTATGTCAGAGGTCTCGTTCAATCACTACAGGCAGCTGGTGTACGGCGACCCTGACTTTATCACGTTCTTCACGGAAGCGACTCCCATTGGCGAGTTGTCGCAGCTCAATATCGGCTCGCGCCCCCCACGGCGAACGGCATCCGACAAAATCACAGACCTACGTGCTATCCCGTGGGTGTTCTCGTGGATGCAGAGCCGGATTGTACTACCGGGGTGGTACAGCCTTGGTACAGCCCTCAATGACTACGCATCGGCCGGCGAGAACAACCTGGACGACCTGCGGACAATGTACGAGGAGTGGGCGTTCTTCTCCACGGTTATCGACAACGCCCAGATGTCGCTATCGAAGGCGGACATGGACATCGCAGAGCGGTATGTCTCGCTGGTCAAGGATCGAGCCATTGCGGAACGTATCTTTGGTGCAATCAAGGCCGAGTTCCAGCTTGCTCGCGACATGGTGCTTAAAATCACTCGTCAGGATGACTTGCTGGCGTCAACGCCAGTCCTGCAGCGTTCAATCCGCCTGAGAAACCCTTATGTCGACCCAATCTCATACCTGCAGGTTGAACTACTGCGACGGTTGAGGGAGCTCCCCAACGAAACGGACTCGGCTGGCACAGTCTGGCGCGAGCTTCACGAAGCGCAACGCCGAGATCTGAGAGGCGCCGTTCTGCTCTCGATCAACGGCATCGCAGCTGGCTTGAAAAACACCGGCTAGCCGAGGGTCGTGGTGCAGTCACGCGCCCCGTTCGTGCATATTTAGCCTTTTAAGAATCACATTATTCATGCATACCACTCACGATTGGTGACGGCGAAACACGATAAAATCGTGCATAAACGGCGGTTGCAATTCTGAATGATGTAATCTCCACTGCGATAGTCTTCGGCGATGCTTCCGTAGGTTGAAACCTACGGCTCCAAAGTGCTTGAAAGTACCCTTTGGGTACTAAGGATGTCCTGACCACATAGAATCGATATTGGGATTTTGCGCGTTTTGCGTCGCAACGCGATTCATTTTTTGCGCGCAAAATTGTAATTTGCGCTACAGACCGAACATCGTGGTCTCATCGGCTAGGCGTGCTGGAGTGGCGGCGGCCTGGGTGGGCGTCGCTGGGCTATGAGGCGCTGATGCGCGTTGTCAAGGTGCAACTTATCTTTACAGCTATAGTGTACCACAAAACTGACAAATTGTATATTTAAAGCGAACGTAAGTTTATTTTTAGCAGCGGCATGGCGCTGCACCTAATCTCGCTACAGACAGCCTGATTCGAGCGGGGTTAGGTCCGCTGCGGTTGCTCCGGGTTAGTTTCAGTTCATCGCCGTACTTCTGGTCCTGGCGCGGGTTTCAGGCTGAGGTTGTCGATGAGGCGGACTTTGCCGAAGGTGGCGGCGACCAGGGCTACGGCGCCTGCGTCGATGGTGTCAACTTCGCGAAGCTGTTCTGGGTCGACTATGACAGCGTAATCCAACTTGCCGATAGTCTCGACCTCGATCGTCTGGGCCAGCCATGCGCGGAGTTGGTATGCGTCGTGGATGCCTGTGTCGGCGATGTCCTGGACGTAGCTCAGAGCGCGGCTGAGGACGGTGGCGGCTTTGCGTTGCTCAGGCGTGAGGCGGATATTGCGCGACGACATCGCGAGGCCGTCCGGTTCGCGTACGATGGGGCACGGGACGATAGTGGTGGGGATGTTGAGGTCGGCAGCGAGGCGTTGCACGACCTGCAGTTGCTGATAGTCTTTTTGACCGAAGTAGGCCCGGGTCGCACCAGCGATGTTGAGCAGCTTGGTTACCACGGTAGCGACACCGGTAAAGTGTCCCGGACGTGATGCCCCTTCGAGCACGTCGGTGAGCGCACGCACGACGACCACGGTGTCAAACCCGTTCGGGTACATCTCCTCCATAGTCGGAAGAAACAGCACATCGGCCCCTGCTCCAATTGCTAGCGCCGCATCACGATCATAATCGCGCGGGTACTTTTCGAAGTCTTCCGGATCGTTGAATTGCGTCGGATTGACGAAGAGCGAGACGACAACGATATCGTTTTCAGCACGAGCCTGTCGTATAAGAGATAAATGCCCCTCGTGGAATGCTCCCATCGTAGGCACGAAACCAACTGTTTTGCCTGGGGTGAGGGACGTGCGAAGGGAAACGATGCTATCGGCAGTGATCATGAACAAATGGTACCCGCGTGTGGGTCCATGAGCAAGGGTAGCGGAGGAAATACCTCACCAGGAGACGGAATGCGGCGGCAGGAAATACCTCACCCCTAGCCCCTCTCCTTGGAAAGGCGAGGGGAACCGGAGGGCCAAGGAAGGATCGGTGAGCTACAACGGATTTGAGCCGGCACTGAAGTACCGGCCTGACAAAGAACACCCCTGCGGGGCTAAAATGAATCGGGAAGCGGTGTGGCTGATATAATTGGGGAAATGCCCTTTGCGACAACGACTAAAGCGGCGACGCTGATAATCAGTGTCGCCGCGTGCGAATCGTTTATGTGCTCGTAACTACTTCTTGACGGGCTTCTTGGCGTTGGTGGCTTTGCGGTAGTGGCCGCCGACGTGGACGACGGTGCCGTTCTTCTTGGTGTACGTGTGGGCGTGGACATATCCGCCTTTGCGGTGCACCATGCCTTCGGGAACGGCCTTCTTGGCGGTCTTCGGGGCTGCGGGAGCCATCTTATCCATCTTGCCGGCGACTGGAGGCGCGGCCATCTTGTCCTTCGCGAAGGTTGGGGCGGACATTGATGCGAACGATACGGCGACGAATGCGGCGGCGATCAGCGCTTTGAGTTTCATCATTGATAGGTTCCTCTGTGTGTTATTGGAATCAGGCGTCTGGACATACGACATTAGTGCTCCCGCTGTCCATAGGCAATAAAGCGGAGACGGGCCTGGAATAGTTCCAGGCCCGTCTCGTTGTTTCCTCTATTATTTTCGTTGCGGGGTGGCTCACAATTGTGCCCTGATTCGCCGAGTCTGAACGCCTAGTCCGAAGACGGACGCAAGCGGTCTGACGAAGAGCACCCCTCCGGGGCTATCTCGTTACATAGCGCTCGGGGTGCTGGCACAGCTTTCTTAAGTCAATCCCTAAATCGGGTTAAACGCCGAATTGGACCATACCGCGTGTGCCACGGCTTCGGTTGCTCGATTGGCCATTGCCAGGGCCGCGTCGGCGCTGCGCGTATTGTCCACCACCGTCGCCGCCGCCATTTCTACCGCCATTGCCCCCACCGTTATTGAACGATGAGCGCATGGGGCGGTCGACGCGGGCAACAACCTGGCCGTTGCGTCCACGGCCGCCGGGAGCCGCTGTCGACGGGCGCATGTTGCGCTTGGCGTCGGAGTATTCGCTAAGCGGGAGGTCTTTGTTCATCAATCGCTCGATGATGGCGACATCCTTTAGCTGATCGTGGCTCGCGAACGAAACAGCGATGCCACTCTTGCCTGCTCGGCCTGTGCGACCGATACGGTGCACGTAATCTTCGGCAACATCCGGTAGGTCATAGTTTATGACCAACTCGATGTTGGATACGTCAATACCGCGGGCCGCTATATCGGTGGCGACTAGGACGCGGAACTTGCCAGCCTTGAAGCCATCGAGGGCGGTGCGTCGCTGGTTGAGCGACTTGTTGGAGTGGAGTTCAGCGGCAATGTGGCCGATCTTGCCCAGGTGGCGGGTCAGCTTTGCAGCCCCGTGCTTGGTACGAGAGAAGACAAGGACCGGCCCCTGATGCTTGAGCAACAAAAGTTCAAGAACTTCGGGCTTGCGATCCGGGGTGACGTAGCAGATTTCTTGCTCGATCTGTTCAGGCGATGTTCCCTGCCTGGCAGCTTCAACTCGCTGGGGCGAATGGAGGTACTGCTCGGAAAGCTTGGTGATTTCCGGGGACATGGTTGCCGAGAAGAGCATCGTCTGGCGCTCTTTGGGAACAGATTCCAGAATGCGGATAATCTGCCGGTGAAAGCCCATATCGAGCATGCGGTCAGCTTCGTCAAGCACAAGCGTGTTGACGCTGGCGAGCGAAACCGTACGCTGCGTGATATGGTCCTGCAGGCGTCCAGGAGTCGCGATGATAATTCGCGGATTGCGGCGAAGGCCTTCGACCTGAGGGCGCATTGGAGCGCCGCCGATCAAGACTAGGCTACTGATACGTGTGCGGGCCATGGCAGCTACCTGGCGAATTGCTTCTTCAACCTGTAGCGCGAGTTCGCGTGTGGGCACGAGAATGAGCGCACGACCGTCGACAGCGGTTAGCTTTTCGATGATCGGGAGGCCAAAGGCAAGCGTCTTGCCGGTGCCGGTTTGGGCGATGCCGACGAGGTCCGCGCCGGTAAGGGCTATGGGAATTGCAAGTTGCTGGATAGGCGTGGGCGTGTTGAACCCGGCGGCCTTAAGGGCCGTCAGGAGCACCGGTGAAAGACCGGTGTCTTGAAAAGTTACTGAAGTCATTAAGAGAGTGGTTTCCTACTACGTTTTTAGAGATCCCGTCCCGGTCCGGGATCATACGTTGCATGAAACAAGAGAGGGAATATGCTTTCGTCAAAGCGAGAGCAAAGCGGTTATGCCTAGATTATACCCGTTATTTGTTACGAATACAACAATGTGAATAGAATGTAACAGTTCAGACCTCGCGCGTAGGCAATAACGGACCCACCCGCCTCGAAGACTCGGCACCCTCCCGAAACGGGATGGAAACTGTGCTCTTCATTACCACGAGCGGCAGTCGGACGATGAGATTCTCCGCAACTCTGAACTGCTACATAGAATGTAACAGTTCAGATCCCGCGTAAGCCGCTGGCGCTAAGTATGAGCAGGTACACGAGATCGGCTGATTCCGTAGGTTGAAACCTACGGCTCCGAAGTGCTTGAAAGTACCCTTTGGGCACTCAGATTCTGAGGGCGTAACGTCGTGATCAGATTTTTACGATGTGGGCACCATCGCCGATACCGCAGGCGAATACGGTGGGATCGATGCCGGTGTGGGCTTTGTATTTGGCTGCGATGGCCGCGCTGAATGACTCCACTTGAGCATCCGCGACGAGGTTGACGGTTGCCCCACCCCAGCCGCCGCCGGTGAGGCGGGCGCCGTAGCATCCGGGGAGAGTTTTGGCCGTTGAGACCAGGAAGTCTAGCTCGGGAATGCTGTTTTCAAATAACGTTCGGCTGGACTCGTGCGAACCAGACATTGCGGCGCCGAGCCCGTCAAGATTGCCGGATTGGGCGGCGGCGATGCCGTCTACAACACGCTGATTTTCCCCGAAAACATGCTCTGCACGCTTGCGGACATTGTCAGGAAGCGCGGACTTGCCTGCCTCAAACTTGGCGGGGTCGACGTCACGGAGAATCGATTTGCCAAAATGGGCTGCAGCTTCTTCGCACTCAGCTCGCCGCTCATTATAGTGACCGCTTGTGAGCGAATGCTTTTTCATCGAATTGCAAATGACAAGGGATACGCCGCCGCCTGAGATCGGAACAGTGCGGTTTTCAAACGACTGGCAGTCTAGAAATAGCAGGCTATCTTTTGCGCCAAAAGTAGATGAGAACTGGTCAAGCAGCCCTGAGCTGACGCCGACAAACTGGTTTTCGGCGCGCTGGCAGAGCTTTGCGATCTCCATCTTCTGCATCTCGTACGGATAGAGCTGCTTGAGCAAGAGCGCCGTCGCGACTTCCAACGCGGCAGATGACGAGAGGCCAGCGCCGACCGGCACGTTGCTAACCAGGACGGCTTTGAATCCACCGACCTTCACGCCAGCTTTCTTGAGCTGATCGGCGACGCCGAGGACATAGCTGGCCCAAGAGTGAGCATCGTCGGCTTTAATGTCGTTCACGCTAAACGATGCCTCGTCGTCTAAGTCCGGGGCAACGAGTACGATCGAGCCATCGTCTGTAGCGGAGCCAACAACTGCGGTGACGCGGTCAATAGCGGCTGCGAGGACAAGGCCGCCGTTGTAGTCGGTGTGGTTCCCGAGGATTTCGACGCGGCCCGGAGCTTCTGCCGCAGCTGTGGGCGCGGAGCCAAATCGGGAGACGAAGAGTGACGATGCTGTTTCGAGGGGTTCTGCCATTTTCTAACCTGCCGTGTAATGTAGTTGCTTTGGTGCGAGCCAGGGAGACCCGCCCTATTGCCGTGGTTCAAACTGGACGCGGCCGCAATTATGCGCTACGCCGGGATTCTATATGCGCCAACGCAATCTCAGCAGCAGCCTGCTGCGCGTCCTTCTTACTCTTACCAGTGCCGGAGCCTAATATGTCGCCGCCGATTTCGACTTCAGCCGTGAATGTCCGGTCGTGAGGCTTGCCGTATTCATTGACGATGCGGTACATGGGAAGCGCTTTACCGCGTGCCTGGCACCACTCTTGTAGCGCTGTTTTCGGGTCTCGCCAATCGGTACTCGCCTTCACCGATTCGATGACAGGCTGCAGGGTTGTCAGGATAAATACGCCTGCCGATTCCCAGCCCGTTTCGATTGCGATCACAGCCACAAGCGCCTCGTATGCGTCGGCAATGAGCGACGCTCGTGAGCGGCCGCCCATGGCTTCTTCGGTGGGTCCAAGCACAAGGAGAGGCGTGAGATTAAGGCGTGTCGACGCTTCTGCGAGCGCGGTCTTGCAAACGATCAAAGCGCGCGCTTTCGCGAGAGCTCCTTCGCTGTGGCCGGGTAGCGTGTCGTACAGGTAACGTGCTATCACGTGGCTTAAGACGGCATCGCCAAGGAACTCCAGCCGCTCGTTGCTATCTCTAGGATGGTCCGCCACCGCAGACTTGTGGGTAAGCGACTGCCGAAGCATTTTGGGGTTTGTTATAGGAATGCCGCGCTCTCGCGCGGCTTCCAATAGCTCATCGTCGGTTAACGACCATTGTGACATAGTACTTTTACGTGCAGCGACAAGGGGGCTGGGCGCAACCTTGCTTGCTACCAGGCTGAGCCTGGACCCTTAACGCGCTTCGTTCACGGCGGAGGTCATCACGCACACGTCAACACGCGTACATCCTATCGCGAACAAGAATGTTTATTTTTTTGCTGAAATTCCCACGAGAGGCTTACCGCAACGCCTCGACGGCTGTTGCGATTCGGTCCAAACCCTTAGTAATATTCGCAGCTGATGTAGCGTATGACAGGCGAACGTACTCGTCAGCCCCAAATCCGCTGCCGGGTACGAGAGCGACTAGTGCGACATCGAGCAGCCATGCAGCGAAATCGTCGCTACCCTTGATGGTCTTGGTGGAGCCGTCGCCTGCAGTATACGACTTACCGTATAGCCCGCTGACCTTCGGGAACACGTAGAACGCGCCGCCAGGTGTTGGGCATTCGATGCCCGGGATGGCGTTCAACCCGTCCACGATGATGGTGCGGCGCTTTTCGAACTCTACGCGCATTGTTTCGACGGCATCCTGCGGACCGTTGAGTGCTTCCACCGACGCGGCCTGCGTGATGCTGGTCGGGTTCGATGTGCTCTGGTCCTGGATGCGTCCCATCGCGGCCACGATTTCGGCGTCCGCAGCGGCGTACCCGATGCGCCAACCTGTCATCGAGTGGCTTTTGGAGAGACCGTTGATCGTGATGGTAAGCGCCTTCACCTCTGGGCTAAACGACGCAATCGAAACGAACTTGTTTGGGCTAAAGATGATCTTTTCGTAAATCTCGTCGCTAAGAATGTAGAAGCCATGCTTCACGGCAACCTCAGCGATTGCCCGCAACTGAGCTTCGGTGTATACCGCGCCAGTCGGATTCGACGGCGAGTTGAGCACCAATAGCTTGGTTTTAGGCGTGACGTACTTCTCAACGTCCTCAGCGCTGGTCAGGAAATCCGGGCC
Organism: Capsulimonadaceae bacterium; assembly: GCA_036504535.1. Taxonomy (GTDB): domain Bacteria; phylum Armatimonadota; class Armatimonadia; order Armatimonadales; family Capsulimonadaceae; genus JARLGU01. Next base: position 325,949 of record DASXUY010000040.1, read on the forward strand.
AGTTGGGATGATGACCGGGGTTGCGTCGGCAAGTTTAACCTGCTCTGGATACGAGACCCAGTACGGCGCCGGGATGAGGACCTCATCGCCCTCTTCTAGGATAGCCTGCATTAGGTTATAAATGCTGTGCTTGGCGCCCGCAGATGCAATGATTTCATTTGGCTTGTATGTCAGGCCATTGTCGCGCTGAAGCTTAGCGATGATGGCGTTCTTAAGGGCCGGAGTGCCGCTGGACGGGGTATATTTAGTCTGTCCCTGTTCCAACGCTTTTACGGCCGCTGCTTTAACGTTTTCGGGCGTGTCGAAGTCTGGTTCGCCAGCGCTGAAGCTAAGAACATCCTTACCTTCGGCTTTCAGGGCATTCGCCTTTGCGGCGATTCCCAGGGTTGGCGACGGAGCACAATTGATAGCACGTTGCGAAAGCTTGCGAGAAGAAGACATAAAACTCGGTTCCTTGAGCGTTTTCGTTATCGCAGTATAGCCGTCCGGAAGCTCCAAAGTCAAGTCAGAATCGCCCGCTAGCGTGCGTGGTCACCTTAAGGAAACCTAAAATAAGCAGGCAGACACTTACCATCCCCTGCGAATCTTGATCACAGGTTGTCGCACAATTGGTTAGAGATAACTGCTGGGAAACTTCATTTTGTTGACACGGCGCGCGTCAGGCAGTTATAATCATCGTAGCCCGCTTTTGTTTCCACCCAACCTCTCCGAGAGAGTCTATAGGAGTGATCTTCACAGATGAACCGAAACCTCATCCCATCCATTCGCGTCGCCGCCAAAGTTGCGGCCGCCGTCGTCGCCGCTGTCGGCGTCTTTGCTGTGTGCTCGCCGTCGAAGGCTGACGATGTCAGCTCCAATGTCGGGAGCCAGAAATTCATCGCTGCACTGCGCGGCGGTGTTCACTTCAACCAGAACAAGGCTGTCAAGGACGCCTACGGTTCCGTGGCTGGCTTTGGTGGCCTTGCGTACACTATTCAAAGCGAACCGCTTGTGAACCGGCTTAGCCTTGCGGTGGACTATATCACCGTATCAAGCAAAGGCAATACACAGCGGATTATTCCCGTGATGCTCGAATATCAGGCTTATCAGGGGATGCACAGCCACACCCGCCCCTATGTCTCTTTCGGCTGTGGTCTTGTGAACATCAAGGCGAAGGATACGCTTAAGGGCGTCGATGGCACCGGTTCTACATTTGGCGCCTTCCTTGGCTACGGTATCGATATGCCGTCACAGGTCTTTGTCGAAGCGCGCTACCTGCTCGTCCCTGAGCTGATGACCGAGAATATGTCAGGTCCGTCAGTTCTTGTCGGGATCCGATTCTAGTTTGGCGCTCACTGACACCCATTGCCACCTCAATCACGGCGACTTCGCGGATGATTGGCGCGCAGCTCTCGAGAGGGCGCGTGAGGCTGGAGTTAAACGGCTGCTTGTCGTAGGTTTCGACCTCGCAAGCAGCCGTCTTGCTGTCGAAATGGCCCAGAGCGAGTCGGACATTCAAGCGGTGATCGGGATCCACCCCGAATCCGCTGCCGAATGGACGCCTTCGACACGCGATGAGCTTCTTGGACTATTATCGGGAGCCGGGAATCATATCGCAGCGTGGGGCGAAGTGGGCCTCGACTACTACTGGGATTCGGTCCCAAGGGACGTTCAGGTGGCCGTGTTCGAGGAGCAGATTGAGATCGCCAAGAGCGCGTCGCTGCCCCTCGTGATCCACTGCCGGGAAGCGTTCACCGATGTGCTCGATGTCCTCGAAACCCACGGCAACCCGCCAGCGGTTCTGCACTGCTTCACGGGAACGCAAGCGGAAGCGGATCGGGCGGTGGCTGCTGGTTGCTACATTGGGGTCGGCGGAATTGCGACGTTCAAGAAGAGCGACGCGTTACGTGAGATCGTCCGCAGCGTGCCGCTAGATAAACTGCTTCTCGAAACCGACTCGCCGTATCTCGCTCCCCAGGCGCGTCGCGGCAAGCGGAACGAACCCGCGTATGTGGCGTTCGTGGCGGATGTAGTCGCACCGCTGTTTGGGCTGTCGGCGGACGAGCTGGCGACAACAACATCGGAAAATGCGGATCGGCTGTTTGGCGTTTTACGCTAGCGGCGCTCGTTGAGGCACCACTAGTTCGCCGTACTCTGGCTCAATCCATATCGAATGCTCCATAACGCTATCCGCCGGATCGCCGTCGTCGTTCGCCCACAGTTCAATCTGTCCGTGCGCGTCAAAGCTCCTTATTTGGAATTCTTTCCCCAAACATGACTCGAAAAACCTGAGAGTCTCAGCCGCTGCATCTCCAGTGGCTTCATGCAGGTAGGGCGGAACCAGAACAACGCGGACCCTCTCACCAACCTGGTAATTTGCCATCCCTTAACAGCCTTTCTGATTTGCCTGTAAGAATTCGGTGGGGTGTAGGCCTACCGAATCTCGTAGATTGTGTAGGTCGGGTTTCCGTAGACTGGCTTGAGGTATGAAGGCGTCGGGTTGAAGGCGTTGGTGCCTTCGGGCCAGACGAGGTACGTTGTTTTGGTGGATTTTAGGAACGCGTGCGGGTCGTCCATTCCGCCTCGGGCGAGCAATCCCAGCTGCTTGAACTTGCCGGCGTAGTCGGGGGTTTCTCCCCAGTGACCGCACCAAACGGCGCGTCCGGTAAGGCCCGGGACGAAGAGCATCTTTGTCGGGTCGCCGACGAACGTGTCCGTTGGCTTCGTATTATCCCTAATCCAGTCGAACACCGCGGTATCGTCGGCGCTGAGGAACGTTACGCTCTGCGTTTCGCTATCCCCGCGCGACAGGTGGTGCATCTCCCTTGCTATCCACACAAGGTTTGACGGCACGCTCAGCAGCACCACGATTAGTGGTAAGAGAGTTGCCCCGATAGCCTTCCAGCGTTTCGTGATGCACTCGCTTGTGTACGCCAGGGCAGCTCCGCCAAGGAGACAGAGCGGGACGTGGACGCCCATGATCATTTTGCGCTGGAACGAGGTCGGCAGGTAAATGATCACAAACGCCGCTACAGCCCAGCCGAGGAAAATGAGCGGTGCACGCGGGTTAGCCCACAGGCTGCGGAAGCCGGACGACCGGATCGTGAGGAAAGCGGCAACATAGGCGAACACGAACGCGAGGCCGTATCCCAGGAAATAGGTGTTGAAGCCAAATGTGTACGTACCGTTCTCGACGCGGGCGTGGAAAACGGGATCGTATTTGTAGAGCAAGTACTGATACAGCACTGTCGGGACGCAGATTGCTCCAGCGACGAGCGCGCGCTTCCAGCCGTCGCGATTGAAGCCGAGGCGGAACGATGTCGCGGTGAGGGTAGATTTCGACACAAGCAGATACGCAGCCCAAGCAGCGGCGATGTGGACGATGTCGTACGAGTGGATGTTGCCCAGAATGAGGGCGCAGAGGCCAGCGTAGACCGCGTCGCGCATGCTCTGGCGTTGCTCAGCGCGGATAAGCAGCCCGATGCACGCCACGATCAGCGCGGTGCTGACAACGAACAGGCTGGAGAATTGAAGGCTCAGGAACGTGATCGCTTCAGGCTGCCACGTGTCGACCGGCAGATAGACCCGATTGTGTGCGGTTCCGGAGGTCGTGTACAGCCACCCTGCCCCCGCGCCGAGAGCGACAAGGGCGAATGCCGTGATGCGACCGCGAACTGATCCAGGGAGCGCCCAATGGTAGAGGCGGTAGATGAGCCACAGAAGCCACGCGCCGCCGAGAACGCGTACGGCGAAGAACATGAACACGAGCGGGATGTGCAGAATGCGGCTCAGATTGCCGATCGCTAGGAAGAAAAGGTTGAACTGGCGGCCGAGTTGGTGATCGGTCGTGAACAGGTTGCGCGCGAAGAAGTGACCGTCGGCTGCCTGGTGCGCCCAGGACATGTACACGTAGGCATCGTCGATGTTGTACGAGTAGCCAACGTACGTATGCCCTTTGCCGGACATCATCCAGCCCAGGATGTCGGGGACGCTCGATAGAGTGAGCGCTACGATGATGATGGCCCCAATGGCGTACCGCTCCCATGAGGGGGAAGCGCGCTGTTGGTCGATGGCGTCGCTGGGAGCTGGCTTAGTCGACTTCGGCATGGATTTGGAACAGGGCCAGTGCATTATCGATAGCGATACGCTTGCGGTCGGTGGTCGTGAGTATCTCGCAGTCTTCCACCAAGCCCTGGTAGAGGCTAGGGTCACCATTGGGCAAACCGCTGCCGAAAAGCAAGCGGCGGGCTGATATGGAGTTGGCGGCGAACGTTACCTTGTCGGCGTCCAGGCTGCCAGAGATTTCGAGGTGAACGTTGAGGTTCTTCTTGGCCGTATCCACAGCGGCCCGCCAGTCGTCGCCGCCCATCCCGAGCATCAGGAACTTGATCTGCGTGAACTCTTCGGCTAGCATGCGCACCGAGTGCACCTGTTCCGAATTGGTCGCGATCACGGCGATAGGTTTGCCGTAGCGTCGCTGCGCGTTCACGATGTCCGACGCTGTTTTCGGGTTGATGGGCTTGCCGGTTTCACCGATAAGGATGCCGCCGACAAACTCGCGCTTGGACATGTACATGCGCTGTTCTTGCAAGCTCTCTTCGACGTACGCTGTGTTCAGGGTAACGTAGCCCATAAGGCCCTGCTCCTCATCGAGCACCTCACGCAGCAGGCGGTTGCCGTTGCTGAAGTCACACGTAGTGCCGAGGCCGGATATGAGAGCGACGCCGTCGAGCTCAAAGCGGTCCATGGTCGCAAGGACCTGGTCGCGAGTGCGCATGGCGGCGGAAAAGGACGCGACGGTCATGTATGTATGGCAATCGAATACGGGCATGTTACCGGCCTCCCTGCAGGATAGATGAAGCGTTGCCGCCGAGGACAGCCGCTTGTTCGGCGTCGGTGAGCGACGATTTCCGCACGTAGTCTAGCGACGCCCGCACGGACAGGCCCGGGCCCCCGGAGCCAAACACGATGCGGTCGGCACCGACAGCGTCGCGGATGCGGCCAAGGCCATCGGGAGCGGCCAGTTTGTGCGTTTCTATGAGCAGCTGTTCGGACATTCGCATGACGGTTAGCGCTTCGACGACGGTGCTGGTGGTGACGCCGACCATCACGACGGGCGCAGGGTAGTCTGCGACGATGCGCTGCAACTGAGTGGCGTCACCGGGTCGCGTGATTTCAATCATCAGCGGCACGCCGCTGTCCTTCCATAGTCGCCAGCCGCGAGTTGCGCGCGGCAATGTGAGTTCGCGCTCCAGAAGCGGCTTTCCAAGTTCGGACAGCACGTCGACGAGGCGGCTGAACGGGGCATAATCGATGGGCCAGCCTTGCTTTTCGGGGAACAGGCGAATGACGCCAAAGCTCGTCTGCACGATCTGCTTGAGCATCTCGTCGCCGTCCCAGAACTGCATCGGGTTGATGGTGCCAACTGGGATGAGGTGCGTCTTGAACTGGCTGCAGGCGCGGAGGGTTTCCTGATTGCCGGACATATCGTTGTAGTGGATACCCCAGCTTGACAGCGTCAGCGCCTGCGACACTTCGTTCTTGCTGAGAGTATCGACCAGCGCTTCGGCGGTCGACTCGGCGCGCTGATTTGGGAACGCGCCGAATATCGTGTTAATGTCGATAATGTCCATATTGATACCTCACCTCATTGCGCGGCGAACGACTATGCGGCCATTGTTTCGATCAGTTTGAGCGCCCGATCCAATCGGCGCATTGTGCGGTCACGTCCAAGGACTTCAATGCTCTCGTAGAGCCCAGGGCCAAACGTTCGTCCGGTAACGGAGACACGCACCGGGTGAATGACCTCAGCGGTCTTAAGGCCCAACTCCTCTGCGACGCTGTGAACTGACTTCTCAAGCTTCGCGGCTTCCCATGTGTCGAGGCCCGCGAAAAGAGCCTTGACGCGAGAGAGGCGGTCAGCCACGCCAGCGACCGTGAACCACTTCTGTATCGCTTTGTCATCGAAAACGTACTTGTCGTCGTCCAGCAGGAAGAAGTCAGCCAGAGTCGGCGCCTCGGCGAGTGTTTTGATACGCTCTTGTTCGAGAGCGATCACCTTTGATATGTATTCAAGCTCCTCGTCGGTCGGATGCTCGGCAGCCAAGCCTGCTGCCTGGAGGTACGGAAGGCATCGCTTGCCGAGTTCCAAGAGCGGGAGCGCACGGATGTAGACGCCGTTGAACCACGAAATCTTGTCGGTGTCGAGGATAGCAGGTCGCCCCACAAGACCGGGCAAATCGAACTTTTTGATGATCTCGTCCCGTGTATACAAGTCCTGATCTTCGCCCGTGGAGAATCCCAGCAACGCCATGAAGTTGAATACGGCTTCGGGAAGGTATCCTTCGCCTTCGTAGTTTGTGAACTCAGCCGATGCTTCACGTTTGGACAGCTTCTTGCGGTTCGTTCCCAGGATATTGGTGGCATGAACGAACTGCGGGTGAGTCCAACCGAACGCCTGGTACATCAGCACGTGTCGGGGCGTGCTCGGCAGCCACTCTTCGCCGCGAATAACGTGGCTGATTTCCATAAGGTGGTCGTCGACAACGTTGGCCATGTGGTAGGTCGGGAAACCGTCGGATTTCATGAGCACGTGATCGTCGAGCAATCGCGCTTCCCACGACATATCGCCAAATACGGCATCATGCCACGTTACCGTGCCCTCACGCGGGATAGCGAAGCGCACTACATGCTGCGTATTGGCGGCTTCGTAGCGTGCCTTGTCCTCTTCGGGGAGGTCGCGGCATCGCCGATCATAACCGGTGGGCAGACCGCGCTCAAGCTGCGTCTCGCGAAGCTTGTCGAGGCGCTCTTTAGAGCAGTAGCAGCGGTAAGCATTGCCGGATGCGATCAGTTCATCGGCGTATTTGCTGTAGAGTGCAAGCCGCTCAGACTGGTAGTACGGGCCAAATGGGCCGCCGATATCGGGACCTTCGTCCCAGTCGAGGCCAAGCCATTTGAGAGCGTGAAGCTGAATATCGACGGCGCCTTCGACAAATCGTTCGCGGTCCGTGTCTTCGATACGAATCAAAAAGTCGCCACCCGTATGGCGAGCATACAGCCAGTTAAATAGGGCGGTGCGAATATTGCCGATGTGCGGCTTACCTGTCGGCGATGGCGCGTAACGCACGCGAACCTTAGTCATTGATCAGTCCTTCAACCAGCGCGGTGCTGGATACTTTTCCCGCCTATTGCGGCTTGATTTGTGCTTGGCGACGTTCCCGGAGCGTGCGGCGGAATCAGTACCAGCGCGCAGCCCACCGTCTTTTGACGTGTGACGTTCACCAATCCGTGGAATCTTCGTAATGGGTTGCTAGAGAAGCGACGAGGGGTCGGACGCAGCGCGAATGATGAAGCGACAGCCAACCGAATTATTGAGCCTCGTTGCTCGTGTTTTCAGGATGTAATTTAGCATTTATTGGCCCCCAAAGTCAAGCTAGCTCACTGGAGCGCCCACCAATGGTCCCACTGTATCGGCAATGTCAGAATTGCAGGCAACAGCACGAAACATGGAAGTATAATGTACTCACTCCCGTAACGATTGCGTGCGTGCCGAGACCCACTATTGATCACTGGCCAAAACAATTCAACAGATATTAGCAACGTGTCTCGCCGCCGCAGTTCGACGTCCAGATTCCTTCGGCCATTGGCTGGCCTGCTCGCCTTGGCGTTAGTCGCGTGGGGCGCGTATTGGGGTGGCAAATGGCTGCACGGCATCCGCACAGCACCAGCGCAGCCTGGTATGGGTTCACGGGTTGACGTCCACGTGCTAGACGTTGGCGACGGCACAAGTGTGCTTATTAAGACCCCCGACAACCACACATTGCTCATAGATGCTGGCTCACGGGCACATCCAGCCACTGAAGTCGCAACTCTCCTCGGGGGCCGCCGGTCCGTCGACTTGATTCTGCTCACTGGAACGCGTTCTCGATCCATTGGTGGCTTCAGAGCGCTTATGAACGCAATACGCGTTAACGGCCCGGTCCTCCTAGCAGGCGACGCCGACGACTACCGCCGAGGGGGGCGTGCGGCGCGCGATGTCCTCGCTGTGCTTCATGAACGTGGCATTACGGGAATGCCGTACGACGAGTACCTCCTGAGCCACCCGAACCCCATTCCCGGTGAGAGCGGTATTCAAATCGCTGGCCTGCCTGTTGAATCCACATCCACTAGTGACCTTTCCATGGCGGTTCGAGTGGAATACAAAGCATCGGCGGTGCTCTATGCAGCCGGTTTGACTGCGGCAGGGGCGAACAATCTGCTGAGCCATGACGGAAAGCTGGCATGCGATATCCTGTGCATCCCGTCAAGCGGCTCCAAACGTACTGCTTCGCCTGAACTGCTGGCTCTTGCGGGGCCCCAGGTAATTGCGGTTAGCTGCGACCGAGAGCATACGTTGGACGATCAAGCACAGCGGTGGATGTTCGCGTCAGGCGCAAAGGTTGGCAGGACAGATCTTCTTGGATCATTCGTGCTGCACATGTATGGTGGCGCTAATCAGCCTGTAACATGGACCTATTCGGGAACTCCCGGGACCGTTAAAGCGTCGGGAGCGGCTCGCTAAAGTCGGAGCGCAAAGAAATCGGCCTTTGTTCGGTCAGATTCTGACATCGAAATGGAGCTAGCTATGTTGCCGCGTATACACACATTGTCAATCGGAACTCCCAAGGACTACGAAGACGAGCGCGGAATTTGGCAATCTGCAATTGGGCGTCAGTCGGTCAGCAAGCCAGTGTATCTCGATTGGGGTGGCCATGTTGGGGACAAGGTTGCCGACACGAAGAACCATGGCTCTCCTGACCAAGCTGTCTGCTGCCATCCGCTGGAACACTATCATTACTGGAACGAGCGTTACGGGCTGTCGATGGAAACTGGTCTTTCGCCCGGTGCTGTGGGCGAGAATTGGACCATCGTTGGCGCAAACGAGAAGAGTATCTGTATTGGAAGCACTTACCGTGTAGGGGATGCTCTCGTGCAAGTATCGGGGCCACGATTTCCCTGTAGCAAGCAGGAGCGCAAGGTGAAGATTCCCGGTTTCTTGCAGGAAGTCGCACGTACGATGCGGTCAGGATTCTACATGCGTGTATTGCTGCCCGGCGAGGTAGAAGTAGGCGATGCGTTGGAAGTCGTGGATTGCCCCCACCCTGACGTTACCGTTGCCGACGCTAACGCATGCATTCACGAAGAAATCGACCCCACAGTTGCAGAACGCGTCCTCGCGGCCGAGGAGCTTAACGATTTCTGGCGGCGAATCATTCAGCACAGTCTCGACACCTATCGGGAGCAGCCTTCCCTGTTCTAGTTCAGCAATGCGATATTATGCCTCGAACGTCAGGCCGTCATACGCGAGCTCGACGCCATCTGGAAGTTCGGTGTTTACCGTATCGTAATCGTAATCATGGGCCAGGTGGACAAAATACGCTCGCTTCGGCTTGAGCGCCGCGACAACTTCCAGCGATTTAGCGAGGTGGAAATGGGTCTCATGCGGCTGACGCCTGGTCGCGTCGAGAAGTAGCGTATCGAGGCCAACCAGTTCGGACCACGTTTCGGGAGGTATGTAGGAGACGTCGGTCACGTAGGCGGCCCGCTCACCAAGCTTATACGCCAAGATTGGCAGACTGCCGTGCATGACACGCAACGGCGTTATCGTTTCGCCATGCATGATTAGCGGCACCGCTGGCTCGATCGAGTGGAGGTTGAGCTGAGGCTTTCCGCCCCCTTTTTGCGTTTCCATGAAGCAGTATTGAAAGGAACGTTTGATATCATTGAGCGTGTTCTGTTCACCGTAGAGGGGAATTGGCTGCTTCTGTATCCAGTTGAAGAGTCGGAGGTCGTCGAGCCCAAAAATATGATCGGCGTGCGAGTGAGTGTAGAGTACGGAGTCAACACGCTTAATTCGATGTTTGACAGCCATCAGTCGAAACTCAGGTGGCGTATCGATGATAATATTTGAGCCGTCATCAGCAGTGACGAGCAGGCAAGAACGTTGGTGAATGTTTTTGGGGTTGTCAGAGCGGCAAACAGCGCACTCGCATGCGATCATGGGGACACCATGCGATGTGCCCGAGCCGAGAACAGTAACCTTCATGCCTGATTATAGCATTCACTTGTGCATGATTTTGGGTGCCACACCGGGCAATATCGAGCGCTTAACGACACGTCGTTAGAACAGTCGAACCTTGACTTATGAGGGTAATCAGAGGTATAAGAACTCCTAGTTTGCAGACTGGTTTACGTGACATATGAAAATTTCAACACGGAGCGAATACGCGGCGAAGGCGCTGCTTTTCCTTGCCATCCAAGGGGCAACCCACGATTCCACCCACCCGGCTCAGATCCAGGCGATAGCGCACACGTGCGACATACCGGTAAAATATCTTGAGCAGATCCTTGTTGTTTTGCGCAATCAGGGCCTCTTAGGAAGTCGACGTGGAGTTGCAGGTGGATACTATCTTCTTCGCTCGCCGGAGTCGATTTCGGTTGGTGAAGTCGTCCGCCTAATGGATGGTCAAACATCCATTGGAGCCAGCCTTCCCAGCTGCGACGAGAACAAGCCATCATGTCGTGCTCTCCGTCAGCTTTGGGACGAGGTGGACGCGGCGATTTCTAAGACGCTGGACGCGACGACGTTCGAAGACTTGCGAGGCAAGGTTGTCGCTATGCAGGCAGCTGGCGCTCCCGCGGATTTAATGTTCTACATTTAGCAGATACTCGCTTTGTACACCATGACTTCGCAGTCTGCATTTTCCCACTGATAGTATTGAAAGCAACGGCCGATTCTTGGGCCAGAGGGTTAGATCGTGGTAAATATCGATATTAGCGGCCATGGCGGCGCGCCTTCGTTTAAGCTAGCGGCAGATGCCGAAGCTGTTGAATTGTCGAACGACGAAATTTTACGGTATTCCAGGCACCTGATTATGCCGGAAGTGACGCTTGACGGCCAAAAGCGCCTTAAAGCGGCTAAAGTGCTTTGTATCGGTACCGGCGCACTGGGTTCACCTATCGCGATGTACCTTGCCGCAGCCGGAGTGGGCACCCTCGGAATTGTCGATTTCGATACCGTCGATTTCACCAACCTCCAGCGCCAGATCGCACACCGCACCGAATGGGTCGGAAAGCCTAAGCTGGATAGTGCCGAGTCTACCATTCGTGGTATTAACCCGCTCATCAATGTGATCAAGCATGAGTTGATGCTTACGAGCGAGAACGCACTCGACATTATGAAAGACTATGATGTGATCGTCGACGGCACCGACAACTTCCAAACGCGGTACCTGGTGAACGATGCGTGCGTGCTTCTCGGCAAGCCAAACGTTTACGGCTCTATCTTCCGCTTCGAAGGTCAGGCAAGTGTCTTCTTTGCCAAAGATGGTCCCTGCTATCGCTGCCTTTACCCGGAACCTCCCCCACCCGGCTTGGTGCCGTCGTGCGCCGAAGGCGGAGTTTTTGGAGTGCTCCCTGGTGTCATCGGCAGCATTCAGGCTGTTGAAACGATCAAGCTTATCCTGAGCGCTGGCCGTCCGTTAATCGGACGATTGCTCCTATTCAACGCCATGGCGCTAACGTTCAAGGAGCTCAAGCTTCGCAAGAACCCGGAATGCCCTATCTGCGGCGACAACCCTACAGTTACAGCGCTTATTGACTACGATGAGTTCTGCGGCGTGGGACGCGGTAATGTCGAAGTCGTGGCTGCGAACCCCGAGATTACTCCGCTCGAGCTTAAGGCGAAGCTAGATCGTGGCGACGACTTCACGCTTATTGATGTGCGCGAGCCCTACGAATATGCCATTGCGCGTATTCCCGGCGCTAAGCTCATTCCGCTCGGAACTGTCTCAGACCGTTTGGCAGATTTCGACAAGGACACGGAGATTGTTATCCATTGCAAATCAGGTGTCCGTAGCGGCCGGGCTCAGCAAACGTTCATCGAGGCCGGTTTCAAGAACGTGAAAAACCTTACCGGTGGCATTCTGCGCTGGTCAAGCGATGTCGATCCTACAGTTGCCCAGTACTAACCTGGAGCGACTAGGTCGCGGTTGCACCAGGACCGGAGATATACACTATGAGCGAAAATACAGCGGACATACAGCGAGTGAAGCTGAACTTCACGTTTCCCACGACGCAGGTAAATGAGCCTGCACTGGCAAACGCGATAAAAAAGTATGGAGTGTCAGTAGATATCCGGCGCGCTCAGGTTGAGGAGAATGTCGGCGGCTATATTATGTGTGAGGTAACTGGCACTGACGAGCAGATCGACGGCACCATCACCTACCTGAAATCGCTTAACATTGGAGTGGGCTTTATCGGAGCCGATGAAGTCCAAGCGTACTAGACCGTAACGATAAAGAAGCCCCCAGGCAATGCCTGGGGGCTTTTCTTGTACGATTATATGAGCTGCTTACCTACACTAATAATGTAGATTGCTATGTAGGCCGCGAGTGCTACGCGCAAGCTGATGCCGATAAAGCGTGGATAAGCCCTGCGGTAATAGGCAGCGACGGCGAGTGTGGGCAAAAACGTGAGAAGCTTCACCGCGACGAAGCTGACAACGCCCTGCTCCATCCAGTACGCCAGCCATGGGTTTCCCTCGCGCGCGATTCCAGCTACGACAAGGTAAACCGTTGAGATCATGTCAAGAAGACAGACAAGCCCAAAGAGCATGCTATCCCACAGGACGATCGATTCCATAAATCCATCGCCCGGCCTTGCTTCCTTTTGGTCAGCTCGAGGTGCCGCGAGAGGGAAAGTATCGGTTACAGCTCCGTTTTCCACATCTAACCTTTCTGCATGACTGGTGCCAATTCATTCCTGAATCACCCAGGTAAAAATACTGTTTTATCACCGTCGGGGTTAAGGCATCTATACCCAAAAACGAAAGCTACACTACTCCTTTGGCTCAACCATTTTAACAAGTGCTATGCTCATAAAGAAAAGCAGGACAAGAGGCACCGCCAACACGACCATCGAGGTAGGATCCGCGGACGGTGAAACGAGCATCGCAAGGACGGTGATCCCCACGACGATATACCGCCAGTACTTCGTTAGCATCCACGATTTCACTATGCCGAACTTGCCGAGGGCGACGAGGATAACGGGCAGCTGGAAGAGCAGACCAAACGCAAGCAGGACCTTAGCAAGAAAAAGGATATAGTTCTGAGGGTCTTGCAGAAGAATAGCGTTCGGGTAATCATCCAAGAAGCTCAAGAACCAGTGGACGCACGCGGGCATGATCGCAAAGCCAAGAGCTAAGCCGCATACAAAGAGAAAAATCGCGAATGGCGCCATGAGCTGAAATGGCTTCCGCTCCCGTGGGGTCAGGGCCGGTACAACGAACCCCCACACCTCAAGCGTAATGAACGGAACAGCCGCGATAAGGCCGCCGATCATGCTCAAATGGATACGCAGTACAAAGGGCGCCGTGAAGTCGGGGAATACGAGCGTGCCTGCGGGAAACGGCATTCCGTTGGCGGTATGGGTGCCGATCTCTTTGAGGCCAGCTTGCAGTGGGTAAGAAATCGCGTGAAACAGTGGGCCATAGAAGCCATAGACCAACATCGCGCCAGCAACGATGTATAGAAAGCTTCTGATGATGCGTGACCGGAGCTCAGACAGGTGCTCGGTCAGTTCCGCGCGCTTCTCGTCAACGGTTGCAACGGCATCGTCGTCACCGATTATGCTGCTTTTTGCGATCATTGATGCTCCCGCACGATGCCCGTCTGCCCCGCGAACATCCACGGTTTACCGGGACGCGAGAACGATCTCTTCGGTAACGTGAAACGATACCTGAGCCCGCGCCTGCCCCGTATTGACCGACGTGCCGGGCTGCGGTGCGAAATTTCCGACAGAGTTGACGCCCGTGGGCGGTGTGAATGGGTTGAGTCCCGCTGTATCGGGCGCCGCAGCGGCTGGAGAAGTGCTGCTGCCGCCTAATGCCGTGACCTGAGCGGAAGTGAGGTTGGCATCAACCTTCATGTCGGTCGATATGTGCACCAACTTGCCATAGGTGTACGCAAACCAGACGGTACGGATGATGTTTACGTTTGCTCCCTGAATGTCTGCGGCGTCTGCTTGGGGCGTGTCGATGTCAAACTTGGCGACTCCGTTATATGTCTCGATAATTTTTGCGCACGGGTAACCATCCTGCCATTCGAACGCGTCCAATCGTGCCGTGCCTCGCATCAAAGTCGGGTGCTCGACGGCCCACTGAAGCGAGCCTTCGATTGGTGCCTGCCAGGAGTCGCCCACCTGTACGCGTCGCGGTGGAAACGCCGGGATACCAAACCCAAAATGGCTACCAGCCGCACTGAGCGGTGGGTTGTTCTTCATTGTCGCACCGGAAATGCTCACAGTGCGCATTCGTCCTTTGAGGGTGTAGCCAATTTGCACGTAAGCGACGGTGCCGTGGTTGATAATAACGCCGTCGTTTAGCACCTGGTCACGAAGAAGTACATCTCCGTTGGCCTCCGTGTCCTCTACCGTTCGCTTGAAATAGACATCAGATTTTTGAATTGTATCCGGCGGCAGACCTGCGCTGCTGTTTAACAATTCGAGTGTGCTTGTTCGATGGTATTTCGCATCGGTGCTATTCTGCCACTTATACGCCAGCTTGAGGCCATCCTTAAGCTCAGGAATGGTATTTGCTACCCGGACGCGGGCGATTGCGGTGCCATAGATCGAGTTGTCACGATTGAAAACGCGTATGGTGATCGTGTGGTCGCCATCGAGTACATAGAGTTTGCGATCGGGATCCTCAGGGAGTGTGTACGGCGCCTTCGTATCCCACAAGTACACTGTTCCCTGAGCATCGTCAGGAAGTGCGGCAGCTTTAATAAACTGGCCGTCGATGGTAATGGTAACGTAGCCAGACGAAGGCGTTGCGGCTCTTGGAAGGAGGATAGGCACGGTCTCTCGCACTGTTGCCCCGGTTACGGGTTTGGTTAACTGGATGTCTTTACCGGTGTCTTCGTCTGCGTTGGCGACGTGACCAGAGCAAACAGCTGCCACGAGTGCGATTGCAAGCGCGAAAGGCTTAAATGTCCGCCAAACGGCGCGGTAGTGGACCATGGATATCCTCACGATTGTGAAACGTCCCTTCTCAAACAGTTGCAGATTGATCACTGAGCGCGACATCCTCATCGGTGACCTCGCCAGCGCTCGTAAATGAAGCGATAAGTTCGCGAGCTCGCGCTTCGTCTTCCGCTGGCACGAACACGGTCCCCTGGAAATCGCCACCAAGCACCATCGTGATACCGGGCAGCGATTCAAACACGGCATCGATCCCGTCGGCTTGTAGCACGCCCTTCAGGATTTCGCCTTGAGTGGATGTGCTCGCCTCGAATACCGCGACCGGAGACAAGCTGGACTCTGCCCTAGAGATTGCGTCCTCGGCACCGGCTTCGTCTTCGGCGGCGACTTCGATGGGTGTCAACTCGCCATCGATTGGCTCAGTTGACGTTGTGGTTTCGTTGAATTCTTGAGGCATTTTGTTTCTCCTCGATATGAGATCAAAGACGACGTTCCAGAAGTTGTTGCCGGACCGCCACTCTGTTTGATACTCGATTATTCCCCGATGAACCCTATCCTGAACCGCCAGTGCGTTCCATCTCGGCCATTTGTGAGGGCGGGACCAACATCATTTTACAGTGAGCGCTCGCCAGGAGCGTGCCGTCACCCCCGAATGCTTCCCCTTGGGATATTGTTAGTCTTGATTTCTCAAGGGTTATCCTACCCTTGAAGTGCATCGTCTGGCCAATATTAACAGGACGAATCATGCGCGTCGTAAGTTCCGCAGTCACCCATTTATAGCCGCGCTTGAGCAACACGACACGCGAGAGAACCTCATCGAATACGACTGCAATGAGTCCGCCGTGAATACGGCCCTCCCACCCCTGGTGTTCCCTCGTCGGCGTGTAGACTGTTTCGTAGTCTCCGGTCGTATCGTTCCACGAGAAGGTCAATTTTAGCCCAATAGGGTTTCCTGGCCCGCATCCGAAGCAGTATCCGTCATCGTTTAGCTTTGGGGGCGTCGGTGTATTGTCGCTCATTGAAAAAATTGCAATTCTTACTGACCGGGCAGATCCCGCAGTTCGGCCGCTGGGCATGACATATTGTGCGCCCGTGTTCGATCAGGTGAACATGGCACGAGTAGGCTCGCTTTGGCCCCATTAACGTTAGCAACGCGTCCTGTGTCTTCTCGGCCGAGGTTCGCAGCGGTACGAGTCCGAGCCTGAGCGAAACGCGGTGCACATGCGTGTCGACGGCGATGACGGGGCGGCCAAGATTGAACATCAGTATGCACGCGGCCGTTTTTGGCCCAACGCCGTGAAACGACGTCAAATACGCCATTCCCGCCGTATCGCTCATCGAACGAATCTCGTCGATGCTGGTGACACCGTTTCGAGCGTTGATCTCGTTCAGCAGAGCCTTAATTCGCGGCGCTTTCATATCCGCGAGCCCGCCGCTTCGGATTACGTCGGCAATGTCTGTGGCTGACGCGGCCCGAACCGCATCCCAGCCGCCTGGATACGCGGACTTGAGCGCTAAAAATGCTCGACCGGAGTTAAGATCGGACGTATGCTGGCTGAGGATAGTTGCAACCAACGCCCCAACAAGATCTTGATCGTATGCTTCGGAGTTATAGGGTCTGGGACCGTAAAATTCGGTGAGCTTGTCTTCAACCCATCGAGCTTTTCGTTTCAAGTCGGTGTCTGAAGATTGCGGCACGGGGAATTATAGCATTTGGCAATGCGGAATGCAATCTCGTGTTCTTGCGGGCTATTCACAAGGGACGACAGAGCATTCCGCATCGCGGTTAGCGTGCTAGAGGCTGTACACGCGGATTACCATCGGTTTGCTGCCTGCAAACGGGATGGTAATTGACTGCGTGTCAGGGTCGTAAGTAACGGCAAGCGGCTCACCGTCCACTTCAGCGCCCATTTCTGATCGGGCCTGAACGACGACGTCGCCCGAGATCGACCCTTCGATGCGAGCTGTAACAGCACCCGTTGCCGTTTCGGTTGACGCAATCGAGAGACCGTGAGCGCGCACGATTACGGGATGGCTGGGAGATTTCTTCGACCGAACGCACTCGATCACGGCGCGGCCTTCCGACAGCATAGACCATGGGATCTTGCGGGTAGCGAGCGGGAGCGCGACACCATTCAATTTGATCGATGAGAAGTGCTTGCCGTCTCCCGTGATTCTCAGATCGATCATGTTTCCGCGAAGTACGAGGCCGCTGATGGTGATCGGACGGTCTCCCCACGGCGTAAATGTAACGCCTTCGTGGTCGAAGTCCATGCCAGCGAGGCCGAAGTACACGGCCGAATACCAGCATGTCACCGCTTGCATCTGTTTGCAGCCAGGGTTGTCGGGGCCTAGCATCGCTTCGTTCTCAGCTTCCGGGGTAAACGCTTCAGGTGCGGTGTGGTATCGCCAGAACCAGTCGACATCGCCAAGCCACGCTTTGAGGGCGAAATCGTCGCCGACCAGCTTGTGGACGTTAATATAGCTGTGGTCTGCGGTCGGGTAGCTCGACCCGAGCTGATTGCCGTCGGCCATCCACGCTGTGTCCCAGTGTGGGAGGGAAAGGAGGCACTTATCGGATCGCAGGTTCTTGTCCATGAAATCGGAGATGCGTTTCGGCGCGTGGCCAACAAGCTCTGCGGCGAACGGGGTGATCCAGTACACGGCCTGGCAGCAGTAGTGCTTGCGCGGCTTGAGCGTTTTCGACGAGCACGACGAAATAAAGTAGCCGTGCTCTTCGTCAAACAGGTACTTGATATAGTTCTTTCGCAGCCTCTTAGCCCAGGCCGCATAGTCTGCCGCCAAAGCTGCGTGGCCGACAGCCTTCGAGATGTACTCCATGGCGCGTAGGCCCTGATAGAGCAGCGAGTTGTTGAGGGCGCTGATATCGTCGCCGTCCTCACCCATAGCCTCGGGGAAGTCGGGCCAGAGCGCGTGTCCCTCGACCAAGCCAGTCTTGCGGACTTCGTCCTTACGGCACTGATCAAGCAAGAATGTGCACGACGTATACACTTCACGCGCCACGCTCAGGTCGCCGGTTGTTGCGACATAGTGGTAGAGGCTGGCGATGAACTGGCACTGGCACGCGAACGGGGCCTTGAGCGACAGTCCAAAGTTGGACGTGTACGCGTGCGGGATTCCCCAATCTGGGCGCATCGTTTCGTGGAAAAAGCGCAGCGAATCCGCAGAGTCGTTCGGGTGATTAGCCAGGGTAAAAGGCTCGATGGGCGTCATACCGTCCCAGCCCCACACCCAGTAGCCGGAAACGGTGGCGCGAACAGCTCCTGGCCGATCGGGAACTTTCGCCGAGTCCAGGATGCCGGGATATTGGCCAAATGCCGAGTTGAGAACGGGATCGCCGACGTCGATCTTCGGGCGCGACGCGAGCCGTGTTTCGTAGTCGGAAACGAGTTTGTCACATTCGGCGTGAACGGAAGTTGCAAGCTGCTCGAGACGTTCGTTCATCTTCTTCTTGCTTGTGGCGAATGTCACGTAGTAGGCTACATCTGCGCCAGTGATTGGACCACTGTCGATGTAGTACTTGCTTCGCCTGTGGTAGCCGCGCCTCACTTTGAGCGGCGCATCGCAACCGACAGCTATCCATGTGGTTTCATCGACGCCGTCGGGATCCTTGACTAACAACCCCTTTTGCGCCAGCGAATCTTCGGTAGGATCCACGGGTCCCTTGTGCGGCGCGGGCGGCGGGTTCTCGTCGCGGCATGAGACGACGAGAGCGTTGCGCTTTGGCTTGAACTCCATCTCCTCCCATGTCCGGTTGCCGCGTGTCACCGCGGTGCACGCTTCTTGGTGGACCATGTCGAACTGCAATGACCTTCCCTGCGGGTTAGCGAGGACATGCACTCGCTGAACAAGCGTATCCTCAAGCAACAGCAATTGATGCTCCATGACAACGTCCTCAACTGTGCACGTACTGCTGTAACCAAACGGCAGAAGCTTGGTGTTGTTCAGCGTCAGGTAGTAGCGCTTGTCGTCAAGACGGACACAAACGCGAAACAGCTTCACCCATGCGCTTTCGGCGTCGCCCTTGAAGAAGTGGACAGCGCCGAGGTGCTGCTTACCCCAGTAACCGATATCCAGCAAGCCGCCATGCGAACCGACAGTTGCAAACAGCCGCCCGTGCGCGAAATGGTCGCGCACAAGGCCGCCGAGGCCCGTTACGGCCACAGGGTCAATGTTCGAGAAATCCAGGCCTACACCGAGGCCGTGGTCTACAGTAGTCATTAAATTGCCATCTCCAATTACTTCGAAATGTTAGGAAATCTTCAGGTCTTGCACGCGGTTCGTGTAGCTGGGTTCATCCGGCAAGCCGCGTGATCCGATCAGCCATGATGTCGGGAACGATGTCGTTTCCATAGTATCGCCCCACGGAAACACATTTATGTTGCGTGCGACTGGTCCAGTCATGAAAGGCAGCTTGCTAACGTCGACCTGACTGCTTTCGAAGATCGGGCGAGGCGCATGGCGACCGTCGATGGCTTCCGCCTGAACACCGAACGGGTCCATCGTCAGCGCAATGTCGAACTCCACATCGGCGCGCTGGTAGAGGAAGAATCGGTGGTCGGCGAACAAGTAATCGGTGATGACCACATTCGACATCGCCTTGTGGAACTCCACAAGGGAACTGCACGTGTTCTTGTCCACTACCGTCATCACAACGCCGTTCACTACCATTGCAAGCTCTTTGCGTGAGAACTCGCGGACATCGCCCTCGTAGTTAACGAACTCTAGAACCTCGTAATCGTGTGACTTCCGGAACCTCACGGCCACGCGGCGAGCGTAATTCGTGGGAAGGAGAGGCTGCATGTGAATGAACACCTCACCCGCTTCAACGGTCACGGGAACCACATCCTGCGACTCACCTTGCGCGCCATCGACGACCGCCCCACTACCGATTACGGAGCGCGTAATCGAGCCAAAATGCGCAGGGAAAAGGACTGTCAGCTTGAGCGTATCCGTCGTGATCGCACCGCCGCGCAAGTTCGGAGTCGTTAGCAGCAGGCCCGTATTGTCCTTCTGGATGGCATACATCCACGCCTTGCTAGCCTGGAACTGCTCCGAATGACAGTCCCCATCGTCCGATGTCTCGTGAGCGCCAACTTCAATATCCGACGTGAAATACTTTGGAAACACCGTGGACGCGTCCCTGAATGTCTCTACAACTGGCTTGCGTTTATACGTAACGTAGAGGCTTTCAGTCTGCTCGCCCCCAACAAGCGGGCCGTTAACGGTGCCAAGGGAGAATGCGTCCTCCATGTACGTTTCCGTGTGGTACTCGGCGGCGAAGCCTTCGTACCGAGCAATGCACTCTGACCGACCCCGCAGACGCGCCGGGTAGCTCCTATCCGTAACGAGCGCTGCGATCTCTTCAGGGATGTGCAGGTCGGTATCGAGCATCTCGCTGAATTCAGCAATGCTTTGCCACTGGTTACCGCCGAAGTGGATCACCTCGCCGTCGTTTGGCTCAAAGTAGCTCTTGATCACGTCTCGACCGGTGACCTCTGAACCAAATGCTGCCCACATCAGCAGCTGCACCGCGTGATTATGTCCCGCTGCATCGATTGCGTACGCACGGCTTTGCGGGCCCGCCTGATGCTTTGTGGAGGGATGATAGTGGAGCAGTAACTCGGTCCACATTCGCTCCTCGATTTGGCGTGCTATATCTCGAACCGCCGCATCGTGGCTGTATGTCGCAATTTTAGCTACGGCGCTAATAGTTACAGCTGAATACGTAGACGAGTTGAACTCCGAAGCCCACGCAGACCGTGACAGCAAACGGCGAAACTGGTTGATCTGCCATATACCATGCTGGAACGCAGCATCATCCTTAAGCGCTTCGCCGCCGCAAATGAGACCCTTCGCGGCCATCATCGGCATGTTATCGTTCGCCCCGTGAAATTTAAAGTCCGGCTGACCGGCGCCAGCGTAGGTTTTGACTGCCTGCTCGGTATGCCAGGTCATCACCTCGCGTGCCTTGGGTGTCAACAGTGCGTCGAACCGGTGGAGGCAGTGCGCGAACGCGTTGGACTGGAAAATGTTAAACTTCTTTCCAGCGGGTCCTTCACCAGGCTCGTCGCGAGGTGTGGGGTCGAGGTAACGCTCGACCATACGGTTAGCCAGTGCGATTGATTCGGCGTCGCCAGTGTAGAGCGCCGGAAGAATCCAAACGGGCTCGCGGTAGGGCGAGTTGAACTGAGGAAGAACACCGACGCCGTTCGCGTCGACGGCTTCGGAAATGCGCGAACGGGTGGTCTGGTACCAAAGGTCGCGTCGCTTGATATACGAATCATGGCTGTAGGACATCTTAGGTGGTTCCTTGAAGAATGTGGTGGTTTGAGTGGCCCTGAATGGGGCAGGAAATGCTGCTGGTTTCGTTGAGGCCGAGCGGCTACTTGGCCGCTAATGTGGTCCGTAGTTTACGTCTTGTGGAAGTTGTGAGAGTCGGGAAGGCAGAAATCTTAGCAGACGTTTAGCTGTGTAAAGTCGACCATTGAGGGGGATTATGGGGACCGACGAATCGTAAGTCAAGCCTGTGAGCAAGTATCGCATCAAATCAGGGTGGACCGCATCACGTAGCAGGTAGCCGGGCGTTCTGGCGAGCGACCGGCTGCGGCGTTAAGCTA
Organism: Capsulimonadaceae bacterium; assembly: GCA_036504535.1. Taxonomy (GTDB): domain Bacteria; phylum Armatimonadota; class Armatimonadia; order Armatimonadales; family Capsulimonadaceae; genus JARLGU01. Next base: position 347,590 of record DASXUY010000040.1, read on the forward strand.
TTGCGGTTACAGCTCCGACGAGTTCGGACACCTCCGACGTGCCGGATGCCGTCAAGTAATCTTCAATCCCGTCGATCACCTCGATGACGGCGTTGGGGTTGATAAATGTGGCGGTTCCCACAGCTACGGCGGTGGCGCCTGCAAGCATGAACTCGACGGCGTCGGTACCGTTCATGATCCCGCCCATGCCTACAATTGGCGTATTCGGGAACGCGTTATGGACCTGCCACACCATGCGAAGCGCGACCGGCTTGACGCACGGACCGCTAAGGCCGCCAGTGATGTTGGCGAGCTTGAACGTTCGCTTCTTGGCGTCTATTGCGGTTCCGAGCAGCGTATTAATCAGCGAAAGACCATCGGTGCCTGCCTCCACTGCCGCTTGAGCGATAGGGATGAGGCTGGTGACATTTGGCGAAAGTTTAGTAATCAGGGGCAGATCGGTCACCTTGCGAAGTGCCGAAATGAGCTCGAATGTCAGCTTAGGATCCACGGAGAAGTCACACCCGTGCTTCACGTTGGGACACGAAATGTTGATCTCTAGCGCTTCCGCCCCACCCGCCTGAGTGATGCGTTCGGCGAGGTAGACATAGTCGTCGACACTATAACCAACAAGGTTCACGATGATTGGCACATCGTACTGACGCAGATATGGCACCTTCTCTGTCAAGTAGTTGTCGATGCCTCCGTTCTGCAGACCGATCGCGTTGAGTATCCCCCCTGGGGTCTCTACTATTCGAGGAGTTGGGTTGCCAAGACGTGGTTCACGGCTGGTCGACTTGACCACCACGGCACCGAGACGCGACAGATCAACGACATTGGCCATTTCGCTGCCGAAGCCGAACGTTCCCGATGCGGTTACAACCGGATTCCGAAGCTTCAGTGATCCTATGTTAACAGAAAGGTTTGTCATGACCAGATCACCTTTCTTGCATCGAAAACTGGCCCTTCGGTACACGCTCTCACGTGACTGGCCCCCTGCACGTTTACGACGCACCCCATGCACACTCCCACACCGCAGGGCATCGGCACCTCCAGCGAAACCTGACACGCCACATTCGCGGCAGTGCTCATCTCGCCAACGGCCTTCATCATGCCAGTTGGACCGCACGTGTACACAGCGGAGCGCTCATCAATGATCTCGCGTAGCGCATCGGTAACCCGCCCCAGCGTGCCGCGCGACCCGTCCTCTGTCGTTGGACGAACCGTCACGTTGAGATTCGCCAGGTCCGCTTCACAGAGCAGCAAATCCTTAGAGCGGGCCCCTACAATAAACGTGATGTCGCCAGCAAAGCCGCTCTCACGGAGCCGCTCGCACAGGAACACCAATGGCGGAACCCCGTAGCCGCCGCCGACCATAATATGGTGGGCGTTGGGTCGCGGGTCTATGGTGAAAACGTTTCCGCCCAATGGCCCCACAATATCCACCAAGTCGCCTGGCTGCTTACGCGACATCCCATGAGTGGTCGCGCCCTTGAGCTGGTAGAGCATTGCAATCCGCCCGGTGGCTGGATCTGCGTGAAAGACACTGAACGGCTTGCGAAGAATGTTCGTGATCGACGTCGACGCGTTCACGTTAATGAAGTGCCCGGGTTGCGCCTGTCGCGCGATTTCGGGAGCTTCACAAATCATGACCATATGGTCCTTGATCAGCTCCTGATTCTCGACGACTGTCGCGAGTGTTTGAATTACTGGCATAGTTTGTATCTTGAGCGCTGTCGCGCTAACGCCACGCTCTCATCCTGTGTGACAATTCCGTTATCGATTCCGGATCACATGGCTGGTTGAAAGTTTGGCAGTTTGGGTGTATTATAACCCCTTGTGTCCATTAGCATTATCCACATGAACACAAAATAGGCTCAATCCGCTCCCGCCGCGTTTGGCTGGAAAGACGAATGGGCAGCATAATTCCACGAGAAGGAATACGAGATTGATCTCTCTCCCTATTGAAATAGCCCTGTTCCTGGCCGCTTCCTATGTCGTTGGCGGCATCCCATTTGGCCTCTACGTTGGCAAGCGATTCTTCAACGTCGACATTCGGGAGCACGGCAGTAAGAATATCGGCGCGACCAACGCCTACCGGGTTCTCGGCAAGAAGGCCGGTGCAGCGGTGTGGTGCCTCGACGTCGGCAAGGGCCTGCTCCCGGTGCTTCTCGCTAAGCAGCTATTCCCGCATCACGATTGGGCCATTATCGGCGCAGGTTTTGCGGCGATCATGGGGCACACCTATTCGCCGTTCCTTGGGTTCGCAGGCGGCAAAGGCGTCGCAACCAGTCTTGGTGTAGGTTTTGGACTGTCATGGAAGGGATGCGCCGCAGCGATGGGCGTCTGGACTCTTCTACGGTTTGTGACTGGCTACGTCTCGGTAGCGTCGCTACTAGGCACACCCGTTGGGTGCTATCTCGTCTGGGCAGAAAATGGCAAGTCGCTTCCGTACGGAGTGTTCTGCGCCTTCGTTGCCATCCTGGTCATCGTTAAGCACCGTTCAAATATCGGACGCCTGCTTAAGGGAACCGAGCCGAAGATGTCGGCGCAAAAGAAAGCAGAATGAGCATCCCGAAGTTTATCCTCGCGTCTGGTAGCCCTCGCCGCCGCGAACTTCTCGGCACCATTGGCATCGACTTCGATGTGGTGGTCAGCGTCGTAGACGAAGCGGAAGTCACCGAAAAGCTAGGCGATGCGCCGCCGTCGCTGATCGTCACCACTCTCGCCGAGGAGAAAGCGCTGGAGGTGGCAGCAAGAACACCCGGCAAAGCTCTCGTTCTTGGTGCGGATACAGTCGTTGTGCTCGACGAGCACGTTCTTGGCAAGCCTGAGAACGAGGACCACGCGGTCGCGATGCTGATGCGCCTATCGGGACGCGAACACCAGGTCTACACCGGCATCGCGCTCGTGGCGGTTGAGGACGGCGTGATCACCAAGCACCGCAGCACGTTTTCAGTAACAGGTGTGGAGTTTGCGCCGTTCAGCGAGGATCGAGCCCGCGCCTATGTGGTCACAGGGGAGCCGATGGACAAGGCTGGCAGCTACGGCATCCAGGCGCTCGGCACGCTGCTGATCCCACGAATCGACGGAGACTACTTCAATGTCGTCGGCCTGCCCGTATTTCGGCTGGGCGAAATGCTGAAGGAGTTCGGCGTAGACCTGCTGTAGATTCGGTTTGTATCTCATTGCTTAGGGCGAGGAACCATTGTTCGATTGAACCAAGGTTCTCCCCCGGACGTTGCCTCGGATCTGAGCACTACAGTCTTCGCAAGCTGCCAATGCCCATTATTGAAGCTCCATGTGTCCTCAGCAGACCAAGATTCTTCGTAGGGGCCAGTTCCACCATCACTATACGCTCCGTTGCAAGCCATAGTGCCAGAATACCGAACCTTAGCTTCTCCGCCTCCAATTAGAACAGTAGTGAGCAGTCGCCGTTCAACCACCGCACTCTGCCAATGGGTTCGCTCGCGTGCTTCAACCATTTGAGTGGTTGCGCTCCAAACCTGCCCTCCGGCTTCACTGTTTGAAGCGGTAAAATCAGGAGAAATCATCGTGTTCGAAGGCGTGCGCCAATCACCGACTTCGTCATAGTGTGCGAGTTGGTTGTAAAGATGCTGGAACACAGCAAACTCTCGAGATGTCGCGGGCTCCATATGTTCAGGCGGCTCATACGTACGCTTGCCGTAAACAAAGCCAGCAGCGCTGACTATGCCGATGACAATCAAGGCTACGATAACGGTAACTAAAGTACGCACGATACAACCTCCATGGCCGCAAAAAACACCACGATTATGCACGATAATTTACTATAAACCAAGGACTAAAGAGAGTTTACCCGCACGGTAGTTTATCACAAAATCGGCTCAAAATCGCCATACCGTTCGGATTGCGTAAAGAGATAGATTAAATACAAAAAGTTCCTTGACTTCGCCGAAGCCAGAGACTATAATCACTTTCGATAGTCCTTTAAGTTCCGTCCTGAGAGGCGGACAAGGTGACAACCAGGTTTACGTATGCACGTCTTCCCCTGACGCTCCCTTGTCCTGACGCGCCGGTGAGTTTATCCCCACGGCGCAACATCCCCGCAGGACAGGGGGGCGTTTTTCGTATGGCAAGTTATGATCTTGAGAAAATGAGTTCGGCGGCGATCGTTATGGACGCCGACGAAATGCGACGAGCATGGACGCGTGTCGCTCATGAAATTCTCGAACGAAACAAGGGTGTTGAAGACATTGCGCTGATTGGTATCCTCCGCAAGGGCGGACCGCTTTGCAGCCGCCTCGTCGCGGCCATCGAGCGGATCGAAGGGGCGAAAGTTCCAACAGGTGTCCTCGACATCTCCCTCTATCGCGACGACTTCCGCACATACCAACCCAAAGTCGGCACCACCCAAATTCCGTTCGACATAGAAGGCCGCAAGGTATTGCTCGTAGACGATGTTCTGTCTACGGGCCGAACTGTGCGTGCCGCCCTTGGTGCGCTCAATGACCTCGGCCGCCCTGCATCAATTCAGCTTGCTGTGTTGATCGACCGGGGCCACCGAGAGTTGCCAATACGCCCTGATTACGTCGGTAAGAACCTTCCCACCTCGCGCCACGAGTTTGTCCGCGTTTCGCTGACCGAACTTGAAGGCGAAGACCAGGTAGAAATTTACAAAGAGAGCTGACCCGATGCGCCGCAAAGACCTGCTGGATCTGCAATCGCTAGACGTTTCCGAAATCGAATACCTACTCGACAATGCCGTTTCCTTCAAGGCTATCCTTGGGCGGCCAGTCAAGAAGGTGCCTACCCTGCGTGGTAAAAGCGTCGCCACTATCTTTTTCGAAGCGAGCACGCGGACTCGCACATCGTTTGAGCATGCCGCCAAAATCCTTTCGGCTGACACGTATTCCCTTGCAGGCAGCACCAGCAGCGTTGTGAAAGGCGAAACTCTCAAGGACACAATGCTCACGCTCGACGCCATGGGGATCGATGCGTTTGTCATTCGCCACGGTCACAGTGGCGCTGCAGCGCAAGCCGCGCAGTATGTGCCCAACAAGGCCGTCATCAATGCGGGCGACGGCACGCACGAGCACCCGACCCAAGGCCTGCTGGATATGCTGACAATTCGCGAAGTGAAGGGCCACCTGGACGGCCTCACAGTCGCGATCGTTGGCGATATCGCCCATAGCCGCGTTGCACGCTCCAATATTTGGGGACTCTCTAAGATGGGTGTCAATGTCCGTATCGTTGCCCCCACAACACTTATTCCAGCGGACGCCGATCGGCTGCCGGTGACGGTCTATACCGATCTCGAAGCAGGACTCGAAGGCTGCGACGCCGTGAACGTGCTCCGCATTCAGCTTGAGCGAATGACGGTTGGCTACTTCCCTAGCATCCGTGAGTATTCCAAGCTGTTTGGCGTCAGCAAAGCTAAACTTCGCGGAGCAAAGCCGGACGTGACCGTTCTGCATCCCGGCCCGATGAACCGTGGAATTGAGATATCGTCGGAACTTGCTGACGATCCCGAGATTTCTGTGATTACTGAGCAAGTAACTAACGGTGTCGCGGTTCGAATGGCAACACTCTTTTGGCTGCTAGGCGCTTCAGCGTAAATTGGGGAGCCCCTGTAGACGACATGGGGCGACGAATCCGTAGTAACCACCGCAGTGTACGTGACGCGGTAAGTGTCCAGGCTCAGCCTGGGGAGGGACGGCGATGGCACTCAGGCTCACGATAGGATTTTTTGTATCGATCGCACTATGGTGGGGCATCATTCACTATATGAATATCCCGAAGGACCGGTTCCTTCCGCCTGCCGTTTCAATCAATGAAATGTCACAAAAGGCGTTAGGGTACTACGTCAAAGCAATTGAAAGCCCCTACGCGGACCATTGGTGGATGGGAAGCACGGATACGCTTTGGTACGCCGAGTATAAGTTTCAACCCTACTTTTCGGTAACTCAGCCTGATGGAAAGCAAAAGCTTATTCAGCAGTCGCAATGGTACACAGGGCGAATCCCAATTGGGCGCACCGAATATGAAAAATTTGTGCCTGGGGTGCCAGTAGAGATTTCCTACGACCCGTTCAACCCACTTCTGAGCGGCGTAAGCGGAACGGGCAAAATCAATATCGGCGCTTCGTACTTTTCAGGATGGCTGCTTTACGTTCTCGGTTTTATCGCGACCACCGTTCTCGTTGGCGAATTGTGCAAGAAGTGGATCGAGCACGACGCTATCTAACTCACACTGGTGCGTCGCGCAGTGAAAAGGTGTTCGCTGCAACTAAACAGATATGACAACAAACTTACTGCTAAAGGGTGGTCGAGTCATCGACCCTGTTAATAATCGCGATGAAATCGCTGACTTGCTGATCGAGAATGGTCTCGTCCGCCAGATTGGATCGATTTCAGCTGTAGACAATGTCAAGACGATTGACTGTGCGGGCAAAGTGGTTTGTCCGGGCCTCATCGATATTCATGTTCATCTGCGTGTACCTGGGCAAGAATATAAGGAAGATGTGGCCAGCGGAACGGCGGCTGCCGCTGCGGGCGGGTTTACGGCGATAGCCTGCCAGCCAAACACCACACCTCCCATTGACCGCGCTGGAACTGTGCGCCAAATCCTTGAGCTGGCCGAGAATGCGTCGGCACGAGTTCATGTAATAGCGGCCGTCAGTATGGCGCTGGAGCACAAAGAGCTCGCCGAGATGGCCGACCTCAAGGCCGCCGGAGCTGTCGCAGTTGGCGATGATGCGTTCCCGGTTCACGACAGCGGGTTCATGCGTCGGTCAATGGAATACGCCCAGATGATTGGCTTACCGTTTATCGCACACTGCGAGGACAAAGATCTGACCGGTGACGGTGTTATGAACGAAGGCTATGTCAGTACTGTCCTAGGCCTCAAGGGAATCACTCGATGGGCTGAAAACGTCGGGACAGCGCGAAACGCGATGCTGGCGCTCGCTACCGGCTGCCATCTGCACGTGCTCCACGTGAGCACGAAGGAAAGCGTTGAGATAATTCGGCAGGCCAAGCTGCACGGCGCACCGGTGACGGCGGAAACATGCCCGCAATATATCTCGGCAACTGACGAAGCGTGCCTGGGCTACAACACAAACGCCAAGATGTCGCCCGCTCTGCGGACTGCAGCCGATCAGGAAGCGCTCAAGGCCGGGCTGGCCGACGGCACTATCGACATGATCGCCACGGACCATGCGCCGCACGCGCCGCACGAAAAAGAGCGTGAGTTCGCCCTGGCGCCGTTTGGCATGCTGGGCCTGGAAACGTCGCTCGGCCTGGTGATTACGCATCTCGTCGAGCCTGGAATACTCAGCCTCAAGCAGGTTGTCGAAAAAATGTCTGTCGCTCCAGCGAAGCTTCTCGGCGTTCCCGGTGGCTCGCTCGGTGTCGGCGATGTGGCTGACGTCACTGTCTTCGACCCAAAGGCGAAATGGGCGGTTGACCCGGCGAAGTTCAAAAGCAAATCACGCAACACAATTTACGGTGGAGTGGAACTCACCGGCAAAGCGGTCGCCACAGTTGTGGGCGGTCGTTTGATCGAGGTTTGACAAGCGAGTCGCAGGGACCCTTCGCGGTCCGTCTCGCATCCAGGCTCAGCCTGGCGGAAAGAATTAATGGCACAAGCGCACCTGGTTTTGGCAGACGGCACGGTATTTACAGGCACCTCGTTCGGGGCGTCGGGCACCACTATTGGCGAAGTTGTTTTCAACACGGGAATGACGGGTTACCAGGAGATTTTGACCGACCCATCGTATGCTGGCCAACTCGTCACTCTCACCTATCCTCTTATCGGCAACTACGGCGTCACCGATCTTGACTTCGAATCACGGCAAGTTCAGGCCTCCGGCCTCATCATTAAAGAGCTTTGCGATTCACCGAGCAACTGGCGCAGCGAAGGAACGCTCGACTCATTTCTCGTCAAGCACAACATCATCGGTATCAGCGGTATCGACACTCGCAAGCTGACGCGAACCATTCGCGCTGCGGGAGTGATGATGGGCGGTATCTCGACTGAGCTGACGCCCGACGAGTTGCTTGCCAAGATATCCGACGTTCACTACGAAACCATCGACTACGTTGGGCAGGTGACAACAGACAAGCCTTTTGTGTGGGAAGCCGAAGGGCAGGTCAAGTACCGTGTCGCCCTCCTGGACTGCGGCGTGAAGTTCAACATCCTGCGGTCGCTGGCAAAGCTCGGCGTCGAGATTACCGTGTGGCCTGCGAAAACAAAGCCCGCTGAAATCCTGGCCACCAATCCCGACGGCATCTTTCTATCACCCGGCCCCGGCGACCCCGCGCTTCTCGGCGACATAGTCTCCAACATCCGTGAGTTGATTGAGAAGAAGCCTACGATGGGTATCTGCCTTGGAAATCAGCTGATCGGATGCGCCTATGGCGGCAAGACTTTCAAGCTGCCGTTCGGTCACCGCGGCAGTAATCACCCGGTGAAAGATCTCGTGAGCGGGCGCGTTGTGATCACATCTCAAAATCACGGTTATGCACTTGGACCGGAGTTTGACGATCCCAATATCGAAGTATGGCAGATAAACCTGAATGACGGCACCGTAGAGGGCCTGCGCCACAAGACCCTGCCAATCTTTTCAATCCAGTATCACCCGGAAGCGTCACCCGGCCCTATGGATAGCAAAGGCTACTTTGGTCAGTTCTTGAAAATGATCGACGACAACAGGTGAGTAACGATGCGCCAGCGATGACAGCGCCAATCGGCGAGGTACCATCGCCGACGAGGCCCATTGCTATTGATATAGCTGCGGCCGTGTTATTGCTAGCCGGGGCGCTGGCCGTGCGGACGGTGTCGCTCGGAGCTGATCCGCCGCTTTGGCTGTCGTGGAGCGCGGGCATCTTTACTGACGAGGCAATGTACGCCGCCGACGCCCGCAGCGTGGCATTGTTCGGACACTGGGCGCCGGGAGATTTCCACGGCGCCATTATATCGCCGTTATTGTACGCGTTGCAGCTTGGGGCATTCCGGCTGTTTGGCCCAACAATCGAAGCCGCACGCATGATCTCGGTGGTTATGGGACTGGCAACGGTGGCGTTCCTGTGGATCGCGATGGACCGTTCAGTCGGTCGCCGAGCGGCTTGGATTGCGGCCACATTGCTGGCGTTTTGCCCGCAGTTCGTGTTCTATAACCGGCTCGCCCTGATGGAGACACCGGTAGCTTGTTGCTTGACAGCGTCATTCGCGTGTCTTGCGACGGTGTGGACCGGAACTGACAAGCGCAGGAACTGGCTGATTGCAGGTGGTGTATGCTTTGCGTTCGCAGTGGCGTTCAAAGCCCTGGCATGGTTAGCGTTGCCCGGCTTTTTGATTGCGGCACGGCGCGGTGGGAAGCGGGACGTTGGTGTGTTCGCTGGCGCAGTCTTAGCAGCGTACGGACTATTTTGGATAACGGCGATCTTGCCTTACGCGGGGACTGTCGCGCGAATGAACGCGTACTACCTGCAACATCAGTATTTGCCGCATAGCGCGATGGGTTTGTGGCACAACGTCAAACGCGCCTTGCTGACCGGCACCGAGGACGGCCTTCTGAAGTCCCTGTGGGAAGGTCAGGGGCTTGTATCGTATTTTGCTCTGATCGGGCTTGTGAGTTCGAAGTTCAAGAAGTTTCACGCGAGGTATCTGATCCTCGGCTGGACACTCGTTCCGGCAGTGGCGTTTATGGTGATGTCGTACACGCCGAGCCGTTACTATGTCATAATTTGGCCCGCCCTCATTTGCCTGATAGCATTTGGGTGCTGCCAACTTGCGCCGAAATACGCAATAGCATGCGCAACGTTTCTCGTCCTTGGTGAGCTGTTTTTTCTCAGCATCGCGCTGCCGGAACGCGGCAGCCAGACTGCACCGACCGCTGCGAGCGTCACTCGCAATCTTGATGGCGTGGTGGTGGCAGGTCAATTTGCGCCGCGTTTGGTGTTTGGTACTCGGGCCGTATCGGTCTACGTTCAGCCTGGTCTGGCTAACGATAATCGCCCAGTAGAGCGCCATGGTGTTACTGCGATTGCTGTCACGCGATCAAAATACTGGGAAACTTGGTGGAAGGATCGATACCCGGCGATAATCAGGCCCGACCACATTTTGGGCACATTGAGAATTGGTGACAAATACGACGTCGATATCTATCGAGTTCAATAGTAGGCGTAGCACGCACAGCTAAAAGGCGCGACCAACATGCGGATGACGGAACTTTACCCTTACTGGTCGGACGCGCACGACGAAATGATTGAGCTTCTAGAGTGGCTCCCTGTCGCCGTGTGGGACTATCGGCCCGACGCTAACGTACGCTCCATCCGGCAAATTGCGCTGCACCTGCTCGATCGCGAGCGCTTCTGGATCGTCCATCTGGCGCAGGAAGGCGCGTGGGACCGTCCGCTTCCGCGCGATTTTGCGACGCCTGATTTGCTTATCGAGGGCCTTGTAGCGATGCGTAAGCAAACACAGCTTTACGTCGAATCGCTGAAGCCCGAAATGCTTCGCGCAGTGAGGTCAATACCGACCGATGCGGATACAAACTCGCCGGCGACAAACCGGCCCATCTCGTGGCTGATCTGGCAAGTCCTGCAGCACGAGATGTACCATTTCGGCCAAATACAAATGCGCCGATACGATCAAGCAGAGCCCGGCTCGGAGGCGCGCCGGTAGTTCAGCAAAGCAGAGTTAGCACGCAAGATGGTCCAGCGCGACGCTGGAGGAATTAAGAAATTGCCTAAAGATACAACACTTAAGAAGGTCATGGTTATTGGAAGCGGCCCGATCATTATCGGACAAGCCGCAGAGTTCGACTATGCAGGCACACAGGCCTGCCAGTCGCTGCGCGAGGAAGGCATCTCGGTCGTCCTCGTTAACTCAAACCCAGCGACCATCATGACCGACCCAGAAACCGCTGATAAGGTATATATCGAGCCGCTGAACGTCGAGTTCGCTGAAAAGATCATTGCCATAGAGCGCCCGGACGGCCTCCTGCCCACTCTCGGCGGCCAAACGGGACTCAACCTCGCTACCGAACTCGCTACCCACGGCATCCTGGACAAATACAATGTCAGGCTCCTCGGTACGCCGCTCAAGGCCATTCAGAAGGCAGAAGATCGCGAGCGTTTCCGAAAGCTCATGCATAAGATCGGCGAGCCGGTGCCGGAAAGCTGGATCATCGAAAAAGAAGGCGAGCTCAAGGATCTCCTCAAGCTGCCCAACCTGCCGTGGCCGTTGATCGTCCGACCAGCATACACCCTCGGCGGTACCGGCGGCGGAATTGCCCACACCCCTGAAGAAGTGATCGAAATCGGCACTCGCGGCCTCAAGCTGTCGCCGCGCCATCAAGTAATGATCGAGCGCTTCCTCGGCGGATGGAAAGAGATCGAATACGAAGTGATGCGCGACTCGCAAGACACGTGCATCACCATTTGTAACATGGAAAACCTCGACCCGATGGGAATCCATACGGGCGACTCCATCGTAATCGCGCCGTCGCAAACTCTCTCTGACAAAGAGTATCAGATGATGCGAACAGCGTCGCTCAAAATCATCCGCTCGCTCGGTATCGAGGGCGGATGCAATGTCCAGATGTCGCTGAACCCGCACTCATTCGAATACCAGATCATTGAGGTCAACCCGCGCGTTTCGCGGTCGTCGGCGCTGGCATCCAAAGCCACTGGCTACCCCATCGCGCGAGTCGCCGCCAAGATCGCCATCGGCATGCACTTGGACGAAATAGCAAACGCCGTCACCAAGAAGACACTGGCGTGCTTCGAGCCCGCTCTCGACTACTGCGTGGTCAAAATCCCACGCTGGCCGTTTGACAAGTTCACCGCCGCAGACCGCCGCGTCACCAGTCAGATGAAAGCCACCGGCGAAGTCATGGCCCTGGGGCGCACATTCGAGGAAGCTCTCCTCAAAGCGATCCGCTGCCTTGAAATCGGTCAGGTTGGCTTGCGACCTAAGAACGCAGACCAGCGAACCGAAATGGAGATCGAGAAGGGCCTTGAAACCGCGACCGACGAGCGCCTGTTCCTGATCTTCGAAGCGTTCTACCGCGGCATGACCGTCGACGAAGTCGCGCAGCTCACCGACATGGACCGATGGTTCTTGGTGAAAATGGAGCGCCTCATGAAGTTCGAAATCGAGCTTCGCGCGTTGCGATCAGCTATGAAGCCGGAGCCTACCGCCGCCGTGCTGGCTAAACTACGGCAAGCGAAGCTAATTGGTTTCGGCGACAAGCATCTCGCGGAAATCTTGCGTGTGCCCGAAGTGCAGCTGCGCAAAATTGTGGCAACGCTCGGCGTTAAGCCAGCTTACAAGATGGTGGATACCTGCGCTGCCGAGTTTGAAGCGCAAACTCCGTACTTCTACTCCGTCTACGCCGACTCGGAGACCGAAGCGTAGTACGTTACGCTGCTGGTAGGATCGCTATACCAGGCAAGCTCGCCGTAGGTCCGGGTATAATTCCACTGTATGGAAGTAACCCTATTGCGCCACGGCGAGTCGCTTGCGAACGCTGGATTATCTGACGAACTCGACAGCGCGCTGACTGCCAAAGGTGAGCGGCAAGCCGACCTTGCTGGCCGCTGGCTTGAGGCCGAGGCCCAACGAGTAGGTCCGCTGACGAGAGCCCTTGTAAGCCCATTCCGGCGCACATTGCAGACGTTTCAGCCAACCAGCGTGCTGACGGGCGTTGAAGCTGAAATCTTCCCCGAGATCTGCGAGTACTTCTGCGCTCACGACACGCGGTATCTCTCTTTTGCGGGCTTGGACCGCAATCAGATTTCAGAAATAGTGTCTTCGATCGATACTGAACAACCACACACGGTGTGGCCCCGCTGGTGGCCCGGAGAGCTTGAAGATACATACGCTGTTCGTGCCCGCGCAGCCCGGGTTAAAGCCAATATCATAGCGCGGTTTGTCGACGACGACTGCCGCATCCTGCTCGTTTCGCACGCCGAAACGATTGGCAGGCTCGCCGAAGCATTTATGAACGTCACCCCTACGGACGACGTTCCCTGGACCGAAAACTGTGGCATCTGGCGCTTTAAAGTGACCGATGGCGGACAGCGAACCGAAACGCTCCTGCAAAACTGGCAGGGGCATCTCAAAGAGGTATAGCTATTGAAATTGTCCGCTGACATGCCAGGAGTAAACCGGCTCGATGTGGCTATCGCCGAACGCGGCCTGGCCAAGAGCCGCAACGCCGCCCAGAACCTCATAAAAGGGGGCTTCGTTGTGGTCAATGGCCTTCAGGTCATTAAATCCAATCAGCTCGTCGCAGAAACCGATATCATCGACGTCAACGGCTCTGACTGCCCGTACGTTAGCCGTGGCGGCATCAAACTCGCCGCTGCAATCAAGCGCTATAGCGTTGCGGTCCAGGGCAAGCGGTGCCTCGATGTAGGATCGTCCACAGGCGGATTTACCGACTGCCTTCTGCAGGCGGGTGCCGCCCGCGTCACGGGGCTCGATGTGGGTCACGGGCAGATGGACGCAGCGATCGCATCGGACCCGCGCGTCGAAAACCGCGAGGGCGTTAATGCCCGTAACATCACGAAATCGGACTTCCCAAGCCTGTTCGATATCGCCGTTATTGATGTATCATTTATATCTCTGACGCTGGTCTTGAAGCCAATATCGGACGTGGTCGAGAGCGGCGGGACTGTTATTGCGCTTATTAAGCCGCAATTTGAAGTTGGAGCCGAGATGCTAGGTAAAGGTGGCCTGGTTCGACGAGCTACCGACCGAGCTTCGGCTGTGCACCGTGTCGAGCAGCATGCCGTAGGAGCATGCGGACTGACGCTCATTGGGACCTTCGAGAGCCCCATTGAAGGCGGCGAAGGCAATGTTGAATACCTGAGTTGCTACCGAGCCTCGTGACGAATGTTACGCTCACGAGATGACCTGCGCCGCCCACCCTGCCAAACCGGTCGAGAGTATGCAGCGCACCAAGTAAGATGAGAAAATGGAAACAATCGTAGAACGCGAAAGCGATAAAGCCGTTACAGATTCAGACTGCGCAGACTCAAAACCAAAACGTGGGCGATTAAAGCTATTCCTTGGTTTCGCAGCAGGCGTTGGCAAAACGTACTCCATGCTAAGCGAAGCGAAACGCCGCAAAGCCAACTCGAACGAAGACGTCGTCATCGGGTTCATCGAATCTCACGGCCGCAAGGAGACCGAAGACCAAATCGGCGACCTCGAAGTCATAAAGCCGCGCAATATTGATTACCGCGGCGCCTGGTTTGACGAAATCGACGTCGACCGGATCATCCGGCGCAAACCGGACTGCGTCGTGATCGACGAACTGGCGCACCTCAACGTCCCCGGAAGCCGCCACCCCAAACGGTACCAGGACGTTCTCGACATCCTAAATAGCGGCATCAACGTTCTCACGGCTATGAACGTTCAGCACCTCGAAAGCCTGAACGACGTGATTATGCAGATCACGGGCGTCAAGATCCGCGAAACGGTACCTGACTCGTTCATGCTCGAAGTCGACGAACTCGTCGCAATCGACATCACCCCGGAAGCGCTTATCAACCGGCTTCAGCGCGGTAAGATTTATCAAACCACCAAAGTCCCGCTGGCCCTCGCGAACTTCTTTACCGAAGGCAACCTGTCGGCACTGCGCGAACTCGCGCTACGCGAAGTGGCCACCGAAGTCGACCGCTCGGTGCAGACCTACCGCCGACAACAAGGTATCCAGTCACCGTGGCAGACCCATGAGCGCGTCATGGTCTGTATCTCGCCAGACCAGCCGAGCGATAGGCTGCTACGACGCGGTTGGCGCGTCGCGAACCGCCTGCAAGCGGATATTGTCGCCGTATATGTCGGCTGCAACCTCGACGACGCGCAACGCAAGATCCTCGAAAACGATTGCAAGCTAGCCTCCGACCTCAATATTCGCGTCGACAAGATCACCGGTAAGGATGTCGCGGCGACCCTTGCAGATTACGCATGGAATAACCAGGTCACCGAGATTGTAATCGGGCACTCTCGCCAATCCAAGATCCAAAATCTGGTAAAGGGCTCTGTGCTTAACGACCTCATTCGCCGGGTCCGAGGCATTGACGTATTGATCATTGCAAACCCCGATGAGGTGAAGACCAAGTAGCGCATGCCTGAGTACCACACAATCCTGGACGCGAGACCGTGGACACTGCCGCTGCGCGCGCCGTTCAAAATCGCAAAGCGCACCGCCCACGAAGCGCAGAACGTCCTCGTAACGTTTACCAATGGCGACGGTCTGGTTGGCTACGGAGCGGCTGCGCCAGCGGCTTACGTTACGGGCGAAACAATTGAGTCGGTGCTCGATCTAGTCAATGGGCAGGCATTAGCATTGGCAAACTTGGACCCATCACGCATCGGCCCGCTTCTTGACCTGTGTGCCGAAGCGTTTGCCGACGCGCCATCAGCCAGAGCGGCTGTAGAGATGGCCGCGCTGGACCTCTGGGCTAAGCATCACAAGTCCAACCTGTGGCATCACTTTGGCGCGCGCCGAACGTCGATTGCCACCGATCTCACAATACCTATCGTAGAGCCAGCAGAAGCCACACGTCTCGTGCAAGCGGCCGTAAAAGACGGATTCGAACACTTTAAGATCAAGGTTGGCGGACCTGAAGGCCATGATGCTGATATCGCGCGGATACGCGCCATAGTAAACGCGGCGCCTGACGCAGGCATCAGGGTGGACGCAAACCAGGGCTTTGATGCCGAGGGTGCAATTCGTTTGGCCAAAGAGCTTGTCGAAGTCGCACCCAATATCGAGCTTCTCGAACAGCCCGTGTCCGAGGAAGACACGGCAGCACTCAAATATGTCCGCGATCACGTTTCGATACCCATCTTCGCAGATGAGGCCGCGCAAACTCCAGCAAGTGTGCGGCGGCTTATCAAGGAAGAAGCGGTGGACGGCATCAATATCAAGTTGATGAAATCAGGCATCGGAGGCGCGTTGGAGATTATCGCCATCTGCCACGCAGCGGGTGTAAAATTGATGCTAGGATGTATGCTAGAGTCACGCCTTAGCCTTACTGCGGCGCTCTTTATAGCGGCAGGCACTGGCGCGATATCGTATATCGACCTTGATTCTCACTATCTCATCTGCCCGGACCCTAAACGAAGTGGCGGGTTCGATGAACGCGGGCCGGAAATGATCGTCAACACCAATGGGCACGGTTGGGGAGTAACCGGCTTGGCCGATTGCGCAAACTGATGGTAAAATTACGTTAGCGCAGACGTCTAAACTCTAGCGCAATCATTTTGGAACAATATTGACACCGACGCTGTCTCACAGTTGTAGTGAGGGCGATGAAAAAATCATGAAGAACCTGAGATCGAATCGAAAAAACTCAACATTGGCATTTTTGGCGGCAGCGTTTATGGGATCTTGCTTCTTCGCAGGCAGCACCGCTCCGGTGCGGGCTGACAAATCGGACAAGCCCATAATCATCGTTGTCGGTCCAATTACTAAGACGCCGGCAGAACCGCCTAAGAAGTAGGCCCCGCTTCTGTGGCTCTTCTGACCATAGGCATTCCAAAAGATTGACCTACATGGGTCACGACGAATCCAGCAGGTAGCCTGGCTATCCGAAAAAAAACAGCGCGTTTCCATTAACTGGAAGCGCGCTGTTCGTCTTTGTACCGGAATTACTTAGCGTTACCGATTTTGAAAACCTTAGTGCCACACGTTGCACAGGTACCACTCGTGGCTGGCTTGCCATTCTTCATGGTGATACTCGTCGGATTCTTAATCTCTCGCTTGGCCTTACACTTTACGCAATATGCCTCCATTAGCCCCTCTGTCTCCTTATAATTTTCGTTTTTAGCACAACTTGACGAACTTGCAAGGATCGCCGTAACTTGTCGGCTACCTTAATGACATTGTTCAACATACCCCTAAATCATTCCTCCTCGTTTGTGCTCAAATATATAGAAATTGAGCACAAATATTTGGAGCGCTCCGCCACACCGTTATTACCGGATATTTGACCAAAATTGCCACCATTAACTACGGCATACCAGGAATACCGCTGGTCTCGCCGCTTACCATCCCTGGAACATGATCTGCTTTCGTAGCGCCTGGCGGCGGAACAAAGACGAAGCGGCTATCAGGGATGGGTTTATCAACGAAAACGTTGCTGAACGTCTGCGTTGTCGTAACCCGATAGGCACCGCGCTGTGACCGAAGATTTGGAATAACGACCGTGAGTTTGCGCGGAAGCGAATCACTTGCGAGTTCTAGGGTAACATTCGCAGTGCCGCGTTCAGTGGTCATAACGCCCTTGTAAATGTTTACCGATTCACCACCAACGGACCCCTTCCCTGCTGGAGCAAGGTTTGCCTTCGCCAATCCTGCTACCAGGGATGTCGCGAGCGATTTTGGCGCAGGCTTTACGCTGTACTGCTTAGAAAGGTCGGAATACTGCGTCACCGTTTTTCCATCTGAAACGACGATTATATTCCCCATAATGCCGCTTATTGTAATAGACGTTTTATTCGGGGCAGCGTAATGCAGCTTCTGTGTCGCACTAAACTTCGTGCCCTGTCCGCCAGCGAGTGGGTCTAGAGCAGTTGTCGTCTTAATCACAGCCTGGAACGTCTTCAGCGACTTCATTCGGGCCTTGACAATGTCTAGCCCGTTTACTGATGGCGCGGCGTGGACCATAGCTGAAATCGCCACAGTTAGGGCCGCTATGGCAGTAAGTTTACGATACATCAATGTAACACTCCCTCTCGTTCGAGAAGACACTCAGCTCCTGCTGAGCTTCGTTTTCACAGCCAGCACAACAAACCTGGGCAGGGTCATGACTTTGCTGATTTTTTTCGGGTTCTGGGCCAGTCTGAATAGCCACTCGAGCCCCGCACGCTGCATCCATAGCGGCGCGCGCTTAACGCGGCCCGAATAGACGTCAAACGACCCGCCGATGCCTATCGACACTGGAACCTGCATCGCATCCCGGTGCTTTGTGATGAACTTCTCCTGCTTCGGAATACCAAACGCCACGAGCAGCACATCCGGCGCCATTTCTCGTATACCTGCGACGACAGTTGGCTCCTCATCCGCCCCATAGTAGCCATGGCGAGTGCCAACTATGTTGGCCCCTGGATATTTTATACGCAAGTTTGCGGCTGCATCGTCCGCAACTCCAGGCGCCGCGCCCAAAAAATAGAGCTTTATTCCAGTCTTAGCCGATACTTCGCACAACCGCGCCACAAGGTCAACCCCCGAAACGCGATCTACGATTGGCGTTCCGAGAAGCTTGGACGCCCAAACGAGACCTGCGCCGTCCGGGGTTATCAGGTCTGCGCGCTGCACGATAGCGCTCAGGTCAGCGTCCTCACGTGCGATGACCACCATCGAGGCGTCAGCAGTTACAACGTGATGCGGCGTACCTTGGGCAATGTACCCATTTATCGTAGCTAAAGCCTCGTCCATGTTGAGCCGATCAACGCTCAACCCGAGAAGCTGTATTCGATCCATTTAAGCGGATCCCCCTCTGCGCTGCCGACGCTGGAGCACGTTCGTTAGCCATGTCAAAGATCGCCTCGGCAAAGTCACAGTTCCATTAATTTGCTTACGGAACCAAACAGCGCCAATCTCATCGCGCCCAAAAATTCCCTGTGGACGCAGTAGCATGAGAATAATTAGCAATACTGAGTACACAACCAGGCGGTATTTGTCAGCATCAGGCGAAATATTGCGCAACGCTTCCGGCAGCACAGTCAGAATGATTGCGCCAACCACAGATCCGCTAACGCTGCCGAGGCCCCCAAGTACAACCATAACGACGATGTTCACCGATGCCGTAAAGTCCAAACTCGGTGTCGCGACGCTTCCGTTGTAGTGGACGTACATGGCTCCCGCAACACCAGCGAGAAACGCGGCTAAGACGAATGCAGTGACCTTGTAGCGTGTGGTAGGAATCCCCATCGCTTCGGCGGCAATCTCGTCCTCACGAATAGATTCAAAGGCTAGACCGTGAACTGACCGCCGTAAATTGATCGAAAGTACGATCACTGTTATCGCGACCAGCGCCACCCAGAAAAACGACGTGAGTGCGGGGATATTCACGGGTGTATCGCCTCGGGATGTGCCCGTAAATCCGGCAGCCCCGCCGATAACGTCAAGGCTATTAATAACAACAACCACAATGAAGTTGAACCCCAGGGTGACGATTGCAAGGTAGTCTCCACGGAGCTTGAGCGACGGTAAGCCCACGATGAAGCCCGCCAGCGCTGCGGCCAAACCGCCCACAAGCATGGCAGCGAGTAGGACTATGCCCCCGTGAGACCACGAAACCACATCGGACGAGGACAGAATGTGCCCAAACAGCGGCTTTTGAGCGAACACGGTGAATGCCGCTCCCGCGTAGGCGCCGATCCCGAAAAACACGGCATGTCCCAGAGAGAACTGGCCCGTGAAGCCATTTACAAGATTGAGGGAAACTGCGGCGATCACATTAATCAGGGCCAGCATGAGAACTCGGATCGCGTACCCAGCGTGGAAACGAGAGTTCGCTTCCACATAGTTCATCCCAGCATTGAGTGCCACCAGGATAGCCACAGTAATCGCAGCTGTGAGAAAGTTGGCAAGGGTTCGTTTCACTAGACTTTTTCCACGACACCCTTTCCGAACAGCCCGGTAGGCTTAACTAGAAGCACCACTATGAGGATAGCGAACGCCATCGCGTCACTGTAGGTTGGCGGTATATGAAATCGCGGCCCATACGAAACCACCAGCACCTCGGCAAGCCCCATTAAAAAGCCGCCAACCGCCGCGCCCGGAATATTGCCGATACCGCCAAGAACCGCAGCCACAAATGCTTTTACGCCGGGCATGATGCCAAAGTACGGAAAGATAGAGTTTTGAACCATGCCGCTGAACAGGCATCCAGCAGCTCCCGCCAACGCCGAGCCAACAAAGAACGTGAATGTGATCACCGCGTTCGTGTTCACACCCATCAAACTCGCGGCATCGTTGTCGAAGGATACGGCTCTCATAGCGCGTCCCAGGCGGGTCCGAGTTACTACGTACCAAAGCGTGACGAGCAAGATGAGAGTAGCAACAAACAGCACGAGGTAGTTACGTTCGATAACAATACCTTGAACCGTGTAAGCTACATGGTTCCCCGGAAGCAGGTTTGGGCTGGTCTGGGGCGATGACCCGAAAACTCCTGGCAAGTTGCAGAAGTTTTCGATCAAGAGGGATACGCCAATGGCTGTGATCAACGATGCCAGCCGGGGCGCCTTGCGAAGCGGTCGGTAAGCTAGCCGCTCAATGACCACGCCTAGGATCCCGCAGCCAAGCATCGAGGCGACCAGACAGATCGCAAAAACCTCGCCTGACGGGCTCCCGGCATGGTGTGCGTAAATGTAACGCGCCAGGAGCAGCGAGATATAGGCGCCGACCATATACACGTCGCCGTGGGCGAAGTTTATCAGCCGCAAAACGCCATACACCATCGTGTAGCCAAGGGCGATTAGCGCATATATTGAGCCTACCCCCAGACCAAATACCAGCTGCTGGAGGAAATGGTGTAACTGGTCCTGCATAAGCTAAGTAGGGATCTCTTCAGGTTTGACCGTCGAAACGTATTTTCGCTCGTTGCCCTTGATCTCCAACACCACAGCTGGCTTGATGGCATTGCGATCAGCGCCCAGCGTGATTTTGCCGGTGACACCATCAAAGTCTTTGGTCGCCGCTATGGCGTCGCGAAGCTTAGCGCGGTACGCGTCGCTGGTATAGCTGCCATCGGCAGGTTTCCCGGCCTTCGCGAGAGCAGCGAGAAGGATACGCGTAGCATCGTATCCGAGGGCTGCCATTGCGTCAGGCGACTCCCCGGCGTTGTCTTTCTTGTATTGGGCGACAAACGCTTGTACCTTGGGATCTGTGTTCTGGATGGAGTAGTGGTTGCTGAAATAGCATCCTTCGAGGCTGCCCGCAGCCCCTTCGAACAGCTTGTCGCTGTCCCACCCGTCGCCGCCGAGTAGAGGAACCTTCACACCTACACTGCGAGCGGTTCGGCCGATCGCGCCAACATTGTTGTAGTAGCCAGGGACAAAAAGCACATCCGGGTTTGCGGCCTTGATGGTGGATAGCTGCGAATGGTAGTCCAGAGCACCCTTGCCGTATGCCTCGTCGGCCACGATCTTGCCGCCCATCTTAGTGAACGTTGCCTTGAAAGCTGCAGCGAGCCCTTTACTGTAGTCCTGGCTGCTATCTGTAAGGACTGCAGCAGTCTTCGCCTTGAGGTTGTGCATGGCGAACGACGCCATCACGCCGCCCTGAAACGGGTCGATGAAGCACGTCCGGAAAATGTAGTCACCTTGCTGGGTCACCTTAGCGTTCGTCGACGCTGGAGTGATCATCGGCACTTTGCTCTTCTGGCACTCGGGTGCAGCCTGCAGGCTGTTGGAAGATGCTACTTCGCCGATCACCGCGCAAACTCCATCTTGCTGGATCAGCTTGGTAACTACGGTCTTAGCCTGATCGGGAATCCCCTGGTCATCGTAGAGCTTCACCGCAACCTTCTCGCCGTTCACGCCGCCCTTGGCGTTTGCTTCAGTGATCGCCATCTGCACGCCCTTGTCGGTGGAAGTGCCAAAGGTGGCTTCCTCCCCCGTCATGGCGCCGTATTCCCCAATAACGATGCCGGATGGCGCGGGGCCACCTCCATTGCATCCTGCTGAGATGAGCGTTATTGCCAAAAGTGGCAAGGCAAACGCGGCAGTTTTCACAAAGCGGCTTAAGATCATTTGATGCTCCTGGAAACGGATAAGCGCCGGGCCTACCTTTTCGATAACAGCTGGTTGGGTGACAAACGATTATCTAACTCAACCGAGCGATGGCGAAATGATTGGTCCGGCTTCATTGCTGGAGATTGCTTTTACGCATTATGCACGAAAACTACACAAACGCGAACACGCGAGGCACGTTAGGGGATGATAAAACGAAGAGACTCTGCCAAGGGCGGTGGGGCATCGATCAGAAAAGCCGCTGAAGCTAGCTGTGCCGCACCGCTAGACTTGCTCGCAAGTGGCAAGCGCACGCCGGGCTTCCTGCTCGTCAGCGTAGACCGAGAATATCTTATCCAGGCCCGTGATTCTAAGAACGCGCGAAACGCGGGGCTTCGGGCACGCAATCGCAACCGTCCCGGATATCTCATTTGCATATCGCAGTGCTGCGACGAGGATACCTAAACCAGAGCTGTCTACATATTCGACCCCGTCAATTTGGAGAAGAATAACCTGGCTGCCGTTAAGAAGCAAGTCCCATAACGCCTTGCGCAATAGTGGTGCGCTCTGCGTATCGAGATCGCCGCTTACATATATTACGGGAAGGCCGCCTTCGCCTACTTCGGTTCTTAAGCCAAACGTGCCCATACCAGTCCCTCATAACGCCAACTCCGGCGCTAAACCGCTACACTTCCTATTATGACACTCAATCACACAATTTGCCAATTCCCCGTTTTGCTAAAATATTGATGCTTACTCTACCGTTAACCCTTTTGAACAAAAGTCTCGCGTTGGCGATACATGCCTGGGACAGTGACGCCTCGAACTCACGAAAGAATTCTGATTCTCGAGGGCTAAGTTGGGGAATTATTTCCTATGATTGCGCATTATATAATAGAGTACAATAGTTATCGGACCACAGTAAAGGATGGTAGCAAAAATGATTTCAGTGAGACGTTCAGCGGATCGGGGCCATGCGGACCGTGGCTGGCTTGATAGTCGGTTTACGTTCTCGTTTGCAGACTACTATGATCCCGCGCATATGAGTTTCGGCTTTCTCCGTGTCATGAACGAGGACTGGGTTCAGCCGGGCATGGGATTTCCCACTCACCCGCACAGAAACATGGAGATTATAACGTACGTCCTCGAAGGCGCCGTCGCCCACAAGGACAGCACTGGCTCCGGAGAAGTCTTACGGCCGGGGGAGGTCCAGTATATGAGCGCGGGACGGGGGATCCAGCACAGTGAATTCAACCCGTCTGCCGACGAGGTCCTTCACCTCTACCAGATCTGGCTTTTGCCACGCGAAACCGGCGGCGACCCGGCGTATGACCAGCGCTACTTTGCACCTGAACGGCGCGCAGGGCAATTGTGCCCCGTAGCAACTGCCGACGGTCGGGACGGCTCGATTGCAGTCAAGCAGGACGCGTCGGTATACGCCACCACTCTTACCGATGGCGCGACTGTTAGTCTGTCTACCACGCTTACGCGGAAAATCTGGGTGCAAGTGGCGCGTGGAAACGCGATTGTAAACGGGGAAGCAGTCACGGAAGGCGATGGCGCCGCAATCGATGAGGTTGACCAGGTAACCCTTGTGGGTTCGACAAACGGCGCTGAACTGCTCGTGTTTGAAATGGGGAAATGACGAGCGAGGTGCCGAGATTGGGGCGTAGCGGCTACTTTCTGCCGCTACGCTCTTTTGTCATTGGCTTGAACCGCTTCTTCGGCTCGCGAAGAGCATCCAGTGTATGGCTCTCGAGCTTTTGCGTCTCGCGTAAAAAATCACCAGGGCGCCACTCAACAAGTCCATCCGCGTCTGCTTGAACGGCTGCAGCTTGATCTCCGTCGGTCGCAGAAATCTCCCCCGCCCCAACTAGCACCCCAACCCGCTCCCGTTCAGTCACGTCCACAGTTACCGATTCACCTGTAGGAACATAGGCAACTGCAGGTTCAGCGTTCGGGAAGAGCCATCCGCTATCGCGACGCTGACCACTCAACCGATTCCGCTGCTGGCGTCCCCGTACTGCGTCGACACAGAGGCGAGCGCAAACAAGCGAAAGTACCGAGAGCGTAATATAGAGCCCAAGGGCAAAGGTGAACGGCTTATAAGAGAGAGTTAGCACCTGGGGCGCAACAGTATCCGGAATGCGAAGCTTACGGAACCCGTCCCCCGTACTCCAGATTGGCAACATCTCACCGTCCAGCGACCCTGTCCACCCGGGATAGTAGCTATCCGCGATTACCAGCGTCCGCGCGAGCGCGCTTACTGGGATCGCGACAACAAGCTCATTTGGGCGATCGCTGACGATTTCTGGGGTACCGTTCAGCTGTGGATTAGCGACCTTACCATTTTTGGCGTCGACGAATCGGATTCGCGGCAAATAGGCTAAGTTCTTATAATAGTAAAGGTTGTTGTACTTGTCGCGCGTCCTGAATGCCTTCACTCGCTGAAGCTTCGGGGTTTCTGGCAGAGGTTTTGGGCGGAACGCGATTACCTGATTGACAGCCATCTTCCCAGCTTCGTTAGCATCGAAGGGAAGAGAGTTGCGCACAGTGTAAAACCGCCCAACGGGCACTTTGGGACCAAAAGGCTCGTACCCGCCGCCCTCCATCACACCGGTGCCGATCATCAAGTTTTGCGCGGCAGTGTCCATCCAGCGCGCCATAAAGCCATCTTCCTTCTGCCGGAAGTCGCGATACGATGTGAAATACGCCCATGGTCGATTAGAATCGACCATCATGACGCGGCCCGTTCGCCCCTTGAGTATTGGGTCGCTAATCAAAGCAGACGCGAGGCGCGACTTCTTAGGCGCGCTGTCAATCTCAGCGATTGGACGCATCGGGTAGAGCTGCCGGTCGAACCGCGCCAGGTCAACGGCTGTCACTGCAATTAAAACCGTTGCGAAAAGCAGAACAAGCGCCTGCCTTCGTTTGGGTCGAAACATGATTCGGTTCAATACTATCGCAGCCACTACCGCAAAGCCCAGTGCTGGCAGCAGCAAGAGGCGCGCCGGATCGTGAAACGCCTTCAAACCAGGCACGCAGTAGTACGCAACGGTGTAGAGCCCCGCCGCCTCGCCAAACGACAGCCAAAGTCCTACCAGGGTCACCGCGAGCCAAAACGCAACGCCATGACTCTTACGCTCTCGGCGCAATACAAACGGAGTAAATGCAACCATCAATGCGGGAGCGATCCCCACATAGCATGCCGCTTCCCAATAGTTGCGGAACGTAATCGCGGCGCCTTCCGGAGCAAAGTTCCCAAACATTGGGTTGCCAAATCGATCTGGCCAGATGATATTGGTCAGTTGCGCAAAATAGAGGCAGAAGCGGTTAGCCGTACTCAATGTGAGTTCTTGACGCGCCGCCAATGTCCATAATTGCGCTACCGGGAGCGTATACGCAGCGGTAAGCCCAACTCCCACAAAGGCTGCAACAGCAAACCACCAGATTCGCGATATAAGTGACTTCGGCGATCGCCACCACTTACCGGCCGCAAGTGCCACAAGCCCACAGAGATACACCGTCATCATGGTGATCTGCGCATGAGCTGCATACAACTGAACCGCGAACGCTATCCCAAGATAGGTAGCGACACGAATCCCAGGGTTCCTGACCAGGCGCTCCGCTTGGAGGAGACAGAGGGGAACAAAAGCCAGCGCAGCGAGCATGTTGGGGAACTGCGCCTTTGATACAGCGAATCCACCCAACATGTAAATGATCGCACCAAATACGCCCGGTACCCACCACAGTCGAAGCCTGCCGCGTGTTAGGTAGCGATACATGAATAGGCCAGCGAGGAAGATGCTAGAGACATTCACCAACATAATGTAGCGGTGAGCCTCAACGAACGGCAGCAATGCGGTAGCAGGATACAGCACTGACATCTGCGGGTTGCCTGCAAACGGCGTGCCGCAAAGGAGTTCCGGGTTCCAAAGAGGAATATGTCCAGACCTTAAGCTGCTTTGTAGGAACTTCGCCATCGGCGCGAAGTAAAGCCCAATATCCCCCCAGTAGAACGCTTGCCCTGTAAACAGCCAGGGCCAGAACGCGCCCACTGTGACAGCGGCCAGCAAAACCAGCGCGCAAAAGTCGTCGGTCGCTCGAATTCTGCTGGAAAAGGGATTTCGCATAGGTAAAAAACGGGTTAGTCTATCACACGGAGGAAGATTTTGTCAAACGAGCCCATCTATCAGCCTCAAACAAAAGTCGCGGTCATCGGCGGCAGTGGCTTTGCCGACGCGCTCGACGGGATTTACGGTGACGATGTGTCCGACATCACCGTGCAGACTGACTACGGTACCGTCCACGTGTCTCACTATTCCAACAACGAGACGAGCGACGTTTACTTTATTTCGCGCCATGGGAAAGGCCATTCAGTTCCGCCGCACTGTATTAACCACCACGCTAACATCGCGGCGCTCGCGAAACTCAATGTTACCGACATCATCGCAACTTCCGCAGTAGGATCGCTGCGCAGAGACCTTGACAGCGGCACCATCATCGTGCTCGATGATTTCGTTGACCTTCGCGGACAGGTTACCACATTCTTTGATCAGCCAGGGCGTGTTCGCCACACCGACTTCTCGGAGCCGTTCAGCAGTGACCTTCGCCAGGTCATCCTCGAAGAAGCCGGCAACCTTGCTGGTGCAATGTCAAACCCTCCGCTAGTGTACCCGGCGGGCACCTACCTCTGCCTCAGTGGACCAAGATATGAAACTCCTGGCGAAGTGCGGCTATTTGGAGCGTGGGGTCTCGATGTTGTCGGTATGACTGTTGCATCCGAAGCCATTCTCGCTCGCGAGCTCGACATACGATACGCCAATATCGCACTCGTTACCAATCTTGGAACCGGCTTAAGTAGCGCACCGCTAAGCCATCTCGAAGTCGAGAGCCAGATGCTGGCGAGCAGGCCATTTATTGTTCAAACACTGCAAGCTGTCATATCTAGACTTGTGGCGTGATATATTTCACACCGTTGGCTAAAATCGACCCAGCAACGCATATTCTTAGGTAAAACTGAAAAATCAAGTCGGCGAATTGAAGGAAATCACAAGATCGTCGTCATAATAGTATTGTAGGTAAGGTTGGGTATTGCGCTTACGCTAGAAATCCACGCTTCGCCTTCCGATAGTATTACTACTCCACGCACATACGGCTGTATTTGCAATCAACAAAAGGGGTTATGGAACACATGCAAAAGACGCACCCCGTCTTATGGTCACTGCTTTCACTTATTGCCATGCTAGTTATCGCTCTCGTTAGCGGTTGCGGAGGCGGTGGTGGCGACTCTGGTGGTGGCGTGACGCCGACGGTTTACACTGTGAGCGGCAAAGTAACAAACGCATCCGGTGCCGCAGTTGGAGCTGGCTTCACGGTCACTTTCGCGGGCGTCACGGCGACAACCGACGCCAGTGGCAATTACACCGTATCAGTCTCGTCAACCACTGTCCCATCCGGTACGGTCGTTGTCAAGGATGCATCAGGTACCCAACTCGGAACGTTTACCGTTACCGCAGCAGAATTGGCTGGCGGATCGGTGACCAAGAACCCGAGCGTTACTACTACAGGCCCGCCGCCTCCGCCTCCTATTTAGTAGGAATCGCGCTGTGCAGCGCGTTTAGCGACAATAGCGTCGCTTGCAGGCGAACCAAGCATTGCGACCCTCTCCATTTGGCGAGGGTCGCCTGCGTTTTACACACAATGCAAAAACGTTCCACGCTACCTTTTGTCCTCACGTTAGCCACCGTCGCACTCGTTGCCGTTATGGCCTGGTCGTTGCGGTACTTCGGTCGTTACCAACCTTATGCTGGCCTCTTTAGCAACCAACTTGGTACGGTGCAAGCGTTCGTCGTCCAACTCGATGATGTAAGCGTCAAAGGTAGGCACACCGGTTCTCCCGCGTGGAGCTTCCTCACGACGCGGATGACACTCACCCCGGACCATGCCCGTCTGGTCGCCGAAGGAATACAGAACGGCGTACTTATCCGCGACTACAAGCCATTCGCCAAGTTTGCAGCGGGCCGAACGATATACACTTCGGGCGCAATTAATGCGGACAGCGGGAACCTCGACGTTACAGGCCCCATAGAATTGACGTCCACGGGGCGTGTCCAGCCCCTCGATGCTTCGTTTCGAATTCGCTCCACCCGCGCCCTATGGAACGGTGCCACCTCTGAATTACAATGTCCTGATGGCGTAACGGCATCGATCACAAAGCCGACGTGGCCTGGCCCCGTTCTTCTTACCGCGCGCAAGGTCACTTGGGCGAAACTCGCTAACTCGCTCCACTTCACCGACGATGTCCGCCTCAAATGCCCGGCACCAAAGGGGAAGGGCGTCATCGATATAGAATCGAAGAATGTAACGTGGACCAACTCCAAGTCGCTGCTGACCTGCACCGATACAACACGCGCCAGCGGTCCGCTTGAAGGCTCCTCGCAGCCTGTCACGTTGGCGTCCGACGGTGTGACATGGGACCAATCGGCGCGAACAATGACCTGCACGAAGCCTGTAAATGCCAACCTCGTGCTTCCCAATTCCAATACATCCGTGCAGGTCTACGCGAAGACCGCAGTCTGGACCCCCGACAACGCGCACCTGGCCGCGCCTCAGGCAATCAACGTTACCGTTTCACGCCTCGGCAGCTTCACCTGCGACACTGCCGACGTGGACACCAGTTCCCGTCGCATATCGTTCACGAGAATGCGCCTTGCAGCTCAAAACACTGAATCGTCGCCGCCACCCGCTCCCGCAGCTGCGCCGGACACTGCCGCGACGCCCGCGCCTGTGGATCCAAACCGCGTGTTTGTCACGGCGCCGGACGGCGGCCACTGGGACGAGCAGCAGAGCACACTCGTTCTCCGTGGGCCCGTGAAGTTCACACAGGGCGACGCCACCATGACCACGGTGGGCGCTATCTACGATCGAAAAGCCAGTAGCGCGAAAGGCCTCGCCCCTGTTACGATCACCGACCCGGAAAGCACGCTAACCGGCCAGACCGGCACCATCGACTTCAAGCGCAAAGTGGTTACCATAGACGGCAAAGCGCACCTCACGCAAGTTCCGAAGGACGCCGCCACGCAGGACGAAAAAACCGACGACGATATCAAGAACGCAGCGCATCTGCCGACAAACCTTGACTGCGACAAAATCGTGTACGACTACAAGGCCAAGAAGGCTGTCGCAACCGGTCACCTCACCATCACCCAAAAGCACCGCATCGTCACAGCCGACGTCGGCCACTACGACGCATCCACCAAAATCGCTCAGCTGACCGGCAATGTCGTCGGCAAGAGCGACGACGGCAAAGTGCTCAAGGCGCCACTGGCGACTGTCTCGCTCAAGAAGGGCGACGAATGGCTTGAGTTCCCTACGTCAGTCAATTTCGAATTCACGCCGGATGACGACGATAAAGCGCCACCCAAGACGAAGAAATAGGCTATAATACACCAACCATTTTCCCGGCGAGCCAACATTTTGAGATAATTCGTCTCAACTGTTGCATTTTGCGTGGTGGAAAAGGTACAATTTCGCGTTAAATCAGTATTTCGCACAGGAAGAGTAACGATGCCCAATATCAAGTCGGTCAAGAAGGACGTTGTCCGTTCAGCTCAGCGCCACGAGCGCAATATCGCGGCGAAGTCCGAAATCAAGACCCTCGTCAAGAAGGCCCGAACAGCCATCGACGCCAAGCAGGAAGCTGCTACGGTCACCCCTCTCGTCGCAGCCGCGATCAGCGCCGCTGACCGCGCAGCCAAGCGCGGCATCATTCACCCGAATGCCGCCGCCCGACGCAAGTCCCGTCTGATGAAGCGCCAGAACGCCGCCGTAGCAGCGTAAGCGTCCATCAAGTCAAAACGAACTAGCCCCGTCTCAACGACCTGAGACGGGGCCTTTCGTGTTTGAAGCTAATATTCATCAATCGCGTCGCGATGCCACACTTCAACCGCGCTTAGCTCGCCGCATAGCCTTCTGCCAAAACTCCTAACAAACCAAGCCGCACTACATGGTCCGCGTCGCAGGGCTGCACCCTGCTCAAAGAGTTCCTGCCCCGAGTGACAAGGTTCCACTGACACGCTGGATCACTCGGGACAAGACTTCAGTTCGACCTGCAAGATACTAGCAACCCAACTGCTAACAGCAACCATATCCCGATAGAGCATAAAATATTCCGAACTATCTATGAGGGGATATGTCGACTCGTTATTATAGTTGATCCGCAGGATGTAGTTAGTCGGGCTATCCGAGGTTTCATTATATACATCAAGAGACAGCGTCGCTTCAGATCTGGGCCCCCAGACAATCTTGCCCCCGTCGGTGACGGTGTTGTGTTCCTTACTGATGACGATTGTCCGCCTAATAAACCGCATCGCCCTTTGATAAAGGCCCGAAGTCACCCTGCCCCACAGCAATACTCCAGCTACGCCAATGAATGCTGCAGTGATTCTGTCGGCTTGATTGTTTTCTCGAATGGCAAATAAGATTAAGAATGTACAGAGGATGGCTGGCAGGGCACCAACAAGTGTCACGAGTATCGTCCGCGCTTTACAAGACGCACCGGATGCCAACACATAACTGGTCTCGGTTTCCGTTACATCTATAGTGCTAAATCGGCGTGGCCTACGAATTTCACACAAATCCCCACCCTCTACTTACCCAGCCGGCAAAGCTCCATCACCAACAGCCGCAGGTTCGTTGCAGGGTCATCGCCCACCGACGCGGCCTTCACACCCAGAGACTCCCCCGGAACGATCCCCTTCATCATCATGTCGGAGAGCAGGATTCTCGACGACGCTTGCTGAATATCGCGCCACGAAAACCGGGTCGCCTGCTTGCCGTAACTTTGGAGCCGATACCCTTGGCCCGCCGCGAACCCGGCAAGCTCGCCGGACAGCACATCTTTCACCGCCGACGGAAGTGCACCGCGCGGGGGCACGTGCTGCTCCCCGAGGTATTTCGCAAGCGCCATAAGCCGGAAATGCCGCTGCAGCATCACAAACGTCCGCGCCGCCACAGAATCCGCCTTCTCGTCGCCGTCCAGCAGAGCGTCCGTCTTCGAAAGCGCTGCCTTTGCGTCGCGGTTGCCAACAGCATCGAGCAGGGCAAAGATATTCTCTTCGGCGTGCGTGGCGATCAGCGCTCTCGTATCGTGAAGTGTGATTTCGGGTGCATCACCCACATACGTGATCATCTTCTCGGTTTCGTTGATCAGCGTGTTGAGGTCGCCGCCTGTGGATCCCGACGCCATCGCAGCTCGCGCGACAAGCGCCTCGATAACTTCCAGCTCAGCGGTCTTGCCTGCGGCTGCGATCATATCGGCGACACGTGTCCGTAAATCCTTCGCCTCGGGTGAGTCACACGTCAGCATGATCCCGTGAGCAGCGGCGGCTTTTCGTAACGCGTTCTCGACCTGCTTGCCCTTCGGTTTGCCGCCCTCAAACTCTTGAGCGTCCGCAACCAAAATCAGGCAGCTGAGTTCGCCAAGATGGCTGATGCCGTCAGCAAGCGCCTCTTGCCGCTCCTTTGGCAGTCGCTGAATGCTCGACACCTGAACAACGCGCTTCGGTGACATGAACGGTGCCGCGCCAGCAGCCGAGAGGATCTTGACGACTGGGTCTTCGCTGCCGTCCATGCCATCCCCACCCGCGCCAAGGTCAATGGCCTCGCGGTCGAAGTCCGCGAAAGCGGGATCAAGCGCCGCAGTTAAAATGCGGCCAACAGCCTCGTGCTTGAGCGCATCGTCGGCGCCGACCACGAGGTAGACACGGGCAAGGGGGTCTGGGAAGCTGCCTTTTGTGACGGCGGCGTAGGAAACTTCAGGCAATTTAGAGCACCTTCAGGAGAACTTCGATTGCAGCATTGGAGTACTTGTCGATATCTGGGAACTCAAACCGCTCCCCCTCGACATCGGTCATCAGGACACGCTTCGACGACAATGATACTGAGCTATCACGGATATTGCGTACCGTATACCGCCGTCGACCGTAATTGGTTTCAACATCCCAAACCACCAATCCCATCGTGTCGGTAACCTTGTGGACGACAAGCACTTTCGGGAGAAAATACGAACGATCAAGCGAGTCCCGGACCACCGCAAGCGACGACGTCTCCAGCAGCAGCCAGTCCTTGACCACGCCAATTTCCTTGTCCTGACCGTCGCGTATCGTAAGGTAGTGATCCGGATCGGAAAGCGGCAGCGCTCGCGCCAGACGCGCATCGATAAAGCTTCGATCACCAATGAGTTCCACGCGAAGCCGCGCGTCGCCATCCGGCGCATGAAAAAACCTTACCGCGCTCGGCTCAAGCACGGTCACATTAAAAGCATCGGCTATGACTGGTTCGCTGTCTCGCATAAGCCTAGTTTACCTTGCGACACGGGTATTAAATGCTCGCTGGTGACGATACGTACGATCACAACGCCAACTGCGCGAATCGGCAATAAGTCGCGCCCTCACCGTGCTATAATAAATCATGTTTGCACTTAATTTTTATAACGAGATTTACGGCGATGTGCTCAAGTCCGGCCGCAAGACCGCAACAATTCGCGTCGGCGATAAGAGCGACAAGTACTCGACGGGGCAAGTCGTATGGGTCACCATCGGCCCACGCTACGCACGCCGCAAGAAGCTTTTCAGCGCCATTCTCGACAAAGTTGAAGTCAAGCCCATCGGTGAGTTGTCACCCCGTGACATCCAGCGTGAAAACCCTGAGTTCCGCAGCTTGGACGACGTCCTCAAGCTCATGTCGAACATCTACGGCGAAGAAGTCTCCGCCGACCGCATCTGCACAATCATCTACTTCTCGCCCATCGACGAATACGATCTGTAATAGTGACTCCCCTTTAAAGGGCGCGACGATCTATTCCCTTCTCCCGATACCCAAAAGCACATGGAAATGAGCGTAACTCATACCGAGCCGTCTTCGGCGAGACAGGGGTCCAGCGTCACGCTGGTTCGATTTTGACTAGTACTACCGATAATCGTCCGCATCCTGCCCAAAAGGGCATGCGCTCAACTCTCATTGGGATCGGAATCAACCTCGTGCTCGCAGCGGCGAAAGCGACAGCGGGCATCGTGGGGCATTCGTATGCCCTCGTTGCCGACGCCATCGAATCCATGTCAGATGTCGTTACCTCACTCATCGTCTGGTTCGGCCTCCGTCTGTCCGCCAAACCGCCAGACAAAGTTCACCCATTTGGCCACGGTCGCGCCGAGCCGATGGCGGGCCTTGTCGTCGCGTTTTCTCTCGGCGTCGCAGCTGTCCTCATTGCAGTCCAGAGCGTCACCGAGATCCGAACGCCGCACCACGCTCCCGCAGCTTTCACCCTTGCTGTCCTCGTCGGCGTTATCCTCGTCAAGGAAACACTATTCCGCTTCGTCTTCAAGGTGGGCGTGGATGTAGGCAGCACTGCAGTCAAAGGCGATGCGTGGCACCACAGAAGCGACGCCATCACGTCCGCCGCAGCCTTTGTCGGTATCACGGTCGCCCTAGTCGGTGGGAAAGGCTGGGAAAGCGCCGACGATTGGGCGGCCCTCGTGGCTGCGTTCATCATCGCGCTCAACGCTGTCAACATCGGACGCCCCGCCCTCATGGAGCTTTCCGACGCTGTCCTGGATCCGTCCGTCGAGCAGCAAATCCGTGACGAAGCAATAAAGGTAGACGGTGTCGTCGCGCTGCACCACTGCCGCGTCCGAAAAGCCGGGTTCGACTACTTCGTAGAGCTAGATGTCATCGTAGACGGCGACATGCCCGTCCGCGAGGCCCACGCCATCGCACACCGCGTCCAAGAAGCCATCCGCGCCGCCATGCCCAGCGTCGCCTACGTCCTCGCTCACATCGAGCCGCCAAAGGTGTAGGCATATATTCCTCACCGAAACTATTCCAGACCCTCGATTGATACTTGTTCCTGGCTCGAGGTCATCAATATTCAGTAGTTCGCCCTCTGCATTTCATGTGGCGAACCGATAATATGATGCGGTACGCTGCGTAGGATTAAAATGTCATATCCGGTCCCAAATAACGAACAGCAACGGCTTGCCGCCCTAAGCCAGTACGAAATACTTGATACTGAACCCGAATCCGCGTTCGATGACTTAACCCGCCTCGCGGCATACATTTGCGGCGTACCAATCGCTGCGGTAAGCTTTGTAGACGAAACGAGGCAATGGTTCAAGTCAATAGTCGGTTTGGACGCTACCGAAACGCCTAGGGATGTAGCATTCTGCGCCCACACAATAGCTGAACGAGGAATTTTTGTCGTTCAGGACGCCACAAAAGACATCAGGTTCAGTAGCAATCCACTCGTCCTACAAGATCCCGAGATTAGGTTTTACGCCGGAGCTCCGCTCGAAACACCCGACGGGTTTGCCCTAGGCTCCCTCTGCGTTATCGACACGGTGCCTAGAAATCTTACAGCAGATCAACTTGAAGCACTGCGGAGCCTTGCCCGCGAGGTATCCACTCATCTTGATTTGAAGAAACAGATAATCGAGCGAAACGCGGCTTACGAAGCCGTTGAAATCAGCGAAAAGCGCCTTAAGGTGGCACAAAAAATCGGCCGTATTGGGAGCTGGGAATTTGATATTCTCACCGGAAAAATCACGTGGTCCGCAGAAATATACAACATACTTGACTTCGATCCACAATATGGCGAACCCGATTACGAACAGCTATTAACGCGCTACCACCCTGATGATATCCCCGCACATAATGAAGTTGTGCGCAAGGCATTTACAGATGGGACCCCATACCAGATCGACCTACGAATCATCCACCGAGACGGTTCCGTGAGGTGGGGCCATGCTTCCGGAACGGCTGATTTATGGTCGGACGGTAAAGTTATTCGGCTTTCCGGGACTATTGCTGACGTCACCGAGCAGATAGAAGCTCGTCTGCTAATCGAACGCGAGAGGGAGCGTCTGCAAGCAGTAGTCGCGGCGCAAAGCGAAATATCCTCAGTCACTTCGTCTACTGCGGTCATGGATGTGGGCACCCGTCACGCTATGGCAATAACTAATGCGGACGGTGTCGCCATACAGATGCGCTGCAACGACCATATGGTTTCAAGGGTTAGCCACGGCATCCTCGCCGCATATCCCAATTTGAAAATACCACTTGATGGCACGCTAGTAGGTGAATGCGTTCGTACAGGTGAATCTCAATATAGTGCACATGCCGAAAGAGACGCCCGAGTATTCCAACCGCCCAGGAACATGATTGGATACCAATCACTGTTGACTGTCCCCTTGAACCAAGAAGCAACCACGCTAGGCGCAATCTTCGTAGTGTCCAAATCCCCAGACGCGTTTTCAGCAGCTGACACCGACGGTCTGCTCCTCATCGCTGGCATGATCGCAGCGGGTATTTCGCGAGAACTGGCAGCCGAATCAAAAGCCCAAGTCCTTAGTGAGCGGACTAAGGCTCTGGTTGACCTACAAGAATCTCAGGCCCTCTATTTGGCATCGCTGGACGCAATGCAAGATGGCTATATCGTCCAAGACAAACAAGGCAATGTACTCACCTGCAATGCAAGCTTGGAGCGAATGCTCGAAATAGAACCAGAATCCTTAGTAGGAACCAATATAAACAATTTTGAATGGGAATATTACGGCGAAGAAGGTAGCCAGTATCAGGTGGACGACAATCCGAGCTCCTCGGCTTTAAGAAGCTGCCAAACTCAAACCGCAATTGCTCACCTTCAATCGACTTCGGGTTCAGCCAAGTGGCTCGCCCTCGTAGTTTCACCTCTGTTCCGCGTGGGAGCGCTAGACCCATATGCCACTGTTGCAAGTGTGAGGGACGTCACGCAACAGAGAGAGGTCGACGAGGCGCTAAAAGTCAGCATGACCAGGCTAACAGAGGCTCAACGCGTGGCTCGCATTGGCAGTTGGGAGTTCGACCTACAATCTGAATCATATTGGTTTTCTGCTGAAATGTACAAGCTATTCGGCCTCGATCCGAATCGGCCACTTCCGTCCAAAGACCTATTCCGTTCAAAGTACCATCCCGATGATTTAGCAATTCGTGACGCAGCGATTGCCAAAGCGCTCGACGATGGAAGCCCCTACGAATTCGACTGCCGAATTTCTACAGGGCACGAGCCGGCATGGATTTGGTGCCACGCCAGGGGAGAGGTTCGTCGCGATACCCTAGGCAAGCCTACGATGATGGCAGGAACCCTCATGGATATCACGGCCCGCAAAGCAATGGAGGAGCAGTTGCGAGACTATAGCGTCGCGTTGGCGTTTCAAAAACAGGAACTCGAAGCCTCGAACGATGCAATCGAAATGGCCAACAAACAGCTTAAAATTTTAGCAAGCCACGACGGTCTCACTGGACTTAAAAACCATCGAACAATTCATGAAAAGCTTAATGAGGAATTGGCACGCGCACGTAGATACGGTATGCCGCTAGCACTAATGATGCTGGACGTCGATCACTTCAAAGCATACAACGATACTTTCGGCCACCCCGAAGGCGATACTGTGTTGCGGCAAGTTTCCGATATCGTCCGCTCATGCATCCGCGAATGCGACACTGCGGGTCGATATGGCGGCGAAGAGTTCATGGTAATCCTCCCCCAAACCGACACCGATGGAGCGTTGGCTATCGCAGAACGAGTTCGAACTGCAGCTTGTGACTACGCTTGGCAGAAGCGTATCATTACCGTTAGTATCGGACTTTGCCTGCTCACAACAGACATCATTGATGTTGGGACCTTTGTTGCCAACGTCGACGATGCTTTGTATCAGGCAAAACGAAATGGGCGAAATAGGGTGATGGTTCACAATGGTGCGGCTCTTGACCAAGCCGAGTAAGCTGGCTCAAAGATGTGCCAGACCATTACCAAATGTCCGCACTCCCAATGAGGGCCCAGCCAAGAAGTCATTGCACGCTGCATCCTCCGTACTGAAACCGGGATTAGACTACTTCGTAGAGCTAGATGTCATCGTAGACGGCGACATGCCCGTCCGCGACGCTCACGTAATCGCCCACCACGTCCAAGAAGCCATCCGCGCCGCCATGCCCAGCGTCGCCTACGTCCTCGCCCACATCGAGCCGCCAAAGGTGTAGGCGAACAAGCCCGCTCCTGCGGGTGCTCTGCGTCAGACCGCTGCGTCCGTCGTCGGACTAGGCGTTCAGACCCGGTGAACTCCGTCGCGACCGAGATGCGCTGTAAACAACAGCCGAGCCTATCGCCGACAACACGCTAGTCCGGCCCTGCGGACGAACTAACGGTGAACCGGGATTGCAATCCTCGGTGGCCTTTTATCTTCGCCATGTCCAACAGGGC
Organism: Capsulimonadaceae bacterium; assembly: GCA_036504535.1. Lineage (GTDB taxonomy): Bacteria > Armatimonadota > Armatimonadia > Armatimonadales > Capsulimonadaceae > JARLGU01. The sequence continues at coordinate 384,605 of DASXUY010000040.1, forward strand.
GTTGCGTAGTGATAGTGCCGTACAGCCCGTCGAGATCGCTGCCCTACGCCAATGCCCTGGCTCTCGCGCCCTGCGACAGGTGAGCTCATTTATAGATGTCAATGGCAAAACGCTTTCGTTATCTATCGTGCATCCGAGAGCGTCGTGCGTCGCTGGTTGTCCATTACCTGAGCAGAAATGATGCGATGGAGGTACCGCAGAGCATCCACCAAATGGTCTCCCCAATGGACTAGAAAACTTTCTCGCCACTCGCTCACTGCCTCGTCTATGTATCCGCAATCGTAAAGTATAAGTCCGTTTTTCACGTCGCGGTAAATGTCCGCGAGATCGTCCGCTACATCGCCAACTACTGGTTTTGTCAGTACACGTGGATCAAAGACTTCCCAGTAAAGACTGCTTTCGCGGAGCTTTTGCCCAATGTCCGCATACAACTCATACCATCGATCATAACTTATACGCTCGCATTCGTGTTCGCCGCCCTGCAGGTCCACAATGATGTCACACAACGGCACTCCAACCTGATACAGTTCTACGAGACGCTCAGCGCATGAGCGTTCAAACTCACCTTCTAGCAAGGAGGTGTGTTGGTCGATTAATATGCAGAAAGCCTTGCCACTGATAGCGAAGCTGTCGGCCGCTTCTCTTGCTGTTATCATTTTAAGTCCTGTTCGAGGCATCGCCGATTTTAGATTTCGGCTGTTGACGAGTTACCGGGCACGGGCTAATTTGTCTTTATACCCATAGGCAGTTCGAACTGGCTTGTCTTTGCGCACGATAGCGGTGTTACATCGCGAATTGCAATTACATTTACATCCGTTGATATAATCAAACCTTAGTGGCGGGCAGCCACACTCGTTGGAAATATGCTCCCGTCTTTACGTCATTTCGCACCAGCTGCCTTAAGGATGGAGAGCATCTCGGGATTTGCTTTTGCCAGGGAAAGTGGAGTGTCGCCCTTATCGTCTTTGATCTTCACTTTGGCTCCGCGTGAAATAAGCAGTTTCGCGCAATCGTTCTTGTGGTTTGCCAGGGCAAACATCAGCGCATTCTTTCCATAATAGTCCGTGCCTCTCACATCCGCCCCCTTGGACAACAAATACTTGACGACATTATATTGCCCGCTACTGCTGGCCCTCATTAATGAATCTTCTCCTAAAACGTCCATGTCGTTCACATTCGCGCCTTTTAAGACGAGGGTCCGAACCGCCTTAATCGAACATGCGTCGCTGGCTTCCATAAGCGGGGTCACCGCACCTTCAAACGTTTGAGCATTTACGTCCGCGCCGTGAGCTATGAGCAGATCTAGGCATTTTCGGCTGTGTGCATCATCATGACAAGCGGCGAAATGGAGCGCCGTGTATAGGTATTTAGCTTTAATGTTAACCTTCGCACCATGTTTAAGGAGGAACTTAACAGTACGCCAATCTCCATTCTTCGATGCCTTCATAAGCGCAGTTTCGCCGCTGCCGTCCTCCTCGTTCACATCGGAACCATGTCTGATAAGCCATGCGACAGCGCGACTATTTCCGTACTCGGCCGCTATAACCAAGGGTGCCGGAGGAGAATAGAAATCTGCTTTCCATTCCAAGAAGTATGCGCTAGCAATGACAATGACACAGATTTGCAACCATCTGCGAACGTTTCGTTTTGAACGAGTTATTGCGAGCAACGCCTCTGTTGCGGGAAATCGTTCCGCCGCGCGTTTTCGCTGCGCCAAAATAACGGCACGCATTTTGATCCCTACAAGAGCCCCAATAATCATTCCCTCCACCCCACCGTTGAGGCTGCTTGAAATGATATCAGAACCGTTTTGATCCCACGAATCACACATTCCAATACGTGTATGAAAAACGCAGATCAAGCAACTGAGGCCACCGAGGACAACACCCCAACCGCCCCACAGAAGCCAAGGGGCAATGCTCCGTAGCCAGGGATTGCGTGGGGTAGCAACAGTGTTAGTGTCGTCGTTATGAGAAGGCGATGATTGATCCGTGATTTTAGTCCTCGTGGCTATACCATGGCGATTAAACCAGTTCAAATACGCTCGCGCCGAAAAATCGTGGTATCTTGATATTAAGGCAGAACGCCTTTATCGACTACTCCTGCCCATAGGCAGCCTCTACCTGCACTGGATCGCCGCAACCTGGACAAAACTTAATCCACTGTTTGGTGCCATTCTCGGTTTCAAGCAGTTTCCCATTCGCTCGCACTACATACACATAGCACTGGCCACTAAGTGAACCGTCCCTATAATCTATCTCCAAGAACACCCCGTCGTGGTCAAATGCGGCCTTTAGCCACCCACATGTACAGGACGGCGGCGTGCTCCATTTAATCGACGAACCATGATGATCAACCCAAATTTTCGCATCACATCTGATCCGATGTGCTATGTTAGTCATTATATTGAATTCCCGTATTGTCTCAAGCTTCCACGGTCATAAAAGTCGCATTTCAATCGTCGCGTCCACAATATCCCTACTGCCGGTATCGGACTGCCTGGTCAATCTAATTCAATCGACCAGCCTCGCTGCTACCCTGTTCAAATACGCGCTCGCCCCGAGTCCTAACACCACTAGCACTGTGCCAGGAAACAGGAGAATGAACGTCAACTGGTCACCGTCGTCGGGTGGCTTGGCAAAAAACACCGCGAAAGCGATAAGCTGCGCAACGGCGGTCCAGCGCTGAAAGATGGCCGCCATTCGAAGCCAACGCGGATGCCGCGGCATGATACAGACAATTGTCGCCAGGCCAGCAAGTGTACGAAGCCAGAGCATTGTCCAATAAATGGTCGCACCAGGATCTACATTGGTGCTCTTAAGTAATTCGGGGACGCTCAAAAGCAACAGCCCATTGAACACAATCACTACAAACACGCCGAATGGAAGCGGCATATGATAGAGATTGGCATCTGAAGGCTCTTCCTGTTCATCATCCCGCCATGGGCTTTCCGGCGATTCGTCCATCGATTACCACATCCTTCTGTACGGATCACCCTGCTGAACCAACCGAACATCACATTTGGGGCAGTAACAATCACGGTCCAAACCGCCCGCGCAGTAGATGCAATGATCCCTGCTCAGCAGAGGGAGCGCGGCAATCTTGCCTTTGACATCAGGGGCTCTCACCGTATATTTAATCCAGCCAAATTTCATCCCGACGGGTACAGCAACTAACCCTACTAATGACCCAATTCGCATTACCCAAGTCATCACGTCAACTGGAGATCTACCTGGCATCCACAATAGAACAGCGAAAGCAACGAGAACGACCATCCAAAAACTCAGAACCAGCAACGTGGTCTGGGGCCGTTCATGCGGATCCTTGCCGCAACTAGAGCAAAGCCATCGTCGTCTGAATCCCACTGGGATAAGAGGAATAAACCACACGTGATAAACGTCGAACGTCCGAATCTCCTCAGCAATCCGCTCGCTATCGCACGTCAAGCAATAGTCGTTGCGGTACGCGACAACTGAGTCGTTAAACCTATACACGCCCGTGTGGATCATAACTCTGAATATCCAGCCAACGACAGGAGCTTGCTGTCAAACAATCACAGAATAGCTGACGTACTGAAGGACCGTGACGCCAATTGCATACTAACCTTCACTTCAAGATTCGCGCCGTTTATACTGCTTAATCAAATGCGCTAACTCCGTGAACTCCACTATCGGAAACTCGTTGTTCGAAAACAAGACATTACAAGATGTGCAAATCAGGTACGGCATACGCCCCGACAATCATCCATCCATCTAGGCGCTTACAAAGCTCTGAACGAAAACATGCTGTCATTTGCAGTGCGTGCGCAACTTCGGCCCAGCAGTCAGTGCGGCTCAAACCGCTCCTGCGTCCCGGAAACTCACGAGCCACTGAATTTATTCTGTGGTAAGCATTCCCGAAGCGAGACTAGGTATTCCGAAAATTCGTGCCACAAACGGACAACTATGTCCAGTACCATTCGTAATCGCAATGGTTCCAAGTTTTCCTTCATATTTTACTCTTTCCGTTCGTAAATTACATACCGAGCTTACTTTATATTGGGCACGATAGTCACAATTGTCTTGGCCCTTGGATTGGGTGTGATTCATGGTTGAGCCGCTTGATTTTCATATTGCCACAACTCCGAACGAACCGAGCCTGGGGAGCGCCCCGCAGAAGGTGGCACCACTTGTTCGCGGTGTAGAAGCAGCCGGGCCTTTCGTCATATTCCCAAACCTGTCATCCCAATCGTGGCGGATCGCAACTGTTTGGGGCCGCCTTCGAGGACGCGTTCCCCGAAGAATTGTCGCCAACCCTCGCCACGGAGCGGCCCAATCGCCGTGAGGCGCTGCGGTCGGCATGCCGCCAACCATCTTTGCAGGGCGCCAATTCGTTAACCCGGATGCCAAAACCAAACATTGTCACACGGCCCCATTATCCATCGATTGCGCACGAACAAAAACATGTGTTCTCCTTACAATCATATTTAATATCTTTTGTGGCATAATATATTTACAAAGATATCTCGCACATTGACAAGTGAATACCAACTACGGACAGCGAACACTTAATAGCCGTCCGTCACGCGCTCACGTGCGCGGCACCGTGCCGCTCGGCTCCGCCTCACGGTAGGTTCTGTACTGAAACTTACATAAATGTCTGTGGATATTGCGATTCGAATTCGTCAAAATATCCACACGCCGTGATTACTCCATCCGCCAAAGGCACAAACCGCCACCCGTGCCCTGTGGTATCATGACGCCAACGGCGACGTGGCCCTCAACAGCCGGATCGCTTGCACATTTCTCGATTGGACTTAACTCGTACATGAACAAAGTTGTGGTAGTCGGTGCTGGCCTTGCAGGCTCAGAAGCGGCGTGGCAGGCGGCGGAAGCAGGGGCGGACGTGACCCTTTACGAGATGCGGCCGGTCGTCCCTACCCCGGTCCACCAAACGGACCGATTCGCTGAGCTTGTCTGTTCCAACTCGCTCAAGAGCAGTTCGCTCACCAACGCTGCTGGCGTCCTCAAAGAAGAGATGCGCCTTCTCGGTTCTCTCATCATCGAAGCGGCGATGGCCACTCAGGTTCCGGCTGGCGATGCGCTCGCTGTCGATCGCATCCTCTTCTCCGAATACATCACAAAGAAGCTGGCCGAACACCCGAGAGTAACCATCGTTCGCGACGAGTTCACCACAGTTGATCCGAACACGATTACCATCATCGCCACAGGCCCGCTCACATCCGAGAAGCTGGCAGCCGAACTCGGCAGGCTCACCGGAGCAGAGCAGCTTTTCTTCTACGACGCCGTGGCGCCGACCATCGACGCCAGCACCATCAACATGGAGAAGGCGTTCATCCAGTCCCGCTACGACAAAGGGGACGCCGCCTACATCAACTGCCCGTTCTCGCGCGCCGAGTACGAAGCGTTCTACGACGCCCTCATCCACGCCGAGCTGGCTCCCATCCACGACCACGAGTCTGGGACGAAATACTTCGAAGGCTGCCTCCCCATCGAGGTTCTTGCCTCACGCGGCCCGAAGACACTGTCGTTCGGGCCTATGAAGCCCGTCGGTCTCACCGACCCGCGAACCGGACACCGCCCATGGGCCGCCCTCCAGCTGCGACAGGAGAACCTCGCCGCGACCCTCTACTCGATGGTCGGCTTCCAGACGCGAATGAAATGGGGCGAACAGAAGCGTGTGTTCCGCATGATCCCCGGCCTCGAAGAGGCCGAGTTCGTTCGCTACGGTGTGATCCACCGAAACACCTACATCGAGGCGCCAAAGCTCATCGACAACACGCTCCAGATGCGCGACCATCCCAATGTGTTCTTTGCGGGCCAGGTGACGGGCGTCGAAGGGTACGTGGAATCGGCGGCAACGGGAATCCTCGCCGGACGCAACGCGGTCCAGGCGCTTTTCGGCGCGGAACTGATCTCACTACCCGATGTTACCGTTCTCGGCGCGCTCCTCGCCTACGTTTCCGCGTACGAAGGCAAGGATTTTCAACCGATGAACTCGAACTGGGGAATCGTCCCGCCCCTGGACGTCAACCTGCGGGACAAGAAGGAAAAAGCGCGACGATACAGCAAGCGCGCTATCTATGCGCTCGAAGCGCACCCTGTTCTGGGCCCCGAAGCAGTCCAGCGCCGACGACCAGAGCCCGAGCCCGAAACAGAACCCAACTCAACGGAGGAAGTCCAATGTCAGCCATAACCTGCGGTACACACCTATGTGAGCACGCTGTGATCGACAACTCAACCTTCACCGATGTCAGCATGGCGAACACCACCTTCGATGACGTCAACATGAAGGACACTACGTTCCACAATATCAACTTATCGGGTAGCTCATTTGACGACATCAACATGAGCGGTGTCAAGATATCGAATGTTAACCTCAAAGGCGCATCTATCGACGGCGTGCTAATCTCAGACCTGATTGCAGCCTACCAGGCCGCGTCGGCATAGCTGCAGAATGGAGGCAGGGAAGGCGATGAGTCTCAAAGCCTTCCTCGTCTCCACACAACCTACCGTGCTGGCGGAATGTTGTGATTGTTGCAGAACAGGTTCTCGGCGTCCCACTTCGCCTTGATCTCCCGCAATCGTCCGTAGTTCGCACCGTAGTTCTCGCTGACCACATCCTCGCCCTCTTCGCCCACCAGGCTCAAGCAGCCCGGGGCAACGGTATACGGCGCGAGTGAGGCCTTGAACTCATCCATCCAGGCCAGATGTAGCGTGTCATCGCCAGGCTCCCAACCCGTATAGATGCCGACCATGTACGGAAGATGCCGGCCCGAGTAGGCTGTGGCGTCGAAGGCCCTCTCGGTCACAGCGCCATGCTGACGATAGACCACGACAGCAGTGCCTGGTGAGGTCCGCCGCACAGCAAAGTCCGCGATGATATCGAGCACCGTATCGGTCAGCTCTGGGATGCCGCGACACGTGTACGCGTAGTGATTCCCCTCGGGATCCTGCCCGTCCAAGGCATGAAGGAGACCGCCGTATGGCATTGGCCCGATCATGTCCACCAGCGGCGGACCGTAAGCCTTGATCGGGGCCATCAGCCGTTCGCCCACCTCGACCGGCCCTGTGTGCTGTGCCATCAACATTGCCGCCGGATGCCCGCCAGGACCAGTTACCGCAGCCGCCAGCAACCCTAGCTCATTGGGAGCATCCTGGGCGTGCTCGCGGAACATCCCGAGGACACCGCGAAAGTGAGGCAGCGGGTGAATCACCACCCCGCCGACCACAGGCTCCACCGGGCGCAGTTGGTACGTGAGCGATGTCACAATCCCAAAGTTGCTGCCACCACCTCGGACTGCCCAGAACAGGTCTGAGTTTTCCGATTCACTGGCAACCCGCAACTGACCGTCCGCAGTCACAATGTCCACAGAAAGCAGATTGTCAGACGCCAGCCCGTACTTGCCCATCAATAGGCCAATCCCGCCGCCGAGCGTGAACCCGGCAAGCCCGACGGTAGCGTGCGAGCCCACCGTGACGATAAGGCCCTTTTCTTCGATAGCCCCAAAGAACTCGCCAACGGTCAATCCGGGCTCTACACGAGCTGTTTGCGCGTCGGTATCTACTGTGATCGCCTTCATCGCCGAAAGGTCCACGACTACGCCGTCATCGCACACGCTGTGACCGGCAACATGGTGCCCCTGCCCACGCACAGCAAGACGCAACCCCGAGTCACGGGCAAAGTTAACAGCAAGTTGCACGTCGGCAGCGTTGACGGCGTTCACAACGACCGCAGGTCGACGGTCAATTCGACCGTTCCAAACAGCACGTGATGTGTGATAATGATCATGACTTAGCGTAACGAGCCGGTGATCAAGGTCGTTGGCAAATCGCTGGAATTCCGGGATCAGTGTTAGGGACTCTGTGTTATTCGACATTGGATAAGTCTCCTCAAGATAGTTTACGACCGATATTATGTTCACCCTAACCAAGGATTGCTATTAAGAGAGAAATATTCCACAGTAAACTGGCAACTAGACCGGTACCACCTCATGGACTCTTACCTCGATCATTTCCTGATCTACCTAAAAGCTGCTAAACGAGCGTCGCCATACACATGCAAGTCTTACTCGGAAGACATTCGTCAGTTCGTAGACTTCGCTGAAGCTGCTGGCGTGTCCGACCCCGCTACCGTCACGCCAACTCTGCTGCGCCGGTACCTGGCGGACCTCGCCGAGCGGGAGTTCGCCAAGGCGTCGCGCGCCCGGAAAGTTGCATCCATAAGGTCGTTCTTCTCCTTTCTCGTCAAACGCGGCTACATCCCGAAATCGCCCGCAGCTGGGCTTCGAGCGCCCAAGCTCGACCAGAAGCTGCCCAAGTTCCTCCGCGGTGACGAGATCGAGTCTCTCATGGCGGCACCGCTAAGGACCGGCAACGACCCCGACCTGGCGTCACGAGACGTAGCGCTCCTCGAAACACTCTACGCTGCTGGAATACGCGCGGGTGAGTTGGTGAAGCTGAACGTTTCCGACCTCGATCTTTCTTCTGGGATTGCACGCGTCGTTGGAAAGGGTGATAAGGAGCGTGTAGTGCTGATCGGGGACACAGCCAAGCTCGCGATCGAAGCGTATCTGGAAGGTGGACGGCGAAACCTCATTCCGGACGGTCGCCGGGAAGATGCGCTGTTCGTCAATAGGTTCGGCGGCAGGCTATCCGACCGAGGCGTCCGTAAGATCTTCGACAAGTACTGTGCGGCAGTAAGCGCAACGCTCAAGATCACGCCCCACGTCCTCCGCCACTCGTTCGCCACACATCTTCTCGCTAACGGGGCCGATCTACGGTTCGTTCAGGAGCTTCTCGGTCACTCCAGCGTCGTGACAACTCAGATCTACACCCACGTGACCCCAGAGCGCTTGAAGGCTGTCTACACAAAGGCCCACCCGCGAGCATCCGAATAGGTTGGCCGCTAACCCTGCTTCTGCCGATATTCTCTCGGGCTCATCGAAAACCGATGCTTAAAGCGCCGCGAGAAGTAGAACGCGTTGTCGAAACCCAGGCCAGCCGAAATGATCTGAATTGCCTGATCTGAGACCCGTAGTAACTGTCGCGCTCGATCAAGCCTTTCCGTCTCGAGAAACTGCTGCGGACTCTGCCCAACCTGCTCTTGAAACAGATGAGCCAGCCTTGACACCGATAAGTCGCACGATTCGGCAACCTCAGTTACTGTCACTTTTCGGCCAATGTTACGGAGCATGTAATCGATTGCGCTATGAATCCGGGGGTCCATTTTGGCCGACGCTGCTCGTGGATTGACAGTATCAAGCCACAGCAACGCTTGCTCCAGCGAGTTCACCGCAAACCTTAGCCGCCGCCGGAGGGGCCCGTGGCTATGTCGATGCATCTTGTCGAGCGCCCCAATCACATTGGACTGAACTGTGACGGACTCCACTTGTAGCCTCATGATTCCGGGAGCAACTTCCGGCCAATCGAGCAGGTCGCGCCACTCGGCTGGCGGGTGGAAATGCGTCCACAACAGGTCCCACCGTTCCGCGCCATGAGCTGTGCCGTAGTCGTGGGGTACCCGAGGCCGAATCAAGACAACATCGTGTTCGTCCGTTACGATTTCACCTCCCTCGAACCCAAACCGTCCATGCCCCGCAAGCGAATATACCAGGAGCCAATCAGGCGTTCCGTTGGTGCGCCATGTGGCGTAAGTGGCGTCCTCGTGAAATCGCCCGGCGCTCAGCTCCAAGATAAGTGAATGTTGCGTCTCCCTTGTTGGATTGCTCATATCGCCATTTTAGCAGAATAGTCCAGGCAAATAGGAAGACCTGCTATTTATTGATACCAATTACTGCTGTATATTGTGTATGTAAATCCTATCCCTGGAGGAACGGGCTGAATGCTTCAAATGGAATCGATTACTCTGGACAAAGTGGCGGGGCCAACGCACGCCGACCTGGCACAATTCGAGCGCGACGGATTTGTCGTGGCGCGTGGACTGCTCAGCGCCGATGAAGTTATGACGATACGAGACGAGTTCATGGCCCAGGCCGACCTTGGACCTGTGGCCGGACTGTTCGACAGCAGCAGGCTGATCGAAAACGATCCGCTGGCGCGATACCCGCGAATGATGCACCCTCACCGATGGCCAGACCTCGAGGTCGGCAAGCTGGCGTTTCGATACATGCTCGATGCGCGTATCGACGCGTACCTGACCGCCCTGTTCGGCGAGCCAGCTATCGCGGCGCAGAGCATGTTCTACTTCAAGCCCGCAGGCGCCCGTGGTCAATCTCTGCACCAGGACAATTTCTATCTTCGTGTCGCCCCGCAGACCTGCATGGCCGCCTGGATTGCGGTCGATGATGCCGACGAAGAAAACGGCGGACTGTTCGTGGTGCCAGGCACGCATAAGATCGACATCGCATGCCCACAAGCGGCTGACCCTAAAATTTCGTTCACTACAGAATACGTCGCCCCACCCGAAGGTACGACGCCAATTCCTGCGATCATGAAGGCCGGTGACTGCCTCTTCTTCAATGGCTCAGTGATCCACGGCTCGTACCCCAACCAGAGTACCGACAGGTTCAGACGAGCCCTCATTTGCCACTATCTGCCTGCAAGCAGCACAGAGATATCACAGCATTACCGTCCGTTGTGGGCGTTCGACGGCTCAGTTGTCGGCGACACCATCGGCAACGCGACAGGCGGCGGGCCGTGCGGAACGGAAGGTCCGCTCGTTTCGACGCCACACTAGCCGGAGAAGCGATAACAGCAGTTCGCCGCCGTCGACACAATAGTCGGCGGCGGCGAACAGCAACCTGCAAATTACTTGGCAGGAGTGATGCGATAGACTGCTGTCTCACCGGGACAGAGGTCGTATCCGATCCCGCGAGTACGTAACTCATCACTCGTCGCGGTCATTGGTGCGACTATCTTCGGCGATATGACCGATGTCACCGAGTAAGTACCTTTCTCAAGTTCATTCAGCCCAATTGTCCCCGACTTTGAGCCAAGCGCCCTGATCTTTGCATCTGTGGACGCATCGCCCAAGTAGCCCTGACCAAGGTAACGGTGAACGACCAGGTAACGTGCAGTCGGAGAAGTCAACCAGGCGGTTTTGATCTCCCGCTCGCTCACAGTCACCGGCACCTGTCCACCGAACTTCCGATACAGCGCGCCAAGGAACGGTGCCGACGTCTCAAAATCAAGCTTGCCGGGGAACGCTATCACGGTCCCGGCGCCTACAGTGAACTGCCACGCCAGAATTCGACCACCAGCGTCCTTGATTAGTGCCTTCCCTCCCGGCATGCTCTCCGCAAGGTAGACAGGATCGTTGAACGTTATTTGCCCGCCGGTTGGCCAGAACCCGCCACCATCGGTAATCGTGGTCTGATAGCGTGTCGACTTGGTGTCGAAGACCGCGGGGTGAGAATCTGGTGTCGGCAACCCAAGCGCCCGCCAGAGTGCATACGGCTTGCCCGCTGGGTCAGGAACCGTGCTACCGCTCGTCAAGTCGATAACGAGATTGCCCCCGCGCTTAACGTACGCTACCAGTTGCGCAATCGTCGACGGCTCCACAATACGTGAATACTGCCCGAGCAGCACGGCCATCCGCTTACCTGGAAGGCCAATACCAAGATCTTCTTCATACATCCATTGAGGTCGAAGGTTTTCGTCGTTCGAGATCTTCTTGCCAAGGTTCCATTCCGGGAACCAGGCAACGTCACCGAAAATGGTTCGGGCATCGTAAAAGAGAAGATCAGGGCTGCTGACGATAGCGATGTCGTCCACCTTGGCGGTAGTGGGCATTAGCTCGGTGAGCACCTTCATCCACTTACCGATATACGCCTTCTGCTTCTCGCCGTCAGCACCAGGATAAACAGGCATCCCGGCACGCCAAAAGTTGTTAAGCGAAACCCCGAGGCCGCCTATGCTCATCATGTTGAACGCGCACGAGTCCAGCCGGATTTCGCTGCTGAACTCGCAGCTGACGCTCTCGCTGCGGTCGGGTATGCCGTAAAGCAGTTCCCGCGAGTATCGCGGGAGCGGCTGATGCTCGCCCTCGGCACCGCCATTCGCCAGGTAGATTCCTTGCGCTTTGAACGTCGGCAGCGGCATCCACGCTCCGCCCATGGCATAGAGCGAAATGTATCGCTTCTGATCCAAAGATCGGATGGTCTTCGCCAGGAACGAAACGTAGTCCGACGTAAACCAGTACTTGAACGCCATAAAGTCCCGCCATTGTGGACTAAAGTCCGGTGTGCCCGTAAAGTTCGGCGATGGCAGCGGCACATCGGTGATAGCCTTGTACGCGGTCCCGTAGCGCGAATTGATTGACGACACCGTTTCCCCTCTCACGTCCTGTAGGTAGCGTTGGAACGCCGCCCTTGCCGACGGTGAGTAGTCCACGGTAAGGCCCAAATATGGCGCGTCAGGTTGCAGCCAGTCGCATCCAACACCAAGAAACTCGTACGCGATCATATTCTTGTCGCCGAGGTATCGGGATGCGATCATGCTGATCAGGTTCCTGATGCCTGCGCGAAGCTTTGTATCGGATGCTGTCGGAAGCTTGCCGACGGTCTGCCATATCTGCGTATCGCCGCTCTGATCGGCCATCAGATCGTAATCGAGCCAAGCAGGCTGATCGGTAAACGACCAGTTCATCTGCAAAATGTAGGGTATCTGCTTTTTGTCGAGGTATGCAATGCGCTGGTCTAGCACACGGAAATCGCCGACGCCAGGCAACGGATTAAGCCGGGCCCACGTCAGTCTAAAGATGAAGCAGTTGTATCCTGCCTGCTGAAGCGAATCGACATACGTCTCGAACGCCGCTTCACTGCAATCAAAGATCTCGTGGTCAAAGTTGCCCACCGTGTAGAGGTTGCCGTACTTCTTAACGACCTCGTCGTGCGTCAGCGCCACACTGCTCACCTTGAGCGGCTCTGCCAGCAGCGGCGATGCTACCCCCAATGTCACCTCACGCCGCTCAACCGGGGCGCCGGTCGGCTTTACCTGAACACCAACAGTTGCCGTTGGGTTTGCAGTGCCATCCCAACCCGTGAGTGTCACGGTTTGGTCCGAATATGATGCCGCGCCAAACTGCACCGCAGCTTCTGGCGCTGACACTGTCTTGTCACCCTGACGCCACCAATACGACAAGGTTACAGGTCCAGGCGTCGTCGGCTTCCAAACGCGCACCGTGACGGTTTTTGGTTCAGCTGCTCCATAAACCATGGAGTGACGCACCGGATTGATAGAGATGAGGGTTCCGAGCGGGGCAACACTCTCCGCAAGCGGCGGCGTTGCGCTTGCTCCACGCAGAATATGCAGCCGGTACGAGATGTCCTTACGCGCCCCGATATCCCCAGCGTCCGCCTCGCGGTCTATCACGGCCACGTTCAAAATATACGTTCCCGGGGCGGAAATCGGAAACCGCACACGGTCTGCAGGCGCCGCAGTGTTCGCGTCCGAATCATAATCGAAGTCGGTCTGTCCCTGCCACAACAGCCGCGTCTCGCTGAGGTCGTAAGCCCGCCAGATGACGCGATATTTGCCGCTTTCGCGAAAGACTTCACTGGCGAAAACGAATGGCTGCGATGCGCCTGGGACAGTGCTCTTCAGGTAACGACCATTGAGACCCCATTGGTCAAATGCGTCGCCCTGCTTCGACATATCGAATGCCAAATCCCGCAAAGAAATCGTATCAGCTGTTAGCGCGCCCGTGGTAATCTCTAACCCGACCAGTGACAGTGTGCCGTTTGGTATGCCATTGTGATCGCCGCCTGTGTGAACTGCAATTTCACGGCTATTGATAGCGCCGCCACCGTAGGGGTTGATGAGTAGCGTGCTCACATACCGCCATCCTTCGCCCTGCGATCGAGTGCCGTAGACAAACTCTTCCCCTGCAGAGTCGGTGACGATTGGCTTAACGGTAACGTCACGCCCCGTTTGCCAGAACGCAATATGCTGTATACCTGCAGGTAAAGTCAACGGTGTGGTGAGCATGACACGAAACGAGGTGCCGCTCTTGACGCCGTTAAAGACCCAGCGCTGCGTAGTCGAGTCCGGCGTCGACGCAGTCACGCCGCCGATCGACGGCGACTGCCAAGTCGCGCCACCAGGCGCTTCAGCAATCACCCGATAAAGCAAGGCTTGGGGCTGCGTAGGCGCTGCGTAGGCTGGGCAACCGACATAAAGAGCGCAGGCTGCGACGACTGCGAAAAGGGCATTTTTCATGAGTTGGCTCCGATGGAACTCGCGCGGCTGGATTTGAGGCGATATCAGTGGAAACAGGTCAACTAAATCGTACCGGGGTGTAACTATGTCAATAGTAACAGACCAAGAATGTCCTGTCAAGCGGTCTTAAGGCTGCTGTGTTACCACCGATAATCGAGTTCATTGGACTCCACTGGGTAAAATTACAGCATGCACACACGAACTTTGGGAATTGCCGGACCTGTTTCCGCCATCGGTCTGGGCTGTATGGGAATGTCAGAATTCTATGGGGACCACGACGACGTACAATCGACCGAAACCATTCATCGCGCCATTGACCTAGGCGTAACGTTTTTCGATACTGCGGATATGTACGGGCGCGGTCACAACGAAATGCTCGTCGGGGCGGCACTTAAGGGCGTGCGCGATAAGGTAACGCTAGCCACAAAATTCGGCATCACACGGGGCGACGACCCGAAAGACCGCGGCGTATCCGGAAAGCCCGATTATGTCCGTCAGGCTTGCGACGCAAGCCTTAAGCGCCTTGGCGTTGATCATATCGACCTCTACTACCAGCACCGTGTTGACCCCGATACGCCTATTGAGGACACGGTCGGTGCGATGGCTGAACTCGTCACTGCAGGCAAGGTTCGATTCCTCGGCCTATCGGAAGCCGGAGCGCAGACAATCCGCCGCGCCAACTCCGTCCATCCAATCGCTGCCCTGCAAACGGAGTACTCCCTCTGGACCCGCGACATCGAAGCCGAAATCCTGCCCACCATTCGCGAACTCGGTATAGCACTCGTCCCCTACAGCCCGCTTGGGCGCGGCTTCCTCACGGGCCAGATCAAGAGCGTCGAAGGTCTCGCAGCCGACGATTTCCGCCGCCACTCTCCACGGTTCCAGGCCGAGAACCTCACCGCGAACCTCAACATTGTCGCGGCCATTGAGTTGATTGCAAACGAAAAGGGTATCACCGCTTCACAGCTAGCACTCGCGTGGGTTTTGGCACAGGGACCAGACATTGTCCCCATCCCCGGTACAAAGAGGACAAAATATCTCGAACTGAACGTCGCCACCGCAGACATTGCACTCACCCAGGAGGACCTCCGCCGCCTCAACGAAGCCGCGCCAGTCGGCGCGACCGCAGGCGACCGATATGCCACGAACCGCATGCATACAGTTGGGCGGTAGGCGACCGACGTGCAGAGCTAGGAAAACAGAAATGCTTCGGGCGGCAACTGGCATAGCACCAGTACGCGTAGGCAAAAATGAGGCTGTGCCCTGCCTAAGGAGGCTAGAGTGAGAGACAAAATCCTAACCATGTTGATTGCCCAGTTTCTTATTTTAGATGATTCTGCGAATGCCAGTATAGTTTCGCATAATCGCCTCCCATTCGGAGCCAATTCAATCGTTGAAATGGTCGAGGTCGGCATCTCACTCTTAATCATGCTCGCTGTCGTTGCGTTTTTTCCAGGCGGTCGTGGCGCTGGAGTAGCCGGAAGGAACCGTTTGGTTCTTTTAGTGGGTACGACCTTGGGCATAGCTGCGCAGTGCTCTTTGCGATTTCATGGGTTGGATTCGCATATGTGGATTCTGGTCAGTGGATTTGTGGTCGTCGTGCTTACAGTAGCATTTGCGAGGATAGCTACTTCCAAGCGGCAAATACCGCATTGAAACCTCTATTAGCATCGATAAGCGGGCTCGAGGTTATCGGCGCCTCAAAAAATGTAGGTCGAGCCCGGAGGCGATTCCGTACACATCCTGGTTCGATCATTCCCCGGAGTGCAGAGTGGCGGGCTACCAATTCGGGAACGCGAACTGTTTGACACCGTACATGTACTGCGCGAGATGGGAACGTTTTCAGAACGACGTTGCAAGTGTGGCACCGATATTAGGTATCAACTTCAATAGTAAATTATGGGCAACCAAGAATAGGTACGCCAGGTGAATCAATGATACTTTGGACTGCAATTACGTATGGATGCATCATGGCACTCGTGTTTGTGTATTGCAGCAACAGAATACATCATGCTGCCATCAGTAACGATTCTGCATCTATAAGGCGGTGGAAGGGACGTGGTTTTCTAGCTATTTTAGTTCTTTTATTCATCAACAGCCTTCTCCTAGCTGTATGTTCGGTGCCTCACGGCTAGAGGCGCTTCGTATCTAGGCTGCATTGAAATGTGAGCGGAAGCTCGCCTTGGCAACCCTGCTGTAGCGCCGTTTACGGCGCTTGACGATTCGGGTCAGTCTCGTAAGGCCCGGTCGGACGAGGCTGACGACAGATGTAGACCCGATTGCCCATAACAGCCTCAATCACGTCTCTCCCGCGCTCGCCATCAGGTATAATCGCAACGGTAACCTACTATGCCTTTAGTCAAAATTTCAATCACCCTAAAACCTACGCTGCTTGACGCTCAGGGACGCGCAGTCCATGGAGCGCTTACCAATCTTGGATACGACAACGTTGAGAAGGTACGCATCGGACGATATGTAGAGTTAAACCTCTCCGACGCAGCCGACATCGATGCGGAAGTCAAAGAGATCTGCGACAAACTGCTCGCGAATCCGGTCATCGAAGACTACCGCTACGAGGTCGCTCAATGAAGTTCGGTGTGGCTCAGTTTCCCGGCTCCAACTGCGACCAGGACGCTTACTTCGCTGTCAAAGACTTCCTCGGCCTTCCCGTGGAGTATCTCTGGCACCAGGAGCGCGACCTTAAGGGCGCTGACGTGGTCATCGTTCCAGGTGGCTTCTCGTTCGGCGACTACCTCCGATGCGGAGCCATCGCACGGTTCGCGCCGGTCATGGAAGCCATTCAGGAGCATGCAGCGAACGGTGGTCTCGTGGTCGGTATCTGCAACGGGTTCCAAATTCTATGCGAATCCCACTTGCTCCCTGGTGCGTTGATCCGCAACGACGGCCAAAAGTTTGTCTGCAAGCACGTGCCGCTCGAAGTAGTCAACAACACGACACAATTCACCCACCTCGCGAAAAACGGCGATATTCTTTCAATTCCCGTGGCTCATGGTGAAGGGAAGTACGTGTGCGATGACGAAACACTCACCACGCTAAAAGAAAACAAGCAAATTATCCTGAAATATGCTAACGACTCCAATCCGAATGGGTCAACAGACAATATTGCAGGCATAATGAATGCTCAAGGGAATGTATTCGGGATGATGCCCCACCCTGAGCGCGCTGTTTCTGACGCCTTAGGTTCGTCTGACGGTCTGGTACTACTCCGGTCGCTGCTGAAGTCGCTAGCGTAGACAGTTTTCGTGGGCGGCTCACCGGCTTAAAGGCGGGTGAAGATGCACTCGGTTGCCATTGTCTGCTACGAAGGCGTGGACGAGGTCGAACTATTTGGCCCGTTCGATGTTTTGTCGTCCGTGCGGACAATGGAAAAAGGCCACTGGAGCAACGATCCCGCATTCGATGTGAAAATCGTCGCCGAAACGGTGGGTCGAACTGTCACGTCACATGGCGTCGCGCTTTATCCTCAGGCAGCCTATCCCAACGCCTCTCAGTACGACATCATCATTGTTCCCGGCGGACCGGGCGCGCGCCTGATTAAGTATCCTGAGAGCCTTAAAGGCTGGCTAACCAAGCAGTGCGCTGGAGCCAAAGTCGTCGTATCGCTATCTACAGGTGCGTTCATTCTAGCACGATCTGGCGTTTTGGCTAAGCGACGCGTCGCGATCTACCCGGCTTTCGCTGCCGATATTCGGAGAATTGAACCCACCGCCAACGTTGTGACCGGCGAACGAGTCATAATGGATAGGAATAGCCTTATCTCGACATCGGGGATATCGAATAGCATCGATGCGGTGATAGCATTAATCGAGAAGATAGAGGGCATTCGGTCCGCCGAAATCGCCTCGAAGAGAATTAGCTGGCCGGTACATATCGATGACATTGCGCCTCTCTATTCAAGTTGAACCCGATTGCCTCGATCTCCCGTTGCCCTTCTATGCAACCGATGGGGCTGCTGGTATGGACCTGTACGCAGCCGTCGCCAGCGACATTTGTGTTGATCCCGGTCAACGAATCTCAATTCCCTCCGGCATCCGAATCGCTGTCCCTCCTGGCTACGAAGCCCAGATCCGCCCCAGAAGTGGCCTCGCGATTCGCCACGGTATCAGCATGGTGAACACCCCAGGTACAATCGACAGCGATTATCGTGGGGTCATCTGCGTTCTGCTCATTAACCACGGCAGCGAACCGTTCACCATTCGCCGCGGCGAGCGTATTGCCCAGATGGTAGTGTGTCCGGTTGTGCGGGTAGAATGGGAACAGGTAGATACGCTCGACGACACGGCACGCGGCGAAGGTGGATTCGGCCACACCGGACGCTGATGCTGCGCTAGCCGCGACAAGCATACAGATTAGTGGCCAATGATTGACACGCCCGAACAACTCGGCAGCGACGTAAAGCGAATACTCGCGGCTGCAAACCTTCACAGGATGCGCGGGAGGTGGCATGCTGCCGCCGAAGCCTGTATGGATGCCCTGTGTATAGAGCCAGACAACGTCAGCGCGCATTCGCTCATGGGCGATATCTACGTCGATCAAGGCCGCCTCGACGATGCCATACAGTGGTACTGCCTGACGCTCGACCTCGCCCCCGACAGTCAATCGGACCGCGTCAAGCTCACCCGAATTGTGGATGAGCGAAAGCGCCAGATTGCTGAAAAACCGCCGCAGCTCAATATGCGCCTCGTCAAGAGCGCGTTCCGCATACGACGCGAGAACGTCAACCGTACGCAGTTCTGGCGCTCCGAACGCCCTGTCAAGATCTCGATCTTCATAGCAGCTGTTCTATGCCTTTCGGCAGTGGTGGCGTGGCCAATCATTACCGCTCGAAATGGTCAGGTGGTCGCTCCGGGTCAAACTGCCAAGCATATTGACACCAACCCGATCTTCCTGAGCCCGTTCACCAGCGAGCCGACGGCAACGACATCGTCGCAAGCGCTTACATCCCTTGTCACCGATCCTTCCGACCATGCGCTCCTCGTGAAGCTCAGAGCCGATCAGGAGTTACTCGGACGCTCAATTGTTGTGACGGAAGTCTCCACCGACCCGCGAGCGTCGAAAATTACGATAGGCTACCTGTCGAATCCGGTGGCGGGAGTGGCCGTGACACGCGGACAAATCGTTCGTAACGCCATCAAGCTGGCGCAATCGGCACTTGCCAGTTCCCAGCCCCCGCAGCCACTCGTCTTCACCATGCGCGGGCTCATGTCGTCCGATAAAGCCACCGCTCCCCTGGCCTTTGTCGCGGACATCAATGCAAGCGACCTATTTGCTATCAACGCATTCGACCCAACCCGCTCCGACGCAGAGCTCGAAGCTCGCTTCATCAGTGTGTGGTGGAGCACAGCCATTCCCGCATCCTCTGGCCCTCGCGCAGTGACGGGAATTGCGCAGCCGTCGGGACAGCAAGTGCAGGGACCAGCAATCCCACATACCGATCCCATTGCGACATCAACACCCGCTCAAAGCCCAGCGGCAACTCCAACCCCCACACTTGCAACTCCGCGAGCACTTGGTGGGTCTACCGGTGTGACTACATCGCGGTAGCCTGGCTATGAACATAGCCTTCCACATACGTACACAACACGGAGTCACGAAATCATGGAGTCGATCGGATGGATTACAGCAGTTTGCTTGGGGCTCGGACTGGCAGCCTCCACGGGCCTGAATACTTTTCTTCCATTGCTTATCGCCGCAGTTGCGGGCCGGTTTATGGGCGTCCACCTGGGTGAGCATTTTTCGTGGCTGACGTCGAACACGGCAATTGCGACACTGGCTATCGCAACGGTGCTAGACACGATAGCCGACAAGGTACCCGCGGTCGATCACGCGCTCCACGCCGTTGGCGCATTTGTGCGTCCTCTAGTAGCAGCGCTCGCGGCTGCGTCGGTACTCCCCGCCGATAACGGCTCGACGGCGGCAATCATTGGGCTAATTATCGGCTCGCCGGCGGCGTTCGCCTTCCACGCTGCGAAAGCAGGCACACGCGTAGCCTCGTCGGCTCTTAGCTTTGGAATGCTCAACCCAGTCATATCGATCGCTGAGGATTTCGCATCAGCTGGCCTGACGATTGCGTCGCTCCTGTTGCCGCTGTTCGCACCCGTATTCGTGGTCGCGGCATTCGCTCTGATTTGGCAGATAACCAAACGCGCCAAAGCAGCAAAACAGCCGCAGCCTTCAGTCCCTACCGTATAACAAACGAGGAGAGGTTATGTTACTACCACTAGATATCGTGCCCCGTGATTTGAACGAATGCCACGACGGCACTGGAGTCGTCCACTGCAAAGAGCGCCTTGCGGAATACGACAGACATGAAGGGATAAAGTTCGTCCACGACAACATCATCCCGCCGGGTGCGAGCATTGGATTTCACCAGCACGTTCACGACGAGGAACTCTACATGATCCTGAACGGCACCGGGGAAATGAGGATTGACGACGAAACTGTCCCCGTTGGCCCAGGCGACATCTGCCTAACGCGACCGGGGCACAGTCACGCGCTCGTGAACACCGGGAAGACTGACATGCACTTTTACGTCATCGGTTGCCAACTGGCGAAGTGAGGCGAGGGTAGCTGAAACAGTGGCGGCGCAGAACAGCAGAAGTGTCCTGCGCCACCAATGCCCCTACGCGAGGCTGTCCGCGACCACTGACGACCACCCGTCCGATGTTCGCGATACAACCCACGTTCCGATTCGTCCAGCCTGTAGTTCGCCAAGCTTGATATGATCGGCGCCAATTTGGAGAACTGCGGCCTCCGCATTCGGCGTTCGGTTATGGAGCCGCACAACGAGTCCAGTACCGTCTGCGTTGGGCTTCAGCGCGAGAAGTGTAAGCGAGGACGGCGCAATAGAGCCTAGCGACCCTGATCGGGTGAGCACACCTTCAGAAGGTGGTACTTGCAGCGTTTGTACTGGAGTCTCCAATACGGCGGCTAGCTTGCCGAGGTTCTCGTCACCGAGCGCGATAATAAACTTGAGGCGTAGTTCACCGCGATCAACCGCCGGAGTCCACGGTTCAGCGTTCGGCCCCATGCTGACGTCGCCAGCGTAGCGGCTCCCGCGTGCAATGGTAGCTTGTAGCGTGCCCTGGCGATAATTAAAGTTGTAGAGCGAGTCGGAAGCAAAGCCGAATGGGCCATCCTCCGTGTCGACTCGCACCCACCTGCCGCCTGGCACTTCGCCTTCGGCCCCGCGAACGGCGGTTGCGCCGGGAACGTCGTACTCGGCTACATCTCCGCCGCCGACTGGCATCACAAGCTTCACTCGCGCTGAACGCTCGTCCCACAGCAAGCGTGCGTCAACATCCACGGCATCACGTCCCGCGAACAGCGAGAACGTGAGATCTAGCACGCTCATACCGCCCACAAGGCGCACCCAGATCACACCACGTAGCGGCCCGCTTTCGAGGGTTTCGACTCGCTCGACGTGCCATGCATGGCGTACATCCTGCAGATCGAGTGACGGAGCCGCCTCATCCATCGCGCCCCACGAACCGTACGGATCCTCCACCGTTACGACGCTCATCCCATGGCCAGTAAAGACTGGCACTCCAGATCGCAAGATCCGAATGCCATTTCCGTGCGCCTCAGCCTCGACGCGGTAAATGCCATTATCGAGCACGCCGTCCTTTGCGAGAACCGGCGACGATGTTTCGAACTTCGGGGTTCCCTCGCGGTATCCGACGGTGTAGACACCCCAGCCGAAGGGTGCCAAATCTACGTTCGTGACGACACGAGCGCGCCACGGTAGGCTCGGGAAGCTTGCATGTTCTGTCTTGATCCGCTGAAACGCGATCGGCTGTCCGGTGGGATCGCACAATTCGACAGGCACGTCGTTGACGCGATCACAATAACTCCACAGCGGCCGATAATCGAGCGTCCCCTCAATTTCAACCGGCCCACTAACTGGGAACGAATGCGGGTTCCAGACTAGGAACGGTACTGCGGTTGGCAGATCGCCTTCAGCTTTGGGTACGGACGTATCGACACTCTTTGCGAGCCTATTCAGCGCGTCGAACTCAACCCGCTGAGCCTTGTAGATGCCCCCGCCGAGCCATGCAATCTGATCATCATAGGCGCGCTCAATACTGGAACCTGGCAGGATATCGTGGAACGCGTTGAACAGTACTGCATCCCACGCTTCCGCCATTCGCGGGTCCTGGCCGCCCGCTTGTGACGAAATTGCCGCCCAGCTGATCGAAGCGGATGACACGGGAACCGCGTCCGCAACGTTATCGCCACTCACCACAGCCCCAATAATGGAGCTACTCCGTTCCGCTCGCGCAACGGTGACTTCGGCTCTTCGATAAAGGTACTTCAGCTTTGCCGCCGATGAGTAACAGCCTCGCAAACAGTAGTTGATCTCGCCACGATGTACCGGGAAGAAATCGTCGCCGTTTGCTGCTGCCTCGGCGTAAAGGGCTTCGAATAGGCGGTGTAACCCAGACTGCACAACCGTTACTTCCGGATGAGCCGCAAACCACGCCTGGATTGCTGCATGCTGGCCACGTGTTGGACCGCCACCATGGTTGCCGACTCCATAGAACACGCCGACGTTTACCACATCGTTCTTCGCAGACTCCGCCAGCAGTTGGTCAAGGCGCGAGTTGATCTCCTCGCGCTCAGTTCCGTACCAACCGGCTAACGGCCGATAAGCCAGGACGCGGCTCCCACCTGGACCTTCCCACCAGAACGCAGGCGAGTTGACCGGCGACCGCGGTCGAGTGTACGCGAACCCGCGCATTCCAGCCGATGCCAAGATCTCGGGCAATCCCGCAGGGTGACCGAACGAGTCCGCCGCCCACGCCACTTCGACCTTCTTGCCGAACTTCTCGGCAAAGTACTGCTTGCCGCGCATAAAGTGCCGCACAAGCACTTCGGTGGCTGGTAAGTTGGTATCAGGCTGAATGTACGTGCCGCCAACAATATCCCACCGGCCGGACTTGACGTACGCAGCGATCCGCGCGAAAGTTTCGGGGTCTGTTCGCTCAATATGCTCGTAGATTGCAGCCTCGCCGCGAATAAACGTAAGCTCAGGAATGTCATCCATGAGGTTGAGAATTGTACGGCAGGTCGTTGTCCCTTCGTTAAAGCCTTCCCGCCAGTCCCAGAGCCAAACAGGGTCAAGGTGGGCATTCGCAATGAGGTGAAAAATCTTTGTAGACATGAAATGGGGTCCGTTCAAAAGGTCGCGTTGAGTCGCGGAAGTTGGAGATGCTATGCCAGCCAATTCGATAGTGATGCGCAGATTCCTCCCCGACACACCCACTTCTAAGGACCGTAGACGGCAAGTTCACTTAAACCCACAACGCCACGTTGAGTCTCTGCTGCAACCGGGTAGCTATCTACAAACGTCACTCGGACGAACCGGGCACTGTTGACCGCGAATTCGAACAGGTGGTTTTCCACTCTGCCCTGAGTGTACCGAAAGGTCCCCAGTCGCGCAAACACGCCTCCATCTTCACTGGCCGATATCTCCACATTGCACGTCCCACTGTTTGGACTATTGCCCAAGACTACCTTTGAGATCTGAAGCGGCTCGCCGAGATCCACTGTTACTGTTTTCGGGAATGCTGGCGATGGACCTGAAGAATACGCATGGAGCGGATCAGTTTGCCAGGATCCATCGGTCAATCCTCTGGACGGGATTTTGGTGGCGGGATCAGATTCGATGTAAGGCTTGTTTAGCGCAAGGTCCGGCCGAAAGCGCAACTGCGGATCCACTTGCTCAGGTCCCAACGCTAGAGTCGGAACTGCGGCCATTCGCGGCACGAACGGCTTCCAATCGGCTCGCTTAACGAGGCTGTCTTCCTCGGTACCGATTTCGCCGCGTATCAAGCGCGTGCCTTGGCCGACAAGCTTGAGATAAAAGTCACTAGGCAAGCCCTCGTAGGTGAGAAATTGCGACTTGCCCTCGCCCAATGGCGCGTCATTAGTCACTTTATAGATGGCTGTACCCTCATCAACCTCATCAAACATAGCCTGGTAGATCATCGTAGCGCCAATCTTTTTCGCCTGGACATATTGCGTCCACAAGAACTTCCCTCCGAGGCGTGGAATCTGGTTAACTGGTTTGGCGCATTTTTGTAGGTTGTACCAACTGAATCCCGGAAAGAGAACTGGCATATACTTCTTACCGTGAGCCGTACACCACTCGAGATCCGGCTTGGTAACGGTTTGGAAACCTTCGACAATGGCTTCAGGAGTGCTCCGCGTGCCAACAGCCCAAGGACTGACAATGTCGGCTGCTTCGACTAACTCTTGCATTTTCGCAAACGGAACTTGCGTGGTATCGGTAGTGCGCCACTGATACGGAACCCCAATCATGACCACATTGCCGCCGTAGGTTGGGTCGTTCTTTAGAAACTTGATAATCGCGAGGCCGTCCTCGAATAGGGGCGGACGGTTACCCCCGAACCCCAGCCCCCACAAAACAACGACTGGCTTTCCCCCGTCCCGCACGTAGCGACCGTCCTTGGTCAAGTGCGTCGCATCGACAACGTGCTTCCAATCGTCGATAATGCGCTGGGCGTTGCCCGGTCTGAGGCCCGACAGATCATACATCAGCCCGTAGACACGCCCGTATTGGTGTGCTCCCTTGATAACATGTTGGAGAACTTTGTCTACATGATCGGGAATACGAGGATTGCCGGACGGCGCCACTTCCGATTGAAACCGCTGCAAAAAGACCCCGTCGATGCCATACTTCCGCATCCATTCGAAATGGCGCAACACCGTCTTCTCATTATAAGCGGAATAAAGTTCCGCAGTTGTGCCATCTGCCCGCCTAAAGCTCGTAGGGTACCGTTCTTCCCGACTCAATTCCGACACGTCTGGCCACATTTCAAACCCAACTTTGCCAGGGGTATCGCCAAAATGCCGCCACCCCAACCCCGAGCCATCACCTAGCGCATTGAACCAACCTTGATACCCGCACATGACCTTGCCACTCATGGAACCGTTAGGCACGACGAATGGCGGAGCACTCTTAGGCACGGTTCCGGCGTGAACAGCAGTGGACATACTGTTATTCATAAGCACAAAAGCTACCGCGAACAAAACGAAACAGGCGCAAATGATCTTCATCTTATGGATTTCACACAAAGCGGAATAAACTATTGCTATCAACGAGCCAGCCACCTCATTGCCCGCGATTATTCGTGGAAGATCGTAGAGCAAACGCCAAATGGACGCCTTGAGTTGTTTCCGCCGCATGTGCTTGACTGTTCTTGTGCAACGTTATAAGCCAAAACGGAACCGGAGATCCACTTGACATGACCGTCTGCAAAGAGCGCCTCACAGCCGTTGTTGTGCCCCTCTCGCAACACCGGCGACGTAGCAGTGGGATATCCTTCAAGTCGCGGCCACGTTGTATTGTTATCCGAAAACCAGAACACTCCCCATGCTCCGAATAGGATGCCATCGTTCGACGGTGTTTGAATCTGGGATACCGAGAGCGGAGTCTCAACGATCGGATTGGAACTGATCGAACTATTCGAAGCCCACAGTTCCGTAAAATACATATTGTACACATAGCTCGGGTTGTTGACGCCACCATAGAGCGCCGACGGGTCCTGGTATCCGTTAACCGTTGTCGGTGCGGTAATACTGTCACTCGGACACCGCCAGACTCCAAGGCTTTTGAGGTAGGGATGAAGTTGCGACCCCAAGCAAATGCCGTACTGAAACGGTGCAGCATGAAACACTGGGTTCCAGCGATTAACATCATAGGGGCAATAAGGAGTCATTTCGTCGTAGTCTTGCTCGTACTGATGGTACGCAAGCCCGATCTGCTTGAGGTTAGACTGGCAAGTTGCCTGTCGCGCCTTCTCTCGCGCAGTTGCAAACACCGGGAAAAGTATAGCTGCTAGAATCGCTATAATAGCTATAACTACGAGAAGCTCAATCAATGTGAAAGCTCGTACACTTTTACAGGCGTGCGCCATTTTCTTCGGTCTCCTCTACCCAAGTGCTAATAAAGATTGCTAAATCGTCTGGAAGTCAACGCTACTCGAGTTACAAGCCGATGACTCGCGTATTTTGATCGACTGTTGGCCGGTTACCCTGTTACGCTGCTCGTGAGAAAATTGCACGGGTGCGAGTCGGACTGAGAGATACTCGGGCAGCGTTGCTGGAGCGATCATCGTCGATTCGCCCACGAACAACGTCGCGCTTTGCCACAGGCAGAGCAAGCTTCCCAACCATTCTCCCCCAGCCATCCACTCAACACTCGCTCGCAGCAGTTTGTCCGGTGTCGCCATGCGGACCGATGTCAAAGATGGACACATATACGGTGCCATGCCCTCGTCAAACGCGCAACACACGGCCATGTCTCGCCCCACCACAAGGCTGTGCTCATACATGGCCCGTTGCAAACCAACATAGGCCGGCATCGAAGTGCAGAGTATAGCTGTGCCGCCGAACCCAACACCAGTTTCAAGCAGGTCCTTCGCGACTGCGTACGCCCGCTCAAGCGGCAACCCGTACGATGGCTCTGGCTCGTTAACAAGTTCACCTGTGCAGCCGTGCTCCTCAAGCCACGATTCCCATAGTCCTAACCGCTTGTGGATGATGGGGTCCATAGGCTGCGTATTAAAAAATGAAATGTGTCGATGGCCAAGCTCGCCAAGGTGGTCAAGTAGAAGCCTTATCGACGTGACGGGCGCGAAGTTGACGCTGTGTAGCCCCAACGGCGCAAAGTCGCCAATCATTACTATGCGTGAATTTGCCGCGCGAAGCTTCATGGCTACGTCTTCCGGAAGTGCCTCTGCGGGCGGGATCACAAAGACGCCATCGAAATTATCTATCGCGTTAAGCAGCACTGGATCGGTCCAGTGAAAGAATGTGATCTTTCGCAGCTGACCATGACGCTCCGCCAGGATGCGCTCGATATGTTCAGCCAACGATGCATCCGCCGCATTTGCCCCAGGTGATAAGAAGCCAATATGGAGACGCCGCTCACCACCCAACTCTTTAGTCACAACCAAACGGCCCGTCGCCTCGCGCTCAAGCAGCCCGAGTTCCATGAGCGCGACCGTCGCCGCCCTCACAGTCGTCCGGCTAGCCCCGATCTCCTCGGCGAGTTGCATAATCGGCGGGAACCCGGTCAGCGTGTAATCGCCCCGCAGAATGCGCGTCCGTAGTAGTTCCGATATTTTGTCGAGCTTAGCCATTGCAGTCTATTTTCCAACAGGTATAGTCAAAACTAGCCACTTAGTGGATAATATCACAACACTTTTCTTTTGTCAAACCATTTTGATCAAATTTAGGCTGATTGCGTTATCGCCTCATACGGTAAGGCGCATTAGCATGCCAAACAAGCATCATGGGAGGCCTATATTGCCGGACATGAACTCGCAGCCGCGCCGTTTGCGAGATTGAAAAACGTATGGTACAGTATTTGTGACATGCTTCACGATTCCCACAAGGCCATTACCCGAGCCCTTTTCCTCGTCGTTTTCGCCGTGCTCAGTCTCGGCTCAAGCGCATTCGCGGATGTAGATGTTCGTGGCGGAGCTCCGATGCAGCAAAAGCTGATCAGGGGCCTCTACGACACAATCATTCCTCAATGCTGGCGCACGAACGCGGTGGTCAAGGTCAATATATTGAACGATCGCGATATGAACGGCTACATTCGGGAAGGCAGCGACGACCACTTTGCCAATACGGAAGCCGACGACTCCATTGACGGCATCTACGAGAGTGGGCCTCCCACAATCACGCTGCGAGGATCGATCACCAACCTCTCCCTACCCTACACATTCGCGCATGAATACGGACACTACTTCTGGCAGTCCCAGCTTACCGCTCAGGACCGCAAGGCTTACAGCGAGATCTACAATCGCGAGAAGAAGGCCAGGCATCTCGTAACCGAGTATGCTCAGGATGGTGTGGACGAAGGGTTCGCGGAAGCGTTCTCCTTCTACGTTGTCAGCAAGGTGATCCTTAGCAAGAAGGACGCCAGTTCCACGAAGTTTCTCGACGATGTCCTGAGCCGTTCCGGTAAAGTTCAACTGTCGCGTTCCTAACCGCCTACGCTCTCTGACTAGTCTGCTATAGGTATAATGCCTTCGTACAGAACCGATGGCGCGCTGGTGGCGCCCGGGTAAGGGAGGGCGTCAAGTTGCAGGCACAGAAGCTCACGGCGCGCGCCGCCTCTGGCGCGGACATCGAGCACCACTTTGTCACGATGTGCCAGGCGTTTCACCTCGATGAGACTCTCGCTAGGCCGATCTACTACCGCGACCCTTTTTTTGATCCCCACCTCAAGCGCGTCCTCGTCGATAACGGTAAGGTCGTCTCAGTACTCACTGTGATCCCCACGGCCCTACGGCTTTCCAGAGGCGCTGTCGTGCCCGTTGCAGGCATTGCAGGCGTCGGGACACCCCCTAATCTACGCAATGTTGGTTATGCCAGCATCCTGATTAGGAAAACCCTTGAGGTCCTGTCACCGGAACTGAACTGCCCACTGGCTGCGCTCGTAACCGACAGGCCGGACTACTATCGCCGGTTTGGTTTCGGCACGTGCTCGACCCGATACTACTGGACTGCGCCTTCGAGACCCTTCCCTGCGTCGACGAAGCTGGGCATTGAGTTGCTCACACCTGCGCAGACGGCCGCTGTGTCACCCGCCATCCACGCCGTCTATGAAGCCGCAACAAAGGATATACCGGGCACGTTCATCAGGACCCCGCAGCGCTGGACCGCTATAGAAACGCACACGCCCGGACGGCGTGTGGCGGTTTGGCGAAACGATGACCGAATTGCAGGCTATGTGGCGTTTGACACCGAGCCCGTAAACGGGCAGTCGATGGTGTCGGTGCACGAGATTGTATCGGCATGCGATGAGGGGCGCCGCGCCCTGGTGAGCTATATCACAAGCCACCAGGCGGGTGTAGACGTTCGAGGGGAAGTCTCAGCCCGCGAGTTCGATTCGCTTGATCTCGCCAGCGTCCCGGGGATCACGTCGGAGGCCCTACCTGGCGTGATGCTACACATTACTGACCTTGCGGCAGTCTTGGCCATTGTGGCCAATACGGATGGGTTCGCTCAGCCTCTTCGGGAGTCGGCGTCAGGACTAACCATCCGTATCGACACCAGCGCGACAAAGAGGGCGTCGCATCCGGTGCGCCTATTCGCATTAAAGGACGCCGCAGGAGTGGACCGAGTGGGGATGGCGCCCGCTGATGAGCTTGTCGATGACTGGATAGCGGGCGATATCGAAAGCCTCACGATGCTTATCTGCGGGTTCATGTCCGCACAGAGCCTGCGAGCTAACGGCCGGCTTCGGGTGTCATCGTCGACAGCGGTGGCTTTGGCCGATCAGCTCTTCCCGCAAACTGATCCAATCCTCAGCTTACCGGACATGTTTTGATGGCTTAACTGGAACGGCTGCGACCGGTGCCAGCTTCGCCGGTTTCGAGTGGCGATGCGCCCGGTGGTAGAGGCGCTGGCGGGCGATGCCAACCTCTTGCGGGACTGGCGCGAAGACGGGAGCCGGGACGCTCGCGGTAAGTACCGCACCGATGGCTAGCATCGCTGCCAGAGAGCCAGCAACACGACGCCAGCTTCGGGCTGCCCGTATTACGGCTTCAACACTGACCACCTTGCCGTCCGGACGGCGACGGAGGGTGACGCGGTCAAGCCCTTCCATGCGCGCAACGAACGCAACACCTTCCTCATGGCTCATTCCGGCGATATCATAGACGTTGTGCTTGCACTCATGGCAGTAGCGAACACGTGCGCTGCCGTCCATTTCGTCCCAGGCCGTTTTGCACCCCTGATTTTTCTTCCAAAGTATCACTTAATTTATCCTGCGAAAACCCAGTTACAAGCAAAATCACATACATGAGATAGAAGGCATTAGAATAACCTTCATTCTCGTCATCATATCAAAATCGCAGCGTTCCTGTTAGCTTCTTCTATACAAATAACGAATAGCCCTGACTAAACGTTCCAGTGCTATAGCCCGAATGCTATTGGTTAATAGACAATCAGTACGTCAAATAGTTGCAGACACAATCGTTAGCCAGTTAGGTCGGCTCGGGAAT
Organism: Capsulimonadaceae bacterium; assembly: GCA_036504535.1. GTDB lineage: Bacteria > Armatimonadota > Armatimonadia > Armatimonadales > Capsulimonadaceae > JARLGU01. The sequence goes on from DASXUY010000040.1 coordinate 414,852, forward strand.
GCAACATCGGCGTCGTCGCAGGTATACTTACGGCGTTGCCAATTTCCCCATTAGGAGACCCACTTTATGCCACAGAACGAGCAGCGCTGGAAGGAGCTCGCCCGCCAACTGCGAATCGATAGCATCCGCAGCACGACCAAGGCCGGTTCCGGCCACCCTTCTTCGTCTATGTCCGCGGCCGATCTCATGGCCGTCCTGCAGATCGAGCACCTGAAGTATGACCCCGCCAATCCCAAGGCGCCCAATAACGATCACCTTATTTTCTCGAAGGGCCATGCCGCCCCGTTGCTTTACTCAATGTACAAGGCAGCCGGATGGATCACCGACGAAGAGATGATGACGCTTCGCCAGATTGGCAGCCGCATCGAAGGCCATCCCGTGCCTGTATTGCCGTATGTCGACGTTGCCACCGGATCCCTGGGCCAGGGATTGCCGATTGGCGTCGGCATCGCATTGTGCGCCAAGTACCTGGACAAGCTTCCGTACAAGGTATGGATCGTCTGCGGTGACAGCGAAATGGCCGAAGGCTCCATCTGGGAGGCCCTCGACAAGGCTGGTCACTACAAGCTCAACAACCTGATCACTATCGTCGACGTCAACCGCCTCGGACAGCGCGGCGAGACCGAGCTCGGCTGGAACCTTGACGCTTACGCCGCTCGAGTGGAAGCATTCGGCTGCCGCGCTATCAAGATCGACGGCCACGACCTCAAGCAGGTTGCCGCCGCCTACGAAGAAGCCCTTAACGGCGACGAGCGCCCGCCGGTCATTCTCGCGAAGACCGAAAAAGGCTACGGCTACTCCAAGATCTCGAACAAAGACAACTGGCACGGCAAGGCTCTTCCGGCTGACATGGCCGCAGAAGCTATCGCCGAGCTTGGCGGACCGATCAGCGAGCTGTTCGAAGTCGCAAAGCCTGCGCCTGGATCGCCCCCGCCCGCCCCTGCTGGCACCGCTACCCTGCCCCGCTATGAGCTCGGCACCAAGGAAGCTGTCCGCAAGGCATACGGCGACGCTCTCCGCGCTCTTGGCCACGGCAACAACGATATTGTCGTGCTCGACGCCGAAGTGAGCAACTCGACCCACGCCGAAGAGTTCAAGAAGGACTTCCCGGACCGCTTCTTCGAGATGTGGATCGCTGAGCAGCAGCTCGTTGCGTCCGCTATCGGATTCAGCGTTCGCGGCAAGAAGGCTTTCGCTTCGACATTCGCCGCGTTCTTCTCCCGTGCGTACGACTTCATCCGCATGGCTGCCGTTTCCCGCGCCAGCTTTGCGATGGGCGGCTCGCATGCCGGTGTGTCCATCGGCGCTGACGGCGCTTCGCAGATGGCACTCGAAGACATCGCCATGATGCGTGCAGTTCACAACAGCACGGTCCTCTATCCGAGCGACCCCAACCAGACCGCGCAGCTAGTCGAAGAGATGGCAGGCGGCCTCGAAGGCATCGTCTTCATGCGAACCACCCGCGAGAAGCTTCCCGTGCTCTACAGCCCGGATCAGAAGTTCTCGGTTGGCGGCTCGGTCACCATCCGCTCCAGCGACGCCGACAAGGTAACTGTGATCGGCGCCGGCATCACGCTGCACGAAGCTCTGAAGGCGTACGATACGCTCAAGGCCGAAGGCATTGCGATCCGAGTGATCGACCTTTACTCGGTGAAGCCAGTCGACGCTGCGACCATCAAGAAGGCCGCTGCTGAGACCGGAACATTGATCGTTGTCGAAGACCACTGGCCAGAAGGCGGTCTCGGCGACGCGGTCCTCGACGTGTTCACTGGCGAAGGCGCCCCTGCGTTCCCGAAGGTGGTCAAGCTGGCCGTCAAGGACATGCCGGGCTCCGGAGAGCCGTACGAGCTCCTCGAAGTGGCAGGTATCGACGCAGCACACATCGTGAAAGCAGTCAAGGCTGCTCTCTAAGTAAACATAGGAACCTCTCCTTGTGGATGAGGGACAATCGATACATAGGAACCTCTCCTTCCCACTACGTGGGCCCCTACCTCTCCTAAAGGAAAGGTGAAGAGGGTTGTTGCAGGGCCGGGGTCACATTGTTGACTTCGGCCTTTTTCTTTGGCTAGTCTCTTCTTCTCATTTCGCGGCTGCTATAGTCTCCTAAAATGCCAGAACGAGGACTGGAAACCTCATCCCCAGCCGTTCTCCTAAGATAAGGAGAAGGGAGCCAGATAACACATCGCCTAAGCGGATGAACTCCGCGCTTTGCTCGAATATATACGCCCCGCCAAAAGTCGTTTATTCATGAATACTGCCTGGTCACACTAGAACATGTTTCATGCGCATATGCGGCCATGCAGCTGGTTTCTATGCATGCGATTATGTCCTCGGCGCTGGCCTCTTAAGTTGTCAAAGTACGAATTCGTATTTACAGTTATATTGTACCACATTTATGCTATTTTAGCAACTTAAAAAGATCGTTTGTTCGATTCGGTTTCGGTTTGGAAGTGTCGCGCTGGCGTGTCTATCGGTTCTTATTATAAGCATCTTGAATCCGAAGCTTTGTAAACCAGTCTATGTCCGCCACATCGCAATCGATGCCGATACCGGTCGGCTCGTATACACCTGGATCAGCGGCTTCCGCTACAACGATAGTTTCGGTCGACGTGTCTAGAACGAAAAGCTTATCAAGTTGCGTGACGTCCTTCAGCAGCTTATCCAGTTCAGCAAAACAATGTATGGCCTCGCTCGCTATCATTTTGTTCTTATCCGGGCGAATGTCCAGCTTGCAACCGAGCGCATAAGCCTGCTCGTCAATCACTCTGGTTCCGTAGATACGAATACCGTGCGCAGTGTCCCAGTCCAGCATTGCGATGTGGAAGGCCATTCCGCATAAGCTGCAGCGTGCGACACCGCTCACCATTCCGTCGTAGTAATCTATTATCGATAACTCGACTGACTTAGCTGGAAAGGGATTGCCCTTGGTTATCTCGTGCTCGCACATCCAGTTCCTATAGACGGCCTGATCTACTTCTACGGGATCGCCTGTAACTCGCCTAAGCTCGTTGCCCACAACCGCAAACATCTCGTCGACCATCTCAGCCTCGGAGCGTCCGTTTCGTCGCATTGTGTGTACGCCACCCAAGGACCATAATACCAGCTACGGCGACGCCATGCCTGCACCTAGTGTTCGAAGAGACTTCTGTCGATCTGCACCGACTAGCGCCTGTTCGGGACGGCCACACTTGAATTCTCTACTCGGTACGAGCGCATCATTGGATCTGTTGTCCGCGTTCCATCGTACTTACCGGTTCGGCTCACGCTATAGACCAACGCGCCGTGACTTGTTCTGCGGTAGCCTAGCTGGCCGGTTCCCCATGGATCAGTGGGTAGGGCCAGCGCCACTGGAAACTCGCCGGTCTTCGCGCTGGCTTCGAACACGCGCGCCATGGCGATAGTCAAATTGCGACGCGTGCGATTATCGATGGCGCTATCGGAATTCCAAGCGTTAAAACCGAATGTCAGTGCATCTAGCGTCGCGCCGTTGGCTACCCCAGCTTGCCGTACTATGTGTTCGATCTTCGATGCGGCCGCTGACGCGACTGGCGCGGGCCTGCGCTTCTTCTGCCCCCGATTGAGGGGCGTCATCTTGCTATATGCTACATACCGTGACAGCGATTCGAGGTAGTCGGCTTTTGCTTGGATAAAAAGATTGCTCCAAACGATTCGCTGCGCGGGTGACAAGGCAGCAATCAGCTTTTCGGTTTGATTTTCGCGCAGTTCACAATCAATATCAGCTAGCTGGCGCTCCTTGCCGACACCATTCAGCAACTCATAATCGTCCCGATGGATAGCGTGTCGCACTGCCTCAAGGCGCAAACGTGTAGCGCGCCCCATCTTTCCCGTACTGATCTCGTCCAGCGTATCGAAGTAGTACGCAGCTTCCCATTGAAGATAGACCTCTTGAGGCGCCTCACGCTCCGGTAGTGCTGTCAGAATCCTATCGATTTTGCCCGCAACGTCGGCCCGGTCAGGGCATAGAAACAAGACTGACCGCATAGCTGCAAAACCGAGCGCGTCAATACCTTCAGAAATCAACGAAGCAATCACGGACCCGTTCTGCTTTGCGTGACTTGCTATACCGAATATCTGCTTGGCGCATTCGACTGCCTCTAGCGGCTGCCCGTCTCGCGCCAAAACATAGCTTTTCGTTGCCAGCAACCGAGCAGCTGCGCGCTGCCTTGCGGCCACGAATACATCGTCTGGGCTGTATCCTTGGAATCGCGGCCGACGCAACGCCTCACTAACGGTGTCGAAATAGGCGCGGTTTGCTATTATCGTCGCTCGCACAATTGAAAGCTTATCTATCGAGTCCCACTCTGACTGGTAATAACCATGTGCGAGAACCGGCATGGGGAAGGTCTCGCGAAAGATTGGCAGCTTTTCATATACCGGATAGGCATTTTGATCGGCGGGTATTCGGGGAATGTCGGTGGAAAGGTTGAGGTGCTCTGGGGCGAGGGCCCGTATTGCTGCCTGCAACTGCCGAGGTGCATCGCTTATCTCATGCCGCAAGCGTATATCGGCTGGCTTTTTCGACCGCATGAACGCGTCAATGCGCGGGCCGCATTTCGCGTACTTGCTTGGCGTTCGGTGGGCCGCAACCGCTTGAAGCCCCGACGAGACAAAACTCAGAAGTATAGCAAGACCAAGACTAGCAGCTTTCACAGTGGATGTCCTCCCGTCTCGGTAGACTCGCTCCCCGGCAATCGGTTGCACTGCCACAATTGAAACTCAATCGGATCAATATCCAGATACGTGATCCAGCTCTAGCCGAGCCGTCTTCGGCGAGACAAGGGTCCAGCGACACGCTGGTTGAAAAAGCCGGGACCACACGGCCCGGCTCATTCGATACACAGTGAAGTGGCTACGCAGCCGCTTTGGTCCCACGCTTCCAGCCTGGACGCGTGGTCTCGTAGGCGGTGATGTCGCCTTCGTTCTGCAACGTCAGCGCAATATCGTCGAGGCCGTTTAGCAGCAGGTGGCGGCGGAATGGGTCGACGTCAAAGTGCTGCGAGAAGCCGAGGGAGTCGGAGACGGTCTGCGACTCAAGGTCGACGGTCATCTGGTAGCCCGGGTTCTCGATGGCGCGCTTCAGGAGCATCTCGACGGTGGCCTCGGGGAGGATGACCGGGAGGATGCCGTTCTTGAAGCAGTTGTTGTAGAAGATATCCGCGAACGACGAGCCAACCAGCGCACGGAAGCCGTAGTCGAGCAGCGCCCATGGGGCATGTTCGCGCGACGATCCGCAGCCGAAGTTTTTACCGGTGATCAAGATCTCTGCGCCCTTCCACTGCGGCTTGTTCAGTTCGAAGTCGGGGTTTGGGGTCTTGCCGTCATCCATGTACCGCCAGTCGAAGAACAGAAACTCCCCGAACCCGGTGCGCTCGATGCGCTTAAGGAACTGCTTCGGGATGATCTGGTCAGTGTCGGCGTTGACCGCGTCCAAAGGCGCGGCGATTGCTGTTAGTTTTGTAAATGGTTCCATCTCTTAATCCTTGCCTTAAATAGGCATTTCGATCACGAGCACACGGCCCCGCCATAACGCGCGAAGCGCATAAGGGTCCAGGCTCAGCCTGGCGCACCGCGCGTAGCGGCCGCCGGAGGCAATAAAATCGCATCGTTAGTTGTGTGCGCCCGCGCGCTTGTTCCAGTTGCGGACGTCCACGAAGCGGCCTTCAATGGCGGCGGCGGCGGCCATGGCGGGGCTGACGAGGTGCGTGCGTCCGCCTTTACCTTGCCGGCCTTCGAAGTTGCGGTTCGACGTCGATGCGCATCGCTCGCCGGGCTGGAGTATGTCCGGGTTCATGGCGAGGCACATCGAGCAGCCAGCTTCGCGCCAATCGAAGCCAGCGTCCTTGAAGATCTGGTCCAGCCCTTCGGCTTCCGCCTGCGCCTTGACGACGGCGGACCCGGGGACGACCAGTGTGCGAACGTTTGCGTGTACCTTGTGCCCCTTGATCACTGCGGCGGCAGCGCGAAGGTCTTCGATACGGCCGTTGGTGCACGATCCGATGAACACGGTGTCGATAGCGATGTCCGAGATCGGCGTGCCCGCTTCGAGCGCCATGTACTTGAGCGCCTGGTCGACGGCTCGCTTGTCGGAGTCCGACGAGAAGTCCGACGGCGACGGCACATTCGATGTCACCGGCGCGACCATGCCAGGACTGGTGCCCCAGCTGACGTGCGGCGCGATTTCGGACGCGTCGAGCTCGACCAGCGTGTCGAATGTCGCACCCGGCTCGGTGGGCAGCTTCTGCCATTCGGCCAGCGCAGCATCCCAATCGGCGCCCTTCGGCGCAAATCGGCGACCCTTGACGTAGGCGAACGTCTTCTCGTCAGGCGCAACCAACCCGGCGCGCGCGCCAGCTTCGATGCTCATGTTGCAGACAGTCATGCGGCCTTCCATCGAGAGGCTGCGGATTGCTTCGCCGGTGTATTCGACGACGTAGCCTGTGGCGCCGTCGGTGCCGATCTTGCCGATGATCGCAAGAATGATGTCCTTCGCCGAGACGCCTTCGCCCAGTTGGCCGTTGACGCGGATTTCCATGGTCTTCGGCTTGGACTGCTGCAGTGTCTGGGTGGCGAGCACATGCTCCACTTCGCTGGTGCCGATACCGAACGCCAGCGCGCCAAACGCTCCGTGCGTGCTCGTATGGCTGTCACCGCAGACGATAGTCATGCCAGGCTGTGTGAGACCCTGCTCCGGCCCGATGACGTGCACCACGCCCTGGAACGGGCTGTGGATGTCGTAAAGCGTGACACCGAACTCAGAGCAGTTCGCCGCCAGAGTCTCGATCTGCTGCTTGGAGATCGGGTCTGTGATCGGCAGAAGCCGGCTGCTGGTGGGCACATTGTGGTCGGCAGTGGCCACGGTCAGATCAGGGCGGCGTACCTTGCGGCCCGTGAGGCGCAGGCCTTCAAACGCTTGCGGCGATGTCACCTCGTGCACCAGGTGCAGGTCGATATACAGCAGCGAAGGCTTCCCGGCCTCTTCGCGCACGATATGGGCATCCCATATCTTTTCGAACATAGTCTTTGGCATCGATTTGTCTCCGTTGTGTTGTGACGTAATGTGTGTTAAGAGCGCTCGCCGCTTGGGCAGCCTACCCGGCTGGGGCCAGCGTGGACGCTGGACTCCTGTGCCGCTGCGCGGCGGGATGAGCGTTAGGCCGCGCTCGCTTGGCGTTAGTGTTGATCGATATTGTACTCAGATCGTTGGTATAATGCAAATGATTGTTTTTCATGAATAGCATTACATTTTTGAATGGGAGGTCTGATGGATATACGCCAATTAGAATCGTTCGTCGAAGTAGCAAACCTGGCCAGTTTTACGCGGGCGTCGGAAGCGTTGTCGTTGACGCAGCCTGCGGTGACGCGTCAGATCGCCGCTCTGGAGATGGAGTTGCGGACGCATCTGTTCGACCGGCTCGGACGACGTGTCGAGTTAACGTCGGGCGGGCGGGCGCTGTACGCGTACGCTACCGAAATCTTGCGGCTTTCCGCTGAAGCACGCACGGCGGTGACGGAGATTGCGGCGGGCTCGACGGGGCAGCTTGCAGTCGGCGCGAGCAGTACTGCGGCGACGTACCTTTTGCCGCCGCTGCTGAGGCGGTTTCGGGAGGCGCATCCAGCGGTGGAGCTCAGTGTCCGCACCGGCCCGTCGCGCCGTATCGCCGACATGGTGATCGGGAACGAAGTGGACCTCGGGATTGTGATGGAAGACCCAGCGGAATCGTCGCTTACGATCATCAAGCTCGCCGAATACGCCAATGTCGCCGCCGTCTACCCCACCCACCCGCTGGCGACTCACGGACGCGGCGCTGTGGATGTGGCATCGCTGGCTGGCGAAGAGCTGATCGTGATGCAGGCAGGCACAAGTATGCGCGCATCGGTGGATCGCCTTCTGGCCGACGCGGCTGGCAGCGCCAATGTGGTCATGGAGCTCGACAATGTCGAGGCCATCAAGAAGATGATCGAGGCGCGGTTTGGCATCTCAATCCTCCCAATGGTTGCGATCAGCGACGAGGTCGCGGCGGGACGCCTGGCAGCGGTGCAGCTAACGGGCTCGGCAGCAGTGACGCGACCCATCGCGGCGATCCACCGCAAGGACAAGTACCTCACCAAATCGCTTAAGGACCTGGTGGCGCTGCTGCGGTCTGAACTGGGGTAGCGGCGACGCGAGCGAGGGGGAGAGGAAAGAGCGCTCGCCGCTTGGGCAGCCTATCCGGCTGGGACCAACGTGCCGTTGGATCGTTGTAAGGACGGCGGTGGGCGGGGTTTGGCTATCGGTGGGTTGTGGGCGGGCGATGCGATTCGTGCCCGGTTTGGCGGATGGAACCGCCAATTATCAACACGAGCGCACGGGCATCACCCACGCTCACGAATCCACGCCTCGAGCGCCGCGAGCGACCGCGTGTTGAGGACGGCTTCCTTCGTCAACCACGCCCGCTGTGCAATGGCGACGCCGTATTTCATGAAACCCAGATGCCACGTCTTGTGTGCATCGGTGTTGATGACAATCGGTACAGCAGCAGCCGACGCCGCTTTCGCGTACGTTTCGTTAAGGTCGAGGCGGTCTGGGAAAGCGTTGATCTCGAGCGCTGTATGCGATTCGGCAGCGGCTTCGATGACGGCGGCGATGTCAATATCATAGGGCTCCCGAGCCGTCAATAACCGCCCGGTCGGATGCGCCAGGATATCAACGTGCGGGTTGCTGACAGCCTTCAGCACACGTGCGGTCATCTCATCGCGCTCCATGCTAAAGCGCGAGTGCACCGACGCGACCACGATATCCAGTTCCGCGAGCACGTCGTCGGGAAAGTCCATGGTTCCGTCGGCCAGTATATCAACTTCCGACCCCGCGAATAGCCGGATCCCCGCGGTTTGCTCGGCTTCACGGACCGCCTTGATCTGGTCACGAAGGCGTTCCACTGTGAGGCCATTGGTCATCGCCAGCGCCTTCGAATGGTCGGTGATTGCCATGTACTCGTAACCCAGCGCCACACCCGCCGCAGCCATCTCTTCGATGGTGTTATGGCCATCGCTTGCTGTCGTGTGCTGGTGGAGGTTGCCGCGAATATCGGATAGCTGCACGACACGCGGGAGAGCCCCGGACAGCGCCAGGACGATCTCGCCTGTATCCTCGCGCATGGTCGGCGGTATGGGCGAGAGGCCGACGGCCCCGTAGAGCGCATCCTCGTTGCCGGTCGAGATGCGTTCGCCATCGCGGAATAGGCCGTCGCCAGACAAGGCAAAACCTTTCTCTGAAGCAAGGGAAATCAATCCATCAACATGCCCCGTCGAGCCAGTTCGCACGGCAAGGGCGGCGGCAAACGCGCCCGGCGCGACAGCCAGCAGCTCGCACGGCATGGCGTTTGAGAGGATGACGCGTGCGCCACCGGTCGAAGAATCCACCACGTCGCGGATCTGCGGCAGCGCGGTAAACGCTGCCACTGTGGCGGCGGGGTCATCGGATGCAACCACAAGAACAATATCGCCTACGGTTTCGGTACGGCGTCTCAGGTCACCGGCGATGCTGGCGTGCGTGACGCCTGGCAGCTGGTTGAGGGCGGCGACAAGCGCGTCCGCCATGTCGTCGGCCGCGTCGAGCAGCCACTCTTTGCTGTACTTTCGGTACCTGGCGATGGCGTCGAGGATTTTTACCTCGGTCTTCTCGCTCATCCCTTTGAGCGTCCGCACCCGACCGCCCTTTGCGGCTAGCTCAAGCTCGTCAAGATCGCAAACTTGCAAACCATCCCAAAGCTGATTGACAGTCTTGACACCGATTCCGGGTAGCTTGAGGAACTCGAGCACGCCCTCCGGGATTTGCGCCTGCATTTGAGCGTAGACTTTGGTCGTCCCGGTCGCGAGGATGTCCTTCGTTTTGCCAATAATGGCTGGCCCAAAGCCGGGGATCTCCCCCAGCCCGCCCGCAGCGGCGACATCGGCGATGGGGACTGTCATAGACTGTAGCGTTTGGGCGGCGTTGCGGTACGCGCGGGTTTTGAACGGATTCTCGCCTGCGATTTCGAGATAGTCTGCCAGTCGCAAGAAGATTGTCGCAACTTCGCCGTTAGTCATCGTCTATCCGCCACACTGATCTAAAACAGCCCGCCTTGAAGAGCTCGCTCAGCGGGATACGTATACCCAAGGTGCTCGTATGCGGAACGTGTCGCGACTCGCCCACGCGATGTGCGCGCGAGGAGACCCTCCTTGAGGAGGAACGGCTCGTACACATCCTCGATGGTATCGATCTCCTCGTTCAACGTTGCACTGAGCGTGTTGATGCCCGCCGGGCCGCCGTCGTACTTTTCGATCAGCACCTTAAGAAACCGACGGTCAGCTTCGTCGAGGCCGAGATTGTCGACGCACAGCAGCTTGAGGGCTTCATCGGCCACCGGGGACGTCACCACACCATCGGCGCGCACCTGGGCGTAATCGCGGACGCGCCGCAGGAGGCGGTTGGCGATACGGGGTGTGCCACGCGATCGGCCAGCGACTTCAAATGCGCCATCGTACTCAATCTCAACGTTGAGGATCTCGGCGGAGCGGATGATAATCTGCTGCAAGTCGGCGGCTTCGTAGAAATCGAAGTTCAGCGGGATACCGAAGCGATCCCGAAGAGGCGACGACAGAAGACCGATACGCGTCGTTGCCCCGACGAGCGTAAAGCGCGGGACGGAAAGCTTGATCGAGCGTGCTGCCGGGCCTGAGCCGATGACGACATCGACTTCGTTATCCTCCATCGCCGGGTAGAGGATCTCCTCGACCATCCGGTTGAGGCGATGGATTTCGTCGATGAAAAGCACGCTGCCTTCTTCGAGGTTTGTGAGGATGGCAACAAGGTCGCCCGCCTTCTCAATGGCTGGGCCCGACGTGCCACGCAGCGCGACTCCCATTTCATTTGCTATAATGTGTGCTGTGCTGGTTTTGCCAAGCCCTGGGGGGCCGTGGAGCAGGACATGGTCCAGCGGCTCATTTCGACCGCGTGCCGCTTCGATAAAGAGCGACAGGTTATCTTTGAGCCTCTTCTGCCCGATAAACTCGCGCAGGTATTTGGGCCGCAGACTGTACTCGGCGGGATCTTCACTAGGGCTGTACGAAGATGAGAGCAAATGTTCGGACATGACGGTATTATACCTGTCGGACCCCAGCGGATGGACCATTTTTTCAATGTGCAACCGTCAGGGTAATCGCATCTTGCTTCTTAAGCGGGATTTCGGAGACCAATTGAAGATCGCGTAGCGATCTAGTCCGGTTCTTTCCGGCCAAGAACCCGGTGTTCGAGCGCAAAAATTAAAAACTTCCTATTGCCGGAGGCGGGTCCCTTTGACTTTTCTTAAAGTCACTCTTCAGGACCCGTCAGAGGCTTAGTTTTTAATTTTTTGATCGAACATGAAAACAACAACGTAATGCCGGGGGCGCGGAATTTGCGCGTGCGTAGCGCCAGTAACTGCAAATCGAAACAATTATTGGGCCAGCTAACCACACATTCGATGAGTTGCGATAGCCTTGGTGCAACCGCAACTCATCGCACAACGTTTCGAGCCCAACCCTATTATGATAGAGCGCAATTTTGTCGTTACAACCGGAATGACCGCATCGCCAGACACAGTTTCGCAGGCGGAAGCCGTAGCTACTGAGCTAGGCGTATCTTTTGTTCGCCGTCGCGGTATAGGGATCAGCCGAATACTCGCGGAATCGGGAGCGGAATTCGTCGTCGTAGTGCAGGCAAGCAGACTCCTGCTTCATGACGGGGTCACCGAGTATGCGTACCACCCGAACATGCTGCTCGTTCGGGGGCTGAACGTGCTCCGCGGATGGCGCGACGTGTACGTCGACGCTTGCGAGTTCCGCGAAGGCGAGTCGGTGCTCGACTGCACACTGGGCTTCGGTTGCGAAGCGAGCCTTGCATCGCTAGCGGTGGGCGAAACCGGGCGCGTCGTGGGCCTCGAAAGCGAGCCTGCGCTGGCGCTGCTGTCGCGGACGGGGTTGCGGGATTTCAAGCTCGAAACGCCGGTTCTCAAGGCGGCGATGGGGCGTATCGACGTGGTCTGCGCCGACTATTCGGTGTATCTTGCCGACGCGGCTGACTACTCGTTCGATGTCGTTTGTCTGGACCCGTTTTTCGACGAGCGCATTAGCGGCTCGGAACACTCGGTGTCGCCGCTGGCGCGATTCGGGAACCCGCGACCGCTGGACGATAACGCAGTCCTTCGAGCGCGCCGCGTCGCACGCCGCCGCGTGGTCGTGAAGCACCCACGCTATACGGAGCTTCCCGAATCGCTTGTGGCGGTCCGGGAAGCGGTGATCGTTGGGCGCAAGGCGCAGACGGCGTACTCCGTGTTCGGGAGCGTCGCCGAATAGCACATGCCTAGTTCAGGTGAATACGCACGTCGACTGTCTTTTCCTTCGCCTTGTCACGTTCGCTATACTTAACGAGGCTATAGATCAGATCCTTGGGCTTGAAGTCGTTCGGGACGCTGAAAACTAGCGTAAAATCGAGCGCTGCTCCGGGAAGGATGTTCGTTCCAACCGGCGCATACTCGTCGGCGTGAACGTCGAAGCCGTTGAACGAGTTGCCTTCGAAGTTGATCGGGCGATAGGAGTGCTCCTGATCGTCGGTGATAGCTGTATTAGGGCCGCCGTAGGACTCATCGGTGGAGAATACCAGTTCTTGCTTTTGCGGTGTGCCGTTCTTTATGCGACAATCGACGATTACGAGGATCTGGCCTTCATTTGCGGTAATCGTTTTCTTGTACTCGACATACTTGGTCACATAGGAGTTTGCGGTTCGCACGTTGAGCGCCTTGAACTTAAACTGACCGGTGAAGACATCGTCGCCGAGTTTCCCGACATACTTATCGGCGACTTCGTTACCACCACCCGCCACTGTAATCGTATATCCGCCAGGCGTCTTGACAACCGACTGGCCGAGACCCCGTGCGACATCGCCTACAGGGACGAACGCTTTACCATCAATCGTGCGTACATCGGTGGACGCGACTTTGCCATTAATAGTGAGCGTCTGCTTTGGTGCGGCGCTCGCGACCGCACAAGAAATAGCTGCGACAGGAAGAACACTGAAGGCGAGGCGGGTAAGGCTGGTCATACATTGATCTCCTTTAATTCTGATACCGATTCTATATCCGTATGATACTGGTGGAACTTCTACTATTACGGGCAGGCGATGCACATTGCCAAATCACAAATGATAGCGAAATCTACCCTGAATGAGCTGTGTTTATCATGACATTTTTGTGGGAATAATACGTCCCACTATTTCTTTAATCATGATGCGGTTTGCCTCATTCGAAAATTGGACATTCGTGTCATAATTGAATCCCACCCAACCGTAGAAATGTCCCGCGAGGGATATGATTTTAAAAAGGAGCGACCAACAGTGAATACCCTGGAATACGACACCGTCATTGTCTTGCGACCGGCCGAGACCGTGGATGCGCGTCTGTTATGGCAATGGGACAGCGACATCGCCGTCCGCGAATCATCGTTTCGCTCCGACCTCACGACGTGGGACGAGTATCATGGATGGTTCAAGGAGAAGTTATCCGATCCCTCCTTTGAGATCCTCATAGCGCGCGACAGGGAAGAGAACCCGCTTGGGCGAGCATACCTTGAGATCCCTGGCGACCACGGCGTCATAAACGTTGCCGTCGCGCCTGAGCATCGCGGCAAAGGGCATTCTCCGAGCCTCATTCGCACGGCAACCGGGTACGCATTCGAGAAGCATGCCATTCGGCGCGTCGTCGGTTATATCAAGGGAATGAACCCGGCATCGATCCACGCTTTCAACTCCGCGGGATTCAAGCAAGCGGGGGCAGCAGTTGTCGACGACGAAGATGCGCTGGTCTACGAGTTTCGCAAATCGGCGTAACTGGGCAGTTATACAAATAGGCTAAGCTGTAGCGGCGACCGACCTGGTGTCCACGACGCCGACGGTCGGTCCCGCAAGGCGACATCGAGAACGAACGGCACGCCAGCTTCTAGCTTCAGCGTCGCCCGAGCGTAGTTGATGGCTAACTTCGGCAGGTTGTTAACTTTGCTGAGGTGTGCTAGCCAAAAGGTGCATGGTCCTTTGTGCACAAGATGCTCCACCATAAACTTCACAGCGACTTCGTTCGATAGGTGGCCCCTGTCGGAGAGTATTCGGCGCTTAAGCAAATCCGGGTACGGCCCGGTCGTCAGCCGATGCACATCGTGGTTTGTTTCGCAGATGAGCAGGTCAGCCCCACGGACCATTTCGGCCAAATTGGGCGTAATGGAGCCCAAATCGGTCAGCAGACTGGCCTTGTAGCCGCCTCCGCACACATTGATACCTACGGGATCAGCAGCATCGTGCGGCACGGGGAACGTGGTCACGCAGACGCTCCCTACTCTCCACTCGCTACCCGTCGGCAAACTGATCGTCGGCCCATCAGTTCCGCCAGCGAAGACGCGGCGTAGGGTGGCGTCGTTGGCGATAACCGGCACGCCATGCTTTCGTGCAAACGGTCCAGCGGCACGGCTGTGGTCGGTGTGTTCGTGGGTCAGAACGATCCCGGCAAGGCTGGCGGGGTCAATTCCGAGTTCCGCGAGGTGGGAATTGAGGGTTCGGGCTGCAATGCCTGCATCGATAAGAAACACGTGCTCGCGGTCTCCGTCATAGTGACGGACCAGAGTGGAATTGCCCGACGACCCACTGGCAAGCGCGTGTACCGAAAAACACATGTTCGCATTGTACCACCGCCGCGCTCACCTCGCAAGCGACGGAGCATTGCCTTTATCGTACCAACACGCTCATATTGGGTGGCGGATTCGGAAAGATGGTCGCCGGATGCATGGTGCTTCCTTTGACCCGCGCTCAATACTTAGAGCCAGCTATTCGCCTTCATATATTCGAGCACCTTGTCTGCGACCAGCTTGTACCCGGCGGTGTTGAGGTGAATTCCGTCGACACGGAGAGAAGATGGCGTGACATCATTATCGTGATCGGCAACATCCTGTGGGCTGTTTTTGTCGTACGCGTCCACAATCGCGCTCCGGATATCAATGTAATGCCCTTTGTAGCGCGTCGCCAGATCCTGGTTTAGCCGCAGAATTGTTGCAAGTCCTCCGGTACCTTTCCCCTCGGTCTTCATGTTCAAGATCGACAACACCAAAAAGCGGTCAGTCGTCACCTTATCAACCATCTCGGCCACATCCGACTTCACGGTATCCGGCTCGAAATAGTTGTTGCGACCTGCCCAAAGCACGACGATGTCGCCAAACTTTTCAGGAGCGGCTAAGAACCGCTCCTTAATCTGAATACTGGTCTGCCCGCCAACGCCACCGTTTACCACTTTACGTGCTCCCACGGCAGGGTTCGCCTGCAGGACCGCCGGATAGGGCGTCCCTCCTGCACCAGCAGTAAGGCTGTCTCCCCAACACGCGATATTCTGGATGATGCCTTTCGCAGGAGGTCCCTTGACCACAAGCGGCTTCAACGCGGCTACCGGAGGCACAATCGCGTAGTCAGTGGGCGCCTGCGACGGTTTCCCGGTGACATCCTCAACCTGTGGGTGCCAGACATACACGTCGCCAGCGCGTATCGAGAATCGGAAGTTGCCGTTGCCACCCTCGGGGCACGTGAACACGATATTGAAGCGCTGCCACTCTTGGGTCACCGCACACTGCGCCGCCTTATTGTCCGGAGCCGGAGCGTTGTTTTCCCCCATGAGCGTCACTGTTTGGTTGGCGTCGGTCGCAGACTTCAGCCAGGTTGAGAACACGTACGTGTGGCCGGGAATTGCTGATGAGACAACCTGACCGACAAAACCTCCAATCACGAAATGCGCTGCATCCTGTGCCTTACCTGGTGAAGTCGCAGCATTTGGCGTGATTGTCGTTTTCAGGTTGAATGAGTTCCATACTGGGCTCGCAAAATCGTCGCTGGCCCGCAATAAGTTCTTGCCACCGGGCGGTGGTGTCGGTTTTGCTGGCTGCGGAGGCCCAGCTGGTGTCGGAGCCGTTGCTGCGGCAGCTACAGTCGGCGACGTTACCCCCGGCACATCGCTGGGCACCTGACTCGCCTTACCCGTAACGTCTTCGACCACCGGATGCCATGCGTAAATGTCGCCAGCCCGATAGGAGAACCGAAAATTCGCGTTGGCACCGTCGGGACATTTATAGACCATGTAGAACCGTTGCCACGCGTTCGTCACGGCGAATGAAGCGAACTTGGCGTCGGGTGCGGGCGGGTTGTTTTCTCCGCCAAGCATCACATTCTGGTCGGCCCCTGTGGCAGACTTCATCCACGTGGAAAACACGTAGGTGTGGCCGGCAATGGCCGTGGGCAATACTTGCCCGATAAATAGGCCAATCTGAAGGTGAGCCGCCTCAACCTTCTTGTTCGGCGCTTCGGTGGCGTTGACAGTGATAGTGGATTTGGCATTGAACGACTTCCACGCGTCAGATCCAAAATCATCCGGCGCGGTGAGTAGGTTTGTAACCGGAACATCGGCGCACCGTCCCATAGATGGCAGCAAGACGAGGCCGCCCGCGATAAACGCGGAAGCCAGCAAACATGTGAACTTCATGGTTCCCCCTTGCCCGATCATCGTGCGGGCCAATTGGCATAAGGCCTCGATGTGAAGCGCTTAGAATCTCGTGATGGATTGTTCTGTTACCTTTTGATGAATCCCTTCTTTCAGTGAACACTCGCAAGCCAGACTTCCGACACGGGACAAGTCGCCCCTAAAATATGAATTATAAAATCAGTACACAATAGTTCTCTTTATGACATATTCAGGGTACAATGAGGTTGTAGCAGAGCTACTTGTGATGACCACGCGTTTCGTCAGGGATAATATGATACCGCTATGCATAACGCGCATATTATGCGTGGAACATTTACTGATTATCGCGTGTTTTTATTGTTGCTAAGCACGAAAATGAGGAAACTGCATACTCACCTCTTTTTCGGGGATTATGCACGGACCACCAACCTGGGCGTCGTCGTCGAGAGACGCGCCCGGCGTAACGCTGGTCAAACGACCGCGTCAGGGCCGCCCGGAAGGTATAATGAGTCTCCGGTTGGAATCAACGGCGTCTGCCAGATTTCGCTGTAACAAGGATAGCCACACAGTTTATGAATCGATACGGATTAACGCACCTCAGTGAGCTCGAAGCCGAGTCTATCTATGTTCTGCGCGAAGTCGCAGCGCAGTTTGAGCGGCCCGCCCTGCTCTTTTCCGGCGGCAAAGATTCAATTATCATGAGCCACCTTGCCCGGAAGGCTTTCTTCCCGGCAAAGATCCCGTTCCCCCTACTTCACGTCGATACGGGCCACAACTTCCCCGAAGCTATCGAATACCGCGACTGGTGGGTAGATCAAATCGGGGCTAAGCTCATTGTGGCGTTGGTTCAAGATTCCATCGACAAAGGCCGAGTGGTTGAGGAAAAAGGCTACAACGCCAGCCGCAACGCCCTCCAAACCGTCACCTTGCTTGACGCAATCGAAGAGAACCGCATCGACGCGGCCATAGGCGGCGGTCGACGTGACGAGGAAAAGGCACGCGCCAAAGAGCGCTTCTTCTCCCACCGCGATGAGTTTGGCCAGTGGGACCCTAAGAATCAACGCCCAGAACTCTGGAACCTGTTCAACGGTCGCAAAGCGATGGGTGAGCATTTCCGCGTGTTCCCGATAAGCAACTGGACCGAAATGGATGTCTGGCAGTACATCTACCAGGAGCAAATCCCGATCCCGTCGATCTACTTTACGCACCAGCGAAAGATCATCGACCGTGACGGCACGTTGTACGCCGATTCGCCGTTTCTAGTCACCAAGCCCGAAGAGCAGCCAGTCGAAATGCAAGTGCGCTTCCGCACAGTTGGCGACATGACCTGCACCGGGGCCGTTCTTTCGCCTGCGAGCACGCTAGAGGACATTATCCAGGAAGTTGCCGCCAGCCGCGTCACCGAGCGTGGCACCCGCGCCGACGATCGCCGCTCCGAAGCCGCCATGGAAGACAGGAAAAAGCAGGGCTATTTCTAATTCGGCTATTGGTAACGAAGCGTCTCTAATCTTCTCCCCCTCGCCTTTCCAAGGAGAGGGGGCCGGGGGGTGAGGTAGTCGCCCGCAGCGAGATATAAATATGGCCCGCCCGGCCTTAGAGGGCATCTTAATTTATGAGTACCACCATAGTAACGGACGAAGAATTCAGCACAAGCGGCTACCTAGATATGGAACTGCTGCGCTTTACAACGGCGGGTAGCGTCGACGATGGCAAGAGCACGCTTATAGGGCGGCTGCTCTACGACACCAAGTCTATATTCGAAGACCAGTACGCGGCAATCGAGGCCAGCAGCGAAAAGCGCGGGGAAGACTACGTAAATCTGGCGCTGCTCACCGACGGCCTGCGTGCCGAGCGCGAGCAGGGCATCACCATCGACGTCGCCTACCGCTATTTCGCCACGCCGAAGCGCAAGTTTATTATCGCGGACACGCCAGGGCATATCCAGTACACCCGCAACATGGTCACAGGCGCATCAACCGCCAATGCGGCCATCATTTTGATCGATGCACGCAAAGGCGTTATCGAGCAGACATGCCGACACGCCATAATCGCGGCCGTCCTTCGCATTCCGCATGTGATCGTCGCCGTGAATAAGATGGACCTCGTCGACTGGGACCAGAAAGTCTTCGACAAGATCGTCGCTGACTTTGAAGCGCTCACGTCGAAGCTCGAACGCTTTGAAATGGACTTCATCCCGCTCAGCGCTCTCCTTGGCGACAATGTAGTTGACGACTCTGCCAACATGCCGTGGTACAAGGGACCTACCCTACTACGTTTGCTGGAAACGATCTACATTACCAACGATGTGAACCACACCGATTGCCGCTTCCCGGTGCAGTATGTGGTACGCCCTCAGTCGACCGAATATCACGACTACCGGGGCTATGCCGGACGTATCGCAGGCGGTATCTTCAAGGTCGGTCAGAAGGTAACAGTCCTGCCGTCAGGATTGACGACTCGAATCAAGTCAATCGACACGCTTACCGGCCCGCTGCAAGAAGCGTTTGCGCCGATGTCGGTGACGATGACGCTTGAGGACGAAATCGACATCAGTCGCGGCGATATGATCGTAGGCGACGAAGACCTGCCCACGGTATCGCAGGACCTTGAGCTAACTGTCTGCTGGCTTGGAACACAGCCGCTACAGCCGAATGGCAAATACGCCGTCAAGCACACCACACGCGACGCACGAGCCATCGTCAAGGACATCAAGTACAAGATCGATATCAACACCATGGAGCGGCACGAAACCGACAAGACTGTTTCAGCGAACGATGTTGCGCGCATTACCATCCGCACGACTGCACCATTGATGTTCGACAAGTACAACCGGAACCGCACGACAGGGAGCCTCATTTTGATAGACGAGGCAACCAATGTAACAGTCGGCGCAGGAATGATTGTTGCGCCTCGCCAGATTGTGACGGGCGACGCGGATACGGCTGGGGGCTGGTCGATATAGCCTGCTAGAGGGGTGAGAATGGACGCCGTTCTAGTCATTGACGACTACGCGGTTAACGATGTAAGTGAGTACGCTTCTATTCCGATCCGCTTCACAGTGTCGAAGCGGATGCGGGTCACGGAAACGTCTGGCTGCATCGACCTTAACCCGGAACCGGTAACCCCGTGGGAAAAGAACTACGACTCGCTTAAGTGCGAGACGCCGTTCGCATGGCGTAAGAACTGGGACACATCGAACTGGCGGCTTTGGATCGCTCGCCTCGGAGATATCCCCATAGGCGGCGCAGTTGTAGCCTGGGACACTCCCGGCCTCGAAATGCTAAGTATACGGCCAGACAGCAGCTGCCTGTGGGATTTGCGGGTCGTTCCCGAATATCGCAGGCAAGGGATCGGGCAAGCGCTGTTTCGCCGGGCAGCCAGCTGGTCTGCCGCCCAAGGTGCAAAAGTCATGATCGTGGAAACGCAGGACATCAACGTGCCAGCGTGCCACTTTTACGAATCAAACGGCTGCACTCTGATCGGCCTTAACGAGTATGCGTATTCGCCAGACCTTGATGAGACGCAGTTGATTTGGGAATTACCGTTAGTGGTCTCAGAGAGCCTGGTAAACGAGTGAGGTCCGCCCATGGGTACTTGGGCGGACCTCAAAGTTACACTGCGCCCTCGGCCAAGGTGCAATGCAACTGCTTTTCGGCTCTGAAGAACCGAAACCAGTGAAGGTGATGGACCATCCTCATCACGCTTTCGATATTGTTATTATCGCGAATGAGCGTGACGGAACTGTAGGCAAATATGGCACAAAAGCGTGACGGAGCGATATGGTTGAGCAAGGGCTCGTCCACGTTCTCGAATGCAGCGCATTTTGCCCTGGTTGTCGCATGCCTGCTCCCGATCACATCCTGCCACCGGGCGTCGACGGGCCCATTCGTCATCACCATTGACGCAGCCAAAGCGCGCCACACTATCAGTCCCTACATCTACGGTGCATCATTCGCAACGACCGCAGACATCGCTGACCTCAATCTCCCTGTCAACCGCTCCGGCGGCAATGCGCGTACACGCTACAACTGGAAACAGAACTCATCCAACCACGCATCAGACTGGTTCTTCGAAAGCCTTCCGGAAGGACCAAACGTCCCTGGCGGCATCGAAGATAAGTTCGTCGCGTCAACCAGGGTCCATGGCGCCCATGCCATGCTCACCATCCCGACTATCGGATGGGTGGCAAAACTCGGACCACATGGCGAAAAACTATCGTCCTTTTCTGTACACAAGTACGGAGCCCAGCAGCGGACCGATACGCACATGCCAGACGCCGGGAATGGCCTCACGAAAGACGGTGACGAGATTCACGCCAACAACCCTAACGATGCCCATGTTCCCGCCGATGAGGCCTACCAGGCCAACTGGATCAAACACCTGACGCAGAAATGGGGCAAGGCAAAACAGGGCGGCGTCTGGTGCTATCTTCTTGACAACGAACCGGGCCTTTGGCACGTCACTCATCGCGATGTTCACCCGAACGGCGCAACGATGAGCGAGGTGCGCGACCGAATGATCGCCTACGGCGCCATGATTAAGGCTCAGGACCCGTCTGCGCTCGTCGCTGGTCCGGAAGAGTGGTCGTACACAGGGGCATTGCAATCTGGAGCGGATGCACTTTACGCCAAAAGCCACTGGTGGGGACGAAACAAAGACCGCAACTCGCACGGCGGCATGGACTACTACCCGTGGCTTCTCACCCAAATGGCGCACGAGGAACAGCGGTCCCGTCGGCGGCTACTTGATATCCTTACCGTACACTACTACCCTCAAGGCGGGGAGTACGGCGACGATCTGTCCGAAGCGGTCCAGTTAAAGCGCAACCGGTCGACGCGGTCCCTATGGGACCCGGACTATGTCGACGAAAGCTGGGTAAAGGACAAAGTGCGCCTCATCCCGCGAATGAAAGAGTGGGTTGCCAAGTATTATCCCGGGACCCTCACGGGAATTACCGAATACAACTGGGGCGCGGAGAACGATGCCAATGGCGCCACTGCCCAGGCAGATTTGCTCGGCATATTCGGTCGCCAAGGGCTTTTTCTTGCAAACCGGTGGGTCGTCCCCCCCGCGTCGTCGCCAACCTACGCCGCGATGAAGCTGTTCCGCAACTACGACAACAAGAGGTCAGCTTTTGGCGACATAAGCGTCGCCGACTCAGCGCCTGATCCGGACACCGTTTCGTCGTTCGCCGCTGTGCGGTCGCGAGACGGGGCGCTCACCGTGGTAGTCATCAACAAGGCCCTTCATTCACCGTCGACAGTTGCGATAAGCATCGCGGGCTACCCATCGAGCACCGAGGCAACCGCATGGCAGGTGGGTAGTGGCAAAGGAATAAAACGGCTAGCCAATGTCTCTGCGAGGGGCGGAAGAATCACGACAACGTTGCCTCCGAAAAGCGTCACACTTTTTGTTCTCGCGGCGAACAAATCAGGACAGGCACGGATTTTGCCGCAAAATGGTAATTAGGGCCAATAAACCACACAGAGTGTCAGGAAAGGAAGCTGAGCGACGGAACTATTGGCTGTTATTAGCGATTGAACTAATGTCAATCGGGTATCCTAAACGCAACGGTTGTTTATTGATAACCCGTCGCGACTTTTAGCTCGAAAACCTCAAAGGAGACACTTCATGGCATTCGCACTCCCTGCCCTACCCTACGATTACGCGGCTCTTGAGCCTACCATCGACAAAGAAACGATGACGATTCACCATGATAAGCATCATGCTGCTTACGTGAACAACCTCAACGCTGCTATTGCCAAGCATCCCGAACTCGAAGGCACCAGCGCTGACGATTTGATCAAGGACCTCAACGCGATCCCCGAAGACATCCGAGGCGCAGTTCGCAACAATGGCGGCGGCCATGTGAACCATACCCTGTTCTGGGAGATCCTGACGCCCGGTGGCAGCTCGACTCCAACCGGCGCGCTCGCAGCAGAGATCGACGCCACCTTCGGTAGCTTTGAAGATTTCAAAACGAAGTTCAACGCCGCTGGTGTAGGCCGCTTCGGTTCCGGTTGGGTTTGGCTGGTAGTCGATGGCGCAGGCAAGCTTCAGATCACCAGCACCGCAAACCAGGACAACCCGACCGCAGAAGGCCTCAAGCCCATCTTCGGGAATGACGTCTGGGAGCACGCGTACTACCTCAAGTACCAAAACCGCCGCCCTGACTACCTGGCCGCATGGTGGTCAGTCGTAAACTGGGACATCGTCGGCAAGCGCTACGACGCTGCCAAGTAATACCAAAGCCTAGAGAGAGCCTCCGAGATTGGTGCAGACCTGTCCGGAGGCTTTCTTCTTTAGCGATCCAAGTGAAAAGGAGTGCAACCCTTGAGCACAGAACTCTCTCGACGCGAACTCATCGCCCAGCTTACAGCTGGCGCAGCTCTGGCCGCCATCCCTGCGATGGCATCAGCCGATACGCCTGCGCCTACAAAGTCCCCTCGCCCCGTCGGGACGGCGTTCACCGCGATACCGCTGTCCGATAAGCTGAAAAACACCGAAAAGAACGGCATCACCTTCAAAACCCACCAGGCCCACTACGGACTCTATCAGGGCTATGTCAAGAAGGCAAACGAAATCCAAGAAAAGCTGTCTGCTCTCGGCGTGCCAGATGTCAAGACGGCCAACCAAACATATAGCGACATCCGTGAGTTGAAGGTTGAGTACTCGTTCGCCATCGGCGGCATCAAGAACCACGAGCTCTACTTTGGTATATTGGGCGGAGACGGCGGAACGCCTGCAGGCGAGCTTTCCGCCGCCATTGCAAAGGATTTCGGTTCGTGGGACATCTACGTAGCCGATCTGAAAGCGACCGCTATTGCATCACGTGGCTGGGTGTGGACAGCGCTTGACCTGGACTACGGGACCCTATTCAACTACGCTGGCGACTCGCAGAACACGTTCCCGGTGTGGTCTGCTATTCCAATCCTAGCGCTGGACGTGTACGAACACGCTTACATTGCCGACTTCTCTACCGCTCGCGCGAAGTACATCGACGCGTTCATGGCGAGCGTAGATTGGACATCGGTTGGAACGAGATACAGCATCGCCCTTCGTAAGCAGCGAGGATAAACGATAGACGCCAAACCAGGCCGTCGCCACGTAGGTTGCGGCCTGGTTAAACTTCGGCGGGGCTGTATCGAACGAGCAGGCCTTGTTCTGGGCTTCTACGTTCCATACTACCCACCCTAATGAGAATCTGGGTACCAGCGGAGGATGTCGAGAGCGACATCGAGTCCACGGATTCGAGGATCATCGTGAACCCCATGCCCAGCGAATAGCGGGATGAGTAGCCTCGTTCAAGAGTTGCCCTAGCAAGGTCTGTAGGGGAAATGCCAGTCCCGCGATCCCTTATGAGTACTGTCACTGCATCAGCATAGTACCACACGTCCGCCGCGCCGCCGTTTCCGTGCTTAATCGCATTGGTTGCCGCTTCGGTAACAGCCGTTTCGAGATCTGACAATCGAAGACCGGCTAAGCCAGACTTTGCGACCATGTCCTTTAATTCCCTGCGAAGCAACGTCGCGTCACCGGCTGTGGCCAACGTTATGCTAAATGCTGGTTCTCCGTGGATCTGTGTCGCAATTTCCGCGTCATCGCAGAGGCGCATTCGCCCACCAGTTACCGCAAGAAGCACGTCCCTGTTAAAAAGCACACGCTGTTCTTCACTATGAATGAGCGAATCTTTGGCTGTGTCTAGCTGCAACAAAACCGATTGCAGACGACCAACTACGGTTGCGATCGCCGTGGTTCCAAAAATGAGCGCGATAAGTTCGACAGTGTTGGGCAGGTAGTAGTCGTGTGAAAACAAGAAGAAGCCAGCGAGAGTAACCGCTACTAGAGACGCCACATAAGCAAATCGTTGGCTGACAAAAGCGGCCGCTAGCGCGATTGGGACAAGATAGAAAATGGTGTAGGGTCGCCCCGCTGTATAGTGCTCAAGTACACGCAATGCCCAGGTCGTAATGATCACAAGTGCGATCACTCCGACTGCTACGCCGAACTGTGGCGATAGCTGCCATTGATTGGATGAGGCCCTTTTTGAGCCCGCCTCCATAGGAGCTTTGCCGAAACAGTTAAGGGTTGCATTTGCCGACCAGGATGTCATATTTTACTAGCCTCTGCTCTCTAGCTGCTGGTAGAACTCGCTGTTGCGATTAATGACGAAAGGCTCTAGGCGTCCTGCTAGTTCGCGGGTAACGTCTGCCCGAACTATGATATTGTTGGGGTTGTAGTCAAGTGAATGAACTTTACCCGCCTCGTAGCATTGTGGGATTAATTCGGCACGATCATAGGGCAATGCTGCTTGCACGGAGACAAGAAGGCCACGAATTGTCGACGAAATGCGATCCATTAAGTCGTTAATTCCGATCTTCTTGGTGGCAGATATCGAGCAAGAATTGGGCGTGTCCGCTACCAGTCTGGCGATTAGATGTGTATCGTCGACTGCGTCCACCTTGTTGAATACGTTTATGATGGGCTTGTCATTGGCGTGCAGTTCGGCAAGAACGCCTTGAACAGCCTCAACCTGGCGCACATACTCGGGGTGGCTGATGTCAATTACATGGATTAGAAAATCTGCTTCGGTGACTTCTTCGAGGGTGGCGCGAAAGGCTGCGACGAGGTCGTGTGGGAGGTGCCGAATAAAGCCCACGGTGTCCGTCATGAGGATCGACCAGCCGTCGGGAAGGATCACACGGCGCGTTGTGGGGTCAAGGGTAGCAAATAGCTTGGCGTCAGCGAGGACGTCGGATCCAGAGAGCAGGTTGATGATCGTGGACTTGCCTGCAGACGTATAGCCAACAAGGGCGCAAGTAGGAAACGGTAGCTTGCTTCGAATACTGCGCTGACGCCCTCGCTGTTCGCCGATCTCGTCGATTTCAGCGCTAAGGTCCGCGATCCGCTCACGCACTTTGCGCCTATCGTGTTCAAGCTTGGTTTCGCCTGGGCCACGGCCACCGATACCGCCCTGCTGGCGTTCGAACTTCGTGTATTGGGCGGAGAGGCGCGGGAGCAGGTACGTTAGCTGCGCTAGCTCGACCTGAAGACGCCCTTCTTTCGTACGCGCACGTTGGGCGAATATGTCAAGGATGAGTTGCGTGCGGTCAAGGACCGGGACGCCCATGATGTTCGCGAGGTTGCGTTGCTGTGTGGGAGAAAGCTCATCATCGAAAATGACGATGTCAGGCTTTACTGCCTTCACTTCCTCGGCGATCTCGGCGGCTTTACCGGTGCCGATGTACGTCGTCATGTCCGGTGACCGGCGGTTCTGCCTGATCTCGGAGATCACGACCCCACCAGCGGTGGATATTAGCTCGCGCATCTCATCAATGCGCATATCGGCATCATCCGCCGTAGCGGACTGTGCCACGGAAACGACTATTACGCGGTCTTGGGTTGATGAGTCAAAGTATTCGTTGGAAGACATCTAATGTGTACAGCAATCTCGCGACATGGTTTGGAATGACTGTAAATATTCTACCAGTGACCACGTTCGGACAAGTCAGAAATGCCTAAGAAACAAGTAAAAGATGCGCACAAAGAAGCTAGGTCCCTAAAAATGGAAAAATCTTAAGCACTGTTTACAGGATTACATACCCAGGTGGAGGCTCAAGTTAAACAGCTAACCATCTCTGCGGTCGCGGTCGATATTGATACACAGGGCCTAATTGGTGACGCCAGTTACAATTTCTAGGGGTAGCTGAATGATTTTGCCAACATCACCTGGTTCGGCCAAGCACGAGATGGCTGGCATGATCAATTTGCCACCAATAAGGTGTTGGCGAAAAAGCATAAGGTGGACTGCGTAGACCACTTTGCCTCCCGTGAGCTCTATCGGCACTTGAGTTCGTTTGAAGGGCACATACTCCTCGTTGTTGACCATTTCGGCAGCAACCTTAAGAGCTGGCTCAACTGGCTCTTGCCCCTTAACGCTTGAAATAGTTGTTGCAATGTCAAACAACTGGTCATGACCTACCGACTCGTCGAAAGAAATAACTGCCAAGCAAGGTGCATCATCTTTTCCGTCGCGCATCAAGAGCTTGTTTGCGATCACGACATACGCGACAACGAACCTGCCGTTTGCCGCGATGGCGTCGTAGATCTCGCTCGTAAACCCAGGTCTTAGGTGGCTAAACGGTGGCCTAATCTTCAACATCCTTGCCGGGACGGACAACCACCACGGTATCCACCCCCAATGCCGTTCCTCGTACGGTTGCCTTAGCTTGTTAAGATATTCCCGATACCGGCTTAGCAGCCGTTTCTCGACTTCGCTGATTGGAGGCGGCGATGCATTATCATCTGCCGACTCAATAACGCTGTCCGTAAAGTGACCTTCGGCAGCACGTCCAGGCATCATTGCTACCCAGTCGTATATTTCCGAATCTGTCAACTCAACTCTCTGTCCGAGCGCCAAACCAGGTACGTGCCGGGGTTCATTAACGAGTTCACCGACAATGCGATCACCGGTCCAGGTCTTGACCTCGATCCATAAGAACTCGAATCCTACGTCGCCTACGGGGTATGCCTTTTTCACTCCAAAGTGACCGGACGCAAACTCGCCACGTAGGTACCGCTGCTTGGCATCGGGCAAAGTTGCGAGTGCGTGCTTATGCGCCGAGTTCATTGCGGATTCGCTGGTGGGGCTGCCGATATAGTCTTCCGATGGAAAGAACGCTCGAACGACTCCATGCAGCCATGCCCCGAAATCGCCTGGCACATCAGCGGGCTTAACGACGGTGAGCATTTCAGCGTCGCCCTGGAGCGCCTTTCGTAGGTCAAGCCCAAAGACTGCTTCTCCTGCGCAGCCTTTAGGTACGGGGTCCGTCGTCGACTCACCACAAGCCTGCTTGAAATCGCTCCAACTCAGGTTGACGGTCGTAGGGAGTGGAATGGTAGTTGACTCAGCGGGAAGTGCGCCGATTTGCTGAGTGATTATCGACGACAGCTTTTGACATAGCGCGACAAGGACGAACGAAAGCCGATTGATATCGATAAGTGGAATGCCGACAATCTGCAATTCCGCGCAGCCGAATCGCCCCATACCTTCCGTGGTCATCCAATATGTGTCGCCCTGTTTTGACGTGGGACACGACACGAAGTACGTGAAGCAAGGTACGCCTTGTTCGTGGAATTCGGAAAACGGCCGCGAAGTGTTGACTAGGCGAAGCGTATCCACATCCAAGACCATACCACTGTGTCGCTGGGCAATGGCTAATGCCGTTGCGAAGGCAGCCCAAAAGCCGGCGCGTGGTGGAATACAAAGGTCAGATGTGCGTACTGCAATCACATTGCGAAACCCGGCAAGCCTGTCCACATAATCTGACCGTCCACGGGACCTGATGGTATCGATCAGCGGTGCCATCGTTCGGGCGTTGGAAGCCTGAATATCGAAGAACGGCATTTCGGTAAGGACATTCGCGAGTTCATTCAACCCATCGGGCAAATTGGCAGTGATCCATCTACGAACATGCTCGCGGGTATCGCTAGGAAGGTTATCGTTATTAGCGGGCAGATCGCAAAATACGAGATATGCTACTGGGACAGCTTCTCGCCTGGGAATCCGCAAAAGTTGCGCAGACTGGTCGTCGGCTTGGGAGGGAGCCATATACCGTTCCTCGATGCTTAAATTGGGAATTGATAGATTGTGAGGGAGAACGATCCGCCTCGATGGTAACGGGCAGTGGGCTGCGCCACCCGCAGAACAGTGCTAGTGGCGCAGCTAACGGATTTGCGGAGAGCGTTCGCTTAAGCGTCCAGTTCCGCTTTCAAGCGGGCAATGACTTCGTCCACTGGTAACGCACCCTGGTCGCCGTCGGTGCGCTTACGGACGCTCACATTGCCTGCTTCTACATCCCGGTCGCCAGCTACAAGCATGTACGGCACCTTTTGAGCATTGCCTTCGGCGATCTTTTTACCGAGCTTTTCGTTGCGTGCATCGACCTCGACGCGGAAACCTGCTGCCTTGAACTTGGCGGCAACTTCGTTTGCGTAATCGTGATGCCGATCAGCGATTGGCATGATTATGGCCTGCACTGGCGCGAGCCACAATGGGAACGCTCCGGCGTAGTGTTCGATCAGGTATGCGACCATTCGCTCCATGGTGGAAATGATGCCGCGATGGATCATGACTGGCCGGTGATATTGACCATCGTCGCCGACGTACTCAAGCTCAAACTTCTCTGGGAGATGGCGGTCCACCTGAACGGTCGATACGGTTTCTTCCTTGCCCATGAAGTTTCTAAGCTGAATGTCGATCTTGGGTCCATAGAATGCGGCCTCGCCGACGCCTTCGAAGTACGGCACATCGAGATCGATGAACACCTGGCGAAGTTCGCCTTCGGCGCGCTCCCAAAGTTCAGGATTATCGACGTACTTTTCCTTGTTAGCCGGATCGTGAAGGCTCAACCGGAAGCGGAAATCGGTCAGGCCGAGCTTGGCGTACGCGCTTTGCACCATCGTTATGCACGCCTTGACCTCTTCGATTACCTGATCTTCGGTGCAGAAGATGTGAGCATCATTCAGGGTCATCGCTCGCACTCGCGAAAGCCCGCTCAGCTCCCCTGACTTCTCGAAGCGGAACATTTGGGCCATTTCGGCAATTCGAACTGGCAAGTCGCGGTAAGAATGGGAGTCGTTCTTGAAAACTTGAATATGGTGCGGGCAGTTCATGGGCCGCAAGACGAACTCTTCGTTTTCGATCTTCATGATCGGGAACATCGAGTCAACGTAGTGCGACATGTGGCCGGACTGCTTATAGAGCTCGGTCTTCGCCATGATAGGCGTGTAAACGTGCTCATATCCCGAGTCGAGTTCTACATCAGTCATCCAGCGCTCAAGTATGCGTCGGATGGTCGCGCCCTTTGGCAACCACAAAGGCAGACCGGGTCCTACTACGCTGGAATTTGCGAACAGGCCAAGCTGTTTGCCGAGGACTTTGTGGTCGCGTTTCTTGGCTTCCTCAAGTCGAACATAGTAAGCGTCGAGTTCATCCTTAGTGGGGAAAAGCACGCCGTATACACGCTGAAGCATGGGGCGCTTTTCATCGCCGCGCCAATACGCGCCAGCGACACGGTCGAGCTTGAACACGCCAATCTGGCCGGTGCTATCGACGTGCGGTCCACGACAGAGGTCAGTGAACGGTCCCTGGGTGTAGAACGTGATTTTCTCACCTTCCGGAAGGTCGTCGACAAGCTCGACTTTGTAGGGCTGATGAATTGATGACAGATACTCGCGCGCATCGTCTCGGGACTTTTCGGACTGCACGAGCGGGTGATTGTCCCGGACAATCCGCTTCATCCGGCTGGCGATTTCTGTCAGGTCATCGGGAGTGAGGTTGCGGGGCAGGTCAAAGTCATAATAGAACCCGTCCTCTATGGGGGGGCCAATTGCTAAGCCTGCATTGGGAAACATCTCCAGTACTGCCTGTGCCAGCACGTGAGAGGCCGTATGCCGCATGCGGTATAGGCGGTCGTCGTTAGGGGTTGCGTTAGCTTCCACGCTGTGTACGCTCCTCGAAGTCTAAACGTTAAGATGGTACTCAGTATACCTGGTTTGAGCACGCGAGCTTAGTGAAAGCAGTACATGCCACCGGGCTATTGCATCTAAATCAGGTGTGGGGCGAGTCGGCCAATAATTGTTTCGATTTGCAGCTACTGGCGCTACGCACGCGCAATTTCCGCTAGGGTACACATTACTGTTTAGGTTTCATGTTCGATCAAAAAATTAAAAACAAAGCCTCCGACGGGTCCTGAAGAGAGATCATAAGAATGATCAAAGGGACCCGCCTCCGGCAGTAGGAAGTTTTTAATTTTTGTGCTCGAACACCGGGTTCTTGACCGGAAAGAATAGGACAAGCTCGCTCCGCGATCTTAAATTGGTCGCCGAAGTCCGGCCGACGAATGAAGATGCGATTACCCTGGCACATGCAAGTGGATTGAGCCTACTGCTGCGGTTCGATAACGATTGAATGGCGCACTGGCATCACAAGGCCCGCGCACGCCCTATTGAGACGCTGGACTTCATCAAAGCCACCTTGTTGGATTTGGTCGAATATGGGCTCTTGGTTGGGCAAAGCCTGCTTTAGTCGGCCAATGTTCGCAAGGTACTGCCATGTCAGAGTAGTTTCGGCTGACTGCTTTTCGCGTATGGCGGCATCGACTTTAGCAAACGGAGCGGAAAACGGGTTGCCAGGTACGAACAGAGCGGCCAGGTTCACGCCTTTCTCCAAGTCTGCAGCGGGTATCGACTTACTCTGGTCGCCCCAAGTGACCTTGGCGTTTTGGGTCTTGATGCCATGGACGATGAGGATATATCGATTGAGATCATCATTGAAGGGAAGATACTTTACCGCCGTCGCGGTATCCGGGCCAATCTTCTCGGGATCGCCAACAAAGCAAAACGGGTATCGAGTGCTTTCGATTTCGATTTTGCCATTTGCCATACTCAGGACTTTGTGCCCGTCGGAACCAATAGCCTTGCCTGTGACCAGATCTGCTGTTATCGTGCCGATTGCCCCATCAAAGCCCATCCCCTTTAGGAAGCTGTATGCGATCATTATGTGGCCACTGAGTTCAGGATGCACGTCAAAAAGATTGAACTTGGCATCGGGATTCGCCGCCCGAATCTTTCTGATTGCGCTTTCCATATACGCGTGGTTGTCGGTATAAACCACGCCACGCTCGCCCGCAACACTGCGCGAGATCTCGCCAAGTGACGCAAGCGTAACGTTATAAGTCGTCGCCGATGCAGGATTGTTTGCGGATTCAATGAAATCCGGAGAGGCCACGACAACGCGGTCGACGCCAATTTTCTTGAGAGCGTCGAGTGAATCGTTCATCCCTTTTCGAAAGCCACTGGCGCGCTCGTCGTTAAGTGGCTTGTATTGGCCATCGTTCATCCCGTAAAGCATCGTAGCTACGGTGGGGTGAAAGAGGGCGAGGCTGTTAATGCGCGACCCCAGAACGTAAGCTCCAGCCCCATTACTGCCAAATTGGACAGCATGGACATTTGAAGATGGCTGGCACATCAATAAGTAGTCTTCGATTAACACGGAGTAACGCTTTTGCTGCGTAATCGAGTCTCCGCAAATAGCCACGATATCATTCGGCTTAACAAGAGGTTCGGCCAGTAGGATCGCGGGAGACACGAGGCTGATCAAAGTCAGCAATGCTATGAGTTTTTTATTTAGCGGCATTGGTGATGGCCTCAATCTTTAGTGTGTGCTGCACCGGAATCACAAGGGCCTTTTCCGCGTCGTACATGTGTTGGTCTTCAACGAGGATAGTTTGGCCAAGTTTGTCGATTGCATCGGTTTGAGTTGGTGCCATCTTCTTTAGGTCGGTAACTGCGCGAAAATAGCTCTCGTTGAACGTTTTGTGCTTCTCCTGCCTTTTCCAAACGGCAGCATCGATTTTCGCGAATTGAGCATCGAACGGTGTGTGAGCGGCAAACGCAGCGGCGAGATTTACGCCTGTAGCAAGTTCAGCGGCCGTGAACTCGCGTGTCTCGGTTCCCCATGTCACCTTTGCTCGATCGCTCCGCAACCCCTTCACAACAAGATTGTAGCGGTTTAAGTCTTCGTTGAACGGAAACAGCGCGGCGGTACCAGAAGTCGATTCAGGCATCGCCGGGTTTCCAGAAAAGCAGAACGGATACCTTGTGCTCTCTATGGTAACAACGCCGCTGGCAGATGACAGCACTTTGTGGCCAGGAGAGCCAGTTGCCGTGTTCGCGGGTAGGTCCAACGTGATCGTACCTATATCGCCGTCACAGCCCAACGATTTGAGGAAGCTGTACGCCATCACCAATTGTGCGTTGGCGGATGGGTACCCGTCCCACGCCCCATTACAACCGAAATGGTAATTTTCACCGTAGAGAGCCTTCGCCTTTGGCATTACGCTCATCAGAGGGGTGTAGAGGTCAACAAACTGCACGTTTTCCTTCTGCGCAACACCTTGGTAGACTGAGCGAAAAAGTCCCAAGTTCGCATTCCATTTGTCTGCTGCCTCAGCGCCACTATCGAAGTATTTGGAATCAGCCACCGAGGACGATCCGAGTAGGATATTGCGCACACCAAGCTTCTTAAGACCAGCAACTGCCATCGTGGCATATGTGGGTTCGTAGTAGGTAAATGACCGGGAATCGGGGGTGTTTCGCCCGTTATCAAACCCATAGGACGTTAAGACGATGCTCGGATGAAGTGGCTTAAGGTCGTTGTCGACGCGCTTCATGAACGACTCGATTGATTCGCGATGCGCGCCCGCTTCGTAAGTACGCACCCCTTCGATTGGAGCGCACATTAGGAAGTAGCCCTCTATGTCCACGGAGACCATTTTCTGCTGAGGACGAAGGTCGGTGCAGACCGCAATGAGGTCGTTGGGCTTCACTAAGAGATCTGCGCGGATGGGCCGGACGTGTGCAAAATTCACTGCGCCTGTTAGCAAGACCAAAGCTATGAGGCGAACTGAGAACAGATAAATCGGTAAGCGCATAACGGTCGTTACCTTCCAATAACTAAACAAAGCGTTGCGGCGTTGGCATTAGTTCGCCGTGAATGTTGCGAATGCCGACGGATGCGAGGTAGACTTGAGCGGCACAAACTATGGACAAAAACGAGCAACCATCTCAGGCGCGTCTCAAGCGCGGAAGCTGTATAGGCGTAGCGCTAATGTTGGTCATGGTCATAGGGATGATCGCGTGGACCGTGCTGGTCGTCGCCGGATACTTCCACGGCCACCACTAGACACCTATGACAGTCCGTTCACGCAGAAGATCCCCGGACATCCAATGTCGCGTATAGCTTAGCACTCTGCAGAGGGCTGGTTGGGTGTTTTATACGCTGCTTCAGGAAGCGCCACGCCAGTTTGGACATCTCGTCAATTGGCACTGTTACAGTGCTGAGTTCTGGGTCAAGATAGCGCACATCGTCGATTCCGCCGCAGCCCACAATCGCCACATCTCCAGGCACTGATAACCCCAGGTCGCGCAATCCCCGGAACGCACCGATGGCGTATTCGTCGCTTCGGGCTATGATAGCATCGGGCTGGCCGTTGGTGCGAAAATATTCCACAATTCCTGTTCGCGCGACGCTTCGGCCGTGAAGGGGCAGCAGAATTCGCTCGTCGGCACCGCCCAACGCGGTAATAGCGTTAGTGTACGAGCCTGAACCTGCCACGTCGACATCGCTCATTGCAGCTAGCGTGAGATAGGCGATTCGGCGTCTACCCTGAGCCCATAAATGGTTTACAGCGTCAACGATTCCCGGACCGATGTCAATAGCGACATGGTCGACAACTTCTGAAACGAATGTACCCATGCTAACGACTGGGACCCGAGACACATCTGGGGAGCCCAGGTACGCTTCTACCCGCTTGTGTGAGTCCATCGCAATGACGCCATCCACTGGCCACTCGATTGTGGACGTTTCCATCGCTTCCTCGGTAAAAAGCGCTGACGGTGTTTGGCTGATAAGGGTCCGGTAGCCTAACCGATCCGCCTCAACTTGGAGCGACCTGATTATCGCGGCATAGTAGGGCCTGGACGGGGTGAAAGTCCATACAGCCGCCGTATGAGTGCGCCCGGTGACGAGTGCGCGCGCGAGGTGGTTTGGGCGATACCCCAGACGTGTTGCCGCCTCTATGACTCGTGCTCGAGTTGCAGCCGAAATTGAGGCGTGAGCGCGATTGTTCAGCACCAAGGAAACAGTGGTGTGAGAAACGTTAACTTCCTTGGCAATATCCCTTAGTGTTACCGGCATACTACGACCCTAAACAGCGTAAACATCCTGTCGTCCCCCAACCTCTCAGCCTCCGATCAGCTTTATGATGCTGCCAATGCCGCCTGTCGTTGTCGACGTCGACTCGCTTTGCGACCCTGAACCAGCGCCCATCGACATGGATTGGAGCCCCACTCTCCCCGGTCCGGTAAATCGGTTCCAAAAAAGCTGGCCCGCGCTGGCAAGAAAACCGGCTTTCAATCCCTGGAACTGGGTTTCCATCTGAACGGAAGGATCCTTGTATATCCATCCGCCCGGTTCGATATCAATTTGCTCACCTGGTCCAAGGGTGATTTCAAATACGTTTCCATAACCATGGAGCCAAACTACACCACTGCTAGCTCGCGCGTTGAACGTATCGATAAAAAAGCCGGTGCCGCCAAGCAGCATATTTGCAACGCCCTTAACTCGTGTGAACGTGTATTCAATCGGCTCCGTTGCAGCAAGAAACTGGTGCTCGCGAACGTCAATCGACTGGCCAGGCGACAAATGTATGGGAAACACATGGCCCGCGCCGTCCCGGCTAAACGCGATACGCCCAGGGCCACGGACTTCGGTCATAATGATCGGCATACCTGCCAGCAAGCGCTTAAATGCACCTGAGAGCGGTTTGATCCCAATTTGCACATGGGGATCCTTCCACAGCAGGATGTGGTGCTCGAAATAGATCGACGCGTGCCCAAGTTCGATAGACAGTACCGGGACAAGTTCGCCCTCTATGTGATACGTGACGCCGACATCGGCCGCATCACGAGCAGCAGTTGGGACCAAGATCGGAACAGCCATGGGTGCCTCCATAGTATCCAGGTGAAGTACGTAGAATGCCGGAAGGATTAGGCATTTCGCGTCAGTTATCCTTCCAACCTTCCGCCATAATCGACACTACAGCCAATATTGTGGAGCCATAGGCCATTATGCAGCGAGTCTAGACCGAGAATTGGCCAATCCGAGAGAGAAGCTTCACTGGGTTGATTTGCGTAGCCTCGTGCACTTCTTCTTCGCTAAGGCCGGCGCCGAGGGCAAGATTGCGAACAAATCCGGCGGTGTGAATATCGCCAGGGCTGTGAGTATCGCTGTTGACCAGAAGCAGCGCTCCAGCTTCGCGAGCAAGCACTGCCGTGTTTCCGTTGCCAAGGCAGTGGCCGCGGCGCGACGTGATTTCCAGAAAGACGTTGTTTTCCCGCGCCAACTCGGCCTGCGACGCGGTAAGGAGGCCAGGGTGCGCGAGAATGTCGACGTCGGGGCATTCGACGCTCGCCTGATTGGTACCTGGTGGCACTGGCTCCACAAGCGTTTCGCCGTGGATAACTACAACCTGCGCGCCGTATTCCTTCGCGCGCCGTGAGAGAGTGGCGATGCTGGACGGCGGGCAATGGGTCAATTCGACGCCCGGAAGCACCGTAAAGCCCCAGTGCTCTTTGACAAGCTCGGCGTCGCGCCGCACCTGATCGACGAGCGATTCGATATTCGATGCCGATGCGTGATCGGTGATCGCCATGGCCGTATAACCCTTGTCGATGCACCGACGTATCAATTCGGTTGGCAAAAGCTCGCCGTCCGAGAAAAACGTATGCATGTGAAAATCGTAGAGAGCCATGGTTGTTATTTATAGTGGAGCCGGGAGCAATTGCGATTGCTCCCGGCCGGGTCGTCGAGCCTATTCGAACAGGCTGGTCACGGACTGATCTTGGTTGACGCGTCGGATACCTTCCGCCAAGAGGTCGGCAACTGTCACGACCTTGATCTTCGGGCGCTTCTTATCGTCGGGAAGCGGCACGCTATCGGTGATGATCACTTCGGCAATCGCCGGGTGGTTTTGGAGCCTGTCAGCGGCGTCGCGGGCGAGAATACCGTGCGTTGCTGCCACGCGAATCTCTGGAATACAGCCATTCGCAACGAGAGCGTTGACTGCTTCTACAATGCTTCCGCCGGTTGTGATCATGTCCTCTATAATGAGCGGACGGCGTCCACGAACATCGCCTGCGATGTCGGTCACTTCGGTCACCTGGTGCTCTGGATGGTGCTTGTAGCCAACTGCTAGCGGCGCTCCCAGGAGCGAGACGAGCTTTCGGGCTTTCTTCACACGCCCTTCGTCGGGCGACACAATCACAAGATCCTTGATCGGGTTCTTGCGGAAGTAGTCCGCAAAAATCGAAATTGACGTGAGATGATCGAGTGGGATGTTGAAGAAGCCCTGGATAGCGTCTGCATGCAGATCGAGAGCTACGACCCTGTCTGCACCGGATGCGGTAATGATGTCGGCGATAAGCTTTGCGGTGATCGCTTCGCGTGGCCGATCCTTCTTTTCCTGCCGGGCGTATCCGTAATACGGCAAAACGGCGGTAATCCGATGGGCCGACGCGCGCCGGAGCGCATCAATCATAATGAGAAGCTCGACGAGATTCGAGTCTACTGGCGGACAGGTTGGCTGGATTATGAAAGCATCGGTTCCACGAACACTCTCTTCAAATTTGACGTATGTTTCACCGTCGGCAAACTTGGTGATTTTGACGTCACCGAGCTGTACATTTAGCCTTTTCGCGATGGACGCTGCTAGCTCTGGATTGCCAGAACCCGCAAACAGTCGCATCTGCTCGGCTTTCATTGCGCTTGTCTCTTCGTTCACTGCTGATCCCCCTTAAGGCGAATCATTATAGCACGTGGGAGTATGGCGAACAACCGCTGAGCGGAGGAGTCAAGTGGACACGTGGGTGAATGTTCGGCTATCGGCTACCGTTGAGAGGTCGGAGACTTATGCAAGTGGACCATCTTCCACGAATCGCCTATCTTCGCGAAAACGCGCGTTTCGTTAATGGTCGCAAACTCCGAATGGTCGTTAGTCGAGAATGTCTTGAGTAAAGTGTACGACACGACGCCTGTCGTGCCGTACAACTGAACTCGAGGCGTTAGGAGATCCAGACGTGCCGGAAATGCGTTACCGCCGTCGGTGATAAGGCTCAAGTGAAAACCCAAGCCCTCGATTCTGTATGGGGCGATGTAGGGCTCAATAGACGTTACGTCATCCACCACGAGCGACGCGTACCGCGCGGCATCTTTCGAATACATTGCTTCGAGGATCGCCAACGTGGCATCGATAAGCTTTCGCTCGTCGTCATCAAGGCCCTTGATTGAAACGCCAATTTCCATGGTGATCGCAGTTACCCTAAGCTGTTTCGCGGCCCTTTTTGAGCGCCTTGCCAATGCCGACAACGTATCGCGCCTGGTTCTTAGCCAACTCCAGGTCGATTTCTGGAATTACGTTGTTGAGCGAGTTTGTCGCTGACGCTGCCCCGTAGGGTGTGCCGCTCTCGAAGGTGGCGGGGCTCTGGTAGCCAACGGGGGCGATAATGAAACCCAGGTGGGCAAGCGGAGCGTACAGGGACAGCTGAGTCGTTTCTTGGCCGCCGTGCGTGGAGCCTGCGTTAGAGAAGGTCGAAGCAACTTTGCCGATAGTGGCGCCTTTCATCCATAGGCCAGACAGCCCGTCGATGAAGGCTTTAAGGTCAGCGGAAACCATCCCGAATCGCGTCGGGGATCCAAAGAAGACCACGTCAGCATTCTCTACATCGGCGGCCGTCGGCGGCTGATATTTGGCCCAAAACTCGGCGCGTTTTGCCTTCCACTCCGCATTGGCATTGATAACTTCCTCTGGTGCCACATCGTTAGCGCGGCGCAAGACTACTTCCGATGCGCCAGCTTCCTTAGCGCCCTCAGCAATTGCTTCGGCGAGTTGAGCGGTTGTTCCGGAACGGCTGTAAAAGACGACGAGTACTTTGGGCATGTCTTTACCTTTGAATGCGACGGGAAATAGATTTAAGCAAGCGGTACCGGCAAAACAGGTCGCTATGCCGTCTTAAATCGTTCCCTGATTTGGCGAATTGCAAACGGAATAAGAGTCCATTCGCCTTGTCCGGTATAGACAAGCGTACTGCCCACGAGGAGATACGCCATGGGCATTCTTCGGACAGCTTCGGGTGCGCCGATGAGGGTGAGGAGGTGACCGATGATTACGAAGGGCACCATGGCAATAATCATGAGGATGCCGCACACGCGCACGATGGTGCCTCGAAGCCAATAAGCGGCGAGCAGAATGGCGCCGCCAGCTAGGATGCCGTAGTAGCCTGCCGAAAGCGGCGATATAGTGGGATCGAATTGCGGATGCGAGCGCGCAACTAGCGACGCCAAAAGGTGAACGCCGCAATAGAGCAGCACACAGGCGAGAGCAATTCGGATAAGTCGAAAGACGCCGCCACGAATGTTGCGTGTAATCTTGAGGCTGTTCTCAGGCAAATTTAGCTCCGGGCACAATTGACAGTTAGTTGGTGCTTACGTCTTTTATAGCACAGACTGCTGCGGTTTTACAATGCCAGGTTGGCAGTCATCAGAAGCGCGAATCACAAAAACATTGATTGCCCGCCACCTCTACTGGTGACGGGCAATGCTGCTCAGGGCGCTACCGTGAAGGCGTGAGGGTAACGACTGTCCGTCCTGTAAGCGACAGCGTCACGTCCGCATACGACAGTCCCGCGCTCGTCGTCAGTGTCGACTTCACCGCGACAGGCGCGCCTGAACACGTCGCCTTCGCGCTATACGGCACCTTGCCCGATAGCGGAACGAGGAGACGTACCGGTACGCTTGCAGCTGACACCGGAGCAGTCGTCGGTGCCAACGGGTCAGCTCCGAAGTGGACGGAATCGAACACGGTGGGACCATTCACGCGGAATGACAGCTCGAACTCCTTAGCGCCTGGAGGAAGTAGCTTTCGGAGGTCACCCGTCCAAATCCCGCCATGCTGGCCAGTGGCAGCATCGACTTTCTTGCCGTCGGGAAGCTTGAGTACAAGGTCGTAACCAGCATCGGATTGCGGGACATTTACTTCGATGATCGGCGTCTTCAGAGGGTCAACGCTCACGGACTGATAGAAGCCAGCATATGCCTTGCCATCAGCAGGCGTCACGGTCACCTTGCCCGCAGACGCCGTAGCCTTCCCGAAGAAGGTCGTCCAGCCCGCAATGGTATCGAAATCGAACACGGGGAGAGGTTCGGGGTGTAACGCAGCCACTTCGGCAGGGTTAACGACGATATCGACGCTGCCATCGGGATGGCTCGCCGCTGCCACATAGGTTCCCTGCAAGGCAGCGCCATCGGGCGCTGTGAGAGAGACATACTCCATGTGCCCATCGTTTCTGCTAAGCGCAAGGTAGTCGTCGACAACGCTGTATGCCGGTCGGGGTGTGTCTCTTGTTTCGAACACATCGTACGGCCCTGAGTTTGGACCCGCGATGAATATCTGAAGCTTGGCCACTCCGGTTCCTAATAGACGGGCAAAAGCAATATCCGTGTAACGGGCCTGGAGTTGCGGAGTCCAGAATGGCGGCGGTTGGAACCATTCGGCGTTGTTGAACGGGAAGCCACTCTCATCGCAGTAAAGCTCAGTGCCAATACCGCACGAATAGAGCGCACCCTCTTCTGTACCGTAGCGCGCATCCCACGCTGGCGTCTTGCCCGCGTACGGATGAAACGCAAGCACATCGGCGAGCGGCAACACTCCTGCCTCCACCATGCCGCGCACCCAGCTTTCGTTCGCCCCGGATAACCCTCCCGCGACGACGACCGCCTTAGGCGCACCTTTTCGTATAGTTTCGATTGCGCTTTTAAAGAATTCGATGTATTCGAGTTGCGAACCGCGCCAATACTGCTGTAGGTCCGGCTCGTTCCATATCTCATAGAATGCGATTTTGTCGCCATAGCGAGCAACGAGCTCTGAGAGCATTTGGATATACTTTTCGCGATCTGGTGCGACAGTCGACGGTCTGCGAGCTTTCTCAGCTTCTGCTAATCGTTCGGGCGACGCTGCCGCCCAGGCCGGAGTGCCCTCGATGATTCCCTGAATGCGGGGGTTTGCTTTGAGGGCGTCGTCGATCTTCTGGTCCATCTTGTCCCAGCGCTTGGGGTCGCCAGGAGGGCCTACGTATTGTGTGCGAAGGGACGTGCGGATGGGCGCCCATTGCTGGGTGTATTTTGGGTCTGGGTATGGCGGCCCCGCTCCAACACCAACAAATCTCGCGGGAGTTGGCGCTTTGTGCACTTCGATTTGAGCTGCGTCAAGATAAAGCGTCTCGATACCAGCGTTTGTTA
Organism: Capsulimonadaceae bacterium; assembly: GCA_036504535.1. Lineage (GTDB taxonomy): Bacteria > Armatimonadota > Armatimonadia > Armatimonadales > Capsulimonadaceae > JARLGU01. The sequence goes on from DASXUY010000040.1 coordinate 455,328, forward strand.
CGACAAGCCGGGCAGTCGCTGACGCTGGTGGCAGAAAGATAACGCGGTTAAACTCGATTGGCTGGATGTCGTCAATTGCGTTGTGATTGCTCGTGCCGCGAGTGTCGATGTAGTTGAGTGTTTCATTCCAGAGCACGCGCGACGACGCTCCGTCTTCGATTGCCACCTTCAATCCTGCGCCTGTCTTCACATATGCTGCACGAATTCTGAAGAACTGCGCGACCTTCTCGCTTGGCGGCGACGAAGGCAGGACAAGGGTTGCCGACTTACCTGCTTGAAGATTTCTGGGCAACGCATCTGGCATCGCGTTTTGCGGGAGATCGACGCATGAGCCGTCGAATTTACCCCATCGCTTTTGGGAAGCCGCTCCGTCTGGGTTGACGCTTCCACTTCCCACTCGCATTTCCAGTGGTCCGGGGGAGGGCATGTCGGCCGGAAGATTTATTGCTGATGCGGGATCGAGATGTATGATGCCCCGCTTAATGTCTCCCCCGATCTTGACCAAAGCAGCGATGGTATCGTCGGGAAGGGCAAAACCAGCCACGCCGGTCGTGTTAAACCGAGGCGCAGCAATGATGGCCGTATGAGCGCCTTTCTGCGCGATGTATATCTGCGGACTGACCGCGACGCCATCTGGCCTGCGCGATCCGAGCAGTGGATACATTTTGGCCCCGTCGCCTGAAATGATCCAGCGCGACGGCAGCGTACGCCGTATAGTCTTTGCAGTGGGCAAGTATTGCAGCAAAAGTGGGGACGGATCGTGAACGGCCCCTGAATCGTGGAGATTGGGCCGCCAGATATATTTGAGCCCATAGACATCAGAGATATCTTTACGCTGCCATGCAAACTGTGGCGTTTTTGGGGCCATTGTCCAGTAACCATCGGCCTCAGGCTCAATTGCGATCAAGAACGGCACGTTGGTTCCAAGCGCAACCAAAACGCCGCCACCATCGGCAAACGATTTGATCGCAGGAACGTTGGGAACTGGAAAAACGTCGCCTGGCAGGATGAGAACGTCGAATTTGGTGGCGGAAAATGTGGACGGATCATTGAGTTGCGCCGAAGTTAGCCGCGATACATCGCACCCTTTCGTCGCCAGGATCTTCGCCGTTTGGTCGAGACCAGGTAAATCAAGCGTGAAGCGCATCTCCTTGGTGCCGAACTGAGGGTCCCATATCGCGACGTGCACGGGGGCCGCATTGACCAAGCCAAGCGAGAGGACGGCAAGTGCCATAATGAAGGTAAGGCGGAGTCTCATACTATTACTTTCGAATATCGCTCGCAATATACGAGCACTGTCAAGGGCGACTACTTTGCAAACGTGGCAAACCGGAGCGCAGCGATGTGCTAGTTTATGCCAAATGTTGGGTCTTGGCCGTTATACTTCGCGACGGGGTCGGCAATACCCGGATGGCACGTTCGGCTCCAAATCATCGTGCTCTGATTATTGGCTGACCCGATGAACCACTTGGAGTGGCCATCAGCAAGAGCGTAATTAGCGCCACCCATGTGTCGTTGCGCTGCGCCATTCGGCGCCGCCGCCATCCCGACAGCCATTGCGCACGTTGATGTAAAACCGCCATTCGTATTTTGTCGAGCGTTACCTGTGCCGCCTTCTACAAACAGCAGAGTGGCCGAAGGCGCCGTAAGTGTTGTATATTGAATCGTGTTGTTTTGCCCTAGCCAGCTATTGTAGAGGTAGTCTGTAAACGCGGCGCTGTACGGGTCAGAACTGCCTGTCGTCTTTTCGCTTAGGCACTGATAAACACCGGCTGACTTGATGTAGGGAAAGAGAATGTTTCCCCAAGCCATTTCGGGCTTATCAAGACTAGAGTTAGCATTCGCGTCAAAGTGCAGCGGCAAGCACATCTCGTCGTAATCTTGAATGTAGCTCATTGTCCCCAAGCCGAGCTGCTTCAGGTTGCTGAGACAATTAGTAGATCGCGCCTTGTCTCGTGCTGTCGCAAAGACGGGAAAGAGTATTGCTGCCAACATAGCGATAATTGCTATCACTACGAGAAGCTCAATCAATGTAAAACCGCGAAGAGTGGAAGCGGGCGGATATGCTTTTGAACTGCTTACTATCCTCATTTTAGTACCCTTTCGCCTAAGCCACAACATGGGCTATACTAATTTCACGGCGCTACGACGAACGCCCGACTGTATTTAAGCCTGATTGCTTATACCTTCAGGTAAATCAAACCTTTGATTTATAGATCGATTATACCACATGGCAACCACTCTGAAGCAAATTGCTGAAATTCTAAATTTAGATTATTCGACAGTCTCGTATGCCCTCTCTGGCAAGGGAAGTATCAACGAGGCAACGCGGCAAAGAGTGCGCGAGGCGGCGGATGAACTCGGCTATATCCCAAACGGTTTAGCCAGGCGCATGCGCGCCAAACAAACCCACAGCTTAGGGATTGTCCTGCCAGACAGCATCCTCAACTACAATGAAATTATACAGCAGATCTACCGCTGCGCTATCGGGCGCGGTTACGAAATGCAAATAACCCTTACGGAGTTCGACGAGCACGCCGAAGACCGCGCTATCCGTTCACTGCTTGAATCAAGGCTGGACGGAATCATCGTGCGCAGTCGTTATGGCACGTGGGATGAGGTACCGCAAGGCGCCGCTCTTCGCCAAGCGGCGGCACAGCAAATCCCTGTTGTAATCTACGGCAAAACAATGACTGGCAGTCCATTTCCGTCATTCGCCAGACCGCTGGCGGCCAACGCAGTAAAGGTAGTTGGCCACCTTCTTGACCTTGGTCATAGAAATATCGCTGTCCTGCTCCCAGTTCCAGGCGATCGATACAACTACCCGCACCAGTCGACCGTAGATGGGGCCCGGCAGGCGTACACTCAACGTGGCATCGATCCTATGCAGCTGGCCGTCCAAAATCTGGACCAAGATGCGCCTGCCCCAATCGATGGATTCGATGCTTCTTACGGTAATTATTTGGACGAAAGCTTGCCTAGAAGGGCGCTCGCGCGTGGCCGCATCTTGCTGGAAAGCGCTTTACGGATGTCACCTACGCCTACAGCGGTGGTAGCATACAACGAGATTACAGGTATCGGAGCGTGCCTAGAAGCAAATCGGTTGGGGCTGCAGGTCCCGACCGATATATCAGTGGTAGCAGTAACAAGGGGACTTGCAGCTGACCTAGCGCCACAACCGATGACCACTTGCGATGCATTGCCGCGAGAGGTCGCAGAAGCCGCGCTTGATCTCCTTGTCGAAACGATTGCAGGCACCGCCGATGCATCAACCATCCGCATGGTAGAACCGTTTCTCTATATTGGGACAACTACGAGCGTGCCAATTACGCCGCAATGAAAATTGTCCGAAGCCATGTAGGCTATGGACAGATCTACCGATAATGACTTTGTAGTCACCCGTGGGCGAAAGCCAGATAGTCGAGTTCCTTAACACTTCACATGATGAAGTTATGCTACAATGATTATGGCAAAGCCTCTAGGCGTTGCTACTCGTCGCGCTTCCCGTAAGCTCGATACGGAAACCTTAACTGTACCGGGTTCACTGACGAATACCGGTTTGAGATGTAAATGAACGACACGGGCGTCGTCCTATTCCAAGGGCGTGCCCGTTTTCGCGTTTTGCGATGTACCGGCAGGTCTTTAAAAGCGCCTTGTGCGCTGGAACGGAACCGGCTTGAACGCAACACCAAAAAGCAGCTTAGCGCCATTTACACTTTCGATACACGAGACCGATCAAGGTGAGCCCGTTAGCACGCCTGCCCAAGTCGGCTTGACCTCGCTTTTGTCGCCTCGATCCCTTGCTGTCGGCGCGGCTATAACAATCTCCGTCGCAGGCATGATCGCGCTCGTGTCTGCTCCCCATCTTGGAGTCGCTGGCGCTGTCTTTGCGCTCATAGCTGCAGTTGCTGGAGCTGCGATCGTCACGGGTAGCGTTATTCATGCCATGTCGCCAGCCTTTGAGCGCCGCTTGTCACAGGTCATGCAGCGTGCGAACAATGCCGAAGCTCAGTATCGCTCCATTTTCGACAACGCGGTTGAAGGCATCTTCCAGACGACAGAAGATGGCCGTTACCTCAAAGCTAATCCGATGCTCGCACAGATCTACGGCTACGAGTCGCCCGAGCAGATGATGGTCAGTTTGACCAATATAGGCAGCCAGCTCTACGTAGATGAGGATCGCCGCATCGAGTTTCGGCGAATATTGCAGCAGGAAGGCGCTATCTACAACTTTGATTCGCAAGTTCGTAGGCGCGACGGCGAAGTCATCTGGATACGCGAGAACGCGCGCTCAATCCGAAACCCATCCGGCGCAGTTGTCGGATATGAGGGCACAGTCGTCGACATCACCGCCCGAAGGCAGGCTCAAGACGAACTAGCGAAAAGCCGCGAGCGAGAACGAGCAACGGCCGGCCGGATTCAGCAGACTCTCCTTCTTGGTGATCCTCCTCGCGATCTTCCATGGCTAGAAATCGGTGTTTTCACCCAGGCATCGCAAGCAATAGACGGCGACTTTTACGATTTCTATCGATACAACGATCACTGTATCGATGTCCTGATTGGCGACGTCATGGGCAAGGGAATTCCCGCCGCCCTTCTCGGCGCAGGGATTAAGAGTCGCTACCTTCGCGCGATTGGCCAATTACTGTTCGCTGGTGGAGAATCAAAACTCCCCGAACCCGAGCAAGTGATCTCGATGATGCACAGTGAGTTGACATCGCATTTCATCGGCCTTGAGTTTTTCGCGACGATGTGTTACCTCCGGTTCGACTCGCGAAAGAAGCGCGTCACTTACGTGGACTGCGGTCACGCCAAAACGATACGCTGTTCGTCTGCTGGAGAGATCGAAATGCTGGAGTCGGAATGCGTTCCAATCGGCTTTAGCGAGTTAGAAACGTATTCGCAATGTTGCGCCCCCTATTCTCACGGCGATATCTTTGTCTGTTACTCTGATGGAGTCACAGAAGCCGCTAACAAAGAGGGTGATATGTTTGGCCTTGATAGGCTTACAGCCCTTGTTGCCGAGAACTACGCCTCTGATCCCGAGTCCCTTACTGAAATCATCAAGAGCGAAGTTCTCGCCTACGCTGACGGCGTCCCCCTCGGCGACGACCTAACGATTCTTATCATCCGAACAGTCTAGGATAAGGTAAGACGCGCTCAATACCAAACCATTGCCGCTCTAACCTGATGTCGGGTATCATACGCGCCAGAGTAATGCACGTGTAATGCTGGTTATTGGCATCCGAGCACGCGCGCCCCGAGTGATAGTTGCCGGGGTCTCAACGCCGAATTACCGAGGAGCGCGCCCGATGGGTTTGGATGATTTGCGAATTAGAATCGATGAGATCGATGCGAAACTGGTGGAGTTGCTGAACGAGCGCGCCGAGATTTCCGTCGAGGTGGGTCGGCGCAAAGCCACCACTCCGGAAACCCGCTGGTTCGCCCCGGAACGCGAGCGAGAGATCTTCAAGCGCCTCGAAGCGCTGCGATCGGCAACCACCTGCGCGTTGCCTAACGAAGCCCTGCATGCTATCTACCGCGAAATCCTCTCTGCGTCGCGCGCACTACAGAAGCCTTTAACAATCGCGTATTGGGGTCCTGCTGGCTCATACACGCACATGGCGGCGACGAGCAAGTTTGGGTCTTCGTCATCGTTTTCCTCCAGCAAATCTGTTCTCGACGTTTTCTCCACAGTAGAGCACCAGCGAGCCGATTATGGCGTCATCCCGGTCGAGAATAGCATCGAAGGCGTTGTTCACTACACGCTCGATTCGCTCCAGCTGACTACCCTCAAGATTTGCGCCGAGATCTATCTCCCTATCGTCCACAATTTACTGACGCACGCAACCGATCTGAAGGACATAAAGCGCGTATATACAGGCCCGCAGCCTCTCGCGCAGTGCCGACAGTGGCTGAACAACAATCTTCCGGATGTCGAGTATATTGAGGTACTGCCTACCAGTCGTGCCGTTGAGCGAGCGACCGAGGATCCAGAAGGCGCCGCAATAGCTAGTGGGTTGGCATCGGACTTGTACTCGATTCCGCTACGTGTAGAGCACATCGAAGACGATCCTCGCAATACGACACGCTTCATCGTCGTCGGGCAGAATGATCCTCCTAAAACGGGCCACGACAAGACAAGCGTGCTATTCGCAGTCAAGAACGAGCCAGGAGCTCTTGCCCGCGGCCTTCGCGCGTTTGAGGGCAATGAGGTCAACCTAACGCTTATAACGTCCCGCCCATCTAAGCACACGCCTTGGGACTATGTGCAGTTTGTCGATCTGCAGGGCCATACTCGCGACGAAGCCGTAGTCAGAGCGCTTGCCGAGCTTAAAGAGCACGCCCTCTTCCTAAATGTACTTGGTTCGTACCCCGAAGCATGATCGAGTTTGTGAAAATGCAGGCGATCGGTAACGATTTCGTCGTTGTCGCCGCGAATGATGTCGCCTCGCTTGACCTTCCAACGCTGGCGTTACGTCTATGCGACCGCCACTTTGGAGTTGGAAGCGATGGCATGCTCGTTGTCGGAGGAGATTTTGGCGAAGGGGTCCTTGGCTTTCGCATGTTCAACCCCGATGGCAGCGAAGACATGTGCGGGAACGGGCTACGGTGTGCGCTTCTGTGGGCCTATCGGCACGGACACGTTATCGTCGGCAAGCCACTATTTGTCCACGGGTTCGACCGCAACCGCGAATGCGTTTTGCTCGCCGTATCCTCGGAGATGAAGCACGCGACGGTATCGGTCGATATGGGTGAAGCAGATTTCGCCCCAGCAAACGTTCCCTTCCTTGGGCCAAATAACGGCCGGCGACTTCAGTCATACAACCTGGCTGTCGCCGACACAGTCGTCGCATTATCGCCCGTCAGCACGGGATCAACGCATACTGTCGCCTTCCTGGATGCCCCAATCGATGAGGACCGATTTCGCGCCCTCAGTCCGCTGATCGAGAATCACCAGTACTTCCCCGAGCGCACCAGCATCATGTGGACTGTGCCACGTGATGGCGACGTGTATGATGTGCGCATATGGGAACGAGCTGCGGGGGAGACACTGGGTTGCGGAACCGGCGCGACGGCGATTGCGGCTGTGGCATGGGCAGAAGGCCGCTCTGCCCCAACTGCAACCATCACGGTTCGCTCCAAGGGTGGCGAACTGCAGTTCACCCAATCACCAGATGGCTCGATACGCATGACAGGCCCCGCTGAATGGGTGTTCAGCGGTTTGGTCGCGTAACAAGAATACCGCATGGCGACCTCCTCTCGGTGGCGTAAATCGTACCTGCCGCCGTTCATTTCCTTGACAACGCTCATCCACGGGAAGTAAACTCTATACTATGTGCAATATTCTGGTCGTTGATGACGAAGAAGAAGTCCGCGAAGCTGTCCGCCGCCGTCTAGAGCGGGAAGGCTATCGTGCGCGAACTGCCGAGAGCGAAAGCGCAGGCATTGAGGCTCTGACGAAGGCAGAGAAGGCCTACGATATCGTTATCACGGACATGAGCATGGAAGACGCCAACTCAGGCATACGCCTTTTGGAAGGCGCAGTTGCGCGTGATGTTTTTACAGAAGTAATCGTTTTGACCGCTTACGGCAATGTAGCAAATGCCGTTGAGTGCATGAAGCGTGGCGCTTTCGACTATGTCGAGAAGAATATGCCCGGAGTCGATGTTTACGAGCTATTGTGCCTCAAGGTCCAGCAAGCCGTTGAGCGCCGACGCGGCGCTGTTGATACGGTTCGCAGGCTTGAGGCGTTCACAAAGAATCGCAACCTTACATGACAGTACTTTCGCACGAACTCGTTAGCAATTGGGACATATCCAGTCGACGCGAATGGCTGGTGACAAACGGCATCGGCGGCTACGCATCAAGTAGCATCGCTGGAGCCAATACCCGAAGATACCACGGTCTGCTCGTCGCGGCATGTACGCCGCCTCTGGGGCGGACCGTTGTTCTTTCAAAACTGGAAGAGGAGATCCACATTGAGGATCAAGTCTATCAGCTAAGCGCAAACAAGTATCCCAGCGTAATCTATCCCCAGGGCTATCGGCACCTCATCGGATTTGATACCGAACCCGTAACTACGTTCACGTATTCGGTCCACGAAGGCACTGTGACGCTGCAGAAGCAAATATGGATGCCGCATGGCGAGAACACGGTGTACATTCGCTACACGATGCTCAAAGCCCCTGAGCCTGTCAGCATCACGCTGTTTCCATTCGTGTCTTACAAGGATTATCACAGCGAACTCCATAAGTACGACGGGTTCACCGGCAATACGTGCGTCGCCCCTGACGGCCACGTAGAGGTGACCGCCTATGAGGGTGCCTTAACAGCTCACCTCCGCTTGCTCCCGTCCGAAGCCTTTTTGTTTACGCAAGCGGGGCGATGGTACTTTAGCTACGAGCATGAGCGCGAGCAGGAACGTGGGCAAGACGCAAGCGAGGATCTCTACTGCCCAGGATCATACACTGGCATCTTATCTGCGGGCCGCGCCGTTACGTTTGTGGCTACGGTCGAGCAGGCCGAGCCAGCGTCGCCGCACGAATCGCTCGCAGCTGAAGTTCAGCGACGCGACGAGTTGGTAAAGGACGCTAAGCTGCCAAGAAACGTCAAGCCGTTTATTCGATCGCTAGTACTTGCTGCGGACCAGTTTGTCATCCCCAAGTCCGCTCGAGTCAACCGCGCAACCGTTATCGCCGGGTATCCGTGGTTCACGGATTGGGGTCGCGACACGATGATTGCGCTGCCCGGTCTGTGCCTGGCAACCGGTAGGCGCAAGACGGCGCGGGAGATTCTCGAGTCCTTCGCGAACGCCCTCACAGACGGGCTGATTCCGAATCGCTTTACTGACGGTGGCGCCGGGGCTGAGTTCAACACCGTAGACGCAACACTTTGGCTATTTCAGGCGGCTTACGCGTACGCTAAAGCGTCGACTGATTGGGAGTTCCTTACTCGCGATCTATATGAGCCGCTAGAGAAGAGTTTGCGCGCTCACTACGCTGGCACCCACTTCAATATCCACGTCGACACCACCGACGGGCTACTTTACGCTGGCGAACCTGGCGTTCAGTTGACCTGGATGGATGCCCGAGTGGGCGACCATGTGATTACCCCGCGTATCGGCAAGCCAGTTGAGATTCAAGCCCTCTGGTTCAATGCGCTTAAGGTGATGATTGAGGTCGCCAAACGAGCCGACAGGCCCGCAAAGGACTTTTCGGCATGGGCCAATCAGGCGCAGTCGTCGTTTGTCGCGAAATATCCAAATCCCGCGACAGGCTGTCTGTTCGATGTGGTGGACGGACCCAACGGTAACGAAGATCACATTCGTCCGAACCAGATTTTCGCACTATCGCTGGCATTTCCAATTTTGGATCCCAAGTCGCAGTTAGCTGCCGATCTGCTTGCTAAGGTTACAGACGAATTACTGACGATACGCGGGCTGCGTACCTTAGCGCCCGAAGACAGCAACTATATCGCACACTACGGCCCCGGCGACCAAACTCGGCGTGACGCTGCCTACCATCAAGGAACCGTTTGGCCTTGGCTAATTGGCCCGTATGTGAACGCGCACCGTGCAGTCAAAGGCGTGGACGCTAAAATCGAAATGCTTACGCAGATAGACGATATCGTCGCCGAATATGGTGTCGGAAGTATCGCGGAGATTTATGACGGCGATGAGCCCCATGGACCCAACGGATGTATCGCGCAAGCGTGGTCGGTCTCCGAGATCTTGCGTGTTCTTCTCGGCCGATAGTGGATTCCCCGAAACTTTGGCAGCCTGAAGTACGTCTAACGTACTGTGAAACTAAGAACTGTCAAACTCGTACTTGCATTGCTGATCGGGCTGAGCTTGTCTCACGACTCTCGGCCCGTATACGCCGAAGACGCCCCCTCGGCGCCTCCGAAGGTGTCTATCCCTGCGCCTCTTGCAGACATGACCGTTACGGACCCAGTAACGGTGGGTCATCGCCTCGGCTACCTTCTATCCACACCGCAGTACTCCGTCCTTGCCCTTGACATTCAAATTCAGTCTCTTAAGTCAATGGCAGACGGGCCGGAATCGCAGGCGACAATCACGCGTCTAGCCCGACTCGCATCTTCAGTGCGTAGCGTCGAGCTTCGCTCGCTACGCGAAGCAGTCGCTGAATTGTCGGCTCTTGGCGCGCCTCCAGGCAGCTATGCTGACCTCGTACTAGCCATCGATGAGCTTGTTCGCCCACTCGATACGACGGCCGTCTCGGCAGCTTCCAAAGAAACTGACCCGGCAACGTTGGCTGTTCTTGCCACGCTGGAAGAGTCCGACCGGCTTATTCCCAAATCATGGGCGCGAATTATGATCTGGCTGAAGGTGGCAAACGGCCAAGATGGATTGTGGGGTTATCGACTAGGGCGCCTCGCGTCGAGCTTGAAACTCGCAGGAATAAGCTCGCCTAATGTCGCCGACCTCGGATTGGTTCGAGACCTGCGGAATACGATGCCAAAGAAAGCGCCTCGTAATGTACGAGACGCGCTGGACAAACTCGATTCGCAGATGAAGCGTAAAGAGGTGAACTTCGAAAGGCTCGGGGATGCCGAGAAGGCTATCGCAAGCAGTTATCCATGCCCGCTCTATTGAGGCCACGCACCGGTAGAGACTTCTGTCCCCGTTTGCGGACTCAGCGGAGTCAAGTTTAGAACCTTGACTCCTTTTTTACTTGTCATCGTCCCGATTCCCTACAGAACGTAGAGTGGTCGATTGAGGCTGGTCGCAGCGGGCTTCCGCACGGGAAACGACGACGCAGAGTACTCTCGTCGCCCGTTATTCCCGAGCAAGCAAACTCGTACAACCTGCTCTTTCGGATCAGAGACGAAATCGCCCCGCAAATCCCGAAACAGATAGGCCGCAAACAGGGCTCGGTTCCGAGCTTGACGATGGGTCATCGGTACGCGGGCGATCATGATGACGGAGTCGCCCGGTTTACGCGAATACGACGCATGGTGAATCGTACATTGCGTGCTGAGGGACAGCATGACGTCGACTGCTCGCAGACGCGACTCCATGGTTTTGTCCAGATCCGCCTGGATGTCCGCGTTCAGAGCCTCCATAATCGCTGGTGAATGGGCAGCGCCCGTCCCCCAGCGAGGGAGAGTCAAACACGCAGACTTGAACAGGAGCGCAATCCCCAGGACGCAGCAAATGGCCAGGGCCATTACGGCGTTACGGAGCGCCTTTCTGGACAACCCCAGTGGCGTAGTCACCGGTATAAGAATGTCGCATTCGCCAGGTAACGGATTACTTTCCGGAACCGGGTCGGCGAAGAACGAGTCGCACTGGACACAAAAGCTTGAGCCAGGAATCAGGGTCTTTCGGCAGTTGCCGCAACGATAGCCGTGCATTACATCCTCCAACACTTTCAGGGAGCATAATCGACAATCTCTAGGCAAACAAAATAATAGATAAGGCCTGTTCGATCTACGCTGAAATATGGACTTGTAACGGCACCGTTGGAATCATTATATATCGGTTCTGTGAATTAGAGATTAAATTTCATCAAACTCTTCATTAATTTTTGTATGAACTTTTTCTCGACGCCTCATTGGCACGCACGCACCACTATCAGCTACCGTTTCAAGACCGTTTACGGTGATAGGCCAGCCACTCTATTAGTAAGAGAAATAACACCGCGAGTGTGAGAAGTTGCGTCAGGCGTAGCCGAGAAACGGAGGTTGCCCGCTTGTCCTGAACCGGCGCTTGGGAAAGGTTGGAGTGAATACCTCGCGCCAAGTTCGACCCGCGGTCTGATGCGACGTTAACGGCATAAGATGCCGCACCCACGCCGGTTTGGGCACGGTAAATACCAGCTCGGCCAGTCTCTTTGAATACGCACGACGATGCATCGCCCTCGGCGCAGATGCCCGACGTCAGACCATCTGGCCCGGTTACCGTCCACTTCCCTGCCGGGAACGACGGCAGTGGTGTTCCGGTTGCGAGGCTGCGCTCTCCGGCCCCAGTGTCTCGGAGCCATTGAAGAGTATTCTGAACAAAAACAGGGAAAGCCACTTTCAGCGGAAAATCAGAATCTGAGAGCGAGAACGACACCCAGACAATCCGTCGCCCGTCCCGCTCGCCGACGACAACTGCCGGGCCCGATGACGTGTCAACAAGAGATCGCCCCCATCGGGACGGCGATGATTGCGTCTGTGCCGCTATGTGCACGTCGGTGAAGTCGACGAAACGCATGATTGGGTGCGTTTGGTTCCAGTCCACGATCTCCGTGCCCAAGCTCGGCGACGCATCTGCTAAGGCGACCGGCATGTCGCGATTAACAGCATTGAAGACGAGGTATTTGCCTTCGGGAATGGCTTCCGGGAGCCATCCGTCGAATACGACAGTATCATAGGCTCGTGCCTTGACCGCTGAACTGTATTGCCCACTGTTGCACTCGAAAACGTCGCAACTTTTGTCACCGGTCAGTAGCTGTTCCAGAAAGACGTTTCCGGATGACACCAATAGGACGTTGTACTGGCGGGCGGCAGGTATGACGACTGACGCACTGTTGTCAGCCTTCAAACAGTCCTCGGAAACACCACTGATGGTTGCCGTTGCAACAAGTGGCGTTGACGACATAGGGACATCGAAGGTAACGCTCTGATAGTCCCCTCGCTTAATTGCCAACGGGATTGTTTTCCTCGTTCCTGGCCCGGCGAAGATATCAACTTGCCCTTGGCGCGCATCTGTCACGCCAAAGTTACGCAATCGTACAAGGACTCTCTTGCGACCCACTTGTGTAGGGTCTGTTCGAAAGTCTATCGACGCCACACCAACATTTGGTGCATTGTCGGTGCCAACACTAAACAGGGTGATCGGGTAGATTTTGGCAGCAATTCGCGCGGCTTTATCTTCGTCGTCCGGCCAGGAGCAGTCAGTGAACATATCAATCCGGCCATCTGCCGGGTGAGATCGATCAAGGATACCGGAAGCTAAAGTCATCGTAGCCCCAAGATCACGCACAGTATCCGTGTGGAGCACACCTTTGATGGCGCGCTGGACTTCGCCGAGGGACGCTCCCCAATCGGACACAACGGTCGGGCTGGGACTGGTCGACACCACACACAGCCTATCGCCAGCTCCTAGCCGCTTGGCTGCGTAGTCGGCAGCCAGCGTCTCCAAATTGTCTTGACGGCTTGGCGAAACATCGGTGGCGCCCATCGTGACCGAGTTGTCGAGGATCAACACATAGGAGCGGTGGCCAGAGCTTGAAACTGGAAGGACAGGGCCGGACAGAGCCACGATGAGAAGGAATGCCGCTAGAAGCTGTAGAATGAGGAGCAAGCTGCTACGAAGGCGCTGAAACGGCGTATCTGCCTTCTGTGCTGGGGTGACATCGCGCCACAGAAACAAACTGGACACAGCATAGTCTTTGCGCCGCATCCGTAGAATCCATAGCGCCACGATACCGCCAAGAGTCGGCACAAGCCAGAGAAGGTTAAGCGGCGCAAGAAAACTCATGCCGTCACGCAGCCTTTTTCGTTAATAGCCAAGAGTTGAGACGCCACGTTACCGATCGAGAAATATATCATGAGCTTTACAGTCTTACAACATCCCCTCGCCCAACATCTCTTGACGGAGTTGCGGGACAAGCAAACGGAGCCCGGAACATTCCGAACCGTGACACGCCGCCTAACACAACTGCTGACTATAGAAGCCACGCGTAACTTATCATACACAGCAAAGGCGATTGACACTCCACTAGAGTCGTACGAAGGCGTTCACCTTGTTCCAGTTGTCGCCGTCCCTATCCTACGCGCTGGTTTGGGAATGCTAGAAGCGTTTGCTGAACTCCTCCACGATGTCGCGGTTGGCTATGTCGGGCTTGAGCGTAATGAAACAACGGCTGTCGCGTCGTCCTACTACGCGAAACTACCGCCGAATATCGACGGCAAGCCCACTTTCGTGCTTGACCCAATGCTGGCAACGGGTGGTTCCGCCGCGCAGGCCGTGACTTTGGTGAAATCTGCAGGTGCAGGCCATGTCACCATGGTGTGTGTTGTCGCTGCCCCTGAAGGCGTCGCGCACCTCCAGGCAAAGCACCCAGACATAGACATTGTCACCGCTGCGCTCGATCGTGAACTAAACTCTCGCAAGTATATCCTGCCAGGACTAGGCGATTTCGGCGACCGACTCTACGGCACGGAGCCATAAGACGCAGTGTCACCGAACCAGCCCTCCCGAATACAAATACTTAAGCACCGTGTCCTCGAACGGCGTTTCGGTCGTCACGCGGACATATTCCATACCGTGGCGGCTCGCTAGCAGTTCGAGCTCGCCGACGAACTCGTCGAAGCGGCGCTGGTACTCACCCAGCGTGTACGGAGAAACCGAAAGCTGTAGATGGTCGCCTGTCTCGGCATCTACGAGCCGCACATCACCAGCAATCGACGGCGTGACTTCATCGGGGTCAAGTATCTGAATAAGCACCACCTGGAAGCGACGCGCGAGCAAGGCATGGATACCCGAGCGAACGTTAGCATCGAAAAAATCACTACAAACAACGGCCAATCCGGCCGTTGTCTCGCGCTCGGCATACAATCGGAGAGCCGTAGCGAAATCGGTACGGCCCCCACCCTCAGATAGTCGCTCAAGGTATCGAAAAAACGACGGTACGCTGGTTCGCCCTCGAAGCCCCGGCAGGCGAGCGTGGAGCTCGTCGTTGAACGTCGTAACGGTTATGCGATCATATTCGTTAAGCCCGATATAGCCAAGCGCCGCACAAACACGAACAGCGTATTCAACCTTCGTCATCGGTGCCCCAAACGACATCGACTTACTTACGTCCACGAGGAAATGAACGGTCAGATCTTCCTCCGCCCGAAAGAGCTTCAGGAAGAGTTTGTCAAGGCGTGCGAATGCTTTCCAGTCAACGTATCTTAAGTCGTCACCTGCGGCATATTCGCGAAAGTCAGCGAATTCGACACTGTGACCACGACGAGTTGTTCGCCGTTCACCATGAAGCTGTCCGTGATACACCTTGCGGGCGACAAGCGTCAACTTTTCGAGCTTGCGCATGAAGGCTGGATCGAGCAGGTTGGTATTGGGCATAATCAGGTCGGCCACGTTTCGCCGCGCTAGGGCGAATTATCGTCAACAAACAGGCGCGATAAGCTATCGGACTGCATCTCTTCTATACCATTGTACGCAAGATCCAATGTGAACATCCACAGGGCAATAAACGCCTGATCGTCCGGCTCATCAATCGCTGCAGCAAAAAAGCTCCTCAGGGCACCTTCGTAGGTTACCGGATCGTGTGGCCCAGAAAGGTCGTAGGGCGGACGAGGAATACCCGTCTTCTCAGACAGCCTGGATCGCTCATCTCGCCACATTTCCCGTTGCACGCCGTCAATGAACTCCCGAACGTTCGCCGGGGTTGCGTGCTCCATATTCGGGCCAAATGCCTGCCGCACGCGGCGCTTAAACTCCGAAATTTCCATAGGTAAGGTAACTCTCGTTTTGCTATGCTGGAACTCGTACAGCCATGTCGGCTGCAGCCCTTTGAAGCGCTTTATCAATAATCTGGTCAGGCGTTATGCCTTCCGCGTCGGCTTCAAAGCTAAGTATCAAACGGTGTCGTAAGGTATCGAAGGCAACCCGGCGTATATCCTCAAATGCGACGTTAAAGCGCCCGTCGCGTAACGCGCGGACCTTGGCAGCGAGTACAAGCCCTTGTGCCCCACGCGGGGATGCCCCAAACCTGACATATTTGTTCACAGCCTCTGGCGTCCCATTCGCTCCCGGGTGAGTGCACAGGACGACTCGTGCAGCGAATTCGCGAACGTGAGGAGCAATCGGCACCTCGCGGCAAACAGCTCGCATCTCCATTATTTGGGTGCCATCGACAATCTTCTCTGCCGAGGCGATATCTGTACCCGTCGTTCGGTCGATAATAGAAGTTAGATCGTGAAGGGCTGGTGACTTCACGAGTAGCTTGAACAGGAATCGATCAAGCTGAGCCTCGGGAAGCGGATAAGTGCCTTCCATCTCGATAGGATTTTGCGTAGCTAGCACGAAAAACGGCGACGCCAAATCGTGCCGCACCCCGGAAACTGTTACGCTCTGCTCCTGCATTGCTTCTAGCAAGGCAGATTGCGTCTTCGGTGTAGCGCGGTTCACCTCATCCGCAAGAATTAAGTTGCCAAATATTGGGCCGGGCTGAAACTGAAATGATCTTCGTCCGGACGCGGGATCTTCGACGATCATAGTCGTTCCCGAAATGTCACCAGGCATCAGGTCGGGCGTGAACTGGATGCGCGAGAACTTCAGGTCAAGCACTTGAGACAGTGTTCGAACAAGAAGGGTCTTGCCAAGTCCCGGCACGCCTTCCAGTAGCACATGTCCACCCGCGAAGAGCGCCACAAGCACCGCCTCAACGATTTCGTCTTGCCCCACGATGACTTTACTAATCTCGCTTCGAACGCGAGTGAACTCAACATTGAATGCGTTAATCTGTTGCTCAGAAGTGGACAAGTGGCTATTCCTTCAGTTTCCATTAGACCGCTCACGATTTTCCAGGTCATCGTTCACTCTATACATTCTCCACAAGCCTGACAATTCCCTGGTATGTTTCGCGCTGACGGCAATTAGTGAGCCTTAATCGAGAGGGCTTTAGCAATGGCCAATACATCGCCTTGTTCGAGTTCTCGGCCCTCAACTCGAAGTAGGTCGTACTGCGCGGCAGGAAGAGCCCGCGATAGCTGGTCACGAATATCGTTGGCCACTGCTTCCTCCCATCCCGGCAACCGAATCTGGGTTTCGCGTCGAAGCGCATCCGCCAGCGCGGTCAATCTCGCCGCGTCATCGCTGATCCCGCTAGCGGTCGCTATTCGCGCCAATGCGTCAACGCAAGAAGCATAACCGCCTTTGTCCCCCGTTCGGATAAAGATGGGCGTGCACTCTAGATAAGTCGCAGCTGCAGCGGTATTCTCGCGCCTCTCAATTTGCAGCAGGCCGAAATTGCCCAGTGCCACGGCTAAAGACCGCTCAAGGCCAAGGGCGCGGCTCATCTGTATGGCTTCTTGCGCGCGAGCGTCTGCCTGCTCGTAATCTCCAATCAGAGTATAAATCAGGGCGAGGTTTCCGAGGACCATAGCAATGCCTTCATTGCTTTCGACTGTTCGATAGACGTCCAGACACTCTTCGTAAAGCCGAACGGCCCGATCATACGACTTCTGTTGCTGATCAATAAGAGCAAGGTTACCTAACGCAGCCGCTAAGTAACGCGGCGGACCAGTTTCTCGGAAAATCGAAACAGCTTGCCCAAGTTTCGCGCTCGCGGCAGCATAGTTGCCAAGCTCTGAGGCGATTAACCCGGCCGCCATCGCCAGGGGCGCCATTGCGGCCGTCAGATCTCCAGCAGCGGTCAGTAGCGCCGACATCTGCGACCAGCCTTGAGCTAGATGGCCGCGAACGATCCACCATTGCCAGAGTGCACTTGCCATTTCAGCAGCTTGCGTTACGTGCCCTGTGGCTAGGTAGTGGTCAAAGGCAGCCGTAATGTTGGCGTTTTCAACCTCAAGAGCGTCGAAGAGTTTGGACGGATCCCCGCCGCTTTCCTGGGCAGCGCCAGTCACGTAATTCGAATAGTACAGTGCATGGCGATTCTCTAACGCCTCATCGGCCCCAGTCCTACTGTCAACGATGTAATCCGAAACGTTACGCAGTAAGGAGAAGCGGCGAACGTCATTTTGATCCGTCACATTAACAAGCGATTTGTCGACCAACGACGTAAGTTCGTCCAGAACATCATCCGGACTCAGCAAGTCGTCCGTACAAACAGTTTCTGCTGCCTCCAATGTCCAGCCGCGCTTAAACACAATGAAGTTTTCCAGCAAGGCTCGAGAATGCGGCGCAAGTGACGTGAAACTCCAGTCGAGTGCGTCGCGCATCGGGTCTGCCCTGCGAACAGGGTTAGCTAACGACTGAGCGGCTTTCAATCTTGTGTTTAGCCGTCGAAGCAGATCCTTCGGCGACATGATCCTAATTTTGGGGGCTGTCAGTTCGATTGCTAGCGGGATGCCGTCGAGCTGGCGACAGATTTCCGCCACAATCTCACAGTTGTCGGCATCAAGACGAAAGCTTGGACTTTGGGCTGTAGCTCTTTCGACAAAGAGGCGGACAGCTGGGCTTCGCTCAAGCATCCGCACCGGGCTCACCATGGTTCTAGCCGGCAGTTCAAGCGGTCGCAATGGCATAAGTTGCTCACCTGGTGCACCAAGTGGTTCGCGCGACGTCGCTAACACGCGAACGCCATCCTGATGGATGGTCAATTCTTCAGCAAGCGCAAGCACCTCGTGGATCCGTGCCTCACAGTTGTCAAAAACAAAAAGTACTTTGCCTCCATCAAGATGCTCCGCGATCTCCGCGACCGGCTGAGGACCTGCGATCCTGACCCCCAGGACCTCCCCGACACGGCGCGGTATCTCCTCGTGCGAACTTTCGATATCGACATGCCAGACGCCGCCTGGATACGAACTTAGTGTCTCAACGGCGTACTGAAGCGCAAGGCGCGACTTGCCGCAACCCGCTGTGCCAACTATGGTGACGATTTTTGCGCTGTCGAGACAGGCCCTCAACTGCTCAAGGTCATTCTCCCGCCCGACAAAAGTTGTTGCTGGAGCAATGACGTTCGTGGGTGTTTCCGCGAGGGATGATAGCGCAGGGAAAACTGATGGCAAATCTGGGTGGGTCAGTTGGTAGACGTGCTCGGGTCGTTCGATACCTCGGAGCTTCACCGCACCAATCGGAAGTAAGGCGCATCCGTCTGGTAGGCTATCTGCAGCTAAAGCGCTGGCCGCCTCTGATACAAGGACCTGCCCTCCATGGGCACTAGACAATACCCTTGCGCTCCGGCTCAACGCGAGCCCCTCGTAGTCGCCTTCACGATACGTCGCCGCACCAGCGTGGACGCCCATACGTACGACAATAGGTGTATCACCCCATTCCTCGCGGATCAAAGCACGCTGCGCATCGACAGCACATGCGAGAGCATCGCCTACAGTCTCAAACGAGGAACAAAACCCATCACCCACAGTCTTAAATACGACGCCACGGCGCCCCTTAACTGCCGAGGAGATGATTGCATTGTGCCGCGCCATCAAGCCCGACATTGCGTCGGGATGCTTTTCCCAAAGCGGCGTGCTCCCTTCGACATCCGTAAATAAAAATGCAACTGTTCTCATCTAATCCGTACCTAGACTCATCCGCTCTCAGGGAGCATTAATAATGAGCGGCTCGCCTATGCCAACTTGAGCAAGATCGTCTATTTCCATAATTTGGCAAATCAGCGTATAATTGCCTCTATTAAGTGTAACACTCACCATTGTTAGTAGACGTGCGCTATTAACAACTGGAATTGCCTGCAATTATTGCTAGCATTTTTCGAGGCTAAGTGTTAATATCTTCACATTGACGAACAAGCAATGACATTCACATGCAAAATGACTAAATAGGCAGCCTGGATATTCAATTCGACAATCTCTATTAGTGCGTTCGCAGTGACGCCAACAAGGGGAGTTACTATGACCCACTTACGTAACATTACAGTATTTGCCATGGCAGCGATAGCTACCGCTGCAACCTGTATGCTGGCTCGAACGCCCGCAGTTGCCGCTCCGCCAACCGCTCGCTCATTTGGGCTGGAGTTTGCCACATCAGATGATTTCGCGATGTACCCTAAGCTTAGGGTATCTCGGGCGCTCACAAAAAGTGAACGTGGCAAGCGACTTGAGATGACGGAATACTTGCCTCCAATCGCTAATCAGGGCGAAACAAGCTCGTGCGTCGGCTGGAGCACTGCGTACTATTGTTTTACCTATTCAATAGGCAAGATTCGCGGTTTCACCAAGGATGAATTGAACAATCCCAAATACATGTTCAGCCCAAACTACATTTGGGATCAGTATAACCGAGGGAAGCCTGAAAACGGAATGCACATTTTTCAGGCGATGGACGTGCTTGCGAAGCAGGGTTGCTGCAGCCTGAACGAGATGCCGTGGGACGAAACCGGCCAGGCACAGCCTACGCAGACCGCTATGACCCGTGCCGCGTTGTTCAAAGCACGTCAAACTGTCAGCCTCTTTGTGGGGCCTCCGAATGATCCCATGGATCCCGAGAAGCTCAAGACTGTGCTGTGGGAGACCAAGATGCCCGTGGTCCTCGGCATAATGGTTTACGATGATCTGGGCGGAATACCGAACGACCCGAATTTCGTGTACTCTCCGGGCCCAGGCGCAAAACCTCAGGGCGGACATGCCGTGTGCATCGTTGGCTACGATGATGACAAGCATGCATTCCGTATGGTTAATTCGTGGGGCTCCGATTGGGGCGACAATGGCTTTGTTTGGCTGGCGGAGGACTTCCTCGCCAAATGCGCCCGCGAAGGTTGGACCCAAACCCCGGGTGGCCCCAGGTCTCGAGCTGTAGACGGCAAGCCAGAAACGCTGCTCCACTACAAAGAGCTTTATATTGAACCCGCAGAAAAGAGCAAGGCGGTCGCTAATCCATGAGTTCAGCGTATCATAGGTTCCCATACAGATTTCGGAGGATAACGATGCGGTTTATCAACGTCCTGGCGTGTATACTCTCGGCACTTGCGATTCTGCCTAATGCCGCTTTGCGCGCCGATCAGGCAGTCGTGGCTGGCGTTAATATCTACCCTGGCCTCTCGTCGGACGCACAGCTAGGCGGCTCTATTAACGATGCCACCCTGATCGCTACGCGTCTCAAATCGCTTGGCTTCAATGTCGTCCAACTCGGGGATGCGACAGCTTCAAAAGAGAGCATCATGGCCGCACTTGATGACGTGGCAACACGCATTAAGCCGACCGAGCGATTCGTCTTCTATTTTGCTGGCCACGGATCCAAATCACCCGACGGCAGCGGCGTGATTTTGCCCTCGAATGCATCGCAGGCCGATCAGGCGAACTACATCACCAAAGAAGAGCTGTTTAATAAGGTTAACGCCATCCAAGCGAAGGGTCGAACTATATTGCTCGACTCGTGCTTCTCCGGCGCTATGACTCGGGGACCCATCGTGCATAAGGGCTTGGCCCTCAAGGCTCGGTTTTACAACTTCTTCTCTCTGCACGCCAAGAAGATATCCCTTGTTTCGGTCAACAACAACGATGTCCCAACGACGACGCTCAAGGCATCAAACGCAGACAAGATCTGCTACTTCGTGGCCGCTACTGAATCGCAGCGGGCATACGAGGACGAATTCAACGGTAAGTCTGATGGTATATTCACTCATTTTCTGGCCCAGCGCTTAACGGATAAAGCCGAGCAGTGGTCTGCTATTCAGGCGGACGTTGCCGATGGCGTTTCAGTTAAGACGGAAGCGACTCAGTCTCCGGTATTGAGCCCATCGTTCGCCTCCGTCGCCGTGTTTGAAGGCAAGTCGGCTGCATCTCCTGTGGCCGTTCACCGAAAGTCGCAGAACGTGTGGCAGACGTTCAACGAGGACCATGCGAACCCATCACAAGTGTCCATTGCTGTCACGCCAAACCTCTCGAGCATAGCAATTGGCGAGCAGTTTCACTTCGAGGTCACACTATCCCCAGGGGAAGGTTACCTAGTTCTTCTGGAACTCGATCCTGACGGCAATCTGAACCTGCTTTACCCAATGTCGCACGATGTGGCGGACGCCAAAGTCAACGGTGGCACGATACTTTTGCCTGCGGACAAGAGCCAGGCCTTTAGTGTTGACAAAGAGGGCCAGGAGCGCGTAAAGGCGATACTGTTCCGCTCGAAGGCTGACGCGCAAGAGTTGTTAGGGCAGATACCTGCCAGTGGCACAATCGATTCGGTCGACTCGGCTAAGGATAGAAAGATCGTTCTGGCGTCCTCACAGCCAATCCCGTTCTACACGTCCACCGTTGCCTTCGAAGTGATAGCCGCCTCCAAAAAGCGGGCGCTCGAAAAAGGAGAATGATGTGAATCTGACCACACCCACAAAAATAGTGGCGCTGAGCGTGATCTTTTCCATCAGCACCCTCTTGACAACGCACTCTGCTCCTGCTCTAGCAGCGCCTGCCGAGGTTCATATTATCGGCTTCAAAGACGCTGGCGGCTTGGTAGCGTTTCCTGGCGAAGCGCCGCTTAACGACCAGCTTAACACTGGACTTGCAAAGTACTTGCGGCGCGGCAATGCCTCTCGATTAACGGTTACAACGCCGGGCGAGAAAGCGACAGCAGCTGCCAGTCCCCAGTTCGACCTGGAGGGCGATATCTCCCATACTGTCACAGGAACAGAAGATGGCGGACCGTACCTCTGGGTGCTCAGGCTTTACAAGCTAGGCACACCCCGGACGCTGGTCAACCAGTGGGCCGGTACGGCACGCACTTACCTCGACATCACGAGCAATACTCACAAGGACTCAAGCGTCCCGCTGGAGGGCCTCATCGGCGCCTTAGGTGACCGCGTGATTGCGGCGGTGACTGCGGTCCAGCCTGACCCGGTCGTGTCCAGCCTTGGCAGTCTCATCGACAAGACGACAGATGCCAAACGATTCGACGCAGCCGTGACCGTAGACGGCGCGAAGGGTCCGGTCAGTATTGACGCTCCTATCAAGCTCCATCCGGGCGACAAGTTCCGCGTGGGCGTCACGGCTCACGAAACGGCTATGGTCTTTGTCGTCGCCTATGGTCCCGATGGTCTTCCCTTCGCGGCATTCGTCCCCAAGCAAGGGCAGGAAGCGTACCTGGACGCTGATAAGCCGACAACGGTGCCCGGCGACCGCTCATTCGTCGTCGACAGCGTATCGGGGCCAACTGATAAGCGATATGTCGTTCTCGTCCGCAAGTCCGCTGGCCCCGTTCAGCACGTCGCCTTGGACCCTACCGCCCAGGGCGCGAATATGGGCAGCTTTGGGGATGGCCTCGGAGAGCGAGCTCCCTCAGTTCGGGTCCTTGACATTGGACCGGGTGCTCCCAAAACCGCCAAGTTCAACGATCCTGGTATACGCCGCATCGTCGATATGTCACGCCTCGACCCCGAGGGGACGTGGGCGTCACGAACAATCACGGTGCATGTCGAGCCATAAGGTCCAAGATGCTACGGGCAAAGTCGCCACGGCATTGTTAATGCCTGAGGGTAACCGATGATGAGCAAACAGTACCTCGCAAATCTCGTAACCAGTGTCCTCCTAGGCATCGGGACTGCCATAACGCCAGCGTTTGCAGACAAGGCGATTGTCGTTGGCGTAAACAGCTATCCCGGTCTCGAGTCGTCTGCGCGGCTATACGGTGCAGTCAACGACGCCAACCTTGCAGCGTCCAAGTTCCAGTCGCTCGGCTTCTCGGTAACCTCTCTCACCGAGAAAGGGGCGACCAAAGACTCGATCTTAAACGCGATCAGCGCGGCAGCTAAGTCTGCGGGCGGCGATGATCGCTTCGTGCTGTACTTTGCTGGCTGCGGCACGGTACACAAGGACGGCGACGACTTCTTGCTGCCTTACGACGCTTCGGGCTTCGACTTTGCCTCGTTCATCAGCCAGGAAGACCTTGCTGAGGCCGTTAGTATTGTGCCCGGTCGCAGCCGAACGGTTATCATCGACGCCGGGTTCAACGACTACGACTATGGCGCAACTCGCCACGCTGCGCCGGTCCCAGCGAAGATGCGCAGTCGGTTCTACTACACCACAAAACGCAATGTCCTTCGACCTGACCCGACACGCGAAGCTCCAGTACCGATGCAGGCCGATACGAACCAGATTTGCTATTTCGTAGCTGCGAACGACACACAGACAGCATATGAGCGCGAGTTCGACTCGAAAACTTACGGCATCTTTACGCGGTACCTGATCCCACGACTCACAGCACAAAAAGAGCTCTGGGGCTCGATCAACAGCGCGGTAACGGAATCGGTGCGTTCGGATGTCGGCAAGGGCCAACTCCCTACCCTCTCTCCGGACTACCGTGAAGCACTGGTTTTCGGCTCTCCGACGACCCTTGCGATACCCCGCCCAACGCGGGCGTCAACGTTCTGGCGTGCGCTGTATGGTACGCACGATGCGACTCGAGTCTCGTTTGTCCAACCTGGCAACGATGTGCAACTCCATGTCAGTACTAATGGCACGGGTTACGTTGTGCTGCTAGCAAAGACCCCTCAAGGGGCTATCAAATTGCTCCACGCGACGAAGGTGGCGGCTGGAGCGCAGCAGCTCGCGGTTGCTGGCCATTTCGCATCGCTCCCGAAACGTAGCCGGGTACGCGCAATCATAACCGAGTCAGAAGCCGATTACGACAGGCTTGTTGCCTCATTTGATAGTGGCACCTATTCCGCAAAGGCTCCAGCAAAGGGGGCTATCGTTAGCCCGATGACAGGAGCTGCATTTTACACCTCAGAGATCGATACGAGCCTACTCAATTAGAGCGTGCATATTCCCAATCTGTGCTCGCTCTGTTATAATGAGCTATCGGCGCTCTTTGTCGATTTTAGGCGCGATAGCTCGCTGCCCAGGGCAGTGGCCGGAGCAAGTTTATGAAGACCTTCTCGTTAGCCATAAGAGCGTTTGCGGTTGGATTGCTAGTCCTCTCGGCCACTTTGGGCACCAGAGCGGACCAGCCGGATCTCACTAAGCGTATCTATCAAACTCCGATTGCCGAGGCACCGACCTATGCTAAGCGGGCGCTTGTCATTGGCATCAACAACTACGAGAACGTGCCTAAGCTTGCCGCCTGCTCGAACGATGCCCAGAACTTTGCCAAGTTTTTAAAAACCAAGCTTGGCTTTGCCAGCGTCACGATAATGACGGACGAACCGGGAACGGCTGAGCCGCTGAAGCCTACGGGAGCGCATATCAAGCGGCAGGTCAACCTTCTGCTCGATAACATCGTTCAGGGCCAGACGCAGTTGGTGCTGTTCTATTCCGGTCACGGCGTGCGAACACAAAGCGCTCAGGACGGCGACGCGGACTGGCTCGTTCCTCAGGACGCGGATCCGAAGGACATTGCCGGTACTTGTGTCAACTACACGCAGTTCAAGAGCCGCCTTGATACAAAACAGCCCGCCCGAGCCCTTCTCGTTATGGACGCTTGCCGCAACATCCTAGAAGGCAAGGCGGCCGTTGGATCCAGCGGCTTCGGTGGCAAATTCGAAGCCATGGGCCCGCAAATCGCGGAATTGCTCTCCTGTCAGCCCACTCAAACCAGCCTCGAAGGTGATCCGCGCGACTTTTCGGAATCGGTCTTCACTCACTATCTCTTACGCGGCCTGTCGGGTGATCCGGATGCTGCAGCACCCGGCACGAACCTGGTTACGTTTGACAGCCTCAAGCTGTATGTGCAGGGCCAGGTAAGCCAATACGCAGAAACCCGCATCCACGCAAGTCAGTTGCCGGACGGGCGGTCGACACTCGGCAGTATGGTGCTTGCGAAACACAACCCGAACTCGCCCCTGCCTCCTGACTTCCAGCCGACAACGCCGCCTACGAACCCGCTGGTAAAGCCGACGACACCAACGCCTGTCAAGCAACCTGAGCCTGCCCCATACACGCCACCAGCGCCGACTCGGGCTACCGTCACCCGGGGCACTTATTCGTATACGGCTCTTAACGGCTGGTCACTCGACACAGGCGGAGCGATGGGAACGGACATTATCCTTCGCGCGCCGATTGAGCGAAACTTCACGGCAAACATTTCGGTTATTGTTCGACATGGCGCTGCTGGCTATAAGCCGTCGTCTCTGACCGGCCAGTACAACCAGATGATGTCGATGGCGGTTCCGAACTGGAGGCTGACATCTACTAAGGACGTAACCGTCGGCGGAAAGCCTGGGATTAGGTTCATCGGCGAGTATTGGATGCCGCAAATGCAGGTGAACGCCCATGTCGAGGAAACGTTCGTCTTCAATGGCGACCTCTCGTACGACATGACATTCACGGGATTGGCGACTAACTACAAGACCTACCAGCCGTCGTACGAGGCATTCTTGAGCAGCTTCCAATTCGGTGGCTCCGAGAACTAGCGACGCTGAGTCGGGGAGTTACTCTCAGGATGCTGGGGTTTGTGATGTTCCGCTCAGAAGCGAGGTTCCCGACCACGTTGACGGGCAAGGGTCGACGTGTTTTGCGCGTTTTGCATTGCGCAACGCGATTCTTTTTTTGCGCAAAATCTGGTTGCTTGGACCCCGGCGCGTGCCGCGCCACCCCATGAGTGGGGTTCCGATGAGCGGGTGCCCATTGGCGACTAAGCTGGGTGTGTCGAAGAACGGGAGTTCCTTCCCTTCGCTAATCAACATGCGCTCGTAAGCCAGAGCATTTTGGTTACGGGCAGTTGTGAATATTTTGGGGTTTTGGAATCGCAATATTCACGGATATTATTGTAAGCTGAGTTACGCTTGAAATCGGTGTCCATTGCTAAGAGTTGTAAAGGTACAGTGAAGCGGCCTCTGTGGGTTCGTATCGCCTCAGTACAATTGTACTGTTTATATACTATTTTGTCAATACGTATGTCTTAAAAATAGTGAACACCTCACCCCTAGCCCCTCTCCTATGATAAGGAGAGGGGAATCAGAATTGGGAGTGTGCTAGGGGGCTTCTTCGACGATGGGGGCAGCTAGGATGCCCATCGGTTTTAGCTGGTACTCGTATGCCCATTTGTCACCTTCGGTTCGCCACGCCCCTGGGCCGAACCAAGTGAGGGACTTGTCGGTCAGGTGGAGCTGTCCAAAGGAGTTTACTCTGTTCCCGAAGGCTGTCACATCGAGCGTGTGTGTTTCTTGAGACAACTGCCCTAATTCGATCGTGTAGGGCGCAAAAGCAATCTTGCCAGAAGGCTGACCATCAAGGTCTACAGACAGCAGGGGAGCTTTGAAATGGGCTATCTTGACGTTTGTGGGCCTTTCGTTTCCTTCGATAGCCAGATGATATGTAACGTTGCCAGCGTAGAAAGGCAATCCCTGTGTAGTCCAATCTCCAAAGGACAGCTGCCTCACGGGAGGCACAATGCGCGATATGCTGCCGGTCACTTCAACACCGAAATCGCCCAGAAGGTACGCCCACTCGATATTGGTCTTCCGTGTCACCGGAATGCGCAATGTTAATTCGTGGCGACCGGCGGCGATAGGCGGCAGTGGTACAGTTTCGATGGCCTCGTCGGTCCAGTAGCCGTCCACGTTCGGATCGACAACAACGTCGTCAATCTTGATTTCAATGAGCCGGGCGTCCTCGATGGCAAGATGGGCGCCGGTAATGTCAAGCTCAGTGTCGATCGCAAACCGCAAGACGCCGTAGCCAGCTATGGGTGCTGGGTTCTGATCGACCCACGGCTGAGCCATGTTGCCGAAAAACGGCGGCAGGTCGAGTTTGGCCCTGACGAGGTTGCTAACGCGCAGCAACTCCTCGCGCGGTTCCCATTCAGGGCCAATGTTGCCGACTTCAATTGATTCTGCTCGCCATTCAGCAAGATCAAGAACCAACACGTTCGGCTCAGACAGGGTTACGGGGACAGGGCTCGCCAAGCGCGACGTTTCGCGGTAGGTTGTGGTCTGGCTGCCCTCGACTTCCGCTGGCGTCCCAGGAGTCAGCGTCACCAATAGGTCACCGTGCGCGGGGAAGGTCCAATTGATCTCTGTCCATGCTTCTGGCTCGCCGGTCTTGGAGCCGGATGGCCTGGTAAGTAATCGGCTGCTAACTCGTCGCGCTCCTCCAGTGAATGTGTCAAGCTGCAAGACCCGCCAGGAGCCCCGAAAGCGGACACGTGCATCTGCGATGGGTTTGTCGCGATCCGTGTTGCACAGGAACACGTGGCGCTCACCGTTGTCGTCGCGGATCTGGTGGAGCAATGTGCTGGCCGCAGCGCCACTCGCGGTCTGCACCTCAACCTCGGCGGTTTCCTTGAGCGCTCCTATCACGGCTGACCGGCTGAAGTTTACAACCTTCGCGTCCTCAGCCAGCTTCGCCGGACGTGAGGACGGTTCTGCGTCGACGAGAGTCGGGACTTCGCCAGCGAAGATCACCGTGCCGCCAAAGTGGACAAAGCGCTCCAAGCGAATAAGTGTGGAGCCGCGAATGGTGCGCATTCCGGGCACGATGACCACATCGTAGGCCATTTCCCCTACATGGAACTTGTCGCCAACCTGAAGTCGGCATTGCGACGGAAGGAGCGATTCCGCAATGAAGTCGAAATCGATGAGCCCAAAGAGGAGCCAATCGATGATTGACTTGAACTGGCTCTCCAGTTCTTCGCGTTGAAGCGCCGTTTGCTCGGAAGGGCCAAATGCGAGCCAGTAAGATTCGATAGGGTGTATAACCCCTACCCTGACCACGGGATTGCCTCGGGTCAGGACTGTGTTGAGCCGCGCAAAGTGATCCTCAACGAGGCTGTACTCTTTGTACCAAGGCGATTGGTAGCCGATAGCTGCTGGATAATCGCGTTTGGCTTCGCCTTTCATTGACACCCAAGCCAGGTGGGGAACGCGCACCGTGACTCCGAGTGCCGCCTGCCAGTCCCCCTGGGCTTTGTGGCCCACGAAATCGAAGTCCCAGTTGGTGACGCCATAGAGTTCGCTGAGAACACCGGGGCGCCCATATTGATGAGCTGCGCTCTGCGCCTGCTTAGCGGTGGAGTATTCCCGCCAGTCGCAGAGCATGTCAATCCCTGGTATGTGGAACGAGCGATAGGAGCGCATCGCCTCACCAAGTTCCGATGTCTGTGAATGCAGGCTCGCTTCGCCCATCATATGTCCCGTTAGCGCTATACCGTGGTCCTCACACCACTTGCCGATAGTATCCGCAAATGCGGTTGCAAATCGCTCGGACACGTGGTCGTGGTAGCGGTAGCGAGTGACCGACGGCGCGCCTCCCGAGAGATCCCAGAACAGCTCAGGGAGGTGCTCCTGCAATCGAGCGCCATAAGCGGCCTCAAAAGAATCGAAGAAGTCCGTTGTGAACGGAATTGTCAGGTCGCGGGTATCGTCAGCGGTCGCAAAGACCTGCTTGTGCGCGAACTGCGGCTCATCGGTAAAGATAGCTGGCACGCTCTTGCCAAAGTGGGAGCCCACCACGGCATGGTATGGTTTGTGGATGACCTCGATGAACCGCTCGATAGCGTCGCGCGATAGTGTGTCCACATAGGCCTGATTGTTGAACCAGCTTGACTCGCTCGCCGTTTCGAGGTAGGCGTACCACACCGTGGCATCGGGGTCACGATCGGTGGGATCTGCTGGCTGCACTCGGTATCTTGCCAGCGCGCCGTTACGGACTATGACCTCAAATACCGCGAGCAGGTCGCCGCTTTCGGATCGTCCGACTCGAGCTGCGCTGTCGTTGACCACGCGGCGTTCCGCAGTGCCATAAGGCTTACAGGTCCACAGCAGTGATTTTACGCGGTGCTTGTGTTCTTTGGTAACCAACCCACCTGCGGCCCCGGACGGCCAGCGGTCTTCGTCATACAGCCAGCTGAGCATATCATTTGCTTCGCCATATTCGACGCACTGCTTGATGATATCGAGAAACTCCGAGCCCATGTACTCTGTGTCCAGCCCAGTCCGGCAATGCATATGATAGCCGCCGAATCCCATGTCTTTGAGCGTGAGGATCTGTCGTTTCAACTGGTCAACGTCGAGCTTGTTGTTCCACGACCAAAACGGCGTTCCCCGATACTCCGATGTCGGGTTCATGAACAATTCGGGGGAAAGACTCGGCGATGAGTTTTTGGGGTAAAGCGTCGTTGGGTTTACGGGAGAATCCATTGTTTGCTCCAAATTGGCGCGACGAAATAGCTGGAACGCGCCATTGACACGTAGTTACCTCGCGATGGGCTTATTTTCCTTTACGATTTGTGGGAAGAGTTACCCCCAAGCTCGCACGGCTCGCTTACCCCCAGAAATCCTGGGGGTTATGATGTTGCGCTTGGAAGCGAGGTCACCGACTACTTTATCGCGGAGCTTGTGGGCATGGAGTTTGGTGCATTCGCGGAACTGGCGACCCGGTGTGATCGGTTTCGGGGTATCGAATGCGTTACCCCCAAGCTCGCTCGGCTCGCTTACCCGCAGGAGGCCCGGGGAGCGATTCAGGGCTATGCATGCGCTAAGCGTTTGATAGCTGCCATCAAATCCCTGGATTGAAATCCGGGCTTTGGAAATCATTCCGTCCATAGGAATGGACTACCAAGTGCTCAAATCAAGGCTTTGCTCGTGTGATGTTGAGAGGGCGTGCCTAGAGAACCCGTCCCGGCAATCGCATAGCGAAGTCCACTCCTTTGGACGGAATGAGCTCAATAGCGCGGATGTCAATCCAGCGATTCTTAGGCCCCGGCATTGCTCAATTTTGAAGCGCACCCTCGAGGATTATGATGTTGCGCTCGGTAGCGACGTCACGGAGTACGCTTTCTGGTGCTTGTGGCGGAGTTTTGTGGCTTCGGCCATTGCTAATGAAAGTGGCCGCTCGACCTCTGGGTTGCTGGGATCGGGCGGCCACATGGGATTGGGGAGGCGGATGGTTATTCGCCGCCGGCTCCGACGCCGGGTTCGGTCATTTTGTAAGCGTCGAGTAGATCATCAAGCTGGTCGGCAGGGAGGATCTTCTCGGTGACGCAGATGTCGCGGACGGTTCGGTTCTCTTCTACGGCTCGCTTGGCGAGTTTGGCAGCGTTGTCGTAGCCAATCACTGGGGCGAGCGAGGTGACCATGCTCATCGACCATTCGACGAGCGAAGTGGCGCGCTCTTCGTTAGCGGTGAGGCCCTTCACGGCCTTGGAGGTGAAAGCACGAACGGAGTTCGACAGATACGTGAGGGTTTCGAGCGAGTTGCGGGCCATGACGGGCAACATAACGTTAAGGTCAAGGTTGCCGTGTGTGCCTGCCACCGATACGGTAACGGCGTTGCCGATGGCCTGAGCGCAAACCATCATTAGCTGTTCTGCCATGACAGGGTTGACCTTGCCGGGCATGATGGACGAGCCTGGCTGTACGGCGGGAAGCTTCAGTTCCCCGAGACCACAGCGCGGGCCGCTTGAAAGCCAACGGATATCGTTGGCGACCTTAAGAAGCGATGTCGCAACCGTGGACAGTGTGTTGGATAGCTCGACAATGCCATCCTGCGCGCCCTGGGCTTCAAAGTGGTTGACGGCTTCGACGAAGGGAAGGCCGAAGCGCTTTGCCAGGCGGTTGGAAATCTCAGTGCCGAAGCCTTCCGGCGAGTTGATACCAGTGCCAACGGCGGTTCCGCCAATGGCGAGTTCCATGAGGCGCGGCTTGACGCCTTCGAGTCGCAGGATGGAGAGTTCCACTTGACGCGCCCAACCGGAAACTTCCTGGCCCAGGCGGATCGGGGTGGCATCCATGAGGTGCGTGCGGCCGATTTTCACAATCGAGTCCCACTGAGCGGCTTTGGAGTTGAGTTCAGCCTGAAGCTCACGTAGTGCGGGAAGCAGGTCGCGCTCCAAGACTACCGCGGCGGCAACGTGCATGGCAGCAGGAATGACATCGTTGGACGATTGGCCCTTGTTGACGTGATCGTTGGGGTGTACGGGATCTTTGGAACCGATAACGCCGCCGAGGATTTCGCAAGCACGGTTGCCGATAACCTCATTGGTGTTCATGTTCGTGGACGTTCCCGAGCCAGTCT
The DNA here is from genome assembly GCA_036504535.1 of Capsulimonadaceae bacterium. GTDB lineage: Bacteria > Armatimonadota > Armatimonadia > Armatimonadales > Capsulimonadaceae > JARLGU01. The sequence continues at coordinate 486,930 of DASXUY010000040.1, forward strand.
GGTAGATGTCCACAACGAATTGCGCGTCAAGCTTGCCGTCAATCACTTCTTGAGCCGCCTGCTTGATAGCATCAGCGCGCCGCTCATCGAGGTAGCCGCCTGCCACGTTGGCTTCAGCGGCAGCGTACTTGATTGCACCGAGAGCCTCGATAAAGGGACGCGGGAAGCGCAGTCCGGAAATGGGGAAGTTGTCTACCGCTCGCGCGGTTTGTGCGCCGTAGTAGGCTTCGCTAGGAACCTGAAACTCGCCCATCGAGTCTTTTTCAGTACGTGTCTGGCTCATTATGTTGTCCTTATTTGAGATTGTTAAAGCGTGGATTGAGATCGGCGAGGATCTCGACAATGTTGGGGAGCCACGTTCTGGGCATCAATTTCTCACATGCCGATAGACGCGACTCTCAAACCATGTTGCGACGCGAGCAACTGCTCACGCATCCAATGGGGAGGTTACCTCAATAGTGGACCGATTCGCAATCGTACCAACGGCGTAGTAAGGAATGAATCGCAATAGGTGGTGTGGGTTTGGGGAGGTGAGGCGACTCGGGCGCGGCTTTGATGTGAAGATCGAGTGAACGGCCCAAAGGAACCGTTCTGAGCCGGTAAGCCCCATAAAACGACCACGCACTGAAGTACGTGGTTAGTTATTGATGCTTGGGTCTCCGACCCATAGGACGTTGGCAGGCTATGGACTGGTTTTCCGTCATCGTAGATTGTCCGGATTAGTAGAGACTAGTCGATAATGGGGCTCTTTGCGCGCTATACACGGGACGTTGCGTGGTTGCACCTATTTCGAGGTACCGGCTTCGAGCTGAGGGGAGAATGCTCGTGGCATGCCGACCGCAGCGCCTCACGGCGAATGGGCTGCTCCGTGGCGATGGTTGGCGACAAATTCTTCGGGGACAGCGTCCTCGAAGGCGGCTCCAAACAGCGGCAGGACGCCACGATTGGGATGATGGGGCTGGGAATGTGACGATATGTTTGGGGGCTTCTACGCCGCGAACAAGTGGTGCCACCTTCTGCGGGGCAGTCCCCACGCTTGGTTCGTTCGGAGGGGTAGCGGTGCGCTGATCGATTTTGGCTAAGCGGCGGTTAGATTGTTGCGGGCACCAATTCATTCGCGGCGTTACTTTAGTGGCGACGTCGATTTCGAAGTCACAATGTCGATATCGACATGCCGACGGCAGCGCCTCACGGCGACGGGCCGCTCCGTGGCGAGGATTGGCGATTTTTTTCGGGGACAGCGTCCTCGAAGTCGGCCCCAAACAGCGGCAGGACGCCACGATTGGGATGATGGGGTTGGGTTGGTGGCTATACCGTTTGTGGCTTTTACGCCGCGAACATGTGGTGCCACCGTTTGCGGGGCAGTCCCCAGGCAAGGTTCGTTCGGAGGGGTAGCGGTGCGCTGATCGATTTTGGCTACGCGGTGATATGATTTATACGGGCTTTGATCATCGGGTGGAATGCCGCCAACGACAGGTTGTTGTCGTTCAGAATATGCGGGGAACCTATTTCCGGGTGTCTACGGAGAGGTGATAGGAGAGCACGGCTAGTTCCTGGAGGAAGGACACGTTGCGCACGACTATTCTGTTTGGGACTTTCAGGATCAACGGTGCGAAGTTGAGGAGGGCTTTGACGCCAGCCTCGATGGCCTCGTCGGCGACATGCTGGGCGGCGGCGGCGGGAACGGCTATTATGGCGATTTTGGCGCCGAGTCGTTCGTTAGCGGTTCGAAGCGCGGCAATGTTCTGGATTTCGAGGTCCCAAAGCTTTTTGCCGATTTTCTGCTCGCTGGCATCAAACGCCCCGACGATATGGAAGCGCTGCTCGCGGAGACCAGGGTAACCGACGAGAGCGGAGCCAAGATTACCGGCGCCAAGGACGACTACGGGCTGATCGCGATCGATCTTGAGGATGCGTGCGATGCGACCTTGGAGTTCGACTACGTTGTAGCCGACGCCAGGTTTGCCAAATTCGCCGAAATAGGAAAGGTCCTTGCGGAACTGGGCGGCATTGATACCGGTCTGGCGTTCGACTTCGGTCGAGGAGATGGTTTCAACGCTGGAGGCTTCGAGGTCGATTAAGTAACGCAGATATGTTGCGAGCCGTTCGAGGGTCGGTATCGGAACTTTAGGGCTGTGATTCACGCAGACACGGTCCGTTTCGCAACTCAAAAAGCCCGGCCCATTGTCAAACGGCCCAATTCGCCGTAAGCGGCGTCTGGCCTGATATGGAGCCTGGCAGCAATCTACCGAAGCTATTGCACCTCTCAGGACGGCCAGTTTGGCCACTTCGACCCAAGTGCGTACAATCGTGATTATACCGGTCGTGGGCGCATGCGGTCAAGCGTACGCCATTTGTGGATATAAGGGCTGATGTTTGCGGATTACAATAGTAGTCGGATGAGGCATCGACGTACACGCACCGGAACCGCTATGTTTGCCTGCTAAAGCCTTACGGGTTATCTGCCGATAATGATAATGATTTGTTGCAGGTCGTCGAGCGCACGCATGCGTTGACGACCGGCGCGCCAGCTCACCCGCGCGCTCGATCAAATAGGAGATGTGCTCGAATGGCAATTTTTACGTACAATGCGGTCGACCAAATGGGCCGCGCTGTCAAAGGCTCGATTGAGGCAGACAACGAACAGCTGGTGCTCACCCGGCTTCACGAACAGCATTTTCACATCGTCAGCATCGAAGAAGACAAGGGTGGCATCAAAGGTATTTTGACTGCCCGAGTCGGTCGAGTGAAGCTCCAGCATATGGTGATCTTCTCGCGGCAGTTTGCTACGATGATTAATGCCGGTATCAACATCATCAAGTGTCTGGATATTCTTGAGAACCAGACCCGCGACGAAACCCTCAAAACAACCATTGGAGCGGTGCGGCGAGATGTCAAAGAAGGCATGACGCTCTGCGATGCGATGAGTAAGCATCCCAATGTTTTTTCCAAGCTTTACACGAATATGATCCGCGCGGCGGAAATCGGCGGTATTTTGGATAGCATTCTTGACCGCCTTGCAGGATTTCTCGAAAAGGAACTGGAAATTAAGCAAAAGGTAAAGTCGGCGTTGATGTACCCCATCATCGTTCTGATTTTTGCGTTTCTGGTGGTGGTCGCGCTCTTTGTGGTCGTGCTGCCAAAGTTCAAAGAGATCTTCGACTCGATGAACGTTGAAATGCCGCCTACGACGCAGTTCTTGTTCGACGCCAGCGACTGGACGCTAAAATACTGGTACGTGGTGGTGATTATCGCAACATCGGCGACGATTGCCGTGAAGCAGTATGCGCGAACGGAAAAAGGCCACTATAATATAGACAAGCTCAAGCTCAAGGTTCCGATTGCTGGTGACCTCGTGCTGAAGATGGGTATATCCCGATTTGCCCGTACATTTGGCACCCTATTGAGTTCCGGCGTGCCGATGATGCGCTCACTTGAGATCATTGGTGAAACGTCGGGTAACATGGTAATCGCTGAAGCGATCAACAAGGCCCGCACATCAATTCGCGAGGGTCAGAAGATTAGCGCCCCGTTGGCGCAAAGCGGCCTGTTCCCGCCGATGGTCACTCACATGATCGATGTCGGTGAAGAGACTGGTCTCTTGTCTGAAATGTTGGTCAAGGTGTCTGACTTCTACGATCAGGAAGTGGACGCGATGATCAAGGGGCTTACGTCGCTCATTGAGCCAATGCTGATCGTTTTCATGGGTGTGGTCGTCGGCTTCATCGCGATCTCGGTGATGTCACCGATCTTCAAGCTTGTAAGTAACATTCACTAAAACACCGAGTCCGCGCTCGGCCGGTGTACGGTGTGGTTGGAGCGTGGACTTTTCGATGGAAAACAACGAGGCGCAAAATGCGCCCCTGGAACCGGCTTCGGTAGCTCGACAGGATGACGAGAACCGGACTAAACGACTTTTGTCTCGCTATGCTGAGACGAAAGACCCAGGAGCGCGTGACCACCTTGTTGAGCAGTATCGTCCCCTTGTCGAGAAGCTAGCCCGCCGGTTCACGCCGACGGGCATTCCCCTAGAAGACCTCGTACAGGAAGGCTACATCGGCCTTCTCCATGCCATCGACCACTTCGATGTCTCGAAGAACGTCAAGTTTATCACCTACGCCACTCACTGTGTAAGCGGGCATCTGCGCCACTACCTTCGTGACCGTGGACAGATCATCAAGGAACCAGCGTGGCTGCAGGAGCTTAGCCAGCGAGTCCGCCGCGCTACTGATGCGCTGATGCAGTCGCTGGGTCGGCAACCGTCGACCAGCGAGATCGCTGAAACGGTAGGGCTGACCGAAGATGTGGTCCGGCAGGTCGAGTCGACGCGACAGCTTTTCAGTGTAGCGTCGCTGGACGAATCGTTCGACGATGGTTCGCGAACTCTGGGCGACACGGACGCGGTATCGTCGTCGGGCGGTGGTTCGAGTGCGGACCAGTCGGCGTCGTTTGAGCTGCCTATCGAAGAAAAGGTGGTGCTCGAAGCCGCTCTTACGCGGCTGAAGGAGCTGGAGCAGCGAGTTGTTTACCTGTTCTACTACGACGACCGGAGTCAGACGGAGATTGCCAAAGAGCTGGGCATTTCGAATAACTACGTTTCTCACATTCTGAAGAATAGCGCGCGAAAGCTGCAACAGATGTATCGCAGCGAAGCGGTTCGTGAGGCGGCGCTGCAGTATGAGCGCCAGTGTGTTCGCAGTGTGGCGTCGCAGAATCAGCGAAGCACCGACGTGCACGATATACCGTCGTCCATCGTCGACCCTGTGACGGGGCTGTATTCGCGGACCTATTTCGAGGCGCGACTCGACGAGGAGCTTAGCCGTGCGATGCGCCATGACCTGAGCTTATCGGTGATTCGGGTGCGGTTGGGCAGCGATCTGCCTGAGGCGCATCTCTTTGCTCAGGTTGGTCAGACGATAAAGCAGAGTGTCCGCAAGATGGACATTGTGGCGCGCACGAACGACTTCGAGATTTCGGCACTGCTCCCGCATACGGGCGAGTCTCGGTCGACGGTTCTCGAGCGGTTATACCAGCGACTCGGTAAGCTTGAGGCGGAGTTCCCCCACTCTTTCTCGTACAAGATTGGTGCGGCGGCGTATCCCGAGTACCGAAAGCGAGTTGAGATATTCGCTGCCGCAGAGCCGGGCGCGGCGTAGGCGGCGGCTGTGTGTCCGTGGTGTGGAGATGGATAAAGAGGTCCAGACGGCTCGAGCCGCCGGGGCTTTTTTTATGTAAGGGTGTCGATAGGTTAAGCTAGGGGTTAGTTGACTGCATGGTTGCGATAGGGCTGTGATGGAACTGTACCGTACCCCGTGAGGGTGTTCGAAGAGGTAAGATAGGGCATGGCAAATTTGCGAATTCTGGACAACTCGCATGTAAACGGGGCCGACTTACTGATTGTCGGCGGCATCTTGTACGACGGTACGGGAAGTGTGGGGGTATCGGCGGATATCGCTATTGCGGGTGACCGGATAGCGGCCATTGGGCCCAATCTTAGGGCGACAATGACGGCTGGTAGAGTCATTGACGCTACGGGGCTGATAGTCAGCCCCGGTTTTATTGATATCCACACGCATTCGGATCTTTCGGTATTGATCAATCCACGCATGGAATCGTCGATCCATCAAGGCGTAACGACCGAGGTGGTTGGCAACTGCGGGATGGCTGCGGGGGTGATCACACCGGATGCGGCGTTCGCGCTGGAACGCCGGTGGCTGGAGCGCGGCGGAATTGCGCCGGACTGGACGTCTTTTGGCGGGTTTCTATCGCGTGTTGAGGAGAGCGGTGTCGCGATCAATATCTGTTCGCTCACCGGACACGGCAGTATTCGCAAGAAGGTGATGGGAAGCGCCAACCGGGTGCCGTCGGCTACGGAAGCGGCTGAGATGCTGGATATCGTGACACGGTGCATGGATGAAGGTGCCGTGGGACTGAGCACGGGACTGGAGTATCTTCCGGGCGGCTACGCGAATGTCGATGAGATCGTGCCTCTCGCCGAGGCGGCGCGTCTCGCGGGCGGCTTTTACGCGTCGCACATACGCAACGAAGGCGACACACTGGTGGAATCGATTGCCGAAGCGATTGCTGTCGGCGAGCGCACGGGAATTGCGGTACAGCTTTCGCATCATAAGGCTGAGGGCCACAAGAACTGGGGCAAGATCCAGACGACGCTCAAGATGATGGCGGATGCTCGAAGCCGCGGGCTGGATGTGCTGACCGACCAGTATCCGTACACTGCGTTCATGACGGGCTTACCGGTCATTATCCTGCCAGCATGGGCTATGGGCGGCGAACCGGAGGACATGGTGGCGCGGTTGCAGGAACCGGAAAGCCGCGCGAAGGTGCTGGAGGAGATTGCTCTCGATCCACCCGACTGGGCCCTGATTCAGGTAGGTATCGCGCGAAACCGACGAGACCTGCAAGGCAAAACGCTTGCCGAGGTGGCGGAAGTCGAGGGGAAGAGTCCTGCTGAGGCGGCGCTGGATTTAATTATTGGAGAAAGCGGCTGGGTGGGAGCGGCCCATTTCGCTCTGTCGGAAGCCGACGTTGAGACGATCATGGCAGACCCGCATACGATGATCGGCAGCGACGGCGTTTCGGCATCGCCCGACGGCATACTTGGCGAGGACAAGACGCATCCACGGACTTATGGGACGTTTCCGCGTGTGCTCGGCGAGTATGTTCGCGAAAAGGGCGTGTTGACGCTAGGTGAAGCGATTCGCCGAATGACGGCGTTACCGGCGAAGCGAATTGGGCTGATTGATCGCGGGCGTCTGGCGGTGGGCATGAAGGCAGACATTGTGGTGTTTAACGCTGGGACCGTTGCGGATGTGGCCGACTTCGACAACCCGCATCGCTTTGCAATAGGGATAGAGCAGGTTATCGTGAATGGTCGGGTCGCACTTAGCGGCGGGGTCCAGGTGGATGTCCGCGAGGGGCGAGTCCTGCGGCGGGCGGCTGCAGGAGTGGCGTAGGGTTGTTAGACGTTAGGATGTCCTCGGGCCGGACTGGCCTTTTTTGGTCCGCTCCGCGATGGTGGATTGCGAGGCGCATAGATGGAAGATACTACGGAGAAGTTGGCGCATGACGAGGTAATCAATGCGGAGATTTCGACCACGAAGTGGTTGAGATTGCTGATCGTGACGGTCACGGTGTTGTTACTGCTGGGTTTGCTAGCGGTGGTGATACGGCTTGCGGCTGCTATTCATCATACGCTCCTGCTGTTTGCCTTGGGTGCGCTTATCGCGTACGCGCTCGACCCGGCGGTGGAGAAACTTCGGCACATCAGGTTAACGTCACGCCAAAAGACGCACCGCACTCCGTCGCGCGGTGCGACAGTCGGGATGTTGTTTTTTGTCGTGATCGCTTTCGCGGCTATTGGGCTGACGTTGACGGCCGAGCAGGTCACGCATCAGATCGCAACGCTTCAAGCCGATTTCCCCCACTATCGTGACCGCGGCATGGCCATGGCGCAGAATGTGGACGCGACACTGGCGGCGCGTCATGTGAATTTTAGCCTCGTGAGTGCTATCCAGTCGCCCCCAGAAGGCGTGCGGACGTTCGTCGCGAAGATCGGGACGGAGATTGTGCCGATACTGGAGCACACATTCGCGAATGTCGGCGAGTCCGTTATCGTGCTGCTGATCTCGCTTTATCTGCTGCTGTATGCGTCAGAGATGAAAGAGAAGTTGAACGGCTTACTGCCTGCGAAGGTTCGAGGCACGGTAGAACTCTGGCAAACAGATGTAAATCGCATTCTGGGCGGGTTTGTTCGAGGACAGGTGCTCATAGCTGTAGTCATGGGTGCTATGACGGGAATCGCGTGTCTGCTTTTAGGTATTCACCTGTGGCTGATTATAGGATTGTTCGTGGTGGTGGCAGCGCTAATCCCGGTGTTCGGGCCTTACCTTGGCGCCGTGCCAGCCGTAATCGCCGCTCTGATTGGGCCGACGCATATCCACAACCCCATCGCTGCTGCGGTTGTAGTGATTGTCTTGTTTGTGGTGATTAACGAGATTGGCTCGAAGATTCTGTATCCCCGTCTGGTTGGCGCCGCACTTGGCCTCCATGAAGTACTGGTGTTGTTTGTGCTGTTTGCCGGGCTAGAAATCGGGGGCATTGTTGGCGTCTTGTTTGCGGCTCCGGTGACAGCGCTGGCAATTGTGTCCATGGTACACCTGTTCCGGTACTGGCAGGATGTGCCAGATTCGTTGATCGCCGATGTGACGCAACGTCAGGCCGCCACGGCCGATCGGAAAGCAGCCTCGGGCCGGGGCAAATAAGCCCCGCCCCTACTCCTCGCAGACAACCTAACGCGCGCTCCCCAGCCTATGGAGCGTCTGGTATAATTTGGGCAACCGAACGAGCTTTTGGCTTTTTCGTACAATGAATTGGGATACAGGCGAACATTTTTTGTAAGTTTGCCGTATTAAAAAATGCATATGCAACTTCTCGAAGGACATCTAACCGGCGGCAGCGACGTTCGTATTGCGATAGTGCTGAGTCGCTTCAATGAAGTGGTTGGCAAGGGCTTGCTGGAAGGCGCGAAAGACGCCTTGCTCCGTCATGGAGTGCCCGAGGAGAATATTACGCTGGCCCGCGTGCCGGGAGCGTACGAGATTCCTCTGATCGCACAAGAACTTGCGAAGTCAGGAAAGTACGACGCGATTATCTGCCTTGGTGCCGTCATACGTGGATCGACGGCTCATTTCGAATATGTCGCAGGTCCGATGGCGTCGGGAATTGCTAACGTATCGTTGTCGACAGGCATGCCGATAGCATTCGGCGTCCTCACTACTGAAACCCTTGAGCAGGCCGTTGATAGGGCTGGTGCAAAAGCGGGTAATAAGGGTGCGGACTCGGCTCTCGGAGCCCTTGAGATGGTGGATCTCATTAGAAAATTGAAGGCAGCCGGCTAAGAACGCTGGCAATATGAGGGTAACAATGCGAAAATTCACATCCTACGCATTAACATTCGTCGTCGGTTTCTTGATTTGCGTTTTGGCCGTTTCGCTATCCCGCGGAGCGGCTCCGTTCAACCTTTCTGGAGAGCAAGGTAAGAACGTCGTTCTCGCTAAGTTGCAGTCTCCTGTATCCGCTCACGACCGCGTGGGTAGCGAGTCGGTGATTACCAAGGCCGCGTCGGTAATCGAGCCATCGATTGTGACAATCGATGTCGAAAGCAAGCCGATGGCGCAGCCCGTCAATCCGTTTGCCGGCGACCCGTTCTTCCGGAGATTCTTCGGAGAGCAGAATGTTCAACCTCGACGCAGCAAGGGCGTAGGCTCAGGCGTCATCATCAGCGAAGACGGTTATATCATTACGAACAACCATGTGGTTGCAAACGCAGATACCGTCAAGGTGATGCTGAGCAACGGTAAGGGATACCGGGCTAAGGTAATTGGTGCGGACACGACCAGCGATATCGCTGTGGTCAAAATCGAAGCTCCAACCGAAAAGCTTGTCGCAGCGCAGCTAGGTGACTCGAAGAGCCTCCGGGTTGGTGACATGGTGATTGCCGCTGGCAACCCGCTAAATATTGGTACGACGGTTACGTTTGGTATTGTCAGCGCCCTTGGACATCGCAACAGCGAGGTCACGGGACCGACGTCGATGGCTAACGACATAATCCAGACTGACGCGGCAATTAACCCGGGCAACTCGGGCGGAGCGCTCGCGGACATGGAAGGCCGCGTCGTTGGTATCAACGAGGCGATTATCTCGCCAAACGGCTCGTTCATCGGCATCGGCCTAGCGATCCCAATCAGTACCGCGAAGGACATAGCGTATCAGCTAATCAAGAGTGGGCGTGTGGTGCGACCTTACGTTGGAATTGGCTACGTTCCGATCAAGACTGTTCCTGAAGCCGACCGAGCGAAGGTTGGGATAACGACCAAGGGAGACACTGGTGTTGTTGTTACCAATGTTTACGCGAACAGCCCAGCTGCTGGCGCGAACCTGCGCCTTTACGATGTGATCCTCGACGCAAACGGCGTTGCGCTAGACGATAGCCATCCACTGCAGGCCGAAATCGCAAAGCTTCCAGTGGGCGGCTCCCTCGTCCTACGCATCGCGCGTGGGTCAGAGACAAAACTAGTGACTATCAAGGTTGGCGAAATGCCGAAGGACTTCGGCGCTGCTCGTCAGGAACAGGATCAAGATCCTGGTGACGGACAGATGCCGTAAAGAAGACCGACTAGGAAATCGTTCTAGAGGCCGATCTGGGAAGCCAGATCGGCCTTTATTTGTTTCGTAGACCAACGTGAAACAATGCCGGTGGGATGTCCATTCTTGACCCCATCCCCGCGGTCTCGGGGCCTTCCCGAAGCGGGAAGGAAATTTCACATCGACAATTCGAGTTTAGATTGTCCTCGGCGGAGCGGAGATTCCTGCAACCGGGCTAGTCGAGGCAGCCGTACATGGACGCGATGTAGTTGATTTGGCCCTGATGGTAGTACATGTTCCAGTAGGAGTAGGCAGCGACTTCGGCGCAAGTTTGAGGGCCCCACGGCATGGGGATGGTTACGTCGAGATCTTCAGTAGGATAGCTCTTGATGGTTTCGACTAGCTTGGCGACGTTCTCTTTGAGCAGCGCAAGGCACGCGGCTTCGTCGACTTCAAGCTTGGCCTTCGCGGTCTCGTACTCGGTGAAGTCATCGCTCATAGTCCATGCCTTAGCGACGAGCATGTCTACTGAAGCCCCAGCCAGGAGAGCGCACTCGGCCATCTGGTGCATTGCGCTGCGGGCTTTACCCATGGGCACAATGGTTCTCTTATCGGCTGGCAATCGGTTGAGGGCAGCAACGAGTTCGTCGGCTACGCCTGCCATCTGTCCAGCTAGAAACGATTGTAGTGTTTGTGACATTGAGGGTTCCTTTATGTGTGTTCTGATTCAGCCAATATTGAGAGTCAGTCGGCCATGCTTAACGAGCGGCCGAGCGCCTATTTTACGCACATCCGTTCGTGACGCGACAATTTATACCACATGGGTTTCGGCGTTGTCAATGGGGCAATGCTTATCGTTTTTTGCTAGATTCTGACCGAGCGGATAGCGGCGGTTTCGAACCTGAGGAAATACCCCCAAGCTCGCATTGCCTTCCCATTGAGTCATCAGTCAGGGCAAATACAATCAACCGCGTGGTGTCGTTCCTATTGTCGCGGGTGGAGCACCCAGTCGCTGTCGGCAGCGTTATGCGCTTCCCACGCACTGGCTTCCCAGTTGTCGAGAAGAACGTTGTTGTCCGGACACCATGGTGGAATGTCGACTACGAGAAACTCTGCGAGAGTGGCGATATAAGGCTCATACATTCCCGCGAGGCGGTTGAGTTCGTCAAAATCAACGGGATGCTCAAATGGCACGGTAACTTCGGTCAGTCGCGCGACCAGTGCTGCTGCCTGCTCCTGGCTGAGACGGCGCGTCTCACTAAAGGACGGCTTCGTGTTGAGAATGAGGGTTAGGTCGATGAGTGCGTGTCGACACATGGCGAATGTGAGGCGCGCCTGGCGATTTGCTGGTCCGCCCACCCCAGCGATAACAAGAGCGCACGTATCGAGAAGGCAGGTCATCGAGGCGAGCCACGACTGACGATCATGCTGTGATCGATAGAATACGAGTGTTGGATACGACAGGTGGCTTTCAAGGAGATCTGCAGCCCACCGTTCCCACTCGGCCAGCAGTTCACCCAGAGCACACGGGCCAAGCTTTTCGGACGCATGCCGCCGCAAGAGTTCGAACGCTGTTGGAGGAGAGCCCGCGCGTGCATCGAGCATTGAAATTGCTACTTCGCGCTTTGAAAACCCGGCGTAGAGCACCGGGAGATAGCCGATAACGATCGCAAGGAATCCAAAGCCAACGCCAGCCTCAGTGACAGAAATGCATCGTCCGATGGGGTTAAGCGGGGTAACGTCGCCGTACCCCAATGTGAAGAGTGTTGTCCCGCTCAGGTAAACGTCGCTCCAGAAGCCTGGGCGGGCTTCAGGGCCCCTGATGGGACTGTGGACACCCCACTGGAGCATGCCGAACGCGAAGACCAGGAGTGTGGCCCACAGCGCCATCAGGGTAATGAGGCTTAGCGGGCCGAATGTCCACAGGTGCGCCTCGCGTTTGTTCCCAGCTGCTATACGCCGTCCAGCCCACCGCCAAAGTGCCCAACCGTGCGTAAAGAACAGTGCTGTGAGGCGCAGGTTAGAGTTAGCGCTGCGCGGAACGACGAGGGTCTGGAACGCATCCGCGAGCACGAACGCGAGGAGCGCTAATCCGAATACTGCTACGACGAACTCCAACGCTATTCACCGCCACTTCTTCTGTCAGAGCCAGTGTAACTCGAATGGCGTATCCGGATTACACTCGCTACATCATAATCGCTGAAACAGATCCCGTATCTCCTGGCGCAACGCGAGATATTCTGGCATAGTGGAAATACCTTCCTGATAGGCTAACCCACAATCGATCAGGTTGTATGATTTTTGAATACGCGCACCTGGAATTGGTTTCCCCTCGCCGTCACGATCTCGACCGAGCACCCAGATAGTATCAGCGACTTCAAGAGCAGAGCTGATGTCGTGCGTAACAACGATAAAGGTTTTGAGTTCGTCGGACTGCGCCATCTCTTCGATGAACTTGATTACTTCTTGTAGCGCGACAACGTCGAGGCCGGAAAACGGCTCGTCCATCAGGAGAAAATGCTCGGAGCACATGAACTGCTGAGCAATGGCGACACGCTGTCGTTGACCACCGGAGAGCTGAACAGGATACTTAGAGGCGTGCTCGGCGAGTCCGAAGCGGTCAAGGAGACCGAGAGCTTTCTTCTTCTTGTCGGGACCATCGGAGGCTGCAACCATGAGATTGCCCATAACTGTCCGATGTGCAAATAAGGGATAATTCTGAGCCACGACGCCAACCATGCCGCGTTGGACTTCCGTCTGGTCCGCGTTTACCAGCACTCTGCCCGAGTCGGGAGCTGACAGGCCAGCGAGGATGCGAAACAGGCACGTTTTGCCCATCCCGGACGGCCCGAGAAGCGCAACGACCTGCCCCTGCTTAACGCCTGGGCGAACGATGTTTTTGATCTCTATGTTAACGTCTCTAAGGACAGGTCGGTCGCCATAGGATAGGTTGATACCTTCAACCCTGAGGAGCGTCTCTTTGAGTTCGTACTGTACGGTTGCCATTTACTTGCGCTCCAGTGTTAGGTCGGCGTATGGACAGACTATAGATCGAATAAATCCGATGGCGAAATCCTGCACAAGGCCAATGATAAGGATAACGATTTGAATAGCAAATACCGCCGCCAGGATAAAGTGCTTGCTCTCGCCTAGCAGCATCGCCCCCACCCCGCCTTCCGATCGGACGATCCCCTCAACCATTGTGAGCATCATCCAGCCCATCGCTGCATTCTGGCGTAGCACTTCGAATGCCTTATCTATTGTGCCAAGGATGACGACTTCCCAAACAACCCGCCACTCTCCCATTCGAAGCGTTCTAGCGTAGTCGAAGTCTGCTTTCGGTATCGCTGCAATGACCGCTGCCATCGAGGTAACGTAGAAGACAGTCACGGCAAAGACAAGCAGTGAGGTTTTCAGCAAATGGCCGCCGCCGAATATCAAGGTGAAGATAAACGTAAAGCCGACCAGGCTGAGAAAGCGCCCTTTTGAGATGGCAGCGACAAGAGGGCGGAACACTGGAATGACAGTTAAGTAGGCAAGGCCCAACGAAATCAGCGATGACCACGCTAGTGCTTCGAGGTTAAGTTTGAAGCTGATTGCAAGCTCCTGCCCCAAGCCCTGGGTCATCCATAAATTCTTTAGGGACGCGAGAACTTCGCCAGGCTGCGGGAGCACCTTGAAGGGCGATTTCCACCAGATGAGCAGCGCTATAGCCACCTCTACCCAGATAATGACCTGCATCGCTCCGGGTGAAATTGCTCTGTTAGGTAGGAACGCATCAATAAAATCGTTCCTGGGATGGCGCTTGTTGGGCTTGAGGTCGCCAACTGACATGGCGTGACTGCCTTGAGCTCCGGCTATGGCTTCGGGCTTAGGTTTCGCTGCATCGGCCAAGGCGGATGGTGCTGAATTGGAGGGATCTTCCACTACATTACTCCGGTGGAGACAACGCGCTCGCGAGCACGAGTGTGTTCGCGAGCGCGCATCTGTTTAGTTCGCCGCGCGGAGAATGATCTCCACGCGTCGGTTGGCCGCGCGACCTTCGTTGGTCGAGTTCGGCGCGATTGGATTGTCTTCACCGTGTGCGAACACGCGAATTCGCTTGTCGGGGAAATTAACCGGGTGGCGTGCCTTGAGCCAGTTCTTGACTGCAAACGCGCGTGCCTCGGAGAGCGGTTTGCTCTTGCGAGGATCGCCCTGGTTGTCTGTGTGACCATGGATTTCGATCACTGTACCGCTGGCGACAAGCAGTTCCCTGCTGAGTTGATCGAGGAGTTTTTTCGCATCAGACGAGAACTGATTGCTGCCGGGCTCGAAGTGAATTGCCCACGACCGGCGGCTAATGACTGGCGACGATGTGGTCGGGGCATATTGCGGCTTCGCAGCAGCGATCACTGTAGCCGATGGCGCGACAGCTTTCGCGACAGCCTGCAAGTATGTCGTGTCGATCACGTCACTTGCAGCTGGATGGCTGGGGACGAGCGATGGATACTGCGAGACGACCAAATCGCCGAACACGGTGTATGTTGCTGCGACGAGGTTAGCTGACCCCGGTACTAGGCCGAAGGCCAGCAGGCTGTCGCTCAGGTTGTTGGAGCTTGACCCGCCTAGCTCAACTTGAACGCCCGTCTTGTCGGTTTCGGTGGTTCCCTTGTAGTACTTTTCCCAGAACGCTGGTCCCGTATTTGCCTCATGGTAAACCACGTCACTGATTTCGGCAGCGTGGCGAAGAGCTGCGGGGTTTGATTTAACCTGATCACCGCCTTCGGCGATTGCAGCGATCATGGCTTCGGTCAGCTGGGAGTTATTTTTCAGCCACTTGTCGATGCCAATCACAACGCAGGGCATCTGCGAGCTGTATTCCTTGGTGGATGCAATCGAGACGAGGCCGCCTTTTTCCTTGGCAACCGTCGTGTCGCCGGGGGTCCATGTGACGACGGCGTTTACGGTGATTTTGCGTGTTTCACCGGTGCGCTTGCCGTTACGGACGACGGGGCGTGTTTCAGAATAGCCTGCAACGTACTTCTGCGCGGCATCGATATAGTCGGATGCGTTCACCCAGTTGAGAGCGTCGGGGTCATATGTCTTTTCGTCGGGATTGGTGCGAAGACCATTATCGCCGAGCCATTTTTGCGCGATGTTCCAGTCGCCGTCACGCAACACACCAGCGCACACGCCGCCCTTTGAGGCAGATGGGGTGGCCTTCCAGGATGGCGGGCCCATGAACTTGTCTTCGCCGTGCGAATAGCCGATGGCGTCGATGATCTTGGCCTTATATTCTGGACCAATCCGGGCAAGTTGAGGGTTCAAGCCAGCCAGAAATGCCGCGCTGCCATCACCCATGATCGTGACGAACTGCACGCCCTTGGACGGGTTGGCGTCGCCCCTGCTAAGCTCGGTGGCAAACGTTACGAGTGCTTCCTGCAGCTTGCTGTTGTCGTCCTGTCGCTGGAAGATGAAGTTGACCCCGTGCTTGCACATGAGGCTGCCGGTGGTCGATTGCGGGCCACCATTTGCGAGGAGCATGCCCATCTGGGCATTCCATGCGTAGCCGAGGAGGCGAACCTCCTGGTTGTTGGGCAATCCGGGCTTGGCACCGGGGGCGGAATAGGCCGCACCCGTGCCTTGCGACACGGATGAGTTGTCGGGAAGGTTAATCTTGGTCGGAACAGTGGATTCAATCGGCTTCGCATTTGGAGCGAGGACGTTCCAATAACGCCACGCGCCGACGGCAACTCCGATAACCAGGATCAGTAGTACGATTTTTCCAACAGGTGTAAGTTTCATTTGTCACTCTCCTTAGAGAATTACGGCTCAATTGGGCCTATGGACCTTTTGTAATCCAAACTAAATCGTCGTTCATGCGCCTAACGCGACGCGAGTTTTGACGGGGGAACGTCGAGACTAAAGAACTCGAGAACGTCATCAAGTTCATCGCTCTTTTCGGTGCAGCGCTTCTCCACTTCCATGAGGCTGGCCTGGGCTGCGGTCACACGCTGCTTGCGGTCTGCGATTTGCGCCATAAGCTGATCGATTTCACGTTCAGTGGCAGCGACCGCATCTTTGGTTTGTGACGTCAGCGATTCTGCGTAGGCAGTAAGCGCAGCCATCTTGCGGGAGGCGTCGGTGACGATAGACTCAGGCGATACGCCGATGGACTTGCCCATAGCGGTAAGAGTCACTTGAACCATCTGGCGCTTAGCCTGGATGGGCAGGTCACCGGGAAGGGACTTAAGCATGTCGACCATTTGCTCAGCTGTGAACGCGACTGGTGTCAGGCCCGCCGCTTGATAGATAGCGTCGTAATCGAGAGCGCCCGATGCACCGCCCGAAGCGAGGCTAGCATGTGGCGGAGCAGCCACCTTGATATCTTCAAGGTTTGGGCCATCCGAGTTGCGCACGATTTCAGCGACGGTCTTGGTTGCGGGCGCTGGGCGTTCGCTTCCGTAGGCCTCGAGTATTTCGTCGGTGCTCGATGTTGCCTCTTCCGGTGGCAACTCCACGAAGAGGCCAGCTGCTTTGCGCAGATTTTCTTTTAATCCCATCGCTCAATCTCCTTCAATATCATGGTTCAACCAGCGTGTCCGCATTTCAGGTGCCGCAGGCTCTCTATACTCGTCAAAGCGCTTATTGGCTACGGCAGTTGTGACTGCTCATAGGGAGCGAGTTCTTCGAGGAGTTGCGTCATCGACTCAGTTTGATCGACCACTCCTTCGATGTCGTTGACGACCTGCTCCGGCGATCGTGCGCGAACCTGATCGTTGATGAGTCCGAACGTATCTTCCAGTAGGTCGACCTGATATTGCAGATTTGTTCGGATCTTTCCGATCTTGGCTACACCTTCGTTTCGCTGTGTAAGCACCTCAATGCGTTTTTGCATCACGGCTTTTGTGTTCGGATCCTGTTCTTTGGCAAGTTCGCCGGAAAGAACATCGATCTGCTTCTTGTAGCTAGCTACTATGTCATCGGTCATCAAGATTATGCGCGCCGGACCCGGGAGCTGTGGAGGGTCGGTTGCCGACTGCACGAAAGCGGATACTCGCTTGTTGGTCGTTTCGGAGCCGCCGCATTCATCGCGCCACACTGATGTGAGGTAGCGACGGAACTCAAGCTCTTTGGTGGCGAAAACGAGGAATTTTTCAAGGAGATAGTCGAGCTTCCGGCCGATATCGATCAACCACGAATCGGTGCTGTCGTGGCTGCTTATCTGCTGGCGAACATCCTCAAGCTTTTTGAACCGGTTCTGAGTCGCAAACTCCAGTTTAGGAAGAAGCTGAGCCTTCAAAGCCTCTCGCCGCCGGATAATCTCTTGCTCGCCACGCTTGTTCAGCCGGGATTCGTACCACTTGCTGTCGGGAACAAACAGAAGATACGCTGCTTCTGCAACGGCTCCTACAAGCAGGGGCAACGGGCTGAGGGTAGCCACCGTCGCAGCGACGATTGTACTCAATCCGATAACATTTGCGCCTTCCTTCAACGCATGTACGTAGCGATTAGAACGAGTTGCCATAGATTACATCAATAGAATAAACGAAAAACCAACTCGGGAGTCGGTCGCACCGTCAACGCCATACGTTGCGCTGCTTGAATAGGAGGACACAATTGCCTTGAATATGTTGCGGCATATAAGCGAAAGAGCGATAATCGATCTCAAACACTCTATGTCCCTCGCAATTTATACGGCGAAGCACAATATTCCTTCATAATGTGCAGATCAGTTCCAGATTGACAATTACCAGAAGAAAATTCGTCAAATACAGGGGCTAGCGTGAAGCGAACGCGATGCGCAAGGGCTGAGGAAGCGTGCCAAAGAGGCGTCGTCTGCGCTAGCTCCTTGATTTTACGCATGCCAGCCGAGTAAAATGAGGGTTCATGGCAAAGTTTCAAGCGCCTAAGGGCACACACGACGTTTATCCCGGTGCGCGTAAGTGGTACGAGAACACGCGCATTTGGAACCATCTGGAATCGGTTTTCCGTGAGCTTACCGCGCTTTACGGTTTTGAGGAGATTCGCACACCGGTGTTCGAGTCCACCTCCCTGTTTACACGCGCCGTTGGTGAAGGCACTGACATTGTGGCCAAGGAGATGTACACGTTCGAGTCCAAGGGGCGCGACTCGTTGACGCTGCGTCCCGAGGGCACGGCGCCAGCTCTGCGTGCGTTCATCGAGAACGGAATCTATGCTGAGGGTGGAGTTACAAAGCTTTACTACATCGGCCCAATCTTCCGCTACGAGCGTCCACAGGAAGGGCGGTTCCGCCAGCACACACAGTTTGGGGTTGAAGCGCTTGGTTCGCAAGACCCTCGTCTCGACGCGGAAATCGTA
Organism: Capsulimonadaceae bacterium; assembly: GCA_036504535.1. Lineage (GTDB taxonomy): Bacteria > Armatimonadota > Armatimonadia > Armatimonadales > Capsulimonadaceae > JARLGU01. The sequence continues at coordinate 505,419 of DASXUY010000040.1, forward strand.
CACCTCGCGCTATCGTTCTATCGCCGTATTGGGCTTAACCGCCTGGTAACGAAGGTGAACTCGGTGGGCTGCCCGCAGTGCCGCCCTGCTTACCGGGAAGCGTTGCTTGCGTTTGCGCGCCCAATATACGACCAGATGTCCGAGGATAACCAGCGGCGGTTCCAAGAAAACCCGCTGCGCATGCTCGACAGCAAGGACGAGCGGGATCAGGCACTTCTCGCCGACGCGCCCAACATCGTCGACTATATCTGCGAAGAGTGCAAGACCCACTTTGAAGCGTTTAAGTCGTCGCTGACGGCTCTTGGTGCCGAGTATGTGCTTGACCCGCGACTGGTTCGTGGGTTTGACTATTACACGAAGACGGCGTTTGAAGTTCAGTCTCCGGACCTTGGGGCGCAATCAACGCTTTGCGGCGGTGGACGGTACGATGGACTGGTCCAGGAACTGGGCGGGCCGTCAACACCTGGGATCGGTTTCGGATTGGGCGTGGAGCGTGTGCTGATAGCGTTGCAGAAGCTCGACCGACAGCCAGACGCTGTTGGCGGTCCTAAGGCATTTTTGGTAACGCTGGGGGACGCAGCTCGGGATGCATCGCTAAAGATCTTGATAGACCTACGCGCAGCAGGAGTTGCCGCAGACACGGATTATGCTGGACGCAGCGTTAAGGCGCAAATGCGCGCCGCCAACAAATCTGGGGCGCCGTTCGCGCTGGTGCTGGGCGACGATGAGCTCGCTAAGGGCGTCGTGCAGGTTAAGACTATGGAAACCGGCGAGCAGGCAGAGGTGCCGATTGCGGATTTGACCGCGATGCTTGCGGCGGCTTGAGCCCGGCATGTTATTGAAAAGTTGAGTGAGCAGCGTTCAACAGTGCCATGCACCTTGGCCTCCGTAGGTTAAAACCCACGGCTCCGAAGAGCTTGAAAGTACCCTTTGGGCACTAAGAATTAAGACTGATTCCCAAGAATTGCTTCGAACTATACAAGGAGACGGATTTTGACATTCGCGCAAAGAACAATCGCGTGTGGGGCTGTGCGGCCCGACAACATCGACCAGGAAATCGTTGTGAACGGCTGGGTTAACCGTGTGCGAGAGCATGGCGGGATTATCTTCATAGACCTCCGCGACCGGACGGGAATCGTTCAGGTGGTGGCCGACGGTGCTCATTCACAGGGTGCGCTTGAAGTGGCGTCGTCGCTAAAGAACGAGTACTGCCTGGCGGTGATTGGCCGTGTTCGCAAGCGACCGGAGGGTACCGATAACGCCAACCTACCGACAGGCGAAGTTGAAATCATCAGCTCGACTATTGAAGTGCTGAACGCCAGCAAGCCCCTGCCCTTCCAGGTGCACGACGACAAGAGCGTCGACGAATTGCTGCGCCTCAAGTATCGCTACCTCGACCTTCGCCGACCGGCCATGTACCAGAAGATGAAGCTGCGCAGTGATGTGATTCGCCGAATGCGCGAGTACATGTACGACCATAACTTCGTCGAAGTCGAAACGCCGATTATTACCAAGGCCACACCCGAAGGTGCGCGCGACTACCTTGTTCCGTATCGCCTCGAGCCTGGCCTCTTCTACGCCCTCCCGCAAGCGCCTCAGCAGTTCAAGCAGCTACTGATGGTGGGCGGTATGGAGCGGTATTTCCAGATCGCCCGATGCTTCCGCGACGAAGCACAGCGTGCTGACAGGCAGCCGGAGTTCACGCAGCTTGACATCGAGATGTCCTACGTCACGCAAGATGATGTCCTGGGCGTAATCGAGGGCTGTATCACAGATATTGTTGAGAATCTCTCGACGAAGCCGCTGAAGTTCAAGCCGTTCGCCCGCTTGACGTACGATGAGGCTATGGACCGGTTTGGGTCAGATAAGCCTGACCTACGCTACGATCTGGAGCTGAAGGACTGCGCGGAGATCTTCAAGGGCACCGAGTTCACGGTGTTCCAGTCGGTGCTCGGAAGCGGCGGCAGTGTCAAAGCTATCCGGTACCCCGGCGGCGGCGCTATACTCTCACGCAAGGATATCGATGACCTGACGCTTCTCGCCAAGGAATTTGGGGCAAAGGGAATGGCGTACCTCCTCATTCAGGATGAGGGCGTCAAATCGCCTATCGCCAAGTTCATGACTGCCGAAGAGATCGCCAATGTTGTGGCGTTCACCGAAGCGGTCCCTGGCGACCTTGTGGCGTTTATCGCTGACAAGAAAGACGTCACGAACAAGGTTCTCGATCGCCTACGCCGTGAGTTCGCGTCTCGGTTGGGGCTTGACAAGGGCAACGAGATGGCTTACGTGTGGATCACGGACTTCCCCGTTTTCGACTGGGATGAGGATGCGAAGGGCTGGACATACGCTCATAACCCATTCTCAATGCCGCATGAAGATCATATTCCACTGCTTGAGAGCAACCCGTCGGTCTGCCGCGCATACTGCTATGACCTCGTTTGTAACGGGATTGAGTCGGCGTCCGGTTCGATTCGCATCCATAAGCGCGATATTCAGGAGCGGGTCCTGCGAATGATCGGTATGGACGACGAGCATATCCAGCGCCAGTTCGGGCACATGCTGGACGCGTTCGACTACGGCGCGCCGCCCCACGGCGGCATGGCCCCCGGCGTGGACCGCTTGATCATGCAGCTCACCGACGACGAGAATATCCGCGAGGTGATCGCGTTCCCGAAAGCGGGCAACGGCTACGACCCGCTCATGGATGCGCCGTCCAAGGTGGACGACAAGCAGTTGCGCGAATTGCACTTGGAGATCAAATATCCCCCGAAAAAGGACGAGAAGTAGGCGGGAAGATGCTTATTGGGTGAAGAGTACGGCCCATCAGTAGAAGCTGATGGGCTTTCTCTTGTGTACCTCTTGCCCAAATCTTCGCGGATATTTCCGTCTGAGCCCTAATCCTTGGTCAATCCATCGTACAATGAAGGAATATGGCGGCTGGTTGGTCAACGAGTAATCAGCTGCAATGTTGTAAGGAGTGGTCAGGGATGAGCACTGTTCCGGAAGATGACGATAGGTTACGGCTTCAGTCGATTGTACGTAAGCGCGGTGCGCACTCGGTCGATACGCCGCGATTGCTCCGCGCAGATATTGAAAACGATGAGCATATCTCCGCCGATCACATATCGGCTTTACTGCATGCGTTGGATGGTGGAACCGCATCGGAAATTCGCGCATCGCCCACACGGATTAGCGTGTCGCAGCTTGGCGGAATGGCTCAGGTCATAGCTCAGGACCATGACTTGCCTTTTGAGGCGGCGTTCTGGGCGGTGGAGAGCTGGGCCACGGTGTTAGGTAAGTTGGCGAACCCGTTCGCTTCGGCTGCAGCGACTCCGGTGGCGCGCCAGGGCTTTACAGCAATGGCAGCAGATACGCCGCAAGATCGGGAGCCTCTTCCCCTGGTCGAACACGGCGCCCCCGAGGACCAGTCGGCGCACGCAGATGCGGCGCCAGAAGAGCCTACGAGCAAGGGAAAAATAAAGGCGCAGAAGCCCGGCAAAGCTCCGAAAGCGGCGAAGGCTCCTAAGGCCACCAAAGTTTCATCGACTAGTGGAGCGTCGAAAAAGGGCCTCGTTGTTGCGATTGTTGCGGTTGTCGTGATTGGGATACTCGTCGGAGTTGCCTTTTCACAGCATCTTATTCCCGGTCTTCCCCGATAAATTGCTCACGAGTAGGCGATTTGATATAAACGATGTCAAAGCAATGCTCATTCAGCATTGCCAAGGACAGCATCGGCAGGTATAATACCTGCGGCTTCGGGGTGTGGCGCAGTTGGTAGCGCGCGACGTTTGGGACGTTGAGGCCGCAGGTTCGAGTCCTGTCACCCCGACCACTTTCCCCTGTTCGCCTTCTTCCGCTCTACTCAGCCGCGCGCCGCCGCGGCTCTGCCATGGCCGCCGACGACAACAAAGTCAGCGCGCCACAAACAGTCGCCAAGACGAAGACCGGCGTAAATCCAACGTGCGTGGCAAGCAAGCCTCCAACGATTGGTGCCACGGCTCGCGGGACGGCTGTGAGGGCATTCATTGTCGCCAGGTAATACGACATCTCGGCTTCATTTGGCGCAAACTCCAGAACCACGTTGAAGCCGGCTATGCTCACTCCTCCTGAACCCAATGCTGTCAACGCGAAGACATACTCGTAGCCGACCGTTCCAGCTCCAAACAAGGTAATCGCAGTACCGGCGATCATTACTGCCGAAGCGCCGATCAGAACAACCTTGTTTCCGCATTTGTCGGCAAGCGCCCCCCAGATGAGGTTTCCGAAGGCAAGTGAGACTACATTCACTGTGGTATACAGCGCGACAAGCTCGGGTCCGATGTGCAGACGATCCACAGCCGCAGGCAGAAAAAACGGCGGTGCGCAGCTCCAAGCCGCGAATGCGAGTTGAGCCATGACGAGGCGCCGGAAGCCCCTATCGCTTCGCCAGACACGCTTCAGGTCGGTGATGTAGTGGCCTTTGTGCGTGTCCATCATTGCGGGAACGCCAGGACGCTCGCGCAGCCACGCGAAGGGCAAGAACGAAACAAGGATGAGGAGCGCGGCTAGCAGGAAGCAGTCTGCATACCCATCCAATGTGCCCGGCTGAGCACGAGCGAGTAGAAAGTGCGTCACGGGATCCACGCCTATGCCGAGAATGCCTCCCAAGAGCCCGGCGATGCCAAACATGCGCCCTCGGCGGTTGGCAGGAATGAGTTTGCCAACGACAGACCAGTATGCTGGCTGATTGAATCCGAGTGTTACGGCGTGAATGAGAAAAAGGGCGTAGAATGCCACCAGCAGGAATGTGGGCCGAGATGTGCCTACGGAATACGCTAGCGCTGCAATGAGAAATAGAGGCACCCTTTCAACTATTCCGAGCCAAAACAGGTAGGGCCGTACGACGGGCATTCGGCTTATGCGGGCCGCCACCAGAATTCCCGGCAGAAGGTACCCCAGATTAATCAGCGCAGGCAACAAACCTATAAGAAGGTATGAGGCGTGCAGCTTGAGTAGGAACGCTGGAAGTAGAGTCGTTGTCGAGAAAAACGCCATCCCAAGCGGCCAGCCGACACCGTCTATCACTCCCGTAGCGAAATTGTAGCGGCTGACTGTAGGCTGCGCAGGTTTTGGTTCACGAACAGTTGTCACGAGATGCTGTTCAGGATTCTGGTCGCTGTTTCCTGCACTTTCGCAGAACTGTGGAAATTGTGTTTGGCCGGAATGTGGAACGGTTCTTGCACAACAACTGTTATAGATTGTGAAAAATAGTACAACTCGACGAAGAACCGTTGGGTAAAATATTGACATCCCGAGGGACCCTTAGTTGACCCTCGAAACAAGATAGATGAGCAATAGCATAGCAGTGAATCCAGTCTTAAATGTGTGGCGACAGACGAAGATCATCTTGGAGATGATCAAGTTCGAGCATACGATCTTTGCCATGCCATTTGCATTCATGGCGGCGTTCGCGGCGTCTAGCGGTTGGCCGTCCAGCCACGATGCGCTGTGGATTGTTCTCGCAATGGTGGGAGCCCGTTCGGCCGCGATGGCATTCAACAGGATTGTCGATCGCAAATATGATGGCGAAAACCCACGGACGAAGATGCGGGCAATTCCAGCGGGTCAACTAACGGTCGCGCAGGTAACCGCTTTTACTATCGTTGCAAGCGCGTTACTTGTGTTCGCCGCATATAATCTCAAACCTCTCGCGTTCTATCTCTCGCCGGTGGCACTGATCGCCGCGCTTGGGTACTCTCTCACGAAACGTTTCACCGCGTTCTCGCATGCGTTTCTCGGGCTGGCTTTGGCTGTGGCTCCCATGGGGGCATGGATAGCGATTCGGGGTACGTTCGATGCGGCACCGATGGTTTTGGCGTCCGCCGTGCTGTTCTGGCTTTTCGGCTTTGACATTATTTACGCGCTTCAAGACACGGAATTCGACCGCAGCGCTGGCCTCCATTCGATTCCTGCCGCTATTGGCAACCGAAAAGCACTCATTGTCAATCGAATATCCCACATCGTAATGGTTGGCCTACTCGCTTTGTTTGGGCTCCTGGCACATCTGCATTGGTTATATTTTGCCGGAGTTGGCTTTGTCGCCGCGTTGGTCACTTATGAGCAGTCGCTCGTTAGGCACGATGACCTAAGCAAGCTCGATTTCGCGTTTTTTACCTTGAACGGGTACATCAGTGTTGGATTATTCCTTTTCACCGTTGCCGATATTTTGCTACTGCATTAAGAACCATGGCACGTAAACTAGAAGTATATTACGATGGCTCGTGTGGCTTTTGTCTTATAGCCCGTGACAGATTCGGCGATTTGGACCGGTTCCATCGCATTCTGTTTAGAGACCTTAACGATATAGGTACTCAAGCGGAGTTATCAGTTCGATTCGGCCGGAGCGTTCTCGAGAGCCAAATGCATGCTAAGATGCCGAACGGTTCATGGCGTGTTGGCTATTTCGCAGTCGCCGAGATTGTCAGGCAGTTGCCTTACGGGTCGCTCGTGGCCCGTGTGATGCTGTTCCCACCCCTTGCAGAGTTGGGCAACGCCGTGTATCGATGGTTTGCGAGTAACCGGCGTGAAATCGCAGACCTGCTAGGAATGCCTCCACCGTGCAACGAAGGGGCATGCCTGATTGAAGATAAGGATCGCCGTCGAGCCGGATCATTCATACACCGACTCGCCGCGATGGGAAAGTAAATCATGAGTATTGTCATCGGAAGCGTTCCATACTTGAACGCAAAGCCGTTGATCGCCTGGTTTCAGACCGACGAAGGAAAGCGCAGTGGGATAGAAGTTATCGAGGACACTCCTGCGCGTCTAGCGGTTATGTTGGCGGCGGGCGAAATCTCGGCGGCTATGGTCTCGGCCTTTGCCTCGTTTGGCCATCCCGAATATGCCATCGTTCCAGGCGTTTCTATCAGCGGTCAAGGAGAGATCAAGAGTGTTCGCGCTTTCTCCCGGATTCCATTCGCCATGATGCACTCGATCGCAATGGATACGTCGTCGCTAACCTCGGTGGCCCTTCTCAAAATATTGCTATTCGAAGTGTACTTCTCGCGGCCACAACCCATTGCTATGCCCCCGGATCTGCAAGCTATGCTTTCAGCTGCGGATGGCGCTCTGCTCATAGGAGATCCAGGAATGCTTGCTGATTCCCGTGGATTGCGTGTGCTCGATCTGGGGGAAGCTTGGCGCAAACACACAGGATTGCCGTTCACGTACGCAGTGTGGCTCGCAAGGCCAGAGGCAGACTTAAATCTCCTCAGCGATGCTCTGCAAAGGGCGAAAGAGTACGGATTGACCCAGTCAGATATAATAGCAAAAGCAGAATCTGCCCGTCTGGGCTGCACATTTGACACTTGCTATGAATATTTAACAGAGGTAATGGATTACAATCTTGATGACGAGCACTACAAAGCGCTTGACCTCTTTCACAAAAAATCTCGTGAACAAGGATTGCTAAGCCACTGAAATGTTGGGAATATGGGCATCTTGGTTAGCGCCCGCGTAACGATATTCCACTTGCAGCACTAAACAATCAACAAATGCCCGGTCGTCCGGGCAGCGACCTAAAGCAAAAAGGGACATATGCAGACACTAATAGTAACAGGCGGTGCAGGTTTTATTGGCAGCAACTTTGCGCGCTATATTCTCAAGAAGTATCCGACGTACAAGGTCCATGTATTGGACAGCCTCACGTATGCTGGCAATCTCGATAACCTTGCCGATCTGCAGTCCAACCCTAATTTTGAGTTCACGAAGGGCGACATTCGTGACGCCCAGGTGGTAAACGAGCTTTCAGCGAAGGCTGATACGATCATCAACTTTGCAGCCGAATCGCACGTAGACCGCTCGATTGTGAACCCAGGCGAGTTCATCCAGACCGATGTGGCTGGCGTCTATACGCTCTTGGAGGCGGCTCGCACTCATAAGCACGACCGGTTCTTACACATATCGACTGACGAGGTGTACGGTACGATTCCTGAAGGTTCGTTCAAAGAAGGCGATCCTCTTGAGCCGAACTCACCCTATTCCGCCAGCAAAGCAGGCGGGGAGCTACTCGTTCGCGCTTTCAACGTGACGTACGGCCTCAACACTCTCGTCACGCGTGGATCGAACACGTTTGGCCCGTATCAGTATCCCGAAAAGCTCATTCCTCTGTTTGTCACCAATTTGATCGATGGTGAGAAGGTGCCCGTCTACGGCGATGGCCAACAGGTCCGCGACTGGCTGTACGTCCTCGACCACGCGGCGGGTGTGGATATCGCCCTGCATCATGGAACTCCGGGCCAGGTTTACAACGTTGGCGGTGGCAACGAGCGAACGAACTTGGAGATCACCAGCCGAATTCTTAACCTGATGGGCAAGGATGAGTCGTCGATACGTCACGTCCAGGACCGCCCCGGTCATGACCGTCGTTATTCCATCGACTGCTCCAAGCTCAAGGCCCTTGGGTTCCAGCAAACGTTAAACTTTGAGGAACGGCTCAAGGAGACGGTCGAGTGGTATCAGCAGAACGAGGCCTGGTGGCGTGCTATTAAGGAAAAGCAGGTCGAGTACCAGGAGTTCATGAAGAATTGGTACGCTGACCGCAAGTAGTTCAGGCAGGCGTACCTATGAAAAAATCCTCTCGCAACGCACTGCTGCTTGCTATCGGTCTGGTCGTTGGATTCATCCTCTACCGAGTGATGTTCCCTACGCCTCCAAGCGACACTATCCAAATACAGCAGCAGATCAAATATGCGGTGGAGAGTGCACAGACGCGTAATGTAGGAGGGATCATGCGTGTGATCTCTCCGCATTATATGGATGACAACGGCTTTGGAAGCGAGGGGCTCCAGTTGAGCCTTCGTCGTGCTTTCAATAACCTTCAGGTCATCGAAATCGCTGCATCCCCATCAAGTATAACGATCATCAGCCCCACTGTAGCGAGGTCGGAAACGTACTTTGGCCTCAAATGCCAGGGAAACCAGGGAAGCTTTGTGCGCCCACAGGCTCAGATTACCCTTGATTGGAAAAAGGAAGACACTCAGCGCTACCTTTTCTTCACGGTTAAGGAATGGCATGTAGTACGTGCGAGCTACGGCTCGTTTACGTTTGACCTCTAATCGCCGTCTCCTCCCAAATTCGCATGAATCGTGTGCGAAACCCCAGCATTGATACCGGATTTGAGTACTCGAAAGGCTGTATTGGAACTCGACGTCTAGCCGCTTTGTTTACCCTTCATAAGCAGCAAGGAAGGCGAATACAATGCGGTATTTAAGATTTGACAACCCAAAAGAGGTCGCAGACTATATCCTAAACAAGATGCAGCAAAGCGATTACGCTGACCAGATGTCGAGCTACTACAGCCGATTTCTTGTAGAAGCATTGGTACAGGCATCGCGTGTAAAAAACTCTTCGATGCCGCCCGCCACGCCACATATTCACACAATGACGCTGCGGGATTTTATCCAGGCATCTGCAGCCGAAGAGGCGCGGATTGCTGGTATGAGCAATGCGGATAAAAAAGGCGGACGTGTGATGGTGAGGAGCCGCGCATACGGCTTCAACTAAGCCGCGATAGCAGCTAGTAATTGCTCGACGAGCGGATTATCCGCCATAGTTTTGATAGTACTCCCCGCGCGCCCTAAGTCAGTGTCGACTTCAGAATCGTGGGGAACAGTTCCTAAAATTGGAACACCGCAATAGCGCTCAATCTCTACAGGACTTGTCCGAGCGGCTAAGTCTGGACGCTCGGGCCAGTTAGAAATGACAATGCCGAGGACGCTCAGGCCACAGGATTGGGCGTACCTAACGGTGAGAACGCAGTGGTTAATTGTCCCAAGGCCCGGGCGAGCGACAATCAGCACGGGCAGCGACAAACGAATCGCTAGATCGCTCATGAGAACCCCGTCCGCAAGCGGCACCGCAAGTCCCCCAGCCCCTTCGACCAGCGTCAGGTCGTGTATCGTCGACAAGACGCGATAAGCGTCCGCGATGCGCTCGACATCAACGGAAACGCCGTCGAGCTTCGCCGCTACAGCAGGCGCAAGCGGTTCGCGCAGATCAATGGGACAGATCAGTTCCGCTGCATCGTCAACGCCGCTCGCGGTTGCTAAATATAAGGCGTCACCGACAAGCTTATCTCCGCTTCCAAGGGCCACTCCAGTCTGCGCTGGCTTCATGACTCCCGCGTCGACGCCTCTAGCCCGCAATGCTCCCGCCATTGCGCCTGTCACGACGGTCTTGCCGACTCCTGTATCGGTGCCGGTAACGAATACCCCTTCGTACTTAAATCTAGACGGAGGCATGCGCCACTTCCGGCTCGGATTCGAACCCATCAAGTACAAACTGTCGCCAGCCAAACTTGCGCAATGCTGAGTCTAGCTCCCCGATAGCTTCATCAATTTGTGCATGGGAATGTGTTGCTTTGACGGTGAGACGCAGACGTGACGTCCCCTCCGGCACTGTGGGCGGACGGATACCAACCACGCCAAAGCGGTCGCGCAAGTGATCGGCGAGCCGCATCACGGATTCTGCACCACCGATGACTACCGGAATAATTGGGGTGACACCGTTCGCGACCGGAAAGCCGATCGAACGGAGGGATCGACGAAGGTAGTCGGCATTGTCGCGTAAAAGCAGGCGCCTGTCTGGCTCATCCTTGATGATCTTGAGCGACGCAAGCGCAGCCCCAGATGAGGCTGGCGACGGGCCGGTTGAGTAGATGAATGAGCGTGCGTTGTTAATAAGGTGGTCGATAACAACGCGTGATCCCGCCACGAACCCACCTGAGGCTCCAAGAGCCTTGCTGAGCGTTCCTAGGTGCACATCTACCTTAGACAACGCCCCACAATATTCGGCGCTTCCTGCGCCAGTTTCGCCAATCACACCGGTACCGTGGGCATCGTCCACCATGAGCCAAGCATCGAATTCAGTTTTGAGTGACGCTATTGACGCGAGGTCTGCTACATCGCCGTCCATGCTAAAGACACCGTCTGTGAGGATGAGGCATCGCCTGGCGTACCGCCGACCAGCCAGCAGCTCTTGAAGCTCTGCAATGTTGTTGTGCGAGTAGATCTTGACATTGGCCTTGCTCATGCGGCAACCGTCGATGAGGCTGGCGTGGTTAAGTTCGTCACTGAGCACAAGGTCACCGGGACCGACAAGCGCAGGGATGGTCCCGACGGCGGCTTGATAGCCACTGGGGAAAAGAAGTGCTGCTTCGGCGTGTTTGAGCGCTGCCAAGTCTGCCTCAAGTGCCTCGTGGATTTCGATGTTGCCGGAGATAAGCCGTGACCCTGTCGAGCCAGCGCCATATTTCCGTACTGCTTCGTTCGCAGCATCGATGACGGCTGGATTAGTCGCAAGGCCGAGGTAGTCGTTCGATCCGAGGTCGATTCTAGGGCGCGTGGTCGTCGGGAGGTGCCGCGAGAGGCCCAATCCCTGGCGGTCGCGGAGGCCACCTGCGAGTACAACATTGATGTCAGGCATTCCCAGTCTCCAATATGATAGCGTTTCGAATAATTCTCAGCATATCGTCCAGTTCTTCCAGGGTGCTCGACAACATCGGCATGAAGATAACAACATTGCCCAATGGTCGCGTGATAAGGCCCAGATCACGTGCGCGTCGGCAACAAGCGTAGCCCATAGCCTGCTCAAACGGGTATTCAACCCGAGGGTGCTTGCTAGCTACTATCTCGATGCCTGACATCATTCCTACTTGACGCACACTCCCGACGTTAGGCAACTCAGCCATTGCCTGCAAATGTGATGCTATCAGGTCAATTTTGGGCTTAAGCCCTTCGATCACATCATCGTTTCGAAATATATCCAAGCTGGCGATGGCTGCAGCACACGCCAGCGGGTTCCCCGTGTACGAATGGCCATGAAAGAATGTCTTAACGTCGGCGAACTCACCGAGAAATGCTTCGTACACACGTCGCGATGTTAATGTAGCTGCGAGTGGCAGATATCCGCCGGTGAGACCTTTCGCCATTGTCATGAGGTCGGGGGATACGCCCTCGTGCTCACATGCGAACATTTTACCGGTGCGCCCGAATCCTGTCGCGACTTCGTCCACGATAAGCAGGACGTCATACCGGTCACACAACTGCCTCACACCCGCCAGAAAGCCCGGTGGGGATACCAGCATACCACCCGCGGCCTGTACCAGCGGCTCGACGATAACGGCGGCTACGTCGCCCGCGTTCGCGGAAAGAAGCGCCTCGACACCAGCGAGTGCCTCCGCTAGGCTGGCCGCTCGCGCCGGACTTGGGGCGAACTCGCACCCAAAGAGTAAGTCGCGAAAGATTCCGTGGAAGAGCCCAATCCCTCCGACGCTGACTGACCCGATCGTGTCGCCGTGATAACCCTCAGCGAGTGCGACGAACGTTTTGCGGTGCTCGCCCCGATGACGCCAATATTGGTAAGCCATCTTGAGCGCTATTTCAACGGCAGTTGAACCGCTGTCCGAATAGAAAACGCGCTCAAGCCCTACGGGTGCTATTTCGACAAGCCGCGCGGCTAGTTCGCCTGCCAGAGGGTGCGTCAGACCCAACATCGTTGAGTGCGCTACTTTGTTCAGTTGCGCCGTAATTGCCGCGTTGATCTCTGGTCGGTTGTGACCGTGAACCGTTAACCAGAGCGACGAATTGGCATCGTAATACGACCGGCCATTAAGATCGGTAACTCTAGCGCCTTCACCGCTTTCGATAAAGAGCGGATTATCGGCTTCCCATTGGCGCATCTGCGTAAACGGGTGCCAAACATGTCGCCGTTCGCGGTCGAGTACTTCGTCGTAGTTCATACCATTTCGCCGCAGCAGTTTACCTACCGCTGCGTTCGCGGTTCCACGAACGCTTCAAAACCGCTCAGGGTGCGGACGGTGAGTGGGCCATCGATCAAGAATGCGTCGCTCTTTAGGCGGGTAGCGAGGCTCTCCGCGCTGCATAAATCGGAATCAAAAAAGAAAACACGCCCGCCTACTGCGCCTGCTGGCTTAAAATGCGGAAAGCGTACGTAGCCATCCACTGCGGAGCTGACGTACCCTGCGTCGTACGTGGGGTCGTCGGACCAGCAGAGCTCCGCGACAACCCCACTTGCCAGGACCTTCGTCGCAAGCGCCAAAGCCTCGCGAGTACGGTAATGCCCAAGACCAGCCGCATCGAGCACGCCTGCAAGCATGTCGATCGTCCCTGGTGAATAGTCAAAGCGTGACGCACGTATTCCAGCGCCGTGAGTGCCGCAGTCTCTCTTCCCAGTGCGGATGTCAAGCAGCATAGCGCCGCGCAATACGGAGCCGCAGCCGTCGAATCCGCTACGGATGTGGTCAAAGGCAGTGCTGATAGCCGCACTATCGATGCCCGCTCTCGCAAGCACTCGCTCGGCTACAGCGCGGGCAGATCCAGGTGACGGGCAATCAACGGTGGTCACCGGTAGACATGGAATGTGCCGGATTTTGCCAGATGGAACGCGCTCCATAGTGATGTGAATTTGATCGGGCGACATCCCGGCTTTGAATGCTCTGTCTAGTAGTTCACGCGCCGCGTCGCGCGCATCGCCGTCTGGTACGAGGCGTTCACCGCCGCTTAGGTGGATGGATTCGCCCGCAATCGATGGCCCAGCTGACGACCGCATTCTCACATTAAAGAAATCAGCCACGTGCTACGCTCCGGCGGACGCCCCAACTGGCTCCGCGTTCATCGGGATAATTCTGGCTGCGGGCCCAACGATTTCGAACCCAAGGTTTTCGATCATCTGGAAGTCTTCTTGCGGAGTTTGTCCTCGCGTGGTGAGGTAATCGCTCACGAAGATCGAATTGGCTGGGTACAAACCAAGCGGCTGCAAGGTCTGGAGGTGTAACTCGCGTCCACCTGCGATACGAAGCTCGCGGTCAGGGTTCACGAAGCGGAACATGCAGAGCGCTTTGAGAGCATAACGCGGGTCTACATTGCCGCGATCAGCGAACGGCGTGCCTTCAACGGGAATATGGAAATTGACCGGGATGGATTCGACTTCCAGGTCGCGGAGCGCAAAAGCCATATCGACCACGTCCTGTTTGGACTCGCCCATGCCGACGATTCCCCCACAGCAGGGCGAAATGCCAGCTTCCTTCACCTCTTCGACAGTTCGAACACGGTCTTCGTAGGAGTGAGTGGTACACATCTCTTTGTGGAACTCTTCACTCGTGTTAAGGTTGTGATTGAACCTCTCCACACCAGCGGCCATGAGCTTTTTCGCCTGTCCCTCTTTTAGGATGCCGAGGCAGGCACAGATGCGAAGCGGGAAGCGCGCTTTTATGTGATGCACGGCATCGATAACGTGGTCAAGCTCGCGATCCGTAGGGCCGCGTCCGCTACCGACGATGCAGTACGTGCATGCCTTCAAGTCGTACGCCCTCTGAGCTCCTTCGAGAAGCTTTTCGACAGAGATCCAAGCGTAACGATCGATGGGGGCGGTAGACACCTTGGACTGTGAACAGTAGTTGCAGTCTTCGGGGCAGAGGCCGCTCTTGCCATTTATCAAGAAGTAGAGCTGCACAGTGTTGCCGAAGTAGCGACGGCGCACTTCGTAGGCGGCAGCGAGAAGCGCTGGCACATCGGTATCGGGAGATTCGAGGACGGAGAGCGCCTCTGCGGGAGTGATCGTACGACCGTCAAGGATGTCGCGAGCGAGGTCCGCCCAAGAGTGAAGTGAAAGCGAGGTGTTCAACGTTTGCATGTTCCGATATTCTAGCACATCGAGCGCTTGGTGAGGAACGTCTAATGCTTGGCGGCGATGAAAAACGACGATATCGGCGGCGTCGGTTGTTGTTACGGCTGCCGCATACGCTTCACAAAATGGTATCCGAGGGGCTCATATCCAAGGCGCTGATAAAACCGGTGAGCTCCTATGTTGTCGAGGTAAGCGTCAAGAACCGCGACATCGCATTGATGCGTCTCGGCTTCGCCGTGAATCTCGGCCATGAGCAGGTTTCCAATACCTTTATCCCGCCAGGTCTCGTGAACTATGACATTGTCCACGTCGATATACCTTCCGCACCAGAATCGGCAACCAAACCAGAACCCCGCGATGCCGACGATTTCTGTGTCCGCGAATGCGGCGATGCATCGGTACCCGAGTTGCAGCATTTCGGGCAAACGCTCGCTAAGCTCCTTGGGTGGCACGGAAGAATTCCATGATTCGACGAGGGGCAAGACCGCAGGCATCTCGTCGTGAGTCAGTTCTCGAACGCTTATTTCACACATTCTGGTCGTCCGTCGGCTGGCACGTGCGCTACCCGCCTTTGAGTACTTCGAAACGATAACCGCTCCCCGGCATAACGCACAATTCAACCGACGAACTCGTGCGATTCGTGATAGCGTCTTCGGTCAGCGGTTCACTGTCAACGATGATGGTGTCATTGGGACCTGCGGGCAGCGTGGCTTGCAGATGGATGCCGACGGGTGTCGAGATGTCTAGCGTGAATCGTTCAGGGGTATCGCGCCATGAGCACACTACATCACCGGATGGTATTGGAACTACCCCCTTGGCCCATGCGAGTCCCGAAGGATGAGGGGCAACTTTAACGAGAGCGAAACCGGGCTCGCCAGCGCTAACGCCCAGGTATTCAGTGAGCAGATCGATGGTCGGTCCGATGCTCCAGGCGTGGCAGTGACTGGTGGTGTCGTTAACGAACGTTTCCCACCACGATGTGGCTCCCGCATCAAGCATCATTCCCCACTTGTCTCCGATGAAATCAAGTGCGGCGTCATGCTTTCCAATTGAGTAAAGCGCGCCGAGTAGATAGAACGAGAAATACGGGCTACCTACTTGGGTCAAGCTGCTATCGGTGAGCAACCACGACGCTATGCGAGCTCGCTGCGACGGAGTGCCAAGACCGAAAAGAAGCACAAGGCTGCTGACGTGCTGGCTGGCGGTCTCAGATTGAACCCCATTAACGATTGCATCGACAAACACGCCGCGAGTATCGTTCCAAAACAGGTCCACAAACGAGTTTGCAGCTAGATCTCGCCGCATGTCGAGCGAAGCTGCAACATCGGTGTCTCCCGCAAACGCCGCCATGCGCGACGCTGCCCGAAGCGCATCGATATAGAAGAGATTCAGTGGCGCCGCGATTCCGGTAGGCTGGCCCGATAGACCGGGAGCCCAATCGGTGAAGTTCCACGGTCCGACATCGGCGAGTAGGCCACCGGGTCCGGTCGCGTATGTTTGCAGCCAATCGAGTGAACGCAGAACGGCAGGCAGCAGCTGCTCGGGAAGATCTCCATCGGCCGTGAGCTGATAGTAATCCCAGATGCTTGCTATCCACAGGCACGTGAAGCCATGGATCGGGTGATCCTTTTGGTGCTCATCCCATTCACCGGGGCCAACGGGATCGGTACGACCATCTGCGTACTGCGCTTCGGCGGTCTTCCTCAGGAAGCGCGCGTGCAGCAGCGTGTCACCAAAGCACATCGCGGCGGCTATGGCTTCTACACGCGCATCGCCGATCCACTGCGCACGCTCGCGCCACGGGCAATCCATGTAGCGGTCGTCCATGCACAGCTGCAGAGTCCGCCGACCGATTTCCCAGATCTGCTCCAGGCGAGCATCGGAACAAGCGAACGAACCGAGGCGATTTACCGGATATGTGGATTCGACGAGCGTGACGAAATGGATTTTTAGCGGTGACACAAGGCCGCGAAACGCAATCCGCATGTAGCGGAATGCACGGTGCGCAAAGCCTCGAAAAACCGTCACTCCATCGCGCAGAGTCACCTGGTCGGCGTAATTAAGTTCGCTCGCACGTCCAGTGAGATAAAATCCGCTCGCAGTCTCACCGATACGCAGAACTTCCCCGTATCCAAGGTCAAGCACAGCGCCAGAGTTGTCGCCTTCGACGCACACCTTGACGAAGCCGCTCACTTCCTGCCCAAAATCGTAGGTAACGTAAAGATCGTCGCCATCCGGAACGATCTCAACCGGTTCGCTTGGGTCGGCGGATCGTTTGACGACGCCTCGTGTAAGCGGTCGAAGCGCTTCGTCTTGCATGCGCTGAGATACGGTGTCGCCGTTACCAGGCGTGCAGTTCCCCCATTCCAGCATGCGCATCTCTCGGTCAATGCGCCGGAACGTCGGTTGCGGAATATCGCGTTCTTCGAGCAAAGGCCATGCGCCGTCGTTTGCGTCGCATACGATATCCGCATGGCGCCATTCGTCGCCGATGATGTCGCCGCCAAATGCGCCCTGTGGCTCTTTGCGGGCGTCGTAATACTCAGCGAAGCCCTGCTGAACGCTTGTGCGTTGCGACGACTTGTCCCAAGGCTGCTCGACAGCGACAAGCCACGACGCATCCGAGACGATATCATCCATCTGGAACAGGAAGCCGCCTCTGTTGCGGAAACCGGAGAACAACGGGGCATGGGGATACGAGACAACCACGGTGATTACATTGGCCTGGTCGGTCGACAGCGTAATCGGAACAACGTCGTAGGTTTGCCGGACGCGTGTGGATGGCGCGGGGCCGTTCGTGAGGAGGCGACCGTTCAAGTAGAGCTTGTACTGATAATCCGCACTGATGTACGCTACAGGAATGCACGATCGGTCAGTCGGCCAATCAAAACTCTTACGAAAAATCCGGTATGAATTTTGCTCCGCAGCCGGTCCCGACCATATCCATTTCGCGTACCACGTCAATTCGGTCAACTCACATCTCCTTCAGTTGCGGCATTCGCTACCGCCTGTTCATCGTCCCACGCGGCATATACCGCCTTTGCTACCTCGACGGCGTTGATTGCCGCCGGGAACCCCGCGTAAACCGCCGTTTGGATGAGCACTTCCGCGATCTCATCCTTGGTCCAGCCTACTCGCAACGCGCCTCGGATATGCGCCTTAAGTTCCGGAGCCGTGTGGCCGCCCATCGCCGCGAGCATCGCCACGATACAGATCTGCCGCGTTTTGACATCGAGACCGGGACGCGCCATCACATCGCCGTAAGCGAATGATACGATCATTTCACCCAGCGCAGGTGCCACTTCGGCCACGCCGCCGACGGTTTTGTCGGCGACAGTATTATGGATGGCCTGGATTAGCTCCCAGCCTCGTTTATATCGTTCGTCTTCCATCGCAGGCTACATCACGCCCTTGCCACGTGCGGCGGTCCACAGTTTGTACCAGTCCTGCCTCGGCATAGGAACGTTGACGGCACCTGCCCCTTCGGCGATGTGAGCCGGGTTGTTGGAGCCGATGAGCGGGATGATGCCCGCCGGATGCGCGAGCAGCCACGCAAGCGCCACCTGGCCCGAGGTCGCATTTTTCGCTTCCGCCTGAACCTTGAGTTCGGCAACTGTTGCGGCGAGAGCGGGCTGATCGGCGGGTACGTCGCGCTTGCCGGACAGCCAGCCTTTCCATAGCGGAGAATACGCGAGCGGAGTGATGTCCTGACTCATTTGAAAATCAAGGATACCAGACCCTAACCAAGGCAGCTCTCCTTCGTAGATAGGCTCCAGACGGCCAAGGGAGATGGAAATCTGGTTAGAGATTAGCTCTGCACCGTCGAGATAGGCTTGAAGCGCTCGGATCTGCTCCGGGAAGTAGTTGGACACGCCGATATGCTTGACGAGGCCCTCGGCGAGAACGGCTTTGAGCCCCTTCGCCGTTTCGCGCGGATGGGTGAACGGATCGGGACGGTGCATCTGGTAGATGTCCACGTAGTCGAGTCCCATTCGGTTAAGAGAGCCGTCGATGCTGCGACGGATGTAGTCGGCATCGAGTTCGTAGAAGCCCGATCGGATCCCGCACTTGGTAGCGATGACAATCTTTTCACGCGCCCCCGGAACGGCGGCGAGGCAGTTCTTGAAAATGCTCTCACAAGCCGTGCCTCCGTAAATATCGGCATGGTCGAAGAAGTTGATCCCAGCGTCGAGCGCAGCTTTGAATGCCGCGACAGCAGCGTCGATTTTAGCGGAATCGACTTCAGCAGGGTTCCATGTTCCCGCCATGCCCATGCAGCCTAGCGCAATGCGAGTAACCTCTGGGCCTGTTTTTCCAATACGCTGCGTAGGAAGTAGTGTTGTCATTTGAGTTCCTTGGTCAATATTGTGCGACATTGCGCCTGTGCTAGGTTCGCCGCGTTCTGCGCAATTCCTGCTGTATGTTGGCGACAAGGTGGGCAAATACGCGATTTCCGCGTAATCGAGGCGCACTTCGCAGGGATTTTGGGGCAGCGGGGCGAATCAGTGTGCCATGGACATCGAAAAAGTACGTGCTCAGTTTCCTCATTTGTCGGAAGGTTATGTTCACCTTAACCACGCCGGCGTGTCCCCTCTTTCCCTCGCGGTTGCAAACTCCATTGCGGAGTTCCTTCAGCGAATGCTCACGAGCCCGGAAGGCACTATGTGGGGCTGGCAAGGGCATATTGAATGCCATGCGGCCTTAGCGCGCCTGATGGGCGTCCCGACCGAAGACCTTGCTCTGACCAAGAACACGGCTCACGGGATTTCTATTGTGGCCGACGGCCTGAAATGGCGCGACGGCGACGAGGTTATCTTCGCAGACTGCGAGTACCCGGCGAATACGTACCCGTGGCTCGCTCAAGAGTCGCGCGGGGTGACGTGCAACGTCGTCAAGACCCGCCGAGATGGCACCCTTTCTATCGATGACTACGCAGCCGCGATTACCGCTCGAACGCGAGTAATCGCCGTGTCGTGGGTGCAGTTCTCGACAGGCTACCGAGTGGACCTCGGCGCCCTGGCTGAGCTTGCGCACGCCCATGGAGCGATTCTGGTCGCCGACGTGATTCAAGGGCTTGGGGCGATGCCAATCAACTTGACGGAACTTGGGGTCGATATTGCTGCTACTGGTTCGCAAAAGTGGCTGATGGGCGTCGTTGGAACTGGCGGCCTCTACATCAACCCGAACGTGCTCGACCAGTTGCGCCTTGTCAACATGGGGGCTGGATCGGTCAATAACGTGCTGGCGTTCGATCCGCTT
This sequence comes from Capsulimonadaceae bacterium, assembly GCA_036504535.1. Lineage (GTDB taxonomy): Bacteria > Armatimonadota > Armatimonadia > Armatimonadales > Capsulimonadaceae > JARLGU01. Next base: position 525,363 of record DASXUY010000040.1, read on the forward strand.
GGATTCGACCCGAAGCCCACAGCGCAGCGATATGAGGAAGGCACGCCGAATATTCCGGGATCAGTGGGGTTACTCGGCGCGATCCGCCTGCTGGAGAAGGCTGGCCCCGATACCGTCGCAGAACGTATAAAGAATATTACGCGTTACGCCATCGAAGGGCTCAAGTCACGCGGTTACAAGCTGATCTCGCCAGATAGTGACGACGTGAGAGCAGGGATCGTGCTCTTCCAGCACCCCACCCTTCCCAACAGCGAAGTGATGGCAGCGCTCAAGTCGGCGAAGGTGCACGTCGTGGATCGTGGTGGCAATGTCCGGTTCGCGCCGCACTTCTACAACACCGAGGCAGACATCGATCAGGCGTTGAACGCACTGCCGTAGCTGGAATCCCTTGCGAACGCGTCGCTCACCCGGCACTGAAGTACCGGGCTACCAAAGGAATCACCTTTGGTGATAAGTACGCTACGCGCACTCCGCGCATGTGTCGCTTCGCGACGGTCCGTAACACATTGGACGTAACCTATCACCGCTAGCGATCCAGCTACATGGGATCAGGCTACTGCTTCTTGGGCCGCTTGGGGAGCTTCAGCAGCTCTTTGGCCTGACGCGACCGCCGCTTCTCGTCGTCGATTGCCTGCTGCACATTCGCCATGGCGGCCATGTTGGCGTACGGGTCCACCGGCCCCTGCTGATCGAGATGCTCACGCACAGCTTCATTCACCTGCCGCGCGCGACGAACGATCATGACAAGCAGGACGATGATTATGGGTATCCCAACGATGTAAGCGATTGTATCGGTCATGGCTTATTGTACCCACGGTGAGAATGGGTAAAATCGCTAGGACGCGGAATTGAATTGCGTATCCAAACCTTGAATATGCGGAAGGCAAGAAAGGACGCGGTGATGCTTGACAAGGCGGCTCGACAAGAAGCAATTGGGATAATCGATGGGCTAATCGAACGCAGGATTGATCTCGATGAGTTTGAGAATAACGTCATGGATATCGATAGTGACGATAGCGTCGTGCAAACCCTTCAGTCACAGTTGTTGGATGATTGTCTCATCGAGAGTGCCGACTTATCCAAAGACGAAATCGCACACCTGAACCGCCTACTACTGCTTCTCCAATCAGACGCCGAAATTGTCCAGCTAAGAACTCCCGCGCAATGGGGAATGCAACAGCTACTTGCTCTCGCATGTATCGCGGGCATACTAATGCTCGCCATACGACTTGGCTGGGGCCCTCAAGTAGCCACGCCAATTTGGCTGAGCTACTTTGACATCTCGATTCTTTGCATATTTGACTCAACAAAGGATGATCGACATTCGCTGTATTGGCCGTTTCAGGACTTCCGTAGCCTCTTATCGGTGAGGCGGCGTACGCCAACATTTGCGAAGCGCAAGTTCTGCCCGAGCTCCGAGGTCGATGTCGATGTCGCCCCGCGTGTTGAAAACAAACACCTTGACGAACCTAAAACGCACAGTGAGCGGTTAAAGTTGAAACTTGCCGAGTTGGAAACCTACTCGGTATTAGGACTTGTGGTTGTTGTACTATTTGTGCTATCGCCGTTCTTCCTAATAGCCATGGCACTTCCGGTTCGCCAAGAAAGGACTCGCGTCGTGATAGCCAATGGCTTGTCGTCCCCTGCCAGGCCGGACGGCTGCTAGCACCCCCTACAACACCCCGTGGTTTGCGGAACTCATTTCGGCGTGGGATACCGACACCCAGAGCTGTGGGTTCGCATCGAACTCACGCTTGCACTGCTTGCAGCAGAAGTAAAACACGCCGCCGCGATAGAGACTGGTGAATTTGGCGTTCGGCCCGACGTTCTTGTGACATACCGGGTCCGCATATTTGTTGACGATTTCCGCATCGGCTAGTGGTTGAGCCATTCTGTTACACTCCTCGGTTGGTAGATTCTATCAATTCACATTTTCTGCGTAAAGCAGGCAGCGCACCGCGCTCCCGTCGCGCCCACGCGCCAAGAGCGCTGGCTCTGTTTCGGTGCACGCGGCAAACCGTCTGTCGCAGCGCTCGGCAAAAGCGCACGACGGCTTCGAGCCCACGGGTATCCTCGGCGGTTGCCCTTCAAGAAACACGAGAGGCTGACCGGTTCTAGGACGGCTGATATCTGGCAGTGACGCCAGCAGGGCCTGCGTATAAGGGTGCTGCGGGGAACTGAACAGTTCAGCCGACGCAGCAGTTTCCACTATCTGCCCCCCATACATCACCGCGACACGGTCGGCTCGCTCGGCGACGATGCCGAGGTCGTGCGTTATCAGTATCACTGCCGTGCCGAATTCGGCTTTCAACTCATCCATCAAATCTAATATCTGAGCCTGAACAGTCATGTCGAGCGCAGTCGTGGGCTCATCGGCGATCAATACCTCTGGCTCTAACGCAAATGCCATCGCGATCATAACGCGCTGCCGCATGCCGCCAGAAAGCTGGTGCGGATATTGGCGCAACCTGTCTGACGCGCCCGGGATGTGGACACGCGCGAGCCATTTGGCTGCGTCACGCGCCGCATCCTTGGCTGACAGGCTGCGATGCGTGCTCAGCGTCTCGATCATCTGCGCGCCGATCGTGAGCACCGGGTTGAGCGATGTGAGCGGGTCTTGCGGTATCCAAGCGATTCTTCCGCCGCGAACAGCTCTCATATCCCGCTCGCTCCGCGTCATCAAATCCACGCCATCGAGTATCACCTTGCCGCCGTCAATTGCGCCAGGCGGATCGATCAAGCGCAGGAGCGACAGCGCGGTGACACTTTTGCCAGAACCGGACTCACCGACAATCCCCAACGTTTCGCCGCGCTTGAGCCCAAACGACACGCCGCGAACGGCGGCAAGGGGCGCGCGCCCCGGCGGCGAGAAGGACACCGATATGTCATCGACTTCCAAAAGTATAGACAAAGGAGTTTAGAACCATTCGCATCAAACAAGCGTGCTCTTATTATGGCACGGGAACAGCCATCTTGAGGCGCTCGGCGCTGTGGAACCAGAGCTGTATCATCTAAATCGAATGTGGGGTGAGTCGGCCAAGAAATGTTTCGATTTGCAGTTACTGGCGCTACGCTCGCGCAATTTCCGGTAGGGAACACATTACTGTTTAGGTTTCATGTTCGATCAAAAAATTCAAAACTAAGCCTTCGACGGGTCCTGAAAAGTGTTTTTCGGAAAAAACAAAGGGACCCGCCTCCGGCAGTAGGAAGTTTTTAATTTTTGTGCTCGAACACCGGGTTCTTGGCCGGAAAGAATAGGACAAGATCGCTACGCGATCTTAAAGTGGTCGCCGAAATCCGGCCGGAAAATTAAGATGCAGTTATCGTGGGTGCGGAACCTGTTGCGAGCGCAAATGCCTATAATGGGCCATTTGGGGGACAGGATTAAGGCAGGCAGACACGAACTATAGTAGATAGGGTTCGTCCATATATACGTGCCCACTGATGTGGATACTCGCTTCGCCAAGACCGCGACCTGCAAAGCAATGACGGCTTCGGACGCAATCAAATGGCAAAAACCAAGACAACTAAACCATCGCCTGCGACAACCGCGCCAACGTTTTCTCCGGCTCATCCCCCGATAACGCCATTCGAGTCCCCTGCTCAAGCCAGGGCTGTGAGCCGCATCGATATGCTTGTCTTTGGAAGACTGGCTCAGCTCGGCACGCGTCCAGCGAATCTTTGCTCGGACGAGGTGTTCGTGCGGCGAGCTTTCCTTGACGTAATCGGCACGCTCCCTACGTCTGTCGAGGTGCGCGCATTCCTCTCAGACCGGTCACCCACGAAACGGGCCGCACTCATCGATAAGCTGTTGGCGCGAGACGAGTACGCCGACTACTGGGCGATGAAATGGGCCGACCTGCTGCGTATCAAATCTGAATTTCCAGTCAATCTGTGGCCCATGGCCGCCCAGGGTTACCACCGCTGGGTGCACGACCGCATGCGGGAGAATCAGCCGTATGATAAATTCGTGCGCGACATTTTGACATCCAGCGGCAGTAACTTCCGCGTTCCTCAGGTCAACTTCTTCCGCGCTGTTACCGCGAAGAAGCCTGAGGGGATGGCGCAGGGCGTAGCGCTCACGTTCATGGGGATCCGTACCGACAAGTGGCCGAAGGATAAGCTTTCGGGCATGGCAGCCTTCTTCTCTCAGATCGGATACAAGGGGACTGGCGAATGGAAAGAAGAGATTGTCTTCTGGGACCCGTCGAAAGCCGTACCCGCCCCCGATGGCGGCTTGCCGATTGCCCTGTGCCCCGACGGCACGCGCACGCGCCTTGCGGCCACCGAAGACCCACGCGCTCATTTTGCTGACTGGCTCATTTCGCCGCAGAATCCCTGGTTCGGCACTATCGTTGTCAACCGCATCTGGTCGTGGCTGCTAGGACGTGGCATTATCGAGGAGCCAGACGATATACGGCCCGACAACCCGCCGTCAAACCCAGCCCTCTTGACGTATTTGCATCAGGAGTTGTTTGCGGGTAACTGCGACCTGAAGCATATCATGCGCCTAGTCCTCAACTCGAACACGTACCAGCTGTCATCAGTACCTGCGGTTGCATCCCCTACTGGCGAAGCTAACTTCGCCCACTACACGATACGCCGCCTAGACGCCGAGGTGATCATCGACGCCGTGGACCAGCTCACCGGTTCTATGGAAGGCTATTCGAGCGCGACACCGGAACCGTTCACATTCATTCCTGAGGACCAGCGCTCCATTGCTCTCGCCGACGGAAGCATCACGAGCGCGTTTCTGGAGCTATTCGGTCGGCCCGCGCGAGACACGGGAATGGCGGCTGAGCGCAACAATCGGCCATCGCCAGCGCAGCGCCTGCACATGTTCAATTCCAGCCACATGCAGCGCAAGATTGATCGTGGTCCTAAGATTATCGCGTTGCTGCAGTCGACGAAGAGCGACCGCGATCTTATCGACGAGATCTATCTCAGCGTACTGTCACGGTTCCCAACCACCGACGAAGTGGCTGCCATCGATGAATATGTGAAGCGCCCCGGGGCGAACAGGACCGACGCGGCCCAGGACGTCATCTGGTCTCTCGTGAATAGCGCAGAGTTTCTCTATCGCCACTAGTCCGTATGGACATGGAAGCCCACCATGAGCAATAAGCCCGACTTTCCGCATAACATTGAGATCTCCCGACGAGACTTGATTCGATTCAGTATGTACGGCGCTGCGGGCCTCATGCTGCCCGATTGGCTGGGAGTGCGTGCGTGGGGAGCTGGCGAGAAAGCGAACAGGCTCCCAACCGCCAAAGCGAAGTCGGTGATTCAAATCTGGATGTGGGGCGGACCATCGCATTTGGACACGTTCGACCCCAAACCGGGCGCTGGCACGGACTACTCGGGGCCGTTTACCAGTCCGATATCAACAAACGTGTCGGGCATCCAAATTAACGAGATGCTTACCGAACTGGCGAAGATGGCGGATAAGTACTCACTCATCCGGAGCATGACCCACGGCAACAACGGCCACGAAACAGCCGCATACCTCGTGCAAACCGGCAACAAGGCCGGTGACGGCCTGGTGCACCCATCGGCTGGCGCCATCGTCTCGTACATGAAGGGATACGAGCACGGCTATAAGGGCTTGATCCCCCCGTATATCGTTCTTACCGAATTACTTGGGCGGTTCTCGGAGGCTGGTTTCTTGGGCGAAAAGGCGCAGCCGCTCGCGACAGGCGGCGACCCCAACGCGGCCCGGTTTGTGGTGGAAGGCGTTGTGGCCGAGAAGATCACGGACCAGCGCCAACGAGAGCGCCGGGAACTCATGCACAAGCTGAACACGTTCCGCTCGGTGCTGAAGGACGATCCCCAGCTATCGGCATTCGATCAATGTGAAGAAGGCGCGTACGACCTGATACTCGGCGACGCGGGCAAGGTGTTCGATCTGAGCACGGAAAAGGACGATGTTCGGCTCAAGTACGGACGCAACAAGTTCGGCCAGTCGTGCCTACTCGCGCGCCGCCTTGTCGAACGCGGTGTGCCGTATATCGCAATCAATCACGGCGGCTGGGACACGCATAAGCAGAACTTCCCGACAATGCGGCGCAAACTTCCCGAACTGGACAAGGCGCTTTCTTCGCTTATTCAAGAGCTAAGCGATCGAGGACTGCTGGACTCGACCATCGTCTGGTGTGGCGGCGAGTTTGGCCGAACGCCCAAAGTTCAGTGGGAAGCACCGTGGGATGGCGGGCGCGGACACTGGGGTTCGTGCTTCTCGGCGTTTGTCGCGGGCGGGGGATTCAAGGGCGGGCACGTGGTCGGCAAATCAGACTCCAAAGGCGAAATGCCCGATGAGCGCCCCGTTTACCCTAGCGATCTCCTCGGTGGTATGTACGAGCTCCTCGGAATCGACCCGGCGAGCACGCTGATTACACCTCAGGGAGACCCTGTTCCAATAACGACGGCCACGTGGGATCCCAAGAATGGGGGCGGCCGCCTCAGTGAGATCCTATAACCCATGAAGTTGGTTATGCTAATCAAACCCGCGCTTCTTATCCTCACGCTCGTTCTCCTCGCTGCGTATCCTCTGGTAGCGGATGCACAGCAGATCGGGCACGTGGGCTACGCGTTCCCCGCAGGCGCGCGCCAAGGTGCGACGGTCAGCGTCACGGTCGGCGGTCAGTTCCTCGCATCCGCGAAATCAGTCTACGCGTCTGGCGAAGGCGTCAAGGGAACGGTCACGGGCTACACGCAGCCGATCAAAATGAAGGAAGCGAAGGCGCTTTTCGACCAGCTCGAACTGGCCTACAAGCGGATGCGCGCAGACGGCGTTCGTGTGGGCTACCCCAGCATCGACAACCTGCCCGCTCTTCAGCGCATAGCTAAAGAAGCAGGTGTGAGCGACGCCGATCTGCAGGCGCTCATCGTGTTTAGGCGAAACCAGAAGGACACGAAGCGCCAGCCGAACATGCAGATCGCCGAGATGGTCACGGTGGAGGTGAAGGTCGACGAGCACGCCAGCCCTGGACCACGCGACCTGCGATTGATCACGGCAACGGGGCTCACGAATCCCGTGCGGTTCATTGTTGGGCGGCTACCAGAGTTCCAAGAAGCGACGAAGGACGATACATCTAACGAACTCGGCGACACTCTGCCGGTGCTAATCAACGGCCAGGTGTTGCCAGGATCCGTCGACCACTACACCTTTCGGGCGACAAAAGGAATGCACCTCGTGGTCGACATGCAGGCCCAATCGATCATCCCCTACCTCGCCGACGCGGTTCCTGGATGGTTTCAGGGGTCGATTGCCCTGTTTGACCCGAAAGGCGAGCAGATTGCGTTCGCGGACCATAACCTGTTCCACCAAGACCCGGTATTTTATGTTGAGATACCCGCCGACGGCAAATACAGGCTGGATGTACGCGATGCGCTTTATCGCGGTCGCGAGGATTTTGTCTATCGAGTTACCATTGGCGAGACGCCTTACCTGACCGGAATATTCCCCCTCGGAGGACCAGCAGCAGCTAAGACCGATGTGGCGCTGTACGGCTACAATCTCCCAGAGCCCGTTATCGCACTCAGCCCGACGGTTAACCCTGGCGTGTCGCTGCCGATATCGCTCACAAAGGGCGATGCCACATCGAACACGCAGCACTTCGCGGTCGGGCGACTGCCCGAAGTAGGCGAAAAGGAACCAAACGAGACACTTGCGACTGCGCAGCCCGTCACGCTTCCCATCGTCATAAACGGTCGCACCGGCAAACCACGAGACGCCGACGTTTACCAGTTTGTTGGTAAGGCTGGCGACAAAGTTGTGGCGGAAGTGGTTGCCCGTCGGCTCAACTCCCCGCTCGACTCGATTTTGGTTCTATCCGATGCCAAAGGAAAGGTCATAGCAACCAACGACGATACCGACGACAAAGGAGCGGGCTTGGTTACGCACAACGCCGACTCGTACGTCTCGGCCACTCTCCCCGCCGCTGGCAAATACTATGTCACCGTACGGAATACAGAAAGTGATGGTGGGCCACTGTATGGATACCGCCTGCGCATCAGCCCACCGCAACCCGGTTTCGACTTGCGTATCGTCCCGTCGGCGTTCAGTGGCCGCCCGAACTCGACGGTTACAGCCACAGTCTACGCTATCCGGCGAGATGGATTCGCTGGCGAGATAACGTTGGCGTTGAAAGATGCACCGCCCGCATTCAGCCTTGGCACGAATACCATCCCCGCAGGTGCCGACAAAGCCACGATCCAGCTAAAGCTGCCAATTGCAACAGCCGGCAAGCCCGTGAGGCTGTCGATGGAAGGCACGGCAACTATCGACGGCAAACCTATCGCGCACCCTGTAGTTCCTGCCGAAGACATGATGCAGGCATTCGCATACCGTCACCTGGTGCCGGTGGACGATTTGTTGGCGCTGGTGATCGGGCGGTACAAGTAGGTCAAGCGGGGAAAAGAAGAATTCGGGAGCCCTCGGGCCGGGCTGGCCTTCTTTACATCTTCGCTGCGCGAAGGAGCGTCAGCGAAAGCATGGTCTCAACGGCAAATCGCCTCCCCGTTACGAGAAGGCGACCACTACCGTTTTGCGATTGCCTATCGCCCTTTCGGCAATACGGCGATGGCTTCGATTTCGATCAGCAGGTCTTCGCGGCAGAGGCGGGCTTGGATACCCGTGCTGGCAGGGAGAGGATCTAGCCCTAGCCAGGTAAAGAACTCGGTGCGGACTTCGTTGAAGTCTTTGTAGTCTCGCTCAATGTCCCGAAGGTAGCAACTGGTACGTACCATATCATGCCATGTGGCACCTTCGGCTTCGAGGAGACGCGTGATGTTGCGGTATGTCCGCCAGAGCTGAGCGCGGAAGTCTCCGAGGTACACTGAGACGCCGTTGTCATCGATACTTGCTGTTCCTGAGATCAGTAACAACTCAACGGTTCCCATGTCGATGCGCAAGCCTCGCGAAAACGAGGACGGACGCGCGTACGCGTACGCTTCGTTAAGCACATCGGGAGCGCCCATGGCGGTTCGCGGAACTCGGTCAACACCCAGCTCCGACACATTCTTTGGTCGTGGCCTCTGGACGCCTGCATCGTCGACGACGCCCAGGAGCTTCATTTCGTGGAATTCGTCCTCAGACCAAACTCCCGTTTCCAAACCCGGCAACTTCGTGATCTTTCCCATTTAAGGCCTCACAATTGATAGTCATTCTCAATAATTTTGCACTCTTGCTATTATTATAGACGAGAAAGCATTAAGTTGGTTCAACCCACATACTGGATTATCAAAATATGTTAGCCTTTATCAAAACGGTACACACAGTGATCTTCGTCATTATGGCGACAGCGGTGTTTTACATCCTGTATTGCGGTTTACTGGGGCGCTTTGATCGCCTCCTATATCTTGCCCTTGGCTTGCTCAGTATCGAGAGCATTGTATTTGTTGGGAATGGCATGAAATGTCCGCTGACGAAGTTGGCAGTCAAGCACGGGGCGGAAAAAGGTTACGTTTTCGACAGCTTCTTCCCGGAGAAGTGGACTCGATATACGTTTCCTGTGTTTGGGTCTGTCCTCGTCATTGGGATCGTTTTGGTACTTGCCAGATGGGCACTTCGGTAAAGCTTCGGAGTCCAACACGGGCAACCAACTAGGCAGCTAAAAGCCCATCTGGGATGACGCGTAACAAAATTCAGGGCAGAGTGCTCGATTCTCTGTACTTAAGGTGTATAATTACGACCGTTGACAATTTTGCTCGATGCATCAATGATGTGTTGAGAGGACTTTCGCCAAAGACAGCGGGTTCGCATAACGATGCGTTAAAAGATAACCTCTTTCCCGCCGAGGTGAGCAGCATCCAGAGGTTCATCCCTCAAAGACGCCCCGCTTGCGCGCCTCGCTTTGTTTTAGCGATCGCAACGTGGGGCTTTTTATCGTCACTACCAGAGGAGGTGAATCCGTTTGCCTACACCACAGAAGGAACAAATCGTTTCCGACTTGCGTGGAACAATCGAAGGCAGCAAGGCAGCTATCCTGACCGACTATCGCGGTCTGAGCGTTGCCGACCTGACCGTGCTTCGCAAGAAGCTTCGCGCAGTCGACGCTGAATTCCATATCGTCAAGAACACGCTCTTCAAGCGCGCATCCGACGGCATCTACCCGCAGGATGGCCTCGCGCAATTTCTAGAAGGTCCGACCGCGATCAGCTTTGCAAAGGCCGATCCCGTTGTCGCATCCAAGGTGTTGCTCGAATACATCAAGGATCACAAGACCATGTCGGTGAAAGCCGGCGTTGTCGAAGGACGAATCCTGAGTGCAGACCAGATTACGGCACTGTCGAAGCTTCCGTCGAAGGAAGTTCTCATCAGCCAGATGCTCGGTTCGCTCAATTCGCCAATCAGTGGTCTCGTCGGAACGCTCAACGGCATTCTGTCGAACTTTGTCTTTACCCTTCAGGCCGTCGCCGACCAGAAGGCCGCGAACGCTTAGTTTTACGCAGACAGGTGGCGTGATTGCCGCTTGATCAAATCTAAATTCAGGAGTAGAAAACTACAATGGCTACAACAGCAGAAATCATCGAAACAGTTAAGGCTCTTACCGTCCTTGAGCTCAGCGAGCTCGTCAAGGCGCTTCAGGAAGAATTCGGCGTCTCCGCCGCCGCTCCTGTCGCCGCTGCTCCCGCCGCTGGCGGTGGTGAGGCCGCCCCGGCTGCCGAAGCCCCGACCTCGTTTAACGTTATCCTGACCGCCGCTGGTGACAAGAAGATCAACGTCATCAAGACCGTTCGCGAAGTCACCGCCCTTGGCCTCAAGGAAGCGAAGGACCTCGTCGATGGCGCACCGAAGGCCATCAAGGAAGGCGTCAGCAAGGAAGATGCCGATGCACTCAAGGCCAAGTTCGAGGCCGAAGGCGCTTCCGTCGAAATCAAGCCTGCTTAATGGCATCGCTCCAGTCCGCTGGAGCGCGGCTTTCAAAACAGCCCACCGGGACATTGTCCTGGTGGGCTGTTTCGCGTTAACGGAGTTGAGAGGTCTGATCGGGAAGCATTGTCAGTCTGCCACAACCCATCGCTTTTTCGCTTTGGCAATTCGCCTGTTAGCTTCATCGATGCGGGATTCGGAAAGCCGGCCGCTTGTGACTGCGTCGACGAGAGCGTCAATTACCTGACGCTGGGTCTTGTACGTGTGGCAGACCAGGAGCATATCGGCGCCTGCGATTGCTGCAAGCACTGCAGCCTCGGCTGTGCCCCAGCGAGACGACACGCCCTTCATTTCGAGGCAGTCGGTGACCACAAGGCCATCGTATCCCAGTTCGTCGCGTAGCAGGCCGCCGATGATGGTTGGAGAAAGGCTTGCGGGCAACTCGGGGTCAAGCGCCGGAAAAAGGATGTGGGCGACCATGATCGATCCCACGCCTGCCGTGATGGCGGCTTTGAATGGCACCAACTCTACGGCGTTTAGACGCGCACAATCGTGGGAGATCGTCGGTAGCGCCAGATGTGAGTCAACGTCGGTATCGCCGTGACCAGGGAAATGCTTACCGCAAGCAAGCACGCCCGTCTCATTCTGGAGGGCAGTAATGAAAGCTGCACCCAATTCAGCGACACGCTTGGGATCATCACTGTACGATCGGTCTCCAATGACAGTGTTTGCCGGGTTGTTGTCAACGTCGAGTACCGGAGCGAGAACCCAGTTCACTCCTACCGACGACATCTCATTGCCAATAGCACGCGCCGTTCGCTTTACAGCTAGCGGATCCGGGGATTCGCCAAGCGCGCGGGCACTGGGGTGCTTGTTAAAGTGCGGTGGGCCAAATCTGGCAACTCTGCCGCCTTCCTGGTCAACGGACACAAGTAGTGGTGGGACCTCTGTGGCCATTGACATGGCCTGGAACTCTTCGACGAGTGCTCGAACGCGATCGGGTGAGCTGTTTTCGACGTTACGGCTCATCAAAATGATGCCACCGACGCCAAACTCATCGATAAGCGCCCTCGCATGGCCGTTGATCGCTCGGCTTTCGCCCGGCAGTTCGCCGTTCCAACCATAGACGAGCATTTGGCCGATTTTCTGCACCAGATTCATACGAACGCGCTTCTCCTATACCCAAGGGCATGTTAGACAAGCGCGAAGCTAAATCCTGCAAATCGGCGAAATCAATGGCCGTGGAAAGAAAGTCGTCCCAAACCTTAGCCAGCGCTTGAAAGGGCGGGCTCTTGGAGGAGGGAGTCCAGGTTGAGAGCTCGCGTGTACATTTCGAGACTCCCATCCGAAGTCCGCGGCCACAGGGTTTCGGCTTTGTCCCAATACAGTTCAACACCATTCCCGTCGGGATCGCTGAGGTAGAGCGCCTCGGAGACACCATGGTCACTGGCGCCTTCCAGCGGTATGCGCGCAGCCACAAGGCGTCGTAAGGCGTCCGCCAGTGCAGCGCGGCTTGGATAGAGGATGGCCACGTGGAACAGCCCTGTCGCGTTTTGGGCGGGCTGTGGGCCGCCTTTACTCATCCATGTGTTCAAGCCGATGTGGTGGTGGTAGCCACCAGCAGACAGAAACGCCGCCTGGTCTCCGTAGCGCTGAGTGATATCAAAGCCAAGCACCCCGTGATAGAAACCAAGAGCCCTATCGAGGTCGGCGACCTTGAGATGGACATGGCCGATGGTGGTTCCAGGGTCAATCGTCGAAGTTAGCTTCTGGTCGATCATAATCTTCTCCTCGCGAGCGGCCAAAAAGGCGCCGCGTATATAGATTAAACCGACCAGACACCAAAAAGGTTCGGCGGCTAGCTTAAGCTTCGTCCACAATGGCGATACCGGCGTCGAGAAGCTGCTTCACGGCTTCCTGCGAACCGGCTTCGGCGTAAACTCGCACGACAGGTTCGGTTCCGGAAGGGCGAAGCAGCAGCCAGGCGCCATTCTCGAAGTTAAGCTTTGTGCCATCCTTGCGGGAGATGTCCGCGACGGCGTTGCCAGCCACTTCAGCGGGCTTGAACGATTGCAGCGAGGAGATGATTGTGTGCATCCGGTGAGCCTGTGGATGCATATCGACGCGACCGTACTCGTGAATGCCAACCTCCGCCATGATGTCGTCGATGAGGTCTTCGAAACGCTTTCCCGTGTCGGCCATGGTCTCGAGCATGAGGAGACCCATTAACACCCCGTCACGCTCGGGGATGTGATTCTTCACACCGATGCCGCCAGACTCTTCACCGCCGATGAGGATATCTTCTTGAAGCATCAGGTCGCAGATGTGCTTGAACCCAATCGGTGTCTCGTACAGTTTTAGGCCGTACTTTCTAGACAGCTTGTCGATCATACGGGTGGTCGAAACCGTCTTGACGATGCCGCCTGACCACCGCCGCTTTTCGACAAGGTGACGTAGCAGCACGGCAAATATCCGATGGCAGTCTATGAAACGTCCTTGGCTATCGACGGCCCCCACCCGGTCAGCGTCGCCGTCAAGCGCGATGCCGATATCGGCGCCGGTTTCCACAACCGCGTCCGAGAGCGCACCCATATTTTGAACGATGGGTTCCGGATTGATGCCACCAAAGTACGGGTTGCGGTCAGCGCGGATCTCCTGAACGTTCAAGCAGCCACCGTTCCGTAAGATCGACGACAGATACCCTGATCCGCTACCATGCATTGGGTCGACCACGATCTTTTGGCCTGCGGCCTTGATCTTGTCGAGGTCCACAAGAGCAGCCAAGTGGCCTAGATAAGGTGGACGGAAGTCGCGAAGTTCGATGGACGATATGTCGTCGGTAACCTCAGGCGTGATATCGTTGTCCACCAATCGGTGCAACTTCTCCTCGATACTGTTGATGATCGCTGGCGATGCTGACCCGCCATAATACGCCTTCACCTTCAGCCCGTTGAACGACGGCGGATTGTGCGATGCCGTGACCATGATCCCGCCCTTGGCGTGCAGGAACTTGGCCATGTAAGACACCGCAGGAGAGGAGCATGGTCCATCAGAGACGACGGCCTTTAGTCCAGAACCGCAGACAATCTTCGCCGCTTGCATCGCGAAGAACTCACTCTGAGCCCTGTGGTCGTAGCCGACTACGACAATGGGATCGCCAGAGCTAGTCGGCTCCTTGAAGTAGTCAACGATGGCTTGGGCAACGAGTCGTACATTCTCGCCAGTGAAGTCGTCCGCGATAATGCCGCGCCAACCATCGGTTCCGAACTTTATACGGCCGCGCTTTTCGGCTTCTTCGGCAGTCGACAGGTTGGCGAAGTACGATGCGACTACGGCACCGTCGCCGAGGACGCTGCCTTCCTGCACCGAGGCGCCTTCTTTGATGACGCAGTTGTCACCGAGGATGCAACCGCGAACCGTGGCATTCGGCTCGATGCTTGTCCCTCGCCAGACGATGGACTTGTCGATGATGGCATCGTCGCCGATGATGCAGTTTGCGCCAATGGAGACGGGGCCTTTGATTTTGACATTCCGCCCGATAGTCGCGTCGCGACCAATGACCGCTGCGCCGGAGATATCTACTGTCGGATGGATGGACGCATTCGATCCAACCCAAATCCGCTCGCCCTCGCGCACGCCAGAGATGCTGACGTCGACGCGACCGCTCAGGATATCATCAAGCGCCTTTCGGTAGTCGGGAAGCGAGGTGATATTCTGCCAGTAGCCTTCACCAATCCATCCGAACAGCGGCACATCGGCAGCGACGAGGGCTGGGAAGAGGTTGCGCTCCAGGGAGTATTCGATGTCCGGCGGGATGCTGTCAAACACGTCGCGCCCGAGGACGTAGATGCCGGCGTTGATGGTGTCAGTGGGGACCTCATCGAGCACACTTGGCTTTTCGACCCAGCGTATGACGCGGCCGATGCCGTCGGTAAGTGCGATGCCGTAATCTACGGGATCGGGCACCGACGAGAGCGCTATGGACGCGGCGGCAGCGGACTTCCGATGGAAGGCGATCAGGCCGGAGATGTCAAAGTCGGTCAGGATGTGACCATTGATGACCACGACCTCGTCGCTCGTAATCAGCTCGCGCGCACCTCGTATGGCACCCGCAGTGCCTTTGGGCTCAGCGTCGCGATGGAAGCGGATGGTCACACCGGGATACGAGTGGGAGCTGAAGTACCGCTCAAAGTAGTCGCCCAGGTGATCGATACAGATAACCAGGTCTTTAATGCCATGTTTGAGCAGGAGCTCAATCTGGTATACGATCAGCGGCTTGTTAGCCAGAGGCACCATCGAGCGCGGCTGGCGCGCGGTAAGCGGTCGAAGCGGCATGCCGCTGCCGCCTGCGAGGATAATAGCTTGCATTCTGTTCCCGGTATGGCAGTATTGAGTAGCCGCATGGTAGGCGCTGGTAGGGACATAGATCTTATGCCGAAACTAGCGCTAATCGGACGCGGCCACGCTCGAAAGCCACGCGGTCTTTGTTACGGGCTATCGAGGCACTTTATAGTAGATACGTGGGAGTGTATAACAGTGCAATCGAACAGCTACTTGATTGAGTCAGGACTGTCGTGAGGGCCCTCAATGGAAACACCTGGACGCTGCCCGCCATTCGTACTCACACCGTAATGTTGGCTGTAGATCACGAATAGGATGGACATGGCGACGATGATGACCACGACGCCAATCCAGACTTTCGGACCGCCCATCCAAGGCTGCGGTGGGGTTTCGGCGACCGTCTCGCCCGGCATTGGGGCGTTGTCTCCGGCCTGGTTGAACTTCAATTCGCCCTTCCCAAGGAAGGAACCGTTCTGCTTCGTCGGTTGGTTTGCCATAGTTGGTTCGATTATACCATACGGTCATAGACGGCGGAAAGCGGGTCCGCTATCTGTTGATTTGCTTCATCTCGGCCTTGCTGTAAGCGATTAAGACCCACCCGCCTCGAAGACTCGGCACGCTCCCGAAACGGGATGGAAATTTCAATTTACACGTACTGTTCGGCTTCGGCCCGACATCTCGATTTACGGTGACTCTGGCCCCTTGTGCTATCATCTGTTGATTTGCTTCATCTCGGCCCAGTTTGGGCCGACTTTGACTTCTACCCTGAGTGGCACGTCTTCAAGCGGGAATGCGCCCTCCATAGCGTCCCTCACGAGTGCGGTCAGCTGTACGACATCGCCTTCAGGGCATTCGAACAAAAGCTCGTCGTGCACTTGTAGTATCATCGAGGCGGCAAGCCCCGATTCACGAAGGGCCTTGTCTGCTCGCAGCATGGCGAGCTTGATGATATCGGCGCTGGTCCCTTGGACGGGCATGTTGGCCGCCTCGCGCTCTGCGGCCGTCCGGAACTGAGCGACGCGGCTCAGGATGTCTGGTGTGTAGCGTCGCCTGCCAAGCAGCGTTTTGACGTAGCCGTTCTCTCGCGCGAACTCGAGCACGGTTTCGGAGTAGGCTTTGACGCCGGGATAGCCATCAAAGTACCGCTTGCGCCATGCCCCGGCCGTTGCACGATCGACTCCGAGTTCGGCTGCGAGACGCACTTCGCCCATTCCGTAGATGACGGCGAAGTTGATGGTTTTGGATCGGCGGCGCTGTTCGGACGTCACATCAGCTTCATCAACGCCAAAGACGAGTGCGGCGGTTCGGCGGTGGATATCTTCGTCTGCTGCGAAGGTCCGCATGAGTTCGGGGTCGCGCGTGATGTGAGCGAAGATGCGCAGCTCAATCTGCGAGTAGTCGGCGGCGAGCAAGACGTTTCCGGGCGCTGCGACGAATCCCTTGCGGATCTCACGGCCAATTTCGGTCCGGATCGGGATGTTCTGCAGGTTTGGATTCGTCGATGACAGCCTGCCCGTACTTGCGACGTGCTGGTTCAGGCTCGTGTGGATTCGGCCGTCGATTGGGCTGACTAGAGTCGGCAGCGCATCGGCGTACTGAGTCTTGAGCTTGGTTAGCTCACGCCACTGAACGATCTTGCGTGCGACTTCATACCCCTGCCCCGCCAGTCCTTCCAGCACTTCGGAGTCTGTCGAATAGCCGGTTTTTGTCTTCTTTGCTGTTGGTAGCTTGAGCTTCTCGAAGAGTATGACCTGTAGCTGCTTTGGCGAGCCGATGGAGAATTTCTCGCCTCCGCTGAGTTCGTAGACGCTTGCCTCAGCTTCGGCAATCGCCTCCTGAAGCTTACCCCCGATCTGACGCATCCAGTCAGAGTCGATCAGGACGCCGTGAACTTCGAGTGCGGCAATAACGGATGCCAGGGGCAGTTCAAGATCGTCGTGAAGTGACGCTAAGCCATCTGCAACAAGACGCGTCCGCATCGGCGCTTCGAGGCCCCGGAGAGCGGATGCGAGGCCTTGCCAGTCGCTTTCAGCCACATCGAAGCCAAGCTGGTCCTTGATAATATCGGGTAGCCGATAATTTGAGCGGCCCGCGTTAATAAGGTAAGCGGCAAGCATCGGGTCAAAGTGCACTCCGCGCAGGACAATTCCCTTTGTAAGGAGCAAGCTTGAGATCAGCTTCGTATCGTGCACGATTTTAAGCTGAGCAGGATCTTCTAGAAACGCCTTAATGGATTCGATGTCCGACCAAGCTACCTCACGAGATTCGCCGGTTTCGCCTCCCGGTGTTGCGATCGCCACGACTGTCGGCTGTGCAGTTGTCAGAAAAGCTTTGTCGGGTGCAGGTGTCATGCCTACGACGATACCAGCGCTTGCGGACCACTGGCTGCGGTCTACGACAATGGGCACTGCCGGAGCGAAAGTGGTCTCCGGGTCGGCGTCGAAATCGAGAGCGCCCTGGTTCGAGCTTACAGGTCTCGGCTGAGTCGGCTCGGTTGGCGTAACTGCCGGACTTGCGCCGCCGGAGCGCTGCGGGATGCGGCGGATGATGGTGCGGAACTCGAGTCGCTCGAAGAGGTCGCGGACAATATCGCTGTGCGGGCCATTCAGCTTATAATCGTAGGCGATCTCAAAGCCGTCGGGTATCGGGCAGTCTCGGCAGATGGTGGCGAGCATCTTGCAGGTCATCGCCAAATCTGCTTTATCGCGCACGAGGGCCTGGATTTTGGGTGACTTCACCTTGTCGACGTTCTCAATGAGGGCTTCGACTGAGCCGAACTCGGATATGAGCTGAGTGGCCGTCTTATCGCCAATGCCCGGAAGGCCGGGAATGTTATCACTCGTGTCGCCCTTGAGCGCCTTGTAGTCCGGAATTTGGATAGGAGTCAGGCCATAGCGAGCCATGACGGCGGCTTCATCGTATATGACGGTCTCGGAGACGCCTTTAACTGTGCTCATAAGGCGGACGGGTCCAAGGGTGTCATCCACGAGTTGGGTAGCGTCGAGGTCGCCGGTGACGATTAGGACCTCGTTGCCTGCTTTCTTCTCGCGCTCTGCAAGGGTGCCGATAATATCGTCGGCTTCCCACCCGGGAGCGTCTATCATGGGAATGTTGAAGGCGCGAAGAAGCTCGCGCGAGAGTGCTCGCTGTGCGGTTAGCTCTTCGGGCGGCTCGGCTCGCTGTGCTTTGTACTCGACAAATTGAGTGTGACGGAAGGTGGGCTCGGGCGTATCCCAGGCGCATATGACTGCGTCGGGCTTTTCGCGCTCAAGCGCCAAGAGTAGCATCATCGCCAGTGAGTAGATGGCGTTGGTGGGCTGACCGGAGGCGGTGGTCAGGGCACGCATGGCAAAAAAGCCGCGATAAAGCAGCGAGTTTCCGTCGAGCAGCATGAGCTTTGGCATAGCCTAATAGTACCCCCGGTGTCGAGCTGCGCGTTCGCGCAGTGGTCCGAATTCTATTCGGCTACAGTCTGGATGCTGGTTCAGCAGAGTAGCCGTCTACAGCGGTCGGTTCGCGGTCACAGTTTGCGCAAACGCAACGATGATTCTTTTTTTTGCGCAACGACAGAAAACAAACGAAACACAGCAGAATACTTCGAAATATTGTAAACCAATAGCGCAAAACGACCTGCAAAGGCACGCAAAATGGTGTCTCATCAGGCAATTGAGCAAGCACCGAACGGTTTGCCCGCAGAGTGCGTGGCGGCTTGCAGCTACAGGCGCTACGCACGCGCAAATTCCGCGCCCCCGGCATTACGTTGTTGTTTTCATGTTCGATCAAAAAATTAAAAACTAAGCCTCCGACAGGTCCTAAAGAGTGACTTTAAGAAAAGTCAAAGGGACCCGCCTCCGGCAGTAGGAAGTTTTTAATTTTTGTGCTCGAACACCGGGTTCTTGGCCAGATTAGGAACAGAAAGGTCCTCCGGACCTGCCTGAGTAGTTACAATTTTTCGTCGAGACAACTGTTGACGAATACGATAAGGCCCTAGGCCCAGTAGGTAAGAAACTACGACTCTGAAATGCTTGAAAGTACCCAGTGGGCACTGGGAAGAGGCGGCGGGTCCGGCTTATATGCGGCCACCCGAGGCGGTTGCAGCGTTTACGACGGTCGGCGACGTGTTTGTGGTGCATAAGGTTTTTTGCTGTTCGTCGGTCAATGTCATAATCTTAAAAATCGAGGTGGGTATGCGTTTCCCTCGTGAACGATATGAAAGACATGGATAATGAGCATATGCCATCGATAATGAGGCGCATAATACGCGTATTGAGCGCTATTATGCGTTTCGTTAACCACGACGAGACATCTCACTCGTCGAGTCTCCTAGAAAATGTTGTCACGGTATTTTGGATGACCTCTTTGGGTAATTCATCGGTATATTCATTATAACACGTTTGTTATATAGTGTCAATATGTGAATATAATTAATTCGTATGTTCGCTAGGTCGGTTTCAAATATTGGGTGGCGGGGCGGAATACTGGCAGGAGTGACTTACTCGCTATCGAGGTCGGTCAGTCTGTAGAGCCGGACTGGGTGGGAGGGTACTGGGCCCAAGAGGTTTTGGAATATGACAAATGTTGTACATTTAGCATAAAAGCAGCCCTCTCGTACCAAGAGTTTGGTGCGAGAGGGCTGTTCGTTCGATTGCGGGTTACCCGCCGCCGAAGAGGCGGCGGAATAGTTTTTCCATATCCTGGCGGACGGCCAGACCTAGCACGGATTTCACGCCTAGGCCGGTTTCTATGCGGCCCATGACATGCTGGCATCGATGAGGATCTGCTACGGCGAATAGAACGCGTCCATCGTGGAGTCGTTCTACCGGTATGAGCAGATGCTGTTTCATCAACGCCTCTGGCACCCGTTTCAGCAGATCGGAGTCGAGGACTGCGCGCGACAGATCGATGAACTTCATATTCAGCAATCGTGCCCGCAGTTCTACAACCGAGCGGGGAGTCACAAACCCGAGGTCAATGATTACATCCGCGAGATCGAGGGATGTGTTCTTGTGAACCTCGCGCGCTGTGCGCAATTGATGTTGAGTGATCAGGCCTTTGTCAGAAAGGTGGTCACCAATGTCCTTTAACCTAGCTGGCGTCATATTAGCATTATTGGCATTAGTCCAAGTATTTTTTACTGGTTATGTTGCCTTTGTCATCAAAATCATACACCAGGGGGACAGCGGTCGGAATATTGAGCTCAAGAACCTGCTCTTTGGTCATGTTATCGAGGAACATAACGATGGAGCGAAGGCTGTTGCCGTGCGCGGCGACCATGACATTCTTGCCAGCCTTGACCAATGGAAGGATGTGCTCTTCGAAGTACGGGATAGAGCGAGCGGCTGTATCCTTGAGGCTCTCACCGTTGGGCGGGGGCACATCGTAGGATCGTCGCCATATGTGAACCTGTTCCGCGCCGTACTTATCGGCGGTTTCGGCCTTATTGAGACCCTGGAGGTCGCCATACATTCGCTCGTTGAGGGCCGCGTCGCGCGTCGTGGGCACATCGCCCTTACCGCGGGTTTCGAGGGCGATACGCGCGGTTTCTTTCGCACGGGTTAGCACGGAGGTGAAGAGTTGGTCGATATCGTAGTCCTTGAGCTTTTCGCCAGCGCGCTTAGCTTCCTGGTCGCCTTTGGGGGACAAGGGAACGTCGACCCAGCCGGTGAACCTGTTTTCGAGGTTCCATTGCGATTCGCCGTGGCGGATGAGAATGAGTTTGGACATGTTAGCTCCTGAGAAGAGGTTGTTGCGGAGATTATACCAGAAGGGGTTGGGTTGGGATTACCTCGGATTGGCGTATCGATTGGTCCCCTGCTCGTCTTCCCTGCTCGCTTAGGCGAGCTGTCCTACGGAATCGCTGCGGGGTGCATTATATCGGCTGGCGGCGTGGGACACTCCGGCATCTGGTAGCGTGCGTTGGAATTTAAGGGCAACGTTTACCGACGATTGGACTGGCGTGTCTGGCATGCCGACGGCAGCGCCTCACGGCGATAGGGCCGCTCCGTGGCGGGGGTTGGCGACAAATTCTTCGGGGACAGCGTCCTCGAAGGCGGCCCCAAACAGGGGCAGGACGCCACGATTGGGATGATGGAGCTGAGTTGGTTGCGACATGTTTTGTGGCTTCTACTCCGCGAACAAGTGGTGCCACCTTCTGCGGGGCAGTCCCCAGGCTTGGTTCGTTCGGAATAGTGGCGGTGGAGTTGATCAACTAGCCCGAAGGGTGGTCGTGTTTTTGCAGGCACCGATTTATTTGATGCACGGAAAGGTGGCCTGGGACGCCGACGGAAATGTCGATATCGGCATACCGACGGCAGCGCCTCACGGCGATAGGGCCGCTCCTTGGCGGGGGTTGGCGATTCTTTTCGGGGACAGCGTCCTCGAAGGCGGTCCCAAACAGTGGCGACGCGCCACGATTGGGATGATGGGGTTGGGAAGGTGTCGATATGCTTTGTGGCTTTTACGCCGCGAACATGTGGTGCCACCTTCTGCGGGGCAGTCCCCAGGCTGGGTTCGTTCGGAGATCGCGCGATGTTAGCCCGGAGGGCGGTCATACGTTTCGCCGATCGTCGGACGAGTGGCCCATGTCCACCCTAGCCACGACCGCGTCGGCAGTGGACGCGGTCGTGGAGGGGGTTGTATGCCAGAGCATTACGGACTGGTGCGGAATGGGACGGCTGGGAGGCCGGCGCCGTTTACGAGGGTGCACTCGGGGTTGTCGCCCCAGGCGTATCGGACCGAAGCTGGCTGTGGGATGTTGGGTGCCGAAACGATCACCTTGTCCCCGACAATTTGCGCCTGAGCCCAAACGTACTTCTTGTCTGGCCCGCAAATCGCAAATCCCTTCAGGGTGTCACCGCTGATTTTGAGGCCACCGTCGGTGTGCGAGAATGTTAGTTCTGCCTTTCCATCGGCGATCCGCATGTTCTTGAAGACTGGTCCTGAATAGGCAACCTTTCGCTTGTAGGTGATCGCTTCGGCGGCCAATCCCAGACGACGTCCCACTTCTTGCTTGTTTTTTGGATGGATGTCCTTGGCTTCGCCTATGTCGATTGCCAGGGCGAGGCCAACGTTGGGCAGCTTCGTCGTCGTCAATGTCTGAGCTTCACGCAACTCGGCCCAGGCGCTTTCGCGAGGCGTATCAGACCGGTCCATGAAGTTTGCGAGTTGAACTATGTGGAACGAGAAGTCGCCACCGAATCGGGTTCGCCAGTCTTGGATCAGGGTCGGCAATAGTGTCTGGTACTGGACGGCCCTTCCAGCGTTCGATTCGCCCTGATACCAGATTGCACCCCGAACAGCATACGGGATCAGCGGGTTGATCATGGCATTGAAGAGGACGGTCGGACGATTAGGAGACTCGGGATTCGATGGAGCTGCGGGAAGTGTGAGCTCAACGGAATAGCGCCACTCTCCAGACAACGGCAAGTTCACCTTATCGGTTCCATCGGCGAGCTGAACGAACATCGTTTCTGCCGGGGCCCCCCAGAGGCCGCCCTGCCCTGCCGAGTCGCTCACTCGAATGGCGACAATGTTCTTTCCAGCCCTCACCAAGTTGCCTGGGACACGGTACTCTCGCGCCTGGTTCCAGTATTGCACGTCGTGCGTCCTGCTACTGCCGCGAGCACCGACTTTGACGCCATTGAACCAGGTGACGTCGACTTCGTCGATGGGACCGGGGCGCAGGATGAGGTCCTTGCCTGCCCATGCGGCGGGAACGTTGATAGTCTTCCTGAACCAAACGATTCCGTCGAGGTCGGGCAAGCCGCGGATTTCCCAGTTGCCAGGCACGGTCATGGTCTTCCAAGCGGTATCGTCGAAGTCGGGGCTCGCTGTTTTGGTTGCACCAGCCACGTCCTCTTCCGCCTTAAAAAACTTCTCTCTTGAGGCGTCGAACGCCACCATTTTTTCCTTATAAGCAGCGAGTGCATCGAAATAAGACGAGGCTGGGGAAGCCGCCTGCTCTATCGCTGGAATGAACTCAGGCAGATTCTTCCGAAGAGCATCCGCGCTTACCCATGCTTCAGCGATGGTTCCGCCCCATGACGTATTAATCAGGCCGACTGGCACGTTAAGCGCGCGATTGATGTGCCTGCCAAAGAAATAGCCCACCGCCGAAAAGTTGGGAACCGTTTCCGGCGAACATACCACCCATTTGGCCTCGCAGTCGTCCTTAGGAGCGGAAGCGGTCCGATTCGGCACTGTAAAGAGGCGAATGGTGGGAAGCGTCGCGCTGGAGATCTCATCTTTAGAGTTGATAGCGCCGCTAACGGCGAACTGCATATTGGACTGACCGGAACAGATCCATGTTTCACCAACGAGAACATCTTGCACGGCGATTGAGTTGGTTCCGGCGATGGTCAAAGTCTGGCCAACTTGGCCGCGCGCCGCTTTCATGGGGTCGAGACGGACTAGCCAATGGCCACCGGAGTCAGCGACAGCTTGCTTTGTTTGTCCAGCGATCGTCACGCGTACGGTCTCCCCTGGATCCGCCTTCCCCCATATTGGGGTCGCCATGCCTTGTTGGAGAACCATATGGTCGCCAATGATGGCAGGGAGGGTGACGGCCGCGCGTGCGCCAGCATGGGACGCAAGAAGAGCTACTCCGGCTAATATACATCGAGCAGCTGAAGACAGTCTGATTGGAGATTTTTTACAGCCCAGCACTGTAGGAAGCAATCTCGGACCCACCCGCCTCGAGGACTCGGCACCCTCCCGAAGCGGGATGGAAACTTCGATATCCCGTGCCGGGTCAATTTGGGCGGTGGGCATAGGGTTTCGACTAGGCTGAACTGTAACTGAGGAAATGATCATCGCTGATGTCCTTTGAGGTTGGCAGTTGAAGTAGTGTGGTGAGACGAGATATGGGGCTTCCGCAGGTTTATCGAAGAATCGAGATTAATCCGCACATTTGTCTGTCGCCGAAGCCACCACGGCTTGAAAGCCATGGCTAGTTATTTAAGATAGGGTCTCCGACCCATAGGATTTTGGCATGCTATGGACTGGGTTTTCCCCCGTCGTAGGTTGTACGCATTATTAACGACTATTCGATAAAACCTATGGCTCGAAAGTGCTTGAAAGTACCCTTGGGCACTAAGAATTTAGAGATCGATATTCACTTAAGGCATTTGCTTCCCGGCTTGTTCAGCGCCAGAAAGCAAATAACCTGCCTTATAAGCTAAATTCCGAACCTCGACGGTGAGAACGCCGGGTCAATGGGGGCGTCACCGGTTACGATTAGCGTTGTTAGAAGCTCGGAGCTGATCGGGGCCATGAGGATGCCGTTGCGGAAGTGGCCCGCAGACAGGTAGGCATTGTCGTACGCGGCGATCTTACCGAGGATGGGCATGCGGTCGATGCACATCGGGCGAAGGCCAGCCCATGTGCTTTCGATGGCAGCGTCGGCCAACACAGGGGCAAGGACAATGGCGCGGGTAAGGACACCTGAGACACCGGCGGCGGTGGGACGGGAGTCGAAGCCGGCTTCGTCCTCGGTGGATCCGACCAGGACGCGGCCATCGGAGCGAGGGACCAGGTAGCCGTGGTGCGAATAGACGGTGTGGCGGAGCGGCAGCGGGTAGCACGGGCCAAGCGATACGATTTGGCCGCGAATGGGCCTGACAGGAACGGTGGCACCGAGCCATGCGGCGATCTGGGGGTTCCAGGCACCGCTGGCGAGGAGGACTCGCCGCGCCGAGATTGTGCCAGCGGATGTTTTCACGGCCGTGATTGAGCGGCCACTGGTTTCGAAGCCTACGACCTCGGTCTTTTCCAGGAGGCGGACGCCTCGTTTGGCGGCTGCGACAGCGGCGGATTTCGTGAGCTTACGCGGGTCGAGCTGCCACTCGGTAGGCGAGTAGACGGCGGCGGTAACGGTGTCGGAGAGAGCTGGCTCGAGCTTACGTAGGGTTTCACCCTCTACCCATTCGCCACCTGAGCCCATGTCCCGCATGGCGGCGTAGGTATTGCGCAGGTCTGCTTCGCCTTCATTGCCTTCGGCGACCCGCAGGAGGCCGGTCCGGATGAGCTCGGGATCGATTGTTGTTTCGGTGCGGAGGTCATCGACGAAGGCGGCGTAGCGCGAGAGGCTAGCTTGGCCGAGGTTGGAGAACGGTCCACGGTTGGCGGCTTCGGCGTAGGGGGCAAGCATGCCAGCGGCGGCGCTGGACGCTTCCTGGCCAACGTTGCCACGTTCGATCAGGGTGACGCTGAGGCCCGCCTGCGCGAGTCGCCATGCGGTGGCGAGGCCGATAATTCCGCCGCCTACGACGGCAATGTCTGTTGTTGTGGTCACTGATTATTTTCCTTCAGAGAGAGAAGACCGCAACCGAAAGCGCCGCACTCGCTATCGTTTGTGGTCTCTGCAATAGTACGTTCACGCGGCGTTGAATGGCCGAGCTGTAAAGACTTGGGAGAAGGCCCCCGGCCCTAAATGCCGGTGGAGTGGCTTCTATAGTTGCGAGTCGAAGTTAGCCTCCGGCCATCATCTGGACGATCTCGAGGTTGTCGCCTTCTTGGATGGTTGTTTCGCCGAATTTGGGCCGGGCGATTATGACGCCGTTGTGTTCGATGACGACAATACGCTCGGGGATGCCGCATTCGGCAAGAAACTCCGACAGGGTCTTTGGGTTGTTTAGTTGGCGCTCATCGCCGTTGACTGTGATTGTGATCATAGAGTCTCGAAGTTCCTCGCCCTTATACCTCGTCACTGTAACCCACGAGAAACCTATCCTTCCCACTTCGTGGGCCCCTTCCTTTCCTGAAGGAAAGGTGAAGAGGTCGGATCTGGCACCGATGTGCATGCTGGGTCCCTCAGGGGAGAAACCTTCCTTCCCACTTCGTGGGCCCCTTCCTTTCCTGACGGAAAGGTGAAGAGGTCGGATCTGGCACCGATGTGCATGTTGGGTTCACTTATGCCTGACCTGCGTCGAACTCGCGGCAACGAGAATTTCTAGCCGCCTTTGCCGCGCCAAATGATGTCTAGTGATGCGCGGTACTGAGCGGCGATTCTACGCGGGTTTTTCGCGTTAACGATTGGGCTGATAATTGCAACACCAGCTGCGCCTGCTTCAATGCATGCTGGCACTCGCTCGACGGTGATTCCGCCGATGGCGATCACCGGGATATCAACAGCCTGGCAGATCGAATGCAAGTGGTCTACGCCGGAACCAGCCAGGCCGGGATGCGATTCGGTATCGTAAACGGTTCCGGCGATCAGATAATCTGCTCCGCGCTCGACGGCTGCCTTAGCGGCGTCGACGGAATGCACTGAGCGGCCGATCAGTCGCCCGGCGAGATCCGGGTGGTCGAATACGTTGCGGTGCCGGTTGTCCGCTTCGCGCAGATGGATGCCGTCGCCGATTAGCGGCGATTCGCCAATATCTGCGGCGCAGGTTAGCACAATGGCACGACCTCGCAGTCGCAAGGCAAGGCTTTCGGTAAGTTCCGGCGTCCATTCTCCGGCGCCCAACGGGTCCTTGCGGAGCCGAACGATATTTACGCCGCCCTTTACGGCCGCCTCTGCAATCCGCTCAATCTCGGGGCCCGGGTGCGCGACAAACATCAGGCTTGGAACGGGCACCGCAGGCCATCGCTTGATACAGGGAACGGGCGCGATCATCGGATCACGCCGCTAATCGGGCTGCTCGCGGATGCGAACGGTAAAACCGCCATACGACCCGCCAGATAGGCTTTTCGGCCAGCTTCCACGCCGTATTTCATGGCTTCCGCCATCAGTTCGGGATTCTCGGCTTTTGCGACCGCCGTGTTGATAAGGCACGCGGATGCACCAAGCTCCATCGATAGCGCGGCTTCAGACGGGACACCGATGCCCGCGTCGACAACGACGGGGACGCGCGCTTGCTCGATGATGATCTTGATCAGGT
Source organism: Capsulimonadaceae bacterium (assembly GCA_036504535.1). Lineage (GTDB taxonomy): Bacteria > Armatimonadota > Armatimonadia > Armatimonadales > Capsulimonadaceae > JARLGU01. The sequence continues at coordinate 552,459 of DASXUY010000040.1, forward strand.
CCATGGTCTTCATGCCCTGCCCGCTTCCGATTGGCGACGCCAGCGGCATCACGGTCGCGGTGCCGATCTCCTGCAGCTTGAGGGCCAGGACCGGGTCAGCGTTAATGTACGGCAGCACCACGAACCCTTCGTCGACAAGCACCTTGCAGGCTTCGAATGTGCCGACGGGATCGGGGAGCAGGTATTTCGGATCGGGGATCACCTCGACCTTAATCCAGTCCGACAGACCCATGGCACGGGCGAGGCGGGCTGTACGAATGGCTTCGTCGGCGGTTTTGGCGCCAGCGGTATTCGGGAGGATCTGGTACTTGGACCAGTCGATCTCGTCGAGTATGCTGCGCTTAGGCTCATCAAGGTTGATGCGCCGCAGGGCGACGGTTACAATCTGCGTTCCGGATGCTTCCAGGGCAGCGTTCATCTCGGCAGCGTTTCGGTACTTGCCGGTACCGAGCATGAGGCGCGACGTGAAAGTCTTGCCGCCGATTTCGAACGTGTCGGCCGCGGTTGCTGTGGCTGTTGTCATTGTGTCTATCCTTCCGCCGGGAGGACAGGATGTCTCCGACGGCCCCTACGCGGGGAGCGGCAGGCTGAGCCTGCACCCTTGTCGCGCCTCGGAAGGCGCGCGATGTAGTCGCTAATGTTGGGTAGCGCGAAAATGCGACGGCTAATTCTTGAGGATCCCGATTAGTTGAGAATTCGTGATTGAGCCAGTTCGTTTCGAAGGAATTATTCACAGCGCTGGCAGGCTGTGCTTGGTATTACCTTCATTTCGTCCTTATCGAGACGTATCTTTAGGACAACAATTCGTCCTTGAGTGAGAATTCAGCAGAGTCGCTATATTTGTAGTATTATATTCTTGGCGAGTTTAATTTGCTTATGAAAGGAGTATCACATGGCACTAGACGCGCTTTTCACAGATCCAAACTACGACGAAAGTAAAGTAAAACTTTTCATGGAGCTAGAGAAAGAACGAGGGCGTAGAGCACTCAATTACTGGTTTCTTGGGTTTCTATTATTCATCACAGTTGGCGCTCTCATAATTGCGGTTTGGTCACTTAATAGGCCATCTACACCGCCCAACGAAACGGTAGGTTGGGCACGGACCGCGTTGACCACTATCATTGGAGCGGTTGTCGGGTACGTGTCATCAAATACTTCGCGGTTTGCCTCGCCAAGCCAAGATGAACCGCGCGAAAAATAGACGGTATGCAATTCGACCTTAAAAGCCCGCCAGCCATATTTCGTGGCTGGCGGTTGTTTGTTATCTTTCCGTGGTCAAGTCTGATGTGGCAGAGTGATAGATCTCTGCTCCTTTTTCCCGGAACTCCTTAGCCTTTTCGGCCATGCCGAGTTCGACAGCGTCGAGAGGTTGGACGCCTTGTTTGGCGGCGTAGTCTCGGACGTCCTGGCTGATGCGCATGGAGCAGAAATGCGGACCGCACATTGAGCAGAAGTGGGCGATTTTGGCACCTTCTTGAGGCAGGGTCTCGTCGTGAAACTCGCGCGCCGTTTCCGGGTCGAGGGCGAGGTTGAACTGATCTTCCCAGCGGAACTCGAAACGAGCCTTGGAAATGGCGTTGTCCCATGCTTGCGCCGACGGGTGGCCTTTGGCGAGGTCGGCGGCGTGGGCGGCGATCTTGTAGGTGATCACTCCGTCTTTGACGTCCTTCTTGTTCGGAAGGCCGAGGTGCTCTTTCGGGGTGACGTAGCAGAGCATCGCGGTGCCGTACCAGCCGATCATCGCAGCGCCGATGGCGCTGGTGATGTGGTCGTAGCCGGGGGCGATGTCGGTGGTGAGCGGCCCGAGGGTGTAGAACGGGGCTTCGCCGCACCACTCCAGCTGCTTCTCCATGTTGACCTTAATCATGTGCATCGGAACGTGGCCCGGGCCTTCGTTCATGACCTGGCAGCCGTGCTCCCACGCTATTTTGGTGAGTTCACCCTGCGTCTCGAGTTCGCCGAACTGGGCTTCGTCGTTGGCGTCGGCAATGGAGCCGGGGCGGAGGCCGTCGCCGAGCGAGAACGAGACATCGTACTGCTGCATGATCTCGCAGATCTCGTGGAAGTGGGTGTAAAGGAAGTTTTCCTTGTGATGTGCAAGGCACCACTTCGCGAGGATGGATCCGCCGCGGCTGACGATACCGGTGACGCGGTTGGCGGTCATCGGGACGTAGCGCAGGAGCACGCCGGCGTGGATGGTGAAGTAGTCAACACCCTGCTCGGCTTGCTCGATGAGCGTGTCGCGGAACAGTTCCCAGGTGAGGTCTTCGGACTTGCCGCCGACTTTCTCAAGCGCCTGGTAGATAGGGACTGTGCCGACGGGCACTGGCGAGTTGCGGAGGATCCATTCGCGGGTCTCGTGGATATTCCTGCCGGTTGAGAGGTCCATGATCGTGTCGCCGCCCCAGCGAGTGGCCCACGTCATTTTTTCGACTTCCTCGTCGATGGATGAGCTGACTGCTGAGTTGCCGATGTTGGCGTTGATTTTGACCAGGAAATTGCGGCCGATGATCATGGGCTCGCATTCGGGGTGGTTGATGTTGGCGGGAATGATGGCTCGGCCACGTGCAACTTCATCACGGACGAATTCGGGTGTGATGAACTCGGGGATGGATGCGCCAAAGCTTTGGCCTGGGTGGCGAAGTTTGGGGAGCTGCGGCTCTCGGCCCATGTTCTCACGAATGGCGATGTATTCCATCTCAGGAGTGATGATGCCTTTGCGGGCGAGTTGGAGCTGGGTAACGTCACCCTTGCCTCGGAGAGCTTTGCGGGGCGGAGCAGTCATGGATTCTACGCCACTTCGACCGAGTTCGTAAGGAACAGCAGGATCGACTTCGATGAAATCGGTGCGCGAACGGATCCACGGGTTTCGCATCGCAGGGAGGCCCTTGCGGACATCGGCGGTGTAAGACGGATCGGTGTAGAGGCCGCTGGTGTCGTAAACGCGGATAGGCGCGTTGTGTGTCACTGGGCCGCCGTTGTGCGCGTGCGTGTCGGAAAGCGTGATCTCGCGCATCGGGACGCGGATATCCGGGAACATCTCGCCTTCGATGTAGACTTTACGGGACGATGGAAACCGGTAATCGTAATTCTTCTTCTCTTCGGACTTCGTCGTTTCTATGATTTCACCTGCCATAACACACCCCTTAAGTTTCAAATAAGAATGGCGCTGAATTAGCCGCAACAGCTGACTATAATGCGCACAAAAAGCCGCTCGTGCCGATCATGGAAATCGGAACGAGCGGCTTAGGCACCCTTGCGGGCGGAAGTCGTGTCCGGTTCCCTACGCCGGCATTACCCGGATCAGGTTCAGGGTTGGCTCGCAATGCAATTTTGCAATGCTGGACGCTGCGATTCACGCATCCGCTGCCTCTCAGCCCGGTGGACTTTGCCCCGAGCACCCCTACGGCAATCTCAACGTGAGTATAGCACATTCCGGGATTGTCTCGCAAACCTGCGAACGGCGTATTAACCAGCGTGGTGGCGGGTTCCTGCGGGAGCGCGGGGTGGGATCGGACGATTTGGGAATGTGACGAAAGGCTTGGCTGCTTCTACGGCGCGAACAAGTGGTGCCACCTTCTGCGGGGCAGTCCCCAGGCTTGGTTCGTTCGGAGTTGTGGCAGTGGGCTGATATCTTGGCACGAATGGCGATCATATTTTCCAGGCACCGACCATCGGAAGCACGGGAGATTTGCAGGGGATAGTAGCGCAATCAATTGAGGTAAAGGTGATGGAAGGCCTCAAACGTGAATCAGACCCAGGGGTGGGTGTGTACCAAATTTGAGGCAACATTTGGCTTCTGAACCCTGGCGTTGCAAAGATAGTGGTTGGCCAACCGACTGCAGGCGCTCACGCGCATGGGCCGCTCCGTGGCGAGGGTTGGCGACAAATTCTTCGGGGACAGCGTCCTCGAAGGCGGCCCCAAACAGTTGCGATGCGCCACGATTGGGATGACGGGTTTGGGAATGTGACGAAAGGCTTGGCTGCTTCTACGGCGCGAACAAGTGGTGCCACCTTCTGCGGGGCAGTCCCCAGGCTTGGTTCGTTCGGAGTTGAGGCAAACGTGATCGAGTGCCTCAAGCGTGTATCGCACCGCTCTGAAGCCCAGGGGTAGGATTGGAGGAATTGGAAGGGACGAGTATGAATACACATCTACGTTTGGACGTTTAACTACACGACCGTTTTTACCTAGCGGTACTGGTTCGGAGGATTCGATGATGAGGTTCGCAGTTCGCCTTGTTCGTTGTTGCTCGCTGTTGGCTATCGCCTTGTTCGCTCAGCTATTGATTGGGTCAGTTGCCTGCGCTGCGGAGCCTGAGACGGTTTCGTTTGCGTCGATCCTTCGGAGCAGCTATCAGTTGCGGGATTATCCGATGTCGCGAAACTGGACGACGAGGATGTATTCATCATACGACCGAACCGGGGGAAATGCTGATTTCGATCAGTATTTGCGCGAGGACGGAAACGTTAAGACTATTGTCGATACCGATGGGCCGGGGGTCGTCGTGCGGATATGGTCGGCGAACCCTGGTGGGACAATCAGAATCTACCTGGACGGAAGTTCGACACCTGTTGTTGAGAAGCGATTTGATGAGTATTTCAAGTCGTTGATCGCGGATCCGGATGGCGGCGCGCTTTCGGGCTGGGTGTCGGGCGGGGCGTGGACGTATCTTCCGATCCCGTTCGCTAAGCACTGTCGAGTCACGTTGGACAACCCTGGGAAGATTTACTATCAGGTGAACGTCGCCCGGTTTGCGCCTGGAACGTTGGTGGCGACGTATTCGCCGTCTCGATCAGCCAACGAGCAGACCGCGCTACGGGAGGCGGCAGCGCGATTTTTGAGCGCAGCGCCACTGCAGGCAGATACGGCCGACGTTAAGGAGCTTTCGAGTGACTTCAACATCGCTGGAGGCGCGACGGCAACGGTCAAGCCTATCGCGGGGGGTGGCGTGATTGAGTCACTTACTCTGAGCGCTCCGTTGGCGTCGGATGCACAGCTGAGGCGCATGGTGCTGCGGGTCTGGTTTGACGACCACAAGACACCGGATATAGAGGCGCCCGTGTCGGACTTTTATGGGAACTCGTTTGGGCACAGGCCGTTCAAGTCGTTGTTTCTGGAGCAAACGGCCAGTGGAGATATGGTTTGTCGGTTCCCAATGCCATTTGCGAAGCAGGCGCGGATCACGGTTGAAAACGGCAATCCTGAGCCGGTATCGGTACGGGTAGCGACCGGAATTCGCACGGCGCGATTTGTGGGCGGGTCGCACCTTTACCTCCACGCGACGTTTCGCCAGGAGGTATCGGAGCGGAGCAAGCCTCAGCCGTGGGTAAGCGTTGCTGGTCAACGTGGTTTTCTCGCGGGGATTGTCCAATCGATGAGCGGCACTCAGTTGGGGTTTCTGGAGGGTGACGAACAGATCCGGGTGGACGATGAGCAGATTGCGGCGTGCGATGTAAACGGCACAGTGATCGCGCCTTGGAATGGAACGGGAACCGAGGACTTCTTCAACTGCGGATGGTATTTCGGGAAGCCATGCGCGCTCCCGCTCCATGGATGCTTGGTCATTGATCCGGGGGCGACCGTCAGCGCCTACAGGTATTTCGCGGGCGATGCACCGGTCTTTCAGCGCTCCCTCGACGCGAACCTCGAAAACGGCGGAGCAAATAATTCTCCGCGTGTTGCTTATGCGTCGGTAGCGTTCTGGTATGGCGACGGGGAAAATGTGCCGCCATCCCAGCCATTGTCTGCGTCAGCGATGCGGCTGCCCGAAAACCCTGTGCCTATGCTCAAGCTGGTTGCGCCCGGGCTGACGGTGATCGAGGGCGAGAAGCAGGTGAAGGGTTCAGCTGCGTCGGCAGGCCAGGTTAACGCTCAATCCATGGACGCCTTTGCCGATTCAATGTGGAGCGGGGCGTCGCATTTGTTTTGGAACGGAACGATGGGAGTTGGAGATACTCTCGATGTTCCATTTGCTGTCTCGACGGCAGGCACATATTCGGTTACGGGCTATTTTACCAAGGCGCGCGATTACGGCCAAGTGAGCGTTTCGATTAACGGAGGTGGCGCAATGGCCTTTGACGGATACGACACAGGCGTGGTTAATTCCGGTCCGGTCTCGTTAGGGACTGTGACATTACCAGCGGGAACATCGCACTTTACGGTCAAAGTGACTGGCAAGGCTGAGAAGGCTTCCGGATACTTCTTTGGCCTTGACGCGATTGTGCTTAAAGCAGTTCGAGACCAGCCATGACTCTCTCAGAGCAATTCGTTGAGACGCCATCGCAACAAAGATGTGGAATTAATTAAGAAATTACAAACACCACCCAACCATTTGGACCCAGCCATCCGTTTTGATAAGCGAGAGATGACTACGATGGGCTGAGCTAAGGCTGATCACTGCCAGAGTTCGTTGCATCGGGCCGGTCGCGCTTCTGTGGGGATGCGGGAGCGCGACCGCGGGGTTTAGTAAGATGGCGTGAAGGCTGTGGATTTCGATGTAGAGCTGCAGCAAATCATACTCGAGGGGTGTTACTATGCGACGGTTTCGACCATTGATCCATCGTTCAAGGCGCGGCTTACCCTCCGTCCGCCCCACCACGGCAGCCTCGACGCGGCGTTCGTCGGGTTCTACTCAGGTCACTGAGGAGCGCTTGACGGCGCCGCGACGGCCGCGACGGCGTCTGCGAAGTATTGCCGAAGCTATGGTTTGGCCACTGAAGAGGTGGTCGGTAATGTTTACAACAGCTAGCGGTTCACAGAGAAGGTCCTCATTGCTGCAAGGGCTTTATGTTGCTTAGCGTTTTGTCGATCAGGCTTCGTCGGATGCGAACGGGTACTCGTATCGGCGAGGGCGACTAGGAGCGTGGTATTGGGAGTTGGTTGGTTTTGGTGTTCGCGGGGACTTCTCCGGACCTGGCGAACGTAATCAGTTCGCCCAATTTCACGTTGCTAGAGGCAGCCGCCACCAGCGGTTTGTAGCACCGCATATCATTTTATTTGTGGCGGCTGCCAGAATTGTTTGCGACGAGATATGTGTTCCACGTCGGCTTGGTGGTTCGGTTGCATTCATTGCCATCGAGTGGTATGATTTTTAGAGTACTAACAGGAGGGGCATGATACGGGGTGTGGCAATGCCTAGCGCGGTCAGAGAGACAGGTCCCGTCCAGGTGGACGGCAGTCTCGGATGCAGCTTGGTGACGGTCCCAGCACTGATTGATCGGTGGACAGGGGGGCGGTCGGACCGGCATCTTATTCGTGCGGCTCAAGCTGGAAAGCGAGAGTCGTACGATGCGCTTGTACACGCCAACCAGAATCTGCTCAGAGGTTACCTCCGAAAACGTGGCGCTGGCGACGCGGTGGACGATATATTGCAGGAAGTGTGGATCGCGGGATGGCGGGGGATCGATCAGCTCAAAGGCGACTATCGATTCAGGCCCTGGATTTTTCGCATAGCCATTCGCAAGCTAGTCGACCACGGGCGAAGCGCCACGAAGCATGTCAATGTACCACTGGGCGCTGAGAGTGAGAGCATTCCTGCACCGGGTTCGGACTTTACTACGCGCTTCGTGAATGGTGACTCTGTTCGTTCAGCGCTGACTGGCCTTCCCGATGCACAGAGGGAAGTCATCGAGCTTTACTATTACGCAGACCTAACCCTTGCAGAGGTGGCTGACGCTCTCGACCGCAACTTAAACACTGTGAAGTATCAGTTTTACCAGGCAAACGTCAAACTTACAGTCGCTTTATCGTCGCAAGACGAAGCACCGGCAACGAGCGCAAGCAAGGCAACGACTAAGTCATGAAAACGTGCCCAATAACCGATGAAGAACTTCTGCTTGCGGTTCACGGCGAGTTGTCGCCCGCGGCCGCAGTGAAAGTCGCGTGGCATGTATCGCGTTGCGCCTCGTGCCGCAGTCGTAAGGCCGACTTTAAGGCGGCGGCAGTGTCTACAGCGGCGATGCTTCGTGAAACAGGCATGCGCCCGTGGCGACCAGGCGATTTTCTCGCGAACGCGTTGACGATTGCCTCATTGACAGTCGTCATCGCAGTCGCTATCGTGTCACTTTGGATGACCGCCACGAATCCGCAGATTGTAGGCGCAACTGCGGTTGCCACCACCCCAGTCACGTGCACATTGCCCCACGTTCATAAAGCCTGCAAGAAGGCGAAAGCGTGCGCTACACAGTCCACTACAACGCTTGATGCCAACGTAAGAAAATAACGTGTTGACGTAGGTTAACATGGGGGAAACGCCATGTTACCACTAAGCTCGAACGACTCACTTACCCCCGATTCAATTGTATCGAAGATGGATATTGGCATGCCGACCGCAGCGCCTCACGGCGATGGGGCCGCTCCGTGGCGAGGGTTGGCGGCATTTTTTTCGGGGACCGCGTCCTCAAAGGCGGCCCTAGGCTTGGTTCGTGCGGAGAGGTGGCGGTCGGCTGATGTCGTCGCACGAAGGTCGAACTTCTGTTCACAGGCACCGCTTTTGCGGATGCAATGAAGGTCGGCATGCCGACCGCAGCGCCTCACGGCGATGGGGCCGCTCCGTGGCGAGGGTTGGCGGCATTTTCTTCGGGGACCGCGTCCTCAAAGGCGGCCCCAAACAGCGGCAGGACGCCACGATTGGGATGATAAAGCTCGGCTGGTGACGATACGGTTTGTGGCTTTTACGCCGCGAACAAGTGGTGCCACCTTCTGCGGGGCAGTCCCCAGGCTTGGTTCGTGCGGAGGTGTGGCGATGGGCTGATCGCTTTGGTTGATGGGCGATCTTGTTTTAAGAGGCACCGCTGCAGTGGAGGTCGCAATGCCGACGGCAACCAGCGGGGCCGCTTCGTGGCAAGGGTTGGCGGCGTATTTTCGGGGCTGTTTACGCTTTGTATGCGGGATGTTGCGAGGTAGCACCATGCTAGCGTACTTTCGCCAATCCATGATTATACGGATTGATAAAGACTGTTCGCAAAGGCTATAAACGTTTCTACCAGCGTTTCATCCCTAGCGCTTTATGGCCCATACCTAGCATAAGGCCGTGGAGTATGTACCAGGGGTGAGGCGGGTTTCCGGGGACGAAGACGTCGACGGGGAGGACGGCAGAGACGCCGTTTGCGCCAGCGTAGCCGCCGAAGTAGGGGGCTCCGGAGATAGCTGCGGCTCCGACGGCGACTACGAGTCGTGGAGTTGCCATCGCTTCGTAACAACGCAGCAATGGCTCCTGCATTGCGCGCCCGACTGGGCCCGTGATCACGAGAGCGTCGGCGAAGCGTGGAGACGCGACAACGTGAATACCGAATCGCGAGCCATCAAAGATCGGGTTATCCGATGCTGAGACTTCGAGATCGGAAGCAGGATCACCAGTTGATACTTCTCGAACATGCAGTGAGTTACGGAACTGCCCTGGGAGCGGCTCTTTCTTATGCAGAGCTAATTCGGGTTTGCGAAGGATGAGGTCTTCCCGAGTCAATGCAGCAACGCGCGTTGAACGGTCAGACTCAATAGCACCCGTAGGGCATGAGTCTACGCACTCTCCGCAAGCGATACATTGCCCCCGGTCTATCTCCAGATTGCCAGACACGAACGTGATAGCAGATGTGGGGCAAGTAGATTCACACTTAACGCAACCCATGACGCAGTCCTTCGATGTAACCATCGGCAGGCCGCGACTGTACGAGGGCAAATCGGGGAACAGTTCACGCGGCGTGGATGATCCGGCGCGTGCTAATTCAATCAGCGTCTTTATCATATAGGGCTCTCAGATAGCCAAAGCAAGGTCATAAGTCGTTACCGCTGTATGACAGCGAAAAGCTCTTGTTACAGAGCGGAAAATCTGTGACGAGCCGTCCCCTCACCGCGATCGCCAAACCAGTCCAGTTGTTTGTGCTTGGATCTTTTATTGCGTAGCGTTCGATATTGCCATCGTTGCCTGTGATGATCGTATGGACGAGTTCGCCTCGCCACGCTTCCACTGTGCCTATCCCCACACTGTTAGCTGGCAAACGTTGGATACGAGATATCGGCAACGGATTACCATTCGGGAGTGTCTCGAGGATGCCATGGATTATCGACAGGCTTGCACGCACTTCGTCGCACCGCATAGTGACACGCGCAAGGACGTCGCCCTGATCGCCAGTGGCTGGCTCCCATCCGAGAGTAGAATACGGCTCTTCGTTTAGCCACTCGCGCACGTCGTATGCGATGCCAGACGCCCGGCCGGCGGGTCCAACGAGCCCAAAATCGCGAGCGAGCGAGAGCTTGACTTTCCCGGCGCCGTCCATGCGCTCCAGTGCGCCAAAGGTTTCGAGAAGTCGTGGCTGAGCTCGGCGGAAATCTTTCTCAACGCCTTCCGCCTCAGCACCGATGGATGTCCGCAATTTGTCGGTAAGCGGTATTCGGACTCCGCCGGGAACAACGAAGGAAGTTTGCAGCCGTGTGCCAGTTAGGCGCTCGCCTAAACCGAGCACCCTACCCCGCAGCTTGCTAAAGGCTGCAGCGCCTCCAATGTAACCGATATCGGCACAGATGCCGCCAAGGTCGCTCACGTGTGACGCAACTCGCTCGATTTCTAGCGCGAGTGCCCGTAGCCAAACCGCGGCTGGGGTGAGTTGCAATCCAGCGACTTGCTCCATAGCGCGGGCGTGCGCGAGGGCGTTGCCTACCGGCGTATCTGTTGCTATGGATTCTGCGAGTAGTGGAAGCCGATTGATCGGTGCGGCCTGTAGCATCGTTTCAATGCCGCGATGTTGATATCCGAGGCGTATTTCGAGGTTTTGAATGACTTCACCGACGCAGCTAAACCGAAAGTGGCCAGGCTCAATGATTCCGGCGTGTATGGGTCCAACGGGTATTTCGTAAATACCGTCACCGTGAACTTCCAGAAACTCATAGGAGCGCGCCGGAGCCTCCGCGAAATCCTCAATGTCGCGCGTTTCTGACAGAGGGTGATAGCCGGAAGGCCAAGCCTCGTGAAGAATCAGGCTTTTCAAGCGCGGGTGACCTTCAGGGCACAGCCCGAACATATCCCAGATATACCGCTCATACCAATGAACCTGGGATACCCTGGGCGTCAGAGACCGGTATGTAGTGGCATCAGGTTCGATATCGGCCTCCCACAGCTCGATACCGTGCCCGCCCGCTGGCATCATGACTGCGATTAAGGTAAGACCATCGGGGCGTTTCCGCGCTGTCAGGTGCGCAATTCGGCCGCCGAGACCGAGTTCGACGTGGATGGCGTCGGCCAGCCCCTCCAGTGGAAGGGCGCGTACAAGCACAGGCTTGGGGATATCGACTGTCATCTTGTTAGCCCTCCGGCCATCGCCACCACGGCAGGGCTGAGCGCTAGGCCGAGGACCAACGCGGCGACAATGAGAGCGCCGACCACGAAGGACAGCCGTGCTGGAGGTGGCCCGGAGACGGTTTTATCACGGTCGCTCATTAGCATGTCGATGGCGTGAATGGATAGCGCAATGAACGCAATGGCAAGGGCGAGCGCGACAACACCTACTGTGGCGTAGTGGTGCAAGTTAAATGCGGCAGTGAGAATCTGCCATTCAGAGAGAAAGCTCCCGAATGGTGGTGTACCGGCCACAGCGGCAATCAAGCAAAAGAATGCTATCCCTTGAGCGGGTTGACTGACCATAACCCCACGAATTTTGCGGATTTTGGATGAGCCGTAAGTTTGAACCAGTGCGCCTGCGATGAGGAATAGGCCAACTTTCGCTACGCTGTGGTTCACCGCCTGAAGAGCGAAGCCAGTGGACGACCCTATTGCAATCGCTATGGCCATGAGGCCGACATTCTCCATGCTTGAGTAGGCCAGCATCCGCTTCACATCATGCTGCTTCACGAGGAACAGGGCTGCGGCGGCCACGGTTATTGCCCCCATCGGCAGAAGCGTGTGCATGACGAGACGCTCCTGGCCAGCTGCCGTCATGATCCCCCCTACCCGCCAGAGAGCCACAAGCGCGCAATTAAGTAGGCCACCGGAGAGCATTGCTGAGACTGGGGCAGGCGCTTCGCTGTGGGCATCGGGAAGCCAGCTGTGGAGTGGGAAGAGGCCCGCTTTGGTGCCGTAACCGAGAACGATGAACACGTAGCCGAGCCGGAGAAGTCCAACCGGCAGCAGGTTAGCGTGCGCCACCAACGCGGTGAGGGAAAGCGACCCGCCCGGAATGAGCTGCACTTGCTGGGAGGCTGAATAGATCAGTGCGGTGCCAAAAAAGCCCATTGCGATGCCGACGCTGCAAACGATGAGGTACTTCCATGTGGCCTCAAGGGCTGTGCTGGTGCGATGGTAGTAGACCATCGGCGCGGACAAGAGGGTTGTCGCCTCCATGCCGATCCAGAGATAGCCGAGATTGTCAGCGGTTACGACGGCATACATCGCGAGCAGGAACAAGGGCGTGAAAATGTACACCTGCGCCACTTGCCACGGTGTCGGTGGGTGTTCCGATGCGGCTTCCTTGGCGAAGAACGACACCGCTTGAGTAAGTGCAGACGCGGCGACGAGAGTGGTCAATATGACGAACAAGGCTGAAGTGGAATCGACTCGGAAGCCACTCGCAACAATCACGGCAGCGTCGCGGTTCAGGTGGGGGTACCAGAGGGCGATGGCTATGGCAGCCTGGAGCCACATTGCGCACGCCGTAAATGCCGCGATGAAAGAAGAGCGCCGGACGGCAAAAGCCACGCAAGCGACGACCAAAGGAATCGGCAGGAGCCACAGGATTGGTGTCATCCTTTGAGCTCCTTCATCTTCGTAACGTCGACGTGCTCAAAGGTGGAACTGATGCGGTAGACCAGAAGGCCAGCGAGCATGGTGATCGCGAGAACGTCCATGAGTACGCCAAGCTCGACGAGTACGGGCATGCCGTATGTTTGCGAGATGGTGTAGAGAAAAATGCCGTTCTCGATGACGAGGAAGCCGATGATCTGGCTGAGCGCGAGACGTCTGGTGACCATGAGCAGCATCCCGATGAGGAGGATGTCCAGACAGGGTATCGCTGTCGCTGGAAGCTCGCCGCGAAATGGGTGAGAGAGCGACAGGAATGCGACGACTGATCCTGCGAGGAAGATCTGCAAGGGAGGTGCTATCGAAAGACTGGAGTCGTTTCGGCATCCAATTTTCCGGCCAGCAAACGCAAGATAACTTGGCACGGCGCCGCCTTTGAATATAGCAACAGCGATTCCCACGACGATCATCATAGGCTCGCCCTTGGACATGCCTATATATGCGGCAAGGGCCCCCAGGGTGATAGATTGTACGGCAAAAAGGCGCACCGAGGTGACGTACTGCGATATGCCTATCATCCAGAGCGAAAGAACGACAAGCGCGGCGGACACGGCTTCAATTGTCGGTGCTAGTACCATGGTTAACCTTTGAGAGCCACGAGCAGGCATGCGAGAAGGCTGGCTGCGACGGAGAACGACAGCAAGTTAGGTATGCGCCGCCATCCAAGTCGCACCATTCCAACTTCGGATACCGCGATAACGCCAGCGCCGAGACACAGAAGTGCAAGGCTGGCAAGATAAGCCACTACCGGAGTCACTGGCGGAAGGGCAAGCATTGCGACGCGACCTACCAGGCCCACGAAAAGGCAGAGGCGGAGGGCGACTGTGTATTCGACAATGGCAAGGTTACGGCCCGAGTTGTCGAGTATCTGCGCTTCGTGGATCATCGTCAACTCGAGGTGAGTGGTAGGGTCATCGATTGGCATACGGTTCAGGTCGGCCATGATGGCCATCCATAGGCCGACTGCAGTCAGGCCCGCTACAACGCTGGTTTCGACGGTAACCGTTCCAGGGGTGAGCATGGCGTTAAGATTGGTGGTGCCAGCGTGGGCCGCTAGCGCGGCCAGACCCGCGAGCATGGCGGGCTCCGAGAAGAGAGATACGGCAGCCTCGCGGCTGGCTCCGATCGCGCCGAATCCTGATGCTGTGTCGAGGGCCGATAGGCTTATGACAACTTTCGCGAGAGTTAGGAGATAGATAAATAGCAGCAAGTCGCCCGCGATGGGTGAGTCAATTCCCAGCCACGGAACCATTAGGGCCGCAGCGACGGTGGCGGCCAAAGTAACAAGCGGAGCGCCGAGAAATGTCCAGAAGGCGACGGTGCTGACGGTTTCGCCTTTACGCAGGAGCTTCGCGATGTCGCGGAATGGCTGTAGGGGTGACGGCCCTTGACGCCCCTGTAGGCGCGCCTTAGCGGTGCGAATGATGCCAATCAGGAGGAGCGGGACAATCGCGATGTGAGCGATATATATGATTGCCAGGCAGGCGATGCGCAGGGTCTCGGTCATCGGGAATACCCTCCGACCGCAACGAGAATGGCCAATGCGAGTAGCATGGTCAACAGGTACCGGTGGATGCTCCCCTCTTGCAGGGCGACAACGTGGTCGCCAATACGCCAAATCCATCGGATCAGTGGCGCGTAGATACGGTCTTCAAGAAGTGATTCGTAGTTAACCGATGCCGTAATCTCCTCGGGAAATAGGCGCTTATCGACTCCTTCGAGATCAAGTGTCTGGCCGTATCGGAAAATAACGCCGAACATACGGGCGACAGGCTGAACGTAACTGACACCGGCCACCTGAGCACGAGGGCCAACTGGGCCGAAGCCACAATCCCATGTGCTGTAGGGTTTTATCGGGTCCCGTCTTCGCGCGGATTTTAGCCAGACAGCGACGGCAGCGAAAGTGAACGCCATCACGACAAAGGCTGCGGGAAGAGAAACGGTCCACGCGGAGATGATGGGCGGCGACGCTGGTGTCATCTGATGGACGATGAGCTGAATGGTCACCAGCAGGGCTGGAGCGGATAGGCCGAGCAGAACACAGAGCGCGGCGAGGATAGTTTGGCTCGTGGTCATCCCCCGCCCGACTTCATGGGCATGGTCGGCCGACGCGCTACGAGAAAGCCCTTGGAAGCCGACTCCAATTGCCTTTACGAATGCCGTCACAGCGAGTGCCCCAGCAAGCGAGATCATGATAACGATCAGCATGGCCGTGAAGCGCCACAGCGGCTCAATCTGCGTCGACGAGACTATTAGCGCCGCCTTGTACATCAACCATTCGCTTGAGAACCCGCTAAGCGGCGGAAGCGCACAGGCACAACCGGCACCGATGAGGAAGGTGGCGTAAGTCTGCGGCATTTTCGCCGCCAATCCGCCGAGATGTCCGAGATCAAGCGTGTGGGTCGCGGAGTCGACTGAACCGGCACCAAGGAATAGGAGCGACTTGAAAATGGCGTGGTTCAGCATGTGCAGGAGCGCCGCCGCGAGAGCGATCTGAGCTGCCCAGCCAAGCGCAGAGCCGCCGTGGCTCGCCAGGATACATACACCGAGCGACGCAAGGATAAGGCCAATGTTTTCGACGGTGGATAAAGCGAGGAGACGCTTTAGGTCTTGCTGAATGAGAGCAAATAAAATGCCCCATACCGCGCCGACGCTGCCCAACGCGAGCAATACCACGCCGAATGCAACATTCGAGAATGAAGGATCAACAACGAACAAGCGAATAATAACGGCGACCGCCATCTTGACCATGACGCCACTCATCAGGGCGGAGACTGGCGCGGGCGCTGCTGGGTGCGCTATTGGCAGCCAAAGGTGGAACGGCCACATTCCGGCTTTTAGGCCAAGCCCGACGAGTATGAGAAGGCCAGGCCCCAACGCGGCTGTGCCCGATAGGTGCCAATCCGCAAAGGTCCAGCTTCCGGTGAGCGAGTGTGCCCAAAGGAAGCCGGTCGCGAGAAATGCGGTGCCGACGCGTGTTGCTCCGAGATAAATCAGACCAGCTTCTCGAACCTTTGACGAGCCGCGATCGGTGATGACGAGAAGGAACGACGCGAGGGACATCGTTTCCCACGCTATGAGGAAGGTCTGAACATTGGCGGCGGTGACGACGGCTGCCATGCTGGTGAGGAGCAAAGAGAGCGACACCCAGAAGACGCGCATATCGACACGCGGCGAGAGGTGGTCCATATAGCCCCGAATGTAGGGGCTGACGGCGGCGGATACGATTCCGATAATGGCGAGGGCCCAGGCAGCAAGCGGATCAAGGCGGAGCGAAAATGGAACGCCACCGAGTGCGAGACCAGGAATGGCGTGTGCAGCGGTGGACGCACCTAGCCACGCGAACGATGCGACAGCGATAAGGATGAGACCGCCGACGCCCACGAAAACGGGGTATTGCTTGCTGTTGACGCGTGGCGTTTGGGCGCATGCGGTCAATGGTAAGATTAGCCAGAAAAGCCCGAGGAGCCCGATCAGAGTTGGAAGGACGGGAATCGTCATTTGCGGCGCTGCTCTCCACCCGCCTGTTACGATAGGGCCAAGATCACCCCCGTAAATGCGGATAGTGATTAAATTATACCCGCTTGTATGCTTAGAGTTCTATTTCTGACGAGAGATACGCCATTTCGTGGAACTTGGGCAATGGTCGTATAGCGACATACTATTCTTTGTGACACTTGAGCAACTCGTCCTGGCAGAACACAACCGCAAGATATACTATGACAAACACACCTCCCAGCAAACAGACCAACGCTGAACTCGTGCGCATTTTGACGCTGAACTGGAACGAAGAGACCGAAGGAACGCTGACTTACCGTGCACTCGCCGAGATGGAGCCTGACCGGGAAAGGAAGGCCATCCTCAACGAGCTTGCGGACGCCGAAGCCCTGCATGCGTCGTTGTGGGAGAAGCGAATTTTGGAGTTGGGCGGCGCGATGCCGGTGTACAAAGGGCCACCAACGGGGCGAGCGAAGCGTTTCGCGAACGTTATGGGCGGGCCAAACTCGGCGTTGCGGCGAATTGAGATTGACGAAGCGCATGATATTGCGCGTTATGCCAAGCAGCTAAAAGAGATTGGGGACGAGCCCAGCATCGCGATATTGAACAGAGCGATGCGGGATGAGCAAGAGCATGCGAAGCTGCTGCGAAAGCTTACGGGTGTCGAATCAGCGTATAAGCCACACAAGATATTGACAGGGAAGCCTCTCGATCCGCAGGAAGAGCTTGACGAACTGCGTAAGAAGCGCAATCGCAAGAGCCCTGCGGGTTGGATCGGCGACGCGATTTACGGGGTCAACGATGGGCTTGGGGCGATCTTTGGGATTGTGTCTGGTGTTTCGGGAGCGACGGCGGGCGCGTCGCATCTCGTCCTTATTGCCGGTATCGCAGGCGGAGTCGCAAGTGCACTGTCAATGGGCGCGGGGGCATATCTTGCGGCGAAGAGCGAGCGGGAGATCTACGAGGCAGCGCTGTATCGGAAGCGGGAAGACCTGATGACGGATCCGGAGGGCGGCAAACGCGAGCTCTCGCTGATATACCAGACCAAGGGGATCCCGGAGGCCGACGCGGAAACGATGGCGAGCCATTTGTCAAAGGACCCGGAGCAGTTTCTGCGGTCTCTGGCGGCTGAAGAGCTTAACCTCACGGAGGACGCGCTCAGCAATCCAATAGTGTCGGCTATATCTGGGGCGCTTTCGACGGCAGTTGGGGCGTTTATCCCAATCATCCCGTTCTTTTTCATGCAAGGCGTGCCCGCGATTATCGCTGCTGCGGTTATATCCTTGATCGCGCACTTCCTGGTTGGTGCTGCGAAAACGTGGATCACGGTACGCCCGTGGTGGGCAAGCGGTCTTGAGATGACGCTGGTCGGCGCTGTTGAGGGTGTCGTGACGTATATGATCGGAATCGGCCTCTCGCACATGGGCGGAGGCGGCGGCCTTTAAGGGCTACGCCAGAGCGGCGAGAAGCGCATCGATACCGGCTTGCGCGACTTCGGTGTCCTGATCGCTGCTGCCGGACGAACAGCCAACAGCGCCGATTGTTTCGCCGTTCGCGAGGACGATGGGGAGACCGCCGCCGACGATCATGAACTTGCCGTTGTTGGAGACATTAATGCCAAATGCAGGTCCGCCAGCCTTTGCGGATTCGGCGTAGCGGCTGGTTGGAAGGCGCGTCCCGGCGGCGGTGTAGGCTTTTCCGATGGCGACATCGATGGAGGTCAGCTTGGCTCCGTTCATTCGGTGGAATGCGAGCAAGTTCATGCCATCGTCCATGATTGCAATATCCATATCGACACCAATTTGTGTTGCTTTTGCTTCAGCGGCGGCCAGGATGACTTTGGCGCCGTCGAGGGTGAGTTTGGTGGCGGTTCGGGTAAGCATTTGTCGTGGTTCCGTGGCGAATTGATCTCGGGGTAACGAAATCGCCCCCAGATTCCGGTTAACGGAACTGGGGGCGACGGGGTTACTTTTTGGTATGACGTGCCGGGTCTACGATGACGCCGTCGAAAACGGCGGCATTGGATTTGACGTGGCAGTTTTGGCCGACGATACAGCGCTCGAGCTGCGTGCCGCGCTGCACTACGGCACCGTCCCATAGGATTGTCTCGCGAAGAGACGCACCTTCTTCGACGACGCAGTTATTGCCAATTACGGTGTTCTCCAGAATGGAAACGCCTGCTTCAATGCGCACATTGTTGCCAATGGCCACTGGGTAGCCGATTTCGGCGGTCGGATCGATCTGCACGTTTTCACCGATCCAGACGTATTTCCGGTCTTCCTTCATTGGGAACGTGAGGGAAACTTTTTCGGCAAGGACGTCAACGTTCGTGTTGCGATAGACCTTGATGTTTCCGACATCTCGCCAGTAGCTTGACGTTAGGTGACCGTAAAGAGGCTTCTTCTGTTCCAACAATGTAGGAAAGAGGTTGCGGCCGAAACCATAGAATGTGCCTTTGGGGATGTAGTCGAAAATAGACTGGTCGAACACGTAGACGCCTGTGTTCGCGGTGTTCGAGAAGATGACCTCACCCTTGGGCTTTTCAAGAAATCGGGTAATACGGCTCTTCTCGTTCATGAGGACAATGCCGTATTCAGACGGATCGTCGACGAGCGCAAGACCGATGGTCACGAGAGCTTTTTTGTCGATGTGCGACTTGACTATCTTAGTAAGGTCTTTGTCGCTGATATCATCGCCTCCGACTACCAGGAAGGGCTCACTGGTATTGTCGACAAAGAATTTTTCGCAACGCTTGAGGGAGCCTGCGTCGCCCCAGAGCACGTCTTCTCGTGAGTACTGGATTTTGACACCAAACTTGGAACCGTCGCCCAGATGGTTGGCGATCACATCCCCAAGGTAGTGCAGGTTGATCATGATGTCGGTAACGTTATGCCGGCGGAGTTGATCGATGATATGCTCGATAACCGGACGGTTAACGATCGGCACCATTGGCTTGGGAACATTGCGCGTCAGTGGATCGAGGCGCGACCCTACTCCCGCAGCCAGTATCATTGCTTTCATACGTGTGTGCGTCTCCTAGTTTTGGTTGTCTTACGCGTGAGCCAGCCAATTTGGGCTGGTCATAAATTGAGCAACCGGTAAAAAATTGCCTTCGACCTGGAAGAGGCGAAACTATTGGCCGAAAACTTATGTCAAAGTCATGGAAGCTACATTCGGAATCGAATGGTTGGGATCCGTGTCTCTGTTTGCTTCGTTGGGGCTCGGTTTGTGCGGTACCCTTTATATGGATGCCTCGAAAAGCTCCGATGTGCAAGCTAAGAGTTCACCAAAGCTATAGCCACAACCTCCTTCTTTGCGTTGAAACAGGAATTCGGGGTTGCGTGTCAGAATATAGTTGCTCGTTGCTTCCGATTATGTGTGCTTATTGAGGTTCGCTTTCATGCCCGCTATCGATCTCCTCGCTACCCGCCGCGTCCTTTGCTCGCTTATTGCGCTGTTTCTGCTACTCTGCTTGCCCGCTAACGCTAGAGCAGCAGACAGTACAGCGTCGACCGTGCGTACGCGCCAGTTAACCCTCCCTGCCCTATTCAGCGATGGAATGGTTCTGCCTCAGGGAAAGGCGGTCGTTTGGGGTTCTGGCGATCCATGGGCCGTGGTCACGGTTGTTTTAGGCTCGTCGACAGCAACTGCGAAAGCGTCGGCTGATGGGTGGTGGCGAGCAGAGCTTAAGGGATTGAAGGCACCGGGACCGTACACGATGATTGTAACGGACGGCAGCACGACGCTGACTTTCAAGCGGGTTGCGGTCGGCCAAGTCTGGTTGGTCGCTGGGTCGGCTCTCTTGGACGCATCGTCCCCCGTCGATAAACCAGCCCAAACAGATGAGACGACGCGTGGCGATGTTCGGTTTTTCCAGGTTCCTCCGGTAAGCGCCTACCAACCCGCTGAAGCCGTGTCTGGGGCATGGCAGTCGGCGCCGAGCGCATCGTCCCTGCATATTTCGGCAGTCGCAACTCAGTTTGGTGCGGAGCTATCGCAACGACTCGGCATGCCGGTAGGCATCATTCAGGCAACGATGGCAGGAGCGCCAGCGGAGGCATATTTACCCATCGACACAATTGTCGCCAACGACGACCTTTCGCCCTTGATACGCTGGTATGACCGTAACAAGCCTGCGAAATCATCGCCGGATGAGACAATCAATGCATTTCTGCCGCGTCTCCCAGCGGGTGCTTGGAATGGCATGGTTGCGCCATTGATACCGTACGCAATAACGGGCGTCGTCTGGGACACGAGTGACGTGAATTCCGGGCGGGCGGCTCAGTACGGCATACTCCTGCCTACACTGATAAAGAGTTGGCGAAAGGCGTGGGGTATCGGTGACTTCCCGGTTTTGTATCTGCAATCGCCAGCATCTGGCGGGACATCAGACAGCCCAGCGGATTCTATTCTCTCGGAGATGCGCGATTCTCAAAATCAGGCTCTGTCGCTTCCAAACACGGCGATGGAAGTGACGCTCGACCTCTATTTCGACCCGAAGAATCGGATCAATGACGACCAAGTACTTGCGCAAAGGTTAGCGAAGGCGGCCATCGCCAAAACAACAGCCGATAAGTCTGAGTTCATGGGGCCGTCGTTGAAGTCAGTAAAGGTGGAAAATGGCGCGCTTCGTGTGCGATTCGACCACGTTGACGGCGGGCTTACGCTTTCAGGCGGCGAACTCCTTCGTACGTTTCAAATTGCTGGTCCTGATCGAACCTGGCAGTGGGCGGATGCCCGCATCGAAGGCAGCGACGTCATAGTCTCACTGCATGAAGTGCCAAATCCCGTCGCCGCCCGATATGCTTGGGCAGACAACTGGATCCAGATGCCACCGCCTGCGAACCTGACGAACAAAGCGGGCTTCCCGGCTGGTACATTCAGAACCGACGCGTGGCCGCTGGTGACTGATGGTATCGTGGCTGGTGGCGGAGCTTACCCAGTAGAGAAGAAAGCGTTCAGCACTCGATAAGCGTCAGTGCCGTCATCCGTCTGCGCCTTCCGCCGCGAGAATCAGCCATGAAACACCTCCCCGGCTTGATGATTCAAGGTACCTGTAGCGACGCTGGTAAGAGCTTCATCGTCACTGGCCTTTGTCGGCTCTTTTCGGACATGGGCTATCGCGTGGCTCCGTTCAAGAGCCAGAACATGTCGAACAACTCCTACGTTACTCCCGACTGTAAGGAAATAGGGCGCGCTCAAGGTGCTCAAGCCGAAGCCGCCCGCGCTATTCCCAGTGTCTACATGAACCCGATTCTGCTAAAGCCCATGATGGACACGCGCAGCGAAGTTGTGCTCCTGGGCGAAGTATTTCGCCCCATGGACGGCTGGGAGTATCACCGCGGGTTCACGATGGAAAAGGGCCTACAGGTGATAACCACGGCCCTCGACCACCTCGCCACACAGTACGACACGCTCGTTATCGAGGGCGCAGGTTCGCCAGCTGAAGTCAACTTGAACGACCGCGAAATTGTTAATATGCGGGTTGCAAGGCTTGCGCGTGTTCCGGTCATTCTCATTGCCGACATAGATCGCGGTGGATCGTTTGCGAGCCTTGTCGGAACTCTGGAGCTTGTCGGTGAATACCGGCGTTACATAAAAGGCGTCATTTTCAACAAGTTTCGAGGGGATATAAGCCTGCTTCAGGATGGTTTAGATTGGTTTGAGGAATACACAGGAATTCCAGTCATTGGAGTGATGCCTTATCTGGACGATGTCTTGATCGAAACTGAGGATGCACAAAGCCCACAACGACTCGCAAAACGCAGCGGCCTAGAGCTTCTAGACATCGCAGTGATTGCTCTTCGCCGCGTGTCAAACAACACTGATGTCGAACCGTTTATACATGAGCTGGACGTCAATGTTAGAATCGTTCGGAACGCGGGCGAGTTTGGGAATCCGGATGCAGTAATCATCCCAGGGACAAAATCGACGCTGGGGGATCTGGAATATCTCCGAACGTCCGGCCTTGATAATGCGCTAGCCGATTACGCGGGAGGCGGCGGCATCATTTTCGGCATATGTGGCGGCTACCAAATACTTGGCAAATCGATAGATGATCCGTTTGGCGTGGACGGGTCATCCGACCGTAGCTCGCTCGGATTGGGACTATTGCCAATCGCGACTACTTTTGAGCAGGACAAAAGCGTAAAGCAGGGTACGGGACGAACCGTTGGGAGTCCATTCGGTGGCATTAGCGTCAAAGGCTACGAGATCCACCTGGGGTGTACCGTCGTGGTGCCCAATGCCGCCGAAAAGCCGTTCATTGACCTCGGCAGCCATTCCGATGGATACGTGCTTGGCGACGGACAGATTATTGGGACTTACGTCCACGGTATCTTCGACAACGATAGTTTCCGTAGCGCGTGGCTGAACAGGGTGCGCGAAAGAGCAAGCTTTCCAATTCGAGCCCCAGTTAACACGTCAGCTGTGAAAGAGAAGTCGTTTGATCGGCTTGCTCAAGCTTGTAGGGACAACTTAGATATAGAAAAGCTTCTCGAACTTATGGTAGTACCAGTTGATTAGTCAATGGCAACATTCTTCAAACACAATCAGCCGCCGGGCATGTGCCCGGCGGCTGAATTGCTACTCTTGGTTTTGAGTTTTACTTGAAGTCGGCGATAGCCGAGGCGACGTAGTCCACTTGATCCAAAGTTAGGTCTGGGTGGACAGGTATTGACAGGACTTCATTGGTTACCTGCTCGCTGTTTGGCATGGAGCCTGGCCCAATGCCTTCGGTAGCGTAGGGTTCCTGCAGGTGAAGGCTGAGCGGATAGAATATAGCCGAGCCGATTTCTCGTGAGGCGAGATGTGCCTTGAGGGCGTCGCGCCGGGTCGGACCGTCTTCGACACGCAGCGTGAACTGGTGATAGATGTGGTCGTTGCCCGCGAGAGTCGATGGTAGGGTTAAGCCCGAAACGCCCCGCAGGCGCTCAATGTAGCGTGCGCCGTTTCGCTGGCGTGCTCCGTTCCAATCAGCGAGCTTGGTAAGTTTGACGCGAAGAACTGCAGCCTGAATTTCATCAAGCCGCGAACAATACCCCACCCGCTTATAGAAATAGCCACCGCCGGATCCGTGAAACCGGAGTAGCTTAAGCTCATCGAACAGGCGGTCGTCGCTCGTTAGCACCATACCGCCATCACCGCATCCTCCAAGGTTCTTGGTAGGATAGAATGACAGCGTGGTAAGGTCGGCCGTCTGGCCAACAGGTTTGCCGTGGCGGGTAGCGCCTATGGCCTGGGCACCGTCACCTATGACGGGAATGCCGTAGTTCAGCGCGATAGCGTTGATCGCATCGCTATCTGCGATCTGACCGAAAAGGTGCACGGGAATGATCGCTTTGGTTTTTGATGTGATATGGCGCTCGATTTCAGCCGGGCTAATGTTAAACGTGGCCAGATCGATGTCGGCAAAGACTGGAGTTGCGCCAAGCTGTGCGATTGTTTCGGCCGTAGCGACGAACGTGAACGGGGTCGTGATCACTTCATCGCCGGGGCCAATACCTAGCGCGGCGAGGGCAAGTAGGAGCGCGTCGGTGCCAGAGTTGACGCCAACAGCGTACTTGGCGCCGCATAGCTCTGCGATCTCGGCTTCAAAGGCGGTGACGTTGGGACCAAGGATAAATCGGCAATGCTCGAATACGTCATCGAGAGCAGCGCGGATTTCTGATTGCAGCGCCTTATGCTGCGCGACCAGGTCGGCTAATTCAACCTTCATGCTCGACTCCTTCCGCGCCCGTGGGCAAAGGAAGTACAAAACGGAGTCCTCACAACAGATCCTTCCTACCTTCAGCTTGGAGTAGCTCCACGATCTTCTTGACATCGGCCGAACTGTTTCGGTCAGCGATCAGGAGCGCATCAGGCGTGTCGATAACGACAATATTTTCAAGTCCAATAAGAGCGACCAGCTTGCCGGGAGCATGGACAAGCGCGTTGCTAGAGTCTACAACACGAAGCTCGCCGGTTGATATGCAGCCAGCGGCATTGGCCTTATCAGCCAACACATCGGCGAGACGGTCCCAGGAGCCAACATCATTCCAGCCCATCTCCGCTGGAACGACGGCTACACGGTCAGCCTTTTCGATGATCCCGTAGTCCACGGAGATTTTCGTAAGGGTCGGGAATAGCTCGTCAAACACCTCTCCCTCTCGCGGGGTACCTGCGGCGTCAACTAATTTCGCCAAGGCGGGTTCCATTTCAGGCAGGTACTGCTTATATAGAGTGCGGAAACGGCCAACCGTGGCAATTATCATTCCGGCATTCCAAAAATAATCACCCGACGCGACGTACTGCTCGGCAACTTCTTTGTCGGGCTTTTCCCGAAACTGCTTTACATCAAAAACTGGAGGATGTGAGTCCATCGCTAATTCGCCACGCTGAATGTAACCGAATCCGGTATCTGGCCCGGTCGGGGGTATTCCCAGGGTGACCAGATATCCATCGGCGGCAGCGCTTACTGCGGATTGGAGCGCCGCGTGAAAAGCTGAGATATCGAGAATAACATGATCGGCAGGGAGTGCGATAATGATTGCGTCGGGGCCGAGATGCTTCTCGATGAGCGCGGCCATCAGGCCTATGGCGGGAGCGGAGTCTCGTCCGATCGGCTCGCCTACAACGTTTCTCGCGGGGGTACCAACTAGCTGCTCGCGTACAAGCGGAACGTGGCTACGATTTGTGATAACGTAGAGGTTCTCGGACGAAACCAATGACGGGCACACCCGATCTGCGGTTTCCTGCAACATGCTTCGCCCAGGGGAAACGATGTCGAGAAATTGTTTTGGAGTGGCGCGACGGCTACGCGGCCACAGCCGGGTTCCGCCACCGCCCGCGGGTATCACAACTGCCAACGGGTGTTTCATAGAGGCGAGTTTACCTGACAGCGCCGCATTGGCGCAATCGGCTGGGTGGCGTACTTTCGCGCGCGGTTGCGGCAATTGGGGCCAGTCAGGTACAATTATTCGATAAATCGCGCCCACAGGTTGCGCGAGAAATAAGAGATTGGAAGTCGATCAAATGGCAACTGATGAGCAGAAAAGCACATGGCGAACAAAGGTTGGGTTCGCCGAACAGCTGAAGGGCGGCGTTATCATGGACGTTGTCACCCCTGAGCAAGCAGTGATAGCGCAGGAGGCTGGCGCAGCGGCCGTGATGGCACTGGAGCGTGTCCCCGCCGACATTCGCCGCGATGGCGGCGTCTCGCGAATGTCCGATCCAAAGATGATCAAGGGCATCATGGCTGCCGTTACGATTCCAGTGATGGCAAAAGCTCGCATTGGGCATTATGTGGAAGCACAGATATTGGAAGCGCTGGGTGTTGACTTTGTTGACGAGTCCGAAGTGCTTACACCTGCTGACGATGCATTTCACATCTATAAGCACAATTTCAAGGTTCCGTTTGTCTGCGGCTGCCGCGACCTGGGCGAGGCGCTTCGCCGCATTGCCGAAGGCGCAGCGATGATCCGGACAAAAGGCGAGGCTGGCAGCGGCAATGTTGTTGAGGCTGTGCGTCATATGCGTACAGTTCTTGCTGGCGTCCGCAAGGTGATCGCAATGCCGGAAGAAGAGTTGATGACCGAGGCGAAGAACCTCGGCGCACCATACGAACTTCTGGTCGAAATCCGACGCACCGGAAAGCTTCCGGTCCCTAACTTCAGCGCTGGCGGAATCGCAACGCCCGCAGATGCGGCATTGATGCGGCAAATCGGCGCGGAGGCTCTGTTTGTGGGCAGCGGCATCTTCAAGTCGGGCGATCCAAAGCGGCGCGCTAAGGCGATAGTCGATGCTTGCACGTACTTCGACAAGCCAGACATCCTCGCCGAAATCAGCGAAGACTTGGGCGAGCCGATGGTCGGTATTGACATCAAGCTGCTTCCGGAGCAGGAACTGCTGGCCAACAGAGGCTGGTAGTTACCGCGATTGCGTTCGTGAAATGAACTCCCCGCCGCGTTTGGCGGGGAGCTAGAATGTTACTGCGGCGCATTTAGTCTCGATAGCTCCCTTTCGATTCGCACGAAAGAGTGGGCGCGTCGTTTTCGGGCCTAGCCCATCCGTCACTCGCTGAAACGAGTGCCACCTTCCCGAAGCGGGAAGGAAATTTTGATTCTGGCGATGTCCTGGTCGCGATCGTGGTTAAGTGTCCTACAGAATGCCCATTCAGACTCATCGAATTGCGGTCCTCGCTATGCAAGGGGACTATCAGCGCCATATTGATCGGTTGAACGAACTCGGCGCTGACGCATACCCTGCCCGCCTCCCGGATGATATTGCAACCGCTGATGGGCTAGTTATTCCCGGCGGCGAGAGCACGACCATCGGGAAGCTGATCGGACGCTACGGGGTCGATAAGGCTATCCTTGCCGCACACGCGGATGGTAAGCCGATTTATGGCACATGCGCCGGAATGATTGTGCTGGCCAAGGAGATTGCCGAGGGGACCGAGGAAAGCGGCGGGCAGGCGAAGCTGGGTATTCTCGATATTACAGTCGCACGGAACGCGTTCGGCAGGCAAATCGACTCGTTTGAGTGCGTGCTGGATGCTCCCAAGATTACCGGGGACACAGGCACTCCCCTCACTGCGGTCTTTATTCGCGCACCGATCGTCACGCGAGTCGGCAACGGTGTCGAGGTAATCGCCAAGCATGATGATGACATCGTTTTCATTCGCCAAGGCAATGTGATCGCGAGTTCATTCCATCCGGAACTGACCGACGACACTCGTGTCCACCAGTATTTCCTATCGCTCCTTAACGAAAGGTGAAGCCATTGTTTCGCCCAGCTGTCCGGCTCCTGCTGCGAATAGCCGTCGCGATCATTGTATTCATCAGCGGTGCGTGTAGCTACGCCCAAACTGCGACTGCTGCGGCGCCTGGGTTTGCGCTATTATGGCGTAAGGTTGTTCCTCCTCTTCGTGACCTCGCTATATCTCCGCAAGGTACACGGCTCGTCCTGTTAACCGCTGACAACAAGCTGGCGGTGTGGGACGCCAACCCCGCGAAGCCTCTTTGGTCCAAGCCAAATGTCGACGGCTCATCCATTGCGATTAGCGACGGCGTTGGCTATGCCGCACTCTACGACCTGATGAACCCGGACGGCCGGAGCATCGATCTCTACGATGCCACGACGGGCAAGTTGACGCGGACCGAGTACGCAGATGGTGCGATATGGGACGTGGTGGTGAGCGATTCAGGGGATTACCTGTGCTATGGCACCGGAACAGGATCGCTCTATGTCTGTACACTCGACATGCACCCGTCGTCGCAGAGGATCAAGCTTCGCGGTGTGTGCAATTCGTTGGCGCTATCGCCCGACGATTCGTATGTTGCCGTTGGCCTCTGGAACGAAAGCGGCGTCGATTGGATGGATCTGGCTGGCAAGACGATTTCATCTCAGGCGGGTGAAGCGACGAAAAGGTATGAGCCGGTAATCGCTCAAGACGGCAGCACCATCGCGGGTCTTCAATACGACAACCATCAGCGTCGCAATCCCACCCTCACGCTTTGGCGAAAATCGGGTGAAAAGCTCTGGAGCTATGCCATCGGTAAGGACGCTCTGAATGCTCGGGCTCTTGTCGCGAAGGGCGGGCAGTTTGTGGTGGTGTCTTACTTCAAGCAGATTGTGCGCGACCATGTGCTGATTCCAGAGCGGCGGCTGCTCATGCTGGACGAAACGGGCAAACAGGTTTTTCAGATTGGCGGTCTGTACCTATCGCTAACGCTCATGTTCATCTCACCAGACAACCATGGGTTCGTAGCATATGACGGCGACCGGACGCTGTATCGGTTCGACCACAGCGGGAACGCGGTTCGTACGTGGCCGCTCACATCCGCAATACGCGCCTGGGCGGTGACGTCCGATGGGAAGCGGCTCATCGTGCATACCACCGATAATCAGCTGGCGCTGCTAAGCGTTAACTAGTGGCCAATCCCGTCGGTTACCCTCTTCGAGTGTTTAGATTTCTGCGGTTCGGTTCATCCCGACTCAAGCCCCACCGACATATCCATTCCTCGCTTTCGGCACTTGACAAGCTTTCTTCATCATGCTAATATGGTGCTATATCGGATTGCCTGCTATCTGTATCGGTCTTAATATTGAAAAATCCAGTCACAAAACGTCCAACTTCGTTCTCACAGCCAGCCTACCGCAAGGTTGAGGAAGACTTGCGGGCACGTATCCGCAACGGCCATTGGACGCCGGGCGGAATGCTTCCCGGGCGCAAAGCTTTGGCGTCGGAGTATGGTGTCAATCTGGAAACCGTACAGCGCGGGATCAAGAGACTGGTCGACGAGGGGATACTGGTGGTCGACTCGCGTCGCGGAACGTATGTATCGCGCGACCAGACTGTTACTGGCACTCCGCTGGCTCCGCTTCCTGAGGTCCAGGTTGATGCGCCTCGTCGTCCCAAGATTGGGTTCCGGATAGTTGGCGTGGCTGGGTATGTCGATATTACGAATGTCGATTGGATTGCTAGCCCGGTTAACGCGACGGCTCTCGCGGCGATGGAAGATGCGGCCGCAGACCTGGGTATGGTTTGCCGAGCTGTCAATATGTGCGGTCGCGACACTGGCGTAACTCTCACGGCGGTAGATGCGGCAGTTGCGCTCGCAAAGTCGGGCGTTGCAGGAATGGCACTGATGATCGGGCATGATAGGCCAAACGCGGCTGTCATAGCGGACCTTATGGAAACGGCGCTCCCGCTTGTGTTGGTGAGTCTCGAAGAGGAGCGTTGGCCGATCCCGACAGTGTGCTACGACAACCGGGATGCAGGTCAGCTTGGCGCGCGCCATCTCCTTGAGCAGGGATGCGAAAACCTGCTGTATATCTCGTACAGCCCCGACAAATGGTCGCTGGATCGCCTGACCGGGGCACGCGAGGCGTTGTTGCTGGCGGGTCGCCCGGTTGAGGGAATACGAGACGTGATAGGGAACGTCGCGGTCGTCGGCGACGAATGGATGGACCGCGTTCAGTGTTTGAAAGAGTTTGCCTTAGGCTGTATCGATAGCGGTGTGCCTGTAGACGGCGTCATCGCTGGCAACGACTTGATGGCTGCGGCGTTTATGGAGGCCGCAAAGCAGCGAGGCATGATGGCTGGGCGGGACTATGCGATTATTGGTTTCGACGACCATGCGCGGTCACGGTTTTTAGGGCTAACGTCGCTCAAACCGCCGATAGAGGAGATGGGCCGTGAAGCGATGCGTTTGCTCGCGGCGGCTCTTGATGGACAGCAGCTTTCGCGGCGAATCGGTTTGCACTCAAAACTTATCGTTCGTGAATCGTCACTGATTGGCGCTGCCGCACATTCGAAGGAGAACAAAGATGGATAAACTCAACCGAAAGCGCGTTGGTGGACAAGCGTTCACTCTTATAGAGTTACTCGTAGTTATCGCTATTATCGCGATATTAGCAGCTATTTTATTTCCAGTGTTTGCCCAGGCCCGCGAAAAGGCTCGTCAAACAGCGTGTCTTTCAGACCTAAAGCAAATTGGCCTTGGTATAACGCAGTACGAACAAGACTACGACGAAATGACTCCGTGTGGCTACAAAACGACTGGCGGCGGTGGCGGTTGGGCGGGTCAGATCTATTCGTACGTCAAGAGCGAAAAGGTTTACACATGCCCCAGCGACCCATCGAAGCGGCCAACGTGCTCGTATGCTTACAATGCGAATTTGGCCGCACTCGTCAATGGCGTACCAAACACGCAGACCGGGACGCTGATATCGAAAATGATCCAGCCTTCTCGGACAATACTTCTATGCGAGGTTATCAACAGTGGGCAAAACCTGACTTACTCAATATCGGGTGAGCAAGCGCTCGCAGCTCAAGGATTGGCGACTTCGCAGCCTCAGGGACATGCTTCGCCGACAGCGATAGGAGTCGGAAAAAACTATGATCCGGGCGGTGCGGACGGAGGTATGACCGACGCCGATGTTGCTGCCGCAGTAGCCGCTGGACAGACATATGCCATGTATGCTACCGGGGTTCCGAAGGGCGCTTACACGGTGAACACGGTCCGATTTAAGGACCTGCTTGGCAGCCACCAAGAAGGCGCCTGCTACTTGTTCGCCGACAACCATGCCAAGTGGCTCAAGCCGGGAATGATCGAAGCTGGCACTACGAACGATCTCGACCCATCGAGAGTTTGCGGTTTCACACCGTGGTATATGGCCAAGTCATTCAGTTGTTCGGACCAGTCGTTTACTGGCACTTACAGCTACCAGTAGATCGTCATGATCGTCCGAGTGCGTCATCATGTCGATGGCGCACTCCCTTTAGCACACTTCTCACTTCTTCGCTCGCGCAATATTCTTGCGGGAACCCTCAGCCTTGCGCGCGACTCTCAAACTTCGTCGCTACAGAACGGTAACTTGTATGAACACCCTCTTTCCCACGATCATCGCGTCGCTGCTGGCGCTCATGGCGCTCTGCGTGCCTGCGTCGCCAGCGGCTGCGCAGGAGAAGCCTGTGAATGTGCTTATCCTGACAGCATCGCGAATGAAACTCGATACACGGCTCCAGGATGAATTGTCTCGCGACGGTATTCACTTTGTATCGCGCAATCTCGGCGATCCCCTCAGCATGGAGATACTACGCCAGTTTCATGTCGCTGTGATTGCCGACTGGGAGGGTCCCACTACGATGTTCTTCCCGCGAGGCTTCGTGTCAGATTCGTTGACCACTCGCAGAAATACGGAGTTGCTGCTCGAGTATGTGAAGGCCGGTGGCGGCTTCTTTTTCAGCCCGATGAACGGCACTGAGGGAGCGGCAGAGGCGCTATCGCGGCTGCTTGCGCCGTTCGGCGCTGGTGTTATGGCCGCACAGGTGCGCGATGATGCGCACGCGTTTGCAGACCTGAAACCGGTGAGGGACGAGGCATACACCGAGTACGCGTGGACGACGAATGTGGCAAAGCACCCTGCTACTAAGGGTGTCGAGCGGGTTTATTACCCTACCAGTGAGCTTCGATGGGACAATCTCTACTCGACGCCAGTGATCACGCTTCAGGATCCGTCGTGGGTGAGCCTAGTGAAGGGAATGGACAGCAGCTCGGCATCAAAGGGCACCGATTACTCGCATTGGCGGTCGCTGGGGGTGAAAGCGCCTCCGATTGCTGCAGTGCGGCAGTTTGGGTCGGGGCGAGTCGGTCTGTGGGCTCCCGGGTCGCTGTACACATTCAGCAACCCGTACGACAACCCGTCCCGTGGGTGGATATTGGAAGCGCACACAGGACGAATTGACGGCGTTATGATGGAGAAGGGTGACGGAGTGAACCCGAGCCACGGACGCAAGCTGCTTGGTGGGATGCTGAGATGGCTGGCGGACGGAGCCCGCGCGCAGGGAATGGGCGGCTACACGGAGGCGTCGTATACGGCGCTGAAGGCTCCTGACAAGGTACCTGCTCCGGGATGGTTGTATTCGTGGAAGCAAGGCGATGGCAACACGTGGTTCAAGCTGCTGATCGGGGCGCGAAGCTCATTCAGCGACGGCAAAGGGACGATCGCCGAGTATGCGACAGCAGCAAAGGCTGCTGGCGTGTCGATGCTGTACATGACGGAAACGTTCGAGAAGTTCGACCCCGCGCGATGGGACGAATATAGGGCGGCTTGCGCTAAGGTGTCAGACGATAAGCTAAAGGTGGTCGCGGGTCTTGACCTCAAGGACACAGAAGGCAACCGATATTTGCTGCTCGGGTCGCCCGTGTTCCCTGCCCCATCGCTCTTGACGGCGGATGGCAAGGCCATCGCTAAGCCGCAGTACTTATGCCTGTGCTTCCCAAAAGGCATCACGGTACAGCACAGGGCATCGACGACGCCGGTGCCACATGAGCTTGAGAAGCATTTCCAAGCGATGAGCCTTTACACATATCGAGACGGAAAGCTTGCCGACAACAGCCTCCCTGCGTATCAGTGGCAAGTATTCCGCTTATCGAACCCGTTACCAGTCGCGGTTCACGAAACGTACGAGCCTGCCGCGATAGCCACCGAGGCTGCCACGGGGCATCAGGTGTATGGATCAGCAATCAATCTTGAGGGGCTGGCGTGGTACCTGGGTGAGCATGGAACGTCGCACTTCTGGGAATCGCCTGTCCGCTTGCAGGTTTCGTCGGGGCCAATGATCACAAACCTTGGCGGCGCGTCAACAGATCCGGAGCAGCCGTCTGTCTCGAACGCCATCAGCTTCTCGGTGGAGGGCGACGAGCCGCTCAAGGAAGTTGCTCTTTGGGAAAACTTTAACCTCTACCGACGGTGGAAGCCTTCCGGGACAAAGTTCACGATTAACAACGTGAAGCTGCCGGAGGGGCATGTAAACTGGCTCTACGTCATCGCGACGGATGCCAAAGGGCGCCAAGTGGTCTCGCCGGGCGTGATTTTCGGGAAGCAGGTAGTGCATACGTGGCGTTGCGCAGACCGGCAAAACTGGTGGCAGTTCTCGAACCTTTATACTGGATGCGAAGCGTCGGGTTTCGATGTGCGTGTTCCAAGCTTCGAAGCAGCTGAGGGAAGCAGCCTGTTCCCCGAGATTACTGGCTCTATGCGCGGCGACAACATGGCGCCGATGCTTGACTTCGCTCTGGCATCGCCAGCCGTGTATATTCAGGATGTCTTTATCGACCAGCGCTATTTCCAGGCGCAGTTCTGGGATGTGAGCTACGACGCTAAGCCCTCTCGGACAACGACTCGCAGCAGATTCTACGAGGCCAAGATACGTTATGAGCGCTTCTACCCGGCTAAGATAGGTAATACGAAGGTGGATTTCTTCCCGGAGCGCAAGACGATAGAAATCACGCTTCGAAAGCCCACTTTGCCCACAGGCGACGTGTTCCCGGTGATTACGACGCTCCAAACCAAGCACGGTCAGGTGAGAGGCGATATGACGTTCGCCTATACAGATGCGAAAACGGGCAAGGCTGTAACGGGCACGCTCTCGAAGGGATACCTCGACTTGCCAAAGGGCGGTCGCGTCGGAGGGTTCATAGCGCTTTCGGATGGCATTCGGGTCAACTGGGATGGCACTGTGGGCTTCGCTCCGCCGACGTGGGTGAACGGATCGTTGCCGATTGGCACGACCTGGTCGGCATCGTTTGTCACAGTGCCGCCAGCGGAAGGCGACAAGTGGCGAAACTTGATGGGATTAACAAATGACACGCCGTATAAGGTGACCGTCACTAAGGGACAGCTGAGCGAACTTGCGTATACTGCAAGCTATGTGGCCGACGGTTTTCGCGTGGAGGGGTCTGTAGACAAGGCCGTCGCACTGAGCGAGCTGAGCGGAATGACGTCGGGGCTGGTGAATAACGACAAGGAAGCGCTCGGCGTACAGATTAACGAATATCGCCTGCCAGTCATTGCCACGGGTGTGAACTACAACTGGCCAGCTTACCTTGTGCGCGGGGGCGAACTGGTAGAGGAGATCCCAGTCTTTGAGGGTAAAGCTTACGCCCGTCTCGATGTTACGCAAACTGGTCGCTTCATGGTTGGTAATGTCGTGCAGTGTGATTCGCCTAACCTCAAGATAGGCCTGCTGCGCTGGGCTGCAAACGCAGTGGACGTGGAGATTAACAACCCGACAGATAAAGATATTGAGACTGACGTTTGGACAGTCGGTCAGGCGGGCTCAAAATTAACGGGTCACGTTAGCATTAGAGCTGGTACTTCGAGCACAGCGAAACTCATTGCTGTGGGTGGCTAGATGGGCAAGATATGAGGATCTTGCGAGATAGGCTTGACGCCACTTAAAGGAAGTGCTATTATATGACCATGCAATAAAGTTGCATGGTCATTTTTTTTGTTTTGTTTGAGTTCGAAATGCCAAAAACAGCCAACCAACCAGTGACGCTCGGGATAGCCTCCCCAGCCTATTCGCGCATAAGCGCTGATTTGCGTGCAAAGATCGCATCAGGCCGTTGGTCGGATGGCAAAATGCTTCCAAGCCGCAAGGCGCTCGCCGCAGAGTACCACGTGTCGGTGCCCACAGTCGAACGCGCCGTAGCTGACTTGCTTGCAGACGGAACGTTGCGCGCCGACAATGGACGCGGGACGTTCGTGGGCGAGAGCGAAATCAGCCAAACCGCAGAATCTCAGCACTCGCGTAACACAGCGCTCACCGCCACGACGCAGCAGCCTCTTATCCATGCGGGCATCATCACCAGCAGCAGGCGCGACAGGCGGTACATGGGCGTGGCCGACTATTGGCGGCCGTTGATGGTAAATGCTTTCGAGCGGGCTATCACGGGCATGGGCGGAATGACCAGTTTCTTTAACCAGGCGAGAGACATTGACGAGTTTGAGCTGTCGTATGAGGACGGTTACGAGGAGCTTATGGCGAAAGGGGTTAACGCCATTGCCATCATAACTGGCGCGTCAACTGAAGGGGTGCGGCCAACTCCGCAGTTGGTCAACTCTCCCGTGCCTATCGTTGTCGTCGGTGCTCTAAAAGCCCCACGTCCTATGCTCACGGTGCGATATGACAGCCAGGACGCTGGCTACCAGGCAGCAGCCCACCTGATCGCAAATGGTTGCAGGCGTATCCTGTACTTTAGCCCGTATATCGCATCCTGGGTGACGGAGCGTGCCATCGGCGCACGAGAAGCTGTCCGAAATGCGGGATTGCCATCCGAAGCGTTGGTGTGCGCTATAGACAATGTCGATGCGATGGTAGCCACCCGCACCGATGACAAATCTCGTGAGATGCATTCCATCGTTCACGAGGATTTTGCATCGCGATACTTGACTCGCGAGTTCGACTTTGACGGTGTTATCACTTCCAATGACCGAGGCGCTATTGGCTTCCGCAATGCTGCAGCGCGCCTTGGCTTCTATGCTGGCGAGGACTATGGGTTAGTCGGCTTCGACGACCACCCTGACGCACGCGACGCCGGAATTTCGTCGTTGCATCCTCCACTTGAGGCGCTTGGCGAGCAGGCAGCGCGCCTCATCAATGACGTCTTGAGCGGAAGCGGTGCGCCGTTTGAAATCTGCTTACCGTCGTCGCTGGTCGCGCGCCCGTCATCTCGTATAGTGAATAAACAGCTGACCGCCGTGTAGACCAATTGTAGTGAAAGGACACTAAGATGAAATCCAGAAAGCATGCAACTTCATTAGGTTTTACGCTCATCGAGCTACTCGTCGTTATCGCAATCATAGCGATTCTCGCTGCTATATTGTTTCCCGTCTTTGCCAAAGCACGTGAAAAGGCGCGGCAGACTAGTTGTGCATCAAACCTGAAACAAATGGGAATTGCGTTCACGCAGTACTCCCAGGACTACGACGAGCGGTTTCCGTCTGGCGTGATGACTTCGGGCACGACAGGAGTCGATTACTGCGCGACCACGTCGGGCCTCGGTTGGGCAGGTCAGGTCTATCCGTATGTGAAGAGTGTCGACGTTTTTGCTTGTCCTGACGATACAACCAAGGCGCCAGCAATTTCCTATTCGATGAATATCGATGTTGCGATCGGTACGCTTGATCCCACCGGCGGCCACTGTGGTGCTGGTAAGGTTGCAAATTGGGGGACTGGCGGCGCTATTTCGAAAATGGTTGCGCCAGCGTCCACGGTCTTGTTGGTCGAAGCCACAGGGATCACGCAGGACCCGTCAATATACGGCGAGTTAAAATCCTCTGACACGGATGGTGTTGACTACATTGGCCCCTATGGCCTCGGCAGCGCAAAGCTTGATACGGGGCAACTTCCGACGAACCTTGGGGTTCCATTTCGCGATAAGGAGGGACGCCACACCGGCGGAGCGAACTATTTGGCTTGTGACTCGCACGTCAAGTTCCTCCTACCCAACTTGGTGTCGCCGGGTGTGAGCCCGTCAAATTCAAATCCCAACCAAAAGGGAGATGGTTACCAAGCTACTTCAGTCGGCGTTATGAAGCAGTACTATCAGCCAGTAGCTGCGCCGTTCGATTCGTATTCAGTGACGCTCACATTTAGTCCGTGGTAGTAAACTCGCTGAGCATTGGAGCAATGATGATCCATAGAACTTCCTTGATAACGGCCGCCGCGACCATGATAATCGCGGTGGTCCTGTTCACGCAAGCGGCAACTGCCGCGCCATCACAAATTGCGTCGCTTAATTGGCAGCAGCGATCTGATTGGGTGAACGTCAAAGCACTACCACTCGCCGCTATTGGCGATGGAATAGCCGACGATTCCCCTGCCCTTCAGGCTGCGATTACGGCAATGCGCGATGGAGCAACGCTATACATTCCGGCTGGCACGTACCGTATCACAACGCCCTTAGTGCTGACCGGACCGAGGCATGGGATCCTCATTGTAGGGAACGGGCGCGAAACCAAGCTGGTTTGGGATGGCGAGCCCGGCGGCAAAATGCTGACCGTCAACGGCGTGGCATACTCGAACTATCGAGGGTTATCCTTCGATGGACGCGGCAAGGCTTCGATTGGAATATGGCACGATAACAACAAGCGCTTCGAGACCGAGGTACGCAATCAGCAGCTATCGTTCAAGGGATTCACGGATGGCGGTATAGTTTCGAACCCAAAATGCGCGATACCATCGGCCGAGATGTCGTTTGAGGACTGCTTGTTCGAGGATTGCCGACGAGGGGTATCCTTCGCGAAATTCAATGACTACGACTTCACTTTCTCCGGCTGCGACTTCAAGGGGTGTGACACTGGTATTGACTGCATCAACGGCAACTTCTACGCACGCGACTGCCATTTCGAGGGCAGTCGCGTAGAAGATGTCCACGCCGCACAGGAACATGGAGTTTCACTCCGGCGGTGCACGTCCGTCGGAAGCGCCCGCTTTCTCAGCCACGTCTCGGCAGTAGGCACAATCACCGTTCAGGATTGCTGGGTGGATGGCTGGACCGACCCTGCAGGCGCAATCCGTCTGGCGGGAGCGCCAGCGGTGCTATTCGACAATCACTTCACTCACCCGCCCATAGTGGCTGGCGCTGCGGCTGCTCCCGTGACTATAGCGCGGGGCGAGCAGCGTGTCTTTCTCTCCGAAAACGTCACCGTATCGGGAGAACTTTCCATATCACAAAGCCGGACACACGTGTACGTCATCCCTCCTGGAAAACGTAAGGGTGTCGTCACGGGCCCCAGCCAATCGTTCCTTCGCACCTCGGTGCGCATCCCTAAGCGGGTGTACGATGCAGTCAAGGACTTCGGCGCTAAAGCAGATGGCAAGACGGACGACACGGCCGCTATTCAGGCGGCAATCGACGCAGCCGCCAGTGCCGCGAATTCTGTCGCAGGCAAGGACTCTATCGCGTACCTACCGATGGGTAACTATGTGATCAGCAAGACGCTTCGTGTCACTGGGAGAGACTACTTTATCGGCGGCGGCGGGAGCGGCTTCTACACGCGCCTCGTGTGGAAAGGCGCAGCTGGCGGTACGATGATGGAGGTCCGCAATCCTCAAAACGTGGTGATAGAGAACCTGACACTCGGGCATGGTGATTCAGGGGTGTCGAACGCCGGGCTCAATATCGATCAAGTGGGCACGGAAACGGGGTCACGAACGACCTATGACGGCGTATGGGTTTACGGCCTCTATCGCAGGGATCCGTTCAACCAGGGCATCCGATTCCTTAATCTCGGCGCTAAGGACACTGTGATCATTCAGCAAGTACAGGGAAACATGCATTTCGTGGACAGCGCCGCAGCAACAGTGATCGCGAATAACACGTACGAGGGTTCGGTAGTAGTCGATGGCAAATCGCCGAAGCGCGACGGTATTCTGGGATTTCAGTTTCGCCTGGCGACTCTGGTCACCCACCCGCTCTATCTGCGCGACAGCAATAGCATCGTGATGAGCGACCTGTACGTTGAGCAGTCGAATAGCGGGCTCTATTTTGAAGGGCATGATGGCGACCCGGCGGGCCGAGCGACAATTCAAGGAGCAAAACTGAATACTGGCGGTCATCCAGCCGAGGCCGTGAACTTCAGATTGTTCGATATCAACAACTACCGTGGCCAAATCTTCTTCGGACACGACCAACTCTATGTAGAGCCAAATCCGCTGCCGGTTGTTCAGGTCGGCGCGCAGACAGTGGACCTGACGGTATTTGGTTGCTGCTATTACGCCACCAAGCCCGACGAGCAGGTAACGTCTGCGGCGAAGCTGTCTTACGTCGGCAACGAAGGCTTCGGCATGTCGAAGGTTGGCTACGCGGCCGGGGACGTGAACGCATCCAGCGCCTTGCCGAGCCTTGCCCTGGCTCTGGATGACCTGAGGCGTCTTGGCGCGGTAGATGTCGCGCTCAACTACCCACAGGCGGCAGTTGGGGCGAAATGATTACCACAGTTGTGCCGCCACGGGACGATCCTGGACTGTTGCGGCATTCTGCTGTTGGCGGTCTTAACAGTGTTAACCCTATTTGGCAAGAGTGGTGAGACGACGGTACGCGTTATGGTACTTTCGGAGCCGCTCTAGGTCCTTTTCGTGCACGCTGCTTAACCTCGTCATCGTCATGTTGTCCTCGAGGTCTAGCAACTTGACACGCAACGCGATTGGGTCTTTAGCGGCCCGCTCAATGAATTCTTCGTACGATTCACCGTCCCGCTTTGTCATCCCATCCACGCCAGCAATGATCGCCTCTGGAAACCCTTCCGCGCGGAGGGCATCGAGGGTCCAGTCAGTGTCCTCAACGATGTCGTGCAACAGTGCGACAATTCGCTGGTCATCGCTGTGCGCCTTCATCATCATTCGGATCTGATGAAGCATATAGGCGTCGCCAGCTTTGTCGAACTGCAGTTCGTGAGCGGCTGAGGCGATTACGAGAGCGTGGGCTAAAAGAGATTTGGTGGACATGGTGGGGTTCTCCGATTACTAGGATACCGGGTAATAACCGGCATTGTTTCGATTACCTTTTGGATGCGCTTGATCGTTTGTGATTAAATATGGAGTCAATTTGGTAATCGGTTATTGAAGTTTGCAGGTATTCGTGCGCTATGCGGGTAACGTTCTGGCAGGTGTTAACTATGTCTTTGAACGTTCTCGTCCTTCCACTCGATCCGTACTCGCAAGTGGAACGTACCAAAACTCGTGTCGCAACGGCGCTAGGCAAATTGCTCAGGTCAGACGACCGCTATGAGATCGGCGACATCGATCGCATCAAGGCGGACCCCACGTGGGATCTTATCATCGTTTGGGAGCCGTGCGGCTGGCACAAAGCCGCAAGGCCAGTGGCCGAATCTGGCATTCCATGCTTCCCGCTAGCGCCCCCACTTGTCTATCACCCGTATGCGGCTTCCTTCATTAGTGAGGTGCGTGAGCGGGGTGGAATGCTTCTTCCCGCGATCGATGAGCCAACTGTGGCTGCATCAATCATGGCAGTGCGTGCTCGACAGACGCTCGCATCAATGCGATTGCTCGTTGTCAACGCGAACGAGGGCAACGTACTCGCTGAGCAGGTTCAGGAGTTTAGTACACGGTGCAAAGAACGACTTGGCATCGCAGTGGATCGGCGTTCTGCGATCGACCTCAACGCGATCGCGGACAGCCAAAGCGACGCAGCTGTCGATGCGGAGTGGCAACGGTGGCTTGCTGAGCTCCTCATCGATGGCGGCGAAATGGGCGAAGCGCATATGCGGCAGGTGCTACGGCTTTACCTTGCTGAGCGCGCCTTGCTGGCAGAGCATCAGGCTGATGGAATCACGGTCGATGATATTGGCGCGTTCCTCATGGCGCCGGGCCGCCCAGTTATGCCCAACTCGTCCTATGCAGCTCTTGCGCACGATGGGTTCTTATGCTGTGAGGAAGGCGATATTCAAGCGCTGGCAACAGAGGCGGTGTTGCGATCGTCACTTGGCGCACATCCGACGATGAGTAATATCTATATGGCCTATCGGGACGCCATGAACGCGCTTGTTGAAGGTGAACCGTACAACCCTGAGTTTGAGGCACAAGATTTTGCCCAGTGCCTCGCCGACGACCACCTAGTGGCAGCGCACTTCAGCACGTCGGGCGTGCTTCCGCCAAACATGATGGTAGAGGAGCGATACCGCATACGGGAAACGTATCCAGCGTGGCGCGGCCAGTCTATGACCGCGGCGACGCCGCGGCTTGGCCCTGTGGTGCTTGCGCGGCTAGGCAGCGAGGCGGACATGGTACATCTGGTTTCGGGGGTCGTTGATGAGTGCCGCATGGACGATACTAAGGGCTGGTACCGTGGTCGATGGATGATCAAGATCCCAAGCGCGCTGAGTTTTGTCGAGAACGCCATCCACCAGCACTACGCTATTGGACCAGAGAACGGTCGGGCGCAAGTGCTTGATATATTGACTAAGGATGTGCTCCGTTTGAGGCGTGTTGACTTACCGAACTTCAGTTAGCGGCGGCTCAGTATGCCTTATGGTTCGCTAGCATTGCATTGGTGCGTGTGACGTCCGCGAGGAACTTGATGACTGCTACGATCCCCTGTTTCGTAGCACCGATGACCACCAGACTGCCCGCATACCGATAGTCGGTGCCATTATCGACGATCGCTGTGCGACGCACGAGGGCGAAGATTTCTACGGCCTCCGACGGCAATTTGAGTTGTAGGCAAAACCGCCCGCCTGCGCGTAAGGGAATTGTGGTTAAGATGGTCAGGTCGGTCGGACTCAGTTCAGTAATCAGCCCTAATTGCTTGGGAACGTCAGACACAAGATCAAGCTGCATGTTGACTGCGGATACATCCGCGCCCAGCGATACGTCGACGCTTCTAAACAGTTTTTTGTCGTTCACCACCACTTACCAACTTCGGGGTAATCCCCAATTAGTATTTTGGCGATTGGTGACGAAAACTACAGCAAATCAGGCATAGTTACCTGCTTATCGGGTTGTTAGTGGGCTTACATTTGACGACTGCACTAGAGCCCCGTTGCTATACGGTTCCCTCATACACTGTCGTGGCAGTGCCGGTCATGATCACGCGGCCGTTGTCGAGCCACTGGATACTTAAATCTCCGCCGGCAAGGTGCACGACCACGTCGCGGCCCGTGTAACCGCTAAGGGCAGAGGAGACTGCGACCGCGCACGCGCCAGTGCCGCAGGCAAGGGTCTCGGCGGCACCGCGTTCCCACACCCGCATACGAACTTCTGCTGGACCGAGTACTTGCACGAACTCTGTGTTCGTGCGACGAGGGAAAGCCTTGTTCTTCTCGAACTGCGGGCCGTATTTCTCAAGGGGGAACGAAGCGACATCGTCGACAAACACGACGCAGTGTGGGTTCCCCATGGAAACACAGGTAATGTTCCAATCTTGGCCGCCCACTGACAGCGGTTGATTAACAATGGGACCTGTTCTCCCGTCACCGAGGTCCGCAGGAATGTCCCTGCGTTCAAGGTGAGCGACGCCCATATCGACTTCGACCGTTGAAACCTGGCCATCGACTACATTGGAGCGTGTCGTAAGGCGGCCCGCGCCGGTTATCACGTCAAGGGTCGTTTTCGTCGTCAAGCCTTTGTCATAGGCGAACTTTGCAAAGCACCGGATGCCATTACCGCACATTTCGGCCTCTGAGCCGTCCGGATTGAACATGCGCATCGTGAAATCGGCTTCTGACGCTGGCAGGACAAGAATCACACCGTCCGCCCCCACCCCAAACTTGCGGTCACAGAGCTCGACAGCGCGCGCTTGAGCCTCTGCGAGCAAGTTTGCGCCATCGGACCCGGTGGCGGCCACCATGATGAAATCGTTGCCGATACCGTGCATTTTTGTGAATTGCATTTCTATTCTTGACCTAACCAGGCTGAGCCGGAGAAAATTCTGCACTGCTTATAGGGAAGTTGACTGGCGAGGAATCACCTTAGCCCGCTGTGCTAACCCTGTACTGGTACAAACAGCAAATTGGCCGGGATTGCTCCCGGCCAACGAACGTTGTAAATCGTGGCGCTGCAGCATCTACGCTTCAGGCGCTGCGGCTGGGGCTGGCGGCGCAGGCGGGGCTGCGGGTGGCGCTGGCGCTCCCTCGGGCCCGTCGCGCAGAGCTTCCTGGTAAATGTTGGGCACGGGACGCGTCGGGACTACACTGCTGACGGCGTGCTTGTAGACAAGTTGGGTTGGCTTGCCAGGAGAGTCGAGGAGAATGGTGAACGGGTCAAATCCTCTGACAAGGCCGCGCAACTGCACGCTACTGCCTATCAGATAGATAATGACGCTGATGTTTTCTTTACGGACTTGATTCAGGAACGTGTCCTGCAAATTGACTTGGGGGCGATTCAAGGTTGTTTTCCTCCCGTTTAGTTAATTGATTTGTTTTTGTTTATGGAGGCCAGAATCCGTTCCGCGAGTTGCGTTACAGTCTGTCCGTCGGTCTCTAGCCAATTGAGGCGTTTGTCGGCGCGAAACCAGACAAGCTGGCGCCGGGCAAACTGCCTTGTTTCGGCTTTAGTCGCCTCAATGGCGTCATCTCGCGATAACTTGCCATCAAGGTACTCGTTGATTTGCCGATACCCAAGCGCCTGCATGGGTTTCAGCTCAGGTCCATAGCCCATTTCTCGGAGCGCTGCTACTTCATCAATGAAGCCAGATTGGACCATTAAATCCACTCGACGCTCTATCGTGCGATAAAGTTCATTTCGCTCGCAATTCAGGCAGTAAAAGTCGCCAGCAGGCTCATCATTTTCTTGCGCTTCCCGGTTCGCTCGATGCCATTCGGAAAGCGGCGTGCCCGTCTTCTCAAACACTTCTATCGCGCGCACCATCCTACGCACATCGTTAGGATGTATCTTGTTCGCAGCAGGCTCGTCGATCTCGATCAGGTGCTTGCGCACGCGCTCTGCCCCTTCCGTGCGAGCGAGTTCGTACCACGCTTCACGGAATGCGGGGTCCGGTTCTGTTTCAGGTATGTCCAGGCGCGTCGTAATGGCGCGAAAATAGAGCCCGGTCCCGCCGACAAGTATCGCAGTATTGCCCGCCGCTACGATTTGACATGCGGCCTCATTCGCGAGTCGTTGATATTCAGCGAGAGTAAAATCGTAATCTGGCTCGACGATATCGATCAGGTGAAACGGCACCGCAGTTCGCTCCGCAGGTGTTGGCTTCGCGGTTCCGATGTCCATTCGGCGGTAGACTTGCATTGAGTCTACAGACACGATCTCAGTGTTGCCTAGCTTCGTTGCGAGTTCAACCCCAACGGCCGTTTTGCCTATTGCTGTCGGGCCAACAATTCCTATGGTTCTTGTCTTCGTGCGTTTACCCTCACAACTGCCCTGAGTATAGCACATCCCAAAGTTGCTAGGCAATGATCGCAATCAGGCGTTCAGAGGCGCCGGGAGCTATTCTTGGGAGCAGTTGGATAGCGGCCTTCTCAATTGGCGGCAGAGGCGATGAGTTTGCCTGTTCGCGGACTACTTTCTTGACTGGCGCATTGAACAAGAGTCGAGAGTTCAATGCGGCAGTTCGAGCATTATTAGTCACGGTTAACTTGAGCGAATCTACAGCCAACGGCGAGGCGGGCTCAACTTTAACCACAAGAGACTTTGAATCTGTGGTAACGAGACAGCCTGACGATGGCAAGTCCCCCGCGTGCAGCAACGTTTCGACCACGATTAGTTCCGGCTTTGGTCGTGTCAAATCAAGTATTGGCGCCGTCCCATCATCGTCCGTGAACGACGCAACGAATGTCACGTAGCCATGCCCTGGGATGTCCGCGACGTGAAGGGTCATCATGAACCGCAATCGATGCCGCCCCTTCAGCCGCATAGGGTCATCTGTAGGCAAATCAGACCACTGTACCCCCGCGAGTTCGTGCAAAATTGGTATGTTCCGCCGAGTATCGCGAATAACAATTGGGGGAAACGGCAAGGCAGGATCCCACGGCATATCGACAGGAAAGAGCGCCCCACCTGTGATATTGGCTGACGTCGGATTAAATACGACAAGCGCCCGAGTCGCGCCGT
The DNA here is from genome assembly GCA_036504535.1 of Capsulimonadaceae bacterium. GTDB lineage: Bacteria > Armatimonadota > Armatimonadia > Armatimonadales > Capsulimonadaceae > JARLGU01. Next base: position 596,604 of record DASXUY010000040.1, read on the forward strand.
CGTCAGGTAGTCCAGTTTCGATTCTTTCTGCAAGATCGCAAAAGCGTGATTGCGCAAATTGCACTAGCGCATTCTGAGTAATTGTCTCCATATCGAGCCATTTTACCCTTATCGTAATTAGCAAAGAGCTTGGCTGCTGCTCAAAGGGCCTGACGCGCGCCGGAAACGATGTACTTATTCGGCGCTTTGGCTTGTTTTTAGAGGCAATGTGGTGTATCATTCTGTCGATACAGATACATTTTAGCAGGCGGCGCACCACGTAGTTGTCCTGTTGAGTTTACATGTCTAGTAGTATGTCCGAAGCTATCTCCCCTAATAATACAAGCATGTCACCCTTCACGGGCAACTGGACGGAATTCGACTCTTCTGTCCCTATCCTCATGCAGGATGCGGTGATCGCGGTGGACGCGTCATACATCGTCACCTACCTAAACGATGCCGCATGCGCTCTTTACGGTCGTGATCGCGCCGACGGTCTGGGCATGTCCCTTCAAGCCTTCTGCTGTCATAGGTGGCTAAGCGCCGACCATCAGGACGAGGCTCTCGCGCAGGTTGCCAAGCATGGGACGTGGCAGGGAGTCAATGAGCATACGCGCGCAGACGGTACGACGTTCCTCGCGGAAACGCGGGTAACCGAAATGCGCGACAAATCTGGTTCTCGGATCGGCCTCTTGGGAATCGTGCGCGATATATCACCCCGCCGGGACGCAGAACAACTCCATCGGCTGACAACTGATCTCAGAAATAGAGTGGCTGAATTCGAAACGCTGTTCAACGTCGTCCCGGTTGGAATTCATGTTGCCGAGGATCCGGATTGCCGCGTGATTAGGGCAAACCCTGCCGGTGCTCGAATTATGGAGACGCCGCTCAATGTTAACCTCTCCAAATCCGCCCCCCCAACCGAGCAGCCAACTGGATTCAAGATCTTCAAGAATTGCATAGAGCTTCGAGCTGACCAGCTACCTATTCAAACCACAGTCGCGACGGGAAAAGATGTCATCCAGGAAGAACTGTATATTGAGTTTGCGTCCGGGCAGTCGCGAATAGTCATGGTGAATGCGTCCCCTCTCTTTGACGACACCGGTTCGGTTCGCGGGGGAATTGCTGCGCTGAACGACATCACAGCGCTACGAACCGCAGAGCAGGCACTTGCCGTAAGCGAAGAGCGCTACCGCGCCATAATAGCGTGTCTCGAAGAAGGAATTGTGGTTCGCGACCGCAATGGCAATGTGATCGCGTCGAATGCTGCCGCCGAACGAATACTAACTGTACCCGCTGCGAGCCTAAGCGATTCTACTATCTACAGCCAGAACTGGCACGCTATCCGCGACGACGGATCAACCATCCCCTTCAACGAGCTTCCGTCTCAGCGCACTTTGGAAACCGGAATGGCGCAGCGAGATGTGACGTTAGGTATCGTTGCGCCTGCTAGCCCGACGGTTTGGATCTCCATGAACGTGCAACCATTGCGCCACAACGTTACCGGCGAAACAATGGGTGTCGTCGCGTCCTTTGTCGATGTTACCGAGCGACGCCAAGCGCTCACGATGCTTCGGGATAGCGAAGAGCGGTTACGGCTGGCAATCGATGGCGCGAGTATTGGGACATGGCATTGGGACATTTCAGAAGATAGGATTGTATGTTCTGACACAATGAAGAATTTGCGCGGCCTTACCGGGCAAGGTGTACTAACTTTTGATCAGTTCCTGCACCATCTTCACGAAATGGACCAACCGCTGAAGCAAGCTGCTGTAAACGAAGCTCTGGCGACAGGGGACGACTATAGCCTCGACCTTCGCATTGTCATGCCGGACGGGGCGATACGGTGGTTAACGGAACATGGTCGCCCATATTACGACGACCACGGTCGGCCTCTTCGAATGGAAGGCGTCGCGTGGGAAATCACCGAGGCCAAGATAGCCGAAGAAGCTATAAAGTCCCAGGCCTTGCGAGATTCAGCTGGCAATAAAGTGAGTGAAGCGATTCGTGGCTCATCGGACCCGAATAGGATTCAAGGCGACGTTGTGAACGCCTTGGGCGAAACACTTGGGCTTGATCGTTGCTTTTTCGCCACATTTGATCGGCCACTCGACTTGCTGACCATTTCGCAAGACGTAGCCACCAATGAATTGCCGTCGGTGTCGGGTAGCTATAAGGCATCAGAATTTCGTTTTCTTTTCGAGGAACTGTTTTCCCGCGGCACAGCCGTCATCTACGATCTAGCAGCTAGCACACTTTCCGGTATGGCTAGTGAAAAATTCGCAACGTGTGGACTGTATGCGGTATTGGGTGTGCCATTCTTTGACAATGGGATGATAGTGGGCGCGCTGATGTGCGGAATGTGCCAGCCTCGTGACTGGACATATGATGAGGTGTTGATAGTTGAGAACGCCGCGACAATGACGAGGACTGCCATCGAAGCAGCGTTGTTGCAGCAAAAGGAGCACACAATAGCGCAGCAGCTCCAGGCCGCGCTTCAGCCTGCCGTCCCACATCACGTGCCGGGGCTTGACCTGGCGCATTACTATCGGGCGGCACTTGATGAAGCGGGTGTTGGCGGCGATTTCAGCGATGTGTTCTCGGTTGGTGAGAATATAACCTACCTTGTTGTCGGCGACCTTGCTGGAAAGGGGCTGGCAGCCGCCTCGCAGGTTGCAACGGTGCGCAATATGCTGCGTTTCGCGCTCTATAGCGAAGCAACTCTTGCCGAGGCTGTCACGAAACTGAACCACACCCTTTCAGCGCACGGGCTGCTGAGCGGCTTTGCGACACTGTTTGTCGGTCGATTTGATCGCGCCCTGAAAACCTTGAGCTATGTGAACTGCGGACAAGACCCGGCGCTCGTTTTCCGCGAAAATCAGGTTCTCGCCCACTCGCTTCCGCCAACGGGAACAGTTCTTGGCATCGTGGCACATGCCCAATACGACGAGCGTTCGGTGAATTTGCAGGAAGGCGATGTAGTCGTGATCTATACAGACGGCTTTAGTGAAGCTGGCCCAACACGATCCGAGTTGCTGCAGATGGAAGGAATTACGCGGATTGTCGTCGGAATGGCGTCGGTAAAGTCGCCGCAGTCTGTGGTAAGCCAGCTGGTGGCTGGTGTGACGGAGCACACGCGCGGCGGCGCGCTTGACGATCAATGCCTTCTGGTTGGAATCGTTTCCGCATAAAGACCAATCGGGCACGAAGGCAGGTTGCGCTTCAAATCACGGGGCGTGATTTTTGAGTTTACGGACGAGATTCGCCTTGACCTTTGGCCACTCGTCGTCGACGATGCTGTAGTACACGCTGTCACGAATGTAGCCGTCATTAAGTATTCTGTGTTTCCGCAAAACCCCTTCGCGAATAGCTCCAAGCCGCTCGATTGCCTGCTGCGACCGCTCATTTCGCGCGTCGGTTTTCAGTTGCACACGGATGAATCCAAGGTTCTCAAAGCAGTATGTCAGCAAGAGCAGCTTGCATTCCGTGTTGACTGCTGATCGCCACACTCTGGGAGTTAGCCACGTCCAGCCAATCTCTCCACCCCGATGAGCCCACTGGATATCCAGGATCTGTGTGCTCCCGACTGGCTGATTAGTCGAAGTGTCGACTATAGCTAACGGTATGTTGTGGGTAAGGTAATCGGGGCGCAAAAACTCATCGACGAGAGCCGAAAGCTGGTCCGGTGTGCGAGGATGTTGAGGCATATACGCCCACATGCTATCAAACTGGGCTGCGTGCCAGAGCCCTGCGACGTGGCTTGAATTGAGCGGCTCAAGCCTTACGAATTTACCAGTGAGTATGGGCGTGGATTCTGTCATTGGTAGAATTGTACCTGTATACGTTTCGATGCCAATGACAGATGATTTGCCAATAAGAGCGGGCATTATCATTTTAACATCATGAAAACTGACACAAGGGCAACGATTACAGGTAAATGCACGTATACATTAGTTGATAGCGTCACCGGTCTCACGATTCTCTCGAGTGTCCGAGTAGCGAAAGGCCCCGTTGAACTTGGGATCGGATTGATAGGCAAACGAAGCCTACCGGTGGATTGCGGATTGATGCTAATTGGAACGAAGAGCATCCATACAATGGGGATGAGGTTTCCAATAGACGTTCTGATGCTAGACAATGGCAATCGCTGTTTGCTTGCTCGTGAAAATGTTCAACCCGGCCGGGTAGTTTTCGGACCGTCCGGGGTGGTCAGTACAATAGAGATGCCAGTAGGAACGCTCCGACGCCATGGGCTGTTAGAGAGACAAGGCAAATTTATTTTGAATCCGCGCATCGAAGGCGGATAAGCACATTTCAGCACAGCCAATTGGGGTAAATGGGTATAATGCCTTCTACCTCAGAGCGCCTTATGAGGTAGCCAGCTTTGGCATGGTCCGATGATGTGTCGCGGATTTCGACCGCAGATGTCGCGTGATCGAAAGACGCTGATAGCCAAGCGGCATAGGAGACTGTACGTTTGAACAGAATACTGAAAATCGTATTGCCGATCGTTCTGCTCGTTGCAATGCTCTACTGGTTTAACGCGGCTCGGGGCACGGGCAATTCATTGTTCAAGAACCAGCCTGCCAAGAAAACCTACACGGAAGCTGTGGCCTTGATTCAAGGTAACAAGCTCCTACGCGGAACTTTTGACAAGGATACTTTTACAGGGGAACTGATCTCTGGCGGGGCACCAATTGAGGTTGACCTTCCTCCTTGGGACAATGGCGTTAAGGCGAACGAGCTCGCTGCTCTGTGCGCCAAAAACAAGGTGGGCTACTCTTATCCACGCCCACTATTGTCAGAAGGCGCGCAAGGTGCGCTTTTCTCGATACTCGTGCCAGCGCTGCTGATTATCGTCTTCTGGATGTTCTTCCTTCGCCAAGCGCAGGCTGGCGGAAACCAAGCTCTGTCGTTTGGGCGCAGCCGCGCCAAGCGTCTCTCTGAAAATGTGCCTAAGGTAACGTTTGAAGATGTAGCTGGCGTGGACGAAGCGAAATCCGAGCTTGAGGAGGTTGTCGAGTTCCTCAAAAACGCGAAGAAGTTCCAAGCGCTCGGCGCTAAGATTCCTAAAGGAGTGTTGCTGCTAGGCCCTCCAGGATGCGGTAAAACGATGCTTGCTCGCGCTATAGCTGGCGAGGCAGGAGTCCCGTTTTTCCACATTTCAGGATCCGATTTTGTCGAGATGTTTGTTGGCGTGGGTGCTAGTCGCGTTCGCGATTTATTTGAGACAGCTAAGGCCAATCGCCCCGCTCTGATCTTCATCGACGAAATCGATGCCGTGGGTCGGCAGCGCGGCGCTGGTCTCGGTGGCGGACACGACGAGCGAGAGCAGACTCTTAACCAACTGCTCGTCGAAATGGACGGCTTCGACCCAAACAGCGGTGTTATTATGATTGCCGCAACTAACCGCCCAGACGTGCTGGACCCGGCGCTTCTTCGCCCGGGCCGCTTTGACCGCCATGTGACGGTAGATGTGCCCGACGCAAGTGGACGCAAGGCTATTCTTGCCGTACATACCAAGGGCAAGCCGCTGGCCGACGATGTCAACGTTGAAAGCCTTGGACGTCGCACACCTGGTTTCACTGGCGCCGACCTGGCTAACCTGGTGAACGAGGCTGCACTTCTCGCCGCTCGCAAGGACAAGACACGGGTTGAAATGTCCGACTTTAACGAGGCAATCGACCGCGTTATTGCTGGTCCCGAGCGCAAGAGCCGCCTGCTAAGCGAAAAAGAGAAGGAGATGGTTGCGTACCACGAACTCGGTCACGCAATTGTCGGCGAGCTTCTCCCGCTAGCGGATCCCGTTCACAAAGTGTCGATTCTGCCCCGCGGCCGAGCATTGGGTTACACCATCCACATGCCGACCGAGGACAAGTATCTGGTTACGAAGAACGAGTTCCTCGACAAGATCGCGTCCATCATGGGTGGTCGTGTGGCTGAGGAAGTGGTCTATAACGAGATCACGACCGGCGCATCGAACGACTTCGAGCGAGCCACCGAAATGGCTCGCGCCATGGTCTGCCAATACGGTATGAGCGATAAGATCGGTCCGCTTACGATTGGTGGTCGCCACGGGAACCCGTTCCTCGGGCGTGACTGGATGGAAGAGCGTAACTATTCCGACGAGGTAGCGCTCAACATCGACCAGGAAGTCCGGCATATTATCGACACTTGCTACCAGCGCGCAAAGACCATTCTGATCGAAAACCGCGACAAAATGGAAGAAGTCGTTAAAGTGCTACTTGAAAAGGAATCAATTGAACGCGAAGAGTTCGTCGCGTTGATGCAAGGTGCGAAACCTGTTCCTGGCGAGCAGCAAATTCCGCCAACGGCATCGACACCCACAAGCTCAACGAAGCTCGATCAAGATGCGCCACCTTCGGTTCGTTCTATAACTCTGCGTCCAGAGCCCGGCGTCGCATAAGTGCAGCTCATTGCTGTATCCTAACTTGCTCTTGGGGCCGGCTTAGTCCGGCCCCGTTTTCACGAGAAACCTCCAACGATGGATAACACCCAAAACACCAACTACCGATTTCGCCTTTCTCGCCTGGTCCGCACTCAGTCTTCCGAAATATTTCTTATCTGGGAAGAGGATAAGCGGGTCGGACAGCTAGACGTCCACTACGCACAAGACACCATCCACGCCACTCTCGTACTAGAAGCGGACCTCACCCCAGAGACAGAAGAAGAGCTGCTTTCTCAGATCGATGAGGATGTAGTGTCGTCGTACCTACCTTCCTTCGACCGGGAAGACTTCCTCGTTACCGTTTTCCGAGGCGAGGAGATCTCCTCGTACACCGACTCGTCCGGCGCCCTGGACGATATCGAAGACGACTTCGAAGACGGCGGTGACGATGATGACGACGAAGAAGAAGAGGAAGGCGGCCGCTACTAGATTTCACTGATGTCTAGTAGTGCCTCTTGCGGGAAGGCAATCCGATGAAAGTTGCGATCATTGGAACTGGCGTAATGGGCGCTCCCATGGTGGAGCGGTTGCTCGCCGCTAAACACGAAGTGCACGTCTTCAACCGGACCCGGCACAAGGCCGCTCCACTTGAGGCCCTCGGAGCCACAGTTTGTGACTCCCCAGCCCTTGCGACGGCTGACTCCGACCTGGTTATCAGCATGGTCACAGATGGCGACGCCCTAGTGGAAGTGGCACTCGGGGACAACGGCATATTGCCTGCGCTGCGTAGCGACGCGGTGCACTGCGACATGAGTACGATAACGCCGGAAGATGCCACGCGCATTCATGCATTGTATGCAGACGCGAGTAAGCGGTACGTTCAAGCACCCGTATTGGGCAACAAGAAGCATATTGCCGACGGTAAGCTCCTCGTGTTTGCGGGCGGAGCCGATGGCGATATTGATACCTGTGAAAGGGCTCTCAGCGCATTCGCATGCGAGGTGCGTCGCTTCCCCACTCCGGCACAAGCGGCGGCGGCCAAGTTATCCTGCAACATGATGATCGGGCAGATGATCCTGGGCCTTGGCCAGTCTTTAGTGTTCGCTAAGAAATCTGGTCTAGACCCGGGGATAATGCTAGAGATTATCATGGCGTCCAATCTGGCGGCGCCTATGTATGCGAACAAAGGCAAAACGATCGCAGCCCGCGACTTTACTCCGAACTTCTTTGTGCGTCACATGCTGAAGGATCTGGATCTGGCAGCAAGGTCCGGCGACGTTGCAGGGATCAAGCAGCCGATGAATGAGGCGGCTCGACAGCTTTTTCAGAAGGCCGCAGCAAGCGGCTTGGGAGACCAAGACTATTCTGCAGTAGTCAAGGTGCTGGAAGAACTCGCTAGCGTAGAAATCGCGTCCTAAAGCGACATCCAATTGACTGTAATAGCCCACTTTTGTTGTTCACGTAATGTAGTGTAGAATAATGCATAGATTGGCGGGTTTGACTTTGCCACATGCATCTGAACTTCTACAACTTGCGCTCACTGCTTTTACTACCCTCGTGGTGGTAATCGATCCTGTTGGCCTTATTCCCTTTGTTGCCGCGTATACCCGCGATTACACTCGACAGCGGCGAGCAGCCATCTACCGTCGCGCCATAGTAGCGGGTTTGTCGATCTGTCTCCTATTCTTGGCGTTCGGTCACGCCATTCTTGCATACCTCGGGATCTCCCTGGCGGCATTCTCAATAAGCGGCGGGATCTTACTGTTCGTAACGGCTTTCCCCATGCTTTTCGGGCGACGTGGTTCGCTGCAATCATCAGGCAATGTTGGCGAGCACGATCAGTCCGATGGAGACATTGCGGTATTTCCGATAGCCATTCCACTGATTGCGGGCCCATGCACCCTCACAAGTGTGTTGCTGTTTGCTGCTCAGGCGAAGGGCGACCCAGGCCGGATGGCTGTCGTCACGGTGGCATTGCTGGCAGCGTTCTTGGTGACATCACTGTGCTTGTGGTTAGGTGCTCGCGTGACGCACCTGATTGGCGATGACGGTATCAACGTTGTCACTCGGCTGCTAGGTCTTGTTCTGGCAGCGCTGGCCGTCCAGTTCGTCCTCAACGGCGCGACGTCCTTCATAAATGGTAGCAGCCTTATCGGGATGAGCGATGTTCCGCCAGTTGCCAATTCGCGATCCGCGCCAATGGCAAGGTCTCACCCATTGACCCAAATATTGGACAGCAATCCGCCCCAAAAACCGGTACATTAAATGCGGAACATAATCTGGCAAAATGCAGTCAGGCATAATTATGGATGCTCATGTATCGAATTGGCGCAAAGATACGCCGAAAGACATTGAGCGTTCGCCTATCGAGATCAAGTCGGCCACAAAACGAAGCAACTGCCAAAAACCAACCATCAGCCAGTTAGGCTTAAAGGACCACACGATGATTCTACGACGAACTTTGGGCGCCCTTTGCGCGATTGCAGCAGTTTTCGCCGTTGCGGGATGTGGAGGTGGCGGTGGAACTTCATCTCCAACTTCAGGCGGCACACCAGGCACCCCTCTCGCGAAAAGCGTTGGCGTTTATGTCACCGACACATTTAAGGACGATTTTGCTCAGGTCTGGATCACAGTCTACAAAATAGAACTGAGCACAGACGGTACGACGTACACGCCTGTTTTTGACTCCACCGATGGCGTTTCCGTTGACGCGGCTTCCCTGGCTTCGAAAGCTCAGCTACTGGGCACCGTCGACATTCCGTCTGGCGATTACAAGTTTGTACGTCTCACGACTGGCGATCACTTCAGTATCGTTCCAAAAGCGGGCGGCGCATCGGTGAGTGTAGCGGTAAGCACATCGAAGGCCACAGTTTCGGGCGGGAAGGCTGTTATCACGGTCGGGATTCCCAAGCGAATTGAAGCGACCGGTGCTAACAATATCGTTATCGACTTCAATCTCGCGGCATTTAAACTCGTTGGCAGTAGCATTGAGCCCGCAGTCGGCGATGGCGACGACGCATCATTTCCCGGCAAAGTCCATGAAGCTGAAATTCGTGGCACGGTTTCGAATCTAGTTGCTGGCACGAGCTTCGACCTCATTCTTCCGGCCGGGGGCACTGTGCCAGTCAAGATCACGGCATCGACGGTGCTGATTTCGCCTGTTCTCGCGACCACCTCATCGACGGCCCCTGTTTTGGCTAACGATCAAAAGGTGGTCGTAATAGGCAAGGTTGACACAACAACGCACCTCATTACGGCGGATCGGATACGGATCATACCCGCAGCCTCGACGGGTACGGGTGGAACAGGTGGGACTGGCGGGACGCCTCCGCCGCCTCCGTCGGACTTTGGCGGCAGCGATGACGGAAATCCCGGCGCACCTCCGCCGCCTCCGTCAACGATCGGTACCGTCATAACGGGATATGTTATTGGAACCGTGACCGCCGTGAACCCGACAGCGAAAACCATTACAGTGACGATTCAGCAGGTGGAAGGCTTCCAGCCTGGCAAGACAACATTTGTGGTGCAAACGTCCGGCTTAACGCGCTTCTCGCAGGAGAAAACCGTGATTTCCCTGGCAAGCATCGCAGTTGGGTCACGTATCATTGCGAGCGGTTCAGTGGACCCTTCCAGCGGTGCATTGAATGCAGCCGAAGTACACCTGCTTCTGAAGTAAACTCCAGGGTTATCGCGCTAGTGAAGAAGAAATGACCGTCCCACAGTTGGGACGGTCATTTCACTTTTTCGCCTATGTGAGCCTGCTACCATTTGTAGTCGATAGCGTTCAGAAATGCACGGGCCAAAACCATGTGTCCCGCTTTGCCAGGATGGACGCGGTCCCAGCCAAGTGTTGCTGGATAGATATACTTCAGCACATGGTTGAATGCTGCTTGCGTGTCGACGAATAGCGTATCGTGCTTTTTCGCTAGCTTTTCGACCACCCTGCCATACTTGTCGATCTCCGCACGCATTGCGTCGGCGGGGTTCGGCTCCATGTAGTGAGGTGTCATAAGGACGAGGCCCTTGACGAGAGGCTTCGTCGTGGTCACTAATGCGTCGAGGGTTTCTTCATACTCGTCGATATACACGTGGCCCTCAGGGCGTGTTGGCGAATCGAATTGGCGCCAGATATCGTTGACGCCAATCATGATCGCTAGCCAGTCAGGCTTTGCGTCGATGACGTCTTCCTGCCAGCGATCCTTGAGGTCGCGAACGGTATTGCCACTATTTCCGCGATTAACCACGCGAATGCCAAGCTCGGGATAGGTGGAAGTAAGTAGCGCCTCGATAAGTGCGACATAGCCGCCACCGAGCGCATCACCCAATCCTTCGCCATCGGGTCGGTTTCGGCCCGCATCTGTAATGGAATCGCCGATAAGAACTAGCTTATCGCCTTTAATAAGTTTCATTTTGTTGTAGCTCCGATAGTCAATATCCGCGCCACGTGTCAAATGGCGTATAATAATCCTGTTCTCCAAAGGGTTGCTGTTTTCCTTGCAGGCAGCCCTGATAAGGCGTTTTCTACGTTATCGCAGTCTTTCCGCAGTTTTTGGGCTCGTTCCGGATGCCGGGGGCGCACTATCCCCCTAATCGCGGACGCTTATTGACTGCAATTAGCTCTACAATGCCTCGGAGTTCGGTGTGGGAAAGAATCCACACGGTCTTCTTCGCGAGGTGCAGCGCGGCGATCATTGAACAAAGACGCAATGATCGACCAGCCGACGAAAGGGTCCGTACATGAGTGTGAGCAGTGTGGTCAGTCCCCGCATTATCCAGGGGGGAATGGGGATTGGGATTTCGGATTGGCACCTTGCCCGAGAAGTATCTCGATTAGGTCATCTGGGTGTTATCTCTGGAACAGGTATTGACGTAGTCATACCGCGCCGTCTCCAACTCGGCGACATCGGCGGCCACATTCGGCGCGCGCTCTCCAATTTCCCGATACCAGAGATCGCCGACAAGGTGATCAAGAAATATTTTCGTCCTGAGGGCCGATCCCTTAACCTGACATTCCGCCAGGTACCGCAGCTACGTATCGACAGCACCGACGAACTCGTCGAGCTATCGGTGTGCGCGAACTTTGCCGAGGTTTGGCTTGCCAAAGAGGGTCATAACGGCGTTGTTGGAGTCAACTATCTGGAAAAAATCCAGATGGCGCATCTTAGCTCGCTTTATGGGGCCATGCTCGCGGGTGTTGATTTCGTCCTAATGGGTGCGGGTATCCCCATCCAGATTGCAGCGGTGATCGACAAGCTGGCCGCGCATGAGCCAGCAGCGTACCGGATTGCGGTGGAAGGCCAGACCGCTGACAAAGAGCATTGGGTGACATTCGATCCGAAGTGCATCATCGCGGAGCCTACAGCCCCTCTTAAGCGCCCCAACTTCCTTCCTATAGTTTCGTCGGCTACCCTAGCTGAAATGCTCGTCACGCGCTCCGGTGGCGCTGTGAACGGGCTGATCGTCGAGGGACACATCGCGGGCGGCCATAATGCGCCACCGCGCGGCAAACTCAAGCTTAACGAGACTCAGGAACCGATTTACGGTGAGCGGGACGAAGCGGACCTCGTCAAAATTAAGGAACTCGGCTTGCCGTTTTGGCTGGCGGGCGGGTTTGCCAGCCCTGAAAAGATCGAAGAAGCAATTAGCTATGGTGCTGCGGGCGTGCAGATCGGAAGCATTTTCGCGCTCAGCAAGGAATCAGGACTAAGGCCGGATTTCAAGAAGGAAATCATTCGTCAAGCGTTTGCTGGCGTAGAAGAGGTCCGAACCGATCCGTACGCGTCTCCTTCAGGATTCCCGTTCAAGGTTGTCACTCTACCTGAAACCCTCGCGACGCCTGAAATATACGAAACACGGCCGCGCATTTGCGACGTTACCCGCCTCCGCCGACCGTACGTTAAACCCAATGGTGCCGTAGGCTATCGCTGTCCTGCGGAGCCGATAACGGCATATGTTGAAAAGGGCGGCAAGGAAGAAGATACCTATCAGAAGAAGTGCCTATGCAATGCTCTTCTGGCTGGTGTCGGACTTGACCAGGTCCATAAGGACGGGTTCCGCGAACCGCCGATTGTTACGTTGGGACGCGACCTGAGCTTCCTGCCGCATATGATTACTGGGCCTGACGAGGCGTACACTGCTGAGGATGTTATCAACTACCTCACAGGCAAGCGACCTTCTCTGCTGGCTTAGGTGCCAAATAGACAAGCAGCCCCTCGCGTGCTAGGACGGCATGCGAGGGGCTGTTTTGCTGATGGCCTTAAAGTGCTGGATAAAACGGCAATGGTGCGTCCTGAGGGCTCACGCCAGTTATCTCATCTCCGCGCCACGCGAACCGATAGACTGCGCCCCCGTCCGGCATTGCTTCCTCAGTGCGGCGTTCTGGAAGTGCAAACGATAGGCTCACCAGGCTACCGGGCTTGAGTGCGTCACGCCCTACCCTGCATGCTCCCCCGACCCATCTGACGGGAACCGTAACGCCATCCACCACGAGTTGAACCGATTCCGTAGGAGCCCACGCGGGTATCCGAATGGCCAGATGGGTTGGCCTCCAGACGGAGATAATGGTCTCAGCACGATAGTCGCGCGTGCATCTCACTGACACGTCGGGCATATCGTGGTCCATATGAAGGTGGACATGTGTGCCAGCCGCGTCAGATGTTACGGCGCTCTGATATATGTCACACAGCGAGTGCGTAACAGCGGCGACGACGTCGGGAGTATCGCATTTCGCGGCGTGGGTAGCGTTGTTGATTCCCCACGCGCCCATCTGGCGCGAGGTAAACGATACGCCGTTGTTTGCGCCGAGGTCAGAAGGTGTGATCTGAGCGGGAAGCAAGCGCGCGCGAACGTAACGTTCGACATCGTCGTAAAGGTCGACGCATCCAGCACGGCCTGCTAACCACAGAGCTATCTGCGCGGCGTCCCCCGTGCTGGCAGGATCGTTTACTGAACTGCCGTACTTCGTAGGAAACCGCAGCTTGCCGAGATCGTGGGGTGCCCATCCAGATTCGAGCACGATTCTGCCACGGATGCCGTTGCGGTATGTTGCCTCTATGCGATCGACGTACTCACGCTGACCGGTTAGCAGTCCGTAGAGCAACAATCCACGCATGGTACCCAGATACGAGTGGTCGTGGCCGACGTTGGCGGGGTTCACTATCTCATTGCGTGCGCGCCCATCTGCCTGTGTCGATTGTCGCAGATGGTGCTCAGCGACACGCGTTGCGACGTCGAACACAATGTCTTCTCGTGTCGCTTCGTAAAACCAAACGAGAGCTTCCAGGCTTCGTCCACTGGTAGCGGTGCCGTCAAACCATCCTCCCTGCCGCACTTCGGTATGCGACGGGTCGGAGGTCATGGGAAGTCCAGCCTCGCTTGCCATCTGAGCAAAGTCGAAGCTGCCGTCGGCACGCAAGCAACGGTCCATCGATCGCACGAGCTTAAGTCCCGCATGTCGCGCCCATTGGCTGTTCCGGCGACGAACGAGCCCGCCAAGCGCTATGAGGGTTTCACGGAAATTGTGTGGGTTGAGCTTCGCCTTACTCGCCGTGCATGGGATGTCTGTACGGTTCAGCAACAATCCCAGCGGGTTGTCTGTAAGGCGGTTGAGATTGTGAAGCGCAGCAGCCTCGATTTCGGGCGGAATAGCAAAGCCAATTGCTTCCTCGACACGCAAAACCGCGTCCCACCATCTCCCCACGTCATGCGCAGCCTCGTAGCCACTGGTGGGCAGCCATTCGTCGTGCGGCTCAAGCATTCCCAGCAGGGCACTACCTGCGAGTTCCAAACGTTCCTTGATCTTCATAATCTCAGTTTGGTCCTTTTTGTAAATTGTAACTACTTCCGCGAGAGTTCCAATTGGCTATCGGGCGCCGTGGCTCGTCAAGAACTGCTTCATGGGCTTGTCCTTCGACCAGATCCCCGCGTAGCTGAGGGGTGTATGACCTTCGCGGTCAAGCGCATTGATGTCCGCTCCGTGTTCGATCAGGCGCTGCACGATTGGGATGGAGCCGAACAATACCGCGACGTGAAGCGCAGTTCTTCCCTGCTGGTTTTTGAGACGTACATCAGCTCCGTGCGTTAACAGTAACGCCACAATGGCGTCGCGATTAGTGTCGTTCGAGATGGCAAGCATCAGCGGCGTGTCGCCGAGGTTGGCGGGGCCCTGGAGGTTCACGTTGGCTCCGGACGCCACTAGCCGCGTAGCGGATTGAAGATCGCCTTCGTAACACGCGCGATGAAGGAGCGAATCATACGCCCTAGAATTCATCCGCTGTGTTACCGCAGTGTAGATAACTCCGATGACCAGACAGACGATAACGGCGAGGAGGATCGACTTGCGACTCAGCTGCGGGCCTTCTGCCAGGATCATTGCGTCGCCGTCGACATCGAATGCCGCAGATCCGCGAGTGGACTGCTGATCTGCCATCAACTGCTCCAAGCTTCCGGAAAGAAATGCTGGCGGAACATGTCGCTTGCATAGCGATCAGTCATGCCCGCGATAAAGTCGGTAACACGCAGCGCACGCTCAGCGATGGGGAGTTCCGCGAATTGCGTGGCGGACTGCCCAGCGAGAAGTCCTTCGGGAGCGATATCCGGTTGCGCCATGAACTGGCGAAAAAGCTCCTTGAGTAGGAAGCGGGCCTTCGATAGCTCTGTGTTGCCACGCATGTCCCGGCTGTAAACGTTGGCGTACATGAAGTCCTTCAGTTCGTTGGTCGCCTCTAAAACGGCTCCTGTCATCTTGACTTCAGGTTTGCCTTCGCTACTGACCAGAACATTCAGCACCATTGTGGCTATTCTATTGCTGTGGCGGTCTCCTAGGACTGCGGTGAGATGCGATGGAATGTCGGTGGGCTGGATGATACCGGCACGTACTGCATCGTCGATATCGTGGTTGATGTAGGCTATTCTATCGGCGATGCGCACAACCATACCTTCCAGGGTATCGGGTAGATTTTCTCCCTCGACGATCCCGAGATCCTTGCTTCCCTTGGAATGGCCAAGGATACCGTCCCGTACTTCCCACGTAAGATTTAATCCCTTACCGTCACGTTCGAGATAGTCGACAACGCGCAGGCTTTGCTCGTAATGCCGGAAGCTGGCGTCAGGTATGTACTCACGAAGCACTTCATCGATTGCGGTTTCGCCGCCGTGACCGAATGGCGTGTGCCCCAAGTCGTGTGCAAGGGTCACGGCTTCGGTGAGGTCCTCGTTCAGGCGAAGGCCGCGGGCTATGGTGCGTGCGATTTGTGCCACTTCGAGGGTATGCGTGAGGCGCGTCCGGTAGTGGTCTTCCTCAGGGTCGATGAAGACTTGCGTTTTGTGCTTCAAGCGGCGAAACGCCTTCGAATGCAGAACTCGGTCGCGGTCCCGCTGAAACTCGGTGCGCACCGGGTCTCGCGGCTCCGGGAGCTGCCTGCCTCGCGACTTTGCGGCGAATGACGCATACGGTGCCAGTGTGCTCAGCTCATGCTCTTCAGCCATCAAGCGAAAGCGAGAAAGCTCTTCGATATTTGTGGTTTCGGGCATGCCGTATTGTACCTCTTTGCCCATAGACGAAGCTTGGCCCTGTTTGACTTGGAGGGCTCTTTTGTGCTAGACTCTGTGCCAAACTTA
Source organism: Capsulimonadaceae bacterium (assembly GCA_036504535.1). Classification (GTDB taxonomy): domain Bacteria; phylum Armatimonadota; class Armatimonadia; order Armatimonadales; family Capsulimonadaceae; genus JARLGU01. The sequence goes on from DASXUY010000040.1 coordinate 612,610, forward strand.
ATCTCGAAAAGCGATAAAATCGCCTGCCCGTCGCCGATAGGTTTACCCGACTGCGAGGCAAGAGGCAGCAGGCATGGCGGCACCATTTTCGCCAGCTTGGTAAGGAATCAATAGACAGTGCTTTTAGGAACTCAGCGTGTTAATTCTCACGGCCATCTCGAAGTGGGCGGCTGTGATACGATAGAGCTTGCCCGCGAATTTGGAACGCCGCTTTATGTTGTAGACGAAGCGCTGATCAGGCAAAATTGCCGGACGTATCGAGCGGCTTTTGAAAAGCGCTACGCAAAAAACGATGTTTCGTTCGCAGGTAAAGCATTCCTGACGACCGCCATGGCGCGCCTCGTCGCACAGGAAGGTCTTGGCCTCGATGTCGCGAGTGCGGGCGAACTTTACACGGCTATCAAGGCTGAGTTCCCTGCCGAAAAGATTCTGTTTCATGGCAACAATAAGTCGCGAGCGGAGCTAGAACTGGCGCTTGGCTACAGTGTCGGTCGCATAGTCGTAGACAACTTCCACGAACTGCGTGTTCTAGCTGGGTTAGCTACCGAGCGCGGCATCACGCAGAAGATCTTTTTGCGCGTCGCCCCAGGCGTGGACCCACATACACACCGCCTCATTCGCACGGGCCAGGAAGACACCAAATTCGGCTTCAACATCAAGAGCGGTGATGCGTTGGCTGCAATACGCGAGGCGCTTGACGCGGCCCCGGCTCTCAATCTGGTTGGCTTGCATTGCCATATCGGTTCGCAACTGCTAGACGCGTCGACTCACGAGCAAGCGCTGGACGTTATGGTGGGCTATATTCGGCAGGTTGCAGACGAGACGGGCTGGATGCCTTCCGAGCTCGACCTTGGCGGCGGATTAGGGATCAAGTACCTCGCCAAACACGAGCCGCCATCGCATGACGAGTTCGCAGAGTCGGTGATTAGCGCTCTCACTAAGGCGCTTGACAAGTATAACGTCCCCGCCCCCACCCTTTTTCAGGAGCCTGGTCGCTCTCTCGTAGGCGAAGCTGGCGTGACGCTTTACACTATTGGCGCCATCAAGACAGTTCCCATTCCAGCCGATCCCGGAAAGCGAGTATATGTCGCCATCGATGGTGGAATGTCGGACAATCCGCGCCCGCAACTGTACGAAAGCGTCTACTCAACGCTTCTCGCAAACAAAGCGGGAGCGCCCGCAGACAATATCGTCACAATTGCCGGTAAGCACTGCGAGACAGACATTTTGATTTGGGATACGCCCATTGGGGACGTACAAACCGGCGACATTCTGGCGGTGCAATCTACCGGAGCGTACAACTACGCCATGGCGTCGAACTACAATCGCTTCACGAAGCCAGCTTGTGTATTCGTACTTGAGGGCAAAGCTGACCTCGTATCCGTGCGCGAAACGCTGGAAGATGTCGTGCGGCTAGATCGCGTCCCGGAGCGCCTTCGATAGCCAAGCACTCGCAATATTGGGATTGATACGGTATCGAGCAATATTATGAATCAACGTAAACGACTACTATCAGGAATGCAGCCTACAAAGGGCGGCCATCTGCACATCGGGAACCTTGAGGGCGCGCTGCGTCCGTGGGTGAAACTACAAGAGGCTGGCGAGTACGAGATGTACTGCTTTATCGCGGACTGGCACTCGCTAACGACGGTGACGCAGGACCTGATGGACATCAAAGATGCCGCGTTCAACACGGCTATTGATTTCATGGCGGCTGGGCTCGATCCGGAGAAAACGGCGATCTTCCGCCAGTCGGACGTCAAAGAGCATGCCGAGTTGCACCTGCTTCTTTCGATGGTAACGCCCGTTGGCTGGGTTGAGCGCGTTCCGACGTACAAGGAAAAGCGCCAGCTTGTTTCCGAGAATAACGAGCAGGTGTCGTACGGGCTCCTCGGCTACCCGATTTTGCAGACGGCTGACATACTGCTCTACCGTGCCAACGCTGTTCCCGTTGGTAAAGATCAGGCGGCGCACCTTGAGATTTCACGCGAGATCGCCAGGCGCTATAACCGGCTCGTGAAGAAGGACATATTTCCCGAGCCAGATGCGTTTATCAGCGAAGTCACTGGTGAACTTCCAGGACTTGACGGCCGAAAGATGAGCAAGTCGTACGGGAACGCAATCTACCTTTCCAACACGGAGAAGGAGACGCAAAAGGCGATCAATACTGCTTTTACGACGCCTACAAAGATCCATATCACCGATCCAGGGATTCCAGAAGGCTGTGTCGTTTGCAAGTTGCGGCGAGTTTACGACCCCGAAAACTACACGACGCAGTGGGAAGAGTGCCGGTGTGGCCTACGAGGGTGCGGCCAGTCAAAGAAAGAGCTTACCGAAATCATCAACAATGCTCTTGCGCCAATTCGAGCGCGTCGAGCTGAGCTATTGGCCGACAAGAGCTACGTTGAAAAGGCGCTAACATTGGGAGCCGAGAAAGCGCGGGCTACCGCGTCGGAGACGATGTCCTTGGTACGAAAGGCCCTCAAGCTTTAGGTCTATCACTGTACCGAACACCAAATGCGGCCGCAGGTCGCAACTATTGAGTTTGACGACCTGTAGGATATTATCGGGTAAACGGGGCGCGTATTTAACTAACTCAAATGCCGCGCTTCCAGCCCTCTCCATGAATGAATACGTTAGCCTTGTAATTGCCGCCCTCCTGATAGCCGTTTCAGCGTTCTTCGTTGCTGCGGAATACGCGATTATACGGGTCCGCCGTACTCGTGTCGCTGAGCTTGTTGCTCAAGGTGCTTCGGGCTCGAAAGCTATTCAGCAGGCGCTTGATCGCCTCGACCTATACCTATCCGGAACACAGCTTGGCGTCACCATGACGGGCCTCGGCCTCGGCTGGATCGGCGAACCAGCCACAGCGAAGCTGCTTGGCCCAGTATTCCAGCTCTTACCTATCGGCTCGGAGCATATCAAGGAACTGCTAGCCACGGTTGTCGGATTTGCTGTGATAACGTTCATCAGCGTCATTTTTGGCGAGCTTCTGCCGAAGTGGACAGCGATACAGTTTGCGGAGCGAACCGCACAGAGTGTCGCCATGCCGATGCTGCTCTTCATCCGGCTGTTCTATCCGCTCATTTGGGCCTTGGAAGCCAGCGCCAGTCGGTTCGCAAAATGGATGGGGCTGAACCCTGGCGCAGTTGGCAGCCACGATACCGCCCACTCTGAAGACGAAATCATGGCCATCGTTGAAGCGGCCGAGCGTAGCGGTACGATTGGCCAGAGCGAGGCCGAAATCGTCGACAATGTGTTTGAGTTCGCGCATACGCAGGCTAAAAAGATAATGGTACCGCGCGTGAATATGGTAACGTTATCGACGACGTACACAATCGGAAAGAACGTCGAAGTCGCTATCGAAAATGGCTTCACGCGGTATCCACTGGTGGAAGGCGATGCCGACCACGTGATCGGGATGATCCATATAAAGGATTTGCTCGCCATCGCAGGCGACCCCAACGGGTCTATTGTGTCGATTTGCCGCACAATACCCAAAGTACCCGCCAACAAGCCTATTGACGAACTGCTCAAGGAGCTACAGAAGACCCACGGTCACCAGGCCATCGTTATGGATGAGTACGGCGGGACGTCGGGGCTGGTAACACTCGAGGATATCCTTGAGGAGCTTGTTGGGGATATTCAGGATGAGTTCGACAGGCCAGCTGCTATTCAACAGGTAAGCGAAAACGAATGGCTCGTAGCGTCGTCGGTGCCGATCAGCGAAATCGAAAGCGATTTTGGTGTGGAGTTTCCCGAGGAGCCGGACTTCGAGACAATTGGTGGGTATGCCATGCACAAGTTGGGTGTTACACCGCTTACTATCGACGCCGTGAAGCTTGACGGGTTCGATGTTACGGTCGCTGAAACCAAAGCAAACCGAGTAAACCGATTTCGTTTCGTTAAGCGTCAACCGGATCCCAGCGCCGAAGGGCCTGCAGCTTTGGAAGCGACAGAGTAATACCACTGAGTCAATTGCTCGGTGTCGATGCAATTTTTGACTTCACATTGGGCTCGCCTGTATAATGTTACGCGGAGGAAGTTTGTAGATATGACGGAAATTGACGGACATGAATCGAATGTAACAATCCTTGGCGCGGGAAGTTGGGGAATGGCTCTGACGCACTTGATCTCAGGCAACGGTCACCACGTGACCTTGTGGGACCGAGACCAGCAACTCGTGCAAAGCATCAATTCCAACCACGTGAACCCGCGTTATCTTTCCGAAATCACACTCCCGTCGTCTGTCCAGGCGGTCGCTTCCTTGCGCGAAGCAATCACGCCACGGACAGAGTGGGTAATCGTTGCGGTGGCATCCGACGGTATTCGTGACGTAGTAGGTGAGGCCGCTGAGTACCTTGGGCCGCATATCGGCTTGATCAGTGCTGCAAAGGGTTTGGAATCGGATACGGGCTTCACAATGTCCGAAGTTATTTCGTTGCTTCTACATGAGACGGTCTATATGGGGCTCGTGGTTTTGTCGGGACCGAACCTTGCCACAGAAATGGTGAAGCGTGTGCCCTCTGCTGCAGTTTGTGCCTCATCGAACATGAGCTTGGCGCGGCAGGCACAAGAGATCTTATTGTCGCCAGACTTCTTTCGCGTGTATACTCATCAGGATGTCAAGGGCGTTGAGCTGGGCGGAGCGATCAAGAATGTGCTGGCTATTGGCGCGGGTATCTCGGATGGCCTTGGATATGGCGACAACACGAAGGCAGCGTTGATGACGCGTGGCCTCATGGAGATGACTCAGATTGGCCTCGCCGCCGGAGCGAAGCCACTCACATTCCTCGGCCTATCCGGAGTTGGCGACCTCATGGCGACGGCCACGAGTCGCTTATCGCGTAACTACCGTGTGGGACTCGGACTGGCGCAGCGCAAGAGTATCGATCAAATACTGGTTGAACTAAGGCAAGCTGCGGAAGGTATTCCAACGGCCAAAGCGGTACGGGTTCTCAGCCGCCGGTACAACGTGCAGACGCCGTTGCTAGACACGATTTACGACGTGATCTATAGGGGCAAATCGCCCGTCGCCGCTGTTCGCGAACTCATCTCGCGGCCAGCTCGCGACGAGTTCTCGTGACCTTTCTCCCCCGTCCCGCGCACAAGGAGCTGCTGTCGTGTCTGTGATCCACGCCCTTTACGACCCGTGCGAGAGGTTCTTCTTCCATCTTTGCAAAGAGGTTCCTGGCCCAGCGCAACCCTTTGTTGGCTATATCCTCCTTGCAATTGGCGTAATGCTGTACATTTGGTCAATGGTCTTGCTTGGTCGGTGGGCTGAAAGTAAGGGGCAGCGATACTGGGTGGGTGTATGGCTGGGCATCCTGACTGGTCCCCTTGTTGGTGCACTCTTTATCGCCTATCTCAACGATGCCCCCACTGCTCCGTCACGAGCAAGCAAAGGTCGAGCGCGGTCGCGGAAGCGTGCCAGCGCCGCGTAATTGCTCTCTTTTCGGCTACCTCACTCACCCTCAAATCCACCCCGATTCCTTATCGTTGAAACTGCCTGACTTCGTGTTAGGAATTGTTATCAATACATAACTCGTCAAATGAAGTCGATAATCTACATTATTTTTCTATTTCACCCTGTAGAATTGCGGTGAGGCTACCGACAAGATAATAGAACGCTGAAATTGCCCCACCCCGCAGACGTTATACGGCCGAGGAGCATTCGAGACGCATGTTCTCGTTGTAACCAGGTACCGTGCCGGCTTGTTTCCCCAGCGGCCAACGACACCCGAAATCATAACTGAATATCTTTGCCTGATGCAGGATGCCCAAAGCAAAGAACCGCCGATCATAATGAGCGGCGGCTGTTTCTGTTGTATCTCACGGAGGAGATTCCAATGACTACGCGTATTAACACAAATACGACGGCAATGCTTGCCGCAGATAAGCTTACCTTCAATACCGGCGTCCAAAGCGCCGACATTGAGCGCCTCTCCACTGGCATGCGAATCAATAGCGCTGCCGACGATGCTGCCGGTCTTGTCCGCTCTCAGCAGATGACCGCCGAGCTTTCGGGACTAGCGCAAGCGAGCAGCAACACCAACGACGCGATCAACCTCACCAAAACCGCCGAAGCCGCGCTTAACGAAGAGCAAAACCTGCTTATGACAATGCGTCAACTGGCCGTTCAAGCGTCCAACGCTGGTGTGAACGACACCGAAACCCTTACCTCCGATCAGGCGCAGATCACATCCGCGATCCAATCTATCAACCGCATATCCACAACCACGCAGTTCGGCACCAAGAAGCTTCTTGATGGCTCGGCAACAGCGGCGACGACTACGACCATTACGGGAGTCGGCACTCCCACCACCGTATCGACGGGAGGGAGCGCACTGACTATCGTTACGACTGGAGACTGGAGTTTGGGCACTGCGGGCAACTACACCAGCGCAACCGTGAATCCAGCGACTGCTAGCAGCGAAACATACACTGCGTCAGCACCCACAACGGGCGGTCATTACAGCGGCACCCTGTTTGGCGTAAACATTGGCACCTTGGTCAATGTAGGCACAATCAATTCGTTGATCGCTTCTCAGGGATACCAAATGAGTGAGAGCGGAAACGATGTCATATTCACCAGGACAACTCCTGGGCCTACCCCTGCTACGCCTATAGGTGTTTTCTCCTTTAACATGTACAAGTCCAATAACACGCCTATAACCTATTCCTGGGGTCCTACATCATCCACAGTCGGCACAAACCAATCGCTCAGTCTCAACGGCGGCGCTAACTCAGGATATACAAGCTCCTCGACCACGGACAACGGCGACGGCACTACAAACTACACGTTTGACAATGGAGCGGTTATCAAGGCGCAAACTTCAGCCGGAACGGTGAATACAACATTAACCGCCACGGCGGGCACCCCGGCGACAAGCATAAGCACAAAGGGAAAAGACCTCGTTTTTCAAATCGGAGCCAGTTCTGGTCAGACAACATCCCTGTCAATCCAAAGCACCGCGGCCGATCAGATTGGTCAGAATGCCCCAACCTACAAAGATGCAGTGGGTGCGACGCAAACTGTCGGTGCGGCGTCGATTGCCGATATAAACGTGACCACGTTCAAGGGAGCGCAAGACGCGATAGTGGTTATCGACAAGGCTATCAGCGACATCTCTACGATTCGAGCAGCTCTCGGCGCTTACCAGACCAATGTGCTGCAATCGGCTGGAAACTCCCTCTTGAGCTCGCAGCAAAACTTGACCGATTCGAAGAGCGCCATTACCGATACTGATCTGGCCCTCACCGTAGTTAAGTACACGCGCGACCAGATACTGGTGCAGTCGTCGACCACGGCACTGTCATATGCGAACCAGCAGCCGCAATCGATATTAAAGCTCTTGCAGTAAAGTTAAGATCGTCCTAAGACAACTCAATGTCTACGCGCATAAACACAAACGCTACCGCGATGATGGCATCTTATAACTTGAACGTCAACAGCTCCCTCCAGAGCCAAGACATTCAGCGCCTTTCAACAGGGCTGCGCATCAATAGCGCTGCAGACGATCCGGCGGGCCTGGTTCGGGCTCAGCAGATGACCGCCCAACTCAGCGGCCTCAAGCAGGCGTCGAGGAATGTCAACGACGCGATAAATCTGACCAAGACCGCTGAGGCGGCACTGAACGAGACTCACAACCTGTTGATGTCGATGCGCCAGTTGGCCGTGCAGGCTTCAAATGCTGGCACCAACGACTCTTCTGCACTCGCTGCCGACCAGGCACAGATCGCATCCGCAATCAAATCCATCAATAGGATCGCGTCCACTACCCTCTTCGGCACCAAGCACCTGCTTGACGGATCCGCTACCTCGGCGACGACTACGACGGGCGGTGATACGGCGACGGCCAGCAACAGTGGGCTAGAAGTGGTAAATCCAGGGAGCTGGACGAGTAGCAATGCCGGTGCCTACACGAGCGCTACAGCCGCTGCGGCAACCCCAACAACTTACAACGTTTCGATGAACGGTGATCCTCGGGGCGGATCTTATAGTGGATCCATAATCATCAACGGTCAAACGTATGCGGTGGGTTCTCACGTGAGTATGGCGACAGTGAACGCAACAATCGCCCCGAGCGGCTATCAGATGTCTGAGACTGCGAACAGTCTTGTCGGCACCGCCATCACACCTGGGGCAGGGCCGACACCCACAGCTACTATCGCAGGATTTTTCTGCTATACCGCGTCCGCTGCCAGTATCCATGCCACGGGCTTCTCGATTACCCAAGGTACCGATGCATCGCTAACACTCAACGGTGGCGTGAACTCGGGCTACAAGAGCACGTCGTCGGTAGACAACGGTGACGGGACTCGAGATTACACTTTTAGTAACGGCGCGGTAATTAAGGCTACTGGAACAGCCGGAACCATCAATACGGGATTATCCACTACGGCAAGCGTCAGCAGCAAAGGCACTGACTTGATGTTCCAGATCGGCGCAAATTCGGGCGAGACGGAAAAGCTTTCGATCCAGAGTACAGGCGCTGACCAACTCGGTCGTAACGCGAGCACCTATAAAGACGCCAGCGGTGCCACGCAGACCGTGAACACATCCTCCATAAGCGCCATTGATGTGACAACTTTCAAGGGCGCTCAAGACGCGATCGCTGTGATCGACAAAGCGATAGCCGACGTCTCCACCACCCGCGCAAAGTTAGGGGCGTTCCAGACGTATACTCTCCAATCATCCGCCACCTCTTTGGCAATTACTCAAGAGAATCTGAGCAGCTCAATAAGCTCCATCATGGACGCCGACCTTGCAGAAACTATCGTTCAATACACCAAGCATCAGATTATGGTGCAAGCGTCGACGACGGCATTGATGTACGCGAACCAACAGTCGCAAGCGGTCTTGAAATTGCTGCAATAGGGAAGGGTTGGGAGCTGCGCAAGTTCGATGCTAGGAACGAGTTCAACGGTTTAGCTATTTGTCGGCGCGCAGGATGTCAGTGGCGAGGGCGCAGTCCTGGCGCATTTGGGCGACGAGGGCGTCGAGCGATGGGAAGTTAACTTCGCCCCGTAGACGCTCAACGAACTGCAGATCGATGGGCTGGTCGTATATATCGCTATCGAAGCCATCCATCAGATACGCTTCGATCTTTATCTGGTCATTTTCGCCGTCTGTCGTGGGGTTTGTTCCTACCGATAGCGCTGCTGGCACCGGGAGGCCCGCAACGGAGTTCGGATAGAAGCTGGACACAGGGCTGATACCGCCCAGCTGATTGTGAGGAATGGCCCAACCCGCGTATACGCCCTTCTCCGGAAGCAGTTGTCGTGGCTGAGATGGTATCAGGTTCGCCGTCGGGAAACCGATGGTTCGCCCAAGCTTTTTGCCGTGCCCCACAACGCCTCGCAATGTAAACGGGCGCCCCAGTAGCCTGCGGGCAGTCTCGACGTCACCAGCGGCCACCAGGTTGCGCACACGGGTACTGCTGATTCTCTCTCCACCTTCTGTGATCGGGTGAACAATGTCAACGTTGAATCCGTAGCTTTCCCCGGCGACTTCCAGGTCCATGACGCTACCGGATCGATCTTTGCCGTACCGGAAATCAGCCCCAACTCGCACTTCCTTGGCGTTGAGCTTACCGACAAGGACACGTTCCACGAACTGCGCAGGCGTCATGTTAGCAAACGCCAAATCGAACGGCGTCATCACCATCACGTCGACGACACCGAGTGTCGCGATGAACTCGATCTTTTGGCTAAGCGTTGCGATAGCAAGCGGAGCTTTTTGAGGAAGTAGAAGCTCGGCCGGGTGCCGGTCAAACGTCAGCGCAACGCACAGCCCGTCGATAGCTGACGCCGCCGTCGCAGCGGCACGCATTACCTGTTGATGGCCGCGATGGAATCCGTCGAACACGCCAATACCCACGCAGGCACGTTCGATATTCAGGTTGTCGAAGCTAGTATAAACTCGCATTAAGGTGTGCGAATGCAGGATATGATTACCAGATTCGGCTCACGCCATAGAAATCTAGCTTCTCGTCTGCGCTCGCTATTTTGTGCCCGTAAAGTTGGCATTGCGCGACAAGCATACGATCAAACGGGTCGCGGTGATACATAGGCAATGCGCCAGCGAGTTTGGATTCCGGGGTGTAGATTGGAAGCATTGACCATCCGACTACTGCAATTCGAGAACAGAGGACATCCAAATCCTGGCCCAGAAACGAGCTTTCCGGTTTGGACTTTTATCGAAATCTCCCAGATAGATGCTGTGCTGACGACTACATCAAGACCAGCCGCATCAATAGCATTTTTTGCTACCAAAGACAGGCTAGGCGAATCCTGCAAATACCAAAGCAGGGCATTTGTATCGAGCAGTAGAGCCATTATTCGCCTTCGTAAAATTCATTTAAGGGCTCGTTGAAGTCATCGGATATCCGCATTTTACCTGCAAGGCTCCCGAATAGAACGTCCTGAGCCGTTGGTCTAATGCTGGACACACGTGCAAGCGGCTTACTATCGATTGTAATAATAATCTCGCCACCCGTTTTCAATTGCTCAACGAAATCATGCGGTGTAGCTTCAAGCTCTTCGACCGAGATGGTTGTCATCAGAAATGCCCTCCTCGTCGATTATACCATTCGCCCCTGGCGGAGCCAGGGGCGTGATCGCCTTACACGTGATCCAGTACCGGCGCGGGGCGTCCCGACGTGCGCGCTAGCTGCTTGTTGAGCGCTTGCACATAGGCCTTGGCGCTTGCGACGATGATGTCGGTATGCGCAGCCCTGCCAGTGTATATGTTCTCTTCTGAGCGCAGCCGAATGGTAACGTCGGCCATCGCATCGATGCCTTCGGTGACACTTTGAACGGTGTACTCGATAAGATCGTTGGGGACGCCAACAATCCGGTTGATTGCGCGGTAGATAGCATCTACGGGGCCGTTTCCGGCATCAGCGTCGCGTACGATAGCGCCTTCGTGCAGAAGCTGCACCGTTGCCGTCGGGATCGCGTGGTCGCCGCAGGTTACCTGAACGTGGTCCAGCTCGTAAGTTTGCGGCACCGTTGAAATCGAGTCGCTAACGATAGCCTTCAGGTCTTCGTCGTAAACTACTTTCTTGCTGTCCGCTACCTTCAGGAACCGCTCGTAGACCTTTTCAAAATCTTCGGCAGCCTCGAACGAGTAGCCCAGCTCTTCGAGTCGATGGCGAACACCATGCCGTCCCGAACGAGCCGATAGGATGATCTTGCTCTCGTTCAAGCCTATCGACTTGGGATCGATAATCTCATACGTCGATCGCTCCTTCAGAACACCATCCTGGTGGATACCCGACGAGTGCGCAAAGGCATTGGCTCCCACGATGGCCTTGTTTGGCTGCACCAGGATGCCAGTCATTGTCGAAACCATCCGACTGGTGTTGTAAATCTCTTCTGTTGTGATGCCCACGTCGAGGCCGAACGAATCCCGCCGAGTTACAAGGGCCATAACAACTTCTTCCAGCGACGTGTTCCCAGCACGCTCGCCGATGCCGTTAATGGTACATTCGATCTGGCGCGCGCCGTTGCGGACCGCAGCCAGCGCATTGGCGGTCGCCATGCCCAGGTCATTGTGGCAGTGCGCCGACAACGTCACATTTTCCGAACCTGGCACATGTTCCAGAACGTTGCGGAAAAGCGTGCCGTACTCTTCAGGCGTGAGGTAGCCCGTCGTATCGGGAATGTTGATCACCGTGGCGCCAGCCTTGATGACGCTTTCGATCACCCGATACAGGTAATCCGGCTCAGCCCGCCCGCTGTCCTCGGTAAAATACTCGATGTCGCGGCATCCTAGCTTATAGGCATGCTTGACGGCGTTGACGCCGACTTCAAGCGCCTGATCTTCTGTCATCTTGAGCTTGTGCTGCAGATGGCTCTTCGAGACGCCGAGACCGGTGTGGATGCGCGGGCGACGCGCTCCTTTGAGCGCATCCCAAGCGACCTCGATGTCGCGCTCGCGCGCTCGAGTCAGGCCGCAAACGGTAACATCGCCAACCAGCGCGGCAACGCGGCTGACCGCCTCGAAATCGCCGGGCGAGGAAATCGGAAACCCGGCTTCAATGACATCGACTCCGAGCTTTTCAAGCTGTCGCGCGATTTCCAGTTTCTCCTCGACGTTGAGGGACGCGCCTGGGGACTGCTCCCCGTCACGCAGAGTGGTATCGAAAATCTGTACTCGGTTATTCGCCATTGAACTTGCTCCCTCGGTGGAAGAATGACCTCCGCCCCGGCCCATCTTCCAAGGAGAGGGGCCGGGGCGGAGGTATTCTCCTCTATCCCTTACTTGCCTGCGACGGCATCTGTCACATCGGACTTCTTGATCCACGACATCATGCCGCGAAGCTGCTTGCCGACGGTCTCTAGCTGAGACTCGTCATCCTGGCGTGTGAGCGCGTTGAACTGCGGTCGATTGGCCTTGTTCTCGAGGATCCATTCCTTGGCGAAGGTGCCGTTCTGGATTTCCTTCAGGATCTGGGTCATCTCGTACTTGGTTTCATCGGTGACAATACGCGGTCCGCGAGTCATGTCGCCAAACTGCGCGGTGTCCGAAATCGAGTATCGCATCCCGGCGATACCAGCTTCGTGCAGCAGGTCAACGATAAGCTTGAGTTCGTGAAGGCACTCGAAATAGGCAATCTCGGGAGCATAGCCAGCGTCGACGAGGGTCTCGAATCCAGCCTTGACGAGCGCCACAGTTCCGCCGCAAAGGACAGCCTGCTCACCAAAGAGATCGGTTTCGGTCTCTTCGCGGAACGACGTCTCAAACACGCCTGCTCGTGAGCCACCGATGCCCTTGGCCCATGCCAAAGCGAGGCTCTTGGCGTTGCCGGTCGCATCCTGGTGGATAGCGATCAAGCACGGGACACCCTTGCCTTCTTCGTACTGGCGGCGAACCAAGTGGCCGGGACCCTTTGGCGCGACCATGAAGACGTCGACATCCTTGGGCGGCACAATCTGGCCGAAGTGGATGTTGAAACCGTGCCCGAAGACGAGCGCATTGCCGCTCACGACATACGGCGCGATGCTCTCGCGGTAGACGTCGCCCTGGAACTCATCGTTAATGAGGATCATGATGACGTCGGCTTCTTTGGCCGCATCCTCGACGGTAACAACCTTCAGGCCAGCTTCTTCAGCCTTAGCCCAGCGCTTCGAACCCTTGCGTAGACCGACGCGAACGTCGAGGCCGCTGTCCTTCAGGTTCAACGAGTGAGCGTGCCCCTGCGAGCCGTAGCCGATAACGGCGATCTTCTTACCCTGCAGGTAGCTCAGATCGGCGTCCTGATCGTAATACATGTTAACTGCCATATGGATTTCTTCTCCCTGCCAGGCTGTGCCTGGACCTTTTTGTGCTGCGAGAACCTTGCATTGTAGCCAGCAGCTACGTCCCCGCGACCAAAGCTGATTCAGCCGAGGTCAAATCGTTGACTGACAGAAGATCTGTACAGTCTGGTTCGTACTTTGTCGAAAATTGCGGTGCTATTCGCTAATGCTTTTTGGCTTGACCAGTCGTCCCCAAAGGAGCCCTGAAATAACGCCGATCGCGACAAACAGGGCGAGGTTCACCAGTAAGTTCTTTACGGTATCCAGCCCAAGATGGTCGGTGATCGCGTTGTAGACTTTCCACATCGCGAGGTTACCCAGCCCAATGAGCACGCCCGCAACCACACCATGCTTGATGCGCTTCACCGCAACGCCCCACACCAAGCCTATGATAGGAATTGCAACCGTGAGCCCCAACATTAATGTGTTGGCCTGCGAGAGTGTAATTAGCTCTTTCATAATAGGGTCTCGTCGCGGTTGCCAGCTTCAGCGTACATAGCAATCGCCCCATCAAGGATACCCGACCACAAGCGCTAGAGCGCCTTTGGCCCGCGTCCCATTGCAATTCGTCCGGTGCGCACCGACTCGCGAATACCGTAGGGCTCCATGAGCTTTTCGAAAGCGTCGATCTTGTCGCCAGCGCCAGTCAACTCGATGATAAACACCTTGTCCGACATGTCCACCACTCGGCCCCGAAATACATCTATGATCTGCAGCAGGGCGCCTCGGTCTTTGACTTCAGCATTCACCTTGATGAGTGCAAGCTCACGAGCAACAATCGAAACGCCAATGTAGTCCTGGACCTTGCTGACGTCTATCTGCTTGTGAAGTTGCTTGGTGATTTGCTCGACAATTTGCTCATCACCGTTCACTACTATGGTCATGCGCGAGATGTCCGGGTTGTCGGTGATCGACACGGCGAGCGACTCGATATTGTAGCCACGACGGGAAAAGAGGCCCGCAACGCGCGCCAAAACGCCAGGTTTGTTGTCGACCAATACGCTGATTGTGTGTTGATTCTGCACAGCTCTGTCTCTCCTGTCAGCCTGGCCATTCGTGTCCAAGCTGCGATCATTGCGCCTTGCGCAAAAGTGTTAGCGACCTGCCGCACTGCCCTAAGGTCGCGCTAGTATCCGGGCACGTCCTGTTTCGTGGCAAGTACGAGCATATCTGCGATGTTGACATGCGCTGGCTTATCCAGCATGTAGGCTACCGCATCCGCGATATCTTCCGAGGTCAGCGCCATACTATCGTTCACCTGGGCAAGCTGATTTTCCGATCCTGGAGTCTCGCCCCAAAGCTCGTTCAGAACGTATCCCGGCGATATGATACCAACAGAGATGCCATGCTGACTGACCTGCTTACGTAAGCCGACCGCCCAACCGTATAAGAAATGCTTCGTCCCGGCGTACACGGCGCTGTTCGGATAAACTGCCCGCCCGGCGATGCTAGCCGTTAGGACTATCTGGCCAGCCTTACGCTCCACCATGCCCGGAAGTGCTGCTCGAACCGTCCGCATAACGCCATTGATGTTAACGTCCACCATGGACGCCCACTCGTCAGGATCATCGTGGACGAGATCGTCGAAGCCAAACTTACCGGCGTTGGCGAACACTGCGTCAATCTTGCCAAAGCGCTCAGTCCCTTGGGCAATGGCCTTGTTCAAGTCGTCCGATACCGTCACATCTCCCGGAGTTACCAGCACATCTCCGTCGCCGAGTTCGTCAGCCAGCGCGCCAAGCTTGCCCTCTGACCGTGCAAACAGGATCGCGTTCCAACCGCGAGCAACTACCGCTCGTGCAGTTGCTGCCCCAATTCCACTTGAGGCGCCAGTAATCAAGACTACTTTAGGCATCAGAATCCTTATTCACTAATCAATGATGTCCTCGGGTAGCGAGTCGAACGTGACCGGAGACACATGCGTGCTCGAAACGAACGCCTCAATGGGCGCGATATCTGCTATTTTTGGCTCGCGCATTCCGGCCGCTGTCATGCCGACCGGAATCATCGGGTAGACATTGTCTTCCCGCACTGTTCTGAAGTCGATCAGTGTTGGGCGATCTGTAATAGCGTTCGCTTCTTCGAGAACAGATTGTATGTCGCCCGCTTCGCAGCACCTAATTCCATGCGCACCGTATGCGTCGGCGATCTTTAGAAAGTCCGGCGCAGCGTCTTCGAGATTCGTATGGGAATATCGTCCGTCCCAGAATAGCTCCTGCCATTGTCGAACCATGCCAAGATACCGGTTATTAAGAATCGCAATCTTTATAGGAAGACGATTATTCACTGCCACTATTAGCTCTTCCAGGCACATTTGAATCGAGCCGTCGCCTGTGATGCAATACACGAGCGCATCCGGGCGTCCGATCTGCGCACCTATTGCAGCAGGCAGGCCGAACCCCATGGTCCCTAGTCCCCCAGACGTAATCATCTGGTTCGGCTGAGTAAATTTATAAAATTGGGCCGTCCACATTTGATGTTGCCCAACGTCGGTAACGACTATCGCCTCGTGGTTCGTGAACTCCCCGATTTCGTGTATGATCCGCTGGCCGTGAAGCAGCCCGTCTTTTGGGAAAAACATTGGGTGGTCGCGTTTAAGTTCATTTACCCGTCGGTTCCACGAGGCGTGATGCTTGGGCTTGACGACGCGAAGCAGCTCAGCGAGCACATTCTTGACATCGCCAACCACCGGAACATCAACCTGAAGCACCTTGCCGATTTCCGCCGGATCGATATCGATGTGTATGATCTTGACCCCGGGCACCCAATCGCTCGCCTTGCCAGTGACGCGGTCGTCGAACCGCGCGCCAACCGCAATGAGCAAATCGCACTCAGTGACCGCGAGGTTGGCATACGCCGTGCCATGCATGCCCACCATCCCGAGCGAAAGCGAATGCGTCTCCGGGAATGCACCTAGCCCTTTTAGAGTCGTCACGACAGGAATATTTGTGATTTCTGCGAGCTCAAGTACCTCTCTAGCAGCGCTAGCGCGTACTGCTCCGCCGCCGACATACAGAAGCGGACGCGACGATTTTGCTATCAGTTCGGCGGCTTTCCGAATTTGGGGTTTGTGCCCCTGAAAGTTCGGCCGATAGGTGGGCATCGAGACGTTATTAACTGCTTTGTATTCGGTGGACGCCATACTGACGTCTATCGGAATATCAATTAGAACAGGTCCAGGCCGCCCTGTTCGGGCCACGAGAAATGCTTCTGCAACTATCTCAGGCAACGTGTCAACATCTTTTACAAGCCAACTGTGCTTGGTGATGGGCATCGTTATGCCAGTGATATCGGCTTCCTGGAACGCGTCGGTGCCAATTTTGCTCATCCGCACCTGGCCAGTGATAGCAACCAGTGGCACGCTATCCATCATCGCATCCGCGATCGGAGTCACCAGATTCGTCGCGCCCGGCCCCGACGTAGCGAGGCAAACGCCAACGTTCCCCGTTGCCTGAGCGTATCCCTCAGCCATATGCCCAGCGCCTTGTTCATGGCGAGACATGACGTGACGGATACCATCCTGCTGGTACAGCGCGTCGTGAATAGGAATCACGGCCGCGCCGGGATATCCAAAGACTGTTGTGACGCCCTCTTGCGTCAAGCACGCAAGAAGAGCATGTCGGCCTTCCATCATTGGAGCCTTCCACCATTTATCGGTGATAATCGAGATTCAGCCCGCCCCCGTAACGGAGAAGTCAATGTTAGGGTGCGATCTTCGGCGGGGAGTCAATCCTCTCCCTTGTCCAGGGGGAGAGGATTGCGAATGCACGTGCCTAGTGCTTGACTAGCTCCTCGACTTTAACGTCTTCGGGGAGCGAGTCGAAGTGATCAAGCTGCACGTATTCGCTGGTGATGTACGAATCCAGCGGCGCCATGTCGGATGGGCGCTGAACCTCCATCTGCTTGATCGTCTGACCTGACGGAATCATCGGGAACACGTTCTCTTCCTTCATGATGCGGAAATCGAGAACGGTCGGTCGATCTGTGACACCTTCCGCCTCGGCGAGTGCGTTGCGCACCTGGCTCGCATCGGTGATGCGAATACCATGAGCGCCGTAAGCATCGGCCAGCTTCATGAAGTCAGGCGACGCTTCCAAGTCAACCGACGAGTAGCGCGAATCCCAGAACAACTCCTGCCACTGGCGAACCATGCCCAGGTATTGGTTGTTCAGAATGACGATCTTGATCGGCAGCTTGTAGATGGACGCGACCATCAATTCCTGAATGCACATCTGGATCGACCCGTCACCCGTGATCAGATAAACGGTCTTGTCGGGCTTGCCAAACTGAGCACCGATGGCGGCAGGCAGACCGAAGCCCATTGTGCCGAGACCGCCTGACGTGATCATCTGGTTCGGATGTATGAACTTGTAGAATTGCGCAGCCCACATCTGATGCTGACCGACATCGGTAACGACAATCGCTTCATGCTTAGTCAATTCGCCGATTTCGTGAATCACCTGCTGGCCGTGCAACAGCCCGTCCTTCGGATAGAACATAGGGTAGTCGCGCTTCAGCTCGTTGATTCGGCGATTCCACGATGCGTGATGCTTGGGTTCGATGACCTTCAAGAGTTCGATCAGCACGTTCTTCACGTCGCCGACAATCGGAATGTCAGGCTGCAGGACCTTGCCGATTTCGGCCGGGTCGATGTCGATGTGAATGATCTTCGCCGACGGAACCCACTCGTCCGCCTTGCCAGTGACGCGGTCGTCGAACCGAGCGCCCACCGCGATCAGTAGGTCGCATTCGCTCACAGCGAAGTTAGCGTACGCAGTGCCGTGCATGCCCAGCATACCCAGCGACAACGGATGCGTCTCAGGGAACGCGCCCAGACCCTTGAGGGTGGTTGTAACGGGAATGTTGACCGATTCAGCCAGTTCGCGCAGTTCGTGCTCGGCACGAGCATGGATGGTTCCGCCGCCCACATACAGCAACGGTCGCTTGGCTTGTGCGATCAGTGCCGCCGCCTTCTTGATCTGCTGCTTGTGACCTTCGTAGGTCGGCTTGTAGCTCGGGATCTCCACATCGCCAGCTGGCTCGTATTCCATCTCTGCCCGACTCAGGTCGGTGGGGATATCAACGAGGACGGGACCAGGTCGTCCGGAGCGCGCGATATGGAAAGCCTCTGCGATGATGTCGGGCAGCTTATTGAGGTCCTTGACCAGCCAGTTATGCTTGGTGATCGGCATGGTAATACCGGTGATGTCAGCTTCCTGAAAGGCATCGGTGCCAATCGCGGCTGTCTTCACCTGGCCAGTAATTGCAACCAAAGGAACGCTGTCCATCATGGCGTCTGCGATGGGTGTAACGAGGTTGGTCGCGCCGGGGCCCGACGTTGCCAGGCAAACGCCAACCTTGCCGGTTGCCAGTGCATAACCTTCCGCCATATGTCCTGCGCCCTGCTCGTGGCGAACGAGGATGTGCCGGATGTCGCGGAAATGGTATAGGGCATCGTAGATCGGAATGACCGCTCCACCGGGATACCCAAAAATCGTGTCAACCCCTTCGCGCTTCAAGCACTCCAGAAGGGCGCGGCTACCTTGCATCTTCATACGTTTATCCTCATTGATCCGACACTGGCATTTTCCGCTTGCGCGGGCACTCTGCCAGCTGACCGTGATCGTCGGTCGACAAGTCCGCAGCGTAAGCCTTGGACGGTTCCTCTGTGGGCGGATGCGTGTGGCGGTGGGCCTTTCGAATCGACAAAGCCCCCCGTTCCCGCACGGCATCAACCATGCAGGGACGAGGGGCTTTGAAAAAGCTCCACGCGGTACCACCCTACTTCGGAAGCGTACGAGACGCTCCGCACTTAGAGGACGCTGTTACGGGCGTACCCCGGATGAGCCTACTAATGAAGCCATTGCTTCACTTTCAGTCACCTGCTCGGAGGCGAGTTCGGTTCGTTCGTGCTACCGCTTTGCACCAACCAGCGGCTCTCTAAAAGGCGTGAACGGACTTACTAGTCCTCGTCATAGCATTTTATTAACTTGGCGGATAGAATACCACCTGCGCACAGGTAATGTCAAGTTATTGATCAATTTATCGGAAAGTTATCAGAGTTTCCTCAGGCTGAGCTAAAAATGCTCAGCCTGTAGGGCTGCTTACTAATCTTTCCAGGCTAACCGCAATTCCACAACGCGCTCAAATGGAGCAGACGGGTTGAAGTCGAACGTGCTGCGGATCTGGAACTGGCCTACACCGTCTTTCGTCGGCTGAGCAGCGATGCGCCAACCGCGCACGTTCGGCGGGGTTCCGGACGATACGGGCGTCTCAGTGAGCGTGTAGATCAGCTTGGCGGGAGCACCTGCGAGGTCCTTTAGGTTGAACGTTGCCGTGGTGATGTTATATCGCATATCGTCGCCATGACCGCCGTTTTGCTTTTTGGCCCACTCTGGAGTCAGCGGAGAAACATCGTCAAGCGGATATCCTCCGCCGTCCGTCGAATACGTTGCGCCGTTGTACGTGGCTCCTGGCAAAGCGCCGCTGTAGTCCATAAGATTGGCTTGCGACGATGCAGGTGTGTTGACCTTAACGACAATCTTGATCTCGCGCGGGCTGATTTCGGTCACCTGCTTGGTGATTTGGATCGGGGAGGTGCCAGGATCCGAGAACGTGACAACCTTCTTGTCGCCCTTAGTCGTGTCGATACGATTCGGGTGCGCCATATTGGTCGCCCACGGTTCTGTGCTCCAACCATAGACACCATGCCACGGGTTGGTGTTAATCATCATGAGGGCGTCCGCATCACGGAACACGACCTTGTCGCCAGCCTTAACGGTAACACCACCGTGGTCGTCGTAGCTGAGAGTAAAGCCGACTGGGGCAGCCGAAGCGGTATGCAGCGAAACGGCCAGAAGTGCGGCCGCGACGAGTGTCTTTATTGAAATGCGAAGTTTCATAGTTCTGTCTCCATTGAGGTATTTGTTACATCATCGAAAAAGTGACTGTTCAGGCGATTCGTTAGTTGTGAGCCCAACCGCTCGTGTAAATGAAGTTGTACTCCTTCACAGTTTCCCTGATTGGGTCCCCGATAGCGCTTAGAAGGACCTTACCATCCCGCAGCAATTCGAACTTCTGGTCGCCAACCCGAAACGGTACGCTTGAGTGATGGATCCCCTTAGGCACGTCGATCTTTGTCACAGAGTCGCCAGTCGTAACCACCAGGGTTGCCGGTTTCGTAAGGATTGTGGTCACGAATAGGGTATCAGGCGCTCCGCCATAGAATGCGAGCACCGGTCCACTCTTGTCATCGGTAGCGATGACGTCCTTTGGATGTGTTCGGTAAGCGTAGTACAGATTATCGCGCCCCCCAGGCGGCGGCGGAGCCTTGTCGGGTGCATAGTGCTTGTACCAATCGATATAGTACTCGTTCAGCTTCAATAAGCCTGATCGGTTTTGATAATATCCTGCGCTCGTGTGGGCCGTGTACGGCCAATGCTTCGTTACGTCGTCCATTGGGGTAACGTGAGTCGCCTCATCGAAGTCGTTCCATGTGACTATGTTGATCCACTCAGGCTTCTGGCGTGCAATGATTGAATCCCATTGAATCGCCAAACCTTCCCCACCCTTGTACTCAAAATAGCGACGCTGGGGCTGCTTATTGCCCCAATACTGAGGCGAAATCGGCGCCATATACGTGTGTCCGTGGTCGTGCATCACGCGCGCCAATGACTCACCTGACTCGGCAATCGCCAGCGGAGTTCCCGCAGCGCCGAAATAGAACATTCCGTCGACGGTGTCTTTCCACCAAGAGTTGTAATTCGCTAGAAAATTGTCGTATTTTGGAAGTTCGGATAGGTCTGCAGTGTAGAAAAATGGGACGAAGTAGACATTGAACCCATCGGAGCGTAAAGGATCAAGCACTTGCTTTCGCCACCGGTTTAGTTGCTCCGGACCGCCCCCAGAACTCCAGTTTGTTAACATGGGCCGGTTTTTGTAGCGAAAATAGTTCGGATCCTTCGCGTACGTACGAATCATGTCCGAGATCTCCGCTGGTGTTTGACTCTCGACCATGAAAAACAGCTTGAAATCAGTTTTTAGTTCGTGTACCGCCTTGAAAATGCTCGCGGTATCTTCCTTATAATGCGCCGCATCCCAAACGCCGGCATCGAGGACGAATCCATCGATGCCGTACGCTTGGGCGTCACGTATGTCTTTCTTGTAACCTTCGACGCTGCCACCAAAGTCACGGTTACAAACCATGTAGTTCGCAAACACGAGCTTCGTTTGGGCGTGGACAGGCGACATGCTCAGAACCGCGAGGGCAGCGACGATCAGTACGCGAATTCCGTGTCGCGTCATACCTATTTCCGCCCCGCCGGAACTGCCTCAAGCAGGAATCCCTGCCCGGGTGCCAGCGTCAACATGACGCCGACCTTAGCGAGATCGGCTGCCGTCGATTCTCCCAAGTCCGTGCTGTTCACAAGGTCGCGCACATGGTATGTCCCTGCAGGCAGCTTAGGGAAAACACAGGACCGCTTACCGGGAACCATATAATCAGGCATGCTGATACCGCCAGCGATCTTGGCGATTTCGTCGTGCCCGATAAACCTGCGCCCCACAACGTAGGCGGCTCCGTTGTTTGTGAACGCGCTCATAATGAGCGTCGGATCACCAGACGATTTCCCCTTCCATGTCTCACCGTGCCCCCACGTGTCGACCGCCGAGGCCAAGTTTTTGCAGGACAGCCAATCAACGACACCGCAAAATACCAGCACTTTGCCCTTGCCTACCGAGAGCGAATAAGCGGCGGGAGAGCCATCCGGATAGACGGCGACAACCACAGCGCCCTGTGGGAGTGCCGAAGCTTTGTACGAGCGCAGATAGTGCCGCGGCACATTCTGAAGCCACGGCGTTTGCTGGCGCTCGACAGGCGGGGCCCAGGGCTGTGTACGGAACGCCACTGGAACACCCTTGAACATTGCGTTCGCCGTCTTGATAGCGAGAGACTCGGGAGCCTTGCTGCTCGTCGGAAGCGGAGCAATCGTTGGGATGCCAAGAGCTTTGCCGAGCGCATTTGCAGTCCCATCACCGTCACGCCAGTAGCCGCTGGTCGGTTCAATCACTATGCGACCGCCGCCCTTCACATAGGCCGCTAGCGAATCGATCACCTTACTCGTCAGTACATCCGCGCAATAGGGCACGTACACGTACGGCCTTGACGCGAGCGAAGGTGCAGGGATTTCGTCGGCGGGTACCCAATCGATCTTGACCTTTTCTGCTCCGATCTGGAACTGGTAGGGTTTGATCACGTCCTGAACACGCCCAAAGAACGTGTGCTGTGCCGAGTAGAACAGCGTTTGCATGGAGTAGAGATACGCCGGAGTCGATTTCGCCTGCACAACCCCGAGAGGCTTTGCCCCGTAGAGCTTATCCATCACCGAGAACCACTGTACGAGGCGCGTCTCTGCTTCCATTTCAGTGGGACTGAGGGTCGAGAGTCGGCTTTGCGGGAAGACGTAGTTGTTGAACGAATTCCAACCCGGTCGCTCAGCGAGCAGGTTAGTTACTCCGACATCGACAAGCGGTGCGGTACGGGCAATCTTGCCGATTGGTTCGTACCGGATCTGAAACGGCTCGAGCGCAGGCGGGAACATCATTTCCATTGACCCGTCGGCCACGAAGCAGCGGTCTCGAACGTATCCTGCCGAAACATACGCCAGCGCCTCATCAGCGTAAAAGCCCACCTGGCAGGCCGGATCGCCTGCGCGAAGGCCTTGCATCATGGCGTTCTTGCTTGCGCGCATAGCGCCAAGTTTGGCCTCCATCCAGTCCCGCCAGACGGGAGACGTCGCGGGCTTTAGCCTGCCAGCGGCATCGGTAACAATCTTCGAGAGCGGTGGCTTGATGGCATCCCAAGTGGTGTACTTCGCGCCATAAGCCTTCGAAACTGCAGCCAGCGTTCCGTACTTCGCCTTAACTGACGCCACGAAGAACCGAGTCATCGGCGGCGAGTAATCTACGAACTGGTTGAGGTAGGGCTGATCGAGCCATCCGTGATCGAACATGACATTCGATAACGTGTAGCCAATCACCGAAGCTCGCCCTCGGAAGTGTGCGCCGAGCGCTTCAGCGTAGCTGCGCAATCCAGTACGCAACGCTTCCGATGCTGGCGAGGCCACCAGGTACGAACTGCCGCCCCAGAGGCCGTTCGCTGTGCCGTCCTGGTCTTGCTGGTACTCCCGCGCTACCCAAGACGGGATATTCGAGTAGACGGGGTGAATGCGGAAAACAGTTTTTAAACCCCGCGCTTCCGCCTCCTGAGCCAGCTTGTCAAGCGGAGCCCAGTTGTAAACTCCCTTTACGGTTTCGACATCGTACCACGGCGCCGAAAACTCGACAATCGTATACTTGTCCTGCTTGGCGTCGTCCATCCAAGCCTCGAACTGAGGAATGATGACCTTTGCCTGACTGACAACAGGCGTTCCGCCTTCGTTCCAGTCGCACTTCGTACGAGCTATGCGGTGATCGCTCGACGCCAGCTTAGCCAAAGTGAGTGGAGCGTTGCGCTTGACGATCATCCCAGGCACTTCGCGGAATCCATAGACGCGCTGCCCGATGGCTAGTACTTTGGAGCCGTCAAGCAACCGCGCTGTCACCCAAAGCGTTGGGCCAGATGCCTTGAACTTGGCTAGATTGAGCGAAAATGGCTTCGTCGCCGATGCAAGACCGTTATCGACCACGCTTTGATCCGGTCCCTGCACCGTCCACTCTATCGACTGCGCATCCGTTCCCCCTGTTGCCGTGATGCTCACTGGTGCTGGTAGACCGTTATCCAAGAACACGTTTCCGCCGGATGTCGTCGTGAACGTTAGCAATCCCGCAGTCGGCTTGGGCGGGGCTGGCATCTTCTCGTTGCTTCGGACGACAACATAGCATACGAAAAGCTGTCGTGGGTTCTTTTCGCCCGCCGACCACACGTTTGCCCGAATGTGATACGTGCCCGGAGGCAAAACCGGGAACTCCAGCAGATTATCGCCCACGGCGGCTATGTTCCAAGTGCCCTGCCCCGTTGCGACCGGGTTGACACCTGCCGTATCGAGGATCTCCCATGAATAGGGATGCGCGCCTGGGGTGAGGCGCAGATCCGCAGGCCGTAGAAACGGCCGCGGCGCTGTTCCGCCGATGCCGAAGCGTGACCCAGCCGAGCCGTTCATTTCGTTAGTGCCCCAAACAATCGGGCGGCCAACGGCCGGTGTGTTCTTGGCGGACCAGTCCGATTCTGCTGTAAACAACCAATACGGGCTGGCAAAACGCGATGAGCCAATCCAGCGAATGTCGCGGATTGCGACTTCGTAGCTATTCTTGGCGCTCGAGATCAGGCGAAACCCTACAAACTGAAGCGGCGCCTTGGGAAGTGTAAACTCCGAGATCTTGCCATCAGCCCGATTGATCATCCATGGAGTGACGCGACCGAGCTCGTTGGCGTTATACGGATACGTTTCCACCTGCTCATACCCATCACTTGCTACAAGGCTCCCCCGCGATTGTAGGCGGGTGCTGTCTGCCCACACAATGCCGTTGGCGTCACGCACCAACAGCCGAAGCTGCGGCCACGGGTAAGGGTTCGTCTTGCGACTGCAGAAGACCGACGCGGCAAACCTGTTTCCGCGAGCATCCAGCGCAACTGGCTGCGGCAAGTAGTAGTCCACGACCGCCATCTGCAGTTCGTTCTCGTCGATGTACTTGCCGAATCCGGCGACCTTCGCCGTCAGCACAACGCCTTCGGGCGTCGCCGACAGGGTTCCCGTGGATTCGCCCACTGAGGACGTGCTCGAAACTGCTGCTACCTGGGGAACGATGATATTCTGGTCGCTCATGGATTTGGAGGCTGTACCGAATAGGAGAGAAGTAACGAAGATGGCGCAAAGCGACACTCCGTGGAACGCGGCGCGAGATCGCGACCGCTGTGGCAGCTGAGTCATGACGTACCTTTCGCCGGCAAAAGGAATGCTTGCCGGCTTGCTTTTGTTTATATTATTTAATGGGATCTTGGCGCGTCGCGAAAAACCGGCGGCGCACCAAGATCACGCCAATATTTGTCGGTACCCCGGCGTCTAGGAACGTCTAGAGGGTGCTAAACGTTGCTGCTATCGTAGGATCTGAACACTGCGTGCCCGCGGGCATGTACCAGTAGCTGTTCGACACACAGAAGTTCGACGGATTAGCTGAAATGCCCGAAGGTACGCCGCCAGCATAGCCGCCAGTCACCTGCGTCGGCAGCAAGAACTTCACGTGACCATCAGCCATGACGTAGTTGGACCCGTTCGTGTGACGGCCAAAAGAGGTCAGGTGGTGGTGCGTTGGGGGTGCAATCTGCCCGCCACTACCGTTTTGGTCGTTCCGCAAAACTCCCGTATCATAAAACTGGTAGTCGTTGAACATCGGACCATTGCCGTCTAGGCCAATACTCCCCGATGAACCAGAATCGCCATCGAACGGAGTCAATGTATGGTTGATTGTCTTGCCAGGCAAAACTGATTCCGTGATTTCGAAAATCGCGACCGTCTTCGTCGGCGCTATCAGCATATTGCTCTGAGTGATGTAGGCAGTGACTTGAGACCCCGTCCCGCCGTCGGTAACGGTGTATTTAGCTCCTGCCGTCTGGCCGTATCCGCCAAGCAGCACGTTGTATCCATAGGACCAACCTGTTTTCGGATGCCCTTTAGGATCGGACGGGCAGATCATGGTCCCAACGCTTTTGAAGTAGGGATAAATCTGGCCCGCCCAGCCGCGACCCGACGTTCCATAATAGACGAGAGTTCCCATCGGATAGCATTCGTCGTAGTCTTGGACATACTGCATGAGCGCGAGCCCCAACTGCTTTTCGTTGTTCATGCACGACGCCGCACGAGCCTTCTCGCGAGCGTTTGCAAACACGGGAAAGAGTATAGCTGCGAGAATCGCTATAATAGCGATAACTACGAGAAGCTCAATGAGAGTGAAAGCATTGTTGTGTTTATTAGTTCGTATGAGCAATTTGACTAAACCTCCTTGTGTCGTTTCAAAACGTTCCCGGCCTTCGCATGTAAGAATAACAAGTAATCGCGATCTACTAACCTCGCACGAACGAGCCGTTCGTCGAATTACGCGCGATCAGATGTGAGCTCAGGCATACCCGCCGATAGGTCGGATCGCCCTCGATAGCCCTTACCGCCAGCCGCGCCGCGCTCTGTCCAAGTTCCTCAAGCGGCGGACGCATGCTCGAAAAGCTCCCTGATCGGGCGGCAGGACCGTCATCAAATCCCACGAGAAGGAAATCACGGCCAACAACAAGGCCAAGCTCTTCCGCCGCTGCCAAGACGCCTACGGCAAGGTGATCATTTGCCGCAACCATGCCTTCCGGGACACCGTCAGCAAATAGACTCAAAGTAGCTACTCGCGCCGCGTCAATATGGAGTGCGTCGTCATCGGAGCGTCCTTCGGCGAAAAAAGCCCGTACGCTAGAATCGTCAATCCCACGTCCCCGAACCGCCGCTTGCATGCCTGAAAGGCGCTCGTCCGCCCAACGATAGTGCTCGTGAGCCAGGTAGACAAACGACGCGCACCCTTTATCGAGCAAGTGTGTAGCGGCTTGATATCCCGCATCCACGCTATCGTAATAAACGTTCCAAACTGGCCGATTGGCACTGGTTGACGATACATGGATGATAGGTATCCGCGAACTTCCTACCATTTTTGACGCTTCATCGATACACGGCGCCGAGTCATTGTAGGTCATTACCACAAGCGCATCGCATCCCTGATCGATAAGGGACGCAACTGCATCTGCGAGCGGTATTGCAACCCGTCCGTGAAGTGTTCGGTTGTAATATGCGACGCTACCGTCAGCAGTCGAAATTGACTTTTCCAGGCTGCGCAAAATCGCTTCCGAATCTGCACTCAGCGGGTTGTCGGTGCTGACTATACCGATTACGGCGGGCCGCGTCAAGCGGTCAAAACGGTTGAAATCCGCGCCAGCGCCGCCAATCGGCGGCCACGCTTCAATGGCTACTACCTGACTTACCGAAGACGATGAGTCGGCGTTCGTGGCAACGAAGGTTCCACGCGTGCCTTGCGTTTCTAGAATCCCATCCTCCACCAACGACTTGATCGCGCGTTCAACGGTATGGATATGAACGTTGTACTCTTCGGAAAGCCTTTGCCGCCCAGGAATCATCGTTCCTTGCTTCCATGCCCCGCTCTGCACACGCTTCCGCAAATCTTCTTCAACCCGGCGGTAAAGAGGCGTCGATTCCCCTTCCAATACGCGGTGACCAAGTTTGGCTTGCGGACTTACTGACACTTTCGGTGCCCTTTCAAAGACATACCCCTCAACTATTGCACACGAGGGTGTAACTAACACCATCATAGCAGTCTGCGTGAACTCTGTCAATAGCTAGCTTGGCCAGAATTTCCCAATGCTACGCCAAAACAGAGAAGTTCATTGAGGAGTAGATGATGTATGACTCATTCGAGTAGAATCATCGGTACTAGAGGTGGAGGCTGGCGCATGAACATCAAGAAGCTGCACAACGACAATCAGGCAGCATGGGACGAAGCGGCCGAGCAGTATGAAGCAGACGAAGTCGGTGCAATCGAGTTTTTGCGCAACGGTGGCCGCAACTTTGAAGCCCCAGAGTTCGCGTATCTCGATCAGCTTTCGCAATGGTGCGGCCGAGCAGTGCACCTCCAATGCGCCGGTGGTAAAGACACGCTGTCTCTGTGGAACCAGGGAGCCAGAGAAGTTGTCGGGATTGACATCAGCCCTCGAATGATAGGCACCGCACGCCGCCGAGCCGAGGCATTGGGTGCGCCAGCGACATGGTATTGCTGCGACTTGCTAGATACGCCGGCAGAATTGAACGCTACCGCCGACCTCGTTTACACCGGCCGAGTGGCTCTCTGCTGGATCATGGACATCGACGGCTGGGCATGTGTCGTCGCAAGACTGCTCAAGCCAGGGGGCCGACTCTACTTGTACGAGGGCCACCCTCTGGATTGGATTTGGGATGCATCCGCTACGGACCTTAGGCTTGATCCGGAGTACGGCAACTATTTTGACAGACGCGTGATAGACGACCAGGGCTGGACACCAGAATATATTGGAGACTTGGGCAAACCCCGTGAGGCACACGCAGTTAAGCATGAACGGCAGTGGCTGATCGGCGACATACTGAACGCGCTAACCGGTGCTGGATTGCGCTTCGGACGACTAGAAGAGCACCCAGATACGTTTTGGGAGGTTCTGCCCAACCTCCCAGATACAGTATTGACGAAACTGCCTCACACGTACTCGCTCCTCATGTTCAAGCCATAGCAAAGCCGGAACAGCATCCCGGAGCCCATCACGGCGCTGTTCGTTGCGTAGCGATCCCTCAACATTGTCCGCAGATAATGCTGCCCACACAGCTTGCTCGGTTTAGAATTGATTTATTGCCGGTACATCTTGGCGCATGCCGCCCAATTGTGGGATAATGCGGAACGGAGGCTCATTGATGGCCAAACTTGGTGGAAAGAATACTCTGATGCTCGCAGGCGGAATCGCTGCGGGGGTAGCGGCACTGCGGTACGTTGCGCGGAGCAAGCGGCGCTTCGATCTTTATGGCAAAGTCGTACTGGTAACCGGTGGTGCGCGCGGATTGGGGTTACTGATGGCCCGCGAGTTCTCTAACCGTGGAGCCAAGATCGCCGTCTGCGCTAAAGATGCGGCAGAGCTAGAGGACGCGAAAACCGACTTACGCAAGCGCGGCGCGAATGTATTCACCTACGTGTGCGACATGACCAACCAGTCTGAAGTCAAAGAGCTGATTGCAGCGGTTGAAAACCACTTTGGCGCAGTTGACGTGCTCGTGAACAATGCTGGTGTAATGCAAGTTGGCCCAATGGACGACATGACCATAGAGGACTATGAAACGGCGATGCGCGTCCACTACTGGGCTCCTCTTTACGCATCCCTTGAAGTTGTTCCGGGCATGCGTCGCCGCAAGTCTGGACGCATCGTCAACGTTTCGTCCATTGGAGGAATGGTCAGCGTTCCTCACCTACTCCCATATAGCGCAAGCAAGTTCGCGTTGGTCGGACTCTCCGAAGGCATGCGATCTGAACTGATGGGCGACAACATATACGTTACCACCGTTAGCCCTGGCCTATTGCGTACGGGAAGCACCCAAACTGCGGACTTCAAGGGGCAGAACGAAGACGAATACGCTTGGTTTGCGCTCAGTGACACTTTACCGGGCGCATCGATGCGGGCCGATTATGCCGCATGGAAGATTGTGGAAGCTACAATTTATGGCGACGCGGAAATTGTTCTGTCTATCCCAGCACGACTAGTGACAATAGCGCGCGCCCTCTTCCCAGAACCGACCTCGGAGACGCTGGCGTTTGTGAATCAGGCGCTCCCCGGCCCCGGAAGCATGCCAAGCGAATCGGCAGGCGAGAACGGGGAGGACGCACCAATCACCGCGCCGCCCGCCGAACAGCACGGCGACTTGCCTGCCGCCAAGGCGACGCAGAACGGCTCACGCAAGCGCACCCACTAGCGCACACCGCCTATGCACAGCACCGCCTGAAACACGGGCGTGTTGCGGTATGGCGATGCGCCCGTGGGCGAATATGCCCATAGTTTTGAGCTCTTTATCTCTAACAAAGAACTCGGAGAAGGTTGATAATGAAAGACCCTAGACACGCCAAACTTGCAGACATACTTGTCGGATACTCGTGCGCCGTTCAGCCGGGCGAGAACGTCCTCGTTGAAGCATACGATGTGCCCGACGATATCGTGACCATCCTCGTCGATCGCATCGCAGCCGCAGGTGGACGCCCGTATGTTACGATCAAGCACAATACCGTGCTGCGGTCTCTCTACAAAAACGCCACAGAAGAGCAGATGGCGCTTACAGGTGAGATCGAAGCGAAGCGAATGAGCAACATGGACGCATACATTGGCGTGCGTGGTTCGCTCAATAGCGCAGAGCATTCCGATGTGCCCGACGAGCGACTCAAGCTATATCGCAAGCACTGGTGGAACCCGGTCCATTCCGAGCTCCGCGTGAAGAAGACACGCTGGGTCGTATTGCGCTGGCCAACTGCCTCATTCGCGCAACAGGCGAACAAATCCACTGAAGCCTTTGAGGACTTCTACTTCGACGTGTGCACTTTCGATTACGCAAAGATGGCTGAGGCAATCGAGCCGCTAAAGAAGCGGATGGATGCCGCCGACAAGGTGCACATCACAGGACCTGGCACTGACCTCACTTTTTCTATCAAAGGCATACCAACTATTCCCTGCACCGGTCTGCGGAATATCCCCGATGGTGAATGCTTCACCGCACCGGTCAAGGACAGCGTCAACGGGCCGATCCAGTTCAACGCCGCGACTATCTACCAGGGAGCCATCTTCGAAAACGTTCGCCTCGTTTACAAGGCGGGCAAGATCGTCGAAGCCACGGCGGGCGACATGACAACAAAACTCAACCAGATCCTGGATAGCGACGAAGGTGCCCGGTATGTGGGCGAGTTTTCGTTCGGCGTCAACCCGTTCATCCTTGAGCCCATGAAGGACATCCTCTTCGATGAGAAGATAGCTGGCTCGTTCCACTTCACCCCAGGTCAGGCGTACGAAGAGGCAGACAACGGCAATCGCAGTGTCGTCCATTGGGATATGGTGATGCTTCAGCGGGCCGAGCAAGGGGGTGGCACAATCAGCTTTGACGGCGAACTAATCCGCAAAGACGGCCTGTTTGTTCCAGTCGACCTGCACCCCTTGAACCCGGAAGAGCTCAAGAAGCTCGGATCATAGCTTCCTTCATGTCTATCTAGCCAGCTCGCGCAGTGTAGCGCAAGCTGGCTTTTTTCATGGAGACCTAATGAAATTGGCGATCACTATCAAAGGAGAATTAATCGCAAGTGGCGTATCATCCAGCAAGCACGAATTGGAAACGAATATTTCGCACAATGGAGGCACAGAGTGAACACACGAAAAGCGATTGGCCTGTTGGCGGTTGTCGTCGCGGCCCTAGCGCTGCAAGGTTGCGGTAGTTCGTCGTCTGGAGGATCTGGCACGGTCGCGCGCCTGAACTCGACCAGCGTGACTGCCACAGGCTCAGCTACAGCAGGAGCAACCGACGGCCCCATAGCCACAGCAACGTTTAATAACCCGGTAAACGTGGTCCGCGACGCTGCTGGCAACCTCTATGTCGCAGACTTTGACAACGGTCTCATTCGCAAAGTGTCGCCCGCTGGCATAGTCAGCACGCTCGTCAGCCAGTCGAACTTCAACAGGCCGTTTGGCCTGGCGTTAAGCGGATCCACGCTTTACATCCAGACAGACGACGACGATACCGGTGCACACGGATCGAAAACCGGTACCGTTTGGTCGGTAAGCACATCGGGAGGCACTGCGCAGGTCATCGTGCGTGACGTCGGTCGTCCCCGTGGGCTCGCGGCGCTCGCAGATGGACGAATTGTGCTGTCCGATGTCAATCGCTCAACGGTTAGCTTATTGAATCCGGTGACAAAGGCGATTACCCTTCTCGCTGGCACTCAGGACGTTGCGGGCTTTGCTAATGGTGTCGGCGCTGCGGCGAAATTCGACAGGCCTTACGGAGTGGCGGTTGGCGTCGACGGAAACCTCTATGTCGTCGATCAAAACAATAACTGCGTTCGCAGAGTAACGCTTGCTGGTGAAGTATCGATGTTCGCCGGTACGGGTATTCAGGGTTTTGTCGATGGTCCACGAACATCGGCGCAGTTCTTCCACCCGCAAGGTATCGCGATAGATGCAAGCGGGAGAATGTACATTACCGACAACGGCAACGAGGCGATTCGCATCATCCAGACCAACTCAAGCGTCTTCACGCTTGCCGGCGGCAACGGACCGGGCTTTGCGGACGGCGCCAACGCTAAGTTCTTTGGCGAAGAAGGGCTGACTGTGACACCCGATGGTAGCAAGCTGTTCGTCGCCGACGGGACAAGTGGCAACGGCGGCGAGCCATATAACCGCATACGGACCATCACACCGTAACCGTCGAACTAGTTGGCCGCTGTAGTAGCAAACAAGCCCCAGCGAGTGTCGCTGGGGCTTGTTTATTTTAGTTATTCGGCGGGGTTGGAGTTCTTGAGCTTTGCCTTGCGGCGGGCTGCGGCATTCTGCCGACGCTTGCGGTCGCTCGGCTTCTGATATTCGTAATGCTCTCGAGCTTCGCGCAAAACTCCCGTTAGTTGGATCTGCTTCTTAAACCGCTTGAGTGCCTGTTCCAGCGACTCATTTGGCTTAACTTGGATCTGCGTCAATCGACTCACCCCTTTTGCCCACGCCTGGGTTTCAATTTGAAATAGCGAGAGCAATTATACCGCTCGTTCGAAATACTGTCAATCACCCTGGGCGGCGAAATGAAAAAATATCTATTTACGGCTGTTTCGATATGCAAAAATCGATACCTTCCGCCGATTCCGGCGCGATTTCATGCCGTAAAGGTGCTCTTCGAATACCGCTTATCAACGGCGAACCCCTCTCCTATTCCTTGACAGTGAGCGCTGGACCGGGCTATAATACCGACTAATCCCTTCTATGTTGATAGAGATTTAACGAATGCTAACGAGGCGGTTCGATGAATAAGTTCGAAGAGTACAAAAAGATCAAGCATCCCTTGACCGTTATCGATGATATCT
The DNA here is from genome assembly GCA_036504535.1 of Capsulimonadaceae bacterium. GTDB lineage: Bacteria > Armatimonadota > Armatimonadia > Armatimonadales > Capsulimonadaceae > JARLGU01. The sequence goes on from DASXUY010000040.1 coordinate 645,574, forward strand.
ACCGATATGCTGAGACCGGTTTCGACTCCATTGAAGAGGAGCATTTCAATCTCTTCAAGTGGTACGGGGTGTACCAGCAGCGTCCAAAGGACGGCTACTTCATGATGCGCATCAAGGTGCCCGGCGGTCGAATTACCGCACCGCAGGCTCGTGAAGTCGCCGCCATCGCCACCAAGTACGGGCGCGGCTTGATCGACATAACAACCCGCCAAACATTCCAGTATCACTGGCTGAAGATCGAGGATATGCCCGACATCTTCGCCCGCCTTGAGAGCGTCGGCCTTACGAGCGCCGGAGCCTGTGGTGATATTGCGCGTAATATCACATCGTGCCCGGTCGCCGGACTCGCGCACGACGAGCTTTTCGACGTTCGCCCAACGGTCAACAAGCTTCAGGACTTCTTCCATAACAACAAAGATTTTGCCAACCTGCCTCGAAAGTACAAGATCGCAGTTGTAGCCTGCCCCGTGCATTGCGCACTCCCGCAGATCAACGACTTCTCGCTTATCGGCGCCAAGAACGAAGCCGGTGCGAACGGATTCCATTACTACGTCGGTGGCGGTCTTTCCACTCAGCCGCATATCTCGCAGAACGTCGGTATTTGGCTTCCCGAGGAGCAGGTGATCGACGGAGCGCGTGTCGTCTCCGAGATCTATCGCGACGCACTTGAGCTTCGCGAAAAGCGGACACATGCCCGCCTTAAGTTCCTCGTTGCTGATAAGGGCATCGAATGGTTCCGCGACGAATTCATCAAGCGCCTCGGCTGGACACCTGAGCCAGCGACCAATATCCACCTGCCTGACGACACATTCCGCGACCATGTCGGCGTCACCGCGCAGAAGCAAGAGGGCCTCAACTGGATCGGCCTCTGCGTCCTTACCGGCCGTATCGACGACGAAAAGTTAATACGCGCCGCCGATATCGCCGATGAATACGGCAGCGGCGATCTGTGCCTTACCAACGTCCAGAACATGATCGTGCCGAACGTCCCCACCGAAAAGCTGGAAGGTGCCAAGACGGCGCTTGCGGCTGCCGGTTACGAGTGGGATGTACCCAACATCCGACGCGGCGCAATGGCCTGTACCGGTATCGAGTTCTGCAACCTTGCGCTTACCGAAACCAAGCTGCGTATGAAGGACATCATCGCCTATCTAGAAACAAAGGTCGAGACTGACCGTGGCATAAAGATCAACATGAACGGCTGCCCCAACTCGTGCGCACAGCATCATGTCGGTGACATCGGCCTGCAGGGCTGCGTTGCAAAACTTGCGGACGGTAGCAAGGTAGAAGCATACGACATCCACCTCGGCGGCCAACTCGGTGCCGACGCGCGCTTCACGCGAGCCATCCACCGCAAGGTGCCCGCCGATAACGTCAAGTACGCAATCGAAAACGTCATCAAGAGCTACTACTCGACTCGCACGCCCGACGAACGTTTCGCTGTGTGGGCTCACCGACACACGAACGAAGAGCTGGATGCATTCCTCGGAGTCCCAACCATCGTCGGCGCGCCAGATCTTCCGGCATCCGCGAAGGAAGCCGTCCCAGCATAAGAATCGACACCTGTACGCCTCCAGAGCCCGCCGCACTTTAGTATGCGGCGGGCTCACTTTTTTGGGGTGGGCAAATGCCAGGTCAGGGAAGAACTCCGACACTCAACACTGAAACACGCTGGTGGCAGCTCCGCCGCCACAGGAATTGCGTTGGGTTTCACAAATCGTTTCAATCTAGCAGTTGACATCGGTGTGATAGTAAGCTAGAATAATGACACTCTGTCAGTGAGTGGAGATAGTTCATGGGAATCGAAGAACGACGAGAGCGAGAAAAGGCTAAACGACGAAGTGATATCTTGGAAGCGTCTAAAGCCCTCTTCTTCACGAAAGGGTTCCGAGATACGACTATTGACGACATAGCACGATCAACAGAACTCGCCCGTGGGACGATCTACCTCTACTTTGAGAACAAAGAAGAGATCTACGCGACGATCCTGGAGGATGGCCTCGATACCCTCTTGGGCCTTATTCGCGCGTCCTATGCATCGGATACCGACCCGCTTACCAACCTGCTGAACGGGCACGACGCATTCCTGCGGTTTCACGACGAGCACCCGCAGTATTATGCCGTACTTATGCTCGAAAGACTGCAGATCAGCGACTGCCTTCCCGCCCAGCTCAAAGAGCGGATTCAAGCCAAGACGCAGGGAATGGTCACCGCTATCAGTCGTGTGCTCCAGGAAGGCGTTGATGCCGGATTCTTTCGCCCCATGCCTATCGAGCAGGTTGCTATGCTTCAAATGGGCATATCGATGGGCTTTGTGCAGATGATGGAAAAGTGCGGGGGGCCAGCAGAAGGGATCGCAACGCGAGCCGAAGCACGCGAGGTGCTCCACGACCTCATCGCAAATGGCGTCATGACCCGCAAGCGCACCTGACCTTCGGCGGTATTAAGCTTTCACGCGGCGGTATAACTCACCGCCGCCTTATTTTGATCATAAAAATGACACATCGTCATTTTGTTTCGTCCTGATAGCAAGGTAGTAAACCATGACCACTCTGATGCCTTCAAACCCGCGCGGTATCCGTAGACTTCTCATCGTTGTTGCCGCCCTTACAGGCGCATTGCTTGAGGTACTCGACACAACGATCACCAGCGTCGCGGTGCCACAAATGATGGGCAACTTGGGCGCGACCCTGGCCGAGATCGGATGGGTCACGACGGGCTACATCATCTCCAACGTGATCATCTTGCCGCTTACAGGCTGGCTTGCCGACCAATTTGGCAGGAAGCGATTCTTCGCGGTGTCGATCGTCGTGTTTACGGTCGCGTCGCTCATGTGTGCGCTGAGCGGATCCCTCTGGGCGCTGGTCTTCTGGCGCATTATCCAGGGTCTTGGAGGTGGCGCTCTCATGGCGACAGGACAAGTCATCATGCTCGATGCGTTCCCAGTCGAAAAGCGTGGCATAGCTACCGCCATCTTCGGCATGGGAGTCATGATTGGTCCCCTACTCGGCCCGGTCCTCGGCGGCTATCTCACCGACAACTACTCGTGGCCCGCGATCTTCGCGGTGAATATCCCGTTCGGAATTCTCGCGGCAATCCTCACCGTACTCTATGTCCCCAACGCCGACTACGATCACGATACGCAGCAAACGCCAATCGACTACATCGGCATTTTGCTTCTCGCGGTTGGAATGGGCGCGCTTCAGACTGTGCTAGAACGAGGGCAATCAGAGGACTGGTTCAGCTCTCGCCTTATCGTCGCGCTTAGCGTCACGTCCGTTGTGGGCCTAGTGGGATTTATCGCGTGGGAGCTACGTACCAAATACCCGGTGCTTGACATACGCCTTTTCCGCGTCCGGTCACTCTCCTCCGGAGCGCTTTTCGGCGCCGCTGTTGGGCTAGGACTGTACGGGATGCAATTCCTACTGCCCGTTTACTTGCAAAATATCCGCAGCTTTTCCGCCTATCAGACAGGCATCATACAACTTGCCCCAGCCGTGCTTTCAACCCTGTCGTTCATGATCGCAGGGCCCCTTACGCAGACATTCGGCGGTAGGCGAATGCTGTTTGTCGGTACCATCCTCATGGCTGCAGGCTCCGCGCTGCTCGCAAACCTTACATCGCAATCGTCGGTGGACGATCTCATGCCTGCCCTCCACCTGCGAGCGTTCTCCCTGGGCTTCCTGTTTATCCCGCTCACCACGGCAAGCCTCGCAGACCTTACTCCCCGTCAGCTTGGCGCAGGATCCGGAATTATCAACCTGACGCGCCAACTCGGCGGCAGCATCGGCATAGCTATGCTCGCCACGCTCGTCGATCACCGCTCCACATTTCACCGCGACCGACTCGCCGACCATATCGCGACCAGCAGCCAAACGGCGGGAACATGGACCGCCAACGTCCAAGCGGCGCTCATGCACGGCGGCATGGACACAGCCGACGCGCACACCGCCGCCATCGGTAAGTTAGCCGCAGTGATCGGACGCGAAGCCGCCGTGATGTCATTCAACGACATGTACATTGTCATCACCCTCGCCTTCGTCATCGCCGCCCCGCTGATCTACGGCCTGAGCAAGCGAACCGCGACCGGGCCGATGGAGGGCGTGCATTAGGTCACTCGTCCCACGTCGCCTGTGGTGCTCGCGCTTTAATGGTTGCGAGAACGGCGGAGTAGTCTTGAAGCCATGCGAATACCCGAATCATACGGCCATCGGAAGCCACAAGCTTATGATATTTGACCAAGGCAGCATCACATTGCTCAATAGACTCAAGTCGCTCCCAGGGAATTGTCGTGGAGGAAAGCAGCCCTTTGTACGTTATCCGGTCCTCGCCAATGACAATCCTCGTTCGCCAGTTAGTGAACCAGAGGAGAAGGCTGACGGTGAGCGGCAACGCTGACCAGTACACGGCTTCAACGGATGCACCGGAATGCCGCGCAATTCCAGCGTAGGATTCCCAAACGCTTGCCAGTATACGTGTCGAAAAGACTACCAGGAATATCCAAAGCGCCCGGACTGTCCGGGTCTGATAAGAGTACGCGACGGCGTTATTGGGTACCACTCCCACTCCCTCGGGTTCCGTAATCTTATCAACGCTATCCAAGGATGCTTCATCCAAAGTTGCATTGACCGATCTTGCTTCGATGATGGCTTTCAAAACGCTAGACCGCTGAATCGACGCGAGGTAGTCGATTGATGCGGAGGCACACGAAACGGTATAGACAGGAAGTGTTCGTATCCCGCGAGCCGAGACAATCACGGCAGTTATCTTGGTAACGTCCTTCCACGCAATTCGGACATTATCCGACGGCCTTTCCAGCTTAATGCCCTCCTGGTCAGTAATTATAATGTCGTTTGCCCTTTTGCGCTCTGCCTGGGACTTAGGCAGCAATATAAACCCGATCATCGCATAGAACATCGAAAGTGGTACGGCCAGTAAGAACAAATATCCAATGCTCCACCACAATCCCATAGAGGAATACTCGCCAAAATTGCGAACAATGTGCCTCCATTTGTCACCGTAGAGTAGGAGGGGAACACATGCGATCATGACCGGAAACAGGTACGCTTCGGACCGAATGCGGCGCTTGTCATACCTGAACGCTATAGGTTCCATATCGCACGACCTGGCCCCGCGCGTGCCCCAGGTCTCGGCCCTTGCAGTCGCCGCATATTGGCTCACCGCGCCTCGCAAATCCTTAGCGTGTTGCCAATCGGTACCGAAGACTATCGCTCCGGTCGCGGTATCAATGACAGACACTTTGCTGGGCATTTGTCCAGTGTTACGGAAGTCGTCGTAATAGTCCACCACAGCGTCCCAGGTGACTGATCCAGACTCCTTCCAGTTACTCCATGCAATCCCGGCAGGCGTCGCCGTAACATGAGTGCGCGCCAAATAATACGAAAGCAAAAAACCAATGCTGCCGTAGCAGGCACTCAAGACGTAGCGTGCGGTAATGTCTTTGGGCGTGGCAGGATGCCAGGACACCAGGCAAACGACCGCAACGCCGAGCATGATTGCGGCAAATATCCACAAATACGGTGTCGGACGGGCGGTGACACGATTAGAAAAGTAAGGTTGCATGCTTAGATAGACATCGGTCGCCCCAACAAGTTGCACCGCCACGCGAAAAAGCCCTGCCGGATTCCCCGGCAGGGCCAATTCCTATCCATTCACAATGTCACGCTCACTCCGCGCTACCCGGTCAGGCCGTCAACCTCGCTCGGCTTGAGGAACCGGAAGTGGTTCTCGCGCAGCGTGTCGCGCTCCAAGATCGCGGCTTCGATGACGTAGCCTTCGCTGACGAGGCGCTTGACGAACTCGGCGACATCGGATTCGCTTTCGCGGTCCGATGGCAGCTCGCCGTCCTCGCGGTCCTCTTCCTCGATATGCTTGCGACCGATGCCCCACGCTCGCACGGCGGCCGTCAGCGCTGTCTCTAGCGACGGCGCACCGCCCGTGCTCACCGATGCCAGCGACATCAGCGCGCGGTCTTCGGCGTAGCTGGTGCCTGCGATCACGGATACGCGCTTGGAGCTTGCGAACTCGCCGTCATAACCGACGATGAAGTACTGGTCAACATCGGCGCTCTTGCCCATCTCCGCGAACAGCGCTCGCACGACAATCGGGGCTGCGTACGGGTCGGCATACACCTTCTTGATCGCCGGTGAGATCGCGAACCCTACGATCCGCTGGATGCTGACATCATCGGGCGAGCGCGAGAAGCCCTCACGGTGCGCGACATCGATGGCGCCAGTACGGATAGGCTCGATATCTGCCTGGTTTCCGATAGCGGAGAACGCGAGCTTGTCGTAAACCTCAAAAATCTTGCGCTGTGTCTGACGCAGGCACAAAATCAGGATACCGTTGTCGTACGATACAGCCACGACCGGCGCCCCGTCCTTCAGTCGATCTTCAATGTACTCGTTGCGTTGGCGGATACTTTCGTTCCACTCATAGGGACTTGCTGGCATTTTTCTCTTTCTTCGTTCGACTTACTTCGCTGTATATTCACTGCTGTCGCTATCGATCATCAATAACAAAGCAACACTCAAACAGCAGACTGGGGCATTACAAACACACGCCCGCCGCCACCCTTTACCAAAAAAGGCCCTGGCGGCCCGAGCCATCCTAACTCCGCCCTAACTCCGCCCTAGCGCCGCCTTAATCTCAGCCTCAGTGAAGTCGCGTATGCCCTCAGCCGTGATATACTTTGCAGCTGGAAGGTGCTTCGCCGAGCCGCCCGTCGCGGTATCCAGGTCGGCAGCGATTTCAAGCATGGTGAGAGTCTCACGCAGTGCATCTTCGCGGCTCATTTCGCGGAATGGTCCCTTGGTGCGCAGGATATACTCAAACACCCCGCGAATAGGCCCGCTTCCCGAGCCTGCCGCACCATATTCTGCAGTCTCGAACTGTCCGCCCATGGCATCGTAGAAGAAAATGCGCCCAGTGTTAGCCGTCATATCGAAAGTCGACAGCACAGGTATGAACGCTCCGATACCCTGCAGAGCAGCGGGCACGTTGTTTGCGATAACGCGGCTGAGTTCCATCAGCTTGCCGTCAAGCGACATCGGCTGAAGCTGTGAGCGTTCGAAGTACTTGAACGAATGCCGGAGGTATCGAACCACCTCGATACTCTTGGCGAACGATCCTGAGATCGAAATAAGTGTGTGGTCATCGAGGGCCAGCACCTTCTCGGCCTGGTCGTACATTACGGTATAGCCAGCGGTTGCGCGGCGGTCGGCAACATTAATGAGGCCGTCCTTATACTTCACCGCAATCACTGTTGTGCTATGCGTGTCTATACTCGCTGCCGTGCCAAAGCGGCTCTCAGCATGCGCTATCGCCTGCACGCCCCCCGAAGGCCGATCGCCTCCGACGAGCGTGGCAAAATCACCCAATCGACGAGTTTCTGTGTCGAACATGCGTGTCTTCCTGCCGATTAGCTCGGCAACTTACTGCGACGCCGATAAGCGACGCTACTCCCCGCTTCGCTGACGATACTTCCGCGCGGTGTCAGGGTCAACCTTCTTCATTCGCTTGAGCAGATCGCTCCGATCAGGGCGCTGCACATCGGGCCGAGATGGCCCACTTTCGTCACCGTCGCGCCGTGTCGGATCTGCCGGACCAGCAGGCCGAGTCGCTCGCTCTTCATCAATGACTGCCATATTCGCACCTCCCTTGAAAACTAGCCTGGGTACTGCTACCATGAGGCTTAATCGCACTGCTTTAACCCCGAAACCGCTCTATAAGTTCACCCAACGTGTCCGCACGAGCCATACGATCAAGACCTTCTGCCACGAGCGCTGGTGTGAGGAAAGGGTCAAGATCGGCCACCCACGATTCGGCATCCGTTCGCAGGACAACCTGACTCCAGCCAGCGTTGCCGACACTCCCACCGAACTTGGAGACCAATGCGCCACGGATAGCTGCGCGCGTATTGGTAGGCGGAACAGTCATCGCCTTGTCTATCGCCGCATTATCCACGATCCGAACCATCTCACCAGCGTCGACGAGGGCCGCATACAGCCCTTCGTCGGGGTCGATATCGCAGTACGCGAGGTCCAGCGCTTGCAGCCGGTAGTCGTCCCACGGCTCGCCATCGGCGGCAACATAATCGTCGATCAGGCTCTTCTTCGCCACCCAGTCGAGCTTTCCGCTCAACTGCATAGGGTCGGCGTCCAGCGCATCGAGCGTCGACGCCCATTCGCCCAACACCCAGTCGGTGTCCCCACCACGGCCCGCAAACTCAATGCGCGCCTGATCGAGAAAGACTCGCTGCACATCGGTCGCTTTCATTCGCCGGTTGTTGGAGAGCGGGACGCACCACTCGTACGCACTATCGCGCGAGATTTCCTTAATTGACTTTACCGGGTCATACAGCTTGATATTCGTCGGGAACCACCCCGCATCAATCAGCTCTGTGACCAACAAAAGCGTCCCGATTTTAAGCGCCGTAGCATATTCGGACAGGTTTGCGTCGCCCGCAATCACATGCAATCTTCGCCACTTGTGCGGGTCGGCGTGCGGCTCATCGCGCGTATTAACCAAAGGGCGGCGATGGAGCGTGTCTACCGATGCCTCCTCAGTGAAGAAGTCTGCCCTTTGCGATAGCTGATAAGTACCGGACTTCCCACGCGGCTCTATACCCACTTTGCCAGCGCCAGTGTATATAATCCGCGTCACAAGAAACGGAACCAACGCGCCGATGACCTCACCGAACGGCCTGGCGCGTCCCATAAGATAGTTTTCGTGCGTCCCGTACGAGCTACCGTGAAAGTCGGTGTTGTTCTTGTAGATTTTAACGGCTGCCCCGATCTCGGCTTCGCGGCGGCGGGCACATTCAAGAACAATCCGTTCGCCGGCCTTGTCGTGAGCGACCATATCCGCCAGTGTGGCGCATTCCGGAGTGGAATACTCCGGATGGCCGTGATCGTTATATAACCGCGCCCCGTTCACGAGCACATGGTCCGCGCGCTCCTCTTCGACCGGCAGCGGCGGCGCGGACGGGTCGTCGAATTTCGCGTCGTCGGGATCGTACTTCAGGCGCCGGGCATGGAATCCACGCTGATCGTTACGTGGATCCTCACCCCGGTAAAACCATGGCGACGCGAACGTCCCGCAGTACGCGTTGACAACGGCTCGGCTCTCGGCAACCAGATCCGCCGCGCCTTTACCCTCGACGTGTATTCCGTATTCCGTTTCAATCCCGTAAAGCGCCAACCTATATGACACCCTTGCGTATCGGCTTCTCGCCGCGCTTTGGATTGATTGGCTTCAAGCTAACGACGTTTTCGGGTTCGTAGTCGAGCAACTTTAGCCAGTCTTCAAGGTTGTCTGATTTCGGAAAGATTTCGTTTTCCTTGTACTCAGTTCGAATTGCCCGCTCGACATCTTCCCACGAAACACCTTCTTTCGTGCTCTTGACATCGATGCTGCGCTTGATCGCGAAGTCCTTTGCACGTTCGACCACCGACGTCAAAAGTGCGCCACTTACAAGATCCCGCCAATGGAGTGTGTCGACTCCGCCGTTGCGCAAGTACACCTGGATAAATTCGGTGTCGGGCGATTTGCGCCAGATGAATTCGGCAGCCTGCTCCACGAGATACTCGCGAGCCTGGCGGTCCCCACCCTTTTCTTCCACCAGCCGGTAGTCCAGTGGCAGCTTGTCGTGCAGGTAGATGCCAAGGATATCCTGTGTCGCCTTACGGTCGGGCCGCACGATTTTTACCTTGCGGTCGATCCGTTCAGGCCGAAGGATAGCCGGGTCGATATAGTCAGGTCGGTTCGACGTAAGCATCACGACAACGTTCTCTAGGCTTACGAGGCCGTCCATCTCCGCACAGAACTGTGGGACAACCGTGTTACTGATGTTCGTAAACCGGCCAGATGAACGAGTACGCAGAATGGACTCGGCTTCATCGATAAAGATGAAAACCAGGTAGCCTTCCTTTGCCTTTTCACGCGCGGTTGAGAAGATCTCGCGAACCTGTCGCTCACTCTCACCAAGCCACATGTTGAGGATCTTGGGGCCGTTGATGTACATGAAGTACTCTTTGACGTCCTTCTTGGTCCTCTGCTTATATTCCTGCGTAAGGTTGTACGCAGTTGCCTTGCCAATCAGAGTCTTGCCACAGCCTGGAGGGCCGTAGAGCAGAATTCCCTTCATCGGGCGCTTGCCAAATCGTTCGTAAAGCTCGGGGTAGAGTAGCGGCAGTTCGATAGAATCGCGTATGACCCCTATCGCCTCTTCTTGCCCGCCGACCTGATCCCACGTGATCGGCGCAATGGATTCCAGGAAGAAATCCTTGCCGTCCTTGCGCTGGAAGGTCTCTAGCGCGACACGGAAGTTCGGCTCCATCCGGACTTCCTGACCCTCTTTAAGGGAGTCCTCTGCGATGTTGGCGCCGCGAAGCACAACGCGAGTGTTCGCCCCTTGCGCATCGCCGCCGACGCGTAGCCGTCCGCCATCAAGAACTTCGGCGATCTTCACGACGGGTCCGTTTTGCGCCGGGCCAAGTTCGCCGACAATCGCGTACGCCTCGTTCACCTTGACGCGTGTTCCAGCGCGAAGGGTGTCGGGATCCACATTGGGGTCCACGTTGGTGTAAAAGTCGTTGTCGCCCAGCGCGATATTAGCGGTGCCATCTTCGTTCTTGGAGAGAAAAACAGCTATCCGGTTTGCAGGTTTGGTCAGCTTCGTGTACGCATCATCATACTTGGCGATCATCTCCTGCGCTTCTTGCTGCTGCTTTTCGTCCACTTCGAGCTGCTGGCGAAGCAGCAGGAGGTATTGCAGCTTGGGGTCGTCGGGTTCGGTCTCGCGCAGCAATTCGTCGACCACCGCGATTGCGCTCAAAGTCGCCCCAGAGCCACGGTTTCGTCCTATCACATCACTCAGCCGAGAGTCATTCTGGTTTTTTCGTCCGTCAGCCATTGTATTTCTAACTTTCCTATGAACCAAGCCAGTTCGCAAATCTGCTGCAGCGTCAGCCAAGCAAATCCAGGCGCAATGCCAAATTATACCCATCCACCGTTATGCGCAAGCGAGAATACCGTCCTGTGACGAATGCGGGAATATGCGCAGAGGCAGGTAGGAGGCCGGTGGCAAATCCCACGGCAACTACAACGTATGTAATGTTAAACGGTACCACGCTATATGAAGTTCCCGCGATACAAAGCTGACAAAGCCGCTCCCGTGTTCGCAGCCATATGGCAACGAATTCGGCAGCGGCTTGGAAGTGCTGACTTGGGCGAGAATCAGCTAATGATCGGGTCGAACGAGACGCCCTTCCGACGGTGGGACAGCGGGAATGACGTTCGGGGACTCGTCCACGATATCTGTTTCCAGTAGCGTGGAGCGTTTGGAAATGCGGATAGCGTAGCCAAGCAGAGCAATCATCGTCGCGCACACCAGCACTCGTGTCCAAAGCGGTATGTCGGTCACAATAATGCCTGCGATCAGCACCGCGACGAGGTTCATCACCTTAATGAGAGGATTCAACGCCGGACCAGCTGTGTCCTTGAACGGGTCGCCTACCGTGTCACCAATGACGCCAGCTTTATGAGCATCGCTGCCCTTGCCGCCGAGCATACCGTCCTCGATCTTCTTCTTCGCGTTGTCCCACGCGCCGCCGCTGTTGGCAAGAAGCACTGCCAGAAGCTGTCCAGATACGATAGCCCCAGCAAGATATCCTCCCAAAGCCGATGGTCCAAGAGCGAAGCCGACCAGGATTGGCAAGGCGGTTCCAAGGATGCCAGGGCCGAGAAGTTCACGCTGTGCCGCCGCCGTCACGATACTGACACACCGAGCATAGTCGGGCTTATCCTGGTATGTCATGATCCCAGGCTTTTCGCGGAACTGGCGACGAACCTCCATCACTAGCTCAGACGCGGCGCGTGAGACAGCGTTAATGGCGAATGACGAGAACAGGAACGGTGCGGCAGCCCCAATGAGCAAGCCGATGAACACAATTGGCTGGTCCAGCGGCAAACCCGTAAGGCGGGTTTCGCTGACGAAGCTTCTGAATAACGCCACTGCCGCAATGACGGCCGTCGCTATGGCGAAACCCTTTGTGAGCGCCTTCGTCGTGTTGCCGGCCGCGTCGAGCTTGGCGACAATATGGTCTCCCGTCGCCCGAACATCGTCTACCCGGTTTCCGCCGTCGATGTGCTTCAGCGCACCGGACATCTCGAAAATACCGTTGGCATTGTCGGAAATCGGGCCGAACGTGTCCATCGCGAGCACGTATCCCGTCGTGGTAAGCAGCCCGAGCCCGGACAGAGCAATCCCGTACGCTATCACGAGCGGCTGATCGGGATAGAGCATCACAGATGCCACGAACGTCATCGCAATTGCAATCGCTCCCCAAGTTGCACTCTCAAGCCCGAGAGAAAACCCGGAAAGGATGAGCGTCGCTGGCCCAGTCCTGGCGCTCATCGCGACCTCGGTCACCGGCGCTTTGTCAGTACCTGTATAGTATTCGGTCAGCCGGCTAATCGCTATGGCCAGCACCACTCCAAGAAGCGTTGACACGAAGAACCGCCAGAGCTCAAAATGCACAGTCCCCGTGACCACAGCGGCTGCGCCCGTTCCTGTCACGATGGGGACGGTGACTCCGCCCTGCCAACCGGGAAGGAGGTACGTCACTGCCCCGAAGCCGACAACAGCGACCAGTGCCGTTACCCAAAGGCCTCGATTGATGATGTCCAGCGGGTCGACATCGAGGTTATCGGTCCCTTTCACCGACGCAATGCCGACTATCGACGCCAAAATACCAATCGCGTGCACAAGCATCGGAAATAGGATCAGCGCCAGAGCGGTCGGCCCGGTAATCCCCAGCCCTCCGTGAGCAACGGGTGCCGTAAAGGTGGCGCCGAGGATAATCGTGGCAACCAAAGTCACTTCGTAGCTCTCGAAAACGTCGGCTGCCATTCCAGCGCAGTCGCCAACGTTATCGCCGACGTTATCAGCAATTGTGGCCGGATTTCGCGGGTCATCCTCGGGGATGCTGTTCTCTACCTTACCTACAAGGTCTGCGCCAACGTCAGCTGCTTTCGTGAATATTCCACCGCCAACACGCATGAACAGCGCCGCAAGGCTTCCTCCAAACCCAAAGCCCAGCAGCACTTTCGCCGCCTCAGCCTTGAAGATGAAGAAGATAATGACAGCGCCAAGCATTCCGAGACCGACTGTCATCAAACCGGCAACGGCTCCAGAGCGGAACGCCGCTTCAAGCGCCAACTTGTATGAATGCAGCGCCGCGTTCGCCGTCCTCTGGTTGCCAGCGGTCGCCATATTCATTCCGAGATAACCAGCCGTATAGGAACACAAAACGCCAAAGATAAACGCAACAGCCACGCCGATAGCGATTGCCTGCGTGTAACCAGCCTGGTTAACGAAGAGGAAATAGAGGAGAATGCAAAGCATTCCCACAAGCGGTAACATCGCCTTGACTTGCTTGGCGAGATATGCTTGAGCACCATCCCGTATCGCCTGCCCCACCGCTTGCATCGCTGCGGTGCCTGGGGAAAGGGCCATCACTTTGGCGCGCAATCCGAAACCGTAAATAATTGAAATCAACGCTGAGGCTAAAACAAAAAACAGAGGCGTGTACGCCTCTGGGCCAAATGGAATTGTCACACCCTCGCCAGCTTGAGCCATTGATGGGCGTGATAGAAAGACAAGGAGCGCAAACACGCTGCATAGGATGTTGCGTAGCGACTTTGTGACGATCAAACCGATCACCTCCGAATTCGACATTGAACCCCGGCAATAGCAGCAACGTACTTTCGGTAATTATAGATAATTCCATCCACATTGTCAAACGATATTTCAATACGGATATCGGACGGTGAATTTCTTAATTTGAGGAACGATCCGTATGCCCAGGGCCGGTGAAGTCAACTCGAACTGCATGTAAGGTGTGATACAATGGATGAATGCGAATACCCTATTTAGCACCGCTTTCAATCACGATTTTGGCATCCCTTTCCACTCTGCCTGCCGTCGCCGCAGATTCCTCGCTTCCGAACTTTGCCCAGGTCGCGCCCGGCCTCTACAGAGGCGCTGCACCAACCCCAGCTGGCCTTGCTAAGGTGAAATCGATGGGCGTAGCGACTGTCATTGACCTACGAATAGCACCGAAAACCGTAGCCAAGGAACGCGCCGAAGTCGCCAAACTTGGAATGACGTTCGTCAACTTGCCAATGGGATCCGCCCCTCCCACACAAAAGCAAGTCACGACTTTCTTGGCGCTTGTAAACGCGGCTGGCGATAAGCCGGTCTTCGTTCACTGTCAGCATGGCGCAGACCGGACCGGCTGCATGATGGGCATTTACCGCGTCACCCACGATAAATGGTCGTACGCAAAAGCCTACAGCGAAATGCGCCACTACGGCTTCAAGCCCTACTACACTGACCTTGCCAATGCGGTCAAAAAGCGAAGCGCATCGTAATACTTCCTCGAGGATCCCCTGACCACTCTAGATCAAAAAGGGCGGCTTCCACTCACTGGAAGCCGCCCTGTATTTGTTCGTCTATCGCTGCCATCAACCATTGCCGTCCTACGGGGCTGGAGGGTTAACTGCAAGTGCTGCCACAGGATGCATCGGCGGCGCATCAGACGGCGCTGCTGGGGCTGCCCAGGAGACGACGCCCGTCACGGTACGATCCGACGCTGCAAACGTCGTCATAATCGGGCCGGCAAAGATGAAGAGCAGAAGGGTCACGGCCGCCGACAGGACTATAGCAACGCCGTTCCCCGAGGACCACGAGAGAGTCTCGACCGGCTTGTCTTCAGGCTGCATCCACATCTTCACCACTACCATCAAGTAATAGTAAACACCCACGACGCTGGCCAAAAGCCCCAAGATCGCAAGCCCACTGTTGCCTGACTGCACTGCCGCAGTAAAGAGATAGAGCTTTCCAAAGAAGCCCGCTGCCGGCGGAATGCCCGCAAGCGAGAACATAAAGATACTCATCAACACCGCTGCAAACGGATGCTTGTATCCGAGGCCACGGAAATCGTTGATTGCAGTTCGCTCCTCGCCCGCCTTCGATATCAGCATAACGATGCCAAATGCACCGAGGTTCATGAAAGTGTAGACGAGAAGATAGAACAATACAGCAGCACGACCAGCTTCATTATTCGCCAGCACACCGACAAGCAGGTAGCCTGCGTGAGCAACGCTTGAGTAAGCGAGCAGCCGCTTGATATCTGTTTGCCACAAAGCGACAACGTTCCCGACGATCATGGTGATCGCTGCGAACCCCCAAAGAACAGCGTTCAGCGCCTGGTGAGCTATCCCCAGTTGCGCCAACACCTGCGGCGTGATCGATGGGTTGTGGAGATCGATTTGTAGGAACGTCTCGGCTACACGTATCAACACTGCAAATGCACCCGCTTTTGCGGCGGCGGACATGAAAGCTGTGACCGATGTAGGCGCACCCTGATAGACGTCGGGGCTCCAGACATGAAACGGCGCGATCGCGGCTTTAAAGAACAGCCCCACGAGCAGCAGTGCCAACCCAGCGATGATGTAGGCGTTGAAGCCGTGCGTCATCACCACTCCAGCGATTTTGTCCAGCTGCGTAGTCGGCAACGCGGTTCCGGTAACGCTTGTAAGCAATCCAGTTCCGCCGTAAATGAGAGCAATTCCGTAGAGGAAGAATGCTGACGAAAACGCACCAAGAAGAAGGTACTTAATCGCCGCCTCTTCCGACTTCGTTTCTGTACGTGCAAAGCCAGCCAGCACATAAAGCGCAATCGACAGGATTTCCAGACCGATAAAGATGAGAATCAGCTCTTTTGCCGACGCCATCAGCATTGCGCCACTTGTCGAAAACAGCAGGAGGGCGTAGTATTCGCCGTAGTTGATGTTCTTCTGCTGAATATACTTATCGGAAAGCAGAACGCCAAGTCCAGCCACGATGAGCAAAATGTACTGGAAAAGCAGCGAAAATCGGTCACCCGAGACGGTATCACCGAATCCGCTTGCGTTCAACGGCCAGAGGTGACCGGTGAGAAACGACGCACCAATAACGCCCAACAGGCTCAAGCCCACTAGCGGGCCCTTACGATCCGGTTTCAGGAAGAGGTCGACGAGCAATACGATTATGCCCGTTAGCGCAATCACGAGAACCGGCGCTATTGATAAAAAGTCGGTAGCGGTAAGCAGCATTTTGTACTCTTAATCCCCAGTCCCATTCACGAGCGCACAAAGCTCGGGGACACTAATCCTATTCGTGTGCCGCGCCAGGAACGACCGCAGTCGCGCTCGATGGCAGGCGGTAGTCAACATCATTTGGCAGGTAATGCAAGTCTCGCGAGTCGCGTCGATCCGGAATATACGTCCGCCCTAAGATGGCTAGGATCGATCCCGTCGGCGTACTCGGCGATACTTTCGCCGGGTAAACCTGAGTAGCAGCCATTGCAGTCGGCCCGTTCAGCTTCTCGACTAGGTTAATGGGATAGATGCCAATCCATAGGATTACGGCAGCGAGCGGAATAACAGCCAGCTTTTCGCCAGCGGTAATGTCCTTGAACCCTGCAACTGCCTCGTTGTTGATCTTGCCATGCATCACGCGCTTGAACATCCAGAGCATGTACACCGCTGACCACACGGCGGCCGTTGTTGCGATAGCCGTCGGCCACGGGTACGTCTGGAATGTGCCGATGAGCATCAAGAATTCGCCGTAGAAGCCTGCGGTTCCCGGAAGCGCGATCGCAGAGAGCGTCGCAATCAAGAACACAACCGAAAAGATCGGCATCACTTTCCACACACCACCGAATGCACTGATTTCGTTCGAGCCCCGCCTAACATAAAGGAAGCTGGCAAGAATGAATAGTGCGCCGGTTGTAAATGTGTGGCTGATCATCTGAACGACAGCGCCAGTCCACCCTGCTGCAGTTAACCCGAAGATCGCGAGCACTATCACTCCGATATGCGAAATCGATGAGTACGCAATAAGCCGCTTCACATCAGTCTGCACCGAAGCTACAAGGGCAGCATATATGACACCAATGACCCCGAGCACAATGATAACCGGCGCGCACTCTGCGGTCGCATTTGGGAACAGCGCAACATTGAACCGCATGAAGCCATAGAGGCCCATCTTCAGCGCAACTAGGATGATGCTAACGCCCGTCGGAGCCTCGGTATATGCGTCTGGCACCCAGGAATGGAAGGGCCATACTGGCGCTTTTACCGCAAATGCTGCAAAAAAGCCAAGGAACAGCATCAACTCGACGAAATGAGCGTGCCCGACACTCGTATGCTGAGCTAGCTGATTGAACGCGCCTGGGAGTGCCTGCTGTACTTTGATAAAGTCGAACGTGTTTGTCAGCCCGAACGTGTACAGGATCGCGACCAGCATAAGCATGGACCCAACCATCGTGTACAGAAAGAACTTCATCGTAGCCGCAATGCGCTTTTCGCCGCCCCATATACCCACCAAGAAGTACAGCGGAATGAGCATGGCCTCGTAGAAGATGTAGAACAAGACTAAGTTCAGAGAGTCAAACACACCGAGGATGGCAGTCTCAACGAGAAGCACCATGAAGTAGAACATCTTGGTGCGATCATTAATCTGCTTCATCGACACGCCCACCACGAACGGGAAGATGGCGGTGGTCATCAAAACCATGAGCAGCCCGATACCGTCGATACCAAGCGTGTAATTAATCCCAAGTTGCGGGATCCAACTCGCGAACTCGGCAAACATGAACTGCGCGCCTGCGCCATCCGAAGGCATTATTCCCCCAGGCGCCACGAGGGTGTGGAAACCGGTAAACAGGGGAACCGATACCGCGAACGTAAGAACGGACACGGCAAGCGCGAATACACCATGAAGGCGCTTGTTCTCAGCGGGCAGCGCCAGCAGGATCAGTCCACCGAGCAATGGGAGCCAGGTTACTATCGATAACAGATGGTCAGTCATAGTCTGTACAATTCTCGTTCGCAGCGGCCCTGAGCCGCTAGTTACACCAACTATAGAAAAATCGCAGCTTACCGTAGGTCACTAAAAGATGTTTTTAAATCCAAATAACACGGCAACCACAACAATCACGGCTCCGATCAGGATAGTGAACGCGTAATTACGCACGTAACCGGTCTGCCAGGTGCGGAAGATAGCGCCGACCTGTGTCGCCAGCCAACCAGCGCCCATCACAACTCCATCGATCACCTTGAGGTCGAATACCTTATACAGCACCGTCGAAATCCAACGGCCAGGTACGGTAAACATGTAGTAATAGAGTTCATCAACGTACCACTTATGCAGCACAACCTGATAGAACGAAGCGTTTGGCTTATCCGCAGGTGCAATAAGCAGATCTCGCCCGTCCTTGCCCTTGTAGCCAAAGTAAGCGATAGCGACGCCAAGGATGGCGACTGCCAGCGAAATTGCAAGCAGTGTCAGGGCATCCGGACTGTTATGGATTGGCAGCAGGTTTGGATAGGTCGGCTCCGCAGCAGACGCTTCAAAGTGCTCGAACAGGTTCGTAAATTGCGGCAGTCCCTTGATCTGAGGCCACGCCAGGAAACCGCCAAACGTCGCCAGCGTACCGAGGATCACAAGTGGGCTGGTCATAGCGGGCGATGCTTCGTGCGTGTGCTTAGCGTCTTCGGTCTTTGGCGTACCGTAGAACGTCTTGTACATCATTCGCATCATATAGAATGCGGTCATACCTGCCGTAATGAGGCCGACGCCCCAAACCAAGTACGATGTCTGCGCGTCACGGAACAAGATTTCGTCCTTCGAGAAGAAGCCCGAGAACGGGAAAATACCAGCAATCGCGAATGTCGACACAAGCATCGTCATATGCGTAATCGGCAGCTTCGAGCGAAGCCCACCCATGTTACGGATATCCTGCGGGTCGTTCGGGTCCGCTGCGCCATCGGCTACGACCGCATCATCGTGATGCGACGCCTTGTGGCGCTCGTGCATGGCATGTTCCATGGCGTGGATCACTGCGCCCGAGCCAAGGAACAAGCACGCCTTGAAAAACGCGTGAGTGGTCACGTGGAACATGCCAGCAGTGAAAGCCCCTGCCCCACAAGCTGCAAACATGTAGCCCAACTGCGAACAGGTTGAATACGCCAGTACGCGCTTAATATCGTTCTGCACCATGCCAATCGATGCGGCAAACAGCGCAGTCGCGATGCCAATCACCATGATGACGGTCATCGTCAGCGACGATAGCTCGAACAGGCTGTGCATTCGCGAAACGAGGTACACACCGGCGGTTACCATTGTAGCAGCGTGAATGAGCGCCGAAACCGGAGTCGGGCCTTCCATCGCGTCCGGCAGCCACGTGTAAAGCGGTAACTGCGCCGACTTACCGGTGCATCCCCAGAAGATCGCGAGCGTTGTCAGCGTAACCGCCGCGCCGATCGCAGGCGTCGCCGCTATTAGCGCCGCGACACCGTTATTGGCAGCGAGGTCTAGGAGTCCTGTTCCGTTCGGCCCGTGGAAATCAAGCGTCTTGAAATACCAGAACGCCATGAACATACCGATAAGCACACCGACATCGCCTATACGGTTCACCACCATGGCCTTCAACGCCGCCGCGGATGCCGAGTCTCGCTCGTACCAGAAGCCGATCAGCAGGTAGGAGCACAAACCGACGCCTTCCCAGCCAACGAACATCAACACCATGTTGTTGCCCATTACGAGCAGCAGCATGAAGAAGATAAACAGGTTGAGATAGGTGAAAAACCGGGAGTACCCAGGATCTTTCGCCATATAGCCAGTTGAGTAGAGGTGGATCAGGCCGCCGATGCCGGTAATGATGAGGATCATCAGCAGCGAAAGGTGGTCGACAAGAAGCTCAAAGTTGACTACCAGCGGCGCAGATCCGTTAAAACCTGGGACTACAAACCAGGGCGCAAGTGTGTTAATATGCGGAGCGCTATCTCCTGCGAGTTGGCTGAACAACGCACATCCGACGCCGAATGACGCGAACACTGCCAGGGTTCCAATGGCTCCCGATACTTTCTTGGGCAGTAATGTGCCAAAGAAGCCATTGATCAGGAAGCCTACCAGCGGAAACAGTGGTATCAACCAAGCTTTTGCGAATTCTGGATCTGATAAGTTCATAAGTCGAGCGTTTAGCCCCTCAATACGTCCGGTTAGTTAACGAAGCGGTACAGTTTCTGTCGGTAGGTGCCGTGCGCGACCCCTAGCCACTCATTGTGTCCATACGGTCAATGTTGATCGAGTCGCGGTTGCGGTAGATGGTCACGATGATGCCCAAGCCCACCGCAACTTCGGCGGCTGCTACGGCCATGACGAATATCACCATCAACTGACCACCAATGTCGTTCAGGTATCGAGAAAATGCAACCAGTGAAAGGTTCACTGCGTTGAGCATTAACTCGACACTCATAAACATGATGATCGGGTTGCGCTTCGTTAGAACACCGACGGTCCCAATTGTGAAAAGTATGGCGCTTAGGATGAGATAGAACTCAAGCGGCGTGTGGACGGCGACGTTTCCCATTTATGACATCCTCCGCACCGCAAGCACGACGGCGCCGACAGTGGCGATCAGTAGCAAAATCGATACGGCCTCAAACGGAAACAGCCACGTTGGCGTAAACAAGCTCTGGCCGATTTGCAACGCGCCTACCGTTTGCGCTGGAAGCAAGCGGCTCGATGGAGGCGTCGGCACCGATGCGACAACACTCGCGATGACTCCGGCCATAGTGACCGCACCAATAATGGACAAGGAGTTCTGCGGCTTCAGCCGGTTGACTATCTGCTCTGGTGTTCCCAGGTTGAGAAGCATGATTACGAACAGGAACAGAACCATGATCGCACCAGCATACACGATGATCTGAATCGCGCCTACGAACGAGGCATTCAGTGATATGTACATTAGCGCCACGCTAAATAGCACAATCACCAGGTTAAGCGCGCTGCGAACTGGATTGTTCGAAGCAACTACACCTATAGCGCAAACGATCATGATCGCCGCGAGTATTCCAAATAGTATCTGTGTTCCCATGGTTTCGATTTCAAGCGGCCGCGCCGCTACGAACTGGTCCGAACCAGTGTCATTTACCGGCGAAAACTACTTCATATCCGGTACGAGCATCATTTCCTTCGTATAGATAAAGTCTTTGCGCTCGTCGTCAGCAAGTTCGAAAATGTCCTTAAGCTGGATCGCCTGTGTCGGGCATGCTTCTTCACAATAGCCGCAGAAGATGCAGCGGATCATGTTGATCTCGTACATCTCGGCATACCGTTCGCCTGGCGAAACCCGGTGCGTATCAGTGTTCTCAGCCGCCTTGACGTAGATCGCGTTGGCGGGACAAGCTCCGGCGCACAGAGAGCACCCGATGCACTTCTCCAGCCCGTTCTCGTAGCGGTTCAGCACGTGGCGCCAGCGAGCGCGACGGCTCAACGGACGACGAACCTCAGGGTATTGAATCGTGACGCGCGGCTGCTTAACGTAGGAGTTGGTAATCCCCATTCCCGTAAACGGCGCTTGCACTTCCTGTGCGAGAGACTTGATGTCGTCCCAAAGACTCATTTAACGATCTCCTCGGCACTCGGCCGTCCATTAACTTCGGTGGCCGCCACTACTGGCCGAACTGAGCCTCCAGCCGCTGCGGGCTGCGGAGCCACTCGGAATGTCTGAGCAGTTGCGAAGCTCTTGAGGTCTGCGCTTCGCCGTGTCTTCTCCGTAAAAATTTTCGTCGATTTCTGGCTCGCTACGATCACAATCGAAAGCGCAGCAAGCACCACCCAGGTAATAAGCGCCACCGGGTAACCGTATGTGAACGAGATCGCGACACAGAAGATATTGCCAAGAGCAATTGGCAGAACACCCTTCCAGCCGAACGCCATCAGCATGTCGTACCGCAGCCTAGGGAGCGTTGCACGAAGCCAAATGAAGACATACATACCGATCCACGTTTTGATCGTCATTGTCAGAATGGGTATCAGCCCGCCGATAGGAAAGCCGCCTATCGTCAACGGTATGTAAGCGTCAATGAACGAAAACGGAGTCGACCACCCACCAAAGAACAGTGTCGTGGCGATAAGGCTAACGACCACCATATTGGCATACTCGCCCATGAAGAACATAGCGAACTTCATTGACGTGTACTCGATATGGTATCCGGCGATCAGTTCTGTCTCAGCTTCAGGAAGGTCAAACGGCGCGCGGTTCGTTTCGGCGAGACCTGCGATCATATAGATAACCGCAGCGACAAAGCCCATCGGGAAAAGCTGGCCAATATGCCACGGATTGAAGATCCCGAGCCACGGCTTGTTAACAATCGCCCACGTGTAAACCGGATGCGCCGCAGTCGATTTCGCCGTATCGAGCACCCAACCATAGGCGGACTGATCAAATACGATCTGCTGTGTGTTGATAGCGCCGGACATCAAGCCCACGGTAACAACAGCAATCCCCATTCCAAGCTCATACGAAATCATCTGCGCCGAAGATCGTAAGCCACCCAGGAGGGCGTACTTGTTGTTCGACGACCATCCTGCCATGACGATGCCGTAAACAGCCAGCGATCCCCAAGCTAGGAGGTACAGCACGCCAATGTCGACATTCGGAGCGCCAACACCCCAAATCAAACTCGGGTGCCACGGGAGAACACCAGCGGTTACCATTGCAGGCACAAGACAGACGATGGGAGCGAGGATGTAGAGAAGGCGATCCACGTTATTCGGGATGATGTCTTCCTTCATCAAAAGCTTGAGGGCGTCGGCGAGGGGCTGAATGATGCCACCGGGGCCAACACGATTCGGACCCTGCCGCTGCTGCATGAAGCCAAGGAGGCGTCGCTCCACCCAGATTAACGGCGGAACCGTCAGCAGAACGAAGAACATCGGGATGAGCACGCGCAACAAGCCACGCAGGATATCGATCCATGAGTCTTTGGCTAATACATCGTGCGTAGGCACCGAAGAGAAGATTGTCCAGAAAGTATTAAAATCCATAATCTCGTTGGTCTACCTGTTACACACCCTGGCCGCTAAGCGCCTTGATTTCCGCCGTAATGTCGTTCGGGCCGAAGAATGGAACCGCCTTACCCAGTTGAGCTAGTATCTCACCAAGGATCTGCCAATCAGGCTTTGACTCTCCAATAGGAGGATGAGCCTTGTGGAACCCTTGGACACGGCCCTCAATGTTCGTAAACGAACCGTCCTTTTCGATAAACGAGCAGGCTGGCAGGAACACATCGGCATACTGCGCTGTCTCGGTTAAGAACAGGTCTTGAACCACAAGGAACGGAACCTTGTCCAGCGCTGACTTCGCCAACTCCCGGTCAGGGAAGCTTTCAGCCGGATTGCTGCCTAGCACATACAATGCTCGGATCGATCCGCTAGCTGCGCCAGCGAGAATGTCCCACGTCGCAAGGCCAGGTTCAGCCGGAACGGGCCCGCCCCATGCCGTCTCATACTTGGGTCGAGCGCCATTGGAAACCGACTGCAGTGCGGGAAGTCGATCAGGCAGAACGCCCATATTAATCGCGCCCCAGCTGTTGTTGTCCGGAAGCAACACGTTGACCTTCGCGCCAGTCGCTTTTGCCTTCGAATTCAAGGTCGCGAGGTCATCCTTGCTGATCTTATCGCTCGTGAGGATGATACTCCCCTCGCCCGCTTCAATCGCCGCAGTTACGGATGCGTCGGCAATCGAGTCCACCTTAGCGTACGCCGCCTTGCCCTTGCTAATCGCCTTGTAGATCCAGAGCCAGACAACTGGGAGATATTCCTTCGGCTCAAACCCTACGGCTACGATATTCTTCGCGGCGCCAATAGCTGCAATCGACGTTTCCATCGGCTGGATCGGGAAATCGTAAAGCCTGTGGTCGATATTATTCGATCCGAGCGCGCTGCGGAAGAGACGCTGGAAGAGATAGCTCTCTTCATTGCTCACTCGCGTGCTACCGATACCAGCGACCGTCTTCGGATCCGACTTCACAGCCGTCGAGAATGCGCTCGCGACCGCGTTGATTGCCTCTTCCCACGTGCACGGCTTAAGGGTCGATGCGCGTCGTATCATCGGTGTCGTGATGCGCTCTTCGGAGTTAACCCAGTACTGCTCAAACTTACCAGTATCGCAAGTCCACTCTTCGTTCACCGCGTTGTTCTCACGTGCGTTCACACGCATCAACTGCTTTGTGCGAGTCTGCACAACGATATTGCAGCCAACGCCGCACATCGTACAGATACTTTCCGCATTGTGGAACTCCCATGGCCGAGCCTGGAAGCGATAGGGCCTCGAGAGCAGAGCTCCAACCGGGCAAAGCTCAACGGTGTTACCTGAAAACTTGGACTTAAACCCATCGGCGGAGAATGGCGAGATGATCGCCGAATTACCGCGGCTCTCAATCGATAGCGCACCGTCACCAGCAATTTCTCCCTGGAAGCGGGTGCAACGAGCACACTGAATGCAGCGCTCGCGATCAATTGAGACATAGTCGTTTAGAGGAACTGGCTTCGGGAAGTGGCGCTTCTCATCGATAAAGCGGGTCACACCAGGACCATACTGGAATGTCATGTTCTGCAGCGGGCATTCGCCTCCCCGGTCGCAGATCGGACAGTCCAATGGGTGGTTGATCAGAAGGAACTCAAGAATGCCCTGTTGAGCCTGCTTGACTTCCGGTGAGCAGGTGTCAACCACCATTCCCTCGGATACCGGGACGGTACACGCTGTCTGCATCTTGTTCATCTTCTCGATCTTAACAAGACACATTCGGCACGCGCCCGCCGGAGTTAATCGTGGGTGGTGGCAGAAATACGGTACATCCGCTCCGGCCTGAAACGCCGCCGTGATCACCAGGGATCCCTTAGCAACGGAAACCTTCTTGCCGTCGATTGTGACATTCACCATCTCGGGCGCCGGTTGTGTTATCTGATCTGCCATGTAAGTCGTCAACCTCTACCAGGCTGAGCCTGGACCCTTTCCGCACCTAGGAAGGCGCGATATGGGCGAATGCTCATCCTGAACCTAGCATCGCTTCTTTTTTCGTTTGAACACGAATAGAATGCTAAGCCAATATCTTTGTTATGTTCTGCAAACCCACTCGCCAACTGCTGCGAGAGTCTCTGCACTTCTCGCTGCGTGCGATTCGATTCCATCCGTCAAAACAGTTTAAGTCGGTCCCATCAACGCGCAGCATGCGCCAGCCGGATCCTTTACAACACAAAAGCTAGAGCCGCCGCCCGCTTCCATTGGACCCGATACCACTTCCCCACCGCTCGCCGTAACAGCCATAACGCTGTCCGTAACGCTCGCCACCATGAAATACGGCAGCCACTGCGGCGGCAACGAAGCATTCATTCCGCGAGCGTGACACACACCGGCAATCGCTTTGCCTTCGTCAGGCGTTGTAAGCGTATAGTCTTCGTAGTCGCCCATATTCGTCGCGGCGAAGTTAAATCCAACGACAGACTGATAAAAGTTTCGAACATTTTCCGCATCGGGCACTGTCAGGTCAATCCAAGCAATCGATCCAATCTTAGGTGCGGCCATGGTGGTCTCCTAACCGGATAAGTCCGGAAGCAAACGACGATAACGAGCATCAAGTAGATCCCAGCCAGACAGTTGAACTGCCATACAGCATGGAAAGTTGCTAGTGCGCAGCAGTCGCAAGCGGCAGCGGCGCAAAGATTCGTTTCGAGAGACTCTGTGACGGTATCAAAGCCTCATACTCGTGCCGGAAATGCTTAAGAGCGCCTTGAATTGGCATCGCGGCCGCATCACCTAGCGCACAGAATGAACGTCCACCAATGTTGTTGCAGATATCGAGAAGGATATCTAGATCTTCGTGGCGCCCACCGCCTGCCATGATACGGTCATGGATCTTGGTCAGCCAGCTTGTGCCCTCACGGCACGGTGTGCACTTACCGCACGATTCGTGAGCATAAAAGTGCATTAGGCGAGTCATCAACGCCGGGACGCTCACGTCCTCGTTGAAGAACATCAGCCCGCCGGAGCCAAGCATGCTGCCGTTGGCCATCATCGTTTCGTAATCAAGCGGCAAATCCAGGAACTTGTCTGTCGCCGGGAACATCGGGGTTGACGATCCACCTGGAATAAAAAACTTGAGCGGCTTCCCGTTCAACGGTCCGCCAGCGGTTTCCAAGATCTCGCGGATAGGCGTGCCAAGGATAAACTCGTAGTTTGCAGGCTTGTTGACATGGCCAGAAACCGTGAAGAGCTTTGTTCCCAAGCTGCGGCCCGATCCGAATTTCGCGTATTCCGCCCCGCCCATATTAATAATCGGCACGGCTGTAGCGATGGTTTCAACATTGTTGATGATCGTCGGCGAGTTCCAAACGCCGCTAATCACGGGCAACGGAGCAGACGGTGGCTTATGTCGCGGCATACCACGTTCGCCCATCAGGCTCGACATAAGTGCCGACTCTTCACCGCATTCATAGGATCCCGCGCCACTGTGAACGACGATATCTAGGTCAAATGACGTCCCAAAGATACCCTTGCCGAGGTAGCCCTTCGCATATGCTTCCGCAACTGCCTTACGCAATGCGTTAATCGGCTCGACATATTCGCCGCGAACATAGATGTAGCAGCTGTGAGCTCGGATTGCCCACGACGCGATGATACAACCCTCAACCAGCATGTGAGGCATCTTGTTCATCAACTCGCGGTCTTTAGCAGTACCGGGCTCGCCTTCGTCAGCGTTTATTACAAGGTAGTGTGGCGAATCCCAGTTTTTCGGGATACCGTTCCACTTGATAAACGTCGGAAATCCTGCGCCACCTCGTCCGCGGAGACCTGAGATTCGAATCTCCTCGATAATAGCGTCTTGCTCCATCGAGAGCGCCTTCTTAGCGGCGGTATAACCCTCGTGCTGCGAGTAGACGTCAATGTTCGAGTAGTTCTCGACGTTCCGGTATTTGAAAAGGATTTGCGGTTGCTCGCTCATATCTGCTTTCTCGGTGCTAGCCCATGCGAAACGGTAAGAAGCTTACTACTTCTTCAGATCGTCGATAATCGCGTCGACCTTCGCAGGCGTCAAATCTTCGTAATATTTGTCTTTTATCATCATGCACGGGGCATTAGCGCAAGCCCCTAAGCACTCAGCTCCATTGAGCGTAAACTTGCCATCTGCCGTCGTAGCGCCTTTTTCAATACCGAGCTTAGCGCCGATGTAATCGATAATGTCGTCCGAACCCCGCACCATGCAAGCGATATTGTGGCAAACCTCAATGTGGTGCTTGCCAATCGGCTCCTTGTTGTACATGGTGTAAAAGGTGGCGACACCTTCCACCTCGGCTGGTGGTAGCTCCAGGTAGCCCGCGACTTCGCGCATGGCATCTGCAGGCAGCCATCCGCCGTACTGCTCTTGCGCAAGCCAAAGTGCCGGCAGCAGCGCGGCCTTCTTGGTCGGATACTTCTTGATGATATTATCGAGTTGCTCTTTGGCTTCTGCTGTGAACATAATCTCTATTAAAACGCCCTCTTATGTGGCGAGCTCAATTCCTAGTGCGCGACGTCCGGAGCCGCCGATAGCGTGTTGACTTACCTGTCAATGTCTCCGAGAACAATGTCGATCGATCCGATCATCGCAACAACGTCCGCGATCATGCGGCCCTTTGCCATGCGCGGCAACGCTTGCAGGTTCTTTAGCGATGGGCCATTGATCTTGACGCGATACGGAATATTGCTGCCGTCGCTATAGATGTAGTAACCCTTTTCGCCTCGACCAGACTCGCATGCACCATACGCTTCGCCGACCGGCGGATGATAGCCTTCGGTAAACAGCTTAAAGTGATGGATCAGCGATTCCATCGACGTGTCCAACTCCGCTCGCGGTGGGGGAGCGACCTTGCGGTCATTGGTAATCACGGGACCGCCGGGAACATCCTTAAGCGCCTGCTCCAGAATGCGGATACTCTGACGGAATTCTTCCATGCGGACCAGGAAGCGGTCATAAACGTCGCCGTTCGAACCAACAGGGATATCGAAATCGAACTGCTCGTAACCACAATACGGATTGGCCTTGCGTACGTCGAACGCCACTCCCGAGCCTCGAAGCGATGGCCCGGACATGCCGTAGGCGATCGCATCTTCGGGGGTCACAACGCCGATTCCAGTTAAGCGCTCGATCCAGATCGGATTCTTTGTCAGCAGCCTGTCGTATTCGCTCAGCTTTGCGGGGAACTCGTCAACAAACTTCTTGGTGCGCTCAAGCCAGCCATCGGGCGCGTCGCCTCGCAAGCCGCCAGGGCAGATCCACGACGTCATCATGCGGACACCCGAGAGCATCTCCTTGAGGTCAAGAATCTGGTCTCGCTCACGCCAACAATAGAAGAACACCGTCATGGCGCCAATGTCGAGACAGTGAGTGCCCAACCATAGAAGATGGCTCGCTATACGCTCAAGCTCGTTTAGGATAACACGGAGCCGACTTGCCCGAGCAGGGATTTCAATATCAAGCAGCTTCTCGACAGCCAGCGAATACGCCGTGTTGTTAATCAGGTTCGACAGGTAATCTTCGCGATCGGTGCAGACCAGGGCCTTGTAATAGGTCATGTTCTCCATCGTCTTCTCGATACCTGTGTGTAGATATCCGATATGCGGGGTGCAGTTAACGATGGTTTCGCCGTCAAGCTCGACAACAAGGCGCAACACGCCATGGGTCGACGGGTGCTGGGGCCCCATATTGACGATCATCAAGCCGTCGTTTTCTTCATCGCGCTCGATGAAGACACCACGGGGAAGCTTTATGTTGCTGATTGCATCGGGAAGGTCGGTTTCTTTGTCTAGTACGGCCATATTGCGTTTTCCACAGTTCCGATTTCGCAAAGCCTATCGGCCGCGAACGTTAAACGAAAATTCGACTTCCTCGCCGCCAAGCGGTTCGTCCTTGCGTAACGGGTGCCCCACCCAATCATCCGGCAGCTGGATCCGCCGCAAATCGGAATGGTTCGCAAACTCTACGCCCATAAGGTCGTAGACTTCACGCTCCAGCCAGTTAGCCGCAGGCCACACACTCTCAACCGTGTTCACGGCAACGCCATCCGGTGCCAAAGCGTTTACACGGAGACGCTTGAACGTCGCCATCGAGTAAAGGTTGTAGACGACCTGAAAGCGGCTTGCTTCGTCGAACTTCTCGACCTTCAGCAAGTCAACACAAGTCAGATCCGACAGAAAGCTGAACTGGGTTTCAGGATGGTCCCGCAGCAGTGTCAGTATTGCAACGATACTCTCGTGCTTCACCCAAATCGTCTTTTCGTCGCGAAACTTGCGCGACTTGACGATCTCCGCCGGGAAAGCTTCCTGAACGACACGAAACTCGACATCATCTTCTGCATTGAGCTCGACCCAATCGTCGGGCCGCTTGTTTGAGATGGCGCGAAGGGCGAGGTCCGTGGGAGTTAGGCCGAGACGTACATCAAAGTCAACCATGCTTGATTACCTGCGGTCTCCAAAATGCTCGCGATCAATCTTCTTCTGCAACTGCATAATCCCGTAAATGAGCGCGTCGGGATTAGGCGGGCAACCAGGAACGTAAATGTCAACCGGAACTATCGTGTCCACACCCTGGACCAGGGCGTAGTTATTGAAAACGCCCGTACACGATGCGCAGTCGCCCATTGAGATCACCCACTTTGGCTCGGGCATTTGATCGTAAATGCGGCGAAGCACTGGCGCCATCTTCTTCGAAACCCGACCCGAAACAATCATCAAGTCAGCTTGCCGCGGCGAAGCACGAAACGCTTCCGACCCGAACCGCGCGAGGTCGTAGCGCGAGTTGGTTGCCGCCATCATTTCGATCGCGCAACACGCCAAACCAAACGTTGCCGGCCATACAGAGTTGCGGCGCGCCCAGTTCACGGCCTTGTTCATAGGCACGGTCAGGATGCCAAGGTTTTGTTCTACTCCCAATCCAGGGCCCCTTTCTTCCACACGTAAATGTAGCCGACAAAGAGAATCACGATAAACACTGCCATCTCACCTAGCAGGAATCCGCGTGAAATCATTCCGTTGTTACGAAACAACACAGCCCACGGATAAAGGAAGATGGTTTCAATGTCAAAGAGGATAAACAACATCGCAACCAGGTAAAACTTCACCGGGAAGCGGTCACGAGCTGAGCCAATTGGATTGACACCGCACTCGTAAGGGGAAAGCTTTTCTAGCGTCGGCCGTTTTGGGCCAAGGATCCAAGAGAGGACAACCAGGACACCAGCGATAAACGCGGCTAGGAGGATTAGAATGAGCAAAGGCAGGTAGTCACCTGGCGTTGCCTGCAAGTTCGGTCCCATCGAAAATCAGCGCCTCCTCGGTTCTTGCGAACGCTATATGTGAATTATTGCACGAACTGATTTCGCAAGTCAAGATGCGGGGGAACCGAATCTCTACCTTACCACGTATTTTCATTGGCGGCGTCCGCCGTGCGACGGATAACAGCGATCTTTTTCGAACGGCGACGCGTCACGATTAGGGTTATTCTCCAGAGGATTTCAACGCAATATGCCAAAAGAGTGGTACACGGCTGGCTATCTCGGTCTCAAAGTTGACGAACTGGAATCTGTTCGATCAGAATTAGAGGCGATCATTGTCGATATACGATTTCGCCCCCAAAGCCGCTTGCCTATGTGGCGTCAGGCCACGATGATTCGCACGTTTGGTAGCCACTATCTTTGGTGTCAGGACTGGGGAAGTCCTAACTTCAAGAACGGTCCGCCACACACGTTGCTTGACGCGAACACCGGTTGGCTCACTGTATCGGCCCTCGAGCGCCCCGTCATCCTTCTCTGCGCCTGCCGGGAGGCGTCCGCATGTCATCGAACAACACTTGCCGCTTGGCTACGAACCGAACACGGAATCGTCACGCGGGAGCTGTGTGAATACGGGGCTGACAGAAGCTAGCCTTCCCTACTCACCTATTGAGCCGAACTGTCGCCGATCACCTCGAAAACGACACGGTTGCGCCCGCCCCGCTTCGCCTTATACAGTGCGGAATCCGCGATTTCGATCAGCTGGTCGGCCTCAATGTTGCCTCCACGATGATACGCAACTCCAGCGCTCACGGTCACGGCTCTGAGGTGAAACATATGTCCCTCAATCACCACGCGCACCCGTTCAGCAATAACCCGGGCTTCATCCTCGGTGACATTGGGCAATAGCATCACGAATTCCTCGCCGCCATAGCGAGCGACGATATCGGTCTTCCGAGCGGAGGTCCCAATGAGCTGCCCCAACGTTCGCAAGACCTCGTCACCCGCAGGATGCCCGAACGAGTCATTGTAATCCTTAAACCGATCGACATCGAGCAGCATGAGAGCTATTGGAGTCGAGGCTTTCGACGCACTTTCAACATCGTCGCGCAGGCGAGCCTGAAACGCTCTGTGATTTGCAAGACCGGTCATGCCGTCGCGTGTGGCTAGCTCTTCGAGTTGACCATTTACCTGAGCTAGGGCAATGTTGTTCGTTAGTAGCTCTAGCTGGGTTTGCTTCAACTCGTGGTTCAATGCTTCCATCTTCGACGCGTACTCGTGAACCTCCGATGATCGCGCTGATAGGTCCTCATTTGCCTGTAGGAGGCTGTCGTAAAGCCTCTGGTTATCGACCAGCGCCATAAGCTGTCTGACCAACAAAAAGCCCACTAATAACTCAGCGCCAAAGAATACACCAGCACTCAAGTCCGGCTCATCCCGCGATAGCATACTGTAGTACGTCAGAGCGCCCAGCGGTGGTATACAGGCGTACGGCAGCAGCGAGCGCCATGTCAGCACATGTGCCTGCGGATACGCCTCGTTCCGTATCTCTTCGTCCTCTCCGGACTCCGCCTTTTTCAGCAGCTGCCGCGCAACGTACGCAACGATCATATAGCCGGTTGGCCATCCAACATCGGTAATACCGTTCACGTAGGTTCCATGCACATTGCCGTAGCTGAAAACCGTATCGGCAAAGACGACGAAGATCAAGCCAATCGAAAGCAGGCCCGTGTACTCGCGATGCGCAAGGGAACTGGTTGTCGCGATCACTAAGAGGCAAAACAGCACCAGCAGATCGCCCAGAGGATAACATGCCCCAACGAGGCTAGCCAGCAGTGTCGCATTCGAATGAAGCAGCATCGGACCGACCTGGAAGTACCAGCTGAACGTGCACAATACCGCCAGCATCATCAATCCGTCGAGCAACACTCTGATACGCGTTCGAGTTGGCAACGGTCTTGCCGAAAGGGAGAGGAAACCGCTCACCTGGAAGACATACGTCAGCACCCACGGAACGTCTGCCGGGCCGGGGAATGGATGCGCACTATGGACTACGTGGTTAAGGTAGCTCCAGATGACTTGCCCCGTCGTATTGCAGGCGACAGCCAGGAGCAAGAGGATCGAAGTACGAAGCCTGTGCTTCGCTATGAGCGACAACGGGGAGGTTGCACGACGCCGCTCGGTCCAGAATTCGATCAGCCCAACGCTACACCAAATGAGCATGAGGAGCGGACCGACAATCTGACCGATATCGTCAACGAGCTTAAATGTCTGAGGGCTTCCAGGACGTACTGCCAGCCACCCGAACATAAACACGGTCGACACTAGCGTCAACCCGGCGCCAACGGCATCGAAGTTCTTGCCGTACCGTTTCGGTAGTGGAAAAATGGCGCCCGTTCGTTGAGCCACAATATCTCCTCGATGCGGGTTGCCATACCGGCGGCAAAACCCTATCTACTGCTGCTGTCGATGCTAGGCTTCGCTCCACGACTCAACATTACAGGCATACTGGCGGTGCTTCACTGACGGCTACCGGGATAGCCTCGTCCCGAACAGCCACTGGCTTCGGTCGTCGCAATCTCTACTTTTCCAGGACCTGCGGATTTGCGGGCATTTGCGCTGGCGGTGGCCACGCCCCTTCAATCTCCGGGATATCAGCGGCAGCCTTCGGATCTCTACCTCCCAGATATAGTCTGACTATTGTGAACGTGTTCGTTATACCGATGACCGCCTCCAGCATTACACCGCCTATAGAGTGACTCAAAATCCCGTTCGCAAGCCATAGGAATGTGCAAAACAGCATGCACAGCCGCATGCGAATCCCCTGGAGATTGAACATGCCTATAGTCGATATAATCGTTGCCCCGATCGTCAGGTAGCCTATGGGTGACTTGATCGTAAAGTAGCCCAACACCACGGTAATGACGACGAGAACGGCGGCAATATAGTTCGACTGGCTCTTTAGCGACAACACATTCCGCCCCAGCGATACGAGGTTGCTCGCGGCCGCCGGGACATTGCCCAGCATCAGAAAGTGCACGCCGTAAACCACTGCCTGGAACGATAGACTGATTCGAAACCGGCGATCATTCTTCTGTAGAAACGAAAACACGCCCAACACGAACGCTATATAACCGAGAATCTGCGTGGGCGAAAATACTGAGGCTACCATACAGCTATTATGCGCCATGGAGCCGCCAGACGGCTGCTTTTACGCAATATAAACATGGCGGCTCCTTGATCTAGATCGAGGAGCCGCCTTATGGTTCCAATGACAGCGATGCTGCTACTGCGCCTTCGCATTTCCGGCCATGAGGTCGCGCAGGTCCAATATCTGCCCGCCACCACTGCTTGATACGGTCGGCAAGTGGCCGTCCCACTTGTCGATCCACGACTGCGCAAGCACCTTCTGTCCGCCTTCGGAGTTCAATGCCTGCGCTTTGATACGGTTCGCCTGCGCTATGCCGTTCGCCTTGGCAATCTCCGTCTGCGCTTCCATCTGAGCCTTAGCGAGAACATACTTCTGCTGCTCGGCGCCCTGCTGCGCAACCTGCTTCGACTCGATGGCATCGTTAAACTGCTGAGAGAACTCGAAGTTGGTCAAGCTGACGCCGTTCGGTTCAACAATGATGTTATAAGCCAGAAGACGCGCTTTGAGCGCATCGTCAACTTGCGTCTTCACCTGATCGCGCTGCCGGATCAGTTGCTCTGCCGTGTACCGCGCCACTATCGACTTCAGCACCTCTTGGGTCGCGGGATGGATGATTCGGTCACGAATCGCCGTGTCGTCGCCAACAGCAGAATAGATCTTACCAACAGAGTTGCCGTCAAGGTGATAGTTTACAGCCACATCCGTTGTGACAACCTGCAAGTCCTGACTCGCAGCTGATCCCTTGGCGTCAGCCTTCTGTGTGCGCACCTCCATCATCTCAACCGTTTCCATAACGGGGACTTTGAAGTGAGCGCCAGCTTTCAAATCGCCAACAGGAGCCCCAAATCGCATCAAGATGCCCCTATATCCCGCCGGAACGGTAAAAAAACTCTCCGTGATCAAACCGAAAAAGAAGAGAACAACACCAACCACCTTAACGAGTTGCTTAACGCTAGCCTGTGCGGGCGTCACTCTGATGAAGAACGAAACGACGAAAACGATCAGTCCGACAATAGCAAGTAACATAAGCTGTCCTTTCGACGTCCAACGTCTAGTGCGACAATGAAGTACTGTAGTCTACTATATTGAGCTATTTGACCCGGAAAAGTTGCAAGCTACCAATGGACCCGCGATATCTACTTGGGTAAGCCGGGGCACATATGGGTAAAACCGATAAGTTGCATGGCTAGCCTGGCAATGCCAATCGCATCTTTTAAGGAGCCGATTTGTGGAAATCGACATCAAGAAAACAGCCCTCGTACTTATTGACTTGCAGCGCGGAATAGTCTCGGGTGATGTTGGGCCTAACACGTCCGAAACCGTTGTTGGCAACGCCGCCAAGATCGCCGACGCGATGCGACGCGTCTACGCTCCGGTGGTTCTGGTTCGCGTCACCTTCGCGGCCGATGGCGGCGACAGGTTATCGCAGCGCGTTGACCAACCGGCGGCGACTCAGTTGGCTCCAGGGTGGGACGAGATCGTACCTGTGATTGGCCCCCGTGACGGGGACATAATGGTAGTCAAGCATCAATGGGGCGCTTTTCACGACACCGGCCTTGATTTGCAGCTCAGACGACGCGGAATAGACACCATCATCCTTGCGGGAATATCAACGAGCATTGGCGTGGAGTCTACGGCGCGTGCGGCATACGAACATTTTTACAGCATCGTTCTAGTCGAAGACGCCATGGCAGACCGCGTCCCGGAAGCGCACGAAAACAGCGTCCAAAGAATCTTTCCTCGATTGGGGCGCGTTCGGCGAACATCTGACGTACTTACACTTATCGGGCAGCACTCTGCATCGTTGTGAGGCTAGGCAATCCAAACTAGAATCTCCCACGGCCGAGAGCCGAACCGAGACGTTTCCAGTCAGATACCGGTCCTGCGATGTGGCGATTGAATGCTATAGAGCAATAAGGTATCTGATTTACAACATGGATATGGAATAAGTCAGAAAAGTTACAAATAGGTATTAGGAACAAGAAGGAATATCGGCGCGTATAGGCGAAGTATCGATCATGGGTTTATGCTCTCGGATTCGAGAGTTGCTCCCATCGCGATGATGCGTGTCCCGAGGAGTACAGGCGTGACGTCAATGGACACCGGTACGTATGGTCTTCGAGAGAGTGATGGGCAGGAAGGCGGTATCGACGGCGATAAAGCCGAGATAGCCGCAACTCCTGTTCGCGTCGGGCGGTTAACTCCCGACTCCGACGATATAACGGTAGTATCCGAGGCAAAAACGCGTGCGTCCGCCCAAGAGGACGAAGCCCACACCCTCAGCGACCTCACGTCCTACATCAATCGTCTCACGCGAACATCCCTCCTGTCCGCGAGCGAAGAATCCAGGCTTGCCGTCCGCGTACGGGACGGCGACCAGGCCGCCAAGATGAAGATGATCGAAGCCAACATGAGGCTGGTCGTCTCAATCGCTAAGACCTATCTTTCGAGCGGCATCCCCCTAGAAGATTTGATCCAGGAAGGCTCCATCGGCCTCATGACCGCGTCCGAGCGGTTCGACCCGGATCGAGGCTATCGTTTCAGCACGTACGCCACACAATGGATCCGCCAGGCTATCGGTCGCGCAGTCGATAACAAGGCCAAGTCCATTAGGCTCCCTGCGCACGTCTCCGAATCGCTTCGAAAGGTTGAGAAGGCACGCGTCGAGCTCAAACGGCGCAACGGCACCGACCCAACCTCCGAGCAGATCGCTCAGATGGCAGGCATCTCGATTAAGAAGATGAACAACCTGCTCCAGACCACTCAGGAACCCATCTCACTCGACACGCCAGTTGGCGACGAAGAGAACACTCCGCTTGGCAACCTGCTGTTCGACAAGGCGTCGCCCGATCCGCAAGAATCACTCATCAACACAGAGATGCGCGACGAGATCGAGGCTATCCTCGACAGCCTTGATGAGCGCGAACAGCTGATCATGCGCTGCCGGTTTGGCTTCGAGGACGATGACCGCAGAGTGCTTCAGGTCATCGGCGAAAAGCTGGGCATCTCCCGCGAACGGGTCCGCCAACTCGAAGCTCAGGCAATCCGCAAGCTACGCGCTGCTGCACGCAAGAAGCGCTTGCGCGAATATCTCCAGCGTTAACCCGCACTCTCCAACCCCTAGTTTTTCGTCAATAGGTTCAGTGCCGCCCGGAGCAGTGAGGCCGTATTGGTCTTGTCTGTAGCCTCGGCCATCGCGCGTTCTGCAGCTTTGCGGGCGTCGTTACGGTTGTATCCGAGGTTGGTCAGGCCGTCTATGGCGTCGGCGAGGACGACGTCCTCGGGCAGTCGTCGCGAAGCGACGGACTGCTGATCGGCGCGCCGTTCGAAGGAGATCAGCTGCATCTTCTCGCGCAGTTCGAGAACCAGTCGCTGGGCGTTCTTCGGGCCAAGCCCCGGAATACGCGTGAGCGTCTTGATATCACCAGCGGCGACCGCATCGGCTAGCGATGACACTTCCATGCCGGACAATATCGATAAGGCTACCTTCGGGCCTATCCCAGTCACGCTGAGAAGCAGCTCGAAGACCTTCTGCTGGTCGACGCTGGAAAAGCCAAAGAGCGAGATGTCGTCCTCGCGAACGCTGGTATGTATCCAGAGAGTAACGGCGGCGCCAATGGCGCCCAACTGCGACAAGGTATTCACGGGGACGCTGACGCGGTACCCTACCCCGGCGACGTCGACGATTACCACATTTGCTTCAGCGTGTGCAAGCGTGCCTACAAGTCGAGCTATCATCGCGCCAGTGCTCCTTTGATCGCCGCAGCCAGATCGGCTTGGACAGGTTCCGGCAATAGAAGCGCTGCCGCCGGGTCATAGTGCGCATTGAACGCTGTGTCTGTCACGTCGACACCGCCGAAGGTGCGCGGCGCGGCGTAGCGCGGGATGATGTGCATGTGCACATGCGGTGTCAGGTTCATAAGGAACGCGTAGTTGTAGTGGTCGGGCTTGAAGAGCTTATCTAGGGCACCTTTTCCCTGGGCGAGCAGATCCCAAAGCGAGTCGCGTTCGGCCTGGCTCAGGGATGTTACATCGGTTTCGTGACGGTTGAGTGCCACGAAGCAGCGACCGAGGAATGCCTGGTCGTCATTCAGACAAAGTGCCCAGTGATCGTTGCGGGCGACAACATGGCGGTCAATGCCGCAGAGGGTGCAGGAAGACATAACTCATTGTACTCCATGCGCAAAATATCAGTGTTAGGCGTAGAATGTCCGGTATGCGCACATGCGGAATGCATCGTGCAATTATGCATGCGCACAGTTCTTGATCGAAGTGCTACGGCGATTCGCGTCATAGTCTATTGCCGTCATAACAATGCTACTTAACAGTAATATTGTACCACGAAAAGACACATAAAACAAACATGCGATTGTAAAACAATTTCTTTTTTGTCCACACCATAACCGGACACTGCTTCACATGCAAACAAGGCTGCCTGCATTCATTGCAGACAGCCTTGTGTTTCTTGGTCGGGGCGAGAGGATTTGAACCTCCGACCTCACGGACCCGAACCGTGCGCTCTACCAAGCTGAGCCACGCCCCGACAACTGATTTCTTTGACTTACCGCCGAGGAGCAATTCGCTCAGCCAGCCTCAAAACCGGCTCTGTTTCCAGAGTGAAAACATACTACCCGGCGAA
Source organism: Capsulimonadaceae bacterium (assembly GCA_036504535.1). Lineage (GTDB taxonomy): Bacteria > Armatimonadota > Armatimonadia > Armatimonadales > Capsulimonadaceae > JARLGU01. Next base: position 683,587 of record DASXUY010000040.1, read on the forward strand.
CGCTCGATTGTCAAGGGTTTGCGTGCGAAGCTTCGGACAGATGATTTACTACAGTCTCAGATTAATCAGTGTCGAGGGATCTTCATAGACTCGCATGCTTAATCCGCCGTCCCGTGGACTGAGCGGGACGAATTTAGCGGGTAAGTTATTACCAATCTTGATGCTTTCGTAGTGTTAGGATTTGCTGACTCTAGCGTTGTTGCCACCCCAGCAGAGATCGTTCTCCCCTCACCCAACGTCCGGGTATCCTTGCGTCTCTCGTATTGCGAGATAACTGCTGCCCGTAGAGGCAGGTATATCTTACAATATGAACTATCTACGGGCATAATCTCAAAGGCTTCTCGGGTAATATCCGACATAAGAACTGCTAGCTTTTGAGATATAGTCGCCGAAGGATATCAACCCATGGACGTCACGCAGTCGGATCGAGCCGAGTTAAATAACCAGCTAAAGGCAGTGCGCACCCGACTGGGACTCAGCCAGCAGGAGTTGGCCCGCGCCGCAGGCATCGCGCGGCAGACGATCGGTGGGGTCGAGGCGGGCATATACGCCCTCTCGCTCTCCGTTGCTCTGCGCATATCTAAAGCGCTTGGGTGTCCCATCGATGAGCTATTTTGGCTGAATGAAGAAGCGCCTACCGTTACCGCAGTGGCGGCGAAAGGCGCTGATTGGCAGTGCGATGGCACTCGGGTCAGCCTTACGCGAATAGCCGACTCGTGGATCGCCCATCCTCTCAGCGGCGAGGCTGCATTCCGCACGGAGATGACACCTGCGGACGGCATCGCAATGAACTCCCCGAATGGCGCGAACGTTCACGTGTCGCTTGCCGACGATGCTGACCGCTTGGGCCGCTCAGTCGCCGTGGCGGGTTGTACGCCTGCGTTGTCACTCTGGGCAAGATCAGCGGAGCGCTGGCACCCCGGCCTTCGCGTGAACTGGTTTCACGCCAACAGCAGTAGCGCCATCGAGTGCTTAAAGCGCGGCGAAGTCCATGCGGCAGGAATGCATTACAGTGATTCGCATGCGACAAACCGTAACCTGCAGGCGGTGCGTCAGGCATTTCCAGGCGAGAAAGTGGTTCTCGTCAATCTTGGGATATGGGAAGAGGGATTGGTTGTCGCGTCGGGCAACCCAAAGTCGATTAAGAGCGTAGCGGATCTGGGTTCGACAGACATTACAATCAGCAACCGTGAAAAAGGGTCCGGCTGCAGACGGCTTCTCGATGAGATCATGGTTGAGGCGGGTATGAAACCAGGCGACATCGCAGGCTACGATCACGAAGACCGCTCGCACTACGATGTGGCCCGTACGGTTCAATCAGGCAAAGCTGACGCCGCTGTGAGCGTCGCCGCCGTGGCGAATGCGTTCGGACTGGAGTTCTTGCCTATCCGAGAAGTGAGCTACGACCTAGCAGTGCCGAAGCGGTATTTGGATCACGAGCCTGTAAAGCAACTGCTGAGCACCCTGGATCATCGTTGGGTTCGGACTCAGCTTGCGGCATTGGGCGGTTACGACACATCGCGCATGGGGGAAGTTACCGGAGAAACCGTTTAAGCGGTGCGTGACGGATTATGGCCACGCGCCTAGATCAAATAAATACCAGCTTAGACAATAGCGTACGATGTGGAACGTCATTTGGATAAGGAGCACCAACGCGGTTGATCGGCCGCACTAGCACGAAAGGATGACTCCAATGACCTCCGACCGAAAGTCGGCATTTACGTTGATAGAGCTGCTCGTAGTGATAGCGATAATCTCTATCTTAGCAGCTATACTTTTCCCCGTGTTCGCAACGGCCCGTGAAAAAGCCAGGGCGACTACGTGTACGAGCAACCTTAAACAGTTCGGTGTAGCGCTCGCCTTGTATCGGTCCGATTTTGACATGGTGAACTGCCGGTATCGCTTCTGCGATACGACGGGTAGCGCCAGCCCGAGTACAAACGTCAATGGCAGTTTTCCGCCGGGCGACATCGTTGGCAGCAAGATTGACCTCTTTTGCTACAATCTTCCGAAACCGTCGACGTATACTGGTCCAATTGAAACGTGGTGGGCTCCGTACGATAATGATACGAGCGAGGCGACATCGACCAGCCCCTATAATGCAGCTTGGACTCACTTCTCGTACGGCTTTCTCTATCCCTATATCAAGACAATGGCCGTATTCAAGGACCCGTCTGAAGATAAATACCAGGTCAGCTACGCGATGAGCTACATCTATTACGGCCCCATGGGATTGCCTGAGGGACAGGTTTTGAATCCGTCGGCTCTCGTCATTTGGGACCACAGAAATACACCAGGATGCGCAGACACGAGCGGCCACTCGTCATCGAGCGATCAAGATGGTCAGAATGGTTTTGTGAATGAGCGGCGCCCGTACCCGATTGAGCCTACCGGCACCTTGGTGACGGCCTCGTCCATCGCCACTCACTATCCGGATCGGCACAACGGGGGGTTCATCGCCTTGGCATACGACGGAAGCGTTAAATTTCGCAACCCGAAGGGTTTGACCTACAAGGACTTTGCGGCAAATCCGAACATGTGCGACACCACGAACGATACAACGTGTCCATCGATCAACTGATTGCTGGCTCCCTCAACAAATCCGTCCGGTCGTAGCTAATACTGCGGTCGGACAAGCACATACTATCTTTAGTTGCAGCATATCTACCCTCCCGCAAATATCGAAAGGCATAGAAATGAGTTTCAAGACGAGCATACGGCTACTGATCCTTGCTCTCGCGGTATTGCTACCAACCGTCAATGCTACCGCGTCCCCCATCCGCGTCTTCGCGGCGGCATCGTTGACCGAGGCCTTCCGCGATATCGGGGTTGCGTACGAATCCAAGCACCCTGGCGACAAAGTGGAGTTTAACTTCGCTGGCAGCCCGACACTCAAAACGCAGATTCAGCAGGGCGCTCCGGTGGATGTGTTCGCTTCTGCGGACCTACCGAATATGCAAGCCCTCGTCGATGCGAAGGTTGTGAATGCGCCAGTTGTGTTTACGCGCAACACTCTGGTGATCGTCACGCCACCAAAAGATGCTGCTGTAAAATCCCCGGCAGACCTGGCCAAATCTGGCGTTAAGCTCGTGCTTGCTGGTCAGAAAGTCCCTGCGGGGCACTATGCTGACGAAGTTCTAACGAAAATGACGCCAGCCCTTGGGGCAGACTTTGCCGAAAAAACGCGGCAAAATACAGTGAGTCGGGAATCGAACGTTAAAGCGGTTCTCGCCAAATGTATCCTGGGCGAAGCGGACGCCGGTATCGTATTCTCTACCGATGCGCGATCTGCTGGACGAACAGTGCGAGTGATTACGATACCAACAGAGTACAATGTAGTAGCGGAATATCCTATCGCTACCATTACTAACGCTGACAACAGGAGCGGCGCAGCATCATTCGTCGCGTTTGTCCTCAGTAAGCCTGGGCAAGCAATCCTCAAGAAATATGGCTTTCTTAAATGACACGGACCGCGGACCGCAAGGGCGGCGTGAGTTAGTTGGCCTCGCATTTGCTTCGGCCCCGCTTATCCTGTTCCTTGCGATCCCTTTCGTTGCCCTCGTGGCGTCGATCTCGCCTGCCCAGTGGCTTCACTCGGTCCACTCGCCAGACGCCATCTCTGCTCTGGCGCTCACCCTGCGCACCACGCTACTGTCCACTGTCATCTGTATCGTGGGTGGCCTCCCTGTCGCACTCCTGTTAGGGCGCCATCGGTTTCGTGGGCGTGAGTTTTTGGATACTCTCATCGACCTGCCCATCTCCGTTCCTCCCGTAGTGGTTGGTGTTGCCCTCCTTATGGCGTTTGGCCGTATGGGCTTAATTGGAAAGCATTTCCATGCCATCGGGATCGACATCGGGTTCACAACAGCCGCAGTCGTTCTGGCTCAGGTCGTCATCGCATCCCCGTTCTTTATCAAGGCTGCTCGAGCTGGCATCGAAGGCGTTGACCCGCGCCTGGAAAACGCCGCTCGTGTGCTCGGGGCCAATCCGTGGCGCGTTTTTTGGACGGTAACATTCCCGCTGGCAAAGCCCGGATTGCTTGCAGGGGGGCTCTTGGCCTGGGCGCGCGCCTTATCAGAATTTGGCGCAACGATGATGTTTGCGGGAAATTTTCCGGGCCGGACGCAAACGCTACCACTCGCCGTCATGTCCGCTTTCGAGTCCGACTTGAGCCTCTCAGTTGGAATTGCAACAATTTCCCTCATCCTCTCCGTCGTAGCGCTTGTTGGAGCGAAACTGATTGCGCGCAGCTGGAGGACGGCATGGTGAAGCTGCCTCCTTCCGAACTACAAATGTCGGCCACAACAAAGATGGGCGACCTTGACCTCGATGTGACATTCACCGCCCATGCGAACGAAGTATTGGTACTTGTCGGCCCGAGCGGCTCGGGAAAGTCGACGTGCCTGAATATAGCAGCAGGTCTTCTTACGCCGAAGTCAGGTGTCGTACGGCTTGGTGAGCGCACACTTCTAGACACTGCCGCGAAGATTAATATCGCCGCGCCGCAACGCCGCATTGGCCTCGTATTCCAGGATTATGCTCTTTTTCCCCACATGACCGCGCGGGAGAACGTCGCCTACGGAATAGCAGGCGAGCGCAAGTATGCCATCAAGGCGGCGGGCAATTTCCTCGCCCGGTTCGGGCTCGCGACGCTTGCTGATCGGCCGGTAACGCGGCTGTCCGGCGGTGAAAAGCAGCGAGTCGCGCTAGCACGCGCCGTCGCAGCCCAGCCGGATGCGCTGTTGCTGGACGAGCCTCTGGCAGCCCTTGATGTCACCACGCGCGATGCTATCCGCGTCGATCTGAAGTCCCGTATCGGCCAGCTTGGAATACCCTGCGTCTTTGTCACCCACGACCCGATAGACGCTCTCGTATTCGGCGATCGCATCGTCGCAATCGAAAACGGCCGCGTCACGCAGACAGGCACGCGGGATGAGCTGGCGCAAACACCGCGCACGCAGTTTGTCGCCGATATTACCGGGCTTAACCTCATCAAAGCACGCCTCGACGTTGGCAAAGGGCTCCGTGACGCAGTCGCTGGTGACGCAGTGTTCCACGTCTTGGCGGACGGCCTCGACGGGGACGTGTACCTCTCGTTCGCTCCCTCAGAAGTCGGCCTCTCCGTGAGCGAGCCTGCCGGATCAGCACGAAACGTGTTTGCATCGCGGGTAAGATCCGCTATTCCCCTCGGCGAGACGGTCCGCATCCAGTTAGACGGCCCCGCGCCGCTCACCGCAGTGGTAACACGCGAGTCGGCCGAGACGCTGGGTGTCGTGCCCGGAGCGTGGGTTTGGGCGTCGGTTAAGGCGACCGCCATTCGCGTTTATCGATAACAGCCGAGATGCGCTACGACTGCGGAGTAGTCCCCAAATGCGCTGCCGTATCAGGCACGGCCAGCAACCCGCTGTATCATAATGCCCACTTGCGTTAGCTGAACAACAGGGCGATTGGTGCCCCTTACCGAGGCGTCTTCAGCAAGCCAATGGGCCAACGTCACGTCGGGGATAAGGTATAATAGCCCGTACGAGAGGGATCCCACGAAATGCCGAATGACAACTGGTTCCGCCGGAACACCAAGTTTGGCGCAGCTCCCGCGAAAAGCAGCAACGAGACCGTCCCCGATGGGTTGGCGGTCAAATGCGGCGGCTGCGGCGAGATTGTGTTCAACAAAGAATTCGAGAAGAACCTAAAAGTCTGCCCGAAATGCGGTCACCATCATCGGATGTCCGTTGACGAGCGTATTGAGACGATTTTCGACGAAGGAACATTTGTCGAGATTAATGTTGCCATCCGCTCCCGCGACTTTCTCAATTTTCCCGAGTATCAAGATAAGCTGAACAAAGGCTGGGCCAAGTTCGGAAACAGCGATTCGTTCCGCATCGGTCGCGGCGACATCCAGGGCCAAAAATGTGTTGCTGGCCTATCAGAGTTCGGCTTCATGGGCGGCTCTATGGGCTCCGTTGCCGGCGAAAAGATCACGCAGGCACTCGAAGCTGGCGCTGCCGAACAGCTGCCCGTCGTGCTGTTCACGACATCCGGCGGCGCGCGTATGCAGGAAGGCCTCGTTTCGCTGATGCAGATGGCGAAAACGTCCGCCGCAGCCGCGAAGCTCGCCCAAGCACGTATGCCGCTGATCATCGTTCTCACCGACCCGACCACCGCCGGGGTTATGGCATCGTACGCCAGCCTTGGCGACGTCCTACTGGCGGAGCCTGGCGCGCTAGTCGCATTCACCGGACAGCGTGTTGCAGCGCAGGCGGCACAAGGCCAGAAGCTGCCCGCGAACTACCAATCGGCTGAGTGGCGATTGGAGCGAGGACAGATAGACGACGTCGTCGCCCGCAAGGATCTGCCTATCGTCCTGGGACGACTGCTTGCCCTTCTTCACAACCCTGATACGGACCGACCCGCCCGTAAGTCCGCCACTCGCGCTGCGTCCAAGGCGAAAGCGTCGACGAACGGCAACGACGCTGCCCACGCACTGGCGGTGCAAGACTAATATGCAGAAGTCATTAACAGTCCTGGATTTTGAACGGTCACTCGCAGAGCTCGACAAGAACATCGCTGCTTACGAGACGGCTGGAACCGGTCGCGGTGAGGACTATTCCACCGTCATCGACGACTTGAAGAGTACGCGGCAACGTCTGCTCACGGAGATATTTATGAACCTCACTCCGTGGGACGAGGTCCTGCTGGCGCGAAAGCGCGAGCGCCCCTACTCCCTTGACTATATCAAGCTGGTATTCGAAGATTTCGTCGAGCTTCACGGTGACCGCCTGTTCTCGGACGATCAATCCATCGTCTGCGGCCCGGCGCGAATCGCTGGTCGCAACGTGATGGTGGTCGGCCAGCAGAAGGGCCGCGATCTGAAGGAGCGCCAACTGCGCAACTTCGGTTACCCGCGACCTGACGCGTACCGCAAGGCCCTTCGCATGATGAAGATGGCCGAGAAGCTGCGGCTGCCAGTGATCACCTTTGTGGACTGCCCCGGCGCGGACACGAATGTCGGCAGCGAAGAGCGCGGCATCTCGGATGCAATCGCGCGCAACCTGATGGAGATGAGTGTCCTCGGCACCCCGATTATCACCATTATCATCGGCGAAGGCGGCTCTGGCGGAGCGCTGGGAGTGGCCGTCGCTGACCGTGTGCTCATCATGGAACACGCTATCTACTCGGTGATCGCTCCAGAAGGCTGCGCCGCAATTCTCGACACATTCGGCCGCGACCCCGCTCGTGCGGATGAAGCGTCGGCAGCGTTGCGAGTGACATCCAAACACGCTCGCGAGTTCGGCCTCGTGGACGAGATCCTGCCTGAGCCACTCGGCGGCGCGCACGCTGACGTTGAGGCGGCGGCGGAAACCCTTCGTTCGGCCATAGTGGAGAACCTCGCGAAGCTGAGCGAAATGCCACTCGATCACCTGCTCGAACAGCGCTACGCCAAGTATCGAGGCATGGGATTCTACGATATCATCGAGGAAGTAGTAACGGGCACCGAGCCGATCAAATAGGTATACCGATCACGGTAGGTTGGAGATGCTTCCGTAGGATGAAACCTACGGCTCGTAAGTGCTTGAAATTACCCTTGGGGCTCTAAGACAGAAATCAAAACGCCGCACTGGAGCAAACTCCAATGCGGCGTTTTTGTGCGTATGCGTCCCACTACGGGGCGGCGACTAGCTCGAAGTGGTGAACAACGGGCTGAGCTGCGGCTCGCTGCTGCGTGACGACAAGTTGGTCAACCGTATCGAAGTCCTTGACTAGTTGGGCGACGGCATCCTTCATACCCGGCGAGCTATCGTTGCCGAACGGCGCCTGGAAGTTGTGGAACTTGTTGAAGTGGATACCGACGTGGCTGTTGGTGAGAGCTTGCACCTTCATCGCCTGGTCGTACATCGGGGTCGGTAGCGTCGCAAGGTTGACTCCTGCGGCTAGGTCTTCCTTGGTGAACGTACCCACAAGCTTGCCATCGATGTTGAGGTTGTACTTCGCGGCAGTCAGGTTTGTGACGGTGAGCGGTTCCTGATCGATGGCGGTGACGACATCGGACACCTTTACGACTAGCTTGGTAAGCGGGTCGTTGAAGTTGATTGGGAGCGGAAGCGCGTTGTCTAGCTGGTCCCACTTCAGTGTCGGAGTTGCGACTATCTTGGACACGGTGGTATTGTCGGACTTCACGACCTTGCCAGCGGCGCCGTCTATCGAAACGGCGGTGACTGTGGCGGGGAAGTTCCACGCCTTCACCAAGGCCTGCGCCATCGTTAGGTGGCCAGCGGCCGACGGGTGCACGCGGTCAGGAACGATCTTCTTGGCGTTGTCCGGCTCAACGGCGTTCGCCTTCGTTAGCGTGTCAACGAGGGTCGAATTGAGGTCGGCGACGAGGAAGTTGTTCTTCTGCGCCAGGTCCTTGACGGCGTCGGAATACTTAATCAGTGTCGCGTTGTAACCACCTGGGAACTTTGGAACCTGAGTAACATCGTCGTACGCCGATGGCTGGATGATCGTGAAGTTGGTTGCGGGCGACGCCTTCTTGACGACATCGATTATGTGCTGGTAGCCCTTGGTGTACGTGTCAAAGGTTGGCTGATCGAAGGCTTTATAGCCGCCGTCGTTCATGCCCAACATGACGGTGACCATCGTCGGGTTGTATGCGAGCACGTCGCGCTGCAAGCGCAGATCGATGTTGCCACCACCGCCGCCACCGACGCGGTCCCCACCCCAACCAGCTGTCGTCCAGTCGATCTTGAGTTTCGGGAAGCGGGTGAGGACGAATGCCTCGGCGAAGTTGGAGTAGAGACACTGGGCCGTGATACTGTCTCCATAGGTTACGACATGGTCGCCATCCTTGAGCGCGAATGCTTGTGCGTTCGCGCTAGTGGCGACGCCAAATGCGGCGGATGCTATTAATGCAACCGCTGCGATGCGAGTTGTGAACTTCATTGTGTTGCTGTACCCTCGTGGTTGTGGATTGTGCCAGCCTTCGCTGGAGCCTTACATAGCCGAATAGAGCGCCACGTGCAACCGTATGCACTTGGCGCCGTTCGGAATTCTTGAGCGTCCGCTAAGAAGTATTGGCAGCGGAACGTTATTTGCTGATAACGCCAGCGTTTGGGTCGCCTGGCAGGATCATTGAGATAACTGCCCCGTTCCCCAAGTACTGCTTCGCCACTCGCTGCACATCGGCAGCAGTGACGGCGTTAATGTAGTCGGCGTAGTGCGTGTCGAATTGGTAGCCGCCTAGTTCCTTCTGGGCGATTTCGGTGAAGCCGAGGAAGAACGCGCGACGCTCGATGCGCTCGTGAGCAATCAAATAGCTCCCGATAAGATACCGCTTCGCCCGTGCAAGATCCTCCTCGCTTGGCTTGGTTTCTCGGAAACTCTTGATTGAATCGGTAAGCGCATCTCGAACGAGCGGAGCCATGTCCATGGGCTTGCCGTCGGGGCCCTCTTTCTTTGCGGCGGAAACCACAAAAGCCGATAGGTCGCTCCATGCAACTTGAGCCGGGTAGATGGACGACACCTCGTATCCCAGCCCTTGCTTCTCCCGGATGGTTGTAAACAATTTCGACGTTTTCATGCCGCCGAGTAGCGCATTCGTTACAACCACGGCGGGATAGTCGTGGGAACCGACCCCTGGAGCAAGAAACCCGAACAACGTATACGCCCCGTTCAGGTCGCCCCGAAACTTCTTAGTCACCACGGGCTTGTCGAGTAGCGTTGGGCCTGTTAGCGGGATGGCGACCGGCCTCCGCGAACTGACGCGCGGGAAGTCGGCGAGGTTGTTGCGAAACGATGTTTCGACGCGCTCAGGGGCGACGTTGCCGACGACCGAGATCACAATATTGCGCGGAACGTAGTACTTAGCATAATAGCGGCGCAGATCATCAGCGGTGAGCCGCTTGATGACCTCCGGGTCGCCGTTCAGCGAGCGGTCTAGCGATGTGCCAGCGTACAACGTGTGCCGCATGTTGTCATAGACTTGCGTGAAGAGGTCGTCGGAGCGCGATTGGAATGCGCTGAGAAGATCCTTACGGCTCTTTTCCACTTCGGAGTCTGGGAAGTTGGCGAACTTGAGCACATCGGAGATCATGAACGACGCGTCTTCGAAGTTCGACGCCAGCGTGAGAGCGTGAAGCTGGGTGAAATCGGTATCCCACGCTGCGCCGACATTGCCGCCGAGCGCGTTGGTCATGTAGCGTATAGAATCGGGCCGCTGATTCTTGGTACCGGTGAACAGCGTAGCGGCTACAAAGCTGCCGATCCCGCTCGTCTGTTCGTCCTCCTCGTTAGCGCCAGCGCGAATAAATACATGAACGGCGACGAGTTCCGATGCCGACTCCTGCTTAATAATAAGCCGTATACCATTGGGCAGGGTAACGTCCTTCGGCACAAGGGAATCGGCGGCGGCGATACTGAGCGCACACAGAGCAAATCCGCACGCAGCCATCATGCGGCAGGCGAGCAGTCGAAAGCGGCGAGAAGCGGCGGGGCGGGCGATTGTGGCTAGGTTGGTAATCGGGTTCAATGTGCTGCTCCTGAACCGTTCGCGGTAGATTCTACGCTCGCCAGAATGGTAGAGGCTCGTTGGTTCGTGTTTGAGGTGGGAACCGCCGCATAGCTCGGTTCGGAGTACGGGATGACGGTGACCACGTTGTAAGCGTCGGGTGTCAGGTAGCGCTGCGCAACGCGCCAGATATCATCGACAGTTACCGAGCGGATGTGGTCTACGTAGTCCACGTCGTACTTGAAGGAATCGATCATGTCATAGAAGCCGAGAGCGTCGGCTTTACCCGCGTTGGTTTGCACCTCAAAAAGATACGACGATATGAGGCTCTGCTTGGCGGCATCGAGCTCCTTGTCGCTGACTTTCTGATCGCGTAGTCGCTTTACTTCAGCGATGATCGCACTCTCCACTTGATCGGGATTTCCTGACGGGAACGTGCACGTAACGGTGAACAGCCCTTGATATCGCTGCGTCAGGAAGTCGCTTGTGGCTTCGGTGACGATCTTCATGTCATCTTTAAGCGCTGAGTCGAGCCGGTTGTTTCCACCCTGCCCGAGCAGCGTCAGAAGCACATCGTTCGCCCATACTTCTGGCTGCTCTTTTACCGATGGCGCAAAGAACGACAACGTCATGTACGACTCCGACGCACTACGCCGGATAACACTACGCTGTATGCCTGGAGCCTTTATGGGAGCGATCTCAGCTTGAGTGGGCAAGTCGGTAGAAAACGTCCAGGCCCCAAGTTCCTTCGCTACAGCCTGCTTAACGGTATCCGGAGCAACGTCGCCGCTAACAACGATGGTTGTGTTATTGGGGACGTAGTACGTTTTGTAGAAGGCGTCAATTTGGTCACGAGTAACGGCTTGTACGTCCGACGGTGTCCCGGTGATGGCGCCGCCGTATGGATGGTTGGGCCCATACGCCATTCGTCGAAGCTCAAGGCTCATAAGCTGCCCCGACGAGTCTTGTGCTCGCGCCACTTCATTGAGAATGACGGGCCTCTCGGCGTCGACATTCTTGGCGTTGATGACGGAATGCTGCAGCACATCGGAAAGCACGTTCAACGCGACGCCAAAGTTTGCGGCAGGAACGACGGCGTAGAAGTGAGCCCAGTCGTATGACGTTGTTCCATTGAGCTGTCCGCCCAAATCTTCTATCGCGCCATCGATAGCCGCCTCGTTCGGTCGCGACGTTGTCCCCTTAAAGATCAAGTGCTCAAGGTAGTGCGCAACCCCACGCTGCCCGGGCTGCTGGCGGCTCACCCCGGCTCGCACCCACGCATCAATAGCAACGAGAGGGACGGCATGATTCTGCACGACGACCACATGCAGGCCGTTCGTGAGGGTGGAATCGGTAACGCCGCTATCTGCGGAAGCCAGTGAAGTTGCGGAACAGAGGAGAAGCGCTGCAATCAGCGTAGACGATGGTCGTTTCCAGGGGCGAAAAATCATAAAGTCCCTTACCATGCGGTGCCGAGCACCCGCAAACACCGGTAGCGTGTAAATTTATCACTTGAACTGAGGCGACAAAAACTGGTGCTCAAACAAGCGAGGATTCGCACTGAGATTTCCTGTCAATGATAATACCTGACAATGGGAATACGGCAACATGCGTACCAACCATAATGGGTATACGTGTATTCGGCCAAAAGAGTCGCAGCGCGCTCGGCTAACCGCAGCTCGCATTTGCTGTAAAGCTACTCTGATGCAGCGAAATGCCTAGACCTTCACGCAGTACGAACATCCATTTGGTTTCAGGGTACGCGCGGGGTATACTATACTATAGGTTTTCGGGGCCACAAGATGGCGGAAGGATTGATGTATGGGTGAGTTCCAAGTTGTATCGAGTTACACGCCATCCGGCGACCAGCCTGTGGCGATTGGTCAGCTAGCGGATGGTTTGGTACGTGGCGAAAAGTTCCAGACGCTTCTCGGCGCGACCGGCACAGGCAAAACCTTCACCATCGCCAACGTCATCCAAAAGGTGCAGCGCCCCACCCTCGTCATCGCGCATAACAAAACACTTGCCGCTCAGTTGTGCTCCGAGTTCCGGGAATTCTTCCCAAACAACGCGGTCGAGTATTTCGTATCCTACTACGACTACTACCAACCGGAAGCCTATATACCGCAGACCGATACATTTATCGAAAAAGACTCGAGCATTAACGACGAGATTGACCGCTTGCGGCACTCGGCCACACAAGCGGTGCTTGAGCGGCGCGATGTGATCATAGTCGCGTCGGTCTCGTGTATCTACGGTCTCGGCGCACCCGAAGAGTACTCGCAGATTATTCTCACCTTCCATGTCGGCGGCGAGATGGACCGCGACGACTGCCTGCGTCGCCTTGTCGACATGCAGTTCTCCCGTAACGACATGGCGCTGGCACGGTCGACGTTTCGGGTGCGGGGCGATGTCCTGGAACTACAGCCTGCCGATGAAGAGATCATTGTCCGCGTCGAATTTTTCGGCGACGAAGTCGAAAAGATCACTCTGGTCGACCCGTTGACCGGCGAAGTCGTGCAATCCAAGGACGAGATTACCATCTTCCCGGCATCTCACTTTGTGACGTCGCCGGAGCGTCAGGAGATGGCGCTTGTGACAATCGAGCAAGAACTACAAGAGCGCATTGCGCTGTTCCAGAGTCAGGGTAAGTTGCTGGAGGCTCAACGAATTGAGCAGCGGACCCGTTTCGATCTCGAAATGATTAAGGAAGTCGGCTTCTGCTCCGGTATCGAAAACTACAGCCGCCACTTCGATGGCCGCGCCCCAGGGACCGCGCCGAGCACATTGCTGGATTACTTCCCTAAGGACTGGTTGCTGGTGATCGACGAATCACACCAAACGCTCCCCCAATGTCGCGCCATGTACCGCGGCGACAAGGTGCGAAAAGACACGCTGATCGACTACGGGTTCCGCCTCCCGTCGGCCGCCGACAACCGGCCCCTCAAATGGGAAGAGTTCGAAGAGCGCCTCAACCAGGTGATATTCGTGTCAGCCACCCCCGCCGATTATGAGCGGCAGAACAGCACGCAGATTGTCCAGCAGATTATTCGCCCCACCGGCCTCATCGACCCCGAGATCATCATCCGCCCAGTCAAGGGCCAGGTTGACGACCTTATCGGGGAAATCCGCAAGCGAACCGCTGCCAAGGAGCGCGTACTGGTAACGACGCTGACGAAGAAGATGTCGGAAGACCTGACCGAATACCTTGTCGACCTCAATATCAAAGTTCAATACCTGCACTCCGATGTCCACACCCTTGAACGTACGGAGATCCTGCGCGATCTCCGACTCGGTGTATACGATGTGCTGATCGGTATTAACCTGCTCCGCGAAGGGTTGGACCTGCCGGAAGTCTCATTGGTTGCAATCCTCGACGCCGACAAAGAAGGCTTCCTGCGCTCAGAAACGTCTCTCATTCAGACTGTGGGCCGAGCCGCTCGAAATGTCGGCGGGCAGGTGATCATGTACGCCGACAAAATCACTGGTTCGATGGAGCGCGCCATCAACGAGACCAACCGTCGTCGCGCTATTCAGGAAGCGTACAACATCGAGCACAATATCAAGCCGATGACGATCAACAAGGCTGTCCGCGAAGTCATTGAGGCGAAGAAAATTGCTCAGCAGAAGTCGTACTACAAGGTGTCGCAGACACGCGAACTTGCAAGTATCCCGCTTGATCAGCTCATGATCGCGTTAGCTGACATGGAGAAAGAGATGAAGCAGGCTGCACGTGAACTTAACTTCGAGCGAGCAGCCGAACTGCGCGACGAGATCTCGCGCCTCAAGAAGATGCTTCCGGCTGGGTCGAAGAAATAACAGCGCGGCAGTAGAGGAATAGGACGGCTCGCCGCCGGGGCAGCCTACTCGGCTGGAGCCAGCGAGTCTCTGGACCGCTTGGCGGCCTTGCCGCAAAAAAGGTGCCGTGATAGTCGGAGATTAATCCGCTTTTCACGGCACCCTAGGTTTGGAGCCTACTACATCTTGTGCTTGGCAGGATGCTTGATGTGGTGCTTGTGATGCTTCGTCTTGTGAGCCCATTTGCTGTGGGAACCGGACGTCGGCTCCTTGTAAACACGATCACCATTTGGCTTAACGACCTGCTTGATATGCTTGCCACGGTCAGTTTCCACCGATTTTGATTTAGAAGCGCGATGGACGCCAGTGCTAACATTTTCGCCCGCTTTTCGGAACGGATACTCGATGGCTTTTCCAAACTTGTGTAGCGTATTGCTGTCGTGCTTCTCAGCAAACGCGGGTGAAGGCGCGAATGAGGCAAGGGTGGTCGCGGCAAGTACGGCTGCCGTGACAAACTTCATGGTTGGGTTCATGTTCAAATCTCCTGAAACGACTAGCTTCTCAGCTTAGAGTTCTCCCAGTTATCCCCATTTTTACCAAGATGGAAACCAATCCAGTCCTGTGATGGGGAATCACCTCACCCCCGGCCCCTCTCCTACGATAAGGAGAGGGGAGTCAGAATTGCGCCTAACGCGTGAGTCTCTTTCCGGCTCCCCTCGTCCATTCCAAGGAGAGGGGCCGGGCTTAGGCCCGTCCTCTGACAAGGTGAGGTCTTCTTACCGTCTACCAGCAGAATCCCAGTTTCTCCGTACGCACGCAGGTATTCGAGCCATTCGTGGCGCAACCTAAGACATATGTGGCGATCGCGCCTCAACATTATGTGAGGGATTTATGGCAACTCAGCACGGAGTAACAATTGTAAACGGTCCGTCAGACTGGCAGATCATACAGCAGAACGAGAGCGGGCACGGCAGGATTGAGCTTAGCGGCACATGGCGCAGTAACGACGGAAATCCAGGCGTTGTCGAGGTGCGTGTAGCGTTTGAGAACACATCGGCTTCGGTGACGAGTGCGCTCCATTGGCGACCTGTGCAGACCAACAACGACGGCACATGGACCGCCACAATTGGCGAAGTGCCAGCCGGTGGGTTGTATCGGCTTGAAACGCGGCTTAATAACGCCGAGCGCTCGCGCGCCGACTGGTCGCAGCGCGGCGATGTACGTCACTTTATCGGTGTCGGCGACCTCTGGGTCATTGCTGGCCAAAGCAACTCAGCAGGCTACGGGCGTGGGCCATATAATGATCCTCCCGAGTTTGGCATCCATATGCTCCGCAACAGCATGGAATGGTCAATCGCCACGCAGCCGATGAACGAATCGACCGACAGCAAGCATCCAGTGAACTCAGAAGGCTCAACCTGCGGTCATTCTCCCTACCTCAACTTTGCTCGCGTACTTAAACAACACCTGGACTACCCAATCGGCTTGATTCAAACGTCGCTTGGCGGATCACCACTGCACGCGTGGAACCCGACTGAGCCCGGAGAGGCGGTTCTCTACCATAACATGGTGGAATGCGTTAAGGCCGCTGGCGGCACCGCAAAAGGCGTGGTGTGGTATCAAGGCGAGTCGGACTGCGGCGGCGAAAATGCTATCACCTATGCGGACCGCTTCCTCAAAGCTGTCGCCGCCTGGCGCACGGCTTTGAACAACCCGGAATTGTGCGTGATAACGGTGCAGCTCAACCGCCACAAGGCAAAGACGCCCGATCACCTAGGCTGGTCGATCGTTCGCGAGGCGCAGCGAACACTCGTTAAGCGCGACGCCAACATCACCGTCGTGCCATCAACCGATTTGCCCCTGACCGACCATATTCACAACGGCCCCGCTGGCAATATGGTGCTCGGCGAGAGAATGGCAAAATCCGCACTCCAGCACGCATACGAGAAGCCCATTGTCGCGGATGCACCAGACCTGCAGTCGGTGCGACGAATGGACGATGGCACCGCGATAGAATTGACCTTCTCGCCGGTCGTCAGCTTCCTTGCGATCATCGACGAGAACGTGAACCCATTCCTCGTAGTCGACGATAACGGGACCGTTCCAATCGTAGAGGTAACCTTTCCGGAAAACATCGGAACCGACCGCCCCAAAATCGGGGACGAGAACACAATTCTCCTGCGGCTCGACCGTGCCCTGGTTGGAGACGCAAAGATTCACGGTGGCTACGGTGCCGATCCGCTCCTACTGCCAATGGACATGGAGCGCACGCTACCGGTGCTAGCCTTCTACAACGTGCCTGTGGAGTAGCTAGAGAAGAAAACCGCAGATGCGTAACGGAGTCTTATCCGTCGTCCCGTAGGGACAGTCATAAACTCACTAGCCCCTGAATTCATTCAGGGGCCGACTTCCCTAATATCACGCTCCAGCACCCCACCCGGTCGTCCCAGCACGCAGCCGTCCCAACCCGACTTCGTCCCAGTCTTCGTCGTGATAGCGCTCCCGATCATCGTCGGTGATCTTGGAGAATGCGATTCGCTCCGGTGCAAGATCTCGTGCGATATATACGCTCGCCACTTCCACATGGTTGGGTCCGTAGCAGCCATTAATGCGGTCCATGATCGCTGCCAGGTTGGAGCGGCGCCTGTCGTGCTCAAACAACGAAAGCGTGCGATCTCGCTGCGGGATTATCCCCGTCAGCGTCATGCCCACTTTCTGGGGCCGCCAGCCGATAGGCGTCGGAGGGCGAGCTGTCCACAGCGCACGAATTGCTCCGATCCACGCCAGGGTATCGTCAGCCGGCGTCCGATGCTCGCTGGATACCGTCCACGTCTTCTTAGCGAACGTTCGGTCATTGATATACGTCAGCGCCACATGCACTCCCGTCGCGACACACTCCTTGCGGCGCAACCGCCCCGCCGCTTTCCCAGTGAGGCGTAACAAAACGCGCTCCGCACCGCTATCGGACCGCAGCTCAGGGCCGAGGACATGTGAGTGACCGATCGACTTCGGCGACTCGGGCCGCGCCATACCGGCATAGTCCGCCTCCTCGTAGCCGCGTAGCATATACCACCAGCGCTCGCCTACAACCCCTCCCCAAGCGCGTCGCAGTTCGGCAGGTGTCGCTGCATACAACTGCGGGATAGTCAGAATTCCCCACCGGGCCAGACGAAGCCGCATCTTCTTTCCGATCCCCGGTAACTCGCCGATAGGCAATGTCGCCAGAGCGTCAGGAATATCTTGCGAGCGCAACAGGACGAGCCCATTTGGCTTTTGCAGGTCAGACGCGACCTTGGCGAGGAAGACATTAGGCGCGAGGCCGACAGAGCAGTACAAGTACTCACCAACCGTCTCTCGAATCGCGGCCTTGATCTGCCGCCCCATCCGCACAGCTGCCGCGTCGGTGTCCTCGTTCCCCCATAACCGGCACGCCATTTCATCGATTGACAGGACGTGTGGATTGGGCAAGAAAGACGCAACCGTCTCTACGATCTTGCGGTGGTACTCGATATAGTGCCCCGACTGAACCGAAATCAGCATCAACCCCGGACAAAGCCGCTTGGCCATTCCCACATTCGTACCGGTGCGAATACCAAATGCCTTCGCCTCGTACGACGCTGCGATGACCGATGTGGCGTCCGAATCCATCGGCACAACCGCAATAGGCTTGCCGCGCAACGACGGGTTCTCCTGCTGCTCGCAGGAGGCGAAAAACGAATTCATATCAAGAAACAGCCATCGTGCATCCATGGTATTTTGGCGCAAAGAACATTTGTTCGATCACAGTATAATATACCACGAATTCCGCCTCCGCCACACCTCCCAACGCACAAAAAAGCGCGACCGTCGCCCCACTCAGGGTTCACGGTCGCGCTTCAGGCACGCTGAAGAAAAAATCACCTCACCCCCAGCCCCTCTCCTTGGAAAGGCGAGGGGAGCATGGGAAGAAGAAGCCACTGCATCAGCTCGTTCTGACTCCCCTCGCCGTTCCAAGGAGAGGGGCCGGGGGGTGAGGTATTGCGGTTGTGCCTACCGCTCCGGGAAGCCGGTGGCGACTACGGTCACATACACTTCGTCAATGAGGTTGGGGTCCTGAACGATGCCGAAGATAATGCTGGCGTCGTCCGCGTCAGTAGCTTCCTGAATAAACCGGGTAGCCTCTGCGACTTCCGAGAGCGTCAGGTTCACGCCGCCGGTGATGTTGATCAAACAAGCGCGCGCACCGTTGATCGACGTCTCCAGAAGCGGCGACGACACCGCAGCTTGGGCAGCGTCCACCGCGCGAGCGTCGCCGGACGCCGCTCCTATACCAAGCAGCGCGACACCGGCATTGCCCATGACTGATCGTACATCGGCGAAGTCGACGTTGATGATGCCAGGGATGGTGATGACGTCGGAAACGCCCTGCACACCCTGCCGAAGCACATCGTCAGCGTACTTGAACGCCTCGGAGATGGTGGGTCGAACCTTCGCGAGGGCGTCGAGCAATCGGTCGTTCGGGACCACGATCAGCGTGTCTACAGCGGCCAGCAGGTTGTCAAGGGATTCGCCCGCAGATCGCATCCGTCGCGCGCCTTCGAACCGAAACGGCTTCGTGGCGACACCGACGGTCAGCGCGCCCGACTTCTTAGCGATATCCGCTACAATCGGCGCCGCGCCGGAGCCGGTACCACCGCCCATACCGGCGGTCACGAAGATCATATCAGCACCTTCGAGGGCGCGCTTGATCTCGCCGCGCGACTCCTCAGCCGATGCGCGACCAACTTCCGGGTTGCCACCAGCGCCAAGCCCGCGAGTAATCGCCGCGCCGAGTTGCAGCTTGTAGTCAGCAGCCGAGTTATCGAGGCTCTGGACGTCGGTGTTCATGGCGATGAACTCAACGCCCTTGACGCCTGAAGCAATCATTCGATTAATAGCGTTCGTGCCGCCACCGCCGACGCCGACGACTTTGATCTTTGGAGACATGGGGTATTTGGTCCTGGGAAAAGTAATTTGCCTGCAATCGCTTCAAAGGAATGGAACAATCCACCCCAGCACAATCGCGTTCTGTCCGTGCATTATGGCAATCTTTACGATTTTACCCCTAAACGACCTGCTAACGTGCGAAATGGTACGTATTTTAGGACCGCTCGTGCCGCGGGGCATTTTTTATAAAGGGATCATGCAACGCTTGTACCGAATAACAATACCGGGTGCTTGATGTAGAGGGAGCGAAGCGAGAAAATATGCCCAAGCGGCTTGAGCGTTCTTAACTCCTTTCGCTCTGAAGAAAAAAACTCCCCGCTCGCGTCAGCAAGCGGGGAGCTCTCATTTTGGCGGGTTACGCCTTGAACGTGGACTTTAGCTCGGTAATCGCAGTCTTGAGCGTTTCCGAGACAGAGTCGGACAGTGCTTTTTCGCGACCAATCGTCTCAAGCACTTCCGGATACTTCTCCTCAAGGTGCTTGATCAGAGCCGCTTCGAATGCGCGCACTTCGTTGACCGCGAGGTCATCCACATAACCGTTAGTCACGGCATAGATGGTCACGACCTGCTTGCTGAGCGGAACCGGCTCGTACGGCGGCTGCTTGAGCGCTTCTACCGTTCGCAGACCGCGGTTCAACTGAGCCTGGGTGGCCTTGTCGAGGTCTGATGCGAATTGCGAGAAAGCCTGTACTTCGCGGAACTGAGCGAGTTCGAGCTTCAGCTTACCGGCGACACCCTTCATGGCCTTGGTCTGAGCAGAACCACCGACACGGGAG
Organism: Capsulimonadaceae bacterium; assembly: GCA_036504535.1. Taxonomy (GTDB): domain Bacteria; phylum Armatimonadota; class Armatimonadia; order Armatimonadales; family Capsulimonadaceae; genus JARLGU01. The sequence continues at coordinate 703,627 of DASXUY010000040.1, forward strand.
ACGGAGATACCAACGTTGACCGCCGGGCGAACACCCGAGTTGAAGAGGTCAGCTTCCAGGAATATCTGGCCGTCGGTGATCGAGATCACGTTGGTCGGGATATACGCGGAAACGTCGCCTGCCTGAGTCTCGATGATAGGGAGCGCTGTCAGCGAACCGCCACCCTTTTCCTTGGAGAGCTTAGCGGCTCGCTCAAGGAGGCGGGAGTGCAGATAGAAGATGTCGCCCGGATACGCCTCGCGGCCCGGCGGGCGGCGGAGGAGCAGCGAAACTTCGCGGTAGGCAACGGCCTGCTTCGACAGGTCATCGTAAATGATAAGCGCGTGCTTGCCGTTATCGCGGAAGTACTCACCGATGCAGCATCCTGCGTACGGTGCAAGGTACTGCAGCGCGGCGGGGTCGGACGCGTTCGCGGCGACAACAGTGGTGTAGTCCATGGCACCCTTTTCGGTGAGGATGCGCACGATGTTCGCAACGGTGGACGCCTTCTGACCAATAGCGACATAGATGCAATAGACATCCGTGTCCTTCTGGTTCAAAATGGTGTCGATAGCGATGGTGGTCTTACCGGTCTGGCGGTCGCCAATGATAAGCTCACGCTGGCCGCGACCGATGGGGATCATCGAGTCGATAGCCTTAATACCGGTTTGCAGCGGCTCTTTGACCGGCTGGCGATCAACGACGCCGGGAGCCGGGGTTTCGATGAGCGCGAACTCGGTGGACGCGATGGGTCCCTTGCCGTCGAGCGGCTCGCCAAGCGTGTTGACGGTTCGACCGATCAGCGCCTCGCCGACGGGAACCTGAATGATACGCCCGGTGCGCTTAACGACGTCGCCTTCTTTGATGTCGCGGTCGTCACCAAGAATAACAGCGCCGACGCTATCTTCTTCGAGGTTTAGCGCAATGCCGAAAATGTGGCCAGGGAACTCAAGAAGTTCGCCGACCATAGTTTCCGCAAGGCCGTAGACGCGTGCGATGCCGTCTCCGACAGAGAGGATGGTGCCGACGCCGACTTCCTCGACTTCGCTCTTATAAGCCTCAAGTTCTCGCGTGAGGATGGAAGTAATCTCTTCCGGTTTAATAGCCACTTATTCGCTCCTTCGGCAGGCTGTGCCTGCACCCTCCAGGCTGAGCCTGGACCCTTTCCGCGCCTAGGAAGGCGCGACAACGGCCCACTTCTCGGCCAGAACCTAACAGGGTCTTGCGTTCATTCTAAATGTAACTTAACTGACAAGTACCTTATGGCGCTGCTAGAGCGCTTGCGAGCTCATCACTGCGTTAGACAAATCCCGTCATGCGCTCACGACGCCGCAAAATTGAAACCCCTCTCCAACTTCGGAGGGGCGAATTACCACTCAACTTGCCCGGTCTATCATGCCAAAATCATGTTGGCATCCCACAAATTTCCTTCCCGCCTCGGGAAGGCGTCACTCGTTTCAGCGAGTGACGGATGGGCATCTGACAGCTTCACTCTCGCTAGACAACTCCGAGGAGTTGCGCACGAACCTTCTCTAGCCCGCTGTGGATGGTGCCGTCGATCACATTGTCGCCAAGCCGAACCTTGATCCCGCCGATAGTCGTCGGGTCCACAATAGCCTCGATGGTGACGTTCTTGCCGGTTCGCGCCGACAGAGCTGCTTCGAGAGCCTGTAGCTGAACGAAGTCAAGCGCCACCGCCGAGTAGACCTGCGCGACGACGTGCCCAAGCTTCTCGTTCACGATAGCGCGGTAATCGGCGATCACCTGGTCAAGCAGGTTTTCGCGGCGCTTTCGCACGAGCAGGTAGAGGAAGTTCAGCGTCGTGGCCGTTGTGCGGTCACCGAACGCGTCGCTCAACACCTTGCGCTTGCGATCAGCGCTCACCAGCGGCTGCGTTACCATGGACCGAAGGTACGGGACCTCCACCATGAAACGCTCGACGAGGTCGACGTCTGCTGAGACTGCATCAAGCGCACCGTCACGCTGTGCGACATCAAACAGCGCAGCGGCGTATCGTTTGGCTACTCTGACTTCGTCGGCCATTTACGCGTTCCCTACCGTTCCACTTGCTGAGCCGCCCGATGGCGTGCCTACGGAGCTGATAAAGTCATCGACAAGCTTCTGATGCTTCTTGGCATCGAGGCTCTCGTTGATAACCTTGCTCGCCGCCTGCATGGAGAGGTCGACGATCTGCTGGCGCATGTGCAGGAATGCAGCCTGTCGCTCCCGCTCCGCTTCCGCCCTGCCCTTTTCGAGCGTGGTTTCAGCATGCTTCTGCGCATCGGCGATGATATTGGCGCGAAGTTCCTGCGCCTCCTTCACGGCCGACGCGATCTGCTCGCGAGCTTGCGCTTCGATATTGGCGAGGCGCTCTTCGTACTGCTTGCGGGTCGCTAGCATCGCTTCGCGGTCCGCATCCAGCTGATCGTATGTTGCCTTGATCTCAGCCTGTCGGTCATCGAGCACCTTGAAGAGCGGTGAAAGGCCGAAGCGCTTCACGAGCCCGAGGAGCACGAGGAAGCCGACAATCTGCGTCAACACCGCAAGCGGGTCGATAGCCAGGCTTTCTAGAAATTCATGCATGTTAGTTTGATCTTCGTATCTGAGCAGTCATTTTACGGTCAAATTGAACGCAAAATCCTACTGGGTCGGAACACTTCGGCGGCGTAAAGATTACTTACCGGAGAGCATTGTCGCGACCGACTCCGCAGTTCCGCTTGGCAGCTTGCCAAGAAGCATGATAAAGATAACGAAGCCGAAGATGAACAGCGTTTCGACAAGGCCGAAGCAGATGAACATCAGGGTTCGGATCTTGCCGTCAGCCTCAGGCTGGCGAGCAATGCTCTGGATAGCGGTCGAAAAGACCATACCTTCGGCGATCGCAACTCCGATTGCAGCAAGCGGCGCGGCAAGTGCGGCGCCAAGCGCCAAAAGTCCAAAATAGATAGCAGCCATTAAAGGTGAATCTCCTTAGTTTGTGTGAAAGTTCGCTAAATTTTACTGGGCCCGACTAGCAGTCGTACGCCGCAATGTCTCGAAATCGTAAACAGGTGTCGCGCAACCCTACAAGGATCCCGCGTCCCGCTAGTTACTCCGCCGCGATCGCATGCGGAGGCGCGTCATGACCATGCTCGTCATCGTGCGACGTGTCCGTCATCGCTACGAGGTAACCACATGTCAGAAGCGCAAAAATGAACGCCTGAATCAGGTTGGTGAACGCTTGCAGCAAGTTCACTACGACCTGCACAGGGATCAGGTGAGCAATCACACTGGTTCCCATGGCGTGGTAGATCTGCTCGACAATCTGGTCTTCACCGAAGATGTTTCCAAAAAGTCGCATCGCGAGTGAAAATGGCTTAGCGATCTCGCCGACGATCTCTATAAAGATAAATAGCGGCGCGAGCGCCATCACCGGCCCCAGGAAGTGCTTGAGGTAACCCCCGACACCCTTAGCCTGGATAGCGCTGATGTGAACGTAGACGATGGTCACGATACCCAGTGCAATAGTCACGCTCGTCGCTGCAGTCGGCGACCGAAGAGCTGGAACCATTCCCAGAAAATTTCCGATTAGGATGTAAAAGAACAGCGTTAGCACGATTGGGAGGTGCTTTTCACCGCCGGGACCAAGTGCACCGAGGAACATATTGCGAAGACCGTCAAGCGCGAACTCGAAGAAGTTCTGGAACCGCCCAGGCACACGCTCTTTCTTCGCTGCCGCTGCAGATAACAGGCCCAGCACGATCAATGCTGCGATCAAGCTATTCCCGAGATACAACCATGTATGTTTGGCTAATTCTTCCATCCGATAAGTGCATCCTTACCGCCAACAGCCACGCCTCTCAATGGGCGCGCGGCGGCGTTTCGCCTATCAACTACTTCGCTTCTGTATGTAGGTCGTCGCGAGGTACGTAATGGTAGCCTGCGAGACCAGAAAACCAACCGAAAAGCCCGCGATGTCGGCATGCCACACTTTGAGCAGCAAAAACATCAGCGCACTGATCACAAAAAACTTACCGACTAGCACAGCGGCAAACTTCGCTTTCGCGAAGCTTGTCGAGCCGCCTTGCGCGACACCTTCGATATCAGCCGCCATCAAATCCATCCCGCCGGTTACAAACACCCGCAGAAGGGAATACAAGGCAATGCATATCCCGGCGCCTGCCAAAACGCCGTAGCCAAACCTTAAGTGCCCTATTACAAACGCCACACCGAATATCGGCGCGCACGCCGTCAACACTGCGCCAGCTAACCGCTTTAGCGGCGGAAGCGGCGACACCTTCGTGACGGCCTCATCAGGCGTATCGATCACTCCGGAACGTTGGTCGTTTTCATTCGTCATTGCGACTTGTTCGTTCCGTCCAGGGCCGTCAAAATCCGATAAAGCGTCAGAAATCCAGCTGCAACTCCGACAAGGGTACTGATTACCATGCCCCAGGGCGCCACACGTGGCCATTCCTGCTCGACAAAGTAACCGATTATCAACCCAACCAACACCGAACCGACAAACGTCAACCCGGCAGACAAGCCCGCGCCCATCCTACCGATCGCGCCTGCGTCGATCTTCGTTGGTCCAGCCTCGCCCGTCAAACGCGCTGAAGACGATATCTTCGACGCTTTCATCTCCGGGCGCGTATAGTGTACTTCCGGTGGAGGCGGCAGTTCGGGGCTTCTCGGTACCACGGGGACGCTTTCCGCGTCTTCTTCATTATGCCCCGCCGGTTCGTCATTGTCCGGACGCATATTTGCACCTCAACACAGAGTTGCGTTCGGCGGTAATTATAGCCCACGCAGCCCTCTCGCGTCAACCCACATTGCGCATTTTTTCACGAATTGCCATCCACGGGTTGGCGGATGATAAGACGGGGAAATCCGCAGTCTTTTACTTGCGACAACAGCGTTCGGAAACCACGGCCTAAACCGTGGTCCCGACCAAACGTTGCTTTAGGCTATTCGCCCAGTCGCATATCACGGATAACAAGGCCTGAAAGCAGCTTTGGGAAGAAGAATGTCGACTTCTGCGGCATCTTCTCGCTCTCAGCGGCCACATCCTGCACCTGCTCAACGGTTGGTCGAGCAAGCAGGAACGCGGCCTGCACATCGCCGTTGTGAACCTTAGCAATAGCTTCTGCCAGGTCGCGTGTGTACGTCACCTTATCCGTTGTCGCCAGCGTATCCATCGGGATATCAAGCCCCATTTCGAGAGCCAGCGCGCTTAGGATTGTAACATTCAGCCCCTTGAGTGCTTCCGACTTCTCGCCTGGCACACGTGAAATGATATCCGAAACGCTGTGTGGTCGCACATCGTACGCCCCTGCCCGAGTCACAATGATGAACCCATGGCTGTGCGGCGGTGTGATGTTAACCGTTTCGGCCTCGATGGCCTCGACGCTAAAGCCATTGGCAGCCAGGAACGCCGGTAGGGCGCGCAGGGTCTCGTCGGGCACGTTCTTGACGAGGCGGTGCGTCGGAAGAACGAGCAGGCCCTCATCCTCGAACGCGGTGAGCGTGATCACAATCGTGTCTGCCGCAGGTTTCCCGGCGACTTCAGAGCGATACGTCAGTGACGTCTCGTAGCGGTGGTGGCCGTCGGCGATAAACACGGGCTTGTCGCGCAGAAGGTCCGTGATCACATTGATTGCGGTGGCGTCGGCGATTCGCTCGACACGGTGAGTGCTGCCAGCGATTTCGCCGATGTTTTCGATCACAGGCTCACGGTCGCGGTACTCACTGATAAACTGCTCGACTTCGCGGTCAGGATCTGAATAGAGGCCGTAAATCGACTCGATGTTGGCTTCGGTCGCACGGAGGAGCTTCAGACGATCTGCGCGATGAGCGGTGATTGTGTTCTCGTGGGGGATCACCTTGCCGCTGCCGTACTCTTCGAGCTTCAATAGGCAGATAAGGCCCAGGCGGTCGGGTGCTTTTTGGCCAGTTTCAGGGTCCGAAAACGACTGCTGGTAGATGTACAACGATGGCGTATCGTCCGGGGTCAGCACGCCGGACGCGATCCACTCGCGGAGCAGCTTACCGGCGTTGGCATAGGGATCGTCGCCGGCAGCGCGGGTCAGGTGCGTTATATTGTTCGGATGCTTGGCGTGATACTCTTCAACTTGAGCTTTACTCAGGACATCGTATGGCGGAGCAACAACATCGGCCAGATTGGTAACAATCTCAGGGTTGTAGCGAAGACCGCGAAAGGGCAGAATTTCGGCCATGAATACCTCTTCATATTCGCCGCGAAAGTCTCGTCGGAGCTAAGAGCGCACCGGTGCGGCTTGGAATGTACCAAAAGTATTGCATAAGTTCGCAGCCAACGGGGCTCCCTAACACGAAATCTCTTGCCAAGTGCGCCGTGTTGGAACCGATAGCGCACTAACCTTGTTAGCAGTTACGGTGACTACTGCGGGGCCTCGCACGGCATATCGTCTATCCGTCACGCTTCAAACGCCGCGCAACTCGTTTGGGTATACTGTATGAAATCGGCAGTCACAATCTGTAACCTTTTATAGAAGTCCCACCATAATTTGTCATGCCGCGCTTATCGGCAACGTTCATAGCCGACCGTCAAACCATAGGCATAGCACAGGCGACGAAGACGAAAGAAATTTATGACGCAATTATCCGTCACGGAAACGGTCGATTCCCTCAAAGCGCGGTTTCCGGATACCCCTTTTATTGCACTGGGTCAAACCGTTTTCTGGGACGAGCCCGTCAAAGCCGCTTGGCGCATGATCCTTGACTCGCTGTGGCCTGAAGCAAAGATGATCGCCGGTGTCCACGACACCGATTACTTCGCAAAGTCAACCACCCTTGTCGCAAGTGACGACGAGTTCGTACTGCTGCCCCACAACGATGGCCCAACTCGCGGTCTTTGGAGCGCAGCTGGTGAGCTTTCGACCCTATTTGGCAGCGAAGATGTCCCCACCCGCGCCACGTACGAGAGCCACGGCGTACCGTTCGCTCAACTTGCCTCAGCCTATCCCGGCGGTAAGAAGGCGTTCTACGAAGACAAGACAGAGGCATGGGGCTGGCGCGGTATTGTCCACACCGGCAGCGACAGTTTAGTCGCCCACGATGTGCCCCTCAGCAAGTTTGGCCCGGTTCTCCTTCACGAACTGGCGTGGGGCTTTGGTGCCGCAGTTCAATCGATTGCTGAGGCGGATCGCGACGCGTCTGCATCATACTGTAGCCAGGTCGTCGCATGGGTGACCGAATATATAGAAGCACACCCTTCAGGCAACCTCACCGATCTTTACAAGCACCTCTTGCCACGGTTTTATGAGGCGCTCCTGGGGCAAGCTCCAGCCAATTTCGGAACCACCAACTCGCTCGAACTCTTCCGCTTCAACTCCCAGACTCAAGCTCTTGCCCGTTTCGACGTCGTCGACCTGTTCCTCGGCCCGGCAACGCGCGAAACGTGCATCTCGGCATATAACCACGCTGTCACGGGTGGTGGCATGTACGCACTGGACACGTTCGGCGAAGGTGCGCTGCCGTTCGATGTCGTCGTGAGCGGTCGGGGGCGTGGTACCCTGCGCGTCACGCCAACCGGTATCGCTATCGAGTTCACTGGCGGAGCGCGCGAAATTGCTACCAAGTCGCCTATCGAAACGCGTAAGGCCCTCGCCGCACTGCTGGAAGCCACATTCGGCAACGAAGTAGCGCTCGTCGGCAAAGCAGTCTCACTCATCAACATGCTCGCCGCTGAGTTTATCGTCCTATTTCACGAAACAGCGTCCGGATACACCCCGCGCACGGCGGCCATGAACGATGCAATACGCGCCGCTGGCATTCCTCTGAACCTGAAGCCCATAGTGCGCATCGCCTACCCCACGTGGGACGCACTTGCCACCGCCAAAGTCGCCACAAAGGTAACTCTCCCGCCACATCTCGCGGCGTGCTTCCAGACTTCGGGCGAGATAGCGGCGGCGGAATTCGGCTCAAACTGGCGGGATGTGGTAGCGATTCAGAAGACGAACCTCATGCAGATCAATGCAGCTCGAAAGCCGCGCGCTGTGCTCGATATGCTCTCAAAGCGCGACGCTACAGCATCTTGTTGGTCCTGCATGACCGCAGACTACGAACGCGCGCTGACATCGCTCGCATCGAATGCGGCGGAATGCGCCGACCGCAAAAGCCGCATCGACCTCCTTCGCCAGCATATCCACCTCGATACACAAGCCCGGCATCTAGCCGAGGAGTCCAAGGGCGAGGATTTCCGCGCCGCACTTCGCAAACTCATCGATCAAAGGCTCATTGCAGCCCCTACCGAAGTGCCTGCGCTAGACGACCAAATTCGCCTCGAAGAATCCCGGCGCATCAAAACATTCGATGTCACCATCAACGGCTGTCAGGACCGAATCCGCAGCGCCAAAGCCGAAATCCGACGCCTCCGCGCCGAATGCCGCGCCATCGAACGATCACACCTATGTATCGAGAACCGCAAAACGCTGAGCGAAATCACCACCCAAGTCGACCTTGCCCGCACTGACGTCATCCGAGCAGCCTATATCACGCGCGAAGCCCTACCGCACACCAACGCCCGCCCATCTGCCTGGTGGCTCCCCACCCTCGACCCCACCGGCAACTGGTTCCGCGCGATAGTAGACGGCACCGAAGCCCGCCTGGAAGTCGTGTGATGTCTGAACTGTGATTTGTCTGATTAAATGATTTCCATGATTGTTGCGGCGTACAGCCCATAATAAGATACACCCATCAGATTTATCATCGACATCTCCAGCGACGCCCTCTATCTCTGCCTATCACATCATCCCATAAAGTCAACGAAACCGCTTGAAACCGGCGAGATCGTCGACCTCGATGAATGGGGCGTATTGGTTGGCATTGAAATTATTAACGCAACCCATCGCTTTGGGGACCTAAAGGCCTTAACCATATCGAAATTCCTCGAAGGTTGCCACCTAGACGGCCTTCAATTTCCTCCACCAATGGCGAGATCCCGTCCTTTCCGTTCACCAAGCCCCCAGTTCGATACCAAAATGTGGCACCTGTACAAGCCTTCGAGAAGTTGAAATCTGGCGACGATCCTTCCGACTAGGCGGCGTGCTAGCCTTTGTCCTACTGTATTTCGCGGACGACAATCTGAACTGTGATTTGTCTGATTATATGATTTCCATGATTGTTGCGGCCAGCACTCTGGCTCCTTCGCCCATTCCGATGGGATAGGGCTGGGGTGAGGGCTGTTTTGCTTGTTGCGAAACGCGATTCGTTACCCTGGCGCGTGCCGCGCCACCCCACGAGTGGGGTTCCGATGAGCAGGTGCGTATTGGCGATTAGGTTGGGTGAGTCGAAGAGTCGGAGTCAAGACCCCGGCGCGTGCCGCGCCGTCGCATTGCTCTCAGCCCCAACAATCATGCTAATCAAATAATCACACAAATCACAGTTCAGACCACTCTCCCCTGCTACGACCCAAACGCACGACCGAACCGTACCCTAACACCGCTGGTGCTCAAAACAACTCTCGCCTCTTCCCTTCACCTTTGGGTGACTTGCCGTCTTCGGCCAGCGGGAGTGATAGATTCTTCCTAATGATGGCGCCACAATACGAACACATGTAATATTATTACGTCATATCAACATTTGTATTGACACATTGATATATCTATGCTATACTATAGTTAAGGCGATAATCCCAAAGCGGCCGCCCAAATGTGTTCCAACGCATCTGTACCTTTACAACCATTCTCGTCTACAACCGCAAGACTAAAATGTAGGGCACCACACAATAATATGTAACTACTCAGGCATGGCATGGCTTTGCGCTGTGGTTGCTAGTTGTTTGTGGTTCAGTACGCTGGGGCTTGCGGTCGTCCATTCATTACGGTTGTCAGGACTTCAAGGGGATTGTGGCCTTGCTTGCGCATGGTTGAGA
>DASXUY010000041.1:0-147549 GCA_036504535.1 Capsulimonadaceae bacterium
AGCGTCAGGAACAAGCCGATAAGCGCTTGGATCAACTGAGCCTATTGTAAGCCTCCTTCAGGAGGCCCAATCTGTACCAACAACTATCCGCTTTGAGCGGTTCATATTCAAGCCACCGGCTCTGCCGGTGGTCTCTGACTGCATTGGCAATCGCCGGTCTGGCCAGTTGCCTCATAAAGGTAAAAACATGAAAAAAGTAATGGTAATCGCGGCGGTATTGGGTGCCTTCCAGCTATGTGGGGCGACGCCTCCTTCGCGGGCTGACACCACGAGTAATTCTCTGCTTGCCAACGGTGGCTTCGAGATGGCTGGTACGCAGGAGTCGCTGCCCCAGTCGTGGGGCCTGGAGATGCCCAAACTGGCGGATGGCAAAATCGCTACCGTTACGCGCTCCAAAGAACGCGTCCACGAAGGCGCTTGGGCTCTGGCCGTGTCCGACCCGGTTGGGCTCACCGGTCGGAACGTCGGGGCGGAGCAGAAACTAGAGGCGGCGGCTTTTAAGTCCGGAGTGTCTGTTCGCGTAACGGTAAGTGCGCTGACGCTGGATTCGCTGTCGAAGGACTCGTTCGCGTACGCATCCGTCGCCTTCTATGACGCTACGGGCAAGTCGCTGAATAACGTGGTTGGCGCTCACGTGTTAAACGAATTTTCCAAGCCGTCCCAGTGGTTGACGGTTTCTGCCACGGGCACCGTACCGACCGGATTTGGCTCTGGATGCCATGCCAAGCTCTCCCTCTATCTGTGGGAGCCGAAACGAACCGGCTCGCCAAACACGGTCTATTTCGATGATGTTTCTGTTGCTATCCTCCCCGATCACTAAGCGTCGCCGGTGTTAACATTGGCACTTAGGCTCGTCTTTCCAACAAGGACAATTCAAAATGCTAGAAACAAAGCGCGATGGCGCTCTTTACGCCATCTGCAGCGCCTTCGTGTGCCTTCTCGTCGGGCCGTCCAGCCACGCCGCTACCGCAACCGGCCCTTGGCTGCCTAAGACGGTCGCGACAAAGTCGATCTGTATCGTCGACCTGTCCAAGGAGCGCGGGCTGACTGTCACCGGCCACAATCTGGAGATATCGGACGTCTACCTGAGCGTCGTCGCTCTGCAGGGAATCGTCAACCAGGAGAGCAGCGACAAGGTCTACCTGACCAACGGGCCGTCGAGCTTTGGCGATCAGGGCGGGTGGAAAACGGACGCCATCGACACGATGGCGCTTGAAGACGGCCTCCTGCCGGTCCCTCAGCGGACGGCAAAGCTGGACGGCTCGAAAAGGTGGCCCGCGCTCAGCTATCTGATGGGGACCTACGGTACTAAGATCAGCGGAGTCGTCCTCATCCCGAAGGTCGAGAACAAGACCACCCCGCTGGCTTCCGCCCAGATCGCCGCAGCGATCACGATGGCGGGTGTCACGCATGCACTGCCTGTCACGCAGGACGTCCTGACTCAGCTGGAAAGCGAAGGTTTTCATCCGAAAGTCGTTGAGGACACGCGAACGCTGAAGAGCCCGGTCTCGGCCTTTTTGTGGTCGAAGGAGCGCTTCTTCGACAAGACAAACCGGCTGGTGGCCGGTATCAACCGCGGCGGTGGGGCTATATTCTCCCGCACGCGACTCGACTACCTCATTGCGACCCGCACATTCTGCTTCGATCTGAGTGGTTACGACAACTACTACTATGTGCGCGACGTGATCAAAGCGTACCCGCCAGGCTGCGCTCTTCTTGGCGACGACGAATACCATGCCGAGCTGAAGGCGTACACCCACCTGGGCGCTTGCCACATCATCTTCCTCGGCGAGAACTTCAGCGTCCACAGCGGATTTTCCGTTCCCGCATCTGCGATGCCCGCAGTGCGTCCGCCCAAGGCGCTGCCGATCGATCCCAAGGGCGCGTACATCTCGTTCTTCGTGACCGATGGAGACAGCTCGTGGATGAACAACTACGGCCACTGGCTGGGTCAGAAGCTACATCCCGCGCAGTTCGGAAAGGACCCTGTAGGGTGGAGCTTCTCGAATTCACTGGTCGACGCGTATCCCCAGCTCTGTGTTCATCGCGCCAACCAGGTTCGGGAACTCGACGGAACCTATGAAATCGTCGCGTCGCCGTACGACGGCATCTTCCCAGAAGGACAGGCGGCTCAGGACAACTTCGTCGCCCACTATCGCGCTCATATCGCGCAAACGGGCAACCTCTTCAACACTCTCAACACGTTCGGTTGGTGGACCGACCCGCAGGTGTCGCGCAGCGGCGTACGGGGCGTATTGCTCGGTTACGGCGGAAAAGAGGGGGGCAACGACATCTTGTGGGCGCCGGTCAACGGCGGCGACGTGGTCACGCAGGTCTTCTCAGGAGCCACGCAGGGGGGCTGCAATGCGGCCGAGATGCTCACCGCCACGAAGCGTGCCGTCGACAATGCTCAGGAGGGCAAGCCGCTCTTCGCAACGATCTGTGCCGGAGATGGTTGCGTCCACCTTGCCGCGCCAGGCAAACAAAGGGAAGGCGACAACGATCCTCTTGGGTGGGCGGAGTCGGTGATCAACCAGACCGCCCCGAACCATTATGGCGGACGCAACTTCTACTACCTCCTGCCAAAGGACGTACTCGAAACCTGGAAGTACCGCAACGCGTGGACAATTGGCGCTCCCGCGACAGCATCGTCGTCGGCTGTCGGTCACGGTCCCGAAAAGGCGGTCGATGGCCTGGCAGAGGACTACTGGTCGCCAGCCGCAGGCACGCGTAACCAGCTGACCGTCAACCTGCCCGCTCCGAAGCCAATCGGGGAGGTGATCGTCAAGTGGGGCAAAGTCCGTCCGGCGTCGTTTACGATCAAGGTGCAGGATGAGCAGTCGAAGTGGGTGCCGATTCCGGTCCCCAGCGGCGGGAAGGATGTGCTGGAGATCGCGTTCCCGGAGATCAATGCCAACAGCATCGTCCTTGAGTGCCAGGCCGCCAAAGGTGCTCAGCCTCAGGTTCGGCAGCTGACGGGCATGGCTGTCGATCGCTCCCTGCTCGACGGGGCGATGCTCAAGGTGCGCCCGGATGTGGATAAGGCCGTCGCCGGGACCGCGCCAGGCAATTATCCCGTGCAGGTGCTGGAAAAGACGCGCGGCTCCCTGGATCGCGCCGCCGCAGCCATGAAGGCTCCGGCGATCACGCAGCGGGAGCTCGATACGCTGACCGAAGAGGTGTACCGCGCAAAGCGAACGCTCGACAGCGGGCGCTTGATGGATCCGGCCACGGTGGCGAAAGCCGCGAACGACCTTGAGCGGCTGCTCGCGGTTTCAAAGTGGGACGTCGGCGGGGATGCCAGCGAGTTCCGGCCGGATGCGGCGGATAAAGCCGAAAGGGAAGTGGCGACGGTTCGGCAGGCGGTCAAGGCGGCGGGGGCCGATCTCGACGTTACGCAGACCAAGGACCTTCAGAGCCGGCTCGACTGGGCGCAGACGGCCTATCTGACATCGGCGAACGCCGATATCGCGGCCAACGATCCGCTCAACCTGGCGTTCGGCAAGCCGGTTACCGTAAGCGATATCGCGACCGGGTTCAAGGCGACGTCTATCACCGATGGCAATGAGGCTACGCTGTACAAATCGTCGAGCACATCCAAGCCCTCCACCGTAACCCTCGATCTGCAACAGCCCGCGAAAGTGGCATTGATCGAGATGAGACAGCCGATCTCCTGGGCGAGGGCCTTCACGATCGAGGCCTCGACGGACGGCGCCGCGTGGAAGACGATCTATTCAACAAGCGCGGGCACAAGAGCGAGTGCTCCGCTCTTTGTGGATCCCGTGGATGTCCGCTACCTTCGGTTCAACCTGAAGAAAACGGAGTGGGGCGAATTTATGATTTCCGAGCTCATCGTGCGCGAAGCAGTCCCGGCGAAGCTGGGGAAGCCATAACTTCGGTTGCGCTTAGGTACTCATGAACACTCACTTAAGGATAACTATAATGTTACAGACAAAGCGCAATGGCTGCCCTGCCGCCATCTGCTGTGCGCTCGCTAGCCTGCTAGTGGCACCTGTAGGCCACGCTGATACAACCGGCCCTTGGCTGCCTAAGACGGTCGCGACCAAGTCAATCTGCATCGTTGATCTATCCAATGAACGCACGGCTGCCCAGACGGGCAAAGCTGGCGACGTAAACGATGCCTACTTGAGCATCGTATCGCTGCAGGGAATCGTCAACCAGGAGAGCAGTGACAAGGTTTACCTGACCAACGGTCCCGCGGGCTTTGACGATTCGGGCGGTGGATGGAAAGGGCCGACTATCGACAAAATGGTCCTTGATGATGGACTGGTTCCAGTACCCCAGCGCACAGCAGAGCTGGACGCATCAAAGCCCTGGCCCGCACTTAGCTTTCTGGTGTCGCAATATAGGGCGCGAATAAATGGCGTCGTCCTGGTTCCCAACTTCAATTCCAAATTGACCCGGACATCGTGCGCCCAGCTCTCCGCAGCGGTCACGATGGCGGGTGTAGCTCATGCGCTGCCAGTCACGCAAGAGGTGCTTGACGAACTCGGCAAAGAGGGTTTTCATTTGCCGGTTGTTGCCGACACGCGGAAGCTGGCGAGCCCGGTCGCGGCGTTCCTTTGGTCGAAAGCACGCTTCTTCGACAAAACCAATCGGACGACGGTCGGGATTACTCGGCTTGTCAACTGTGCTTATGGGCGGACGCGGCTCGATTACCTTATCGCAACGCGAAGCTTTTGCCACAATTTGAGCGGGTACGACAGCTATTACTATGTTCGCGACCTGATGAAAGCGTACCCGCCCGGATGCGCTATCGCTGGCGACGACGAATACAGCCCCGAACTTGCCGCGTACACCCAACTGGGTTTCTGCCACATGATCCTTCTCGGCGAGAACTTCAGCGTTCATAGTGGATTTACCCTGCCCAAGTCGGAAATGCCCGCCATCCGCTCGCCGCGAGCGCTTCCGATCGACCCGAAAGGGGCATACATCTCCTTTTACGTTACCGACGGCGACAGCTACAGGTTTGCTTGTATCGCCCACGGGCTGCATCAGAAGTATCATCCATCGTTGTTCGGCCGCGTTCCCATCGGCTGGAGCTTCACATCGTCCCTTATTGACACCTTCCCGCAGTTGTGCTTTCGCCGAGCCAACCAGGTCCGTCAGCTCGACGGCAACTATGAACTCGTCGTCGATCCCTACGACGGCATCTATCCGGAAGGCAAGGCTGCGCAAGACAACTTCTGCGCCCACGTCCGGTCCCATATGGCACAGACCGGTAACCTGTTCAGCACGATCAATACATTCGGTTGGTGGACGGATCCGCAGGTCAACAGCGTCGGTGCGAAGGGCGTGCTGCTAGGATACGGCGGACACACGGGCGGGAACGACATCCTATGGACACCGGTGAACGGCGGCGATGTGGTAACGCAGGTGTTCTCCGGCGGTACCCAGGGCGGTGCCAACGCAGACGAAATGCTGACAGCCACTAAACGCGCCGTGGACCAAGGACAGGACGGGAAGCCTGTCTTCGCAACGATTTGCGCTGGCGACGGCGGCTTTCGCATTAGAGCACCGCTCCAACCAAAGGAAGGCGACAATAATCCGCTTGGCTGGGTGTCGTCTGTGATGAACCAGACTGTTCAGCCTCATTACGGTGGTCGTAACTTCTATTACGCGCTGCCGAAGGACGTCCTGGAGACCTGGAAATACCGCAATGCGTGGACCATCGGCGCGAACGCGACGGCGAGCTCCTCGGCTGCGGGCCATGGACCCGAGAAAGCAGTCGATGGGCAGGCGGATGACTACTGGTCACCCGCTTCAGGAACCCGCAACCAGATAACGGTAGATCTGGCAACTGCTAAGCCAATCGGTGAGGTAATCGTCAAATGGGGCAAGGTTCGGCCCGCTTCGTTTACAATCAAAGCGCTGGACGATCAATCGAAGTGGGTGTCAATTCCAGCCGGCCCTACGATGCGTGACGTGCACGAGATCCCATTCCCGGAGATGACGGCAAGTCGCATTGTAATCGAATGCCAGTCCGCCAATGGCTCTCAGCCACAACTCCGCCAACTGACGGCGCTGAGCATTGATCGTTCACTCTTAGAGACCGCGATAACGAAGGTACGCCCCGACGTCGACAAGGCTGTAATCGGAACGACTGCTGGAACTTACCCCGCGCCCGTCATGGATAAGATGCGCCAGTGCCTCGCCAGCGCCGATGCGGGGATGAAGGCCGCGTCGGTGACCCAGCGGGAGATTGACACTCTGACCGAGCAAGTTTATCGCGCCAAGAGGCCCTTCGAAGGGGGACGACTGGCCGACGCGTCCACCGTAGCGCATGCTGCGGATGATCTCGACCATCTGCTGAGCGTGTCCAAATGGGATATCGGCAGCGACGCCAGCCAGTTTCGACCCGAGGCGGCAGCGGACGCTATGCGCGAGGTCGCGGGAGTTCGACAAGCGCTCACCACCGCAAGTGGCACCCTGGACTCATCGCAATCCAAGGACCTGTTGGCTCGAATCGAATGGGCTCGGGCCGCGTACGTGACATCTCAGATCGCAAATATCGACTCAAACGATCCGCTGAACCTGGCTGTCGGAAAGCCTGTCACGACAACCGAAACGAGTGCCGGCTTCAAGGCGGCGTCGCTTACCGATGGCAACGAGAACACGAGGTGGAAGTCTGCCAAAAGCACGGGACCGGCAACATTGACTCTTGATCTCCTACAGCCTGCGATGGTGGCATTGATCGAAATGAGGCAGCCTGTCACGTGGGCACCGGAATACACCATCGAATCCTCAACCGACGGCGCCGCCTGGACGACCATTTACTCGACGAAAACAGGCACCGGCGGCGACGCGCCCATATTCGTGGCCCCCATTTCAACCCGCTACTTGAGGTTCAACCTCAAGAGAACAGGATGGGGCGAGTACATGATTACCGACCTTGTCGTCCGCGGACCGGTCGCGGCGACGCTCGGGCAGCCATAGGGTGCAGAAATGGCGCGACTAGAACGAAAGCTATGACCAACACACCTACTACAACCACTCCAGCGCCGGAAACCCTGTATGTGATTGGTGCCGAAAACGCTACAGTTTCAACACCAGACGTAAGCACGTCCGCCTTCCAGCAAATCATCCTCCAAACGGTTCCTCCTGTCAGCCTCGCGGGAACCTGGCGCTTTGCGCTGGATCCGGCGGACATTGGAACCTCCGAAAACTGGCCCCATAAACGGCTGCCTGATTCCATCTTCCTGCCAGGCTCAACGGATGAAGGTGGCTATGGAGAGCCGGAGGCACCCAGCCTCCACCACCTGACGCGCCGCCACATGTACATTGGCGCAGCCTGGTACCAAACCGACGTCGAAGTACCGGAAACGTGGCGCGGCAAGCAAATCAGCATCTCGTTTGAGCGGTGCATGTGGGAGACACAAGTTTGGCTTGACGGTGCCCGGATCGGTGCCCGTGACAGTTTGTGCACACCGCACAAGTATACGGTCTCAGAGTGCGCGGAGCCTGGACGGCATACGTTGACCGTGCGCGTGGACAATAGTGCCAGGCCCGGTGCGAGTTGCCACGGATATGGGGATGATATCCAGGGCTATTGGAACGGATTGATTGGGCGGTTAGAGGTTCAATGCCGCGACCACGTGTCAATCGACCAGATTCAAGCCTACCCCGATTTCGTAAATCGATCCGTACGGATAGTAGTGACAATCAACAACAAAACCAAGCAAACGATAAGCGGCCAGGTTGGCGTTCGAGTTGCGCTGGCGGGTTCGCCGATGCCAGGCGATCCCACGGAAGCAGCGCAATTCTTGACCGCTGATGAGCGCTTCATTGCCGATTGCGTTGTCCACTTCGACAGCGATGTGCAGCCATGGAACGAGTTCACGCCGAACCTCTACTCCGCGACTGTCGATATCGTCGCTGAAAATCCCGAAGCATCGTACAGCGATGCGAAAACCACCCAGTTCGGGTTTCGCGATTTCACGTCGGATGGGACAAACTTCTTCGTCAACGGTTCACGGATCTTCCTACGCGGCACGCATGACGCTGGTAATTTTCCGCTCACCGGCTATCCGTCCATGGATACGGACGAATGGCGGCGCATCTATCGCATTGGCAAGGAATACGGCCTCAACCATTTTCGATTTCACTCGTGGTGTCCGCCAGAGGCAGCATTCGAAGCGGCTGACTTGGAGGGCATTTACCTGCAGCCTGAGTTACCGTATTGGGGCAACGTACGCGCGGGCTGGGCTGGAACCGCGTTCCTGCGCGCAGAATTAAAGCGCATTCTCGACACCTACGGCAATCATCCATCCTTCTGCCTCTTTTCAATGGGGAATGAGCACGAAGGAGATTGGGATGTGCTGGCTGGTTTCGTGGCTGAGGCAAAACGGCACGATCCACGGCACCTCTATGCAGCCGCAAGCAACCAGTATATACGGCGTGATCAGGAGTACGGCCCGGTTACCCCCGGAGACGAATTCGCGACGCCGATGTTCGGCCAAATGGCGGGCCACAAGCGACGACCACGGCTTCGCTATGAGGAGCGATTCCCACACGAATCGCCTGCGACCGACAAAGACTACGACGATATCGTCAACCCTCACGCGGGTGTCCCACAGATCTCTCATGAGGTGGGCCAGTGGTGGGTCTACCCGAATTATAAAGAGATTGAGAAATACACCGGGATCTATTACGCTCACCATTTGGAGCATTGTCGCGATTCGCTAGCGGCCAAAGGCATGGCAGGGCTAGACGCGTCCTTTTCGCAGTCGACGGGCAAGTTCGCCGCGATACTCTATCGCGAAGAGATGGAGCGTATATTTAGGTCCCGTCTTCTCGCGGGATTTCAGCTCCTGGATCTTCACGACTATCCGGGCCAAGGAATGGCGCTAGTGGGCGTGCTCGACTCGTTTTGGGATAGCAAGGGCATTATCACGCCTGACGAATGGAAGCAGTCATGCGATCAGACGGTCCTACTCGCGCGCTTCGCCAAACGGACATGGTCGAATACTGAGACGCTCACCACGAGCATTGAAGTTTGCCACTATGGGCCAGTAGACCTGACCGACGTTGCGATAGCCTGGCAGGTGCTCATGGAAGACGGCACCCCGGTTGCAGCCGGTTCGCTCTCAGAAGCGCCGCTCATTAAGACCGGCGGCTCGACTCATCTCGGCAAGATCGCCGTGGCGCTGAACGATATCTTCGATGCCAGCAAGATCCGAGTGGATATCCATCTAACGAGCCACAATATTCGCAACGTCTACGACCTATGGGTCTACCCCGACTGTTCCAGCGATATTGATACAGCGGTGTCGAACGTCCATATCGCATACGAGTGGGACGATATCGCACAGGCAGTTGTGGCGTGTGGCGGTACCGTTCTGTTGGCCGGTCACGAGTTGCCGTCCACTGAGCCTATCGGCTTTCCAGGCTCGTTTTGGGTCACGCTGCGGACCCTCAGCATGCACATTGAATCCTCGCACCCGGCGTTCCGCGATTTCCCGACCGACCACCACACGAATTGGCAGTGGTGGGAACTCACGGCAAATGCCCGCGCCTTTTGCCTCACGACCACGTCATCCGATTTTAGCCCGATTATCTACTCGATCAGTTCTCCTTTCTACAACGTCAAGCAAGGCGTCTTATTCGAGGCAAAGGTCGGAAAGGGCCGCCTGCTTGCCTGCTCACTGGACATTGTCACCGATCTCGACAATAGGATCGTGGCTCGTCAGCTGCGGCGCAGCCTGATCGAATATGCTTCATCGCCAGACTTCTGCCCGCGCCACACGTTGTCGATCCGTGAAGTGGCTAACCTCGTTACTTGGGATGGCGTTCAGCTCGTCGATGCTCCACCTACTGGCGCGGCGCTCCTCGACGTCCGCGCCGCCGTCCACGCTCCCGCAGGAACGACCTCGCAGTGGAGCGCTGAGTGCGACGAAGTTCGCGCACGGGCCGCGGGCTTCGACTATCTGCCCGAACCCGGTAAAGCGCTCTGCAGGCGCACTGAGGCAGCGACATCATGGACCGCACGAATAATCGATTTGACGATCACGTGTCCACCAGGCTTTGCGGGCACCCTGTATGTTCATCTTGTCACCGACAACGAAGAGCCCTATCAGGAGATAATCAGCCATCTGGACCGCCCTGCCTGCTTTGACTCGAACGGAAGCCCATGGATCGCCGCAAGCGTCGACGCTTGCGACACGACCACGGGAAGCTTCAATCTTCGATTTGAGCGGCTGTTTCAAGGGACCAACTACCTCAAAATCACGGCGATTGACCACATCCTTTTGGTGGGCAGCGATGATTGAGCGATGACCGGCATTGAGAGACGCACGATAATCCACAATGCAGCGCCGATCGGACAAACGATTCGTTTCGCAGTGCCTGTTTCAAATTTGAATCCAACTATCACTTGGCGCCCACAGACTAATGTAATAGAATAACTACATAAGTCTGTATTGGGGAACCATAACGATACGTCGAATCGGCTTTACCCTCATTGTATTACTGCTTGTAATCGCTATTATATATACTAACTGCTATACTTTTCCCCATATTCGCTACGGCACACGAGAAGGCGCGTGGGACGGCCTGTGCCAATAAGACGAAGCTGACGTCGCTGGGGATTCTGTAATCCACCCAGGACTACGATGAGACATTCCCCATGGACTATTATCCAGCGTGTCAACGGCACGTTGGTCCTAGCCGGATAGGCTGCCCTAGCGGCGAGCGTCCTTACTCAAATACGCTCTCCCGCGCTCTTGTCTCCAATTCTAACTATAGAAAATAGTGCTTGCAATTATATAGTTAGCGTGTTATACTTGCGAGTATGAAGACGGCCACTCCTGTTCGGGGGCGAACTCCGGTCAAAAAAGAGCATATCACCAGCCACCTCAGGCAGCTGATCGTTTCCGGCGACCTCACCCCAGGAACACGCCTTCCCACCCGTACCGACCTTGAGGAGTCGTTCCAAACCAGCCCTGCGACAGTCCAAAGCGCCCTCGACTCGCTGGTGCGCGATGGCTTTGTCCGCGTACAGGGGCGCCAGGGGACATTCGTCGCCGAGGATCTGCCGTTCCTCACACGCTACGGCTTCGTTTTCCCCCGCCGTCCAGACGCGGGCGCGTCGTGGCCCCGGTTCTTCACCGCCATTGCCACCGAACTCGCGCGGCTGAACGCGTCTGGCGACGTCGATTTCCCGTCGTACTCTAACATCAACGAGGTGTCGTCCGACGGATGGAAGCAGCTTCAACACGATATCAATGCTCGCCGTTTAGCCGGTTTGGTGTTCATCGCGGAGGCCACTGAAGCGCTGCGCCACGCTCCTTTAAATGGATGCGGTCTGCCCATGGCGTGCATAGCCGACAAGCCCGATCTAGGCGTCCCGCGACTCTATCTTGAATCCCGCGCCGTCATCGATAGAGCCCTCGATTACCTTGTGGCACGTGGGAAAACACGTGTCGCCGTGGCCCACTTCGGCGACTGGCTCAAAGACTACGGCGCGTACCTGGATGCCGCGCTCGCAAAACGTGGCATGTCCACCCAGCCCTACTGGATGCAGTCGTTCCACTACACCTACCCCGAAGGCGCCACAAACTGCATGAACCTTCTGATGCGCAGCCGCGCCATAGAGCCGTTCGATGCGATCTACATCGCCGACGACAACATTGTATCTGCGGCCGTCGAAGGTGTCGTCGCCGCAGGAATGGATGCCTGCGCCGGAGTGGACATCGTCGCGCATTGCAATTTCCCTCTCATCGACCCGTCGCCAGTGCCAGTGAAGCGGATTGGATTCGACGCCAAGGCGGTAGTTGCCGCAGCAATCGACATCGTCAACAGCCAGCGCGACGGTTGCGCTGACCAGCATGTCACCATACATCCTGTTTTTGATCACGAACTTCTAGGCGGACAGAGTTCGCCCAATCAAGGAGCACGAAATGTTAATAACCTTAGCTCATCGACCAACGATTAGCTCTTCCAAGCGAGGATTTACTCTAATAGAGCTCCTCGTTGTGATCGCTATTATAGCGATTCTCGCAGCTATACTTTTTCCCGTCTTCTCAAAGGCTCGCGAAAAGGCGCGTCAGAGTTCCTGCGCCAGCAACATGAAACAGATCGGCGTCGCCCTCTTGCAATACGAACAAGACTACGACGAATGCCATCCCTCGTGGAATATTTCTTACTCCGGAAAGAACATCCATTGGCAGAACCTCATCTACGCTTACATTAAGAGCATGAAGGTGTTCACGTGCCCGTCGAACACAAGCATTGCCAAGCTGCCCTGGTTCTCGTACGAAGGCGTTCCCAATGCAGCAAGTGCCGCCGATGAGATTGACATGCATTACGGTGCCAATATCAACAGTGTCGGCGGCGCATGGTTCCACGCCTACTACTCTGCTTCCCGACCGAACAACTCTGGCTGTGGCCCTTTCGCCGCCGAAGGCTATCGCACGTTCAATATTTCGGAATTCGCAAGCCCTGCCACAATTATCGACCTCACGGAAGTGTACGATGCGAATAGCCCTGGAGCCACTCAAAACAACTCCGTCGACTTCATGATCGACAGCGTCGACTTCAATAACAACCTCTTTGCGGGACACACAGGAGCGTCCAACTACCTGTTCGTCGACGGCCACGTGAAGTCACTGCGTCCGAGCCTGACAATCACGACGCAGGCAAACCTCTGGACAATCGATAATACTGCTCTGTGCGACAAATACGGCGGCAAGTTCAAAACCAACTACGCCACAGGCATCATCACCTACGCCGAATCCAAATATATGCAGTAGTAAATCAGCTTTCCGGATCGAAGTAGCCTTGACATTCCAATGTCCGGTACTTCAAAGCACTCACGAGCCGTAGGTTTATCAAATAGTCTTTATTAATGCGTACAACCTACGACGGGGGAAAACCCAGACCATAGCCGGTACAAGTCCTATGGGTCGGAGACCCTATCTTAAATAACTAACCACGTACTTCAGTGCGTGGTGGCTTCGGCGCCAGACCAATGTGCGGACTAATTGCGGCTATAAACCTACGGGACGTGCGGCAGACGCGTCACTCAATGCTACTAGTCCAGTCCATAGCCGGTACAAGTCCTATGGGTCGGAGACCCTATCTTAAATAGCTAACCACGTACTTCAGTGCGTGGTGGCGTCTTCAACCGACGAAACCTACGCCGTCAGCGTCCCGCCCTGCCTTAACAATTGAAACGAGACAACATCAATGACGAAACATCCCTTTGTCCTACTCACTGCACTCGCAGCATCCCTGCTTCCGCTTACCGCTCAGCCTGCATCGGCGAGGGGCGGCGACAAGGCGTATGGCGTCGAAGAGCTGCCCATCGACCGCTTCGATGAATACCAGGCAGGCTCCTTCCCGTCGTTCCCCTGGCAGCGCATCGGTAAGCCCGCCGACGGCGTTGCCATCGCCCTGCGCACCGATGGCGAGACACCGTTCGCCGGTAACCTCATCAGCGGCAAGGGCCTGACACTCACCGACACGAGCGCAACAGGCGGGGCAGGGGTGGGCATCGAACGCACCTTCACACCGGCTCCATCCGGTGCGCAATATCTCTCCTTCGACCTCAAGCTCGCGACACCTTCCGCAGGCACCGACACCGTCGACCTTCGCTGTGACCTCACCGACAGCAAGGGTAAGGGCCTCACGCTTACCGTCGGCACAACCGGAGGCCTCACCGTCGCCACGTCTAAAGGGCCACGCCGCCTCGCCGATATCGCCGCCGGCCAGTGGTACCACATCACCGCCAACGTGATCGGCAAGAACGCCACCATCACCCTGACTCCGCACCCCAAAAAGGCGCCAACCGTCACCGTCACCGATATCGAGCTTCCCGCCGCAGTCTCGTTCACCACGCTCCGCCTCGCCAGCAGCGGCCCCGACTCTCAGCAGGGCTCGTGGACCGTAGACAACATCCTCACAGCAGGGGAAGTCGACGCCGACCGCAAAGCCTGGTGGCCGTTCGATCAGCTTCCTATCGACAAGCTTCGCGCGTCGAACAAGAAGGTGTACGTTTACTACTTCCCGATCTACACCGCTGGCCCCACATCCGAAGATCCGGGCCTGTCCTGGTTCTCGCGTACCATCATGAACCCGACCACGCTCGCGAAGGTCCACTCCGACCGTAGCGGCGCTGGCACCGAGTTCGAAGACTGCCCGCTGCCGTATCCGCCGCTCGCTAAGCTGGCCGACTCTCACCAGGAGCATGTCCGGCAGATGGTGCACGAGGTGCAGATGATGCGACAGATGGGCATCGACGGCTGCTTCGTCGATATCCAGTCGTTCCCTGGCCCAACAGGTGGCGTTTACTTCAACGAGATGGCGTTCAGCCTCATGGAAGCCGCGACCCAGGTAGACCCCGGCTTCAAGATCATCCCCGCCATCTACGGCCCTGACAAGGAGTCCCCCGAAAACGCGGTCGGCTTTGCCAACGCCGAACCCGTGAAGCGCGCCCTCGCAATGCAAAGCGCACTGAAGCTCGACGACGGTCGCCTCGTGATCAGCTCGTGGTATCCGGAGCGCTATCCCGCCACATGGTGGAAGCAGGTGATCGATGCGTTCGAGAAGAACGGCGTCAAAGTCGCCTTCGTCCCGCAATTCAACTCGGTCGACCACCTCACCGAGTTCTCGCCGATCAGCTACGGCATGGCGAACTGGGGCCCGCGCACCCCAGGTAAGTACGAGTGGGTGTCGAAGATCAAAGCGCTTACGACCAAGACCATCGTGCCCGTCGTTGAGCAGGACATCCGAACGCGTCACACTACGTACTTCGAGAACTGCAACAGCGACCTCTTCCGAGACCTCTGGAGCACCGCCATCGTCGACAACGCCGACTGGGTGTTTATCAACACATGGTGCGACTATACCGAGCAGGCCATGGCTCCGTCGCGCCATATCGGGTTCGCGCCGTTCGACCTGAACGCGTACTACACTCAATGGTTCAAGACCGGCAAACAACCCGAAATCAAGCGCGATGTGCTCTACTACATCTACCGCATCCACCACACCTCCGCCGAACCCGCTCTCGGCACCAAGTGGAGCTTGCGGCAGGCCTGGGGCAAGACAGCTGGCTCGGAGCCAATGAACGACATCGAACTCCTCGCCTTCCTGAAGCAGCCGGGCGAACTCACCATTCAGATCGGCGACAAAACCTACACCCAGTCTGCAAAGGCTGGCATCACATCCTTCAAAGCCCCGTTCCCCGCGAACACAACGTTCACCCCGGTCTTCACACTCACCCGCGACAAAAAGACCGTAGTCTCCCGCCCCGGCCGCTACACCGTGCTAGACAAGATCGAATACGGCAACTTCTGGTATCACTCAGGAGTAATCACACCAGCGGCAGCGAAGTAGGGGACGAAGCTGCCACGATCCGCCACCTAACTTTACGTAGGGGCAGAGCTTGTCTCTGCCCTCGGACAGAACCTCTCCTCCCCACTCGGAAGCGGGACCCCTCCTCACCTAAAGGCAAGACGAAGAGTCAAGTCAGGCGACGCCCTCGGTTACGGCCAGAATCCCTCTCCCGCCTCGGGAGAGGTTAGGTGAGGGCCACGTCATCAACTCGTTCACGCAGAATCGTGGTGCCCCGAGACGCCGGGTCTGAACGCCCGGCCTGACGAAGAACACCCCTACGGGGCTAAAGAGTGCGCACCGACGCGCCGTATTACGGTCCGAATCGCGCGCCGCGACCGACGCCCTTCCAGACCCAGGGCGTTGCCCGTGGCCCCCGCGTATGTCGCCCCTTTAGGGCTAAATATTGCGCACCAACGCGTCGTGTTACGAATCGAATCTCTTTCTGACTCCCGTTCGTCCTTTCCAAGGAGAAGGGGCCGGGGGATGAGGTAATTGCTCCCCCAGATTTTGGGGTGGCGCGGCACGCGCCGGGGCAGAGCTTGTCTCTGCCCTCCGACCATTACCGACGCGCCGTGTTACGGTCCGGAAGGCTCAGCCGGTACTCCGACACCCGGCACCCTGGGGCATACTGACACGCCTCTCACCCATCGCCTACGCCCCCCAAACCGTAACCCAAGCCATCGCCGCAACAATCATGGAAATCAAATAATCAAACAAATCACAGTTCAGAAATCAAATATCCGTACTGTATAAATCACATTATTAGATATCAATATTGACAAATTAGCATATTTGCGATACAATAAAACCAAGGCGACAAACCCAAAGCGGACGCCCCAAGGCGTTCCAACGCACCTGCACCTTCAAAACCATTGTCGTCTATCGCAACCGAGCCAAGACTGTAGCGCTGCAGACAATAGTATCCGTATTATTCATGAATATTACGATTCCATAATCCCCAAATATTCACAACAGCCAAGAACCCTAGTCGCCAACGCCAAAACGTTCACGTACCCGGCTTGCCAAGAAGTGGTCGGACAACATCGTCCCCGCCTGCGGGGACAACTCGCCTGAGCGAGTAGGGGCGCAAAAAAAAGAATCGCGTTGCGCCGCGCAAAACACGCAAAACCGCCAACGTAGTCGGTGACCTCGCTTCGGAGCGCGACGTCATAGCCCCCAATCCCTTGGGGGCAGCGAGCCAAACGAGCAGGGGTTACGGAATCGCGTTGCGCAACGCAAAACGCGCAAAACCCCCTCTGGCTCCCCTTCCCCTTATCTTAGGAGAAGGGGCCGGGGGGATGAGGTCTTCTCCCTCTTCTCCCCCTCACCGCCACACCCTCACCGCCCCAGCCTCACCACCGCGTACCCAAACTGCCCCAGCGTCATCGGTGCGCGCCACTTGCCGCCGCTCAGCGTTCCCGCGACAGCCCGGCCGGTGAGCACATCGGTCGCCTTCCAACCGTCGCCCGGCAACGCCACCTCGACCGTCCCGCTGCCTGGGCCGCCCTGGTTGAGGCAGTACACAAACCGCTCGCGATCGCTCTTCTGACGCACCACCACCTCAACCACCGCGCTACCGTTGCCCGGTGTGCCGGTGACCACAGCGCCGTCGCCAGTCCACTGGCCTGCCACCGGCAAGCCGCCAAGCGTGATCAGCTGTTTCGCCCACGCATGCAGGTTGGGGGAGCCGTGCGGGTCGGTGCTGTACGTGTCCGGGAAGACCCCATAAGCGATCAGATTGCCTTTGCCCCATGCACGCTGGAAACCGATAACGCTACCCGCCGCGTCCTTGATCGGCTCGCCGGAAATGGCATCGTAACCAGATCCGCGAAACTCCTTGCCGACCGGGATGGTCTCGTCGATCTTGCCGCCCATCGTCCCCGGCTTCTCTGACGCGCTCGGACCGCTGTCCGCCTTGGACGCTGCCGCCTGGAACGAGACCGCAGCGTACGCGTCCGAGAACTTGCTCGCGGTGAGCTTCAGGTCCGCCCACGCCGCCCCGCCGATATTCGGGTACGTCGCAAGCCACGGGTCGCACACTCCGCTCGGGCCAGCGAGGATCACTGTTCCGCCTGCCTTCGCGAACCGCGCCAGCTTTTCGGCGGCGGGCTGGCTCAGGATGTACGACGCAGGCACCACCACCTTCCGGTACTTACCGGGCGAATCAGGTAGGGTGTCGTCGTCCACATACTCCACCGTTGCGCCGTTCATCCGCAGCAGGAAGATGAGGTTGTTTCGGGTACGCTGCCACGGCGATCCCCACGGCTTGTTGCCCGTCTGCATCTCCACATACTGAGCCGTGTCCATAGACACATACAGAGCGGTGTCGGTCGACACCCGCTTGATAGCCAGACCATCGTGGCGGTCATGGTAGGCGCGAACCTCGTCCAGAGAACGCTTAAACGTCGCATATCCGGGCAGCTTGGTCCCGTCGTTGTCGATCAGGAACCACATCGGCACCGCCTTGGGATCCTCCCACGCTTTGTTGCCCTTGACCGGCCCTGCGTCGGAGTACGGCTTCCATCCAAAGACCAGGTTATTGGTCATCCCATGCGCCAGCAGCCCCCAGTTTTGCAGCGCCAGGTACTCGGCGGGCCACTGCGGCTGGTAGTACGTCTCGATACCCCACACCGCCTTGCCCGGTGCGCACGTCTCGCTCATCTCCATCGCGTCCATCATCTCGTAAGGCGACCCCAAACCGCGAGGCATCCCGGCTGTATACTGGACATCGATCATGGTCACATCCATGCTGCGATAGAACGGCATCGCCATCTCGGGGAAGAAGTCGGGCCAGCATAGGTTGGTGCTGATCAGCAGGTTCGGTGCCTGCTTCTTGGCCGCGTCGTGGAACGCCCGGTAAGCCCGAAGCGTGGTCGCTGTACGCCAGCGCATCCAGTCCATGGCCACACCCGGGTTCTCGTTCATGCGCTTGACTACCGCGTCGGACAACCGTCCCGCGCTCGCCGTCCAGTCGATAGCCGCCGCGCCCGTGAGCTTTGGCTGCGCCTTGACCTCGTCCAGGAACCGCGCCGAGACAATCTGCTCGACCTCGCCCCAGGACTTGTAAGATGTCCGCCAGCGGCCATTCGCCGCCTCAATCGTGCCATAGCGCGCCCGGCACCACTCCCGGAAGTCTCCATCGGCAGCGGGGGAGGGACAGAGGTGCCCGCGATTGATGAACGGCGCCTCGTTGGACATCTGGTAAGACGCGATCTGCGGACGTTTCGCGAGCCACTTCCCGGCCTCGGTCGCCCGCGCCGTGAGCAGCGCCATGCCAGCAGCGCTGGAAACGTCCAGGAAGCCAGGCGACGCCGGGTTGAGCGCCGCCGCCGGAGCGCCAAGCGGAGCCTGGTCGATATCGCCGAACGGCCCGCCGGGGAAGTCGTCGAACATCGTGGCGTGGTAGTTCATTCGCCCCATAGCGACCGCGTAGCCGACATCGTCCGAATAGTGCCCGCGCCCGCACACCACGCCGAGCTCGCCGCCGTCAACATAGTCCTGAGGGTCGTAGCCCGCGTACCAGTTGCCTTTGCCGAACGCCAGCATCCCGTTCGATACCCCAAAGATGTCCTGCGGCGCGACATTGGGCGACACCACGAACCGAAGCACCGAGCGCGACGATACAGCGCCATTGGACACCGCACCGCCCGCGAACTGGAGCGGGAAGAAGTCCCGCTCACCGTCCACAGCTAAGGTGCCACCGTCAATGGTCACACTGGCGACATACGCGCCAGTCGGCAGCGTGCCGACAGGCAAGTCGAACGATCGCGACGAGCCAGACTTTAGCGAGACGCCATCGAACGATCCCGCCAGCCGCTGCTTCGGCTTGTCCCAAGGCCCGACCCACACGCTCACCTTGCCAGTGAGCGGCAGCAGCGACTCGTTGGTGACGATCACCAACGCCTTCCCGCCCGCCCCCTGCCGCCACTGCGACATCTCGCTGTCCACACCGCCCGCCACCGACAACCGAAGCCACTCCTGCGGCCGGTAGTTGAATGGCAGTGGGGTGGGCGACTGGGCGATCTGCACGTCGTCGAGCCACACCGTCCCCTGCGAGACCGCCAGCCGCGTCAGCGCGATCAGCTTCTTGGTCGAGTCGGCCTGAAGGGTGACCAGCGTCCAATCCGAGTCGCCAGCGACGTCTACCTGCTTGCGAACCGTCGCCGCCTTACCCTGCACCTGATGCCAGTCGTTCACGATATCGAGGCTCAGCGTCCCCTTCGCCCCTTTGGACCTGACCCACGCCGTCAACGTCACCGGACCAGCATCGACCTGCGGCTCAAACGTCGAGATCACCGAACGCGGCGCGTCGCCCGCAGTCACCTCCAGGCATCGCCGCCCGGTGTGCGCCCGGGCACCGGTCACAGTGACGCCACCCGCGTCGGCCCCTTCCGCCAGCCACCCTTGCGCGTCTATCGGTATCCACACCTGCCGCTTGCCAGCCCGTTCAGACCCCAGGTACGCAGCGTCGCCCGCCGGGAAGCGGCGAAGCGGCGTGCCGTTAAAGCGCAGCGGCGTCTCGAAGCCGCCGTTGACGACGACGTTAGCGGGTGGGGGAGAGGGTTCAGCAAGGGCTACCGCCGTAGCGGCGAGAGAGAGGGCGACACAAAGCGACGTGCGTATCATGATCAAGTCCAATCAGAAGGGATTAGCGGTCGCCTCGGTACCCGGGTGGCACCGACGCGACCGCGAAGGGGGATGGTTTACAACGTGCTCCACGTAGCAGATATCAGCGTGCAGTCCACACCAGATGCGCGGTTCTGGGTCATCGATGCTCCCGTCACCGGGCAGCACCACGTTGGCCCCGAAGCGCTGCTCTTGCCGCCGTCCACCAGGGTCCCCGGCAAGAACTTGGCATGGCTGTCGGCGAGAAGGTAGTTGGCCCCATTCTGGTGCCGCCCCTGCGTGGGCTGGAAGTCAGTTGTGTACGGTGCCGCCGTAGGCTGGAACACCACATAGTAGTTGCGCAAGTAGCCAGTCGCATAGTTGCCCTGGTACCAGCCTGACAATCCAGGCGAATACGCCGCCGCGTACCCGTTGTTCGCGTTGTCGGTAGAGACCTTATAGCCCGTGCTGCCGAATGTCTCGGCCAGGAACACTGTCTTGACCGGTGATGTGAGCTTCGATACGGGCATGCCGGTTATGGTGCTCCCAGCCGCGCCGCCTTGCCCCAGCGTGTCCGAAACAAGGTTGTCGTTCATGCCATAAGAGCACGCCGGGTTCGGGGTCGTGTCGTCAGGACATACAAATACAGCCTCCGACTTAACGTAAGCGTAGACCTGCCCCGCCCAGCCTCCCGCGTTCCCGATCCAGTTGTCGGTGCCGTTAGGGAACGTTTCATCATAGTCCTGTGTATACTGCGCTATCCCGAGCCCTATTTGCTTGAGGTTCGACAAGCAAGCCGTCGCGCGAGCTTTTTCGCGTGCTTGGGCAAACACCGGGAAAAGTATAGCTGCGAGAATCGCTATGATAGCTATAACTACGAGAAGCTCAATTAAAGTAAATGCTTTCTGTTTCATACCTGCCTCCTACCAGGCTGAGCCTGGACCCTTTTCGCGTTACGGTAACGGCGAATGCTTGCAAGCGGGCGTCGACACGCGGACTGCCCAAGCTGATACTGAACTAAAATCCGGACGCCCTGCGAAGAAGTTCAACAGCGACCTTCTAAAGGAAAGTTATGTTAATGACACCCGCACGACCGCCGGATCACCAAACTTGTATCCACTCGTACCACTTCGGCATCAGAGATGTCGCCGTTAAGCCTCGCTAACATGCGCTTCGCTGCTAAATACCCCATCCGGCGCGCGTCCTGACGAACCGTTGTCAGCCGCAGCCCTTCCGACAGTTCCGTGTCCGCATACCCGATCACTGCAACATCGCCCGGCACCGAAACCCCGCGCTCTTCAAGAAAACCAATAACGTGGCTAGCGACATAGTCCGATCCCGCGAAGATCGCGGTAGGCGGATTCGGGAGGCGCAACCACTTGTCGATCACCGGTTCCATTTCCCGCATATGCAGGACATCGTCGCTAACCAGATCCGCGCAATCGAGACCCTCATCCCGCATCGCCGCCAAGAAGCCGTCGCGCCGGTCGCGGACGGCGCTCGTGGAGCAAGAGTTGGTGATGAAACCGATCCGCTTATGACCATGCTCGATCAAGTGCCGTGCTGCCAGCGCGCCGCCATCGAGATCATCGGACACGACGCATTCCACCGTACCCGCGAGGCTCCTGTCGTCGATCATCGCGCACGGCACGCCCTCGGCCACCAAACCTGCCAGCCACCGATGCTGCTCCCTCAGCGACTCGCCGGTTTCGACGACGATTATCCCGGCAACGCGATGCTCCAGCATCAGGCTGATATCCTTCTGCTCGGCGGCCTGCTCGCGTTCGCTATACGCCAGGTGGATCGCAAAGTCCGCTTCGTGGCACGCTTGCTGAATCCCGCTCAGTATGCGCGCAAAAAAGCTGCTATCGCTGTCGGGCATCAAAACGCCCAGCATATGCGTGTAACCGCGAAACACGCTTGGTGCGACACGGTTCGGCCGGTAGTTCAACTCGCTAGCCGCTTGCAGCACACGCGCCCGAGTCGGCTCCGAAATGCCCTGGTCCTTGCGGCCGTTGAGGATATACGATACCGTTGCCTGCGATACCCCGGCCACATTCGCGATGTCTCTGGTTGACGTTTTTCTCATTGTTAACTTATCACGATAAGCCATCTTGACAGCAGGCAAAAAAACCGTGCTTATCACGATAAGCCAATTGTAACAGACGTCGCCCATCCTGTCAAGCAGCAGAACCAAAATCACTGATCATGGCACCGCCACCCAAAACGTAACCTCTCGCCACAGAGGGAGCGAAGCGAGAAAAAAAGCCCGAGCGGCTTGAGCGATCCTAATAGCACCACCCCCTCTACCGATACGCAGCCAGTGCCTGCGCCACATGCTTCCCGAGCCGTGCGTTCCTGCCTGCTGCGCTATCGCTCGACAACGCGTCCTTGGTGCTCACCACGACCCGGTACAGCGTGAGCGTTCGAAGCGCATCCCGCTCAGCCGCCGGAAGCTCCATCGCGATCAGCTTATCGAGAAACCGTTCGCGAGCGTCGTACATGACTTCAACCCTGCGCGATGTGTTCCCATCATGCATGCGCCACGCCGCTACGGGCTCCGGAACGTACGCCAGCGGTGCCTGTAGCGCTACGCGGACATACATATCGAGATCGTCGACCGGGACCATCGACGCGTCGAACGGTCCCGCCTTATCGAGCGCAGCCCTGCGAAACAGTACCTGCCCCATTGTCCGAATCGGGTTGCTGTAGATCAGCGCCGCAAATGCCGTCGGCTCGTCGACCGCGCACGCCAATGCTCGCCGCAACGCGGCCCGCAGCCCAGTCCCCGCCAGCCGCCGCCGTGCAACCGACGGCGGCGCATTCGCGGCGTCCTGCGGCACCGTTTCCCCGCCCGCGTCGATTACAATCGATTCCCCATGTGCTGCAGGGGCGTTTGGATGCGCGTTAAGCGTTGCTACCAGCTTGGCAAGAGATCCGGGCAGCAGGAGATCGTCGTGATCGAGGAACAGCACATACTCCGCTGCACTCGGCAGCAAACTCAATCCCGCATTCCGCGCCCCGGCGATCCCCGCGTTCGCCTGCGCGTGCATCACGACCCTCGCGTCCGCCGCTGCAATCGCCGCCACGACATCCCGCGACGTGTCCGACGACCCGTCGTCCACAACGATGACGTTCACGTCGACGCCATCCTGAGCCAGCGCGCTCGCCAGGGTGGCTTCGACATGGCTCGCCCCGTTATACACGGGAACGATGATCGCGATGGACGGATGGTCTGTCATGGTTTGTTCTCAAAAGAGAAGCGCTGTGTTGATTGTGGCCCGGCAGCCGTCGAAGCGCAGAATTTCCTTCCCGTTTCGGGAAGGTCCCGAGTCTTCGAGGGGGATGGGTCCAATATCCGCACAAAGCGGACAGGGCCTTTAGGCAGGGCAATCGCAATGGCTTCGGCTGACAAATTACGACCAGGTCAACGTCACGCAGTTCCTGGCAAGCACTCTGGTATTATACTGTCCATACACACCAACGCGATGCCGCACCACCTCGGTGCCCGCTAGGGAATATATCCTATGCGTATCCTTCTCCTACTCCACGAAATGACCCTCAGCGGTGCGCCAAAAGTCGCATGCGGCGTCTTTAGCCAAATGCCAGCTGGCTGCGAGCTGATGACCGTGGCCGCGCGACCGGGACCGCTTGAGCCGGAGTTCCAACGCCTCGGCGAAACAGTGGTTGTGGCTCGAAACGAACGCCCGACTCTCGCGTCCCCGCTCAATGCGCAGGTTGCATACGTCGCCGACCGCGCCATCGCACAGCCAATCCGCGCCGCCGCCCTCGCGCGCCGTATCGCCCGCTGGAAGCCCGACATCGTCTACGTCAACAGCGCTGCCGCCCTGCCGCTCGCAGCCAGGTGCGCCCCGCCGACGGCCCGCGTGATCGTGCACATCCACGAAATCGAAACGCTGTTGTCGGAGCACGCTAGGTTGCCAGTTGCCAATATGCTTCTTAGCCGCCCTTCGCGCTATATCGCCGTGTCACACGCCGCCGAGGCCGACCTGATCTCACGGGGCATTGCTGCCGACAAGATCACGGTCATCCCGCCGCTGTACGACGAGACCGAATACCCCGCGCCTGCTGCGCCGCGCACTCTTCCGAACGGCCGACCGCTCCACATCGGCGGTATCGGCACCGATTTCTGGCGCAAGGGCATCGTTCTGTGGCTCCTTACAGCTGCCGAACTGTCCCGCAACCTCCCGCCCGGAGCTGTCAAGTTCACCTGGCTCGGCATAACGGCCACCGAAGCTGGCAGTCAGGCTCGGGTAATGGCACGTAAACTCGGTCTCAACGGCGTAATCGAGTTCGTTCCCGGCGGCTCGGGGCTGAGCGGCAAGATGCGCGAGTTCGATATCTTGGCCGTCACCTCGTGGGAAGAGTCGGCGTCCATCGTCGCCATGGAGGCAATGGCGCTCGGCATCCCCGTCGCCTGCTTCGCTGGATCCGGCGGCCCGCCCGAGATCGTCGGCGACGCTGGCGTCATCGTCGACGGCTTCTCACCCGCCGCAATGGCCGCCGCAATCGCGCAGATGACTGCTAGCGACGAAACGTACCGCAATCACAGCGCCCGCTCCATAGACCGAGCCCGCTCCCGTTTCGCGTCCAGCGTCGTCGTCCCGCAAATCTGGCGCGTGATCGACAACGTGATGAATGGAAGCGGGTAGGGCTCTTGCTGACTTGTGCCTCGCTTCTCCGAGTGCCCTGGACATTCTTATGTCCGGTACTTTCAAGCACTTTTGAGCCGTAGATTTTAACCTACGGAAGCCCCTCAGGTATTATAATCTAGACACGCTAGTTTGGTGTCTGCTGGCGAGCAGCCATGCGCCCCGAGAACTCACGTGGTTGCGGCAGCCTGGGAAGGAGTGTACCAATGACGGTAGTAAAAGTTACAACGTGCAGTCCTGACTGGCCGCTTGCCGTGCAGACCCCAAACGGTGACGGACGCTGGGGCGACATCGAGTTTCGCAAGGACGATGACACCGATGTATGCGATTGGTGGATCATTGGCGACGATCCCACGACCACCCAAACGGCGACCTGTCCACCCGAGCGGACCGTCCTCATCACATGGGAGCCGCCATCCTGCAAACCATACCCCGAGAGCTTCACCCGCCAGTTTCACCACGTCATCACGTGCCACGCCGAGATCAAGCACCCGCGAAAGCACATCGAGCAGCAAGGATTCGGTTGGCACCTCCGCGGCATCTCTTACCGCGAACTACAGTCGTCGCCAGACAAGACCCGCAGCTTGTCGGTGATACGATGACCTCGAAGCGAAGCAAAGAGGGGCAAACGGGACGCGCAAAATAGTTGATGACACTTGTGGTGCGGTTCTTCGAGGTAAGTGAGCCCGGAATTATCCACACCTTCTCTGAACCTCGGTCCCTGCGATAGCCGAAACAAACCCCTATTAATCTTTATGGTAAACTGACAGCAGCGCTTCAAGGATCAACAACGCCGTGACCAGAGAACTAACGCAATTAAAGGAATCGATTCTCAACGCAGCATTTGCGTCCAGAGAAGGGCACATCCCCAGCGCCCTGTCAATCCTCGATATCTTGTGGGTCCTCTACAATGGCGTCATGAATATCAACCCGTCCGACCCCGCCGACGATACCCGTGATCGCTTTCTCCTCAGTAAAGGCCACGCGGCGTTAGGGCTGTATGCCGTTCTCGCAGACTGCGGATTAATCGATCCCGCAGAGTTGTCGGACTTCTGCTCATTCCATTCCCGCCTCGGCGGCCATCCCGAGCGCACGAAGATCCCCTTTGTTGAGGCGTCAACGGGCTCGCTCGGTCATGGATTTCCGATTGCTGTGGGTGTTGCTATGGGCTTGAAAATTCGCCAAAATTCTGCCCGCGTCTATACGCTTTGCGGTGATGGCGAGTGCAACGAAGGAACAATCTGGGAGGCGGCCATGCTTGCCGCCCATCACAAGCTCGACAATCTATGCTGCATCGTGGATCACAATCACTCAACAGATCGTGCCCTCGACATCGGCAATCTTGAGGCGAAATTCGCGGCTTTCGGCTGGCATGCCGTGACCATTGACGGTCACGACCATTCGGCAATTCGAACAGCACTAGCGGCACAATGCAGCGGCTCATCGCGACCGTTTGCCATTATCGCCAAAACCGTTAAAGGCAAGGGCTTCCAAACCATGGAAGGGAATCCCGCCTGGCATCATAAGTCGCCAACATCGGACGAACTCGCTGACCTCGTTAAGGAACTGTACGCCCAGTGATTGCAATGAGGCAACAATTTGTAACGACCGTGGCCAGCATCATGCAACGCGATGATCGCGTTACGCTTCTCCTAGGCGACATCGGCGTATTCGGCTTCCGGCACGTTTTCCGAGATCACCCAACACGAACATACAACATCGGGATACTGGAGCAGTCAACTGTTAGTCTTGCGTCTGGTTTGGCAATGACAGGCTTGATACCTATTGTCCACACCATCGCCCCGTTTCTCGTGGAACGCAGCTACGAGCAGCTAAAAGTCGATTTTGGATACCAAAAACTCGGCGGCAATTTCGTAAGCGTAGGCGCCTCATATGATTACACCGGCTTAGGCTGCACCCACCATTGCCCTGGCGACGTCAACATCCTGAAGCATATACCGAATATGTCCATAGTGCTTCCTGGATCGGCTACTGAATTTGACTGCCTTTTTAGCCAGGCGTACGACCAATCTGGTCCCGTATACTACCGATTGAGCGAAGACAGCAATACGTTCGATGTGGACGTTAGCTTTGGCCGCGCCAATGTACTAAAACGCGGCGACGACGCGGTAATCATCGCGGTTGGGTCCATTCTGTCGCCCGTTATGGAAGCGACTCAAGGGATGAACGTGACAGTGCTGTACTACTCCACAGTTGCACCATTCGATTGCGAAACCTTGGCTGAAGTATTCCTGGGTGGCAAAAAGATCGTCGTGTGCGAGCCGTATTATCAAGGTGCCCTGACATGGGATATCACACAAGCGCTTCCGAACGAAGCATTGACGATCCACCACATCGGCGTGCCGCGGGAGTTTATATCGCACTATGGGCAGCGGGAGCAGAGCCACAACGCGCTGGGGCTCGACGCGGCGGGCATACGACAGAGATTAATGGAGTTACTTGGTTAACATGAGTGCTGAGTTAGGCAAACAAATCTTACGTGACGTGGAGGACTTGCCCGCCACAATCGACTTTTCAGAGGTCTCCGGGAAGGAAGTACTGATAACGGGTGCGTCCGGCCTCATCGGCCAATACCTGTTGGCGAGCTTCGGGCGTGCCGCTGCCTGCGGTTACTCGCCAAAGAATCTCTACCTCGTGGTCTATCACGAACCGCCGCCCTACTTTGCCATACTATGCCATGACCTGCCTGTCACAATTATAAAAGCGGACCTCGCCGATCCTGCAGCCGCAACGTCCCTCCCGTCGGCAGACATAGTGATTCATGCCGCTGGCTACGGCCAACCTGGGAAATTTCTCGCAGACCCAGTAAGGACGCTTCGTCTCAACACGCTCGCGACGTTTACGACGCTCGACACTCTGACGCCAGGTGGCAAGTATGTCTTCGTAAGTTCAAGCGAAGTATATAGCGGCCTCACTATTCCGCCATTCAGAGAGGAACAGATAGGGACGACTAACACAGACCACCCGCGCGCTTGCTATATCGAGGGTAAGCGGGCTGGCGAGGCGATTGTCAACGCGCACCGCCTAAATGGCGTTTCAGCGAAATCCGCCCGCCTGTCGTTGGCGTATGGCCCTGGCACGAGGCCCGACGATACACGGGTGATGAGCAACTTCATAAAAAAGGCGCTGTATAATGGCCGAATTGAAATGCTTGACGCTGGTACGGCGTGGAGAACGTACATTTACGTTGTCGACGCCGTAGAACTCATTCTTGACGTTCTGTTTCGTGGCACCCACGCGATTTACAACGTGGGCGGCTCGTCGCGAACAACTATCCGCAACTTGGCCACGTCTATTGGCGACCGCCTCAATGTCCCCGTCAGCCTCCCCCATGAGCAAAGCGGCGGGCTTGCGGGCGCACCCGACGACGTATTTCTCGACATGAGCCGGTCACAGCGCGAGTTTGGCAAAACAGCGTTCGTAACGTTCGAAGATGGCCTTGATCGCACAATCACTTGGCAGAAAGAGCTGTACGGCCGCGCTTGAGATAAGTACCGCTAAACGGCCACCGCATGCGTGAACATTTATCACATGATCAACCGAGGCACAAAAACAGAGCGGTTCTTTATCACTGGCGGAATGGGCTACATTGGCTCCGTGTTTGCACAGGAGGCGCTGAGGCGCGGTCACGATGTTTGCCTTTACGACAACCTCCTTTATGAACAAAATCGCGAGCGGATTTTACGTGAAGTGGGGCAGTTCAAAGAACCCGCAACCCAGCTTAAGTGTGTTATCGGCGACACACGAAATGGTGAGCTTCTTCGACGATCAATCGAGGAGTTCCAGCCCACTTTCGTCATGCATTGGGGCGACCTGAGCAGCGTGTATGCCTGCAATCACAATCCGCGGCTCACAAAAGACGTCTCCTACGATGCTTCCTGTCGTATAGTGGACCTGTGCAAAGAGCTCGGAATTAGGCTATTTTTCAATTCAACGTCCAGCCTCTACGGCGTCCAAGCGCACAATCAGCTGATGACCGAAAACGATGAGATC
Organism: Capsulimonadaceae bacterium; assembly: GCA_036504535.1. Lineage (GTDB taxonomy): Bacteria > Armatimonadota > Armatimonadia > Armatimonadales > Capsulimonadaceae > JARLGU01. The sequence continues at coordinate 28,647 of DASXUY010000041.1, forward strand.
CCAGAACCTACTGACTTGTACTGCCACTATAAGCTGGCAATGGAAACCTATATCAAGTCTCAAGTGGATCCAGGCAGACCTCTCGACGTTATTGTTTTTCGCGCCGCCACGGTTCTCGGCCTTTCCCCTCGCTTTCGTATCGAGCTCCTGCCTAATCATTTCACGTACATGGGCGTTGCTCACGGTGTCATTAAAGTGGCCAACCTCGAAGCGTACCGAGCCGCGATCGATATCCGCCGACTGGTCGAAGGGTACTTCCGCGTTATTCAGGCGGGCGAGTGGAAGCACCTCATTTATAATATTGGGCATTATAATTTGTCGAAGCTGGACTTTGCACGCGGCGTTCAAGAGATTACACACTGCAAGATTGAACCGATTCCTGATTTTGGCGACTTGCGCAACCTGCAAATCGACAGTTCGTTGTTTGACAGCGAATTCGGTTTCCACCCAACAACGCCGTACGTGGAAACCATTGCCGGAGTGGCAGAATGGATTTCACAGCGTGTAGACTCACTTCACAAGTCTTGTTTTTCTGAAATGCTTAATATGCCTGTCGCTCATTGGCTAAAGCTTTGTAGTTAGGCTAGTCGCCATAACCAACTATCATAGAAATAACACGTATGCCCCTAGTCAAAGTCACAACTTGTGCCCCGGAGTGGCCTTTCTTGCTTCAAACCCCTAACAATGACGGTGTTTGGGGCGATACCGAGTTTCGATTTGATGATGATAGCACGACTCAATGTGATTGGTGGGTTGTTATCGAAGATCCGTTGGAGCGCCAATCGGCGATTTGTCCAGCAAACGCCACTGTGCTTGTGATTAGCGAACCAGAAGATGTTAGGCGCTACCCGCCACCATACATCGACCAATTCGCGCATGTGATGACCTGTCAGGAGTACATTAGTCATCGACAGAAGCACTCGTGTCCCGCTGCTGGTCCTTGGCACCTTCGCGGGATGAGCTATTCTGACTTACAGTCGTCGCCTACAAAAACGCGCTCGTTATCGGTTATAGCTTCAAATAAGGCGTTCATTCCTGGGCACCGCGCCCGCCTGGATTTCGTTAGTCGGTTGCGCACTGATCTTGCAGATGGCATTGACATCTTTGGGCGTGGGATAAACGAATTGGAGAACAAATGGGATGGACTTGCACCGTATAAGTTTTCTATCGCGATCGAAAACGCAGTAGGTAAGGATTACTGGACGGAGAAATTGGCTGACTGCTTTCTAGCCGAAACGCTTCCTATCTATTTTGGGTGTCCAAATATTGCCGATTATTTTCCTCCTGAGTCGTACATATCAATAGATATTGCCAAACCTGATGAGGCAATCCAAGTAATCCAGAACGTCGTTAATGATGGCACCTTCGATGTGCGATTGGCCGCTATCCGAGAGGCAAAGCAACTTGTACTCAATCGGTATCAGACGTTCCCGCTAATTGCTAACTACCTTAGTTCGCAATATCGCGGCCCACTTGGGAAGGGCATAAAGCATACAATCCGCCCGATTAGCTACTGGGACAGCAGAACAATTCCAGCGCGTGTGCGAACGAGGCTCGCGCTTGTTGGTCAATCGCTTGGGTTGGTGCCCAAGTGCCGTTACTAATTGGCGGCAGCCCGTGTTGCGATCTAAAGCACGCGCCTAGCGAGTAGGTTACTGCTATTGTTGTTTCGCCGCTCGTGTTGCTGCTTAGTCCTGCCACCGTTATCACGCAGGAGATAATTGCTCTAATGAGAATCTTCTACATTTCCGACAAGACGCCTAATCCTGCGTTTCAATCCAATCTCTGGAGAGCGAATCTACTTTGCTCGCTCGAAAAAATGGGTTTCGACATTGAAGAGTTTGAAGGCGACCTAAGCGAAACATTTCGCAACCTCGACACCCGGAACTCCGAGCACCTCAAGTTCATCGCACGTAACCGCCCTGTCCTCGGTAAAGAAATTCTCAACCAAGTGCGGGCCGCTCACGAGCGGGAGCCGATAGACCTGTTTTTTAGCTATCTCTATGATGCATGCCTCTCCCCAAATATCGTTGAGGAGATCAAGGCGCTCGGAATCAAGACCGCTAATTTTTACTGCAACGCATCGTACCAGCTTCACCTCGTTGAAAACATATCTCCCCATTACGACTGGTGTCTGATGGTCGAGCGATTCCGGATCGACGACTACAAAGCCATTGGGGCGAACCCTTTGTATTTCCAGATGGCGGCGAACCCCGACGTTTACCACCGCCTCGACACAGCCTATAAATATGACGTCACGTTCGTCGGCCAGCGATACGGCGACCGCCCGCACCATATACAAGCACTTGTTGACAATGGCCTTGATGTGCGCGTATGGGGGATGAACTGGCTCTCAGCCCCGCCGGTTCCCGAGCCATTTGCCCGCCGCGTAGTTCGTAGAGCAGGTAAGCTTTTTACCGCTGATGGCGTCGACGCCATCAAACGCCGCTTAGGGCTCGCAGTACCTAGCGCCACTGCTGACGATATTGTCTCGCACCTGAGCGCTCTCGTCGGTGGTCCAATCGCCGATGAAGAGATGATCAAGCTCTACAGCGAATCAAAAATCAACATAGGTTTCGCCGGGTGTGGCGAAACGTTCAAAGGTAGCGAAAAGATCTACCAGGTTAAGCTGCGCGATTTTGAAATCCCTATGAGCGGCGGATTTTACCTTGTCGAACACTGCGACGAGTTGGGCGAGTTTTACGACCTTGAGAAAGAGGTCGTAACGTTCCGGAGTCCGCAGGAACTTGCTGATAAAGCTTCCTATTATCTTGCACATGAAGGCGAGCGGGAAGCCATCCGAAACGCTGGTTACGAACGGTGTCGACGCGACCACACGTGGGAAAATCGCTTTCGCACTGCCTTCGCAGAAATGGGACTAATAAATGCGTAAGTTCTTACGACGCGCCTTTGACCGCGTCGCTGGCATAATGACTCGGTGCGGCAGACTTGCATACCGTAGTCCGATGGAAAATCGGGTGGTTCCCTGGTTCAATGCCCGGGGCGACCAAACATTTCGTCTAGATTACGACCTGAGTAGTTCATCTACTGTGATCGATTTGGGCGGATATGAAGGGCAATGGGCAAGCGACATTTTTTCGCGGTATTTGTGTACCATCCATATATTTGAACCGGTGGCTGAATTTGCCGACCTGATAGAGCAGCGCTTTGCTGCAAATGATCGCATCATTTTGCATCGCACTGCGGTGGGCGGAAGGGAATCAGCTGCCAGCATAGGGGTGAACGGAGACAGGTCCAGCATGCTCATCACGGCACCAGATTCGCAAAGTGTGCGCGTGGAACATGCATCGTCGGCTATTCAAGCAATCTCTCCACACATCGACCTGATAAAAATAAACGTTGAGGGAGCTGAATACGATATTCTGGAAGACCTTATTGCTACTGGCGTCGTGAAGCAAATTGGCAATATTCAGGTCCAGTTTCATGACTTTGTTGCAAATGCCGAAACGCGTCGTACCTCTCTTCACGCCAAGCTAAATGCTACACATGAGTTGACATACGAGTTCCCCTTTGTGTGGGAAAACTGGCGGCTCAAATAGACCTTGATCGGTACTACTCGCTTCGTGACGAACCGATCTGCCATCGCACGCTTGAGCCTAGCGTCGCGATAATAGAACAGAGGTGAGGCAGTGCGAGCCATACCCGCCGTTTCCGTAATTTTGCCAGTTTACAACGCCGCGCCGTATCTCCGTCAGGCTGTTGACAGCATCCTGGCTCAATCCTTCGCCGACTTTGAATTATTAGTGTTTGACGATGGTTCTACTGACGCTTCGCGTGCGATACTCGAATCGTACAACGACCCCCGCATGGTGATCCATCGCAGCGATGTGAACAAAGGGTACGTCGAATGGCTGAACAAGGGGATCGAAGAGGCTAAAGGCGAATTCATCGCGCGCATGGACGCCGATGATATATCGCACCCAGAGCGGTTTGCAATCCAGATGTCCTACATGAAAAGTCACCCGTCTGTCGGTATCTGTGGCTCAAATGCTACAGTATTTGGCTCGAAAAGCTTTACGATGCGGCAGCCCACAACGGTCGCCAGTATCCAATGCCGCCTGCTCTTTGGGAGTGCATTCGTTCACCCATCGGTTATGATCCGGCGGGAATCTCTCATGGATAACTGCCTTCGATATGGGGCTTTTGCACCGTGCGAGGATCTGGAACTCTGGCGGAAGGCTTCCGAATTGTTTCCGTGTGCGAACATAAACCAGTCTCTCTTAAAATATAGGATGCATTCAGGCAGTTCCTCGTTTGGGGGGCGTGGTTCAATAATGCGTAAAATGATCGATGACAATTGGCTTTCGCATCTTGGTATAAATGCGACGATGGATGAAATCGCATTGCATGAGTGGCTGAATAATCCTGTGGGCGACCAAATGGTGGAAGCAGAGGCATGGCTTCTAAAGCTGCGCGCAATCAATCGTGAATCATCATTGTATCCGACTGCGGCATTTGAGAGAGAGATCATTTTCCAGTTTCGAAGGGTGTGTCTGGCTCCCGCAGGATCGGGCCTCAGGAAGTACAAATTCTTCCTTCAGTCTAGGATCTTGTCTGATTCCTTTCTAGCTTCACACGAGAAGGCCGCTCTCGTGGCCAGCTTCCTGGCCAATCCGGTGACTGCGCGCCTTTTCGCCTAACTTACTGCTCCCTGTGCGAGGTCCATCGAATAAAGGGTCAACCAGTTGACAACCTTAGCCAGCCATGATTTGGAGCACGTGATCGCAAATACCCCAGATATCTGGGGGCACCTGCGGAGCCGCCGCCTTTTCGTCACCGGCGGTACGGGCTTCTTTGGTGTCTGGCTGATGGAATCGCTACTGCGGGCGAACGACGAACTTGCCCTCGGCCTGTCCGTTGTCGTGCTTTCGCGCCATCCTGCCGCCTTTAAGCGGAAAGCCCCGCACATAGCGCTTCACCCTGCGGTTACTTTGCACGGCGGCGACATCCGCTCGTTCGAGTTTCCCAAGGGAGCCTTTTCGCACGTAATCCACTTTGCTGCCAATTCGCGCACGAAGCACGTAGCCAGAAACCCGCAAGTTATGATCCCCACAATCGTGGACGGCACAGCCCGCGTCCTCGAATTCGCTGCCAATGCTGGCGTAGAAAAGTATCTCTTAGCCAGCTCGGGCGGCGTCTACGGACGCATCCCATCCGGAGTTCGGTTTGTGACAGAAACATTAGGGAGCGAAGTCGATCCGATGGACACGTTATCAGACCCCAGCGGCGGCAAGCGCGCGGCGGAATTGATGAGCATGATCGCCGCCAACCAGCACGGTTTCGACGCCACAATCGCCCGCTGCTTTGCATTCGTCGGCCCCCACCTGCCGCTTGACGGCGCATTCGCGATCGGCAACTTCATCCGCGAGACGCTGAACGGCGACCCAATCCACATCACCGGCGACGGCTCCCCCCGCCGCTCCTACATGTACGCCGCTGATCTTGCTATCTGGCTGCTGACTATTCTAGTCAAAGGGCAGAGTGCACGACCCTACAATGTCGGTTCCGAGCATGACGTCTCCATCTACGACACTGCCGTCGAGGTTCGCAGAATCGTGAACCCTGCCAGCGACATTATTGTGGACAAGCAACGCGTGGAAGGCGCGCCGATCCAGAGCTACGTGCCATCAACCGAGCGCGCCCGCACCGAATTGGGCCTCCGCGAGTTGGTCCCGCTCGCTGGTGCGATCGAACGAACAGCAGCTTGGCATCAAGCCAACTGTGGAGTCTGAGTTAATCCACGGCGTCACAGTATGTGCCCCCTTGATCGTCGCTCATGCGTGCGGGATTAGCTGTTGTCCTTCACCGCGAGGAGACCGTCCGATATACCAGCAGGTCCGGCGAGCGTCTCAACGAAGCTGCTCACACTCGTAGCCGTCTGCGCCGCCGGTTGGCGAGGGGCCTGGAGATGTAATCGCTTGACGTTTTAGTTAGAAAACGGAGATAATCATGTCATGAGCACACAATCTGAGTTTGATAGAAAATGGTCACTTAACCCACCACGATTTAGCCCTATGTGGTTTGCCCTTACGCCGTTGATGGTTATACGTCACATCAGGGCCGCGCTCCGTCTCCCTGACTATACAGTTTTGACGTCGTTTCCGTACATATCCGAGGACGAAAACTGGAACTCCGTTAAGGCCGATGCAGCTTTTGAAGGGCTCATTCGCGACCTTAACATGCATTCGTCACTGCTGCAGCATTGGCTAAATGCGTACAATCTCTACCAGTTTGCTTGCCAGACGCGATCCGTCCCAGGGGCAATTGCAGAATTGGGCGTGTATAAGGGCGGAACGGCCAAACTGCTTTCGCATGTGCTCGCGGACACCGGGAAAACGCTCCATCTCTTCGACACGTTTAGCGGCATGCCAAAAACGGATCTATCTATCTATCGATACGATGAATGCGGGCGACTTTCGCAGCCCCGACGAAGCGTCGGTACTCGCGCTGGTTGGCAACTCACTACCGGTCATCAGCCACGCTGGATTTTTCCCTGAAACTGCAATTGGCATGGAGGCCGAAAGGTTTTCGTTTGTCCATCTAGACGCCGACATTTACGAATCGACGGTCAACGGCATAGAATGGTTTTATCCTCGCACGAACAGCGGCGGAGTTATCGTTGTGCATGACTACGCATCACCCATCACCCCGGGTGTCACGAAGGCTATTGACGATTTTTTTGTCAACAAGCCTGAGCGAATAATTCGGTTGCCTGCATATCAGGCAGTTATCGTAAAACTCGCCGGATAGCAAGCGTTAGACAATTTACACCAATTTGCTTGACGTGGCAATAAAAACGCGTGATAATGGTCTATCGCTATAGAAAAGCCCCTGCAATCGCGGAAATGCTGGCAAGGGCCATCGATACGAGCTAGCGACATTATTGTGGACAAGCAACGCGTGGAAGGCGCGCCGATCCAGAGCTACGTGCCATCAACCGATCGCGCCCGCACCGAATTGGGCCTCCGCGAGTTGGTCCCGCTCGCTGGTGCGATCGAACGAGCAGCAGCTTGGCATCAAGCTCACAGAAGGGCCTAAGGTGCCACAAGCACCACTTGGGTGCCTACAAAACGTAGGGGCAGAGCTTGTCTCTGCCCTCTTTCTACGTTTCAGATCAACCGCTGTCGATGAACAGTGAACGACAGCGTAGCTATTGGTTGATATTTGTCCGCCTTTTAACCTTTCGACTGAAACTCAATCAACCAATACCGCAGATCTGCAACAATTCTCGCTAATCGGCAGCATGAGCCATAACTGGGGGAATGAAATTGGTCGTCCATCGTGCAACTCCCTTGCTTATGCGGAACTCGTCAACATACGTGTTGGAGGGCCAGTTCCATATTCCTCCCAAACATAGCGAGCCAGCCACATCCGGCAAAGTCAAACCCATCGATGCTGTTGCGAACTGAATACCGTCAATGAAGATGTACCATGTGTTATCGTTGCGCACCAATGCGAAGTGATACCAGTGGCCGACCGTCGGGCTAAAGCCGGTGTTGTCCACGGTCGGCTCAGAAATATTGTTTCCGAATCCCACATGACCGGCGGTAGGGTTGTAGGCAAACTGCTGATAGGTGCCGGTTTCCTCGTAAACCTGCGAAAAGAAGTTCGTTATTCCTGGGGTGCTACCCCACCGAAACCAGAAATCAACCGTGAAATCCCCAGTCCCAAACGCCCAATCCTCGCTGTCCGGGATCTGCGCCACTGGCGTTGTTGACCCAGCCCCCGCCAGGCTCGCGCTGCCGAACGCCGACTGGGCGCTCGTAAGCGCCGCGCCGCCTCCGAGCGTCACCGTGTGCGCGTAGATCGAGCTGTCGGTCGTTGTTGTGGCCCCGCTGCTGCCGTCGAAGTGCAGCAGCAGCTTTGTGAACCCAGCGAACTGGGCGAACGACGACACACTCCCCGCTGTCCCCGCCGCCGTCGTCACCGTGACCGGCCCGTCGGTGAACGATGCCGGGCTTGTCGCCGTGATCTGCGTGTCGCTGTCCACAGTGAACGATACCGCGTCTGTCCCACCGAACTTCACCGCCGTCACGCCTGTCAAGCCTGTGCCGGTGATCACCACGGCGGCGCTGGGGCCGGACGTTGGCGAGAAGCTGCTGATATAGGGCGTCGGCACGCTCGATGCGGCGCTTAGCGACGTGTACTGCAATGTCGACTGAATACCGACCACGGAGCCGCGCGATGCGGTTGCGTTGCGAACCCAAACGCCTATCGTTTTCGCGGCCCCGACATAGATATCCTGTAGCAAAACCAGCTGCCCGTAATCGCCGGCGGCTATCGACCCGTTGCGCACCTCCACAATATCCGCCGAGTCGGTCACATTCACCAGCTTTGCGCGAATATCGTCGTTCGCGCTAACGCCTGCCTGAACGGACAGCAGCGCCGCCAACGTATACCAGCCAGCCGACGGCAGTTCAATCCGCAGCGGCGCTTGCCCCGCAGGCTGCACCGGCGCATAAGTCCCCGTGATCGCGTACGATTGCGAGCCCATGCGCACCTCCGCGCCAGCACCGCCATCGCCCCCAGCAACCGTGACATCGACTCGCCCGCCACCCGCATCCGCCACCGACGCTCCTCCCGCGAAATGCAACTCCGTCACTCCAGCCACACTGGTCGCCTCATCCGCGACCGTCACTGCCCCACCCGAATTACCGCCAATTCCACTCAGTCTCATATCTTTGCTCCTTTGAAATACAAACGTATGTTCTATATAAAGTATATCATACAAGCGTCGCGATACGTAACTAATGTAAAAAATATTTTCCACGTGAGTTGAAGTATCACATATTAAAATGACATAGTTCGGGTACAATGACAATGTGATGATCGCGGAAGAGGGGACTCAATGACTCTCCAAAAGCGATTAAAATCAAGGTGAATGAATAATCGAATTTCTAAAAGCCAAAATATTCACACAGCCACTGTAAAACGCGCCAACTGCATGGGCACCCCGGCTCTGCGGCGACAAGGGACACCCTGGCGCCCCGCGCGTAGCGGCTGCCAGAGGCATCTTATCTAAAATGGCCCGGCGCAAGAATGAAACATTTTGCAGCGATACGCTGTCAGAGTGGGTATGAACATGCTAATGAACAAAACACTCGCATCCGTCGCATTGCTTTTCGCGTTCACGCAGCTCAGCGTGTCCGCCGCCCCGCTTCGAGCGCCCATTTCGCGCCCGTCGGCTGAGTCGTCGGTCCTCTCCGCCATCACGGTCACTGGGCATTCTGAGCTCAAAGTGAAGCCGGACATCGCCTACGCCAACCTGCAGGTGATCACCCAAGACAAAGACCAGTCCGTCGCTGTCGCCGCCAATGCGACACGCACACAGGCTGTCATCGACACCGTCAAGCGCTCGCAGATTGCCGACAAAGACATCCAGACCGAGTACTACACGGTCCAGCCGATGTACGACTACCGCAACAGCCCTGCGGTTCTGACCGGGTACCAGGTAACCAACTCTATCCGCGTCACCATCCGCAACCTGTCGAAGGCGGGCCTGATTATCGACAAGACCACCCAGGCTGGTGCAAACTCTGTCGGCGGCGTCTCGTTCGACCTCGCTGATCGCAACAAAGCCCAGGGACTCGCCATCGTCGAAGCGGTGCGCAACGCCGCCAGCAAAGCCGACCTGATCGCTGGCGCCGCCGGAGTGAGCGTGGGACGCGCCCTCAGCATCACCGAAGGCACCGCACCGACCATTCAGCCTGTGATGTACGCCCAAAAGACCATGATGATGGCCGACGCGTCCGCGCCAACCACGCCCATCATGAGCCAGGACATCACGATCACCGCCGACGTCACCGTCAGCTACGCCATCGACTACCCAAGCCGCTAACAAACCAAAGCCCCTCGCCGCAATAGGCGAGGGGCCGATCCGTGTACCGCCTCATTGTAGGGGCAGAGCTTGTCTCTGCCCTGATACCGTCTCTGTCACGTGCTTATACGGTCGTGACGCACCCTTCGCGCCGCCCTACGTCCCCGGCAGCACCTGCCGCACACGCTTCCGCTGCTTGGCTACCACAGGCTTCTTTGGAGCATCAAGGTTGGGCTCCACTATCGTCGCCTGCTCCTGAGCGAACTCCGTGGCCCGCCTGCGATACGCCGCGAACCCGCCAAGCGTGTACAGCAGCGTACCCATCCACACCAGCCACACCATCGGCTTCGTGCTCAAGTCCAGCTGGACCATCTCCAGCGCATCCGGCAGGTTGGTGGTCGAAAGCGTCACCGTCGACGGGAGCTCCACACTGCTGATCGACACGATGGCGTTCGGCGGTCCCGGGAGCGCGGCGGGCACTGCCTGCTTCCCGCCGGTCAACTGGTTGAACACGTACTCCGGCTGGATCGTATACGCCTTCCCCTGGTACGACACGTCCAGGTTGGCATGGATCCGCATCTCAGGCAGCTTCTGCATCGCGTCCGGCCCGCCCGCCATCATCGCCTCGCGCACCTTCTTCTCCCACGCCATGCCCCTGTAGTCGAACTTGTAGCCGCCGTACGAGAACGAGTCCCCCTGATGGAGCGTCACGCCGTTGTTCGGGCACTGCGGGTCCATGGACACCGGCCCGCGGAAGTGCGCTAGGTACAGGTCGCCCCAGAGGAAGTTGTGAACATCAGGCGGGTTCGCGAACAGCTGCTCCTGACCCTGCCACGATGCCATAAACAGGTGCGGCGTCGCCTCCCAGCTTCGCCCGTCCTTCTCGACCTTCACCCGGATCGCGTTCGACCGATCGTACGGCTGCGACGTCAGCCCTAGGTACGTCAGCTTGTAGCCCAGCGCCTCGATAGGCTGGTCCTTCACCATGGTGAGATGGAGCGCCTGCTGCGAGAATGTGACCAAGCACGCGACCCCGGCCAGTAGCATCGCCGCGCCAATATGGGCCACCACGCCGCCCGCCGACATCCGAGACTTCGGCACCCGCATCCGCGTCACCAGCGCGCCTAGGTTCGCCGCGATGGCGAACACCGACGCCGCCAGCAGCAGCAGCATCCACGGCTTACGCCCGCCCAGCGCGAACATCGTCACCGTCGCCACAATGGCTGCGGCGTACGCCGGAAACAGCCTCGCGCCCAGCTTGCTAAACTCCGTAGTCTTCCAGGCGAGCAGGGGAGTCGCCGCCATGGCAAGGAACATCAGGATGACCAGGGGGAACGCCGCCTGGTTGTAGAACGATGCCTGTGCGCCCGCGCCCTTAGCAAGCCAGAGCTTGGTGATCAGCGGCGCCGACATCCCCACAGCCGTAATCAGCCCGATCATGCCCAGCGCAACCACCGCGAGCACATACCCGAACTCGCGCGACAAGACCGATGAGTACGCTTCGGGCTTCGGGATCTGCTTGAACCGCACGATCACGCCGATGATCGGCAGCAGGAACGCCACCGCGACCCCGCCCAGAAGCATCGAGAACCCTTCATTGCCCAGCGACGAGAACGAGTGCACGGAGAAGTCCGCCAGGATGCCGGTGCGCGTGAGGAACGTGCCGTAGATCATGAAGCCGAACGGGAGCGTCGCGAGGAGCAGGTTACTCACCTTGAATCCGCCGTTCGCCTTCTGGATCGGGATACCATGCAGTAGCGCAATCAGGAACAGCCACGGCACAAGCGACGAGTTCTCCACCGGATCCCAGCCCCAGAACCCGCCCCATCCAAGCGTCTCATACGCCCAATAGCCACCCAGCGCCACACCGAAACCGTGGATAGCGAACGAGAACAGGGCCCATGGGAACATCCGCCGGATACTCCCGTCCCAATCCTTGTAGACCAGCCCGTAAACCGCCCAAATCCAGGGGAGCGCGAGCGACGCAAACCCCAGGAACAGGATGGGCGGATGGATCACCATCCACTGGTTCTCGAGCAGCGGGTTAAGCCCCTGTCCGTCAGCGGGGATTATCCCGTCTGTAATGCGGAACGGGGACTTGATCAGCACCAGCGACAGGAGATACGTCTGCAGCACCGCAAACAGCGGCCAGACTCGCGACTCCCGGCCACCAGCCTTGAACGCCAGCACAGCACCGAGGACCGATGTCCAGAACAGCCACAGCAGGATACTGCCCTCCTGCCCGCCCCAAAATGCGGCAAGTAGATACCGCGCCTGCGCCGACCGCGACGAGAACTCGGCCACATAGATGTACTGGAACTGGTGTGTGGCGATGAGATAGATGAGGTACCCGCTGGCGCACGCCACCAACACAGCCGCAGCAACCGCCGTTAACCGGGCCGCCGCCAGCAGCCGCGACGTCAGAGGGGATCGCTGTCCCAATGCAAAGAGAACAGCCGCCACGAGCGTCGATATCAGCGCAAGTGACAGGAAAACGGTACCAGGAATCATAATTCCCTATCCTCATCGAAAATAGTCCAGCATTCAGCTTCATCGCTAATGCCGGTTTGCAGCCAAGCTAACAACTCATCATAGCACTAATCGCCGTTCTCGCGCAGTCAATTGACTACATCGTGCGCAACGGGCCGGGTGACAGGACGCCCACCTTGATAGCCGCGATAGATCATTATACGGGACGAGAGGAAAGGGCTCATTCCCCTTAATGGCTGATTCGAAAACCATTCTCTGTAAGGCAACATGTCACCCCAATCAGAGGCTACGTACCGATAATGATTATCTATAACTGCTATACTGCTATAGATAATATACGCTGAAAAGAGCACAAAATGAGCTAAATATTATATAAAATAATCGATAAATCTAGAATAAAATCTTTGTTGCAGGAATCCTTGACAGTTGACCATAATGTAGGATAGGATAGTTAGCAACTGAAACTGATTTCACGCCTCGGTAGCCAACTGCAGTACCACCTTTGCATTGGATGGAAATTCCCTATGCGGCTAACACGAACACTGCGAGCGATACTTTGTATAGTAGTTCTCATTACTCCCATTGCTGGAATAATGGCCTTTTCGGCTGTCCAGCCCGCCAAGCCCGTTGCTCCGAAGCCTAACCCGTTTCCGCTTAGCCTCTTTGGCAACGCGAAACAGACAGACTACGTCGACGAAGCAAAGTGTATGTCGTGCCACGACCAGAAGCACACAGATAACCCGATGGCAAAAGCCTTCGCTAGCTTCCAGGCGTCGCCGCACAAGCCATTCGTCGAAGCGAAGGGCCTTCCCGCCGACAAGCGCGGCTGCCAGGGATGCCATGGTCCCGGTGGACCGCACATAGAGCACGTCGGCAGTGACGATTCCCTCGAGTTCATCTTCAGCTACGCCAACGCAAGCCCACGTGAAGTGGCCCTCGCCTGCCTCCGCTGCCACAACGATGTCATGACCGCTGACCACTGGAAGCGGACCGAGCACGCTCGCGCAGACATCTCCTGTATTTCGTGTCACTCAATCCATCAGGACGGACACCCGAAATCGTTCAACGCTACCGGGAAAGCACCGCGGGGCCCGGTCTTCCCAGCCGCAGCTGAGCCGCGCAAGATGTTGAAAGCCGACCAGGCCACCCTCTGCGGATCCTGTCACCGACAGCAACTCAACAGGTTCCGCATGAACTTCCACCATCCCGTGCCCGAAGGCCGCATGGTGTGTAGCGACTGTCACCAGGTCCATCCGCAAAGTGCAGGCGCTAAAGGCGATGCCGATCCGCGGTCCCCAACTCAAATTGCGACAATCGGCCTCCAAAGCGACAAGCAAACCTGTATTACATGCCACGCTGAAGTTGCCGGTCCATTCGTTTACCAGCACGATCCCGTTCAAGGCATGACCAGCCAGGGATGCGTTGAGTGTCATAACCCGCACGGTTCGCAAAACCCGCGCATGCTCAACGTCTTCTCGCGCGGCCTATGCGCTCAATGTCATGCGGACAAACTGACCACACACCATCCGGGTCGAACGTGCTGGCAGGTGGGTTGTCACGTGGGTATCCACGGGTCAAACCACGATCCGAATTTATTGAAGAAGTAACAGGCACCAGGCTGGCTTAGCCACCTTGCGGTGCAGACGTCGAAAGGACTGACAATGGTTAAGGCACGAAGTTTGTGCTCGAAGGTGGTCGTTGGCGGGTTAGCTGCGCTTTTGACGGTAACTCTGGGAGTCACGACGCTACTGGTGACTGGTTGCCAAAAATCGGAGACAGGCAACGCGACTGCGCCTACCAAAATCATTCCAGTGCCAGCGCCATCGGGTGCGGCGCCTGAGGAGAAGTCCGCTGGCACCGCAGGGTCAATGTCAGCCCCGCTTCCGCCGGGACATCCAGCCAGTGGGAGCATGGCGATGCCGCCAGGTCACCCTGGTGGAGGCAGTATGGCGTTGCCGCCGGGCCATGGCAGCATGGACGTTGGCAAAGCGGACGCGCTAACGCCAACCCCGAAGGTTGATGCTGAGATTGCCAAGCTGGAGAAGAGCGGCAAATCGAAAAAAGAGCTTGCCTCTTTATACGCGGCGCGAGGCTCCTCTCGAATGATGGATGAGCACGCATCGCCAAAGGTGAAGTATCGGGCCGCATTGCAGGACTATCGGCAAGCTTTGAAAGCCGACCCGACCAACAAGGAAGCGCAGCAAAATAAGGCGCTCATCGAATCGATCTACCAGGGTATGGGGCGACCCGTACCTCAGTAGGGCACCGCGAGAGCTAACTGCGGCATCGCGAGCAACTGTTTATGTCTTGGGAACTGGCCGGATGAACGAACGAGATTTTCGAGCAATGAGGCAGCGCTCAATCTGAACGCTTGGCCTCTTCGATCCAGGATGAGAACCTGACCGGTATCACGTGGTTTACGTGTGCTTCGATCACAGGTTTGGCCTGGTAGGGAGACGACGACTATGCGGGCACAGACCCTCTACTCAATTATGAGTTGTTTGGCAGTCTTATCCGCCGCCCCGATTAATACTGCGGCGGCGGATACACCTGCGTCAACAGCCCCTGCTGCCTCAACGCCTGCTGCGGCAGTCGAGCCGCCCCCACAGCCGTCCGCAATTCTTCATCAGCCGGGCTTGCTAACCCTTGGCTACGCTGATTGGGATATTGCCAACAACGAAAACAAGCTACGGCAGTACGCCTCGCCGCCGCGTGGTTTTTTCGTCAAGCAACTGCGCTATGTCCCCCTGTCAACAGCTGGCAATCTCGGTGTCGTATCGCTTGAAAACCTCGCGCAGTCCGACTATCGCGACTACGGTCAATTGGCGCTGTTCGGTGGCAAAACTCACATCGATGGGTTGCTTTCTCACAATCAGTTTTACGAAGCGACAATGAACATTGTTCCGGTGAGCAGCCGGGACATCCAGGAAGTCTACTTCCAACAGCTCATCGCTCGCGGATTCAAAGTCTCGACACGATATCGAATGGATCAGCTTGATCGCTATTTCGATGTTGGCCTCGACCCTATTCACCAGCGAACACGCTACAACGACTTCGTTGCCGGCGGACGATTTGGCGGCGGCTACCTCAATCTGATGTACAGCGATTGGCGCTATACCGATCGCACTCAAACCCTATTCAACACGCACGACCAGCATTGGCAAGCAGCGTACTTGCGTGACATTCACACGCACTCGCTTGAGGCGAAGTTCAGCTCACACAATCTGTCTGCGGACAATGCGCCGAACGGCCACATGCAAAACATGTCGCTGTCGGACGTCGTCAGCCTCAACAGCCACACTGACGCGTCTGTTTCGTTGACCCAAGACAATCTGAACCTCCCCGTCGTGCAGAACGCCTACGTTCGAATGCAGCAGTCTGCTACAGCGCGCTTGGCACACGTTTGGAGCCCATCCTGGCGCGGAGTGATCGCTGCACAATATCGCAAGGCTGAGCGAGTGAACTCCGACCACACGTATGTCGACGCACCTCGGTGGCAGACATTCGAAGGACGCATCAACGCCAAGTTTGGTCCTGTGTGGCGGGCTCAAGTGCGGGCGTCGACCGAAAATCTGTGGGCATCGCCGCTCATGGCGCCGACGGGTTCGCTCCTTTGGAACAATCGACAGAACGCCACAGTCCGCCTCGAAGCGAATAAGGATCTCGTCAGCACCTACCTTTCCTGGGATATGCGACGACAGTCCAACGATGCTCAGGCGACTACGATTACAAGTGATGTCATCCACCTGGGCGGTAACTTGCAGGCGTCGCCGTCAGTGAGCCTGTTTGGGGATCTCACAACCGAACGATTTGGCGCACACAGTTCGCAAGTGGGCTCTCCGGTGCTTAACTCGTTCGCGCCAAGCAGCCGAACGTTGGATATCGGGGTGAACTGGACCATGTCGCCACGCTGGTTCATGAGCACCAACTATTCCGGCTTTTGGACATCCAACGACAACCCGCTGTTGCTGCAGGACGCGAACACGTCAGGCCACTTTCTGACCGCGAACCTGGAGTACCGCACGCCGTCCGGCCAGGAGTTCGGCTTGATCGTGTCGCCGTGGGTTTACAGAGACGCTATCGTTAGCCAGATGGATTCAACGCCGACCATCTTTATGGTGACCGCTAGCACGCCGTTTTAGAGAGCGTGGCACCGGACTCATCGCTCGCCGATTCCGGATCGGCTGCCCCGGGGCCACTTCTGTTGCTTGTTGCGAAATGATTAGTAAGCAGTTCGTGAGTGCAAATCCGATCTGAGAGATGAACGAATAATTGGGCCGAATTTAAGTTTGCGCCAACTCGAATTGTCGTGAATGTAAGTGACGGTCAATATCGTCGAAGGCGCCGAATGAGCGCCAGGAGCGCTAAAAGCGCTCGGAGAACACCGATAATGAAAAAGAAATACCAAGCCCTCTTTTACCTGTTGACGACCCTCTTAGGCGTTGTCACAATGGCAATTGTCGGTTGCGGTGGTGGCGGCGGCCCGATAACGAGTGGCGGAGGCGGTACGACGACGCCAACGTCACCGAGCGCGGCGTTCGTTGCCCTGCTGCCAGCCGGACAAGCCGGAGCGACGCTCGTTGGCAAAGAAAAATGCGCCACGTGCCACGCCGACAACGCTACCCACGTTGCCGGAACGCTTCACGCATCCAAGAATGTCAGCTGCGAAAATTGCCATGGCCCCGGCAGCGCTCATGCCGCCGCACCTGCCAAGACAAACATCCTGACATTCCCCAACGTGACGCAGAATGTGGTCTGCGCCCAGTGTCACGGTCCTATCACGGATCAGTACCTTGGCTCAAAGCACGCAAAGCCGGTAGAGAATTTTGTGGGTCTCGCGGCTCCGTACTCGAATGTCGCTACCTGTTTCCGATGTCACAGCGGGAACTTCCGAGCACAGTACGTGGATGGGCCGATTGGCAAGGGTAAGACTCCTGCCGAGGTGGACACCGCTATCCTCGCCCTCACTGAAGACGAAAAAGGCATTGCGGCTGCGGGCATCCATGCGACTGCCGAATGCGTAACGTGTCACGATCCTCACATGGCGACCACGAACCTGTTGGCCAATGGTGAGCAAAAACAGCTCCGCCGCGCTACAGTCAATATGGATGCCACGGGAATCGGCCCTGGAGCTACCGTGGCGACATACACTACCTATAACCAGATGTGCGGTAGTTGCCACAATACACGAGGCGCAAACCCGGCTGACTCAGCACTTTCCACCGGTACATCCCGGTCCGCCGTTCACCACGGTCCCGAGATGAATATGCTGCTAGGAGCGTCCGGCGTCGAGAAGAACGACATCGGCGTACAGAGCCCGGCGCGTCGTGTGGGAACACATGCAAGCGCACCAGATCAGTGCGTGACTTGCCACCTGCCGAACGCGAGCCATACGTTCACGGTAAAGCTTGACCAAAGCTGCGTACCGTGCCACTCGCCTGCCGACGCTGCTGCTCGAAAGACAGCCTTGCAGAACGAAGTGATGGGCGATCTCGCTCACCTGCAAAGCGAGCTTTCGGCTTGGGCGGTTGCAAAGTATGGTGCCGGTAACACGACATCATGGGACTACACTTCGAACATCACCGCTGGTCAAACGGTACCTGTTCAGAGTACGGTCCCGATAGAGATCAAGCGTGCTCGCTACAACTACTGGTATGTCATCATCGACAACAGTTACGGTGTGCACAACCCGTTTTACACTCGCTTTATGCTCCAGATCGCTCAGGATAACATAAACGAGCTGAACGGAACAAGCGTCCCGCTGATTGTCCCAAGGGCAGTATCCAGTCAGCAGTTGAAGACCTTCGTGACCTCGGAGCGTGCCCGCGAAAAGGCAGGCTACGCCCACGTGCTGAACTAACCAACCAAAGCACCGCGCCTCCCCATCTCCACTCATCGCAGTGGGGAAGGGGAGGCGCTTTTTTGTTTGGGCTGCTGGATCAAATGAGTATGCGAACGATTTCTTAGTGCCCATAGGGGACTTTCAAGCTCTAGCGAGCCGTAGGGTTCAACCTACGGAATCTCCGCCCATCGTATCTCCTGGGCGCGTTGCCTTTTTATAGCCAACGCGAAACGCGCTGGTCAACAACCTTTCAACCGACTCCGGGCGCAGGCACTCAAGAAGATCTGAACCGCCAACCCCTCTGCTTGGACAGGACAAGGGGACGCAAGATTGCAGCGGTCTGCCCTCGTCTGCGCCGTGCGCAACAAGGATCCAACGTCACGTTGGCGCCCCGCGCGTAGCGGCTTCCCAACTCCTCTACCATCACCATAAGGCACGAAGGCCCACCTGCAAGCGCAGATGGGCCACTGGAATCAAACACTTCACGCATCGGCCTACTTCGGCACGATATGATACGTCATTTCCACCATCTGACCCGCCTTCAGCGCCGACGGAAGGTCTACCTCAACACGCCCGATTTGCAGCGTGCCGCCCTTAGGGCCGTTGCGCTGTATTGTCATCGTGCGCGAGTCGCCGTCGAATCGGATATCGGCTCCGGCACCGGCGTGGTCGCGAACTGTGACCAGGGTTGTCGTCGCGCTGTCGACGGCCTTGCCGTCCACCGCCAATACTGCGCCATTTGCTTTCACCGCACCCAGCGCGAGCGGTATATTTTCGAACAGCCGCGTCAGTTGTACGTCTTTTTCAGCGGTCAGCGTGAGCTTGATTGTCACTTCTGCGTCGGCGAAGCGGTACTCGCGAACATAGGCGATCGGCAGCGATTCGATACGCCCGCTCACTGTCAGCTTGCTCGCCGGTTCATCGAGCTGATACTTGGTGGCGAAGTAGTCTTCCCAGTAACGATTGTCGTCCTGCTTCACGGCCACAAGCCCGTTATGCGTCACCGCACTCCAGTTTGCTGTGATAAGCACATTGCCGTAAGCGGGCGTTTGCAGCAACGAAAGGCCGCCGCCTGTGAACGGTGTCACCTTGCGGAAGTTGGGCGATCCGCCAGTGTTCTCGGCGTTATCCGCCATCGGATGGCGGAAGTTCTCCTTGCCAGATATGTAGTGCGGGTGCGGCGCGGGCTTGCCGACATAGACCACCGCGTAGTAACCGGGGCGCTTGACGGCGACCAGTTCGCCGCCGATCTCGCGTATGAACGGGTGCGCTTCGTTTGCTGGGAACACACCTGTGCGATCAATCGGCACGTCGTAATAGAGAAAATGGGGCGTCGATACGGTGCAGCCGTCGGGTAGTGACGGGCGCTGCAACGCGCTGGCGATCTGAGACCGCGCTTCGGCTTCAGCCTTCGCTTTGGCGTCGCCCGTCAGTTCTTTCGGAACCCAGACGCCCACCTCGGGGATATCGCTTGCGATGCCGCGGGCACCGCCCCATTGCTCTCCCACAAAGCTGCCGCCTGTACGGTGACCGAAGTTCGATGCGCCAAGCATGGTGCCGTCTGGCTCCGGGGCGACCGTGTAGTTGAAGAAACGGTACGATTTGGCAATCGCCGCCGCCATGGCTTTGTCACCGGTTTCGCGGTAGTAGACGCCCATGTGCCAGTGGGACATGCCATTGTACGTCAGGTCTGGCCCCATGCTCTCCAGCGCGTACCCGCCAGGGCTGTTGCCGTCGATAAAGCGCTTGCCGTAGCTTAGCGCGAGTTTGAGGTAGGCCGGGTCACCGGAACCTTTGGCGTAATCGTCGTAGATCACAAGGTAATGCGACGACTGATTGCGGCACGAGACCAATCCATCCGGGAATGTGCGGTCGATAATATGACGCATCCCTTCGGTCCAGAGCCCACGAACCTCGGCGGGCATTAAGGGTGCCGCCATGCCGTACGTCGGCATTGTCTTCTGCCCCAGCGCGAACCCGAGCATGCCGGGGTACGAGTCGGCATCGACGCTCTCGCCGCGCCAAACCTCGTCCTCGCCCAACGTCATCAAGTCGCGAAGCGCCGATGCCGCCGCACGGTACAACAGTTCGCGCTTACCGTAGTAGGGATTAATAGGCGAGTTCAACGTTGCCGCAAGCGCCAGTCCTTCGGCGTCGAGGCTGCGAGCGGATGCGCCGCTCTGCAGGCCCGGGATAGACTTCAGCCGATCCCATCGGTTCTGAGGAGCTGGCAGCTGCGCCATCACTTTCCATCCGCCTAGCTTACCGTCTGATGCGCTGCCCATGGCCCCGCTCCAGTGGCTCGTCGGGTCGACGTTCTGGTTGCGAAGCGCCTCTTCCACGGCAGTGAACGCCGAATACGGCGATAGCAGCTCGCGATTGCGCAGGGGATTCTTCATCCACTCATCTTTGCGAGTCGTGAGCGGCACAATCAAGCTCTCCGCAGTCCCCACGTTCTTCGGATCCAGCAGCTTGGGCAGCATTTCCGCGATACGCTTCTGGAACTTCCATGTTACGACGGTGCCGTCCGCAAGCGTCTCTACCGACGCATGAATCGCACGAGCCGCTTCCGGGGTGGGGCACAAAATGATCGGAAAGCCCCACGCGCGCAGCTTCCAATCGGCGGGCCGGGGGAATGTGAACGTCCACACTTCGCCGGTCTTCGTGATATCCGCTTTATTGCTGGCGTTCTGATCGCCGGAATCGTGGCGGATCACATCTGTGGCCCCGTCCGAGACGACCACAGGCCCTCCCGAGATATTCATCTCCTCGGCATGAGGCGGGATAAATGCGTAAAGTGTGCCCGGTGCGGTCCCGTTGCTCTGCCACGGCTTGTAGTAGTCGTTCTGAAACGATACGCCATATCCTACCGTTCGCGAAAGTGTTACCGTCACCGCCGACTGCTGCGTGCCAGACGTGACCCGTATCTGGTGGATACCTGGCTTGTCCAGCTTCAAATCCGTCGTGAACCACGTGTTCACCGCATCCGCCGGATTCAGCGTCTTCGACGGCACCGAGATCTCACCGTCGCCCTTGGTGTTCAGATCGCTCTGCCCGCCGGGCTCGATGTACTTCCAAAATGCAAGGTTCTCGTCGGGATCGAACGCCCTGATCATCAGCCTGTCGCCGGTGGCCTTAGGCGCGTGCTTGATCGTGACTGTCGCCATGAGTGGCTTACCGTCGCCGACGATGTAAACGGCAAGGGCTGGGGACGGCGTGAGCGGGCCAAGCGCCAGCGGCGTTGCGGCCTCGGCGGCGGTTGCGGGTGAGAGTGACATAAGCATCGATGCTCCGACGATGGCGAGGAGGGGCAAGAGGTGTTTCATGGGCGTTCCTGGCGACGGTGACGACGCCTAGCAAGATTGAGAGCTCGGTACGGCACAATACGCCGCGCCGAGCCCGTTGACCTTTGTTGATACAGTTAATTGTGTGTGCGGCAGATGTAGTACTGCAAGTTGTTCTCCGCGCCGCATTTTGATTTCTTGTTGAACTGCTCGATACCCAGCCACTTGGCGTGACCATCGAAGAAGGTAAAGTTAGCGCCGCGATTGTGGCGGAAGACCCAGATCCCAGCTCCGTTGCCGTAGGTCGGTGGCTCGGCAGTGGTATTGAATGTGCTCCCGAAAACGCGGGCGTTCGACTGAACACCGGCGGCCACACCCCACTTCGAGTCACCTGCAAAGATGGTGTCGGCGGGCATATCTAGCTGCGAAACGAGAGTGGTAGAGCCGAATGTTTGGTCGGCGTACATCCAGTATACGTTGTTCATGCCATACGTTGAGTAGCTGTTTGGCCCGTTGCTGTTGCAAGGCGCAGGCGAGCCGTATTTGATGCAGTAGTAGTCCGATTCCTGGGCGTTTGGGCAGATAAAGAGGCCGTCCTGAACGTTTTTCCCTGCGTTATTATTGACATTGCCAATGCCTGAACCGCTGATGTATGTTTCGAGCAAGCCGCACCAAGTGTACTGCGTGCTATTGCCGAGAGCCGCAGGGACAATATTCTCATCGTAATCGGCGGCATATTGTAGGAGAGCTATAGCCATCTGCTTCTGGTTGCTCATACAAGCAGTCGCTCGTGCCTTTTCCCTCGCAGTCGCAAACACAGGGAAGAGTATAGCTGCAAGAATCGCGATAATAGCTATAACTACGAGTAACTCGATCAATGTGAACCCTTGACGTTTCATAACATATAATTCCTTTCCAATCAGCACCCAATGTCTTAGTGCCCTGGACATTGCTGTGTCCGGTACTTCAAGCTCTTCAGAGCCGTAGGTTTCACCCTACGGTGGCTTGAGTCAATGAATTGCTCATGCAGGACCGCTGCTGCTGCCGCTCACACCTCACCGACGCGCCGGAGCCGCTGTGCTCCCTCGTACAAGCAGCTCTGTCGGTATCTCGGTCCGCTTCGCTGGTGCCTGTGGGTTCTCCAAACGGTCCAGTAGCCGCTCGGCCACTGTGCGACCCGTCAGGTCGGGCTGTTGCCCTACCGTTGTCAGCCGCATCATGCGCGACAGATAGCTGTCGCCGTATCCGACCAGCGAGATCTCCTCGGGGACGCGAACATCTCGGCCCGCATGGTTCTGCAGAAAATCCTCGAACTGGTAGTCGTTGTGCGCCACAAATGCGGTCGGCGGGTTTGGCGAGCCCATGAGCCGCAGCATCTCAGCCGAGAACAGTGCCGACGACGGTGACGTGACATCCTCCGCAACCAATCGCGGCGTGAGTCCCCGCTGCCGCATCGCTGCCTCGAAGCCCTTCACTTTGATCGGAACCAGGTCCTCCGGCCATTTCGCCGCTAGAATCGCGATCTCTCGGTGCCCTAGCCCGTAAAGGTGCTCGACCACCGTATCCATCCCTGCCATATCATCGCTGCAAACGCTGTCCGCCTGATCAGGGCTGGTCATGTTATCGATCACCACTGCCGGTATGCCCGCCGAGTTGATCGTACGCAGCCACTCTGGCAGCACATACGTCGTCGCGGAATGCACGAAGCACGCAATCGCGTCTACCCTGTGCTGCAGCAAAAACTCCACCATCCGCGCCTCTGCGGCCGACCCGATTGCGGCGTGAACAAACAATAGCTGGTAGCCGTTCTCCGCTAGCCGGTTCTGGCACTCCTTGACGATCCGCCCATGGAAATCGTCATCGAA
Source organism: Capsulimonadaceae bacterium (assembly GCA_036504535.1). Classification (GTDB taxonomy): domain Bacteria; phylum Armatimonadota; class Armatimonadia; order Armatimonadales; family Capsulimonadaceae; genus JARLGU01. Next base: position 51,966 of record DASXUY010000041.1, read on the forward strand.
GCACGGCAGCACGAGGCCGACAGTCAAGGTCTTCCCATGCGCCAAACTCCGCGCCAGAGTGTTCGGGCGATACCCAAGTTGCTTCACCGCCTCATGCACCCGGCGGCTCGTCGCTTCCGAGATGCGCGGGCTTGTGGAACCGTTCAGCACGAACGATACCGTGGTCTGCGACACACCCGCAAGGCGAGCGACATCGAAAACGTTAGGCTTTCTCTTACTGGTTGGCGCGGCGGTTTGTGTCGGTGCTGTCATAAAAGTGATTATGCCCGCTTCTCCAATACAGCGTCAACAATATCTTGACGCGTCGTCATGAGTTTAAGGCATTAGTAATAGGCATTATCATAACACGCTCACGAAGCCCTGTCAAGCATATTTTTCGAGAAAATTTCAGCAAGCAACAAATATTTAAGGCATTAGTAATAGGCATTATCATCCGCCAGGTAAACTATTCGCTATCTGATGCGCGCCAATGCAGGTAGTTATCGAATGCGCATCGAACATCCTTGCACACAATGCGCCAAAATCGTCGCGGTGAATGGCGCATCCAACGGAGCAAACTATGACTGACCAATGGACTCGCGCCAACACCGACTGGTTCCACGCCGCCAAGTGGGGAACCATGACCCACTTTCTCGCCGACTTCGCCAGCAACGTCAGCGCCGTCGAAGTGCCCATCGACGACTGGAACCGCCGCGCAGAGAGCGTCGACGTCGACCTGCTCGCTCGCCGCATCGCCGACACCGGAGCAGGTTACCATATCTTCACCATCGGTCAGAACTCCGGCTACTTCTGCTCGCCCAACGCGTACTACGACTCCCTCGTCGGCACGCCTAGCCGCCTGTCGCAACGTGACCTGATCGCCGACCTGGCCGCAGCCCTGGCCCGCTTCAGCGTCCCGATGTTCGCCTACCTCCCGACCCACCCCGGCGCGCTCTACAGCCACGCCCTCGAAGCGCTCAAGTTCACGCCCAAGTGGGACGCGTCCCGCACCGGTATCGTTCCCGGCGCCTACCTCGCCGCGCATGATGTCGACGACCGCCTGACCGAAGGCATGCAAAACTGGGAAGCGGTGATCCGCGAGTGGTCCACGCGATGGGGCAAATCCATCAGCGGCTGGTGGTTCGATGGCTGCTATTTCGCCGACAAGCTGTTCCTGCACGACGATGCCCCGAACTTCCGCTCCTTCGTCGAAGCCGCCAAGGCTGGCAACCCCGACTCGCTGGTCGCCTTCGGCACCGGTGTCCGCATCCCTATTGCCAGCGCAACACCCTACGAAGACTACACCGCAGGTGAGCTCAACGATCTCTGGCTCGGCAACAAATGGGGACCGCAAAGCCGCTTCATCGACGGCGCGCAGTTCCACGCGCTCACATACCTCGGCAAATGGTGGGGCGAAGGCCCGACCCGCTTCTGCGACGAACTCGCCATCGGCTACACCAAACACATCAACGGCGCCGACGGTGTCCTGACCTGGGACATCCCCACCGGCCAAGACGGCCAAATCCCCGACGACTTCCGCCGCCAACTTACAGCGATAGGCTGCGCGACGAGGCGGTAGCACGTGAAGGGGTTTCTTGCGCGCATTGGGCGAACTGTCAACAAAGTGTCAATTGACGGAAAATTGACACTTCTTTGACAGGGGCGGGCTATCCGACGGACGGGTGTATGTGCCGAGCAAATCGCTAGCTGGGCTACGAGCCAGCACAATGCCAAAGCTCCTAACGAACCAAGCCTGGGGACTGGCCCGCAGAAGGTGGCACCACTTGTTCGCGGCGTAGAAGCGAATTGGCCGACCGTTACCCGCCCTAACCAATCATCCCAATCGTGGCGTCCTGACACTGTTTGGGGCCGCCTTCGAGGAGCCGGTCCCCGAAAGGAATCGCCAACACTCGCCAAGGAGCGGCGGTCCCGCGTGAGCGGCTGCAGTCGGCATGCCGCAAATCTCCTCCGCGTCGCTATCGACACACAGTTGCATCCGCTGAAGCGGTGCCCGTGAAAACCAGATCGCCCCGCTGGGCTACGAGCCAACCCATCGCCGCCAATTCCTAACGAACCAAGCCTGGGGACTGGCCCGCAGAAGGTGGCACCACATGTTCGCGGCGTAGAAGCCACCTAGCGTGTCGCCACATTCCCAAACCGATCCTCCCAATCGTGGCGTATCGCCCCTGTTTGGGGCCGCCTTCGAGGAGCCGGTCCCCGAAAAGAATCGCCACCCCACGCCACGGAGCGGCTTATCGCCGTGAGGCGCTGCGGTCGGCGTGCCCCTCACTGATTGGATTGTTCCTCCCGCCAGCCTCCATACACGCCGCATGCATCCCTACTTGACGTCACCCCGTCACAGTGATACAATGCAAGTGTATCAATATTAAAACACTCGTACCGCCAACATCGCGCCGCCGCGCTACCCAAACCCGAAAGCCGCGTCTCGCTAACGCCAACTGGCGCTCGTCAACAAAGGTCCCCCCATGAACACCAGGCTGCACACCGTCGTCGCGTCCTTGATCACCACCGTGCTTATCGCGGTACTCGCCTTGCTCCAACCCGCCGCCCGAGCTGCGGACGCGGCCAGCAGCGTCCAGAGCGAGAACCACGCGCTCCTGGTCGTTCCAGTCCCCGGCGCTGTCAAAATCGACGGCGACCTCAAGGACTGGGACCTCTCCGGCGAGATCCTTTCCTGCTACGATACCACTGCGCTCCTCGCCAAGTACTCCGCGCGCACGGCGGCGATGTACGATTCGCAGTACCTGTACCTCAGCTTCCATGTCAAGTCGCCGCGACCGATGGCCAATCTGAACGATCCCGTAGCCACGCCTTCCGACGGCTGGAAGAACGGTGACTGCATACAGCTTCGTATGTACATCGACCCCGACAAGCCCTACGGTGCACCGGCCGGCGGGCGCATTCTGCACGTCGACGCGTACTACTCCGCCCTCCGGTCACGCCCGGTGGCTCGCATCATTTACCAGGACATGGCGCGTCACGAACCTGCAGAGGCCGATATCGCAAACGCTGTCGGTTCCGGTGTCGACGAGGCGTTCACGCGCGATGCCGACGGCAAGGGATATACCCAGGAACTCCGCATTGCATGGAAGATGCTGCGTCGCGACGGCAGTGCGTTCAAAGCGGGCGATAGCTTCCGGATGGGGCTCGAATTCCTTTGGGGCAACCCGTCGAACACGTGGCCCGAGCATCGATACGCCGACCTGCTCAACGCCAAGAAACCGATGCGAGAGTTTTTCTGGACCGCGAATGATGCCTGGGGCGAAGTGAAGTTCATGAGCCACGGCAAACTCGGCGTCTCCCCAAGCGCTCAGCTGCAGGACAGCATCGCCAAAGCCATAGAGCGTAAGTACGCTACCGACGGCGTCGTTCCGATCACCTACAAGCTACCGTCGGCTCAGGCGGTTACCCTCGTCGTCGAGAAGCCCGATGGAACCCGCGTGCGTAACCTCATAGGCGACTTCCCTCGCAAGTCTGGAGCGAACACCGACTACTGGGACGGGCTCGACGATAACGGGAAGCTGGTCGAGGCTGGCAAGTACATCGTGCGCGGCTTACGTCATGGCGCGTACGATCTGCTGTACCAGTTCTCCTACGGGTCGCCTGGCAACCCTCCCTGGCAGACCGCCGACCACAAGGGCTCGTGGATGAGCGACTACGCCGGCGACAACAGCCCCAAGGGCGTCGCGACTGACGGTGACTGGGTGTTCCTCAGCACCGCGCAATCCGAGGCCGGGACCACGGTGATCGGCGTCGACTCCACTGGCCAGCGCCAATGGGGCGTCGAGCGCATCGCTGGCGGCCCTCTCGCCGTTCAGGGCGACTCGCTCTACATGCTCTACGGCGGCGCAAACTCCGCCGACAAGTACGCTAAAAACGATGTGATGATTGTCAAGCTCGACAAGCGCACCGGCCAATACGTTAAGTTCACCAGCGGAGAGCCTCGTGCTCTCGTGGCGCACTTCACCGAAGCCAGGCAGTTGCCGCCGACAAAATCGAAAGCCGCGATGATAGGCACTGGCATCACAGACATCACCTACAGCGGCTACATTGCCCACGGCATCGCTGCAAGCGCTGATAAGCTCTACGTGTCCCTCTACTACGATAACAAGGTGATTGTTCTCGACCGCGCCAGCGGCGCGGTCACCGGTGAGCTTCCGCTGGATCACCCCATCGGTCTCGCCACCGGTAAGGACGGTACGCTCTACGCCGTCTCCGGCCGCCAGGTAGTCAAGCTCGGCACCGACGGCAAGTTCGCCCCCGTCGTCCAATCCGGCCTGTCCGCTCCGGTAGGACTCACGATTGGTGGCGATGGTTCGCTATACGTTTCCGACTGGGCCAACCAGATGTGCGTCAAGGTGTTCGCCACCGATGGCCGACTCCAGCGCACCATCGGTACGCCTGGCGGTCGTCCATGGAAAGGCAAGTACGATGCCGGCGGTATGCTGCTCCCGTGGGGGATCGCCGTTGACGCAAAGAACCGCCTCTGGACCGCCGAGTTTGATGATCAACCGAAGCGCATCAGTGTCTGGAGTGCTGCCGGGACGCTTGAACGTGAGTTCTGCGGGCCGACGGGCTACCAGACTTGCGGTGCTGGCGTTGACGTGGATGATCCCACCCATGGGTTTCTAAGCGGCGCTTACATCGACCTCGACTGGAACAAGGGACAGTGGCGCGTTGCATCTACCCTGTCGCGCCCAATGGATCCGGCGGCCTTGTTTGCCCCTCGGGGCGCTGAAAGCGATCGCGGCTTCAAGACAGCCACTATCAACGGGCGCAAACTGCTCTACTACTGCCTCATTCCCGGTGACTTTGGCGTGTCGGCTCTCGAAAACGGAGCCGCGCGTCCGCTGATGGCGCGTGGGCTTTTGCAGGAGGTGGTAAGGCGCGCCGATACGCCCTCTGAATTCCGTGTTCTTGGTTCAGCTCAGGCGGCCCCCGAGTTGAGTTGGGTAACCGATTGGCTCAAAACAGTCACCACGGCCGACCGAACAGGAACTGACAAAAAGATCTTCGACCGCCTGAGCACTGAGCGCGTGATGTATATCTGGACCGACTCCAATGGCGACGGCCTCGTCCAAGCGCCCGAAGTGCGACTATTCCTCCCCAAGGACGTTGCCGGGCTGCGCTGCGGCGATTACTGGCCATGCGGTGTCGACAAGGCGCTGACTCAATACTCGGAGACCTACCGCTGGCCAATCCACGAGTGGAACAGCGTTGGTGCGCCTGTCTATCGACTTGAGGACGTCACCGCGTTCACCACGCAGCCTAATTTTGCCAATGCATGGGTCACCTCAGACGGCATCGGCGTCTCTGTGGGCAATCCGTTCACGCTGGTTGATCGAAACGGCAAGCTGATCGCGACCTACCCGAGCCGCTGGCCCGGTGTGCATGGTTCCCACAGCGCGCCGCAGGACATGAACGGCCGCTTAATCGGCACCAACTTCGTCATCGGCACCTCGAAGCAGCCCGGTGATCTCGGCGACCTGATCTGCATCGCTGGCAACATGGGTAAGGCATTCCTATTTACATCCGATGGCCTTTACGCAGGCAGTCTGCTGCGCGACTGCCGCAATGCGCCCGATGCGCTCCCCGCCAATGCCGTGCGCGGCATGTCCATCGCCTCCACCTCAGCTGGGTCAGAATGGTTCGGCGGAGAGTTCTTCCGCAATAAGCTCGACAACAAGGTTTACCTAGGAAGCGCGGCGGGAGGCACAGCGGTGCTCCTGAGCGAAGTCCGCGGCCTCGATAGCATCGAGCGGATCCCGGCGTCTACGCTGACATTCACCCCTGAGCAATTCGCAAAGGCGCAGTCGCGGAAAGCAGCCGCCGATGCAGTCGTGGCCAACGAAACAGGCGTCCTAGCTGTTCGGCCGTTGGCGCCCCCTCCTGCGAACGTCCCGCCGAAGACAGATGAGTTCGCGTGGGGTGGGGGCCAGTCGGCATCGTGGAGCTTCGATGACCGTCGCTCTGCTGAGGCGGCCTGGACTTTCGACGGCACTAACTTGCACCTGTGCTTCCGCAACGTGAAAGACAGCAGCCCTATGGTCAATGACGGCAAAGTCATCACTCAGCTCTTCAAAACCGGCGACGCTGCATTGTTCGAATTGAGGCCAACCCCTGGCGACACACGTCCCGCTCTTCTCCCCGGTGACCTGCGCCTGCTAGTCTCCGTCTTCCAGGGCAAGCCCGTGGTTATCCTCTACCGCTACAAGGCGCTGGCTAAGGAACCATTGCAGCCCGTCGACTTCACCATTGGTGTCGGCTTTACGCACGTCGACGTGCTCAAAGTGCTGGACACGGCTAAGGTCGCCATCGACCGCAAGGCGGGCTCCTACGATATCCGCGTCACCGTCCCGCTCGCCGACCTCGGCTTCCGCCCGGAACCTGGAAAGTTGTATCGGGGCGACTTTGGGATCGTGTATGGCGACGCGGCCGGTAGCATCGACGAGCTTCGAATGAACTGGCACAACAAGGACACTGGTCTTGTCGCTGACCTTCCCGGCGAAGCACGAATCGAACCGGCGAAGTGGGGGACGTTTACCATTGAGGAGCCTAAATGAAGCGCCTCGTGTTGGCTGTCTGTGCCCTGACTCTGGCTTTGCGGTGCTCGGCTGCGCCGCTCGACGGCCAGTGGCAGGGCTCGCTGCCGACGACAGGTGATATCAACGCGGTCGTTGAGGACCGCTTCCAGGCTCTCGACACCGGCGGCGTCGGTACTGGCTTCTACGAGCCGGGAAAGGGCCTGCATCCCTACCTGTCGTCGGTCGATCGGTGCGGTGACACAATCTGGGCATGTGGGCGAAAGCTCCTCATGCGCAGTGACGATGGCGGGTTCACGTGGGCCACGAAGCCAGTTCCCGAGAACGCGCCAGGTGAGTTCACCCGCATAGCGGTCACCAGCGTCGACGATCTCTGGATGGTCGGTCACATTCATCCCGGAGGACCGGGCAAAAACTGGCTGTACCACTCGCCCGACGGCGGCAAGACATGGACCGAAGTGCTCAAAGGCAAGGTCGAGGGCGGGCTTGGACTCTACTGTAGGGGACGAGAACGATGGCTGCTGCAGGGCCAGAATGGCGCATGGCACAGCAATGACTCGGGTGAAACGTGGCGCAAAGAAGACTTCGGCGTCTCAGGCTTCCAGCCCTCGAATATCGCCATTCCTGCGGACACCGGCACGACAGGCGGTTTTGCGATCTACGTTCTCGGGGCAGTCACCTCGAACCCGAAATCGCCCGCGAGGCTGTTGGTCAAAAGCGATAACGGCGGCATGACCTGGCGCAAAATCGAACTCCCGCAACCCGACAAGCTCTACTTCTGGCGGCAACCCATCTCCTTCGCGACAAGCACCCACGGCTGGATTGGCGCGGCCGATGGAAGCATCATCGAAACGCGCGATGGCGGGGCGACCTGGACCAACCGCAACCTCCCCGAACCCCGATCCATCGTCGCCCTATGGTTCGACACCCTCGGCCGAGGCTTCGCCGCCGTCGAAAACGGCGACCTCATCCACCCCAGCGCTGCAGTATACGCCACCCCGGACTGCGGCGAACACTGGACGGTCGCAGCAACCGGCTCGAAACAAATCAACGCCTTCGCCGGAACCGCCCCCGACCGCCTGATCGGAGTAGGCACCGTCCCCGGCTACCTCCCCAACGACCTCGTCATGATCCTAAAGCCGCCATCGCGGCGGTAGCGGATAGCGGGTAGTTGGGTAGGCTATTCGTCAATTCGGAATTTCGAAACGGGTGTGGCGCACATGTCGGGCTTCCGATCACTTGCAGCCACAACTCCGGAAGAACCAAGCCTGGGGACTGCCCCGCAGAAGGTGGCACCACTTGTTCGCGCTGTAGAAGCGGCTAAGCCTTCCGTAACATTCCAAAACCCGTCATCCCAATCGTGGCGTCCTGCCGCTGTTTGGGGCCGCCTTCGAGGACGCGGTCCCCGAAAAGAATCGCCAACCCTCGCCACGGAGCGGCTACTCCGCGTGAGCGGCTGTCGTCGGCATGCCTCAAACAGCCTATCGTACGCGAGGATTTATGAGCCCGCTTTATTGCCCACGAACTAGTCCTCAGAGCAACATCGCCAGCTCACGCAGGCTCAAACATACACGGCTTCTTACGAACCGCTTCAAAATGATGTTTCCTGCAAAACACGCTGAAAGATATGCGATTGCGTGAACAGCCATCTTGCGAACAACCTAAAGAACTGTCATCGTTGGGCAGCTTTGCCCAATATTCTCTATCCAAATCCTCCTCTGTCGCCTCTGGCGGAACCGCAAGCCAGTCGGGTTCAGATTTCGCCCATGTCAGAAAGACCTGAAGTATCTCATCCAAGCGACCGGGACCGCCGCGACCAACGAATGCGACAAAATCGTCCTTTAGTACCCGCACATCGCAGCTAATCCAGGACGCATCGGGCGTGCCATCATCCAGTCCTTGCTCGACACTTTCGAATTTCTTTTCTTCAAGGATCGTCCTCGTTAAGTTAATGGTCACGGACCACCCGGGATTATCCATTGTTGTGATTGAGATGCTGTACGAGTGCTCCCAATCGCCATCGCATTGGGCAGCGTACCACTTTTGAATGTCTGAGAGCGTGTCTGAAATATTCATCGCTTAACACTCGGTCGATCTGGGAAACGGATAGGAAATATTGACGATTGGGACAAATTTATTCCCTAATCCGCCTTTCGTTAAGATTACCACACGCGAACCGATCACCCACTGCCTTCCGTGTAATCGCCACCCTTCCGAGCGCCAAAGTCTGAGTGCCCGAAGGGCACTTTCAAGCCCTTAAGAGCCGTAGGTTTCAACCTACGGACTCCTCCGACTGCGGTAATTAACGAACATTTATACTAATCATAGTATCTAAATGATATTATATTGTGCTATAATATACGTGTAGGCGAATACCAAAGCCAAACGGCTGCCTTTGTACCTTAACAACCTGTCCGCAATCGCACGCGACCAAGCGCGTCTGGTTTGCACCGGCTGAGCACCAGCTGAGCACCAGCGCAACGTCAACACAAAAAAGCCGCAAAACGGTAACTGAAATTACCATTTTGCAGCCTCGTTGCAAGATCTATTCGCCTAATTTTGCACGTTTTCGCGGTCACTACGCTCAACGTTGCGTGCAAAAAAACGAATCGCGTTGCGCAACGCAAAACGCGCAAAACCGAAATGCCCCTTACTCGATCAGCCAAGCCGTGGTCGGACAACAGAGTCCCTACGAAGTGGGGACAGCGAGCGGTGCGAGCAGGGGGCGTGCAAAAAAACGAATCGCGTTGCGCAACGCACAACGCGCAACGGCCGCATTCGAGAGCCGTACCTAATTGTAGGGGCAGAGCTTGTCTCTGCCCGTTCGCGCGAAGTCCCAGCGTTAGACAATAGCTCGATTGCTCACCGCAGCAATACTCTTGCCCATTCCTTTAGGAAGGGGAGGGGCCTACGAAGTGGGAGCGGTAGGTCTCCTAAGTCGTATCCACCTATCCGATCAGCCAAGCCGTGGTCGGACAACAGAGTCCCTACGAAGTGGGGGCAGCGAGCCTAGCGAGCGGGGGTGCCTACCGCTGAACCCGCCCCGACCCGTCGCCCTTGGTCAGCGCTTCCACTTCCGCCACCGATACCAGGTTGAAGTCGCCGCTGATCGAGTGCTTCAGGCAGGACGCCGCCACCGCAAACTCCAGCGCATCTTGTCCGGACTTGCCAGTCGCGAGACCGTAGATCAGGCCTCCAGCGAACGAGTCCCCGCCGCCGACGCGGTCGACGATATTGATATCGTAGTACTTGGACAGCATCGCCTTGTCTTCGTGAAGCAGCATCGCCGACCAGCCATTGTTGTCAGCCGAGCGGCTCTCACGAAGGGTGATCGCCACTGACTTCAGCCCGAAACGGCTCGCCAGAGTGCGAGCGACCTGCTCGTAACCGGCATGTGAAACCTTGCCCGTGGACACATCCGTATCGGCGGCCTTGATCCCGAACACCTTTTCGGCGTCCTCTTCGTTGCCGATCGCCACATCCACATACTCCATGAGCTTGCTCATGCCCGCCTGCGCCTCGGCAGGAGTCCAGAGCTTCTTGCGGTAGTTGATGTCGCACGAAACGGTCAGCCCGGCGGCCTTCGCTGCCTTCGCTGCTTCCATCGTAGCCTCGGCAACCTTTGGCCCAAGGGCAGGGGTGATACCGGTGAAGTGGAACCAGCCAGCGCCAGCGAATATCGAATTCCAGTCGAACTCACCCGGCCCAACCTGCGAGATGGCCGAATCGGCGCGGTCATAGACCACCACCGATGCCCGCTGGCTTGCTCCGGTTTCGAGGAAGTACACACCAATCCGGTCCCCGCCGCGAGCGATCTTCGATGTGTCCACACCAAAGCTGCGCAGCGACGCCACAGCCGCGTCGCCAAACGGGTTCTTCGGCAGGCGCGACACGAACGACGCTTCCAGCCCAAAGTTCGCGACCGACACCGCCACATTGGCCTCGCCTCCTGCGTATGTGACGTCCAATTGCCGAGCCTGCGAGAACCGCAAGCGTCCCGGTGTCGCCAGACGCATCATGATCTCGCCAAACGTAACTACCTTCATTGTTAGAAATTGCTCCTTGTAGGATGCCCTCTCAGGCCGGGCTGGCCTCTCTTAGATATTCGCTGCGCTCATGGCTCCCGCAGCACCCTGCCGGATTTCCGCGCATTTCTGACTCCCCTCTCCTTATCTTAGGAGAGGGGCCGGGGGTGAGGTCTTTCCTCTCCTTACCCGCGCGCCGCCTTAATGTTCTCGATAAACTGCCGCGCGAGTTCGGTGATCTTGCCATATTCGCCGGTCTTCGCGCCGCCAGTCAGGCTGCTGCCAGCCCCAACCGCGACCGCGCCGGCCTTGATCCATTCGCCGACATTGTTCACGTCGACGCCACCCGTGGGCATCAGCGGCGCCTGTGGGAGCGGTCCCTTGATCGCGCGGATCATGCCAGGGCCGAACGCTTCCCCGGGGAACAGCTTGATGATATCAGCTCCGGCTTCCATGGCCTCGATAACGTCGCGAATCGACATCACGCCGGGCATCACAGGCACCTGATAGCGGTTGCAGAGGCGAACTGTCTCCACATTCAGCGATGGCGAGACCACGTAGGTCGCCCCTGAGAGGATTGCGATACGCGCCGTCTCTGGGTCAAGCACAGTGCCAGCGCCAAGGATCAGCTCTGACGGCTTGTACCGCTCCGCCAGCGCCTCGATCACTTTGTGCGCTCCAGGAACCGTGAACGTGACCTCGATCGCCGGACACCCGCCCTCAAGGCACGCATCCGCAATCTTGATCGCCTGCTCAGCCGACGTGGCCCGAACCACCGCCACCAGCCCAGCGCCAGTGATCCGATTTAGTATATCTAGTTTCGGTAGCATCTCTTGTCTTTCTTTTGCCTGAAACTAACGTGCAGGAAAGCCAATTAACCCTTTCGCCACACTCGACGCGAAGCGTCGGAAAGGGTCCAGGCTCAGCCTGGCCGCGAACAGTTGCCTTGCAACAAGCGGAGGCAAGATTCTCGTATTACAGCGTCCTTAAATGAAACCCGCCGTCGACGTTGAACACTTCGCCGGTGGAGTAGGGGAAGTCGCCGCGTGCTATGGACGAGACCGCGCGCCCGATATCGGACGGTGCGCCCCAACGCGCTATCGGCCACGTCTTCTGTTCGATCAGTTTGTCGTACTTCTCTTTGACACCGCCTGTCATGTCGGTCGCGATAACACCGGGGCGGATCTCGTAGACGTAGATGCCGTACTCGGCGAGCCGGGCCGCATAGAGCGCCGTCATCATTCCGAGGCCCGCCTTGGCGATGCAGTAGTCGCCTCGGTTGACCGACGCAGTGTACGCAGACATCGACGACACCGTCACGATACGCGGCGCGCCGAACTCGGTGGGCGCGTGGCCCGCGACCTGCGCGATCATCTGGTTCGCGACAAGCTGTGTCAGGAAGTACGGTCCCTTCAGGTTAATGTTGATGAGACGGTCAAAGGATTCCTCCCCGGCTTCGAGGATATCGGCCCGAACATTTGGCGCGACACCGGCATTGTTGACCAAAAGGTCGACACGACCATAAGCGTCGACGACCTCTTTGACCAGCCGAGCGCGGTCGTCGCGGTCGGAAATGTCGGCTTTGACGACGATCCCATCGCCGCCTGCTTCGCGAACAAACGACAGGCACTCTTCGGCAGCGGCTGAGTTGCCAGCGTAGTTGATAGCAACTGCGTGGCCAAGTTTGGCCAGCTCAATGGCGATGCCGCGGCCAATGCCGCGGCCAGCGCCGGAGACGAGAGAGACGGGGCGAGTAGTTGTGCTCATTTGAGTGCCTCGGTTGGAGCCGGGAGGTCTTCTTCGGTTGGACCGTCAGCCCAAACGCGTGCCGAGGAAGGCAGCGAGTCTTCGGGGTACGGTGTGACTACTTCCGGAAGCGATCGGCGACTCAAGACATTGATCGCCTTGTGGAGCGCCTCGACGAAGAAGTACTCGCCGAACAGAACGGCCTCGTGGACACCCAGGTCCTTGTGGATATGGTACACGCCACCGTTGAGAATGCCCTCGAAGCCCGGCGTCTTGTCGCCCAGGTACTGGCGCGACAGGCTAAGCAGCGACGTTAGCGCGAAGTCGCGGTAAGCACGTGCTCGTGTCACATCGGGTACCACATCGGCCAGGTCCAGCAGACCCGACGCTGAGATGGCGGCGGCGGATGTGTCCACCTGGCTCTTCGCGAGTGGTCCGCCCTCAGGCGCATCGTAGTCCCACGGGGTGATACCGTCGTCGGGCGTGTTCTCAAGGTAGTAGTCGGCGTTGAGCATCGCGGTTTCGAGATACTCGGCTCGGCCAGTTTGGCGGAATGAGCGCGTGAAGCCGTACAGCGACCACGCCAGCCCGCGGCTCCAGCACGAGTCGCCACGGTAGCCCTGGTGCGTGCTCTGTCGCAGGCATTCGCCGGTCGCGAGATCGAACATAGCCTCGTGAGACGTGGACCCGTCGCCGCGAACCAGGCAGCGGCGTGTCGTCAGGCAGTGCTTGTGGGCGATATCGAGCAGGTGCGCGTCGCCCGTTTCCTGCGCCGCATGGAAGATGGTGCCGACATTCATCATGATGTCGATGAACAGGGACGCGGGTTCGACAAACGAACGAAGGTACTGGCCCTTCTCCATGAACCGCATCGCCATTGTCTTGCCAGCCTGGATAAGCACAGGCTCGATACGCTCAGACGGCCCTCCGAGGCGAAGCCAGTGTCGGTAGGTGGAGAAAAACAGGAAGCCTAAGTCGTGCACCGCTCGGTCATACTGGCGCTCCTCAAGCGGAGTTGAGTACGCGACAGCTGTGTCGAGCCACTTCTGGTCGCCGGTCGATTCGGCGAACAGAAACATCATACCCGGGTAGAACCCGTCGCACCAGTGCGTCCAGCGCTTCTTGTCGAGACCAAACTTGCCGCCGACAGTGTACATGGGATAGTAGTCGGATGGATACTTGCCCAGCAGCGAAGTGACCTGCTTTTGGGCGAACTCAAACGACCCCTGCAGCTCAGCAAGCGTCGCGTCCTGATTAAGAAAAGTCGTAGCCATAAAATGGGTGTCCTTCTGACTCCCCTCGCCTTTCCAAGGAGAGGGGCCGGGGGTGAGGTAAGGTCGCTTGTCCTTCTTACACCCCTCTCCTTATCCTAGGAGAGGGGCGGGGGCTTGGGCCAGTCTTCTGGCCAGGTGAGGTAGTCCTACTTAGCCAGCTTGGGAAGGTCGATCCACTTGCGCTGTTCCCATGACTGGATACCGGTCTCAGCAAGCTGGACGCCCTTAGCGCCTTCGCGGAGGTCGTACGGGAACGGGAACTTCTCGCTGTCCATGATATGCTTCAGGAACAGCTCCCACTGGGCTTTGAAGCCGTTGTCGAAGACTTGGTTGGTCGGCACCTGGGTCCAGCCGTCGAAGAACTTGATCGGGCTATCGACGTCGGGGTTCCACGTCGGTCGCGGGGTCGCATTGTAGCCCTGAATGACGCAGTCGCGCAGACCGGCCACGGCGCTTCCCTTGGTGCCATCGACTTGCAGCGTCAGCAAGTCGTCGCGGCGAACCCGGACCGTCCACGATGAGTTGAAGTGCGCGATCACGCCGCCCTCAAGCTCGAACGTGGCATAGGCGGAGTCGTCGGATGTGCAGACATACGGCTTGCCGTCCTCGCCGATGCGCTCCTTGACATGGGTGGCGCCGAGACACGAGACTGCGTTCACTTCGCCGAACAGGTTGTCGAGGACGTATCGCCAGTGGCAGAGCATGTCGACGATGATACCGCCGCCGTCTTCCTTGCGGTAGTTCCACGAAGGGCGCTGGACCGGGATCTGGTCGTGGCCCGTGAAGACCCAGTAGCCGAACTCGCCGCGAACCGACAGGATCTCGCCAAAGAAGCCAGAGTCGATCAGCCAGCGTAGCTTCATGAGGCCGGGCAGGAACAGCTTGTCCTGGACGACGCCGTGCTTGATGCCAGCCTTCTTTGCCATCGTGTAAAGCTCGTACGCCTCTTCGACGCTGACTCCGGTTGGCTTCTCGCAGTAAATATGCTTGCCAGCTTCGATAGCCTTCTTGATGGCAGGTGCTCGCAGCTGGGTGAGCTGAGCGTCAAAGTAGATCTGGTTGTTCGGGTCCTTCAGAGCGCCGTCGAGATCAGTCGTGAACCGCTCGACACCGGTCTGCGCTGCGAGCCGCTCAAGCTTGGCGGCATTGCGGCCGACCAGAATGGGGTCCGGCATGATGATCTCGTTATCATTCAGCTTGACGCCGCCCTGCGAGCGGATCGCCGCAATGGAGCGGATCAGGTGCTGGTTGGTCCCCATGCGCCCCGTCACGCCGTTCATGATAACTCCGAGCCTGTGTGTGGTGATGTTTGATGTTGACATGTTGGTCTCTCGATTTCGAATGTGAAGTTAGCTTAAGCGGCTGGCTTGTCCGTACACTGAGGATGGGCGCCGGCGGGAAGGGCAGGGGCTTCGACGCCTGCCTTGGGAAGCGTGCCAGCCAGCTCCTGTCGCCAGTGGGCGACATCGCCAGCCGGGCCGTAGACGTAGATCATGGTCAGGGGGGTGTCCCCGATATTGGTGAGTTGATGGAACACCGTGTTGGGAATGTAGGCGGCTTGCCCGGTGGTCAACGTCTGCCTCTCTTCGCCAAGGCACATCTCTGCGGTGCCGCTGACGACGAAGTACACCTCTTCCTGTTCCTGGTTATGCCATGGAACCTGACCGCCATTGGGCTCAAGCACGACATAGCCCATGCAGAAGTTCGACGCCTGGATGGGAGCGACACCGCCCACAATGTTTCGCGTGAGCCGGCGGGCAGGATACGTTTTGCCGTCCAGCTTGTTGATGTCTGTAATGATCACAATGGAACCTCTTGCAGCTCGCCTCGGCTAAGAATGGGGGAGGCGGCAGACCGAATTTTGCTTACACTTTTACTATACCAGCGATTTTGAAAATTCATCAGATGTTTGCGAAAATTCATCAGATGTTTTTTGAGAAAGAAAATGCGGGAGGGAGAAATCATCTCCCTCCTTTGGGAGTTTTAGTTCGACTTTCGCTGTCGATGATTCTCAGTATGGATAGCAAAGGCTGGTTTCCTGGGTAGCCGGAAGCAGTGTATCTCACTCGTCCGGAGGGATCGACAACGACAACGGTGGGGACGGAGCTGATCTTATAATTGTCGCTTACCGATCCGCGAGCATCCAGTAGTATGGGGAACGGCGCGCCATCCGGAGAGGTCGTCGCGAGCGCTGTCTGACGCGTGGCGTCGACGCTAATGGCGATAAGTTTGAAGTGTAACTCATCTTGCTTCGTCGTCAGATCCTCCAGGTCTGGAAGCTCCGCCTTCCAGGTATCGCACCAGAACGCCCAGAAATTGAGGACGACCGTTTTACCGTTCCAGGTGTTCGACGATACCATCTGTCCGTCGATCTTCGCGAGCGAGATAGCTGGTGCGACTGAGCCAAGCGGGAGGGATACATGGCGTGTTGGCGCGGCCGCCCGCCCAGTCGAAAGAGCGGCAGCGAGGATCAATGCTTGGAGTAGTCGCTTCATGACCTGCTACTCCGGATCGACCACCTCGACACGCCCGAACCCGCTCGTGCCTCGTATCTCGGGGCAGTACGTCAGATACGCTTGAGTAGGGAGTATGCGATAAACTCCTGGGGTTTGCGCGTACAGTTGGTAGTGAAAGATCGAGTGGCCTTTCTGCATTCGGTCGATGAAGAGCACGACGCGATTATCGTGAACTTCGCGCCGAACGAAGCACGGGTATGTGTCAGCGGTGTCGTCGTACATGCTGGTCGAGAACGGGTACGATTGGTCGCTGTCCGTACCCAACACTTCGCATCCCGCAGGGATTGGATCTTCGACGGCAACGAATTGATAGTTCGCGTCCGCGTTAACCTCGATGGAGACATCAATGACGTCTCCGGTTTTCTGTTTACCTGCCTCGACGGGGTTCGCAGTCGAGACGGAATAGCGCTTTGTAACGGTGAAGCCATTGCTGACAGGCTTTGCTTCACTCGAGCCCTTTATCCCCGTTGCCGTGGATGTCACGTAAAGGGAGCCTGGCCCGACTTTATCAACGGTCAGCTCATGGTGTCCGGCCAGGCGAGCGGCGTCAATAAGGATGTCGTGAGGTTTCCCATAAACATCCTTCGAGCTCACGGCGAACGTATCGATGGGGACGCCGTCGATCTTAACCACCGCCTGGTAGGAAGTCGCCGCTGCACTCGGCGACGCTACCGAGGCCGCAATAGCGTTCACGACGTCAGCTGTGGATCGCGTCGAATTCCACGAGTCGCCGGTTCTTCGAAGCATAATCCAACGAATGGCGGGAGCGATCACGGGGCTGGACGGCGTGACTTTTTGCAGAGCGAGAAGTACCCGAGCCGTCGTAGTAACATCGTCGTCGCGCCATGTGTGCTCGAAGCCGGGAGCTGGCCAGTGCGCAAGCCTCCCCTGCCGCGTCGCCGCCTTGGCAAGTTCGTCCGCCGCCGTCTTCGCAAGCGGAGCCAGCTTTCCTCCTGCCTGTGCCAGTGCGAGTGTCAGCGAAGCCTTCGCGAAGAAGTCGAGCTTATCGCGGTGGGCGTAGAGGTCGGTAAGTTCCGATGCCACTGTCGCAGGTCGTTCGTAGGAAAGCGGGAGCAGCCAATCTGCGCGACGCGCTCTATCTCGTTCGTCCTTCAGCAGCTTCAGTAAGCATTCGTCTGCCCGGTTGAGGCGTCCCTGATCGACGAGGTAGCTCGAGTTCCTTGCCTGAATGAGGCCCCATAGCACGTATGCTGTCATATCACCATCGGTTTGATCGAATTCCCACCACTGCCAGCCACCATCCTCATGCTGATACCGATATATCTTTTGGAGGCTAATGGCGCCTTGCTTGTCTAGGCGAGTTATAACGTCACCTTGCGATTTTGTCTGCTTCAATGTCTGTGCCGCAGCCATGCCGGTGAGAAGCGAACTCGTCGTTTGTTCGGCACACCCGTAGGGATACGAATCGAAGTAGTCAACCGCACTCAGCACTGACGCCCCAAGCGAAGGCGCGAGCGACAAAGAGATTGAGGTCCCAGGCGTCAGGCTTTCGATGTTCTCTCGGTAACTACCGTCGTCTGTGATTGTCTCCGTTTTGACGGTCACGGTTTTCATCCCGTCCGCAAGCGATGGAAGTGTTAGTTCGACCGCATCCTGGGCATCCTGTCCACCATCGGCCGTTATTCGGACGACAACAGAATCGTTGCTCACAATTCGCGCTCGCCATTCGATACGCTTCTGGTCGCCAGCATTGAGGACGACAGTATTATCCGCAGGCGACCCTTCCAGAGTAGTACCGACGGCATCAATTCGGGTCTTGACTACCTTCTGCGAACTCGTGTCGTTGCGTAGGAGGGCTGAAATGACGGCCTGGTCGCTCTGCACGTAGAAACGCGGCGTCTCCAACCTGACCGTAAGCGGCATATTGGTCCTCGCCTGGTGCGTGGTCTCTCCCACCGAAGTTGCTTCTGTGATCGCGCGAGCGGTGGCGCGCCAGGCGGTCAGGTTATCGGGCATCGTGAACGTCACGTGCGCCGCACCGTCAGTCCCAGTGACGACTGTCGGGTTCCAGAACGCGGTGTCGGCGAAGTTGCGGCGAACTCGGATTTCGCCAGTTCCCTTTGATGCTGCTTGTGGCGAAAATAATCTGGCAACTCTCGTCTGGTACGCCCCGCCGCTATACAGCGCTGTGAATGAAAAGTCATCGTTGATTGCAACACTCTGCTCACCGTAGAACACACTATACAGGGGTTCACTGGGGTCGGGAGAAACTTCGTACAGGCTCGCATCCACAACCCCGAGGGCGACTTCCGCAACGGCTGGCTTGTCCTTGAAGTCGCGTACCGAAACTGTGTAGGTAGCCGTTTCGCCCGGCCGGTAGTTGGCCTTGTCGCTCGAAACGTCGACTTTGAGCTTGTTATCGTCTTGGAGCACGCTGAGTACTGCATTCTCCTGGAAAACGTGTTTGTCTTGTATGATAGCGATGTTAACGGTAACCGAGGGGAAGTGCATGCGCGTCACCGGTATTCGAACTGGCGTGACGTGATTTACCAAGGGGACCAGCTGCTGACCGTAGAGATGCTCGCCTTCGATGGTAACGAGCGCCCAGGCCTGTGAATGGCGACGTTCCGAGCCGAGCGGCGCCCAATGCTCCTCTTTAGTCGTGACAAGGCTGGTGACGATTTCAAGTTTGGCGACTGCGCCTGGCTTGAAGGACGTCGATGGTTCATCTATACTGAGGGTGGGCCAGCTTTGCGCCAAATTCATAGACTTTTCGACTGCCTCAACCGAGTTTC
Source organism: Capsulimonadaceae bacterium (assembly GCA_036504535.1). Lineage (GTDB taxonomy): Bacteria > Armatimonadota > Armatimonadia > Armatimonadales > Capsulimonadaceae > JARLGU01. Next base: position 70,825 of record DASXUY010000041.1, read on the forward strand.
TGGCAATGATCTGGTTGCCGTCGCTATCGTAGGCTTCAGCTGCGATGTCGTACTCGTGGGCCCTTGGCAGCTTGAACGAGAGCTTTGCGATACCGTCCTTGTTCGTGGTCACCTTGCGGACCGTTTTTTCGATAAACGGACGGTGCTTTCCGTCCTCAAGCGTTTCCGACAGAGTGACTTTTACATCAGTTGCTATGGGTTTCTGGTCGTAGCTGGACGCCGTCACCTTGAACACCGCAGTATCGCCAGCTAGGTAGGCATCGTCCTCCGGTTCGATTGAAATCCTAAAGGCACCAGCAGTGACAATCGTCGCGGATGTCGCCGATACGGTTCGCCGGCTTTGATCTATTACGCTCGCCGTGAGCGTTACTTGCGAGTCGGTCGGCGAGTGCTTCGTCGGGATCGTTATCCTCAGGCTGCCTTTGGCGTCCGTGACTCCAACGGCGTTGTAGTCGTCTTGGCCAGATACGGAGTATTTCACGGTCGCATTTGCCACTGGCTGTCCGAAGAAATAGTGAGCAGAGACGTTAGCGACAAGCGTGGTTCCCGAAATGTAGTGCTCTTTTTCGAACGAGGCCGTCACCTGGAACTCGGGCTTGCGGTACTCTTGGACTCCGAATTTGGCATATGCGCGGCTTTTTCCGATGACTGTCACAATCTGCCAATCGCCGAGCGGCGGTTCCGGGGATAGCTGCAGTTCTCCGGAGTACGATCCAAACGAATTCGTTGTGAGTCTGGTTTGTGAGATGAGCGTGTCGACACCGTCCCGAATTTCGACCAAGACTGGCTTGGCTGCGTAAGGCTTGTAGGCTAATCCGTCTGCCGCATTGCTCGTATTTCGCTCGCGCACTGTTCCGCGATAGAGCACTTTCTGGCCTGGCCTATAGTAGGGCTTGTCGGTGGTGGCGTAGACAGTGTAGAGCTGATTCTCGGCCACATGTCCCGATAGCACGAAGGCTGGCCGTCCGTCACTTTCTCCATAGATCCAGATATTCCTGCTGAGAGACGCTGTCGACACGCGCGCGATTCCGCTGTCATTTGTGACTGCGGAGACGGTCTGCCCACGCTCATCTCGCAACCGCAAGGCGAGTCTGCGGATAGGCGAGCCTTGTCCTGCATCGGCGGCATATACAGATATTTCGTCGCGCGAGCGTTTTGCCAGCAGTGCGATGTTTGTAGTCGCGAACCAGGTCCGCTTACGCACGTCTCCCGACGCAGCCTCGACAATGTACACGCCAGGTCTCAGGCGGGGCGCTTTCACTGTCCGCTCGGCCCACTGGTTGATGAATGTCTTGCCGGTGGGGTAGGTAAACGATGCGGCTGGATGCAAGCGTGACAGGTCAACTTTTGCGATGGCTTTATCGAACTGGCCAGCGATCTTTGAGGTCGGAGTAAGTGCGTCCAAGTCCACGCGGCTGACGGTGAATCGCACCGAGGTGACATTCAGGCAGCTGATCCGCAGGTTGACACGTTCATCAGGCGTCCAGCATCGGCGATAGGCGCTCAGGTCAATCGCCGGAGGCAGCTTTTTCGTATCGGTCGATGCGGTAGTGATGGAAGAAGCACAAACGACGAGGGCAACTAACAGAATGGCGACGGAGCACGTTTTCATGATGGCTTCCTAATCAGGCTGAGCCTGGACCCGTTTCGCGCCACGATCACTGCGTGTATTAGCGAGCAACCGTCGACACGCGTACGGCCTGGGCCAAGCCTGTATCAAATTCTGTACTGCTTGTATTGAGGTTGACGGGCATACAACTATTGGATTTATGGCGGCAGAATATCCAGAGGTTTCGCTCTGGTGGCTACGGGACTCTCCTTATGTGGTCCTGTTTCCACGATACGGTAGTCGTGAAGCTCGAAATACTGTACAGGTGATGAACTTGCGCCTGCCCGTATGCGAGCCCATACGAGCATATTGCGGGCCGAATTGGTTTCGCCGGACAGAACGATCCCGAGACGATCCCCAGATCGAGCCGCCAGCCCGGTCGTCACGGGATTGATATGGTCGATATCCTTGATATCCATCACGTGAGGTGGATTGAGAATGCTGACAATAAGTGTGAGCCTGGCTAGCTCGGTTGGCTTCACTGGCGAGAAACGCCGGTCCCGGCCAGCCGCTGCTACGGCGTTTGTGATGATCTCGTCCGCAGTGGTCCCCTGAATAGGATAAATCGATCCCATGCAGCATCTCGGTGCGTGGTTGATCATGGCGCTGACAAAAACCGGGGCTCTCTCCCGAAGAAGAGGCGGTAGATTCGATGGCGTGTCGATGACACGGCGTTCGCGGGCATAGGTATCAAACGCCTGGCGAGCCAAGGTCAGGGCAAATTCTTTAGTGGATGGGGGAGCTAACCGCCAATCGTCGGCTGGGCCAGCCTTCACCTCAGGCGGAAGTATGACCGCTATAATCGCCAGGAGAATCAGAAGAACCCTCTTCATCGACCGATCACTCTGCTTTCTCGCTATCTGCAAGATTTATGTTAGCGCAAAATTACGAAAAAAAGTGCTGCTTGCGGAGAATTTAATCCTTCCGCAAGCAGCACTCGATCTTAGCTCAAGCTTACTTACTTAATCAGGTTCGTGAACACCTTGAAGATGATCACGGAGTTGGCGATTTGCGAGAAGATGTCATTGAACGAGTTCCGGTTGCTGCGGATGTTCGCTGCCATTACTTCGGTCGGGACCAAGATGACGTCGCCTGCTTCCAGTCGGCCGACCTTGCCAGCCTCTATCAGCCCGCCGCCTGCTCGGATGACCTCGATGCGCTTCTTGGCAGCGTCGGGGGCGTATCCGCCAGCCTGACTGATGTAGTAGTCGATGGAAGCGCCGGGCTTGAACAACACGCCGCGTGAGTTAAACACGGCTCCAACGACCTGGACTGTGGTGGGCATCTCGGGGACCGAAATTGAGTCGCCATCCATCAGGAGGAAGTCCGCGCGGCTGCCGGGCTTGTCAATGGCTTCGGACAAGTTGATCGCAACGTTCCCATTGGGGACGAGTTCTGCGTTGCTTAGGACACGCGCCGGGGTCACCAGTTCGCGATTTGCCAGGTTAGAGGACGCGCCAACCGCAGTTGCCGCAGCACCGGCGGATGACGCGCCAGCGAGGGCGCTAACGCTCCCCGATGAAGCGGCATCCTGTATGGCGAGCATGCGCTCAACATCGGACTTGGCTTGCTGGCGATGGTAATCGGACGCATTCAGCAACTCATTGAGCCGCTTGATCATGACCGCCAGGGACTGCTGAGTGGGAGTCGTCAGGTAGCTTGGATTCCGCACAAATTCTGCGCCCTTTGGATAGGCTTCCGGTCGGATCCCTCCGGCGGCTGAGATAGCATCGCTTAACCGCATGTTCTTAGTGATTGGGATCGGTCCGGGCCTGTTAACGGCTCCCGTGATATTGACGATTCGGACATTGTCGTAGAGACCGCCAATGCCTTGGACCGTCACGACATCTCCATCTTCTAGCAGAACGTCCTGGTTGTCACCAAAATTGTGCTGAGCGTCGAGGCTAATAGTTTGCGTGACCTGCTGCGATGCGACCGGCCCGATCACCCTGGGGATATGGGTTACCTGAACCGTGAAGCCAGCACCGGGGATGAACCCGCCAGCGAGCTGCATGAGGTTGCTGAGGCGCATCTTGTCGCCTCGCGGATAGATGCCTGGCGACACCACCCTGCCGCGGATCGTGACCAGGTGATCGCGCGTAAACTGGGCCTCACCGACCTTGTAGATCGCAAGGATATCGTTGTCTTGGAGCGCTGGGCCAGGGTCACCGCCCACTTTGAGTGCTTCGGCGACACTGATGTAGTCGTATGTGAATGACCCATCAGGTCGCTGATGCAACAACACTGCCCGGTTCAGATACGCGTCAGGAAGGGTTCCGCCAGCCTGGAGCAGCACATCCTTGGCGTGCATGTTATCGCTTCTGTAGTAAGTGCCGGGTCGCTGAACGGCTCCCCGAATTGTGACTTCTCGGCGGCCAGTCCACCGCACTTCCTGCATCGTGTAGAGATGTAGGCGATCCCACCGAGAAAGCGCGACATCGTTCGCGGGGTCGTGGGCAAGCGCCTTGTCGACGTCTACAGGCACCAGCGTCAACGTGTTATCCTGATTCCACCGGTAAAGGTCAGCGCGAACTGTGTACGCATCCTCGATTGGGCCGCGAGCCCGGTTGATCAAGTCGCTGAGGCGCATACCTGTAGTGAGCGCGTAGTCGCCGGGCTGGTCTACGGCTCCGTCGATGGTCACCCGATTGACGATTTGTGTGCGGATCGAGAAGACGTCGATGTCCTCGCCATCGTACAGCGCTGTGGCTTTCTGGGCCGTCTGGTCGCTAAGATTGATGTCCTTGAGTATCCGCGCTTGGCCCGGCTGGAAGGTGTTCAGCTGAATGCGCTGGGTAACTCCTGACGGCTTAACTCCCCCGGCAAAGCGAATGACATCGGCGAGAGTATCGGAGTCCTTTGCTTCGAATATGGCAGGGTGACGGACCTCACCGTGAACACTCACTCTGGCGAGGCGCTGGGGGATGTAAACAATGTCCCCCGGTCGAAGCTGCATATCGGCGGCATCCGCTCCACCGAGAATGAACGAATAGAGGTCGACGGTGCCAGCGATCGCGCCTTTGCGTCGCACTTCGATTGCGCGCAAGCTTCCCTCGAGGGTCGGGCCACCGGCGGCATAGAGCAGGTTGAATGCTGTCGTCCCTGCGGGAACAGTGTAAGACCCTGGTGAGAACGCCGCGCCGCTGACGGTCACCGTCATTGTGCGCAGTTCGCTGAGGCTGATGGACACGTCCATGTCGCGGTACATTCGGCGAAGCTTGGTGCGCAACTGGTTTTCAGCCTGCGCAGCGCTGAGGCCGCGAATCACCTGCGGGCCAATGTCCGTAAGGTAAACGATGCCACGTGAGTCGATGGTGCTCTTAAACTCGCGCATTGGGATTGTCGGGCTCCACATGCGCAACGTGATCGTATCGCCAGGATTAAGCTGGTAGTCCGGCGGCAATGACTGCTGTACATTGCGAAACAGCTGAGAAAGCGGGTCGGCGATTCCGTGGAAAGCGTCGATGCTGGAATCGGCACCGGACATGGATGCAGGTATCGAAGACGATGTATCGGTGGGCCGCGTGGACTGAACTGTGGACGTTCCTTTTGGCCCGGTCGGCATGGTGCCTTGCCCAACTTTGCCCGCAGGCACAATCTGTCCGGCGTACGGGTCCAGGGACGGAACGACTTCAGTGCTCAGGACCTGTGAATTCGATTGTCTCGGCGCTACCTGTGCTTGAGTCGCTGGAGCGGAAGAAGCGACGCTCTGAGATGAGTTTGTCGTAGCGCCTTGCGCTTGCGAGGGTGAGGTGATTTGCGTTTGCGACGCAACAGCAGCGCCAGCCGCTTGTTGCGTTCCGGCCGCGTTAACGCCAGTGGCATTCTGCTGCGCTAACGATCCCGCTTGGGTCCCCGTTGAGGTGGCGGTCGATGGCGTTTCGGACCCGGGGGCAACCGTGCTGTACGAGGAAGGCGCCCCAACATATTGACCGGTGTTGGCCCATGTTCCGTTGTTGAGTGTCTCAGGCGTTGCGGTCGTCGCAGGTGTATTAAGAGCGTATGGATTATTGACGGGACCGGGATAAGCCGGGTTGAGTGGTTTGAGTGGCTGTGAATTGTCGTTCGCAGTAATCTCACCCGGCCCGGGATTGCTCATGCTGCTTCCCCGTTGTGGTTGTGCGCTGGTGGAGCTGGATGTGACGCCATACTGGCTTTGGAACGATCTTCTACGAGCTTCAATAATTTGTCGCGTCGACGAGAAGAAATCGTAACCGAAAAGCGGTAGCTGCTCCGATTGCTTGGCGGAAAATCGCTGCGCAGGATCACCAAAGCGAGTACCTGCTTCCGGGTTAATTGCGCCGGACGTGTCTGGTACGACCGACAACGCTTTGCGTCCAGTGTTGTCGTACATTGCGGCTGAGTTGCCAGTCTTGGTGTTTAGGTCGTCCATCACGAGCGGATTCGAGGGCTTCGGAACGGCGGGATTAAGTGTGTTCGGTGGCTGAGGCACATAGGTTGGGTCGTCGGCGGCAGGTTTCGTTGGCGGTTGCGCTGGCGCGTCAGTCTCCGTCTTCGGCGGTGTCGCTGCTTTCTGCGCAAGTGTGGCGACGGGTATTGCCAAGAGGGCCGACGCCCCAGCAAGGCTGGCGACAGCAAGTACGATTCGGCGGTGAACGGAAGTGTTGTTCATGAACATGTAATTCAACCCAGCAGGTGGACGGTATTGGAAATGGACGATCGATCTATTTTACCAGCAGAGACGGCAGCGAGGCGAAGCGGAGGCATGGCTGTGGCATCGATTAGCTCGATCATCGCTCTCGCGAATAGTGTAATGGTGCTCCCATCGGAACGGCATTCGGATGCGTGGTTGCTGTAAATTGCGGTGACGAATGCTATCCCGAGTTGCCTAGTATATGATACCAGCTTTGCTGCACGCCGAGGCGTAGCCTGAGCGACGAAGGAGCTACTGCAACGCCGCCAAGCATAAGACTCACTTTACGCCATTGACTTCAATACGCGCTGGGGGATATAATAGCGTTCGCTTGCGGGTCGTTAGCTCAGGGGTAGAGCATCTCACTTTTAATGAGAGGGCCGCTGGTTCGAAACCAGCACGACCCACCAACATGAATCCCCACTCAGATTATGGTTTGAGTGGGGATTTTTGCATGTTTGCCATTAGACGATTGAGCGCATAATGCTACGTCACGTTTGGCCTCATAGCCGACCCAGCGTTCATCGGTCACGGAGTCTTTTCAGAAGTTAGGCGCAGCTACCGTTTGGCTTTAGTATCGCGAGGGATTGCCGGGCCGACGATGCAGCAACGGAAACCTTGACCATAATATTCGCTGCTGTCTGGCTTGGTGTGGCCTCGGTAGGCGGTGCGGAAGTAGAGAGGCTCGTAGAAGAAGTACGAGCCGCCTCGAGCGCAACGGGCGGTTTGAGGGCCATGATTCGTGTTGCAAGGATCGGCCACCCGTGATTCGGGCGATGTCCAGAAGGTAGGATCGTACCAATCCTGGCACCATTCGAAGACATTGCCAGCCATGTCGGACGCACCATAGGGCGATTCAATGTACTTGCCAACGGACGAAGTCGACCCGATATCGGAAAGCTTCTTGGTACTACAGCGAAGCTTGTTCGGGTCAAACGTGTTGCCCCAAGGGAACTTGCGAGAATCGGTGCCTCTGGCAGCCTTCTCCCACTGAGCTTCCGTTGGCAACGCGGCGCCTGCCCACCGAGCGTATTCGTTGGCGTCATCCCATCTCACGTTCACCATAGGGTTTGTCTCCCGCCAGCCCCAAAAGGGAGGCTCCGGAACCGATCTCCCGGTTAAGAGACAAAACCGCTTGTACTGCGCCACCGTTACGGGAGTCGAATAAATCCAATACCCTGTCAGGGTAACCAGGTGTCGAGGATTGTCCGCGATATCATCGTCGCCCATAGTAAACTCTCCGGATGGAACATAAACCAGTTCGGCCCCATCTTTGCTGTTAACTATAACCGCACCAGCCTTGGGCTCGGGCTCCTTTTGGGGTGGAGGCAGCATTTCAAGCTGCACTGGCAATCGCTGAGACTCCCCGCGCGCAATGGATACTTGTATCGTTTTCGAGTAGTACCCAGGAGCGGCAACAGTCACCGAAAGAACTCGAGTTTCGTCTTTGCCGAGGTCAATTTGAAACGGCGTGCCCGTTTTGCAAGATGTTCCGCCAATGGTAAACGTCGAATCTGCTGCGACATTGAGAACTGTCAATGTCGAGACGGCTTGCACGCGGACAAGATTGAGTATTACAGTTGCTTGCTGGCCCACTGCGACCGTCTCGCGTGACGTCTTAGGATCGTAACCCGGAGCTGATACCGTGACGATGACCACCGTCGAGCTGTTCTGGTTCATGTCGAGTTCAACCGGAACGCCCAGCGATGCGGCTTTGTTATCGATCGTCGCGGTGGCATCAGGGGTCGCACTGCTGACTGTGATGGTTGTCCTCGGGGCTGGAGGAGGCATTGCCGTCAGATCAATCGACGCTTCCGATGACTGACCCGGCACCAATGTCATGGTTCCAGTTTGGGTCATAAAGCCGGGTGCCGAAACAATTATTTCAACCCTCTTCGGTGATGTGCTGCCTATGTCTAGAAGGCGTGGAATGCCGATTGACACGGGCCGCCCGTCCACTATCGCCTTTGCACGCGGCGTCGTGCTCCGGATAGTGATTGTGGCCGTCGTGACTGGAGCTAGAGGCTCAAGGGAGAAGGGCACCTCGACTTGCTGGCCGCGCGAGATCAAAACAGTTTTTGATTGAAAGGCATAACCCGGAGCGGACGCATCGACCGTTATGTTTTTCTGTATCGCGTCAGAAAGGTCAACGGCTACAGATTCGCCAGCTGCAGCCGGCGTTCCATCAACTCGCACAGAGGCTCCGGGTGCGGATACCTTTACGACCACTGTCGCGCTAGTTACCGGAGCGCGCGGCATCAGGACCAAATCCAGTGTGATCTCCGATTTCTGACCGCGCTGCAATTTCACTTCTTTGGTTTGCGACACGTAACCTTTAGCATCAACTTTGACGACGACTAACCGGAGCGGCGCATTCGCGATCCTGATTCGTGTCGCTTCGCCGAGTTTGTACGGATTGCCGTCAAGCGTCAGAGTGGCGCCTGGAGTTGAACTGCGCACAGTCAGTTCAGCAGGCGTCTCGGCGGTAGGGGCGGCGACGAGAACTACCGTGACGGACTTTGTCTCTCCGCGGGAGACCCGTATAGATTGCGTTTCGACCGAGTAGCCGTCAGCTGAAACGCGTATTTCGATTTGCTTGCTTGTGTCGGTGCCTAACGGAATTGCTACTTGTTGGTTTGCAACCGCAGGGGCACCATTCAGCGTAACGGACGCGTTAGGTGTTTTGCAGTTGATAATGACATAGCCCTTGTCCGGAAGCGCGGCTGGCGACTGGGGCTTTGTGTTGGAGCCCTTCGCCTTCTCAAGCACGAGTGGGCTATTGTCGACGCTGCATACGGTAAACCTATCGGGATAGTGGTTTCCGCATTTTGGGCAGATCTTGGAGGCGCAAGCGAACGCGACCGTCGCTAGGAAGATACAGAATGCAACAGCGAAGCGATGAGTAACTGGGATCAACTTCACGACGTAACTCCTCGGTGAATTTGCGGTAAGTCGGTAAAGAAGACTGACACCCATCTGTCTTCATTGACATTGAAGAACCGTAACCTGATTGAAATCCGTGGAAATGCGGCCATTGCGCTTTGACCACGGACACATTGCCGCATGTCAAATTATCTATCATTAGTATTACCCAACAGGCGTGCAATTATTCGCGGCTCACAAAAAGGTTATCCGGTAGCCTGTGCCGTATTGGCCGCAGAATCGAGGCTTGTCGCGTGTCGGATACGTCAACACAAACTCGCGGAGAGTGCTACCGACTTTGCTCACGGAGCACACGATCCACTGCATTTCGTATCGTACGATAGTCTCGGGGACCGTCCCACCGATATCGAATCCGGCCCTTTCCGTCGATAAGTAGCGTCACGGGAAGTTCGTTGATCTGCCCGTATGCTTCAATGAAGCTGTCCGTAGGCGTCACCTGCCGGTACGTTACCCCGTGGCCCTGGCACCACTTGCGCAAGGAATCCGTACTATCTTCGTGAAGTGCGATACCAACGACATCAACTCCCACTGCCTTGTAGTTTTTGTCAATTTGCACGAAATTGGGGATCTCGGACTGGCACGGTGGGCACCAGGTTCCCCAGAAATTCAGTACGGTAATTCGCCCTTGTTGGCCCGCAAGCGAAAACGGATGCCCGTCGATGTCCAGCATGAAAAACGGTGGCGCAGGGTCGATTCGGGTTGGATGGATTGTGGCCACGCCGGTGATCAGCGGATCGTTGGGCCACGTCTCTTTAGCTGTTGACCACCAGGATTGCCATTTGCCTCGTGCGACCGCTAATTCGGCGGAAGTCGATCCGAGCTTGGCGACAAACCGCTTGCCTGTAATGTGCCTTAGTGTGCCGATAGTTAGGCGAACCATTGTTGGGTCATCGCACCCTAGCGCCTGGATGAGGTTCGGGACAACCCTTTTGTCCCCGAAATACTCAAGCTCTTCTGCTGCTGATTCACGAATCTTCGTATCCTCGTCGGAAAGCGCAGCGGCTAGGAGACGTATACCACGCTCACGGTCAACCTTCACAAGGCCCGCGAGTGCACTTTCGCGGACATTTGACGACCAGTCAGAAAACAACGTGGTCAGCGCGCTCGCAGCACCTTCGTCGCTATACTTAGCCAACTCTTCGGCCACCGCATACCGGAGCCCTGGGCTCGGGTCGGTGGCGTACTTGAGCAACAGTTGCTCAGATTCACGAGGCGAGAGTGGCCTTAGCATAACCTCCAAAGCCGCCTGGGCCCCATCGGCATCGCCCCGCAGGCTTTGTGGAGTCGACGAGTTCGGAGCCATCGTTGCCTGCCGAAATCCGTACGCTCCCGCAAAGAGACCAGCAATCCCGCATAGAATAAGAAGACGCTTTTTAAGTGTAGTGGTTGGTTGCATCGATGTTCACCATTTAAATTCACGTCAAGCAGAGCTTTGCTTTGTAGCCGAACAACCGATTGTTGATCGTGCCGTTTGAAGAGGGATCACGGCGGGACGCCCAACTAGCTTATCAACGCTTCTTGACAACATTATAGGGTAATAACAGCGAACCTGTACTATTTGTGACTCTCCCCCAACTGTGTGGGCAGCGAACTGGGCGACCATGAAGCTCAAATGAAGGGAAGAGGCGGAGCGCAAATCTTAATTTGAGCGCTATCACAGGCTTTGAAGAAAAGCGTCATGCTGCGCGCTGCGGCTTTCTGAGCATACAGGGTGGAAGTTGGTCGAGTTTTCGGCTTCTTTCTCACAATAGTGGGCCGCCGTTCTGGTTTTTACTACTTGATATGAATTCGTCGATTGTGTATAATATTGCCACAATGTGACGGAGCGTCCCGCAGGTAAATCGTGTAGGTTATACATTGGGCGAAATGGAACGTCTCGAAAAACCGTATGATTTATTGCCAAGTAGATTGTGCCAATGCGCCGTCAGTGTCCCTGCGTCGTGTTGTATCACTAGCTACGTCAGCGCTTTTGAATATATGGGGTAAAATCGTTCGGCCATCCCCCTCTACGTAGACTGGTTTGGCATAGCAGAGGTAGGCCGGGCATCGACTGCGCAAGCGCACGCTGTTTTTTTGCATTCATCAGTATTTTAGTAGTTACTTTGCGTTCAAAGCGAACGCAAAGTCCTGTTCGGTTGACGCTGAGTAACGGGCCGTTATCGCGGCTCCCATTGCGCTACCTGTGGCCAATCTCAGAGTGTTTTGGACAGGCGTCGAAGACGACTTATATCGGGCCATTAATGGATTATGTGTTAGTAACCGGCGGAGCCGGATTCATTGGATCTCATCTTGTCAACGAACTTATCGCCAATGGTGTGCGTGTTCGGATTTTGGATGATTTCAGTAGCGGGGATCGCCATAATATCCCGGCCGGAGCTAGCGGCGATATCATTTCTGGCAGCATTACCGACATAAACGTTTGTCGGAAAGCCGCCGAAGGTGTCGACGCGATATTTCACCTTGCCGCTCAGGTCTCGGTGCCCGAGTCTGTCGAAGACCCTGTCAACGCTGATCGCATCAACACGCGTGGCACCCTTAACGTACTCTTAGCCGCTAGAGACGCCTCCGTCAAACGTCTCGTTTTTTCGTCGTCTGCCGCAGTGTATGGCGATGCTGACGCTGGCCCCGCCGTCGAAACCATGCTGCCGAACCCCACATCGCCGTATGGTGTCCAGAAGCTGACTGGCGAGCAATATGCGCGTTGCTTCATGCAACTCTATGGTCTTGAAACCATATCTCTCAGATATTTCAACGTGTATGGCGCGCGCCAAAATCCCAATGCTGCGTACGCGGCGGTCTTACCCAAGTTTCTAACCATGGTGTTGGCGGGTAAGACGCCTGTGGTCTTTGGCGACGGTGAACAGACGAGGGACTTTTGTAACGTTCACGATGTTGTAAAGGCCAATATTCTCGCGGCAACGACTCAGCGCACAGATGCAATTGGCGAGGTGTTTAACATAGCTTATGGCCAAACGCTCAGCCTTAATGCTCTCCTGGGCGAGTTGTCGACTATAATTGGCGAGCCGATCACTGCGACGTATGGGCCGCCGCGAGTTGGCGACATCCGACACTCCAGCGCTAATATCGAGAAAGCTCGGTCGTTGCTTGGGTTTGAGCCTACTGTTTCACCCCGTCAGGGTGTCGAAGAGGCGCTTACCTACTATAGGAGCCAGACATTATAGCTTGGCGTAAGTGGCGTAGCCGTTGCGGGAGATTTGGGAGTCTCCCGTCGCATGAGTTCGTCCGATAATCTGGAATAATACCGTTAGCGAGTTAAGTGTCAGATTTTTTGCTGTGTGCGGACGGCAATGATTGCACTATCTTCGAGGTGAGTGCACCATATACCTATCGCCGTTGCCATAGACAGAGTTTGGCCGTGCCAGCAACAAGCGTACGTGAATTTTGATCGCAGTTAAGTTCACCGATACTCACGACAAGCTACGATGATGTGCAGTACAATGACTGCTGGGCGTGAAGCCTCCGGCTAGCCGTTGGACGACGTGAGCTTTGCCGTTGCGGCATGGAACCAAGGAGCATTCAGTGCTATGGAGACAACGCACATAATTACTTCAGAGAGGCGGACAATGCAACGCCTTGTGAAGCGTGCCGCCGATATAGCCATTGCTTCGTTTCTCTTCGCCTTCTTTTTACCGTTGCTGGTCCTCGCCGCGATAGGTGTGAAGTTGACTTCGCGGGGCCCCTTGTTCTACAAGCAGCAACGCGTGGGCTACAAAGGTCGCGAGTTTTCGATCATCAAGTTTCGCACCATGTGCATCGACGCAGACCGTAACGGGCCGTCCGTAACCGCTGCCGATGACACTCGCATCACCCCGTACGGTCGCTTCATGCGCAAGAGCAAGCTTGACGAACTTCCCCAGCTCATCAATGTGATACGGGGCGATATGAGTCTCGTTGGCCCTCGACCGCAGGTTCCTGCTTTCGTAGCGCATTTCGACCCAGCCCAGAAGAAGATCGCGCTCTCGGTACTTCCGGGTGTCACAGGCGTCACAGCTCTTTGCTTCCGTAACGAAGAGATCATGCTCGCTAACAAGGAGAACCGCGAGGAGTATTATATCTCTCGCATTCTTCCAGTGAAACTCGAGCTTGACGTTTGGTATGTCGAGAACTGCGGAGTCGTTAAGGATCTCTTCCTCCTCTGGAATACGGCATGGCTGCTGGCGGGATCGGTGTTCCGGTCGCTCTCCGGACGCGTCGAGCTGGACCACGACGAGAAGCGGATTGCACGAATTGTCAAGCGCTACGTTGACATGTGCCCCGGGTCAGATTTCCCGGAAATGTGCGACCCCACGAGGATATATCGCATTTACAACGCGAAGCCGCTCACCGAGGAGCGACTGCCAACGCAGCGTGCAGTTGTAGGCGCCGCTGGGCGCGACTAACCTGAATACCGTAACGCATAAATTAACCGGCAGCGAAGCACTTGTTTCGCTGCCGATTGTTCGCCAATCCTCCTGAAGACACCGAAACTTATGAAGCGTATAGTTCCCGCACTCGTCATATTGTCGCTAGCGGCCTCCGTGGCATCTGCGGCTCCGTCGGACATTGTTCCACAAGGCGCGCCAGCCAATGACTGGATGGCAGCGCTTGCAGTTCGCGGTTACCTCGGCCCAACGATCTACGCATCAGACTTTACCGGAAACCACCTGCACACTCGTGACCAGTTCGCCGAAATCCTCTACGCTTCGTTTGTTGACGACCTCATTGTCGGCCGAGTCGCCAAAGACCCGATAACAGCCCCGCTCGCCTACGAGGCAGTGCGGTTCTTGAGACCGGAGCTACTGGCGCGCAATGTGGACTATGATGAGCTAATCGCCAAGCTTCATACGAAGAGTTTTGGGGCGACAGGCACGCTGCAGCCCGAGGTCCGAATCAAGCAGGATGGCGACACGCCGAGTGGGACGCGCCTCATATACCGAGGTGTCGTCGGTGGCGAGGTTGCGCGCAACATCAGTCTGGTTGTCTCGGCGTCGAACTGGGCGCAGGATGCTCGGAGGCCATTCTACAACGACTACGGTTCGCAGGGCTTCAACGCCTTCAACGAAGCGTACCTGCGCTACGACGGGGCGAACGGTCTCGATATTCGCGTAGGCCGCATGAGCGAGCATTGGGGACCGGGGATGCGCGGGGCGACCCTCGTTTCCGACAACGTACCGCCGTTCGACGAGCTACGTGTGGCGTTCCCGTTCAGCCTTGGGCGGATTTTTGGCAAGAACTGGCATTACACTCAGTTTGCGTCGACCTTCAACGATTACGGGGGGCGCAGCTACTTTGAGGGGCGCCGGGTTGAATATGCTTTCAGCAACCACTGGAACTTCCAATTTGAGGAAGCCTTTAAGGCTAACTACTCTGGCTCGCTCGCCGCAACTCCCGTGCCATTCCTAATCTTCAAGTCGTTCGACCTGGACACGATCGACACCAAATACAACTACAACACGAATCTAGGTTTATCGTATACCGCCAATCCCAACACGCGAGTATACGGTCAGCTATTTGGCGACGATTTCAAGTCCCCACTTGGCGGGCATAAACTCTTTGGTCTATCGTTGGGCAACAAGATCAGCGACACGCCGCGCCGTATCGGCTACCTGATCGGTGGTACGCACCAGGCCGGGGGGACCGCCTTCACGCTGGAATACGCGTTCGCGGACCCAACTAGCAATATTTTCAAGAATGACAATGCCACATGGGAGAGGGGACGAGCTGACTATATTGGAATGCCAAACGGACCCAACACCACTGAGCTTTCAGGACGCATTGCTCAAAAGTACGGTCCCAATCTAACCGTTGCCGCCGAATACCGAGACCGCCAGCGGCACGACAACTCGTTTCCAGCGCCGACCTCGCGCTACTTTAGCCTTTCGGGCGACTACAAGCTGTCTCACCGCGAAACAGTTGGCGCCACGCTTCACGAGTACTGGCAAGACCCGTTTCCCTTCCAGCCCGGCGATCCTGGATATCCGCCTCCGCAAAAATACATGCCCTTCAGCCAGGCTAATCCGGGCACCAAAATGCGCACTCACGAGGTAGATTTAACTTACAAGGTGACATTCTAGTGGCAGGCACACTCTATCTTGTAGCCACTCCTATCGGCAACCTCGAAGATATAACGTACCGCGCTCTGCGGACGATGCGTGAGGCTAATATCGTGGCGGCCGAAGACACGAGAGTGACGCGTAAGCTGCTGTCGCATTTCGAGATCGGTACCCATCTCGTCTCGTATCATGAGCACAGCGGACCGGTCGCAACCGAAGCGCTGGTGCGGCGGATGCGCGACGAGAACCAATCCGTCGCGCTGGTCACCGACGCTGGCACGCCGGGTATCTCTGATCCCGGCGCAGAACTCGTCCGAGCCGCAATCGCGGCAGGTATCGTCGTCTGTCCCATCCCTGGAGCCGCCGCGCCAATCGCTGCCCTCATCGGATCGGGTTTGCCCACCGCGCGCTTTCTGTTCGAAGGCTTTCTACCACGCACTCGTAGCACGCGCGTCGCGAAGCTTAAGGCGCTTGCCGCCGAAGTGCGCACCGTCATCTGCTTCGAAGCCCCGCCGCGACTGGTCGAGACGCTTGGCGAGATTGGCGACGCATTTGGAGCCGACCGTCGCGTCTGTGTGGCGCGTGAACTGACCAAGATCCACGAAGAGTTTCGGCGGGGGACAGCTGTGGAAGTCGCGGCGCACTACACGGCCACTCCGCCACGAGGCGAGTGTGTCATTGTCGTCGAAGGCCGTGACGAGAACGAGGATGCTGGCGTTCTGAACGAGACCGTCGCCGAAGGTAAGGGCTGGAAAGAGCTTATCAAACTCCTCGCTAAAGAGGCTGGCATTGACCGCAAAGAACTGTACGCAGCGATCGTAAAGCTTAAGGCCGACCGCGAATAAGGCGCAGTCATCGACGGGCTGGTTCCGCAGGGTTGCATGTGGAGGCGCTCAGACGCTATAATGGAACGAATATTTATTGAACAAGCTTCACAGTAAGTGCCTACGGACCGAGCCGACTTGGGCTCAGTGTCCCTGGCCTGAGCCACCTGTACGCTGGCTGAGTTATAGTACGAACAATGAAGCGGCTCCGGTCGCGGGATGAGGATCGCATAACTATGGAACATAAGCTGCTTCACGAACCAGAATTTGACTTTGAGTCGTTTCGCGCCGGTCTGAACGAATGGAAATCCGGAGGAGCCACTGCGGTTTCTATTGACTGGAGCACAGGACCCGGGCCGACCGTGGTCTACTCACCGTCCAACGACCGCAGCTACGCTCGCACGTGGAAGGCGCCTGTCGCGCCGAGCCGCTACAGCGAGCTTTACGCGGACTTTATCGAGTACAAGCTCGTACCACGTCTTGTTGAGCTTGCGGCAGGCAACGGCCTCAATCCCGTTGTGCGGTGTGTTGATCAGCAGCCCGTCATTGTTATGCGACAGCGTCGCCGTGAGATTGAAGCTGCCGAACACGCCGTCGCCGCTCACTAATCCGAGGGAGCGAGTGGTGAGAGGTGGAGGTTTCCATCACAGCCTCCCCACTTTCCCCCACTGCGGTGAGAGCGGTCGTAGGCTCCGATGAATACCGCATCAATCCCGAATCGAAGAGTACAAAGGCCGTGTGGTCGCCCGAATCCTGAGGGCTCCACGCGGCCTTTTCCGTTTGGAGGGCTCATTTCCCCCCACCGACCCCCTTTTCACCCCATAACCCCCCACTTTCCCCCACCGAGCACGATCCATGCACGCAGTCTGTCGCTAAGTTGCAGCAGACAAGCATAGTAGTTTTGATTCAGTTGCGCTCTACATGTGAATCTTCAGACGCTGCGCGTGATTTACGTATATTAGGTTCTCAATTAATCATGCTATTATGAACTATTTTAGCATCATGTGCAGAATGCATCGTCGTAAGGACGACTCGGCAAACGTCGCAACAGGACCAGTGCCGATTCATTCTGCGAGCACATGTTCGCACAATAAATAACTCCAATTATTTACGAATTTTTGGTTGACAACCGGCTAGGAAGGTAGTACTATGGATGAGCGGTGGTAAATTGTGGTGGATAGTGGTTTTTGGTGGTGGATTGGTGGAAGTTAAGTGTTTCGTGGCGGATATGAGCATACAATCGATGAGAAGGGGCGAGTTATTATCCCTTCGAAATTCAGGTCCCGTCTTGGTGAAAGATTCATTATTACCAAAGGCATGGGCGGTTGTCTCTTTGTCCTCGACGAAAACGAGTGGCGCATTAATTTCGACGATAAGTTCCGTGGTCAACCAATCCTCGATGTACATACAATAAGGCTGCAGCGTTTCTTCTGCGCGGAAGCGATAGAAGCAACAGCCGATGGCCAGGGGCGGGCTGCCATCCCCGCTACCTTGAGAGATCACGCAGGGATCGCACTACAGTCAGAGGTCATAATCGTCGGGATGACGAACCGCCTCGAAATATGGAACGTTGACCGCTGGAAGGCGTACAACGCATCCGTTTCCGAGGATGACCTGATCGCATCAGCAAACGCCACTGGCGTTGGCCACACCCAGCTGATTGCCCAGTGACGGCTTGCCGTTCGCTCTGACGTGCATTACTGCCCCGTAAGACCCTTCGCGGCCGACTTCGGTCGACCCGCGAGAATGCAACTTAACCCTTTTAGTATGATATACCACGTTCCGGTGATGGCGCAAGAGATCGTTGAAGCTTTGCGCGTTAATCCCGGTGATACGGTGGTGGATGCGACCCTCGGCGGTGGGGGGCACGCGGCGATACTCGGCTCCCTTGCGGGTCCGAATGGCGTGCTGATTGGCATTGATCGCGATACTGATGCTTTGAGCGAAGCATCTGGTCGATTGCAGGCTATAGGCTACGAACTGCGCCCGCGTATCGAATACGTGCATGCTCGATATGATCGAGCGTTTGACGAGATCCGCCAGCGTGGGTTTGAATCGGTCAACGCGATACTGTTTGATCTGGGTGTTTCATCGCACCAACTGGATGAGCCCTCACGAGGCTTTTCGTTCAAGGATCCGTCTGCGCCACTTGATATGCGGATGGATCAATCGTCCGGCGAGCAGTCGGCGGCCGATCTGCTCAATGAGTTGCCCGAGCGCGAGTTGACACGAATTTTTCGCGATTACGCTGATGAACGATGGGCGGCTCGCATTGCCCAGTTTGTCGCAGACCGGCGCAAAGGCGCACCGTACGCGACGGCTGGACAGCTAACTGAAACCATCATGGCGGCGATCCCTGCGGCGGCGAGGCCCAAGGATATTCACCCGGGGACCCGGGTGTTTCAAGCGTTGCGCATCGCGGTGAACCATGAGTTCGAAGCGTTGGAGTTGGCGCTACGAAAAGCTATCGATTTGCTTGCAAGCGGTGGGCGTATCGCAGTGCTCTCCTACCACAGCGGCGAAGACCGTATCGTGAAGAACAGTTTTGCAGTTTTGTCTGGAAAGTGCGTCTGTCCGCCGGAATATCCGGCTTGTCAATGTGAGGCGAAAGCGCCCAAAGTATCGATCGTGACGCGAAAGCCAATCGGTCCGGAATCACTCGAGATCGCAAATAACCCGCGAGCGAGAAGCGCTAAGCTCCGTATCGCGGAACGGCTCTAAAAGCCGTATTCGGTTCAGCCTGAAAAGGGAAAAGCAATGGTCGTAGACACCACAACACGAGTTCGATCGGGAGCGGGTCTGGCGGTTCCTTCTTCGAGGAGGAGCGCTGGCTCCGGACGGGCAGGATCGATTCTGCCCGCTGGTACCAATTTGCGGTTTGCCCCCGGCGAAAACGTCGTCCGCGAACGCCGCCCTCTTGCTGAGCCGACGGGAGAGGATACCCTCCCCGACGCACCCGCTAGCCCCGCCCGTGAGATTTCACGAGCCAAGGCTGCCGCGCGCCGTCGAATGGCGTGGAACATCATGGAGGACGATACCCTGTTGCTCGCCATCATGGTGGGTATCTGCCTCCTGGGTATCGGGTACGTCGCCAAATATGCCCAAGTCGCAATGCAGGGCCGACAGATCCACGCGCTTCAAGTGCAGCTAGCGTCCGAAACAGCACGTCAGCACACATTGATCAACGAGATCGGTCAGTTGGAAAGCCCGAACCGGATCGCTGTTGCAGCCCAGAAAATGGGAATGGTCATGGGTGACAAGGCCGACTATGTTACCGTGCGTTCAGCGCCGAAGTCGACCATTACAGCGTCAAGCACGCCAGCGTTCGGTGTGACGTCTCCTTCTCTCGGGATCGGGAGCATCGGGGACAACTAAATCAGTCACTAATCTCACCGGGCGCGAACGAAATTCGTTCGCGCCCGTGCCTGTTCCAGACCGGCGTCTTTAGGCAGTTGCTATTGAACGTCCATATAAGCAATACGGAATTTGTGTTAGGCGTCGTCTTTGGGTCATACGCGTGTCGACGATTGCGTGCTTACCACTGCAGTGTACGGAGCGCGGAAGGGGTCCAGGCTCAGCCTGGTCCAGACTCAACCTGGTAAAGATCGAGATCAATGAGCGTCAGAACCGACTATGCATCAGACCGGATGCGCCTGCATCGGAGCATCATCCGCAGGCGAGTCCGGTTCGGCTTTTTCCTGGTGGTCGGAGCATTTTTGCTTCTTGCGGCCAAACTCGCCTACGTCCAGCTCTATAAGCACGACTACTACGCTGCCGAAGCGGAGAAGATACGCAAGCACCGTAAAATCCTCCTCAGCCAGCGCGGCATGATCCTCGACCGGCGCGGCGTGCCGCTTGCCATCAATGTTGCCGTCGGCGATATTGCCGCCGACCCGCTGGTCATCGCTGATCCTGCTGCCTTCGCCGCCGACATCGCGCCATTTCTCCCCGGCCAAACAGCAGAAGTAATCGCAGCTAAAATCACGGCAGCAAAGGCCTCCAAGACCCCGAAGGGCCGCAAGGTTAGATACGTACTCCTTGGTAATGGCGTCGCTTATGAGCATGTCACCGCACTCCAAAAGCGCTACGACCTTGAGAAGAAAGCCCAGTTCATAAAGGTGAAAAAGGGCGAGATCAACCCCAAGAAGATCCCGTTCAACCTGTCTGGCTACTCCAAAAAGATACGCTGGGTAAGAACCTATCCGAAAGGCACTCTCGCTTGCCATATCCTCGGTTTCATGA
This sequence comes from Capsulimonadaceae bacterium, assembly GCA_036504535.1. Lineage (GTDB taxonomy): Bacteria > Armatimonadota > Armatimonadia > Armatimonadales > Capsulimonadaceae > JARLGU01. The sequence goes on from DASXUY010000041.1 coordinate 91,150, forward strand.
CCAAGAAGCCGATTCTTGACAAGGACGGCAAACCCACCGACGAGACCTTCGACGCTGGCGAATACGGGATCGAAAAGTCGATGAACGCCGTGCTCGCAGGCAAAGACGGCTATGTCCTCCGCGAAACCGATGCGCAAGGTCGAGACATCCCAGGCACCGAAGTGGAGCGCCAGGACCCTGTTGATGGTCAGAACGTCCAACTCACCATTGACGTCAATATTCAGCGCTACGCCGAAGAAGCGCTAGCGCGCTCCGTCACGGATCACCATGCCGAAAGCGGCAGCTGCGTCGTCATGGACCCCAAGACCGGTGAAATCCTTGCAATGGCGAACATGCCCGTGTTCAACCCGAACATGCTTAAGGGTACATCCTACAAGCAGTGGGATAACCGCGCGGTCTGCGACTTGTACGAACCTGGCTCGACGCTTAAATCAATCACACTCGCGGCAGCCCTCGACTCAGAAGGCCTCGACGTGCAGATGCGCCACGTCCACTGCAGCGGATCGATTCAGATAGGCAACCATGTCGTACACTGCGCCAAGGACCCGCCCGATTACGGCGTCCACGGGGACGAAGTCATGCGCGATGTGCTCAAGAACTCATGCAACATCGGGGCAGCGCAGTATGCCCTGCATCTCGGCTCCGACAAGTTATTCGCGTATGAGCAAGGCTTCGGTTTCCTTGAGCGCCCAGACCTTGGCCTGCCGGGGGCGCAGCGAAGCCATTTGCGCTCGCCTGCCGAGAAGAAGTGGTCTCAAATTCAGCTCGCCAACGTCGGATTTGGTCAGGGCGTATCCGTGACGCCGGTTCAGCTTACAGCGGCGTACTGTACCTTCGGCAATAACGGCTATCGCGTGTTCCCGAATATCATTCGCGGGCTTCCTGCCAAAAAGCCTGTTCGAGTCATCAAGCCCGAAGTGGCCAAGGTCATGCTTTCGATGCTTCAGACTGTTGTTGAGGACGGTACCGGCAAACCCGCGCAAGTTGAGGGATACAATATAGGTGGCAAAACGGGAAGCGCACAGGTGGCCGACAATGGTCACTACGGCAACGAGTATATCGGCTCGTTCTGTGGCATCGTTCCCATCTCGGACCCGAAATTCGTCATCCTTTGCGCCGTGAACCGACCGCAAGGCGTACACTGGGGCGCAGTCGTAGCCGCGCCCGTCGTGCACGATGTGGCCCAACAGGCTCTTTGGTATTCGGGCATCTCCCGTGATGCGACGGACAAAGTGGACTACGCAGACCGCAAGCGCGTCCCATCGAAACCGAAAGCGGAACCGGTAACGCCGAAAGCACGCCCGAAGCATGCGAAGCCCGCAAAGCATTCGAAGACGGCTAATACGGATTGACGCAGCTACGATAATAGACGGAGTTGCTCACTCTACGAACCAGCAACCTCTATTCCGACTCCCTTCCACTTATCCTAGGGGAAGGGCAGGGGATGAGGTTCTCTTTCTTGACCCGCACCGCACACTGAGACAGACAAATATGATGACACTATCGGACATAACGCTGGATTTTCCGGCCAAACTCCAGGCGCGAGTGATTGGAGACCCATCGGTCGAGATCACTGCGCTCACGCACGACTCGCGCGACGTCGTTGCGGGCACGGTGTTCGTCTGCCTCAAGGGCGAGAAGTCCGATGGCCATCGATTCATTCCGCAAGCACTCGCGGCGGGAGCCGCTGCCATCGTCGTCAGCGACCTGCCCGACCAGCCGCTTCCCGTGCCAGTCGTGGTCGTCACCAGCACCCGCAAAGCTCTGCCGTACCTCGCCGCTGGCTTCTACAGCCGCCCGTCATCCCGATTCGGTCTCACCGGCGTGACCGGGACCAACGGCAAAACCACTGTCACGTACATGATCTCCAGCATTTTTGCCGCAGCAGGCAAGAAGACCGGAGTGATTGGCACCACGGGCGTCAAAATCGGCGGCGTTGATGTTGAAACGCACTGGTCGGTTTCGACAACCCCGGAATCTCCCGAGTTACAGAAGCTGTTCGCGACCATGGATCAGGCGGAAGTTGACGAGGCCGTCATTGAGGTCAGCTCCCACGCCATCGACCAAGAGCGGACCGCATGCTGCGAGTTCAACACAGCGGTTTTCACAAACCTTACTCAGGATCATCTCGACTACCACAAAACGATGGGCGCTTACAGCGCCGCCAAGCAGCGTCTCTTCAGCGAATACGGTCGCGTGTTCGCCAAGAAGCCGTATCACGTGGTGCTGAACGTCGACGATGCCACCGGTCGCGACTTCACCGATATCGGCGTCTCCGAAGGCTTCGATGTGTGGACCTACTCCGTCGACGCTCCCGCCGCCCGCATTCGCGCCACGCAGCTCAAGGTGAGTCCGTCGGGCACCGACTTCACGGTCACCGAGCGCGGCGGCGAAACTTACGACGTACGGGTCAACATCGGCGGGCTGTTCAACGTTTACAACGCCCTCGCGGCCATCGGTGCCACTCGCTCGCGCGGCGTAAGCGTTGCTGCCGTCCAGCAGGGTCTCGCGACGCTGCCCAACGTCCCCGGTCGCTTTGAACTGGTTGACGCCAGCGCGCACGGCTTCCATGTGCTGGTCGATTACGCCCACACGCCCGATGGCATCGAGAACGTGCTCACCAGCGCCCGCGCACTCAAACCGGCGCGACTGATCTGCGTCTTCGGTTGCGGCGGCGACCGCGACCGCACCAAGCGCCCCATCATGGGCCGCCTCGCCACCGAACTTGCCGACCGTGTGGTCATCACCAGCGACAACCCGCGCACCGAAGACCCCGCGACAATCATCGCCGACATCGTCGCAGGCATCGACCCTGCGCTCCGCGAAGCCAAAGTCGCCATCGAGCCCGACCGCCGCGCCGCCATCCGCCTAGCCATCCGCGAAGCCCGCCAGGGCGACCTCGTCGTCATCGCTGGCAAGGGTCATGAGACCTATCAGCTGGTCGCGGGCCAAGTCCTCGAATTCGACGACCGCAAAGTCGCCCGAGAGGAGATTGACGCATGCGAATGAAATGGCTTGACATCTTCGCAGCCACGCAATCGTCCAGTTTTGCCATCGGCGATGACGCTCGCGCTCTCGTGCCCAACCGATCGGTGCTTGAGAGCGACGATACCGAGATAACAGGCATCTCTACCGACACGCGGACCATTGAGCCCGGCAACTTGTATATCGCGCTCACAGGCGAATCGTTCGACGGCCACCAGTTTGTCGAGGACGCGTTCGCCAAAGGCGCTGCAGGGGCCGTAGTCCAAGCCGTACGTATTCGCGAGTTTGCACAGCCTGGCCGCCTGCTAGCAGGCGTGAAGGAACCTCTGCATATCCTCGGCGCAATTGCATGCGCATGGCGCAATCGGTTCAAGATACCAGTCGTTGCAGTTACTGGGAGCGTTGGCAAGACCACCTCCAAAGAGCTCATCGCTTGTGCTCTGAGTCCGCTCGGTCCCGTGCTCAAGACGCAGAAGAACGAGAACAACGAAATCGGGCTCCCGAAAACGCTGCTTCGTCTCGACGAGACCCACCGCTCCGTCGTCGTAGAGATGGGCATGCGCGGAGCAGGTCAGATCTCGTACCTGACGGAAATCGCTCGCCCGACAATCGGGATAATTACAACCATTGGCGAAAGCCACATCGAGCTTCTTGGATCACGCGATGCTATTGCGTCCGCCAAAGCAGAGCTTTTTCGCTCGCATTCACGGCTCAAAGCCGCAGTCTACAACTGCGCCGATGACTACACCAACCTGTTTCGTAGCACAATTTCAGAGCGACAGGGCGTATTCGACCGGCCCAACTATGAAGCTGGCGAAGTCGGAATGTATTTTGGTCCGTCTGGGGCTCGTTCGATCACTTTTACCGACGCCACAGCTACAAAAAGCGCTGACGTTGAAGGCGCCGAAGAGCTATTCGCTCTCGTTTCAGCATCCCGCGAAGGAGACGGCTGGCGGGCGATCGCGGTGACACCTGATCACGAAACCATCGAATACCGCATCGCGTCGCCCGCGCGCCACGATCTGCTCAATGCGCTCTCGGCTATCGCGGTCGCTTACGCCGCCGGTGTCGCACCCGTGGACGCCGCCCGCGCCGTCGAGGCGTACGCGCCTGGGGCGATGCGCATGGAGACCATCCGGGGCCGCGACAATGTCGCCATCTTGAGCGACTGCTACAACGCCGCGCCCACATCAATGCGGGCCGCGCTGGACACACTGGCCGCGTCCGATGTGGCTGGCCGCAAAATCGCGTTCATCGGCGACATGAAAGAGCTGGGCGAGCACGCGCCCGCCATGCACGCCGCCGTCATCTCGCACGCCGCCGAAATCGGGCTGACGGAGCTATACGTTGTCGGCGATGAGTTCTCGCGGCAGGAGGCAGCCGTCCGAGCGCGCTTTGCAGACTCTGCCGACGCCGCCCTCTACGCGGCGACCCTGACACTTACCGGCGACGATATCGTTCTCGTGAAAGGCTCGCGTTCGATGGCCATGGAAGCCGTTGTCGATGCGCTTCGGGACAAGAAAGACAAATGATAAAGGACATCCCAATCGCATCCCTGGCATTCTTCGCCTCATTTCTCTCCGTGCTGCTTGCCGGTCCCAAGGTGATCGCGTTCATGCATCGCCTAAAATACGGCCAGACCATCAACTCGTACCTGGAAGAGTCGCACAAAGCGAAGCAGGGGACGCCTACGATGGGCGGTATCCTCTTCCTGATCGGTGTCGCCGTATCGCTGATAGTCAGCATCGTGTGCGTCCCGGCCGTTCGCGCTACGGGCATGCTTGACATCCTCGTGCTGGCCCTGGTGTTCGTCCTCCACATGGCTATCGGGTTTACCGACGATTACTTGTCGATCAAGCGCGGCAAGAACCTTGGCCTTAAGGCGCGCGAAAAGCTGGTGGCGCAGATTGTCATCGCGTTCAGCTTTGCGTTCTACATATTCGCAAACAGCCCCGCCGATGGCCCGCGCGAGATGATGATCGGTCCCGACCACGTCCTGCGAATGCCGCAGATGCTGTACGCTTTCCTCGTCGGCATCCTGATGATCAGCATGTCGAACTTTACCAACCTTACCGACGGCCTCGACGGCCTCGCGAGCGGCCTCGGGCTGCTTGTGGTGACGGGCCTTGCGGCGTACGCATCCTACATGCACCCCGAAGTCGCGCTCTTCGGCTGGGCGCTCGCCGGATCGCTGGTAGGATTTTTGGTCTACAATGGCAACCCCGCGAAGATCTTCATGGGCGACACCGGCTCACTCGCACTCGGCTCGACATTCACCGCCATGGCCATCTTGGCCCGCTCAGAACTCGTCTTCCTGGCCTTCTCGCTCGTCTTCATCGCCGAAGGCTTGAGCGTCGTGCTTCAGGTCGCATCATTCAAAACAACTGGTAAGCGCATCTTCCTGATGTCGCCACTGCACCATCACTTCGAGAAGCTAGGCTGGACCGAAAGCCGCATCGTCCTCCGCTTCTGGATCGCCGGCATCATATCGCTCTGGCTGGGAATGCTCCTGGAACAGAGGTTCTAGGGGAAAGGATGACCTCACCCCCGGCCCCTCTCCTTGGAAAGGCGAGGGGAGACAGAAAGAGCGGATGTCATGGTCCTAATCTGGTTCCCCCTCGCCTTTCCAAGGAGAGGGTGTGGCCATTCCTATGGCCGGGGGTGAGGTAGTCCTGCCGAACACAACACAATGGAAGAGTTCACAAACAAACGACTAGCAGTTGTCGGGATGGCCCGCAGCGGCCTTGCGGCGGCGGAAGTGCTTACCGCACGCGGTGCTAGCGTGACGCTGTATGACGGTAAACCCGCTGACGAACTTGCGTCACCGCTCGCCTGGGCCGCCGACCACGGCATACCTGCGCGTGCCGCCACTAACCGCGTCGACGATTGCGACATCGTCGTCACCAGCCCTGGCGTTCGACGCACCGCCGCCGTCCTCACCGACGCTGTCGAGCGCGGCATCCCGGTTTGGGGAGAGATTGAGGCAGCGTACCGCATTGCGCGTGCGCCCATTCTCGCGATCACGGGCACTAACGGTAAAACTACGACTACGGCCTTGCTTGGCGCGATGACCGAGGCCGCTGGCTACGAAACCTACCTAGCTGGCAACATCGCCGCTGGCGAAATCGCGATGCCGCTTATCCGAGCAGCGCACAAAGCCAACCATGACGCGGTCATTATCGCTGAAATCAGCTCGTTCCAACTCGAATGGGCGCCGACTTTCCGACCCAAAGTGGCTGCTATTCTCAACATAGCCGTTGATCATGCCGACCGGCAGACGTGGGACGAGTACGTTGCCGCCAAGTGGAACATATTCGAGAACCAAGGGGAAGGCGACACTGCCGTTTTGAGGAGCGATGTCCCGCTTGTCGGTGACCGCATTCGCGGCTGGGATGCAGACGCGCCGTCCATCCACTCGCCTGGAAAAACGACTATCATTCAGTTTGATCGCGTTCGCCCGCAGCCAGAGTGGGTAAATCGCCTGCTCATTCCTGGCGCGCACAACATTGAAAACGCAATGGCAGCCTTCGCGATGGCGACGGCATTCGGCATACCGTCGGATGCCATTGAAAAGGCGGCGACCACATTTGCTGGCGTCGTTCACCGGCTGGAGTATGTTGCGACCATTGGCGGCGCGCGCTATATCAACAACTCGATGTGCACGAACAACGTCGCCTTTGAGCGCTCGCTCGACGCCATCCCGGGACCCAAAATCGTGCTCGCGGGCGGCGTGTACAAGGGCGGGGACATGGCTGACCTGCTCGACGCGGCCACTCAAAGCTCTGTGAAGCGGTTGGTGCTGTTCGGTAAATCCGGCCCCGATCTCGAAGCGGCGGTGCGTGCGCGTGGATTCGAGCGGGCCGTGCGTGTCGACGATATTGCACAGGCAGTGAATAGCGCTCACGCTTTGGCGAGCGATGGCGATACAGTGATGCTCAGCCCAGCCTGCGCATCGTTTGATCAGTTCCGCGACTTCGAAGATCGCGGTGATACATTCAAGCGGCTTGTTCATGCTCTTTCGGGGGCGACGGGCTGATTTATACGCTGCGTCAGTAGTGACGCGATGATGGCCAGGGCGACCTGGGAGGTAGCGAATGGCGACGCGAACTGGAACGAGACGAAAAACCGATATTGTGCTGCTTGTTGTGACCCTGATGCTAACTTGTCTCGGTGTCTTGCTGATTTTTGACGCGTCCTACGCCTACGCCTTGCAGATCCACGCCAAGGACTACAAATACGTCCTCCAGCAGTCGATCTGGGCCGGAGTCGGCATCATCGCCATGCTGATCGTGCGCCGTGTCCATTATGACTGGTTCAATCGTAACGCCCTTTACATCGTCGGCTTCTGCATGCTGCTGCTCGTCTGCGTGTTCATACCACACATCGGCGCCCCCGCTGTGAATGGGGCAAAGCGCTGGGTCGGCACCGCTAGCGTAAAGTTTCAACCGTCAGAACTCGCAAAGCTGGCAATCGTGCTCTACGTTGCCCGCCTTTGCGCGGGGCGGCCGCGTATCATGCAGAGCTTCAAGGCGGGGCCGCTCGCGCCTGTAGTAGTCCTCGGCATATTTGCCATACTTGTTGAGCGCGAACCGGACCTGGGTACCACCCTCGTCATCCTCGGCTCGGGGATTGGAGCCCTTTGCTTCGCTGGCCTCAAGAAGCGCCACCTGGCAGGCATTCTCGCAGTAGCGCTCGTGTGTATTGCAGGCGCATTGTGGATGAAGAGTAACCATGCGCCCGCCCCAGACCCTGCTGCGGTGGCGTCTGCAGCCGAGAACGGTGCTGTCGGTCGCGACTACCGTAACTCGCGTATCTATGTGTTCCTACATCCCAACGAAAGCCACACTGGCGAAGGGTATCAAGTCTACCACTCAATGATCGCTCTCGGCACAGGCGGCCTGGTCGGTCTCGGTCTCGGTAACGGTCGCCAAAAATACTACCTGCCCGAAGCGCACACCGACTTCATCCTGGCGACTCTCGCCGAAGAAGGCGGGTTAATCGCAACGCTGTTCGTGCTACTCCTGTTCGCGGTGCTTGTAGGGCGGGGTTTGCATATCGCATCAATGACCCGCGACCCGTTTGCCGCGATAGTTGCGGGCGGCATTTCGGCCAGCTTTGCCGTACAGGCGCTGCTCAACATTGCGGTGGTCACATCGTCGGTGCCGGCCACAGGTGTCCCGCTGCCGTTCCTCTCCTACGGCGGCACATCGCTCGTGATCTCGCTGATCAATGTTGGCATCCTTCTCAGCATCTACCGCAACTCAGAGTGGGATGACGATGGTCGCAGCGATATCGCGAAGTCGGCACCTGACCGTGATTTTGACCGCCGGTGGAACCGCGGCAACTCGCTGCTCCGACCCGAATACGCCCGCGGCGGCACCTATCGCGGCAGCAAGGGATATCGCGATACCAACAAAGCGTCCCGACCGAAATCGCCCGTGGTCTAGTGCAAGCATTTCGAGCAGGCTGCCCAAACGGGACCCATGACACTAAGAATCCTTATCACAGGCGGCGGAACCGGCGGGCACGCTGTGCCAGCAATCGCAACCGCACGCGCTATCCAGCAGCAACTCGCGGGCGATGAACCCGCTTTTCTCTACGTGGGCAGCCTTACCGGCGTCGAAGGACGGCTCGCGGCTGAAGCAGGGATCCCGTTCAAGGGAGTGCGCACCGGAAAGCTACGCCGGGCATCGAACCCGTTCCGTATGGTCAGTCGCGCCAACATAGCAGACATGTTCCGTATCCCGCTCGGCGTCGCCGAAGCCGCTGACGCTGTTCGGCGATTCCAGCCCGATGTGGTCTTCTCAACCGGCGGCTATGTCAGCGTCCCCGCTGTTCTCGCCGCGTCGACCCGTGGCATCCCCGTCGTCGCGCATGAGCAGACCGTTCAGATCGGTCTCGCTAACAAGATTATCATGCCGCGCGCCAAAGTGGTCGCGCTGTCGTATCCAGAATCAGCGACTGAACTCCAGCCAGCCGTCCGCAAGCGGTCAAAAGTCACCGGTAACCCGGTGCGCGACGGTATCTTCGGCGGCGATCCGGCGAGGGGTAAGGCGTGGGCCGGGTTCGACGATGCAGACGACGCGCTCCCAACAGTGTATGTCACCGGCGGCGCGCAAGGTTCACGGATGCTCAACGTTGCCATCGACGGCTGCCTTCCCGCGCTTCTCGATCACTGTCGCATAATCCACCAGTGTGGCAAACAGCCCGGCGATTCACAGGATATCGACACACTCCACGCCACCGCGTCCACGCTACCCGATCACATCAAACGGCGCTACTTTGTCACCCAATACGTTGGCCCGGAAATCGCCGACGTATACGCGCTTGCCAGCCTCATCGTCGGACGTAGCGGCGCAGGCACCGTCAGCGAAGTCTGCGCCCTCGGGAAAGCCGCGCTCTTCGTGCCGCTCGTGCCTACCGGCGGCGACGAGCAAACCCGCAACGCCAAGCGCGTTTCCGACATGGGAGGCGCAGTATTGCTCCCACAAGCCGACCTATCATCCGACAGCATACGCGACGCCATCACAAGGCTGGTCACCGACCCAAATAGGCTAATCGCAATGGGTGACGCATCACGCAAACTGGCCATGCCCACAGCCGCGCAAGACCTTGCGAAGCTGGTGATCGATACCGCGAAAGGCGCATCGAAGCCCTAACTTCGCGCGGCCCGTCCAAATGACGACGGGTACAATATATTAACTCTGCTTCGACACTGGTTGTGGACGGCCTATTCTGATAATAAAGCGTTACCAGCCTATTGCAGCAGAGGGAGCGAAGCGAGAAAGAAAGCCCGAGCGGCTTGAGCGCCTCTTAAAATTGTTACCAATACTGCGGACAACGAAGCCGCACGCAAAAAAGCAACACCTTCATGAGTGAAACCTACCATTTTATCGGCATCGCAGGCGCTGGAATGAGCGCACTGGCCCGTGTCCTCGCAACGGCAGGCGAGACGTTATCGGGCAGCGAGATGTCTGATTCGCCCACACGCGTGGCGCTCGAACACGAACTGGCCATCACAATCCCCATCGGTCACCGGGCCGAGAACCTCGGTGACGCTACGCTGGTCGTCGCTTCCGCTGCTATCAAAGACTCGAACCCGGAGATGGTCGCGGCGCGCGAACGTGGCATTCCCATCATTAGCCGCGCCGAAATGCTCGGTCGCGTGATGGCCCTACACAGCGAACGAATCGCTGTCAGTGGCACCCACGGCAAAACCACAACGTCCGCCATGCTCAGCGTGGTGCTTGCCGACGCAGGTCTTGATCCGACGGCGCTTATTGGAGGCGATGTGCCCGGGTGGGGCGGCAATGCGCGCGTTGGCCACAGCGGAGCGTTCGTGGCGGAAGCGTGTGAAGCGTACGGCTCGTTTCTCCACTTGAGCCCTACCATTTCGATTATCACCAACGTGGAAGCCGATCACCTCGACTTCTACGAAACGTTCGACAATATCCTGGCCGCCTTCCGCACGTTCCTTGCCGCCACAACACGACTCGCGGTGCTGAACGCCGACGATCCTCATACCACCAACTTGCGAGACTCAGCAGGACGAGTCGCCACATTCGGCCTCGGTCCAAACGCAGACGTTCGCGGCGACCTGATTGACGGCGACGGCAACCGATTCAACGTCACCGCCTTCGGCAAGCCGCTCGGCGAAGCGGCGCTCAATGTGCCCGGCGTTCACAATGTCCGCAACGCGCTCTCGGTGATCGCCGTCGCGCTGGAACTCGGCGTGCCGTTCGATGCCATCGTTCGCGGCCTGTCCAAGTTTACTGGCACTGGTAGACGGTTCGAGCGGCTGGGGGAGACAGCGAGCGGCGTGCAGGTGGTCGACGATTACGCGCATCACCCCACCGAAATCCGCGCCACGCTAGCCGCCGCGAAGACCGCATTCCCGGGCCGCCGCATCGTGGCCGTTTTCCAGCCACACTTACCGAGCCGGACGCGCGACCTGATGGATGAGTTCGCCGCCTCCTTCACCGATGCCGATGTTGTCGTTATCACCGACATCTACCTGTCGCGAGAAGCCGCAGTTCCTGGCCTCGATGGCGGTGTGCTGGCATCCAAGATCCCAGGCGACGTCACCTATGTCGCCGACAAGCACGACCTGCCATCCCACCTTGCCGCGATCACAAAGCCGGGCGACGTAGTATTTACCCTCGGTGCAGGCGATATCCGAGCTGCTGGCGAGGGGCTGCTGGCGACATAATCTTAATATTGAGCCCCCTCGTCCTTATCTTAGGAGAGGGGTGGCCATTCTTATGGCCGGGGTGAGGTCTTATCTCCTTCCCCTAACGCAAACTGGAAAGAACAAATGACGAAACTTAACGTCGCCGTACTCATGGGCGGCACTAGCAGCGAAAGAGATATATCGCTCTCAACAGGCAAGCAAATCCTCGGAGCTCTCGACCCGGCCAAGTACCGTGTCTTCGCGCTCGACACGCAGACGCGTGAAACCTACCTGCCACCCCCGTCGGCTGCGATAGAGCAGATGGTCTCTGTGGATGGCTCCACTCAGATTGCCGCGCTCCCCCAACTCCCGCAGGCCGCAGACCGGGATCGCCCCGACGTGGTCATCGTCGCTCTTCACGGCAAAGGCGGTGAGGACGGCACCATTCAGGGCTTCCTCGATATCGTTGGCATTCCCTACACCGGTAGCGGCGTGCTCGCATCAGCTCTGGCGATGGACAAGTCCCGCAGCAAGACATTTCTCGCCGCACACGGTGTGCGCTTCCCGAAAGGCGTGGCCATCCGTCGCCACGACCCGCGCCCCGCCGATTTTCCGCTTCCCGCCGTGGTTAAGCCGTCGCTCTCGGGCTCGTCGGACGGTCTCACCATCGTACCTGTCGGCGGCGACCTTAACGCCGCGCTCGACACCGCATTCGCGCTGGATGAAACCGTACTGATCGAGGAGTTTGTCAAGGGCATGGAGATTACATGCGCCGTTTTGGGGAACGACACCCTTGAGGTATTGCCGCTGGTGGAAATCGTCCCCGCGAACGGCGTCTACGACCGCGAAGCAAAGTACACGCCTGGCGCAACCGACGAGATCTGCCCCGCCCGCCTCAGCGACGATCTCACCGCCAAAGCCCAGAAAATTGCCCAGGTTTGCCACGCCGCGCTCGGATGCCGAGGAATGTCCCGCACCGACATGATTGTCACGGCGAGTGGCGAGATCTACGCGCTCGAAGTGAATACCATTCCAGGTATGACGCCAACGAGTCTCTTACCAAAAGCGGCTGCCACCGCAGGATACTCATTCCCGCAGCTTCTCGACAAGCTCGTCGGATACGCCCTTGAAGGAGCGGCAATCGGTTAGCGTCGTCGCTGCCGTTAGATCATGGCCAAACTCACCCGCTATCCCGCAAAGAAGAAATCGCCCCCTCCGCGAAGCGCAAGCAATTCACGCGGCGCCGCATCGCCACGCCTCCGCAAGAACCGCAAGCGCAAGAACTGGGCACCCATAGTTCGGAACTGGGTTATCTTCCTGGCGCTTCTGGGGCTGGCGCTCTGGCTCTGTCTCGACAAGCGCTTTAACATTCGCGACGTGCGTTACGAGGGCTATCAGACTGTCCCCAAAGCAGAAATCGCTGCGCTTGCCAAGGTGAAACACGGGCAGAACCTGTTTGTCTACACATTACTCAATTACAACAAGCTCAGTCGCCGCATCGAAAAAGGTCAGCCCACTATCGAAGAGGCGCACGTCCGAATCCGCCTGCCGCATACCCTTGTAATCCGCGTGCTGGAGAGACAGCCCTACGCCCAACTGCGCATCAACCAGGGGCCGCTACTGCTGCTTGACGCCAACGGCATTCCATACCGCGCCATCGACCTCCGAGCCAACGCGCTACCGGTGATCGTAGTGCCAGCTGGCACACCGGTGCCGCCATTTGGGATGAAGATGAGCGACAAGCTCGACAACTCTATAGGAGTGGGTCTGAACGTCACCAACCTACTGGAGCGCGGCACTCAGTTCGTCCCGCTTAAGCTGCGCGAAGTCCGGGTCGCAGCCGACCTCTACACGACCGTTTCAATGGCTGATCGGCCACTTGTGAAGCTCGGTTTGCCGAACGACTTGGTGAAGAAGCTGAGCACTGCGGCAAGCGCTATTAACAGCGATCCCAACCGCGCACTTGCAGCCGAGTACGTCGATGTGACCCTGCCTGAGAAACCCGCAATAAAAATGAAAGATAACCTACCGAATCCCGGTATCATTCATTAAGCAATGAGTTCGCATAGATCGAGAATGAAGTGCAGGAATTGTCCAGCCTCGACTGGTGTTAAATTTTCATGAGCGTCACAGTGACAACCAACGAACAGCCGGTACCGGACAACGCGCCCGACGCGGCCACAGCGCCATACGGTATCGCTCCGCCAGTCGCCGAAGCGGCAACGCCTCAAGCACGTGCCGAACGCGTTTGGGTGTGGCCGATCACCGCGATGACATTTATCCTCGGCATGTTCATTGCGCTCGCGATGAAGTCCGAAAAGCTTGTCTTCGTACGAGATGCTCCCGCATCAAACGTCAGCGGTGTCGTCGCCGCCTACCAGGCCCTCAAAGTCACCGAAAGTCGTGATCGACTGCGTATCGAAGAGCTCCAGAACCAGAACGCCAAGCTCATGAACAGCAGTTCATCGGTAAGCGGTCTCTTCCAGAAGCAGCTCACCGAGGCTCAGTTTCTCGCTGGCGTCACAAAGGTCACCGGCCCAGGCGTCGTCGTCACGCTTACCGACAGCAACAAGCGCCCGCCCGCGAACCTCCCCGGCGCGCTTGCAACCGACCTCACGAACATGTACATCGTGCACGATGTGGACATACAGCGCGTGCTCAACGAGCTCCGTGCAGGCGGCGCGGAGTCGCTGGCCGTGAACGATCAGCGAGTCGTCGCAACCACCGCTGTGCGGTGCGTCGGACCTGCTATCCAGGTCAACGGAGTCCCGCTCACGCCGCCGTTTCGCATCACGGCGATTGGCGACGCGAAAAGCTTGAACACAACGTTGCTTCTACCCGGCGGCCTCGGCGAGCAGATAAAGTCCGCCGACCCCGCGATGCTCACCGTTGTGCAGTCACCGAAGTTGACGCTGCCCGCATACGCTGGCTTCCAGCCACACTACGCCAAGCCCGTCGTCGACGGCGGCTCGAAGTCCGCCGATTAGGATTAGCAGGCGCTCAGCCCGCTCTGAACATTCATTTCTGGCGCTGCGCTTCAATGCAATTTAGCGGTGGCAGTCAACGTGAGGAAAGGTACCTCTGGCGTCCCGGAGGGACAGTCGGAAATTGAGTAGCCCCTGAATTCATTCAGGGGTCGGGCGTACTTTCAAGCACTTTGGAGCCGTAGGATTATTGAATAGTCGTAATTAATCCGTACAATTGACATGGTGGTAACCCCGAGTCCATAGCCTGCACTAGTCCTATGGGTCGGAGACCCTATCTTAAATAACTAGCCACGTACTTTAGTGCGTGGTCGCCACAATGTACGCTTTGATTTAGGATATTCGATCAACCTACGGGATCTCCGCATTTCGCGTTTTCAGGCCGCAAGCTGCGGCTAGTCGGTCACAGTGGGGTTTCGCGATGGGATGGATTGCATTTTTCGCCGGTGTCGCCGGGTTCGTAATTGTCTACCTGCCTTCGTTCAAAGTACCACCGCAGTACGGTCCGTACCTGTCGGTGGCCGTGATGGCGGGGCTTGACGCTATCGTCGGTGGCGCTCGCGCCATTCAGGAAGGCGGATTCAAATCCAACGTTTTCCTCTCCGGCTTCATCCTAACCGTCTTCATCGCGGTGGTGTTGAGCGGCTTTGGCGACGCCATCAACGTTCCCATCTGGTACGCCACCGTATTCGTCTTCACCTGGCGCATCCTCAACAACGTCTCGTTCATGCGCCGCTACTGGCTAGAGCATGAGCAGATCCACATCCCGCAGTTGCCGCACCTGCCCCGTCCCAAGCGCCCCAACGGCGTTTCCACGGCCAGCCCGCCAAGCCCGGACGCGTAACTCCTACTCAGCCCGTGCCTCAATCCCGGGCTGCGAAGAGCGCTTGATTCAGAGCTGAGGTGTCGAATATGTCCATACCAGACGACCTGAATCGCAAACTAGCGCCCCATCTTAATCCCGGCGAAATCGTGCTCTGGTCAGCGCAACCGGACGCCCGCTCCATAGCGCTTGCTGACATACATCTCTTGCTATTCGCGATACCCTGGACATGCATGTCGCTAATGTTGACCCTTGCCGAGTTAGGATTGTGGCGCATTCACTGGATCGAGGTTGGGACAGTGCCCGGCTTTTCGGTCATTTTCTGGATTTTGGGCCTCCGCATGCTCGCTAACCCCGTGATTGAGTTCAGGCGAGCAAGAAGGCGACTTTACGCGATAACTAAAACCCACGTGATCGTTTTTGAAGGTAATACCAAGGGATCTCTCAAGCGACTTAGCCGAGCTTATCTGAGCTACTTTACCAAAACGCAATACGCCAACGGGCTTGGGACTATCCAATTCACAAGCACTGAGAAGGGGCAACGCTTGGGAGATCGTCCCGAGTTGACGACCTTCGCTTTTTTCGAATCGCCAAACGACGTTGAGGACCTACTTATTGCGGGGGCAAAGGATTCCGCCCTCGCCGAAGTTCACCAAACAAATTCCATGGCGGGCGGGGCACCTGAATTAGAATCGAATCCTGCTTTCACGGTTGTGCAACGAGAACTGCGATCGGGCGAGCGATTGGTCTGGTGTGGTAGTAGTAATGAACACACTGAGTTTGAGCCCAAATCCTTCCTCTTAATCGCAGCCGGGATGGTTTTTGTCCTTGGTCCAGGTTGGATGCTGTACGAAACGATAATAAAGCACGTCGGGCAGCCAGGCTTTTACTGGGAGGCCTGGCTTATGGTTCCGTTCTTTCTCCTTCCCATCGGAATAGGAGTTGTCGCTACCGTAGCTGGTGTTGCGTGTTTAGTGTCGCCACTCTTGCTGAAAAAGAGGCTATCAAACACCTTTTATGCTTTGACAACCTGGCGAGCGATCATTGTCAACGACAGTCAATCGCGTAAGGTGCGGAGCTTCTTCACGCAGCACATGGGCCACATACAGCGTACCGAGGGGCCGAACGGGTTAGGCAACGTGACCTTCGCTGAAGGCGAACCAGACTCCGACGGCCATGCTACTCCGCGAATTGGCTTTATCGGCATCCACGACGCCCAAATTGTCGAAGCCCTGCTCCGATCGATGCTTAAGCCACAAGACAACCCTGAATCACCATGAACACGTGGCCTTGACCGCGACAGTGCCATTAGCAAAAGGCACCTGTGCCCCTAAAATACGCGACATCGGTTGCCCCCGCGGCGCCTCGGATGGTACCAGTCAAACACTATAAGGTATCCTATATACAATATCGCTGGAATCTTGCCGTCATCTTCCAGTTAAATGGCGTTGTTGGCACGCAGATTGGACCAACGATTCCCCAAAGCCGGACGCGTGTCGACGCCCCTACGACAATAACCGCAGTCACCGTGGCGCGATAAGGGTCCAGGCTCGGCCTGGGAGGAGATAGCGTGGCTAGAGATTGCGTTGTGGGTCTCGATATCGGGACCACAAAAGTTTGCGCCATTGTCGGCGAGGTTGCCGAAGACGGCAAGGTAGAGATAGTCGGCCTTGGCACGGCAAAATCTGCCGGTATACGCAAGGGCGTCGTCATCGATATCGACGAGGCCGCTGCGGCCATTGCCGAAGCCGTCGCCGCCGCACGCGCGGCCACCAACTACGATATCCACTCGGTGGTCGTCGGCGTCACCGGCGAGCATATCGCGTCCCTCAACTCGCGGGGCGTCCTCGCCGTCACGCATCCAGACCGCGAAATCACCGCCGAAGATGTGGACCGCGTCCTCGACCAGGCCAAGGTGATCGTCCTGCCTCCCGACCGCGAGATCATCCACTCCATTCCACGATCATACACCATCGACGGCCAATCCGGCATCCGCTACCCGGTCGGCATGGCCGGGACCCGCCTCGAAGTCGAGACCCATGTGGTCACCGGCGCGGTGACGCTGCTTCAGAACGTCGCCAAAGCCGTGGGACGCGCCAGCCTCTCGGTCGAGGCGTCGGTTCTTGAGCCCATCGCAAGCTCCGAGGCGGTGGTCACACCGGCGGAGCGCGATCTTGGCGTAGCGCTGGTCGATATTGGAGGCGGAACCACCGACCTGGCAGTTTTTGTCGATGGCGATATCGGCTTTTCGAGCATTATCCCAATCGGCGGAAACCATGTGACCCGCGACATCAGCATCGGTCTTCGCGTCACGCTGGAAGAGGCCGAGCGCATCAAACTTGCCCACAGCGCTGCGGCTCCAAGCGCCGCCGGGCCGGATGAGGTACTCGAGTTTGACATCACGGGCATCGACGGCGAAACGCGCACCATTTCGCGAAGGCAGCTTCTCGACATCGTGAGCCCCCGTATCGAGGAAATATTCAGGCACGTACGGCAGGAAATAGAGAAGTCCGGGTACCATAATTTTCTACCGGCAGGCATTGTTCTGACCGGCGGCGGGGCATTGATGCCTGCGTCGACGACGTTCTGCACAGAAGTGACAGGACTGTCGACGCGAACTGGTTCACCCAGCGACATCAAGGACCTACCGGAAAACTTGCAATCACCGGTGTACGCTACCGGCCTTGGACTGGTGCTCTATGCGGCCCGCTACACGCGCGGCAACTATGGTCGTAAGATCAATCCGTCCCCGCTTGCGGCGCAGGTTACCCAAAAGCTGGGATCTGTGATGCAGCGCCTTCAGAAGTTTTTCGCCCGTGTGATGGGATCGGAATAAGCGGCGATTTTCGGCCGTTTCCATCGGGCTAAGACGGTTCTTATGGCCGTTTCCATTTGACTTTCGTCGCAAAAGTTGTTAACATATTCATTAAGAATGCGTTCGTTGCGCGTGAAACCCCTGTTGACCTCACCCGTTTGACAGTTTTCACTCGTTGACGCACCAAGGGAGCGGACACTACATGTCAGGAATCCGGGACGAATCTCCATTCGCTAAAATTAAGGTAATTGGTGTGGGCGGCGGCGGATCGAACGCTGTCAACCGCATGATCGACGCTGGCTTGCGTGGCGTTGAGTTCATCGCCATGAACACCGACATCCAGGTGCTGGATGTCTCTGCAGCCGACTACAAGCTGCAGCTTGGTGAAAACCTCACGCGCGGCCTCGGTGCCGGCGGTAACCCTGAGGTCGGCCGAGCAGCCGCCGAAGAGTCCAAATCCGACATCAAGAAAGCCATCGAAGGCGCGGACATGGTCTTCATCACCGCCGGTATGGGCGGCGGTACTGGAACCGGCGCTGCGCCAGTGATCGCTGACATCTCTAAGGAACTCGGCGCGCTCACCGTCGCCGTTGTCACTAAGCCGTTCAAGTTCGAAGGCCCGCGCCGCGCACGTCTCGCCGAAGAAGGCGTCGACAACCTGCGTGATAAGGTCGACACCGTCATTGTCATCCCGAACGACCGCCTACTTGGCGTTGTCGAGAAGCGCGCCACTCTCGTGGAAGCCTTCAAGGAAGCCGACGACGTCCTCCGACAAGGTGTTCAGGGCATCTCTGACATCATTACGATCCCCGGTATCATCAACGTCGACTTCGCTGACGTCAAGTCGATCATGACCAATGCCGGCAGCGCCCTTATGGGAATCGGCGTCGCAACCGGCGACCACCGAGCCATCGATGCCGCTCAGGCTGCGATAGCTTCGCCGCTCCTCGAGACTACCATCGAAGGCGCACGAGCCGCTCTTATCAACATTACTGGCGGACCCGACCTCACATTGGCCGAAGTTCACGAAGCCACCGAACTGATCGCGCAGGCCACGGACGCCGACGATGCCAACATCATCTTCGGTATCGTCCAGGATCCGAATATGGACAGCGAAGTGCGCATCACCGTTCTCGCCACCGGCTTCTCCAACCAGTTCCCGCTCCCGTCGCGTTCGCAGCAGGCCCCGCGCCAGCAATCCGCGCCGTCCAGCGCTCCAGTCCAGCCGCGTCCCGCGCCTGCGCCGACACCCAGCTTCCAGACCAGCCCGCGCCCGGCTGAGTCGTCCGCGCCAGCATCAAGCGCAGCGACCACAGGCGCCGCCGACGAGAAGCCCGCCCCGTCGTCGCAGCCTCCCCGCACATCCAGCGGCGGCGACGACGTAGACATCCCGGCCTTCCTTCGCCGCCGATAAGCGGTCCGCTATGACAGAGCGCAGGCAATCAATTCTTCGGAATCGATTGCCTGCGTTTTTTGCTTTGTGCTTCCCCGAGCCAAATCAATAAGGTTGGCTCGATTCAGCGCTCCGGGAATTCCTTGGTGGGATATACTAATATGGCCGTACACTACAAGCGGTCGGTTCGGATTTAGTACCGGGAACCCCTGATATGCCGTTCAGTTCAATTTTTTTCCTCGTCGGATTCCTCCCGGTAGTTCTTCTAGTCCATTTCTCACTTCGCAAGATCGCGCTCAAGAACATCTTCCTGGTTCTGGTAAGCCTATCATTCTACATATCGGGTGAAGGCTCATACGTTGCCATTATCCTGCTATCTATCGCCGCAAACTACTGCTTTGGTCGGATGATCGACAGAGAGGACGCCAATGCCTCCACTACTCGTAGCGGATCAGCAAGGGCCGTGCTTGCCGTTGGAATCGTATTCAACGTCGCGCTGTTGGCTTACTTCAAGTACGCGGGTTTTCTCGTCGCCAACCTAAACTCGCTATTCGTCCCCTTTGGCGCTTCCCCGTTGCATCTCGCTCAAGTGCACCTGCCCCTGGCTATTTCATTTCTCACCTTCCATGCGATTTCGTACCTGGTGGATATCTATCGTGGGATATCGAAAGCCCAGACAGATCCAATTAAGCTTGCGCTGTATTTTGTGATCTTCCCGCACATGATCGCTGGACCTGTGGTGCGATACAATCACATAGAGCGCCAGCTGAGCCATAGAAGCGTGGATGCCTCGCAGTTCGCATATGGAGTTCACCGCTTCATCTTGGGTCTGGGTAAGAAGGTTCTGATCGCCAACTTCTTGTCGCCAATCGTAGACCAGATCTTCTCAGTCCCAGCAGGCGAGTTGTCAATCGGAGCAGCATGGCTGGGAGCCTTGTGCTATGGCTTGCAGATCTTTTTCGATTTCTCGGGCTATTCCGATATGGCCATTGGCTTGGGCCGCATGTTTGGCTTTCACTTTCCGGAGAACTTCAACAATCCATATTGGGCATCGTCAATTACCGATTTCTGGCGACGATGGCACATGACACTATCGGGCTGGTTCAGGGACTACCTTTACATACCGTTAGGTGGGAACCGCGGACCAAAGTGGAGAACACTTTCCAATTTGCTCGTCGTGTTTTTCCTATGCGGGCTATGGCACGGAGCGGCATGGACATTTGTAGCATGGGGAATGCTTCACGGGATATTTTTGATATTCGAGAGGTTGCTTATGAAGAGCTCCTCATGTGGCGCTCAACAGTTGAGTCTATTTAAATCCGCCCTTCGCCACATATACGTCGTCGCCGTCCTTCTCGTATCGTGGGTCCTTTTCCGTAGCGATAGCCTTCCCCATGCACTTGGATACATCGGCATAATGTTCGGGTTCGCCGCCACACAAACCGCCGCCGTTCCTGCCGTGGCATATTTAACGAGAAGCGGTGCGCTCGCCCTGATGGTGGGCATAGCATTAGCCTCGCCGGTCGCTTCCATTGCCGCCATGCACCTCGGCAGGTTCTACGGCAACCTGAAAGGTCGCCATCTGTTGCTAGGAGCATGCTTCGTGCGGGTAGGCTACTTGTACGGCATTGGTGCTATTCTGATCGTCTGCCTCGCTCGCCTTGCTAGCGGAGCTACCAACCCGTTTATCTATTTTCGCTTCTAGTTGCGGTTGCCGCTATGACAAACGAAAACATGCCGTTTGGCAAAACATTTCATCTTGCTGTGTGCGCTCTTTTCGTTGGACTCGTTTGTACGCCAATGATTGGGACGGTCGCCCGTATTGGAGTATCGACCCCCGAGGACATTCGACAGACTGAGCTTCGACGCATTCATCCGATGCCCGATCTGATCGCTCGCTTGATGTGTCGTCCGCGCTACGTTGCCGCATTCAACGACCGCTATGGGTTTCGAAAGCCATTGCTGGCATTGAATGCGCGATTGTCGTTGAATTGCTTGAATGAGTCGCCAACTCCAGCTGTGACCGTCGGGCGCGACGGTTGGCTGTTCTACTGCGACGAGATCTCTTACTACCGGGGCGTGCGACCGCTCACTACCGTTGAACTGAACGAGTATGCCCATCGGTTGGAATCAAGACGAAAGTGGTTAGCCTCCCGTGGCTGCCGCTACCTGCTTGTGGTCGCGCCCAACAAGAGCTCCATCTACCCGGAGCAATTGCCACCGATGCTGGGACGCGGAGGTGTTCGTCGCCTTGATCAGCTTGCGCAGTATCTTAAAGCAAACACTTCGGTATCTCTTCTTGACCTTCGTCCTGCATTGACACAGGCAAAAGCGCGCGGGCAGCTTTTTTACAAGACAGACACGCATTGGAACGACCTTGGCGCGTGCGTGGCAGCCGAGCAGATCGACGCAGCTATACGGCCCTGGTACAAGGATGTCCGCTTTCCGTCCGCCATTCAATATCGCCACCAGCCAATAGATGTCGACGGCGACCTCCGGCGCATGATGTTCGCAAAGGACCTGATCAGCGAAACTGCATACAGGCTTTCACCCGTAGTTCCGACGACGGCGCACCGCGTAAACGACTACCTCCAAACATATGGCGATCGGTCGCACGATCTTTTCGCCACTCAGAGTTCGAATACGGCACTTCCCCGTCTAGTCATGTTTCGCGACTCATTCACAATCGCCCTGCAGCCATACCTTTCCGAACGGTACGGCCGCGCGGTGTTCTGCTACGGCCGTGACACGAACGCGTTTGACGACAAGCTTATTGCCATCGAACGCCCCTCTCTTGTCATCCAGGAAGTCGTCGAGCGCAACCTGTAGTATTGGCGCGATGATGGAACTAAGACTGTTACCGCGAAGTTGACACTATCAGTTTCGTTATTCATTGCAACTTTTACGTTCAATGTTGATAAAACACATAGGGATGATGTAGTATATCAATGGATACTCTAGTAAGCCGATCAGGATTAACTAAGCAGTTGTGATTAGCTTTCCAGTGCTATCTCCCTTGTGTGTGGCAATCAATTAGCCGGGTGATAAGTCACCCGGCCCTTTTTTGCGCTTTTTACGCCCTGCCCCCGTTGCCGGAAACAGCATACGGGGGCATCGTCTTGCGGATCGCCGCAGGTTACGCGCTCTATTACTTCTTCGCCGTATCAGGTCCGTAGACTTCCACTTCCTGCAACAGAATGTGTTTCGGGTCGTAGAGGCCTTCCGGGTAGTGGTCCTTGAACGTCAGTCGCACGTAGCGCGCCGTTGTCGTCGGGAACGAGAACGTGTACTTATCGCCCTCGTCCTGCTTGAACTCGTGCGTGCCGACTACCTTAAAGTCGGCGTCCGCCGACTGGCTCAGTGAAACCTCAACCGTCTTCGTCGCAGCCTTGGGAATGGAGGCCGTCACCAGCGACGCAAGCGGCACAGACTGCTGCAGGTCGATTGTGATCGTCTTCGGGAACGTGTCCAGCTTGCCCGTGGCAAATGCGGCAGGGGCAACCACTCCCCAAGTCCCGTCGGTGAGGCCGTTCCAGCCGGATAGGTTGGGGTCGGATGCGGTGAACGTCTTCTTGATTGCGAAGTTGCCTGCCTTCGGCAAGTCGGTCGCACTGGTGGGCGTGCCAACTGTAGCAGCAGCGGTCGCAGCAGGTTTGGCCGACGGTGGCGGTGGGGCAGGGATGGTTTTGACGATCTGCTCCTCGGTGAGGCCAAGTGCCTGCAAGATCCCTCGAGCCATGATCTGGTTGCCCAAATCATTCATGTGGACACCATCACGCGTCGCGTAGTTCGCCGCGCTTGGCTTGCCCGCGATAACGTCCCACATCGCCTTATTGAGGTCAGCAACAAGGCAGCCCTTTTGCTTGGCCAGATACTGGAGAAACGAATTGTAGTACGCAAGCTTCTTGTTGTTGTCGTTTCCCGCATCTTCGAAGATGGGAGTCGACGTCAGCACAATGACCTGCACCTTGGCAGCACGCGCCTTGTCGATAATCGCCGTCATGTTATCCATGTACGGGCCAAACGCTACCCCGGTCGCGCCGTGCCAAACATCGTTCACTCCGCAGCTGACCGTCATAAAGTCAGGCGCCTTGCTGAGCACGTCTCGATCAAGCCGTCCGAGCATATCTTTCGACGTGTGCCCGCTAATACCCGCGGGCACCGGCGTAACCGTCACGCCGTTCGCGGCGAGGGTGTCGACCACCAGGTGAACATAGCCTTTGGCGTCACCCCAACCAAATTGTGTGATCGAGTCGCCAAGAAACGCCAGCTTTTGGCCGCTCTTAATTACTATTCCGTCGGCATTCGCATGCGGCGCTGCGCACCAGAGCGCAGCGAGAAGAAGAGGCAGCGTCGCCAACAAGCGCGCGCCTCGCGTAAAGCAGTTCATGTGCAGATCCTTTCATCCATCGTCATCGCCAGAGTGATCTAGCATCCAAGTTCGCCTAATGGCCGCCTAGTTCCTGTATTGTTAGTCCACTAGGGTGCACTTCACGAAAGTGGCAAGCGGCCAATGGCGGGGCAGTTAGATGGGCCATAGCCGCGATAATTGGGCCTATGGCGAACACTTAGCCCCGGACTTGAGTTCGCTCGCGAACAGGGGGTGTTCTTCGTCAGACCGCTCGCGTCCGTCTGCGGACTAGGAGTTCCAGTCCCGGTCCATGCGGCGCTCTGGTTGCCACTTTCGTGACTCGCACCCAGTCCACTAGGGTGTGACCCATGATTGAGCCGTCATGAAAGTGATCCACCCTTATGGGTGAAAACGTGCCAGGCGCAACCTCTTTGTCTTCCCTTCAGGGGAAGAGAGGTTCTGTATTCTCTAAGCCGGCACTCGATCACTTTTGTCCCAACTCCGAACGAACCAAGCCTCGTAGGGAGTTTCCAAAGTACCGTTTCGGTACTTGAGATCAAATCACTACAGGTTGAATTGGAAACGCCCTACAAAGGACTGCCCCGCAGAAGGTGGCACCACGTGTTCGCGGTGTAGAAGCAGCCGGGCCTATCGTCACCTTCCCAAACCCGTCATCCCAATCGTGGCGCATCGCAACTGTTTGGGGCCGCCTTTGAGGACGCTGTCCCCGAAGAATTTGTCGCCAACCCTCGCCACGGAGCGGCCGTCCCCCGTGAGGGGCTGCGGTCGGCATGCCACCCACCATCTTTGCAATGCCCAGGTTCAGAAGCCAAGTGTTGCCTCAAAGTTGGTACACACCCCTGCTTGCTCAGAAACCCCAACTCATCCCTAGCCCCGGACTTGAGTTCGCTCGCGAACACGGGGTGTTCTTCGTCAGGCCGGGAGTTTCAGTCCCGGCTCGTCGCGTAACGCTCTGGAGGTGCCGCGATTCCACAATGTCCACCCCCGCCTACTCCCGAACAATCACAAGCTGCTGTGCGGGATCGGCTTCTTTCAACAACTCGCCGGTCGCGTCTGAAAGCCATATCTTGCTGTTCAGCGGCGCCACATCATAGACGTGGCACGGGACCGCTACACCGCGCATATACAGCGTCTCAGCGACAGTTGGCGTCAGCGTGAGAGCGATCTCGCGTAGGCTGTTTGTGCCAAGCGTCCGCCACATCATCGGCGCTATGGTCGCAGTGTGAGTGGCCCGGCTAATAATTGATACACCGCTGAGGAAATTGTTGGTCAACGCGTAGGTTCCTGGTGTAACCGGAAAACTGGAGGCGATCGCGGGCATTGCTGGGGAGAGAGTCACATTCACTGAGTTGCCGTTGAATACGATCTTCTCAGCCTGTGTCTGTCCAGATGTCGTCGCCTTGGTTTCGAACGTGACCGGCGCGCCGTCCGCTTTGACGATGAGCGTTCCCGCCTCCGACATCGCTAACGTTTGCGTGTTGATGGGGACGTTAAGCCTGATCTTGTACGTCCATGTCTGCGATGTGGCATCGGACGCCGTCACCTCGGCTGTCTGGGTGCCGATTGTCTTGCCAGCCATGATAAATGTGTACTTCTCGCTGTATCCCACCGTAGGCGACGCCGGGGCCGCAATCGCCGCCGAAGTAACCGCGATCATGGCCAGACCTAACGACATTAGTCGAACGAGCATCATATTCAGCCTCCCTGCCAAACGCAAAAAGCGCCGGCGTATCCACTTCTCTAGACACACCGGCGTTGATATGGTTGCACAGTATTGGCAAGACTCTTCCGCCTAAGGGAACAGCAGCGTGCACGGCGACGAAGAGTACAACCAGAAGCCAGCGTACGCGGGGATTGTCCCAGTCGAGATAGGGATTACCTCATAGCCCGTGTCGCCAGGCTGGTACGCGTAAATCACGGTATCAAGTATGCCTGCAGTTCCGGCGGCACCTACTGACAACGTAGCGCCGGAATTTAGCGCGACAGCGAGTGTCCTAGCCGAGAGCGCAGCTGTGCGGGGGTTGCCTGCCAGGTTCCATCCCGCCTGTAACGTTAACGCCACAGGTGTGCTTGTTGCCAGCGCTGATCCCATGTCGATCAACGTGGTATTGCTTGTGAGACGAGCCCAATAGCCGCGGCCAGGACGGAATGTGTCCGCAGGGCTAGCTGGGCTCACAACGTACTCCGCCGCTGCTGCATCCCAAGTTGCCAACTTGACCGTCGACACGCCAAATATCTGCGAGAGCGTGTACCCAGTCGCATCAATCGGCGACGAAATCATCTGAAGCCCAGTGCCGAACGTATGCAGCGCGGCAGGCGCGACCACAATGAACGTCAGAGCGTTACTGGAAACCCCGCCCGACGACGGATTTGTGACCGTTACGTAGTAGCCTCCGACGGTGCGCGTGGCCGACGCCGGTATGGTTGCAGTCAGTCTCGTGCTACTGATTACATTCGTACTCACCGTTGTGGTGCCCAGCGCCAACGTTGCGCCGGAGATAAATCCCGCGCCAGTGACTGTCATCGTGAATGCTGGTTTGCCCGCAGTTGCGCTTACGGGCGTGATAGTGCTTATGATTGGCGCAGCCGCTTGAGCCACAACAAACGTGATCGCGTTGCTTGCGACGCCGCCGGAAGCCGGGTTTGTCACCGTGACGGGGAAGGAGCCGTCCTTAGCGACGGCCGCAGCAGATACAACGGCGGTTAGCGACGTGGAACTCACGAACGAGGTTGCCAGCGCGGTAGTGCCTAGCGTCACAGTGGCTCCGTATTCAAAGCCCGTCCCCGTGACCGTCATTGTAAATGGCGGGTCGCCCGCAGTCGCGCTCGCAACCGATAGACCGGTGATCTTCGGTGTGTCATTGAGTACGGCGTTGGGGGCAAGATACGAGAGAAGAGCCGTGCCCTTCATACTGCCAAGACCGGTGGCGAGATCGAAGCCAGTTACAGCAGCGAAGTGCAGGTTCGTAGACCCGTCTGCAATATCATGAAATCCTTTGGTGTAGACCGACGAAGCACCGATTGAATAGAGAAGCGCCGCCGCATTACCGACGGTCGTGCCCCCGACGGCAAGCCTCTGCTGATTGGCAATGGCCAAAAACGAACTCCACACCGGTGAACCAGCGCTCGTGCCGCCGAAGCCAGTCCAGGCACCTTGATAATAGACTCCATAAGGCGTTTCAGGGTCTGCGTTGACGCACACATCTGGAACATTTCGCATAGTGCTTGACGCGCCCGCTGTTGTCGTTACGGCAGACTTCTGCCACGAAGGGATGCTCCATATCTTGCTAATCCCGCCGCCTCCGGCACCCTCACCCGGAGAACCATTGTTCCAGGTCGTTTCCGTAGAATAAGAGCCGCCCGCTGACGATGTCGTCAGGCGAGTGCCGCCAACACTGAGCACATACGGCTGCGACGCAGGATTGTCGACTGAGATGGTTGCAGCCGTGGGGGTGCTGGAGTCGTAATCATCGTATGCTCCGGAGTCTCCAGCCGCAGCTACCAGAGTTTGCCCTTGTGCAGCCATTTGTTGAAATATCGCGGCTTCGGCGGAAATAGAGGACGGTGCTGTCTCCGTTTCGCACCTGCCCCAAGACGTGCTGATCATCTTGGCCCGGTTTTCAGTAGCGATTTGGTTGTAACAGTCGAGAATACCTTTGGTACCGTTTGGCGCCTCATAGCAGATGATCTTCGTAGCCCCAGGGACGAGACCCAGCATAATCTCAAGGTCGAGTGTCACTTCGCCGCCGCCACCGGTCGATCCAATCGATCCAGTCGCGCCGTCAATCAACACGTTCTCGACGGGGACAGCAGGCAGACCAAAAAACGTCTGGAATGCCGTAATGTCCGACGTGTTATATCCGTCCAGTTCGAACACAGCGAGCGTCTGTCCCGAACCTGCCGATGCGTCGTGTGGAATGCCGTATGCAGTTGCAATATCTGAAGGCGAAAATGTGCCCAACGGTCCGCTTCCGCCCAGGGTGGTTGCCCGGGGACGAACCGTGCTGGCATTGCCCCACCCAGGAGCTTGCTTGGCATAGGGGCGCATCTGTGGGTAAGTGTCAAGGCCGATGATGCCACGGATGCGGTTAGCGATTTCAGACGGAACTGAGGGTTCGGCGTCGGCGCGGTGGAACAATCGACCGCTGACAGCCCTATACTGCAACAACCTCACCCCGAAACTGCGCTCTACGCTCGCCGATGGCCCTTGCACATCCAGAATGGTCCGGTTTGCATGCTCGCCGGTTACAGTAAACCCAGAAGCGATAGCGTATGCCTTCACCGCATTGTAATCGCCCTCGGTTGGGCCAAATCTCTCGGTGAACTCCTCGGGTGTTAAGTAATGGCCGTAAAGAGGATCCGCAGGGTCATGTAGGCGACCTATCAGCGTCTCCAACTCATCCGCGTTACGAAGGGGAAGGCTAATTGCAAACGAGACCGGAGCGGTAGCACTAACGCGCCCCTGAAGGGTTGCGCTGGAGGGAATAGCGCTTATCTGTCCCTTCAGCCTGACGTTGTCGCTCGCATAAGCAGTGGAGCGAAGAATCAGCGACACGGTAACGGCCAAAGTGATGGCGCAGGCGCGCGCGAGAGAGTACTTCAATGGCTTTCTTTCCTTCCGCGTTGGCTGCGCTTACCTTCGCCCGCCCCAATAATACTGCGCGGCTGGCCGAAACGCCCCAATTGCTATGTACAAGTGCATAAAGTAGTCGGTCAACGAGGGTAGCGGAGGCCCACTATATTGAGGATTATAGCATGAATGTGAGTTGGACAGCGTTAAGCAATTGTTATTCCAATCGAGCGCCAGCGTACACCACAACGCGCGCAAGCACTCGCTGACCTAGTATTCATAAGTGGGGCCTGTGGTAAGGCGTGCGCTGTCGTATAACAGTACTGCGGCGCGCCTCGTGAATGAGACGCGCCGACAGCAAATGAACAGTCGCCGGTTCTACGGAAACAGCAGGGTGCACGCTGAGTACGCATAGAGCCAGAAGCCCGCGTACGCTGGAAGCGTACTCGACGATACTCCAAGCACCTCGTACGCTGTGTCACCTGGCTGATACCCGTACACCACACTGTCAACGACGCCTGCGGTCGCCGCCGTGCCAATAGACACAGTAGTCGCTGTGCTCGTTGAGACCGACAGCGTGCTCGCAGCCAGTGCTACCGACCTCGGATTGCCGACGAGGTTCCAGCCTGCGTACAACGGCACCGACAAAGGCGTGCTCGTCGCCGGGTGTGTTCCGACGTCATAAAGCGCGGTCTCGCTTACCAGACGCGCCCAGTACCCTCGCCCGGGCCGGATAGTATCGGCCGGGCTCGTTGTGCTGACGGCATAGGCCGCCGATGCCGCATCCCATGCCGCGAGCTTGATCGTCGAGAGGCTGAATATCTGCGAGAGCGTATAACCACTTGCATCCAATGGTGCCGCAATGATCTGCAACCCTGCGGCAAACGTATGCAGCGTCGCAGGCGCAGTGACATTGAACGTCAGCGCATTGCTCGCCACGCCTCCCGATGACGGATTCGTAACCGTTACTGAGTACGAGCCCACTGTCGAAACCACGGACGCTGGCACGGCTGCCGTCAACTTGGTCGCGCTCACATACGTTGTAGTCAGCGTAGTTCCGCCTAATGTTACTGCAGCTCCGGAAACAAATCCCGTACCTGAGACCGTGAGCGTGAATGCCGCCGATCCTGCCGTGGCACTTGTTGGCGACAACGAGATGATCGTCGGTGCAGCGTTGGTCACCGTAACCGGCGCAAGTTCCGCCAGCAGAATCGTGCCGCTCATGCTGCCTAAGCCCGTAGCCATATCGTAACCGCTGACCGCTTTGTAGTAGAGATTGGTAGAGCCATCGCTGATATCGTGAAAGTCCGTGCTGTACGTCGCCGAAGCGCCAACTGAATAAAGCCACGGACTGGCGTGTCCCAGATTCGCAAGTCCTGCCGTGAGACGCTGCTGATTTGCGATTGCGAGGAATGCGCTCCATATCGGGGAACCCGCGCTCGTCCCGCCGTAACCATGCCATGCGCCGTTGTAGTAGATCGCATAGGGCGTGTTTGGATCGCCATTGATAGCCACATCAGGCACATTCCGCATCGTGCTCGATGCCCCGGACGCTGCCGTTACCACCGATTTTTGCCACGACGGGATGCTCCACACAACGCTTACGCCGCCGCCTCCCGCTCCCTCCGCTGCCGATCCGCCGTTCCACGTCGTCTCCGACGAGTATGCGCCGCCCGCCGACGCCGTCACCAGTTGCGTACCGCCGACCCCGACGACATACGGTTGCGACGCAGGATCGTCCACCGACAACGTCGCGCTTGAGGGGCTCGCAGAGTCGTAATTGTCGTATGCGCCTGCATCGCCCGCAGCCGCGACCAGCGTCTGACCTTGGGCAGCCATCTGCTGGAATATGGCATACTCGGCGTTAAGGAACGACGACGTCCACTCCGTCTCCGCCAACCCCCAAGACGTACTGATCACCCTAGCGCGGTTCTCAGTTGCGATCTGGTTGTAACCATCAAGCACTCCTTGAGCGCTATTCTTGGTTTGGTAGCAGATTATCTTCGCTGCGCCTGGCGCAATTCCAAGCATCAACTCCAGGTCCAATGTCACCTCAGCGCCGCCTCCACTCGATTGGATCGTGCCCGTTGCGCCGTCGATGAGGACATTCTCGATAGGCACTGCTGGGAGCCCAAAATAAGATTCGTAGGCGGCTATGTCGCTGGCGTTATAACCATCGAGCTCAAATACCGCGAGTATCTGGCCCGAGCCCGTAGTCGAGGTGTGCGGGATACTGTAGGCGGTTGCGATGTCACTGGGCGAAAACGCGCCGCCCGGCCCGCTGCCTCCTGTCGCGGCACGTGGCGCCAAAGTGTCCAACGAATCCCAACCGGCTGCAACACGCCCATGTGGTCGCATTTGCGGTGCCGTATCGAGCCCAACGATCCCGCGAATGCGTCCAGCGACATCAATCGGGACGGCAGGCTCAGAATCGGTGCGATGATAGAGTCGCCCCGATGCGGCTTGATACTGCAGCAGGTTGACACCCAAACTCGCCTCCACCGTTGATACTGGCGCTCGCACGTCCAAGATCGTGCGGTTGGCATGCTCGCCGCTGACGGTGAACCCATGCGCCACCGCGTACGCCTTCACGGCGTCGTAATCTGCCTGAGTCGGTCCAAAGCGATCAGTGAACTCCGCTGGTGATAAGTAGTGTCCATAGAGCGGATCGGCCGGGTCATAAAGCTGCTTTATCAGCGTCTCAAGCTCGACCGTATTGCGTAGCGGAAGACTGATTGCGAAGGGCACCGTAGTCGCCCCTTCCGCTCTCCCAAGCAGCGTTCCGCTAGATGCAGCATTCACAACCTGACCCTTCAGGCGTATGTAGTCCCCGGCATGTACTGCTGTTTCAATGGAGAAGCAAAGCGTTGCGAGTAGTGTGAGCGCACTGAAGCGCACCAATATCCGAATCATTGGTATCGTTCCTTCCACGAGCTGTTACAGACGAATAGCCTGCAACCATGACTTGCGCGCGGCGGGCCGAAGCGCCTCTGCAAGTTCACCCGCCTAACCGGCGGGACAGTGTACTGCTGGATCGTAGCCAGCGTACACTATCATTAACATGTGCCCGTGAAAATGGTATGAACGATCAAGCGACGAGATGACGTAAACCTCAAGTCGCAGGGTGGCGCTTAACGCACCAACGCCCCGCCGACAATGTCGACGAGGCGCTGTTCAATAATTCGAGTCGCCGGAGATCGCTACTGGCCGTTGCCACCGGTACCAGTGGTAGAGCCATTGCCGCCCGCTCCCGACGAATCAGACTTGGGGCTCGGGCTCGGCGCACTTGCCGGAGGTGGCATATTGATCGTGGTATTCGACGGTGTCGATGCTGGTGGGTTCACGATCGTCGTGCTACTCGGCGCAGGTGGCGGAGTCGGCGAACTTGGGTTAATGATCGTCGTGTTTGGAGTTCGGTCCACCACTGTTGTCGTGGAATTGTTGCTGTAAACAGTCACGCCGATTGCAATTGCAGCAATCAGAACGACAAGGACTATAACAAGTGTGCCCCATGCGAATCCTGAATCATCACTCGTCGGTCCGGTTGGTGTCGTGCTCATGTTTCGTTACTCCTCAGTCAATAGATCGTTCCAATACCGGAACGTGTATAGCGGATGCCCGCATTGCTTGACAACATATACCCTTGACCAGAAGTAACGAAACGAGTCCACCTACCCGACACCCCGAGCGGAGCAACTACGAAGCGAAACGCAGCCTCCATGTTGCGATCTCCCACGGCCGTAGCGCAATAGCAAATCCGTCACCGTCCAGCTCCACAGACGAGCCCGGCGACTCCAACCCGTCGGACACGAACGCCGCGGCTAAGTTCACCCCAAAGCTGATCCGTCCCGCCGCCGCCGTTCCCGTGCTTTCGTGAACCCGAAGAATCAATTCACCGATGTCGGTCACATAGAACGCATTAACGTGCACGTTCTCCGGTTCCACGGTCACCAGCGCCGCGCCGCTAACTCCGGCAGGCCAGCGCGTGACAATCAACGGTCGGTTGATACGTTCTCCCTCCCGCTCCGCGTTACCTGGACGCGCCGACGTGAACGGACGAACCGCATAGTCAAAGACGAGTCGCTTCCCGTCCTCGAACGCGTCCTCACTCGCCGCCTTGTACTCCATTGACGCCGACCGGTAGAGTAGGGTGGAGACCACGCCATTGTTGACCGCGTTCCCCGGTAACCCTGCATTCAGCACCCGGACACCGTCCCCGTTCGCCGCAACCGCTTCGATATAGTTCTGGTCCGCGTACCTATTGTCGTCACGCACAACCGCGCCAAACGGCACCGAATGGCGCGCCGTCGCATCCTTCCACGGTGTCCCAAAGCACGTGTAGATTCGGTAATGCTTCCCCTCGCCCTTACACACCGTGCGGAAATGGATCACCGGATCGCCAGCGCAAAGGCTGATCGTCGTCTCGAACTCCACACGGTTCCGCCAGAAACTTAGTTCACCTCGCGCAGTGACTTGCTGAACGCCGTTTCGCGTGACCAGCGAGCGGTCCGCTCGTGTCCTATCCTGCCGCACAGCGCCCTCGTTGATCAGCGGTGCCGATGGCGCGCGAAACGGGTCGTCGGTACGCGGCTCCGTGAGTTGCGACTCAATCACGCCGCCGTTTAGCGGGCTCTGATCCAGCAACCAGAGGTCGCCGTTGTCGGCGCGGTACGCCAGATTTCCCCACGCACCATCAACAAAGTCCTGCTTCGTCGTAACATCGATGCAACTCGTGATCACACCGCTAGGCCCGACGGTCAACCGCCAGTGCTCGTTCTCGAACACCACAGCATCGTTTGGCGCGGCGGCAACTGACGTTCCTTGCGCTGGTCCTGTTGGCACGTCTGAGAACCCTAACGCTGGTACTGTGACCAATCCCACAAAATTACCATTGACGACCCACTCTGTCCGCTCAAACCCGCTCGGGTTAAACACCGCGAGTTCACCAGCTTCGCCCGCGATCTGCTCTTTTGCGCCATCGACGAGCGCGAAAGCACCCTGGTAGTCTTCAATCGCAACGCGATACGCGTCGTCAACAACGGTGCCCGAGATCGTATCATGAAACTGGTTCTTGAGACAAATCTTCCATGCCCGATCAAAGTAAGAGGGCATCGCCTTCCAGCTTCCGGCGAGCGACACCGCCGCATGAAGCGCCTCTACCGACAGCAGCGCATTCTCCAGTTCTCGGTTGAACTGCTTGAGCCGTATGCGCGATGCTTGCGTCCCCACAAACAGCGGATTGAAGTCGGCGCTTATTCGCGGCAAGCTTGCCTCGCTAGCGTGAAGAGCTTTCGCGTAGTCGGCGATAGTCCCGAACCGCACCGGCAGACCCAGCGCCTGCCACTCCCGCATCACCGCTGGCGCCGACGCTTGCGGCGGCGCCATGTCTCCGCCACAGCAAAGCAAGACCGTGCCCTGAGCATTCGCGCTACGCAGCGAGTTTGCTATCGTCGTCAGGTTGTCCACGGTCGCCGAAACCATATTTAGCTCAAGCGCGTTCTCGATCTCAGCATCTGACGGAAACCGAATCGCCGCATAACCTGCCGGGAGCCAGTGCGCCACAATCTCCGTACCGTCGAGGCCCACCCATACGAAGTCGCCCTTCTGCAACTCGGGACGCATCCCGCGCGTAAACATGTACGTGTCGATCCCAGCATGCCGCATGATTTGCGGCAGCGTCGGCGCATGGCCCCACGTGTCCGCAATCCACGCCACTCGCGCATCTACCCCAAACCGGCTCGCAATATACCGCTTCCCGAGCATCACGTGCCGCACCAGCGCTTCCCCGCACGGGATATTCATGTCAGGGATCAAATACAGCGCCCCACTCACCTCAAGCTGCCCGCGCTCATGGCAAGCCAGCAACCGCGCAAAATCGTCGGGACAGCGGCGCTCGAACGCCTCCACCAGGAACGGCTGCTCGATCGTGTAGCGATAATCCGGATTCGACTCCATCAACTCAATCGCCTGACAGAAGTTATTGAAGCAGCGGGGGTAATACTGCTCTTCGGTCTGCAAGTACGCGATATCGTAGTGAAACTGGGGGACGACAATGATCTCGTCTATATCTTGAAGCGGCATGGCTATCCTCATCTCGCGGTGGCTTAACACCTATTCGCCGCGGTAACAGCCAATCCCTACCTACGCCACGCAAGCCCACTACGCGCATCGCTGACCCCTATATCGATCCAACGTGAGGTTGGCGCGGTCCGCGTAGGACGCCCGCCGGCGAGGCATCTTCAATTCCTACCCCGTCCCACCGCTGCCCTCGTCGCGGTACCGGCGATCGCGTATCGTGGCGATGTAGTCGTCGATTGTCGCGGGGCCGATCTTCATCTCCATCAAGCCTTCGCGAATCATCGCAGCGCCCGCCTCAAACTCGGCATGCACTACGCGAGCCGCCCCCGCCTCGCGAACAACCGGGATGTCTTCGCCCCTATGAACGCGGGCGATGATCTCGATGTTCGGAGCAAGACTCTTTAGTGCCCTAATCGCCATCACCGTCAATTCGGCCTCGGGGAGCGACACGAATGCCATCCTAGCGTGCGATGGGTTCGCCTGCGCCAATACAACCGCAGATGATGCGTCGCCGTAGACCACATGCGCACCAGCCTTCTTTCGCTTGGCTATGGCTACACCATCGTAGTCAACGACCACATGCGAGATACCGTTCGCGGAGAGGGAATCGCTGACATATCTTCCGACACGCCCGCATCCCAAGATTATCGCCTGGGTGGCCGGGAGCTCCGCGCTTTCATCGTCGAGCATCGGCGATTTGCGGTTCATCAAGGCTGCAAACCGGTCGTTCTTAGCCAGCGCCGTGTAGAGCGGTCCCGCCGCCTTATAGATAAACGGAGCGATGAGTAGGCTCACAAGTGCTCCTGACAGAATCGTGCCACTGATCTCAGGAGCGATCAACCCTTTCGATGTCCCTATGGACGTCAACACGAACGAGAACTCACCGATCTGTGCCATGCCCAGCGACACCAAAATGATCGTGCGCCCGTGCCACCCGAGCGGGTAAAGCCCGATGGCGGTGACTATCGCTTTCCCAACTATGATCGCCAGCACAACGGCTGTAACTGCGGCCGCGTGGTGCGCGATAAATACTGGGTCCAGCAGCATGCCGATAGAAACGAAGAACAGCGATGCGAACACATCGCGCATCGGACGTACTTGCGAGAACACCTCATGCGCATAGTCGGTTTCTGAGATCACAATGCCAGCGATAAACGCTCCCAGCGCCAGGCCCAATCCGCTGAGTTCGGCCGCGACAGCGGCCAGAAAACACAAACACACCGATGTCAGCACAAACAGCTCCGGTGAACCAGTCCGGGCTACACGGTGCATCAGCGCGGGAACGACGCGCATCGACAACAAGACCGTGACGCCGATAAACGCTACCGCACGCAGCAGCGCCAGTCCGACACCCAGCAGCGAGAAGCCAGCGCCGGTCGACGCCAGCGCAGGGAGCAGGGCGATCATGACAATCACGGAGAAGTCCTGCACCACGGAGATCCCCATCATGATCGTCCCGTGGGTCGTGCCAAGCTCGCCGCGTTCTTCCAGGATGCGGATCATCACGGCAGTCGACGAAAGCGCCATTGCGCAACCCACGAACAACCCGCCATACAGGCCCCAATGCATCAGACCAGCGACCAGAAGCCCTAGCCCGATCACTCCTGTAATCTGAATGGTCCCGGCTATCAAAGCCGTCTTTTTTACTGCGGTGAGTTCTTTGAGGGAGAACTGGACACCAACCGCAAACATAAGGAGGACAACTCCCATGTTCGCAATACTGTCCACCGCCTTAGCGTCAGCCACGAAGCCTGGCGTGTGCCGCCCCACAGCAAGGCCCGCTATCAAGTAGCCGATAATCACCGGGATACGGAGCGCCCGTGCCGCGAGCCCGCCAAGTAGGGCCGCCGCAAGCACCATCCCTATTTGCAGCAAGAAGTTATGGTCTTCCAATCAGTATTTCCTCAGCCGTCAGCCATTTAGGCTGCGGCGTTTTGCAAGCACGAGTTTGTCGCCCAAGATTCATGGGTTCACTCCGCTGGCATGCTATGAGTGGCGACAACGGTTGCGGCTCAGTGTCGTTATTGTTGGCGTCATTCGTTAACATATTAGTATGAGAATGATTCTCAATTAAATGATGTGTAGAGATCCCATATTCGTGATACAATGTAAATACCGCTTTACTAAGGAGGTAACAGTTACATGGATCATAGTCAACAGGGTGGTGGCGAGGCCTAGCTTCGTTTTAGCCTATTAGACTTCACCCACGTGGTTTCGTCCTGTGGGTCATGAACGGGCTTTCTCGCCGGTTCACCCGAAACCTGAGAGAGGCGGCATTGCGGTCCATTGAGTCCTTATCAATGAGTCGTATAGCCGCCTCTCTTTACGCGCCTTAGCCTGCTTATCATTCCCCGATTCGCATCACCTGAATCAAAATCGTGCTGTTCCTGGCACGAATGCTTGACAACTGTTCGCCATTATGCTACTCTTGTAGCGACCCGGAAAGGCCTCGCCCTTCCACGCGCCTGCCGATTGTGGCCAAAGTTGCCGCAATTGCCACTGGTAAGCCCTCGACCAGAGAGTCGGCGGTTCGCGTCTTGGGTCGTAATTCTAGTAGATAAGCCGCACGCGTTCCTCGTAAGCGGCGAACTGTCTGAAGATCCGCGCCGGTATCCGGCTCTAAGGCATCGATGCTTTCTTAATTACCCGCGTGGGACATGAAAGAATGCAGTCTGCAGAGCTAATATTGGGACTTCGGCATCAAGAAGGACTCTTTGAGTATGAGTATCACATCATATCGCCACAATCGCCGCGCCATGGGCCTGACGGTCGCCGCATCTTCGATGCTTGCCGCCTTAGGTGTTGCACCCACCACAGCCCACGCGCAGTCTGCCGATCCGGCATCCGCAACGGCGGGCGCCTACGTGACGGTACTGACTCCGTTCCCCGGATCGTCGTACGAAGGCTCAAAGCAGATTGAAGTGTCCGCGTTTTACCAGGATACAGCCGCCGGTGGCGGTATATCCAGTGTCGAGATCCTCATCGATGGCCAATCAGCGGCCACGAAACGCCTTGACCGCCCTGAACTCCGCGGCGTTGTCTCGTTCCTCATCGATCCGAGTACCCTCGACTCAGGCACCCACCAGATTTTGATACGCGTCGCCTCTGTCTCCGGCGACACAGCTAAGGTTCGCACCTCGATCAAGTACAACGGCGCATCGGGCATCTCAAACCGACGAGATCCGAATATCGACGGCATCAACTTGACCGCTGGAATTTCAGTGATCTCGCCGCGCGCAATGGACCATATCAGCGGAACCGTTACTATCAAGGTGAACGCTGTAGACCCATCCGGCAAGTCGCCCTACGTTTCCCTCTTTATCGACAAAGTCTTCAAGACTCTTCGGAACTACCCGCCATATTCGTTCGACTGGGATACAACCCGTATCGCCAACGGATGGCACACAATCGAAGTCTCTGGCTTTAACGATGACAACCAGATTGGCAAAACCGATCCCATCCGTGTGTACGTCAACAACGGCGGCGGCGAAACCACCATTGACCGTGGCCTCACCGATGAGCCGTCCACACCGAAGCCAGCACCCGCTGCCCCGGCAGCGCCGAAGCCTGCTCCGGTCGACGCGATGCCCGCTGGTGATGCCCAGCTAGCTAAGGCGCCTTTGACCGCTCCAGCCATCGGTTCCACTTCGCCCGATCAACTAGCGTCTGCCGCGATAAGCGGTGGCAAGATCTCAACGGCCACTCTGCTCGACGCGCCATTCCTTCTGAAGCAGGCCGCTCCTGCTCCTGAGGATACAAACCCGACTACTCCGGCTAAGCTCGCCAGACCCGCTCGGCGTGATGCGAAGGTCGTTGTTGCCACACCCGAGAAGTTGGCATCTGCAAACCTCGCTGGTGTGCTGACTCCCGATGTGCTCCTCAGTTCTCCGTTCCTAACACACCAGGCCGCTCCGGCTGCCTTGGCCAATGTCAAAGCATCAACCGCGACGCCCAGCCTGCCAGACGCAGAGATCATTTCGACAACTCCGGCAGCATCGCTCCACATTGAGCCGACGAACGTTGCCCCCGATGTAGCGCCGCAGCAAAAGCCCATCGCTGCAGCGAACCTTGCACGTCCGACGCGCTCCGCGCCTGCAACGGCCGTCCCGCAGAGGATGGCACATGCGTCAGCCGAAGGCACTGTCGTGGTTGCCAGCGCTATTAGCGGACCAGAAATGACGAAGTTTGCTGAGGCGCCTAAGCCTGTAGCGCCCGCCACCCTTGCCAAGCCTGGCAAAGCCAGCGCTGCAGGGACCACCTCGTCTACTTCGCAGAAGATCGCTCATACCAATGTCGAAGGAAGCTTTGTCGTAGCGAGCGCAATCAGCGGACCTGAAATAACCAAGATCGCCGAAACGCCTCGCCCCATGGCCCCGGCATCGCTCGCAAAGCCTGGTCGCGCATCAGCGAAGACCTCGCTGCCCGAGATGCCAATGGCTGCATCAGTGGTAACTACTCACATTGATACTGCCACCAATGCCGAAGCGCCGCAGCTCAGCAAGATCGCCGAAGCGCCCAAGCCAATGGCACCAGCTGCCTTGGCTCATGGCAAGAACCCGGCAGTCGCATTGAAGCTCCCGATGCCCGAAATGGCGTCCGCCAATGTAGATACGCTCGTTTCGCCCGAAGTCATGGCCACTGCGCCCTTCCTGAAGCCCCAAGCAGAGCCGAGAAGTGCAGAAGTTGCGCCCGTCAAGCCGGTTGTTAAGCCCGCTACTGCCGCCCCCGCTGCTAAGCCGGCTGTACAAGCCGAAGCTGCTTTGGCGAAAGCTCCCGCCGCCAAGCCAAGTGTAAACCTGGGCGCGCAGCTGCTGGCGTCTGCAGGATTTACTCCTGCGACCGTGTCCGCAGAAGTGATGCTCAATGCGCCGTTCCTCGGCAAGCAGGCTGCTCCAGCTCGCGTGATTGATCCGAGCTCTGCGTCGCTTGCATCGGCGAAGTCCGCCGCTCCGAGCGTTAAGCTAGACTCGCCGTCGCTGACGAAGATTGCGCACGCCATCGCTTCACCGGAGGCGATCGTGGCATTCTCCGCGCCCGACGTTCACCCGGTCGCCGCACCCGTTGCTCCACCCAAGCCAATCGGCGCACCGTCGCTCGCTAAGAGCCACGATAAGACGACCGCGACGATGCCAGTGCAAGTCAAAATGGCTGCCGCTGGCGTCACCGTGTCGCCTGACGGTTCAGGGGTTCTCGAAACGCCGCACCTGACACCGATGCACATCGACATGACAAATGTGCCGCATGCATCAGTCGTCGTCGCAAGGCCACAGACTGGACTGTTCAGTGCTTCGGTTCGACAGCGTGTCGCT
Source organism: Capsulimonadaceae bacterium (assembly GCA_036504535.1). Classification (GTDB taxonomy): domain Bacteria; phylum Armatimonadota; class Armatimonadia; order Armatimonadales; family Capsulimonadaceae; genus JARLGU01. The sequence goes on from DASXUY010000041.1 coordinate 130,649, forward strand.
GGTCAGTACGAAGTCGTGATGAACGATCACCCGCTATCGCTAGAGCGACCTATCCAGGATCACGGTAACGTCCTCTGCGCACCTATCCGCCGCATCTTCGAGAGCCAGGGTGGAATGCTGCAGTGGTCGAGCAAGACCCGATCGGTACGAGCGCTCACTCCGACCAAGGATGTCCAGCTTCAGATCGGCTCAACCGCCGCCAAGATCAATAATCAGGATCAGAAACTCACCACCGCTCCGTACATCAACGGCGGTCGAACCATGATCCCGATCGGCTTCCTCCCGATGGCGCTAGACGTCACCGTCACATACGACGCCGTGAGCGGCCACCTGGTCATCAACAGCAAGGACTAATCATCCCGCTGCAACCAATCCCTAACAGCCCCGCCGACCACTACGGTCGGCGGGGCTGTTTGTCTACAGGATGATAGGCTCAACGCCCCTGATGACAATGGCATCCGATAGATCGGTGCCCACGATAAGAATATCGCCCTCTGGATAAGAACTTGGGCTGAGGTCCACAACTCAGAGCGAACCCAGCACTGGGGACTGGCCCGCAGAAGGCGGCACCACTTGTTCGCGGTGTAGAAGCAACCACGCCTATTGTCCGCAGCCCAAACCAATCATCCCAATCGTGGCGTTTCGTCGCTGTTTGGCGTCGCCTTCGAGGAGACGGTCCCCGAAAAGAATCGCCAACCCCCGTAACGGAGCGACTTATCCGCGTGAGCGGCAGCGGTCGGTTGGCCGATGACCGTCGTTGCTGGGGCAATGCCTGATATTTGATCGGCTTCGAAACCCGGTAGCTCCGCTTTATGCGCCACAATGCAGGACATTCCACCCACAGAAATAAATAATCCCTAACCAAACTTGTGTCCCGCCAATAATCCACTCAAGCAGGGGCACGCAAGGATTCCCATGACTTTCAAACCTGAAACGATCCACCGAGAAGACATTGAATGGTGCGACATCTGGATCACTCGCGGCGGAGGCACTGACCTGCCACGCGTCCTGCTGATCGGTGACTCCATTACGCGAGCCTACTACCCGGAAGTTGAAAAGCTAATCGGCGGCGATGCAGCCGTGTCCCGCCTCGCGACCTCCAAATCGCTGGGCGACCCGTCTCTCGTCGATGAGCTTGGCCTGGCAGTCGCGGCCTACGACTGGACCGTGATCCACTTCAACAATGGTCTCCATGGCGGCGCCTACACAGAAGCCGAATACGCTGCCCACTTCGCGGACGTCATAGCCTTCCTCAAGGCCGCAGCGCCGAGTGCACGCATTATCGTGGCGACCACAACCCCAACGCGCGAGCGCGGCAACCTTTCGCAGAACGGCGAGTTCACGCCGCGTGTCGTTGCGCGCAACGAGATAGCCGCAAAGGTGGCTGCCGACGAGTCCCTGGCAGTTGACGATCTCTTTGCATCCGTTAACGAGCGTATTGAGCTATACAGCGACGACGGAGTCCACTTCAATCCTGAAGGATCAGCGACATTGGCGGCAAGCGTCACAGAATCAGTTCGCAAAGCCCTTGCTGTCGTGTAACACTTCTGTCCTGTACGCTGTTATCTACTTCTGTAGGGCTAATCGCGAGCTGTAAGCGAGTTTGTTCGCGATGCGATTGCCCCACAGGAGAATGAATGATGACAGACCGAACTGTTGATCGTCTCAGCCCTGCCCTTCGCATTGTCGCGGCGGCACTGGTCGTAATTTCGATGGGCTTTGTCGTCGGACGAAGCCTTGTACCGCAAGCATCGGGTGCATCGACACGATCCACCGCCGTTGCGGACACAGTGCCTGCTGGTCTGGAGACTGCCACAATAGCTGGCGGTTGCTTCTGGGCCATGGAGGAGCGCTTCAAGATGCTCAAAGGCGTCGTAAGCGCCGTCCCTGGATATTCAGGCGGCAAATCAGCTTCACCAAGCTACGAGGAAGTGTGTGCGGGCACAACGGGGCACGCGGAATCCGTGCAGATCGTCTTCGATCCGAAGGTAATCTCGTACCACGACCTACTCGACATCTTCATGCATGTGCACGACCCTACGACCCCCAATCGCCAGGGCAACGACTCCGGCACTCAGTATCGTTCGGCAATCTTCTTTCGTAATGCCCAGCAGAAAGCAACCGCTGAAAAGGTAATCGGCGAAATCCGAACCGCCCGCGTCTGGCCTGGGGCAATCGTGACTCAACTCACCCCGTACACTAAGTTCTACCGAGCAGAAGATTATCACATCGACTACTGCCCCAACCATGCCGACAATGGCTACTGCCAAAACGTCGTGAACCCCGAAGTCGACCACTTCAAATCGATGTACAAAGACTGGCTCAAATGAGCGCCAACGAGTACTCCTAGGCACGTGCAAATCGTGCTCAATACTTAGTGCTTTGGACAATCAACGATGGGGGAAATCCCAGACCCTATCTTATATAACTAACCACGTACTTTAGTGCGTGGTGGCTCCGGCGACAGACAAATGTATACCTTTATTTCGATTGTTTGACTAACCTACGCAATCTCGGCTTCTCCGGTATGCAAATACCACACAACGCAAAAAGCGGGGCCGCTATGGCCCCGCCTCAATTCTAACCTTAAAGTCCCATTGACCCCAACGCATATCAAACCTAAACCCCTGCTGGAGCCCGCCCTTCTTTCGCACCAGTCACGTTCAGGAACTCCTTGGCATCCTGGAACTGCTCGAGTGTTTCCCGCTCGATCGCGTCCCAGCCCTTCGACGAGATCCTCATCCACTTCTCGACATCAGGGTCGAGCGCCGGAATCGCGTCAGTCGGACAGTCCACAAGGTTCAGCGTGTGCGCGACGCGGTCGGCGGCGTGCACAACCGCAACAAGGTTAAAGTCATCCTTGGCCGTCGCTGGGTGATGGTGAAGCGCAATCATCGACATCAAAGAAACGGGAAAGTTCCACTTGTGCGCCAGCAGTTTACCGACATGGCAGTGTTGGATCCCCAGCGATGCCCCCTCAGCCTGCAAGACGCTCAGATGCGCTGTTTGGGCCACGCGCAACGTCACCGCGTACTGCTGCGGGAAGATCTGGTCGAGAAACAGCTTTCCGATATCGTGCAACAACCCGCCTACAAACACCTCGTCAGCCTGATTTGTCGATAGCCCAACGTGCCGAGAAATGCTCTTTGCTGCCACCGCAGTCGCCAGCGAATGAGCCCAGTAGTTCTCACGATTCAAAGCGCATTTGCCCCGGGGAGCAAACGCCTGCGCGACCGCAACGGACGCTACCAAATACTTCACCGTATTGAAACCCAGCACCACAATCGCTTCGGTAATCGTGGTAACCCGTCGGGGGAAGCCATAGTACGCTGAGTTGACGAGACGTAGTATTTGCGACGCTAGCCCGGGATCGGCGGCGATGACACGGCTCAAATCGTCGGCCGATGTGCTTGACTGGTTCACAAGTTGCATCACCCGAACCGTTACCAAAGGAAGTTGCGGCATACTGCGCAATTCAGCGGCGATCGCGGTGAGGAGACGCTCCTGGCTCACTTTAGTATTGGGGGCTTCGGCCACGTCGAACTCCGTTTCTTTTCACGCAAGGCATTCAGTGCGGTCGCTGCGCAGTTTGGCAGTGCCTCATAAAGCCGATATACTCTTCCATATTGCCGTCAAAATCATCGGTAATTTCGTTGGAAGAGCTTCCAGACCGATCAATATCGGTATTTCTAACAGGATTTTGCAAATTTTTGAATATATCAATCTTTGTAATTGTCGGGCTCTCGGAGCGTAAACTTGAATCAATTACGCCGAATCGGGGATAGGCCGGAGTACCCGCAACCTTACTTGATCATCTTGATGCTTTCCTGCTAAACGTTATCTTATTATAACGTCAAATTCGGGGAGGTATTCCACCGCGATAGTCAAATTAGATACGCGAGGACAGTTACTTGCTTACCACCCACCACTTTTCACTTAATTTCGACTCCTTCCGCTCTGGCTCGTGGCACTATGTCGGCCACCATGGCATCGCTCATACATTTACCGTACCGCGCGTATCCATCGACGGCGTTACCGTGGACCTCTCCGCCGCGCTCAACTCGCCGCACCTCGTCCACACGCTCCCCAACGGCGTCTCCGAGTACGTGGCGACCGGCAAGGTCATCGCCGTCCCCGGACTGGTGATCGACATCGTGCTGCGCATCGCCGACTCCAGCCCGATACTACGCTTCCGCTACGTGCTCCGCGGAGCGCCGGGACACTGCCTCACGAAGCCCAGCGGCGCTGACGATTTGCGCTACATCTCTGTCGACCTTGCCCAGGCCACAAGCGTTAGCGAAGTACGCTTCTCCGAATTCAACAACATGGTCCACAGCTACTGCCTCTCCGAGCGTGATGTTGCCTCGCGGCAGTTCGACGCCGCGTCAGCCCTCATGGGGCCAATGCTCGTTGCGCATCAGGACGGCGACAGCAGCCTGATCGCATACGAACACGGCTCGCAAACCCCCGACGACTTCCTGCACTATCGCCTTCGCCCCGACCGCACCGTCGCCCTGGAAGCGTCCAAGGGCAACTATTGTGACGCGCAGCCAGTAGAAGACGATCACCCCTACGAAACCGTTTGGCTGCATTTTGGCGCGGTGTTTGGATCAACCGATGACCTCGCGGATGCCTACCGCGAGTTCGTTCTCAAGTTTCAAAGCCCCAATCTCGAAAGCCGGAAGCCGTACATCTTCTACAACACGTGGAACTTCCAGGAGCGAAACAAATGGTGGAACGACAAGCCTTATCTGGAGTCGATGCACCAGAAGCGCATCCTCGAAGAAATTGACATCGCCCACCGTATGGGCATCGACGTTTACGTCCTCGATACCGGATGGTACGAGAAGACAGGCGACTGGCGAGTCAACCTGAGCCGCTTCCCGGACGGGCTCAAGTCGATCAAGCAGCGCCTCGACCGATACGGCATGAAGCTAGGCCTTTGGTTCGACCCCACCGCCGCCGCTGTCAGCAGCGCCATGCTCCAGAACAACGCCGACTGCGTTCGCGAATGGAACGGCGAGAAGGGCAAGCCGCACCCTATCTGGGAAACCGAAGACAGCTGCAGCATGTGCCTCGCCAGCAGATACCATGAAGCGTTTGCCGACGAACTCATCCGCCTCGTGAAAGAGGTTGGCGTCACATACTTCAAGTGGGATGCCATCGGCCAGTACGGCTGCGATGCGCCTGGACACCTCCACGGCACCGAAGCGAACACCCGCGAGGAACGTGCCGACAATTACGCCTTCGAGCTCGGCCGCGCAATGTCCAAGGTCGTCGACAAGCTCGTCGCCGCCTGCCCCGAAGCCATTGTGGACTTCGACATAACCGAAGGCGGGCGATACGTCGGCCTCGGCTTCCTGTCGTCAGGCAAGTACTTCCTTATCAACAACGGCCCGTACTACCGCTCCCTTGACGATCCTCAATACGCTCCGGGCGGCGGCATGGGCTCGAACGTCTACGTTTTCCCGGGACCCGCTCGCGGCGAGATTTGCCGCACCCCGCTCACGTTCGATAAGTGGGTGCCGTCGGTCCTATTCCTCACCCACTATCTGCCCGACGACAACGCCGATTCGCAATGGATCAACATCGCATCGCTCGTCCTCGGCCAAAACGGCATTTGGGGCGATTTGCCCAAGGTCTCCGCCGAAGGAGTTGATCGAATCGGGACCGCTCTGGGCAAATACAAGGCCGTGCGCGACGATATAACTGCTTCTCCGCTCATCCGATCCGGAGCCGTCGGAGGCAGCCCTGAGATATACGAGAAAATCGACCCCGCAACCGGCCGAGGCGTCGTCTCTATCTTCTCGACTCAGCGCGGCGTCTACGAATACATCACCGAGAGCCCTGTCGACGCGCTGTTTTGGGCAAGCGAAGGTGCCACCGTCACCCGCGACCCCAAAGGCCGCGCTATAATACGAGCCGACTTCACAGCAGCGAGCGCACGCGTCATCTTCTTCGGCGTCCAATAGGAGTCCGCATACCAATTTTGAGTGCCCGGACATTCTTATGTCCAGTACTTGCAAGCACTTTCGAGCCGTAGGTTTCAACCTACGGACTCGATAAGATACACGAACTAAACCTGGACACACCCACCATGTCAAACCACCTAACCATCATCAAACCACTCAAAAACGGCGGCTTCATCAAAGTTGAAGCGCTTGCCGACGGCACATTCCGACTCCGATACAGCGTTGACGACCGCTTCCCGGAGCCGTCGCTCAACCGCTACGGCATTCTTCGCAACGACTGGCCGGACTACGAGTGCGGTACCCACGAATCGGAAGACCGGCTGACCATCAACACTCCGCGGGGCGAGCTCCGCATCGATCTTGAAGGCGGTGCCATCGCACTCAAGGCCGCTGATGGCCGCTGGCTGACCCGCAGCATCGACTTCCCGTACTCGTCTCCCGCCAAAGGCTTCGGCGCTGACCTAGAGATCGGACCCAACGACAAGTTCTATGGCCTCGGAGACACCACCCGCGACCGCATCCAGATGCGCGGCTACCGAGCCGAGATATGGGTGCGCAACGTTGTCTCCTACGCCCCAAGCCCATTCCTGATGAGCAACGCAGGGTGGGGGATCTTCCTCAACACCACATGGCGCCATGTCATCGACATAGCCTCGCCGAAGGGCGTCGAAAACGTGCTCCACATCGGCGGCCGGCAGGGCGAGCTTGACTTCTACCTCTTTGTCGGCGACACGTTAGCCGACCTGCTTGCCGACTACACCAATGTCGCTGGTAAGCCCGCCCTACTGCCGCAGTACGCCTACGGCCTCACCTTCGTTTGCCACCAATACGCTGACGCCCGCGTCATGCTCGAAGACTGCCTCGGCTTCAGGCGCGAAGGTATCCCATGCGACGTCATCGGCCTCGAACCTGGTTGGATGGAACAGTACTACGACTACTCCATCAACAAGAAGTGGCACCCACAGCGCTTCGACATCCCGTTCTGGCTCACCGCCAAACCCGGCGGGCCGCCGTCTCCCGACACCTTCATCAGCTCTGCCCGACGGCTCGGATTCAAACTCAGCCTCTGGCTCTGCACCAACTACGACCTGCTCTACGAAGAAGAGCGCCGCGTTTCCGCCGACATCGTCGCTTACGACAAGGAGGTCGAACGCCACCCGGACGACTTCGAATGCGACGCCAACTTCGGCCACGGTCCAGTGCTTATCGACACGCTCACCAACCCCGAGGAGGCATGGTTCGAGCACCTCAAGAAGTTCGTCGACGAAGGCGCATGCGCGTTCAAGATGGATGGTGCGCTACAGGTCAACGAGCACCCGGACCGCAAATGGGGCTCCGGACTCAAGCGCGGACCAATGGACGATGAGGAGATGCACAATCTCTATCCCACCATCCTGAACAAGCAGATGAGCGTCGGCTTCTCCGAGCACACCAATCGCCGATCCATGATCTACAGCTCTGGCGGTTTCACGGGCATCCAGCAGTATGCGGCCACATGGGCCGGAGACACTGGCGGCGGCCCGAAGCCGCTCGTCTCCCTGCTCAATCACGGCATGTCAGGCCATTCAAACACCAGCGTCGATATGGACTGCAACACGCCCACGTCTATCCACTTCGGCTTCATGCAGCCATGGGCGCAGCTCAACTCCTGGGCCTACTTCCGTCAGCCATGGTTCCTGACTGACAGTCTCAAGGCGACATTCAAGTTCTACGCCCAGTTGCGCTACTCGTTGATACCCTACCTCTACTCAATGGCGCACGTCGCCAACCAAACCGGCATCCCGATCATGCGCGCCATGCCGCTCGTGTTCCCAAACGACCCGCTGTGCGACGAACTCACAAACCACTACATGCTCGGCGATGCGTTCCTCACGTCAGCGTTTACCAACTCGCTGCACCTCCCAGAGGGAGAATGGGTTGACTTCTGGACCGGCGAAGTATACACCGGTCCGCTCGACATTGAGTTCGAGCCCAAGGGCCTAACCGGCGGGCCGCTGATGACACCGGCGGGCACCATCATCCCGATGGCCGGCGACATGGACTTCTGGGGACAGAAGCCGTTGGAGAACATCGACCTGCACATCTTCAGCGCGGCTCAGGGGCAGTTCACCCTCTACGAGGACGATGGCGAGACCCTCGCCTATCGCGGTGGGGCCGTGAGCAAGACCGAGATCGCCTTTGTCGCCGAGAATGGCCACATCGAGGTCACAATTGGCCCACGAATGGGTTCGTACGACAACGCACCCGAAGTACGCTCATACAATGTCGTCGTCCACTCACCCACACGGCCCGATACCGTCGCCGTGAACGGTCGCGACCTCGACTACTGGATGTGGATCGCTCCCGGCACCCAGTGGCTAGAAATGGGTCGTTAACACCCCGCGCTCGCCCTCCATGCGTGAGTCGCTTTGCGACGATCTCTGGCTCCCCTTCTCCTTATCATAGGAGTCGTAATGGAAGCGATCCACCCATATGGATGAAAAGCTGCGAGGCGCAACCTCTTTGCCTTTCCTTTAGGAGAGGAGGGGACCCACGAAGTGGGGAGGAGAGGTTCTGTATTTTCTAAGCAGAAGGGGCTGGGGGATGAGGTACCTATCCCTTGCCCTTTGCCGCCTTCTCCGCTACACTGGCGCGAAACGCCAGCCCCGCCATAACGCCGCCAAACAGCAGCATAACAAGCCCCCAAATCAGGTTCACATTTATCCCCAGCGACTGCGCATAAATGTCCTTCGGTCCGAACAAGCCGTAAACCGTAAGGATCACCCCGAATATCGAAAACAGCCCACCAATCGGTAATCGTAAGTCCATAGTAGTTTTCCACACCCAATAACTCTTGGGGCGTGCAGCGCCCCCATATTCCAGATCGCGAAGCGATCTGGTCCTAATCCGTCAAGAACCCTGTGTCTTGGTGAGGAAAGATTTTCATCCTATTCTTAGCGTAGCCGGAGCTTTGACTTTTCTTAAAGTCACCAAGAGCGGAGGCGGAGCCTTTGAAAATCTTTTCCGATCCAAGACATGAAAACAACAACGTAATGCCAGGGGCGCGGTAATTCCGCACGCGTAGCGGCAGTAACTTCAAATCGCCACGCACTCCCCCAGCCCCATTGCTACAGCACTTGCGTGAGGCTAACAAATTGCAAATGGTATCTCCCCATCTCCATCACCTAAACAATATATTCAATATCGCCGCCGCGATGATCACGACTGCGCCGAACACTGCCGGCTTCTTGTACCACGTCGTCTCTGTGACCACCACCTTCGGTGTCAGCGAGTACACCAGCCCGGTCAACTCCGTGTCCGTCTTGGTTCGCTTTGTCGCCAGTGAAATCAATATCGTCGCCACAAAGCAACTGGTCCACGCCCAGATGGCCGTCCAGAAGTTCTGAGCCATCTCACTCGGGTAGTGGTGCAAAACAGCGCCAAGCCATCCACCCTTGATCAGGTTGACCGCATCCACAGGCTGTGTTAGCCCATGGTGCGCCGCCGCTGCGAGTGTACCGATCAGCAGGCCAAAGAACGCCCCGTGGCCCGTTGTCCGCTTCCAGAACATGCCCAGCAGGAACGTTGCGAACAGCGGCGCATTGACGAACGCGAACACCAATTGGAGCAGGTCCATAATGTTGTTAAAGTTCATCGCCAAATACGCGGTCGCAAGGCTCAGCAGAATGCCGCCCACGGTTGCGAGCTTACCCACCGTCAAATAGTGCTCGTCGTTCTGCCCTGGCTTGATATACGCCTCATAGATGTCCACCGTGAACACCGTGTTGAACGCGGTGACATTTCCCGCCATACCGGACATAAACGATGCCATGAGAGCCGTCATACCGACTCCCAGCAGGCCGGTCGGGAAGTAGTGAACGAGCATCAATGGCGCGGCGAGATCGTAGTCGAATGTACCGTCCGGTTTGTGAGGCAGCGAGAAGCCACTGCCGTGTGTGGCGGTGAGCCCCATTGCCAGCATTCCGGGCAGGATCACCAGGAATGGGAACAGCATCTTGGGCACTGCCGCGATTAGCGGAGTACGCTGAGCCGCTGACATCGAGTCGGCAGCCATGGCGCGCTGAACGACAAGGAAGTCGGTGCACCAATACCCGAATGACAGCACGAAGCCAAGCCCCATCGTCATGCTGAACCAGTCAACACCCATCGGATTATCGATACCGCCTAATCCCTGCCACGAGTGCGTCAGAGCGCCGGGATGCATGTTCTGCTGTATGGCGACAATGTTGAGGGCCTTTGTAAGCCCTTCCCAGCCGCCGATATTCTTTAGGCCGAGCAGCACCAGCGGCAAAAACCCGAAGCAGATCAGGAAGAACTGCAGCACTTCGTTGTAGATGGCCGACGTCAATCCGCCGAGGAATATGTACGCTAGCACAATCCCCGCCGAGAGCAGCATCGCCTCGGTCTGGCCCATCCCGAGCAGGAGCGAAAGCAGCTTCGACATCGCGTAGAGCGAGATGCCAGACGAGAACAGGGTCATAATCGCGAAGCTGAACGCGTTGAACGCGCGCGTCTTCTCATCGAAGCGCAGCTTCAGGTACTCGGGCACCGAGCGCGCTTTCGAGCCGTAGTAGAACGGCATCATGAACAGACCCACAAAAACCATGGCAGGAATGGCGCCGATCCAGTAGAAGTGGGCGGTCATCATGCCATATTTGGCCCCGCTGGCCCCCATCCCGATCACCTCCTGCGCCCCTAGGTTCGCTGACAGGAACGCAAGCCCCGTGATCCACGCCGGGATGGAGCGGCCGGACAGGAAAAAGTCGCTCGATGTGTGCATCCGCCGCTTCAATGCAGCTCCGATGCCGATCACGAAGACGAGGTAAATGAAAAGGAGCGTGTAATCAATCGCCCCCATTTGGACATGTGGCATTGTGGTCTCTTTTCGGGAGTGCTGCGCCAAACTATCGCTACTAAGCCCTCCTGCCTGACATCCGTGTCAAGCGAGAGGGAGAGCGATCCCTAACGCAAATCGAATATCTATACGCTACCCAGCTATTGGTATGCTTAACCCAAAGCTCATGCTTATAAGCAATTTCTTCAACATCTGGCATCAATAACCCTGCAAATGACAAAGGATTATCACCCCCCTGCGACGAAGCACCTGCAAGACGATCACCTACAACGGTGCGCGCTAAAGTTTTCACAAGAGAGTTACCTTCAATGTCCATCCAATCCGTTTCCTCCTGGCCCATTCTGCGCCACTACGAAGCCCCGTTCCTCGACCGCATCGCCCTACCGCTCGGCGGTATCGGCACCGGCACGATCTCGCTCGGCGGGCGAGGCGACCTTCGCGACTGGGAGGTCATGAACCGTCCCGCCAAGGGTTTCGCGCCAGAACGCGCCTTCTTCGCCATCCGCATCAAAGAAGGCGATACCGGCAAGACCCATGCCCGCGCGCTCGAAGGCCCGCTGCCGTTCAACAGCTACTACGGCGGGTTCGGCATGATCGCCGCGAACCATGGTCTGCCGCGGTTCGAAAGCTCCACCTTCGACGCTGCCTACCCATTCGGCCAAGTCCATCTCACCGATAGCGAAATGCCCGTGACCGTCCGCCTGGAAGCGTTCAACCCGTTCGTCCCCGTTGACAGCGATGCAGGCAGCTATCCCGCCGCCGTCTTGCGCTACGTTGTCACCAACACCTCCGCGTCGCCGCTCGACGTGTCCGTTTGCGGCACCGTCCGCAACTTCATCGGGCGCGACGGCAAACTCGGCAAAGAGGCGGGTAACGTCAACTCATTCCGGACCGGCGCTCGAGTTCGCGGCATCGAGATGACATCCGGCGGCGTTGCCAAAAGCTCCGAGCAGTACGGCACCGTCGCGCTCGTAACGCCCGATACCGACACCGTCGTGTCCCATCGCACTGACTGGGAAGACGTCAGCTGGGGCATGAGCAACTGGGGCATGGCCCTGCTGGACTTCTGGGACGACCTCACTGCCGACGGCGATCTCACCGACATTGCCCCCAGCGGCGTCGCCAACCCAACCGCATCCCTCTGCTCCCGCGTCGCCATTGCCCCCGGCGAAAGCCGCGCGCTGACGTTTATCATCGCGTGGCACTTCCCTAACCGCATGACCTGGACACCGGCCAAGACCGAAGGCGGCGGCTGTGGATGCGCGGACGGAGAGTGCGAGGGTAACGGCGACAATATCGGCAACTACTACACCCACCGGTTCACCGACGCGTGGCACGCCGCCGAAGAGCTTACCGCGAACCTTCCCGACCTGGAGGCGCGAACCGTCGAGTTCGTAGAAACGTTCATCGCGTCCGATCTGCCCGCCGTCGTCAAAGAAGCCGCGCTGTTCAATGTCAGCACTCTTCGCTCCCAGACTGTCTTCCAGACCCCTGATGGCCGCCTCTACGGTTGGGAGGGCTGCGGCGACCACGATGGATGCTGCCCCGGCTCGTGCACCCACGTTTGGAACTACGAAACCGCCCTTGGCTCCCTGTTCGGCGGCCTCTCCCGCTCGATGCGCGACGTCGAGATGAGCTACATGTCGCTGCCCAGCGGCATGATGCCATTCCGCGTGACGCTGCCGCTCGTCCGCGAGCAAGACTACGGTGTCGCCGCTGCCGACGGTCAGATGGGTGCCATCGCTCGTGTCTACCGCGATTGGAAGCTGTCCGGCGACGAGACGTTCCTGCGAACCGTCTGGCCCGGAACCAAGCGTTCCCTTGAGTTCTGCTGGGTGCCCGGTGGGTGGGACGCCGACCAGGATGGTGTCATGGAAGGCTGCCAGCACAACACCATGGACGTCGAATACTACGGGCCCAACGGTCAAATGAGCTTCTGGTACCTCTGCGCCCTCAGAGCCAGTGAAGAGATGGCCCGGCACCTCGGCGACGCCGATTTCGCCGCCAAGTGCCGCAAGCTGTTCGAGTCGGGCAGCAAGTGGGTCGACGCCAACCTGTTCAACGGCGAATACTACGAGCACAAGATCGTCCCGCCGCGTAAGCGAGCCGCCATCGCGCCCGGCCTCTTGCACACCAGCAGCATCGTGGACCTCGACGATCCCCAGCTTCAGCTGGGCGAAGCGTGCCTCGTCGATCAGCTTGTCGGTCAGTATATGGCCATTGTCTGCGGTCTCGGGCAGCTTGGCGATCCTGCGCATATGAAGACGACGCTGGAGTCGATCTACCGCTACAACTACATGCCGTCGTTCCGCTCACATTTCAATCACATGCGCACATTCGTCCTCGGCGACGAAGCCGCGACACTGATGGCGACCTATCCTCGCGGCAACCGTCCCAAGCGGCCGTTCCCGTACTTTAGCGAAGTAATGACCGGCTTCGAATACACCGCCGCCGTCGGAATGCTGCAGTTCGGCATGGAAGAAGAGGGGTTGACCCTCATTCGCGCCATCCGCGACCGCTACGAAGGGCAGAAACGGAACCCGTTCGACGAAGCCGAATGCGGCCACCACTACGCCAGAGCCATGGCCAGCTGGTCCGCCCTGCTCACTCTCACCGGCTTCGACTACGACGCCACCACCGCCACGATCACATTCGCCCGCGCCAAATCGCAGACGCAATGGTTCTGGTCATCCGGCAACGCCTGGGGCACGGTAGCGCAGACCCCGGAAGCAAGCGGCACCGCCATCACCCTGCGCATCCTAGGAGGCGAAACTCCGATTAGCACAGTGGCACTCACCGGCGACGGCGGAGCAACTGTTGCTGATGTCACGTGGGACACTGTCGATGGAGCGAAGGTTGGGCGCGCCGTGGTTGGGTAGGTTGCGAGTTCATATGCCTAAGTTGTGGATAGGCGCGGAGAGACACGGTCGTCGTAGCGGCAGAGCTTGTCACTTGCTTCTGATCGGCGACCGCATACCAACGCACCGAACGTTTTGCGCGTTTTGCGTTGCGCAACGCGATTCGTTTATTTGCGCAAAATTGTGGGTTGCATTACGGTGTGGATATTTTGGCATTTTGAAGTTGCAATATCCACGCATATTCTGGATATTTTTGTAACTACTCAGGCAGGTCCGGAGGACCTTTCTGTTCCTAATCTGGCCAAGAACCCGGTGTTCGAGCACAAAAATTAAAAACTTCCTACTGCCGGAGGCGGGTCCCTTTGACTCTTCCTAGAGTCACTCTTCAGGACCCGTCGGAGGCTTAGTTTTTAGTTTTTTGATCGAACATGAATACAACAACGTAATGCCGGGGGCGCGGTACGTCCGCGTGCGTAGCGGCTGTAACTGCAATATGCCGCGCACTCTTCGAGCAAACCGTTCGATGCTTGCTTAGGTGCCTGAGTAGTTACATATTTTTGTGTGCCAGGATATAAGCTAAGCGCCAGTGCACATTTGGGTCAAGGTTGTGAAGGTACTGATGCGTCGGAACACATTACGGCTCCTCTTTGGGTTACTTTGCCGTACTTATATGATATCACTCAAACTTAAATTTGTCAATAAGTATAATATATAATATTAATGATATAAAATAACGCACGCATGATAGATATTCGAAATGCTCACGTGCTCCGCTGTAACTTTCGGGAGCGTGGCTTTTGTGGTTGGATATTGGGCAGGACGTGCGGGCAGTGAATTTTGCGACTACCCATCATCCTAATCACATAATCACACAAATCACAGTTCAGACAGTAGCCACCAACGCATACATCACCATGGGTATATTTCTGCTCCGCCTCTTACTCCCCCTCTATTTTCCAAGGAGAGGGGGCCGGGGGGTGAGGTAATAACTCCAACCCGACACGCTGCCCCAAGGATGCCAACACCGATGACTAAGGCTCAAATGCTCGCTCTTGCGCTCGTCGCAGCGCCGTCAGCGCTGCATGCGGACACCGCCCGCGATCCGCTGCTTCCCTACCTGGACGACAAACCGCCGACAATCGTCCGTGAGATCGCCGGGCCGATCGTCAACCCGCACGGCGACGTTCCGTTGCTCGAAGGCGTCACTGTTCGACAGGTGGTGTTTAGCTCACGCAACGATTCCGAGATCTATGCGCTGATCGCAACTCCGAATACGCCTGGCAAGCATCCTGGTATGCTCGTGCTGCACGGCGGCGGCGGAAGCTCGGAGCAGCTCAAAGCGATGTACTGGGCGCAGCGAGGCTACACGGTGGTCGCGCCTGATCTGCCGGGCATCTCCAGCCCCGTCCTGCCTGTCTCGCACGGCACATGGAGCTCGCTCAAGTATGGCGACGGACGATGGGTGGCCGACCCCGATGCTAGCCAGAGCGTCATTTTCGACGCAGTCCTCTCCGGCATGAAGTCTCTGTATCTGCTCAGGTCACTGCCCGATGTGGACAAGTCCCGCGTCGGTGTTGTCGGCATCTCCTGGGGTGGCTATATGACTACGATGATCTGCGGGCTTGCTGGCGACAAAGTGAAGGCTGGTTTTGCTATCTACGGCTGCGGTTTCTTCGACCTCAGCGGTCAGCCAGCGCTGGCAAAGCTGCCGGAAGACAAGCGCCAGATGTGGATGAATACGCTGGATGCCGGTCGCCGCGCCCCGAAAATGAAGGCAGCGTACTTCCTCGCGTCGGCGACCAACGACTTCTTTGGCTGGCCGCAGGCGGGGCAGGCGACTATCGACGCGATCCCTGGAAACAAGAACCATGTGTTCGCGGCCAACGACAACCACCACGCCAATGTTCCCGGCGGGACGGTGTTCGAAACCGCCCCCAGCGCGCCGTTTGTCCCGACTCCCTTCCAGCCGTTCCCGACTCCGACCGGCGCGAAAGCAAACTGGCTGGCTATGGAAGTGCCCTATTTTGAGTACCACCTCAAAGGCATCGGTCAGCCGTTCCCCATAGTGACCGTCGAGAAGGCTACCGACCTGCGCGCGTTCCGCTTCCGTGTGGCATCAACGCGGCCGATTACGAAGGCGACGGTGTACTGGGCCGCTCCCGATCACGACGTGCTTAAACGTGTCTGGACACCCGTCCCGGCGACCAAAGCCTCTGACGGTTCGTACACGGCGGACATCCCCGCGAACGCCACCGACTGGTACGCCCTCGTGTCCGACGACCGCCCCGTCAGCGTCTCCAGCAACATGGTCCACGTGGATCCGTAGACCCCGGCGCGTGCCGCGCCACCCCACGAGTGGGGTTTCGATGAGCGGGTTCCTGTTGACCCACAGCCAAGCGGATCTGATTCCGAAAGTACCTGCAATCAGCCACGAGGAACCTGCTCATCATTTCCCCGCGTGCGGGGACGGCGAGCCATGCGAGCAGGGGACACGCGCGGTATACTGCCTCATGCAGTACCTGATAATCGCTCTCGTGTTCCTTTCCGGGTTCTTCCTCCCAGTCCAGGTGGCGCTCAACAGCCGCCTCAGCGCGGGGCTTGCGTCGCCAGTTCGAAGTACGATTATCTCGTTCGCAGTAGGGCTCGTCGCGCTCCTCATAGCTTATGCGACCCTCGAATCGCGTCTTTCGCAACTGGCGCATATCAATGCGACACCTACGTGGTCGGGAGCGGTTTCAGTGCCCTGGTGGGCGTTCCTTGGCGGGCTTTGCGGCGCCTTCTATGTACTGATCGCCGTCGTCGCTCTGCCGCGCCTCGGAGCCGTTGCGGTCGTAGCGCTCGCGCTCATGGGACAGCAAGTCGGAGCGCTGATGATCGATAGCTTTGGCTTATTTGGCGCACCGCGTATCTCGCTGACCCTGCCGCGGGTCGTCGGAGCACTGCTAGTGGCGCTTGGTGTCGTGCTCATTCAAGCCAAGAAGTGACGCTAGCGGAACCGATTTGATACCGACGTAGTTCTAGACGTTACAAGACGAGTTTTGCTAGTTCGATAGCAGGAGTAAGTAGCTTATTCCAAGCTGAGTTGTGCGAAGTGACAACCCACCCGCCCGAAACGGGATGGAAACTTGCTTGGGCACTACGATTCTTGTGATTGGCAATGCCTCAGCCAGTTTCCTTCCCGTTGCGGGAAGGTGCCGAGTCCGCGAGGCGGATGGG
>DASXUY010000042.1:0-403153 GCA_036504535.1 Capsulimonadaceae bacterium
TCGATCACCTGATACGCAAGGTGGTCGGCAGAGAGCCAGTCCCGAGGATCGGGAGGAAGAAGAAACGCCTGATCGGTACTGTAAGACAGAAATCCATGTGCCATGAATCAGAATTCGACGAGAGATTCGCAACATCATTCCCAAACCGTAAATCGACTGGACTTTATTTCGGGACAGCCTCCTAGCCACGTACTTCAGTGCGTGGTGGCTTCGGCGGTAGGTGAAAGTATGGTTTAGTTTCGATTTTTCGATATTTCGGGGGCCTCTTCTCTGTTTGCGACTATTGATTCAGCTACTTAGTATGTGCCGAATGTCGCAGTATACGCCATATTCGTTCCCTGAGTCGCTGACACGGGGCTGGCCGCTTGGCAGTAGGAGCCTGTCGTGCAGGGATAGTTGCCTGTGCCCCCCGAGGCTGCCGGATAGCCGATTGAAATCTGCGTGGGAGGCAGCCACTTTGCGTGACCGTCAGCTAAAATGTATGTCGATCCACCTTGGTGCCGAGGATCGGGCAGGTAGCATGCATTGCTGATCGGGCTCCCTGTGCAGGCGCTCATGAGGCCCGGGGTGGCACCCGCACCGCCCATGTACCCGGTCGCGTAAACCATCACTCCAAACGCGACAGCGCCGTTCCCTAAAGGCGATGCGGTGTTGAACGGATCAGTGACATCGACCTGTCGATTGCCGCCTGCCGGAATGGCCGATTCGAACACCAGGATCGAGCGCGCGGGGACCGAGAACTTAGATAGGCTCGGGCCAGTGACGCGGAACTGACCCGCCTGGGTTGTGTCTGTTTGGGGGATGTTGTAGTTGTACGAATACGATAGTACGTCCCACGTCCTCGAAGGCGATCCGCCAGTGTAAGGCTGCATGGTGTCGTTGGGGCAGGTAAATGCTGCCTTCGCTTTAACATAGGGATAGATGTCCCCTGGCCAGCCAACGCCGAATCGGCAGTCGGCGCTTGCGGATATCTTACATGGCTGTACTCCGCTGGGCAGGACCTCGTCGTAATCGCCGGAGTACTGGATAAATGCCAGAGCTAGTTGCTTGCCGTTGCTTAAACAGGCCGTTTGCCGCGCCTTTTCGCGAGCTTGCGCGAACACGGGGAAAAGTATAGCTGCTAGTATCGCGATGATAGCAATAACTACGAGTAGCTCAATCAAAGTGAACGCTTTTTGATCATTCTGTCGGCACATAATCGTGTCTCCTCTACCGGATACCAGCCAAAGTAGCTGTGGGTCTGGTATTCGTCGTTGTTTCGTTTTTCTGAAAATGCCGGATTGACCGGCGCATCACAAATTCCGAGTTCAGGCACTGTCTCATTGGCGGGTCCTGCCCGGTGATCAGCTTTGAGATCATCTCGGCCGCCTGTTCGCCCATGCGGCTGAACGGAGGGCGGAAAGTGGCAAGGCCAAAGTCGCGGGCGAGGTAAAGGTCGTCGAAACCGACAATCGAGTAGTCCTGTCCCGCTACCAGACCTTCCGAGGCCGCGCGCTCGATCAGCGCTATGGCCGCAGCGTCGTTGCAGGCGACAATTCCAGCGCCCGCAATATCGTCGACCGATACGGTTTTGGCGAACTCCACAGCTGTCTCCCGCTGCACTTCAAGCAATCGTTCGGCGAGTTCTGTGTCGTCGATGCACGCGGTGATGCGTGTCTCGTGTCCTGCGACGGCGTCTTCGATCCCAGCCCAACGTGCGCCCACCCACTGCGCGGTGTACGGCGCGAAGTACAGGATGCGATCATGACCGCTGCGCAAAAGCTGGCTCGCAGCCCGGTAGCCCTCCTCGCGGCAGTCGTAGTAGACCTGGTGGACTGCGGCAGGGCTGAACTGGTTTTCGGCGACGACCGTGGGGATAGGACTGATTCGTGCGGCCTGGAATACGTCGACCTGGAACCGCGGAGCGGCGATCAGCACGCCCTGAACGCCGAGTTCATCCACTTGACGGCAGATAGCTTCCCGAATATACTCCGGCGTTTGCGGATGCCCGTGAGTGTTGCCGAAATGCGTCACGCCGCCGCATTCGGTGATGGCGCGCTCAAAGCCTTCGATCACCACCGATGTGTGCGGCCTTTGGCGAGGGTGGGTGATATGATACTCAGGGTCGAGAAAGCTGATAATGCCCACGACGAGACGCTGGGGCGGCTTTTGGGACGCCTGGGCTGAGTACCCATCAGTGGATGTGGCGGCGTATCGAACGGTGCCAGCATTGTCGCAAACAAATGTCCCGCGACCGTTTTCAGCACGGAGCACACCGCTCGCTACCAGGGACTTGATTGCAAGTTCGATTGTGGCAAGGGAGACATCAAACTCTTTTGCAAGCACACGCCGCGCGGGCAGCAGCATTCCGGGCGCGTAAGCGCCCGAGGCTACCAGCGCCCGCATACGCGCGGCTACCCGCGAGGAGCGTGTTTGGTGTATTTCTTGAGTTCCGTCAGTGAGTGTTGGTGGCAAAACGCATAGACCATACTAAAAATCAGTATGGTCTATCATATCATATCGCCCAAGGTATGTCAAGAGGCATATTCGGTGCGCCATGCGCGTGTTCGATAGGCCTCTTCGCTTGCCTCGATGACGTCGACTGGGTTCGGTGATCGCTCGCCCGTCCATAGGTCGGTTACGACGGCTGGCCCGGGGAGACGAATTGTCTTTGTGCCAGCGCCAGCCGTATGAAGTACAACGATGGATTGGTTTGCATAGATGACGTCGTCGCTATCGCACCAAATGTGCGCACCGGCGTAACGAGCAACGTTGCGCAGCAGCGATGGGCCGAAATTGGTCATCGATAGGTAGATACTGTTCCAATCGCTGTGCTCACGCAGCGCAAACCCGACTTCACCGCCGTCGCGTAAATGGCCCAACGGAGTCGCGCTGGCATCGTCCACAAAGAACACTGGCCCCACCGATCCTTCCGTGCCGAAATCCAGTGCAGGGCCGCCCGTTGTTAGCATATCGCCGGTATCATCGACACACACATGGATATTGCGGCGCGCCATTTTGCAACCGAGCTTCATGCCGATCAGGTCCGCCCCAATGGACACATCGAAGCGCTCCTCGTCGAGCACTCCCGCCGCGAACGTCCACAGCATCGTTCGCCCACCGCTTTGCCAGCGGCGTATTCCCGCCGCGATCTCGTCGGAAACAAAGCTCGCATTCAGAAAGACCATCAGCTTGTACTGATCGCCATGGAAATCGGGATGGTTGAGGTCTTTGACTTCGTAATAGTCAACCGGAACCCCTGCCAGACCCCATTTTCGGTTAGCGACATCATTGAGGAGGCCGTGAGCGCTCTCCATCTCAAAGCGAATGAGCGCACCGCTCATGGCCGATTGATACATCGGCGTATCTTCCGACACAATAAACGCCACCTCGCTAAGCGACCGTCTGTCCCACGAGACCGCTTGTTTTCCAATCGTGGAGAGCTTGTTCAGGGCGCTTACAAACGCAGACGCATGGTAGTTATGGTCGCGTATATCGAACCACCAATAGGGCGTTCCGGTAACCAGATTGTGCATGTGCTCCCGCTGGAAGATCGCTACCTGCTCGGTTTCGTCGCGGCCACAGTAGCCGCCTGACCACTTCCAGAATCGATCTGGGATTAATGGCTCAGCGCTTCCTGGTTTGACAAGGCTCTGGTCGCCCGTAGCCCACGCGTCGAGATACTTATGGGGCATGCACGTCGTTGTGTTGAGATCGACCTCCGTATAGTGCAGCTTTCCGTGAAGGTTGAGGCTGTGCGGCAGACCGAGGTATCCCGACGGTCCGCCAGGATACCGGCAGTCGTAGCTTGCGATATCGGAAACGAAATCGATCCAGGGGCTCTCATTTAAACGCTGAATCAAGCCGTGTCCGTACTCTTGAATATACGAATAGACCCCCGTTTCCCACCACAGATAGCTGTGGAAACCGCCACAGACCGTGGGCGTTGCGGCAGCGGTCTTGACCGTTCGGCAGAACGATATAAGTGCGTCTGCGAGCGTTTCGTTGAGGAAGTAGTAATAGTCGATTGAGCGTCGATCTATCCCCGGGTCGCGTAGCGCGAATGGTCCCCAGATATGGCTACCTCGTCGCCCCATGCCGGTCGGGCAGCCCGCAGTAGCGAGCGTAACAGCGTCGTCGCCCCAGGATGTCCGCAGCGCTTGATCGTTACCGTATTTTTTTGCCAGCCAGCCGCGAAATTCGCGTGTATAGACCTCGTGGTAGTGTCCTGCTGTCGTCTTGTCGGTGTCGAATATGAGCCACTCTTCGGTAGCTCCAGCGTTCACCATGAACCCCGCGATACGATTCGCATAGCGCGTGGTTTGGAGCCATCCGACGAAATCGGTAAGAACCTGCTCCACATCGGCGCGCCAGATTGGCGATGCAATGTTGCAGACGGACATCGTCGGCTGGTTTGCGTGCACCTCCGACGGATGGGCTTCGCCCCACCACGGCGCAACGAGGCCAAGCCGTATGCGGATAAGCCACTTCGTCGAGCCGGAATGCTCTTCGAAAAACGCCAGCTTCTCTTCGGCATACGACCAATCGTATTCGCCTGGTCCCTTCCAGCACTTGAGCGCCACTTCGATCCAGATCATCATGATCTCGACCCCAGCGTTCACGAAGTCGCGTATTACCTGCTCATCGTCAAACGAAACACTCGTCGCGGTCATCGCATGGTTAGGCTCGTTGTCGATGAACAGTGTAGGGACACCGTTGTGCTGGCGAACTTCGGAACGGGCAAAACCACTCATACGTTAACCTCATCTAGCCAGTGCGAAGGACTGGCATAAGCTGTGCCGGACCAATGATCACACGGAAAAATTCGGCTTGCCAAACACCGTGAACTCGGCCACGGCAATCTCCATCCCCGATGGAGCCGCGAGCACCTCAAGCCGCGCATACTGCGCTTTGACCGGGGCGCATGTTTCGTAAGCGATATGCCGCTCTTCGGTATTCGACGAACGATCAATTGCGATATGCCACGCCTTGTTGTCCAGCGATACCCAGACGCGATACCGGTACGGCCCAGGGACAATGCCCGCAGCGTAGTCCAGACCCTGGTCGGCAAATACTATGCGCGCCGCCGTGACGTCGAACTTCTCGGCGAGGTCCACGGTGATACTTTGGGCTTGTTTCGAGTCAGCAGCCTGCCACCATGTCTGGATGCTGTCGTCCACTGCGTAACGCGCGTCGCGCCCATCGCGGACACTGGTCGCATTGACGTTCATATTCACCGAAAGCGGCAGCAACCCTGCGTCGCCACTTCGCGGCTGACCGGGAGCGAATTGGGGGGCGCTGCTTGGGCCGTCCACATACATCTCGCCGTTCTCGTCGAACAGGACCAGATCCATGCCGATACGGCGTTCCATTGGGTGCACGTTGTTGATGCGCACGGTGTAGAAGCACCAGAGGCGTCCGTCGGGCCCGTCAACGACTGAATGGTGAGCGGTGCCATTGACAAAACCGTGGCGCTGAATGAGAATCGGGTTACGCTGCTGAGCGGTGAACGGGCCGAGCGGCGAATTGCCCGTGAAGCAGCCGACTGCGTAGTTTTTGAACTCGGTGCCGTTGCTGCTGTACTGCAAATAGTAGCGGCCATCGTGCTTGGTCATCCACGCGCCTTCGAGGACCGGGTGCGCCGTCATCTGGTTGTGCTCGCCGTAACGCTCCCACCAGCGGCTCGGGCTGAACTCTATTAGCGCCACCGGGGCCCCGGCGAATCGGCTGGGATCGTCAGCCCGCAGGCGCACACCGTAGATCACACCCTCGCATGGCTTGAGCTTATACGGGTGCTCGTCTCCCGCTGGAGTTGCTTCGGCGAGGTTGCAGTAGCAGTACAGCGCGCCGTCGTCGTCAACGAATAAGCACGGATCGCCCCATCGCACAGGTTGGCCGTTTTCATCCTTCAGCCAAGTCGCGTTGCCGTCTTCGTCCTCACCGTGCGTGCCGAGTTTTTCCCACGGCCCAAGCGGATTGCGCGCACGCCAGATCGAGCTGCCGTCCCACGACGCCGAAAGGTACAGGCATTCGCCATGCACCACAACGGTTGGCGCGTATCCGGGGTCGAACGGTTCCTCAAGATGGTGGAACTCCCAGTTGACCATATCATCCGAATGCCAGAGCATTCCGGCTGACGGGAAGAGATACCAGCGACCCTCGAACTTTATGACAGTCGGGTCAGCCATCTCGCGAAAGCTCGGACCCTTGAAACAGGGGTGTGCGCAGGCGCGCCCCGCCTGGTATTGCGGGAGCGGTAGCGGGTTGCAGTAGGTGAGGGTATCAGACATCGAACGGAGGGTCCTTTACGTGACGCAAACTAGTTTAGGAAGTGTACCTCGCGCGGTCACGTCAATATTGCAAGCAAAAAAGAGCCCGCCCGCTGTGAAGCGGGTGGGCGATGGAGGGGGTCATTGAGAAATCTTCTCGCTCAGCGTTATGCGCACGTAAGGAACGCGTTCACCTTGTCGCCGATCATCTTCTCAGCGCCGTTGACACACAGCACGTCGCACTCGCTGCCGAGGATGAACGGGTGGCCGGTTTTGGCCATCTTTGCGCGTATCTCTTGAGCCAAAGTGACCACATCGCGCAACGGCATCTCGGTGTCCGAATAGAACTTCTTCGTGGGCATGTTGCCGTAGATCACAGTATTGTCGGGAATAAGCGGGGCGTCTTCCCAAACCTTACGCGAGCTTCCGAGGCTCAGGATCGCGGGGTCGAGGGTGCCGAATGCTTTCACCATGCTGTCAGTGAGTTCGCCGCAGTCATGGAAGATCAGGTCGACGCCACGGTCGTGCAAATGCTGCGCCAGAACGCGATTCTGATCCATGACATACCGCTCAAAGATGTTGGTATCAAGATCGAGCTGTTTCGGCGAGATGTACGCGATGTTGGCAGCTGGCTCGCATACGAAGATCGCCTTCGCCCCAGCCGCAATCTGCCGGTCAAGCGAGTTGCGGATGATGCACATGGCGATAGTCAAGCACTGTTCAACCAGCAGCACTTCGGGCTCCTCCTCAGCCGTAGCGCCTGCCCCGGCGAGATAAAGCGGCGTGATCGGGTCGGCGATCAGCTTGGACATGAGGGAGAACGGCCCGATACTCATGCCTACGGGCACGAGGTCGGATTCGGCCCCTACGGTTTTCAGCGACTCGGCATTAGCGCGCATTCTCGGAGTTTCGATTTCAGCGAGGCGAACCAGAAGCACCGTGAGGTTATTTGGCGCCATCGGCTCCATAAAGTGAAACGACGCGGGCTCAGGCACATCATAGCCCAGCGCCGCAACTATCGCAGCTTTCTCTACGGTGAGGTCCATCAGTGGGAACGCGAGCGGGGTTTTGTACCGCTCCGCCGCTTTCTGCACAATACCGCCAAGGCGCTTGCCGTCAAGCAGAATGGCCTCGCGGTCACCAGCCTCGTGGAGGACAAGGTCGGTCCCTACCGGCATACGCAATCCCGATGCTGCCAAATCCAAATAAAACTTACGGTCCATAATCGATTCTCATTTCTGGGCCTGACGGGGCCCCCGAAAATTGTCTCAGGACATCGAGACAGTGCAGCACACCAAAGTGCCGAAGCCGAAAAGCCGCTTAGCGGCCCAATAGCCCCGAACTCGAGTTAGCTTACGAGTTAGGGGTGCTCTTAGTCAGCCGGCGAATTCCGTCCCGGCTATGTTGCGATCCATCCTCACACCGCTGCACCGACGCCCACGGGCTCGCGGTACACCGACAACACGCACCTCAGGTTCTCCATGTTGTCGCGCGGCGATCCGTGCAGCGCGATCATATCGACTCCATTCCCGACGCGTATATTTGCGCTCTCGCAGCCCCAAACACGCCGCGGAATCGATGTTGCAGACGCCAAAACTCCTTCGATGGGGATGCCCGCTCGCCGCTCGTGGAAAAGCTCGTCGATCAGCGCCGAGCCATGGGGGACTCCGTAGCTACCTGCGTCGGACCCCGCTACAATGGGCACGCCCATTCGATAGCTGCGTTCGAGATGCGCGTAGTGGTTATCGAGAATACCTGACAGCCTACCAACCGTGTCGGCATCCCATCCAGCGAGTTCCGGACGATCACGCTGGAATACCACCGGCGAAAATGTCGGCACCCAAGCGGTCTGCTTCTCTGCCATCATTTGCAGGATCTCGTCGGTCATAAAGAAGCCGTGTTCGATTGAATCCATCCCGGCGCCAACGGCAATTCGAAGCCCATCAAGCCCGCTGCAGTGTGTGAACGTTTTTTTTCCATAAGTGCGCGCCTGGTTCACAATAAGCTGCGCTTCACCAATCTCGAATTGCGGGGAGCCGACCATTTCGCCTGTCTTGAAGTCGATAATTCCCGTCATCAGCACCTTGATGTCGTCCGCGAGCGGAGCCATCTCGTCAATACGTGCCACGATGCCCTCAGAATCCGCCGCCTCGAGCGCCATGAAGCTACCGTAACGCTTCACCTTGCGCAATGCTCGCCCTGCGCTTCGGATAGCAGGAGCCTCGCGCTGTCCCGCGCATTCAGCCTTTATGTGCGTGTTGATGCCGTGGATATCGCCAGCGTCGCGCACCAGTGTAACCCCCGCGCAGTAGGTCTCGCGGACACTATCCCGCGCCACGGCTAGCATCTCGTCCTTGTCGGCCTTGAGATAAGCTGACCGCACCTTCACATCAAGCTCAGCGCCATTCAGAAACAGGTGCGCGTGCCCCTCGACCAGCCCGGGCATCAGAAACGGCACCCGCTCCACGGTCACGGCCGCGCCTGTTAACTGCGCATACCTGGCCTGAAGCTTCGTACCGTAATCACCGATTTCGATCAATGTGATCCGGCTCTCCTCGGCGACAATGGTGTATGGCCCACTTTCGAAGAACCGCTCGCCATCAAAATAGCTTCGAGTAACCCAAATTCGTACTGCCATGGTTATGATGCCCTTCTGGAATCCGCCCGGACGCTCACTTGCTGTACATCTGCCGCAGGCAGATCAACGCGTCGTACCCGTCGGCATTGATCGTTTCCTGGAATATCTGGTAAACGAAATCGTCCTCGGGAAGCAGTTTGTAGTCGCGTCCGGGTGTCCCGAGCACCATGTCAAGACCGTATGGCACGGTCATCGTCAGGAACGCCGACTCCACCTTCACATTCAGCCGACTGCCGTCAGCCGCCTCTTTGGGCAGCATGATGCCGACATTCGACAGCCCCACCAGCATGTGCACACCCTTCATCGCCGGGTCCGCCCCAATAAGCCGGATCGCGTCGATGGCGCGCTTGATCTCGCCCTCGGTGTCGGTCGCGAGCGGGCACAGGGATACGTCGATGATCAAGTCGTCCGCGACCAGCCCGTAGCCGCCGGCAAGCACACGCGTCGCCATTCGGTTGGCGGTGGACGCGATCTCCTCCGCTGTCACGTTCTTGATCGGCTTCCCGTCCTCCAGGCGCTCCGATGCCATCAGCACGACTTTGGCGGGCTGAATGGACAGCACATCGAGCATGTCCCAGCGCAACTCGCTCACCGAGTTCACGATCGGTTTTGCGCCGTTCGCCTTTGATGCGTCGTACGTGTTGAGGCAGAACTCCTGAACCAGCTTGTTCGGATAATCGAACGAAATCGGCAGTGGGCTCACCTCTTGGATCGCTTTCGTTACCTCCACAACGTAATCCGGTTCGTGCAGCCCAAGTTCGCCGACGTTCAGCGTCAGATACTGCGCGCCCTTCTTCGTTTGGTTGATCGCAAGCTGCTGGATCCCCGCCAGATCGCGGTTGTCGATCAGCACTTTCGAACTAGCATATCCGGGATTGATCCGTTCGCCAATAATCGTCAGACCAGGGATTGACATACTTCCTCCGTCATATTGTCGCCACTTTCATGGGCGGCCGAGGGAGACTCACCGGGTATCGATGCCCCAATACGCATCGCCGGGAGGTCTCGAACAACATCGCGCAGCACCGAATTGTCTGCGCCGAAAAGCATCAGGTGGACGCCCGCCACTCCTGGCATCGCGCTGAGTTCAGCTGCGATTTCGCGGGCCAGCGCCACTCCCTCGCGCTTGATATTCGTCGCAGACTCCAGCCTGCGCGCGATCTCCGCCGGTAAATGCACTCCCGGAACCGTCGGCAGAACCGCAAGCGCCTTGCGCGATGTCACGACAGGCACGCCCGCCAGGATAAAGAGATCGCGGTCGAGCCGCTCGCTCCGAACTAGGTCCATGAACGCGCGAAACTGCTCAACATCGAACACCAGCTGAGTCTGGATAAAGTCAGCGCCCGCCGCAGCCTTCTGCTTGAGCCGAATGAGAGGAACGTCAGGCGGCGAGCTGAATGGGTTTATCGCAGCGCCCAGAAACAGTCGCGGCGGGTCGGGCAACGCGTCGCCGGTGAACTGGATCACACCGCTGTCGCGCAGCCAGCGAGCCTCGTACAGCATCAGCGACGAGTCCATATCGTAAACCTGCTTGCTGCGAGGACGGCCCTTGTACGAGTCGCCGGTCAAGCAGAGGATATTGTTCACCTTGTTGCCGTGGTGCGTGAGAAGCTCGGAAATGAACGACGTTTTCGTGTGATCCCGCGCCGTCGCCTGCGCAATCGCCTCGATCCCGTTCTCGGCGAGCTTGGCTGCGGCGACAGGCGACGGCATCGACGGCTTGCCATTCAGATACGCCGTTGCGTTAACCGCATCGAACGAACCCGTCACCGCAAGCGCGTGCTGCATCATCTCTGTAAAATCGGCGGAACGGGGCGAGCGCACTTCGCACGTCTTAACAAACGCGCCAGACTTGAGCTTCGCTTCGAGCGTCGACAGGGTTTGTAGGGGTGCGCTCACCTGGTCGTGACCAAGGTTCGGGTACGCCAGCGGGCTGCGGCCTACCTTGTCGTCGCCCGAGAAGTAGTTGACATACGACGACGTATTCGACAGCGCGGTATCGGTGGACGGCAGTAGCGGTGGGAGGTTGAGCTCGCCGTGGGCGGTACGCTTGTGGATGCGCACCCACACGCATTGCCGATCAGGCCGCACCTCACACGCCCCGTTCAACGTTCCTCCGCACGGCCCATTGCGGAGACCCTTCGGACAGGTCATCGGGCATACCATGCCGGTAGAGCGCAGGACACACTGTCCGCAAGACCGGCAATCGAAGAGCAGGCCCTTTATGAACGCTTCACCGTGCGCGATGATTCTGTCGTACTGCATAATACTTCTTCTTAAGATTGTCGCGAATTTAAATTAGCTGTTTGAATAGCGTGTGTAGCTACTGGTACTAAAATCTGCAACTACCGTTCAAGCGCATCGTAGTGCCTGCCTACCGATCACCGCATTACACGGTGATCGGCTAGCATTACGGTTCGTGAGAATCGGCCCCGCGTCGAGACTTACGCGGCGACGAGCGAGCGGGCGAGGCGGACAGCGCTGCTGGCGTCGTCGCTGTACCCATCCGCGCCGATATCGTTCGCGAAGCTCTGCGTGACCGGAGCCCCGCCGACCATCACCTTGACATCGCCGCGCACACCGGCTTCGTTGAGCGCGTCGATGGTGGTCTTAAGCCCAGGCATCGTGGTCGTAAGGAGGGACGAAAGCGCGACAATCTGCGCACCGCTGTTCTTGACCGCGTCGACGAACTTCTCCGGCGAGACGTTCACGCCGAGGTCCACGACTTCAAAGCCGCCGCCTTCAAGCATCGCGCCGACAAGGTTCTTGCCGATGTCATGCAGGTCGCCGACGACAGTCCCGATGGCAACCTTGCCTGCGGACTTCGCGCCGCTCTGAGCGAGCAGCGGGCGGATAATCTCCAGCGCACCCTTCATAGCGCGGGCGGCGATCAAGAGTTCGGGTACGAAGTACTCGTTGGCCTCGAAACGGCGGCCGACTTCGTCCATGGCCTTGACCATGTAGTTGTCAAGCAATGACTGCGGGTCAACTCCAGCGGCGATCGCCTCGTTGGTAATGGCCTTGGCAGCCGGTGCATTGCCGTTCAGGACGGCTTCGTATAGTTTCTGTAGATCAGGCATCTGACTACTCCTTTGTGTGTGACGCTCCATTAGTGCGCCCTAGTCAAACTCGTCGCTTATCTTGTTATGAGAGCAAAGCAGCACGCTGGCTGCTGTTCATTCCGCTATTGTTGGGTTATACGGCAAATCTTAGGTGGACTTCCACCCTGTTACTGTATATCTATTATAATGTTTAGCAAGCAAACATCCATAGCTGGTGTGGGGTAAAACATATCATTCTTGGTAGACGCACGAGGAAGCCATGCCTGACAATCAGGTTAAGATCATCGTTAACGACGAAATCGAGGCAAAGCCCGGTCGAATTAGCCGCGCAGCCCTCGTCACTGGCAGCCGCGGCATCGGGTTGTCGTCCATGCGTGTCCTTGGCGGCTACGGCATCGTCTACATTGTCGATGGCGCGGGCAGCTTTCGCGACGGCGCCGGGACCAGCAAGCTCGTGACCGCAGGCGACTGTCTCGTCCTGTTTCCCGATGTGCCGCACGCGTACGGCCCAACACGTGGCGCTCGCTGGTCAGAACTATATGTCACATTCGACGGCCCCGTGTTCGACCTATGGCGCGAGATGGGTGTGCTTGACGAAACCCGGCCAATTCGCCGGCTCGCTCCCGTCACGATTTGGCAGCGCCGTATCGAAACGCTGCTCACGGTCAATGATCGCCTGCAACCTATCCCTGCCAGTGTCACAGTCGCCCGATTCCTCGCGCTGCTGACCGAAATGCTCGCTGCAGGTGCGACTGAGCAGGCAGACAACCTCGAAAACCGGTGGCACTCCCGCGCGTTGCACAAGCTGGGAAGCGAATTGGGGAGCGACCTTTCCATCCAGGATGTCGCCGCCGATGTCGGCATGTCATACGAGCTCTTCCGCAAGAAGTTCGTCGCCGAAACCGGCATATCGCCAGCGCGCTATCGCACCAAAAAACGCGTCGTCGCCGCCGCCGAGATTCTCTACCGCACCAATATGCCGCTCAAGCAGATCGCCGAGCATCTGGGCTTCAGCAACGAGTTCAACCTGTCCCGCTGCTTCAAACAGCTCACAGGCTACAGTCCGCGCGAATACCGCCAGCGCCCCTTCGACCTCCCTGCACCCGAACCTCCGGCCGACGGCGAGGAAAGTTGAACTACTGGGTCGGGGAGATAGACGACCACACAACGGACCAGAGGTCCTTCTCCTCAAACTCATTTCGCATGCCCTCCTCTGGTGTCCGACTCATGACTGAGGACGCGGCTTTGCATATTGTCTCATCTCCGAACGAACCCAGCCCTGGGGACTGCCCCGCAGAAGGTGGCACCACTTGTTCGCGGCGTAGAAGCCGCCAAGCCGTCCGTCCCATTAAATAAAACCGTCATCCCAATCGTGGCGCATCGCAACTGTTTGGGGCTGCCTCCGAGGAGCGGGTCCCCGAAAAATTTGTCGCCAACCCTCGACACGGAGCGGCTCGTCACCGTTAGGTGCTGCGGTCGGTATGTGGATAACCTTCATTGCATCCGCTGAAGCGGTGCCTGTGAAAAGCAGACCGCCCGCTGGGCTAAGATGCCAACCCATCGCCTCAACTCCGAACGAACCAAGCCTTGGGAGCGCCCCGCAGAAGGTGGCACCACTTGTTCGCGGAGTAGAAGCCGCCAAGCATATCGTCCAATTCAAAAACCCGTCATCCCAATCGTGGCGCATCGCAACTGTTTGGGGACGCCTTTGAGGACGCGATCCCCGAAGAAATCGTCGCCAACCCTCGCCACGGAGCGACGGTCCCGCGTGAGCTGCAGCGGTCGGCATGCCACCCCCCATCTGTGCAACGCCAAGATTTTTTAGCCAGTTGTTGCCTTAAATTTAGTACACACCCTTTCAAGTGAAGCTTTTCACGCGCCCGGCCCACTAATGAATTTGCCCGTACCAGCCGATTGTGCTACTATAGATTCGATGTGCCGCTCTGCAAACTGAGCGCCGCAACCAATTCCTTGCCCGATGACCGTTTCATGAACCGAAGCACCACCAACTCCATCGCCTGCCTCGTCGCTGCGGCGCTCGCATCCGCCAGCGCCAGCTTCGCGGCGCCAAAATCTGCGATCCCCGCAATGGCTGTGATACGCAACGTCAGCGTCGTGCAGACCGAGCCTGTCGCACCGCCTGTTGTCGACGAGACCCCAGGCAAGGTTTACATCGATGCCCGTACCGCTCTCAAAGCGCCTCTACGTTCATTTGTCAGTGGTGACACTATCCCGGCAACTCTCAGTGACGTCGCGGGGCTGGACATCGAGGTGTCGGGGCGCGTTGTCGGACGAGCATCGCTGCCTGACGATTCCCTGATGTTGATCGTGGACTGTAAGGGCGTATCGCTTAACTTGTCCAGCCCGTCAAACGACGCTGCCTACTGGCTACAACCGGGCACAACCATACGCGCCATCGTCTCAGTGCCCGATGCGGTCGAATTGACCAACTCGCGCAGCATGCTGCCCGTAGTTGCATCTGCCCCTGAGTTTGCAGTCGTGGAAATTGAGAGGGCCGCCGCCGCGAAGGCCGACGCGCTCGCCGCTGCGAAAGTCGCGCAAGCAAAGGCAGCAACACCGTCGCGTGGCACCGAAACTCGTCGCACCGCTCCGACAACCAGTCGGTCGGCATCGTATCAGATGCGCGACTTGCCCGCTGGGCAGCCCATCGCCCCGCTGAGTGAGAAACTTCTCGCCGTCTACCCTGTCTACCGCGCCTTTATCGCCGGGCAGAACTCCCGCCTGTCAGCTAACCAGATTGACACAATCACCACGAGCGTCCTCTACTATAGCGACCTTGAAAAGCTAGACCCGCGCCTCGTGATTGCCATGATCCTGGCCGAATCCAATTTCAATCCGTGGTCGACGTCGCACACCGGTGCCATGGGCCTCTCGCAGCTGATGCCAGGCACCGCCGCCGGTCTTGGTGTCAATGATGCCTACGACCCTGTCCAGAATATCGGCGCGGCCGTCCACATCCTGAGCAGCCACGTCCGCAAATACGGCGGCGCGGCGGCAAACGGCGTCGTGCCCCTCAACACCCTTTTCCTTACCATGGCCGCCTACAATGCTGGCAGCGGCGCGGTTCGCAAATACGGCGGCGTTCCCCCATACCGCGAAACACAGAACTATGTCCGCAAAGTAGCGGCGCTTTACCGCAAAATGTGTTCTGAGTAGATGCGGCGCAATGGCCACGTGCAGCTTAATTTAGGTCGAGCATGACCCAAGGGCTGATACGCGAAAAAAGGTCCAAGCTCAGCATGGCCCTCCAAAGCCGGGCGGGCTCTTTTTATATCTCCGCTTCGCTCCGGGTAAAATTCACAAAGCTGACTGGTATTAGCCGCGAAGCGATCCAAAAATGGCCGCGCCGGCCTGAGAGGCGTCCGAATTCGAAAGGTCTTCCAAAGTATGATGGCATGGGTGCACGCGTCTGTTGGCGCGTTTATCGGCGGGCGCGCCGGTTCCAAGAAGCGCGCTTTCTCGGCAGGCGTCGTTTCGCACGGCGTCCTCGACAAGTTTCCCCATCGCGACTACGAGATCCCCGTCGAACTCCCGCTGTGCCTCATCGCGCTGGCTTATATCGCGAAGCGTCACGGTGTCAAATCCCCCGAGTTCGCAGGTGCCATTGGCGGTATCTCGCCAGACTTCGAGAACGCCCTCTCTCGTTTTGGGTTGCTCAAGACGATGCTCTATCCCACGCATACGTCCAAGCCTTGGTTCATCGGCCACGGCCGCCGCATAGAAAGCCCTGTGACACAGATCATCCTCGCAGGCGTGTGCCTCTATCTGGCGCACCGATGGGGCAAGGCGTCGGGGTAGGGTGGCGATTTAGAACGCGGCGCGTGAATGTTTGCGTTGGCGGGAATGCCCTGGCGACTGAAGGCGCGGCTGGGAAGGGCGGATCGGCCGCCTTCGCGGGCTTTGATGTGGCGAGGGGCGTCCTTCGCAATACGACAGAAATATTTGGCCGCGTGTTTCCGGATTCGATGGTGAGCGTGGAGTGTCATTAGTATGAGATCAACTTTGACACAGCTCTATGTACACGTCGTGTGGGCCACCTGGGACCGCGTTCCGCTGATCGATGCGCGGATGGAGTCGGTTATCTATCCTGCCATTCTCAACGAGGCCAGATCGCTCAAGGCGGATGTTCTTGCAATCGGGGGTATTGAGGATCACGTTCATATCCTGGCAAGGATCCCCGCGAGCATTTCGGTCAGCGAGTTCGTGAGGCACACGAAAGCCGCGTCGTCGCTCCTATGCGGCAAAGCGTTTCGCTGGCAGGGTGCCTATGGCGCGTTTTCAGTGAGCCGGAGCCATGTCGCTCGCGTAAACAGCTACGTTCAGCGCCAACGCGAGCACCACGCAAACGGTACACTCTACAAATCGTTGGAGCTAGACTCCTAGCCCGCGAAGGCGGCACGCTCCGCCCTTCCCAGCCGCGTCTTCAGCCGCCTGGTCCTTAGGGCGTATCGGTCATTCGTACCCGGTTGTCACCACCCCGAGCCACCCGCTACGCGATCTGCTCACCCGCGAGCGGTCCGCCGCAGCCATGTCGCTCGCGTAACCAGCTACGTTCAGCGCCAACGCGAGCACCACGCAACCGGCACAATCTACAAATCGTTGGAGCTAGACTCTTAGCCCGCGAAGGTGGCACGCTCTGCCCTTCGCAGCCGCGTCTTCAGCCGCCTGGTCCTTCGTGCGTATGGCGCAATCATTTCCGGCTCCTGACATACCCCAACACCACCCCCGTACCACCCGCTACGCGATCTGCTCGCCCGCGAGCGGTCCGCCGGACATGTCCCACACCGAGTCAATCGTGACCACGACGACGTATGCTGGCGACGGTAGCGTCGGCTTTTTCACGCGCAGCTTGGCAACAACCGTGTCGTACGGCGTCCCGTGGTCCCACAAGAGTGCGCGGCCCTTGATCTGAACCGCAACTTTTGCCTCCGGGTCGCTGACACCAATCGCAACGTGCGGGTTCGCTTCGAGGTTCTCGCGAGTCTTCATTGAGAAGCGGTCGGCGAAGTACAGATGCTCGCTGTCGGCAACAGCGCCGCTGCCCTTCACCGCGATATTCGGGTGGCCGTCAGTCGTCGCGGTCGCCACCCAGAACGGATGCCCGCCGTCCAGCACTTTGATAATATTGTCTGGTAGTTTAGCCAATTGATTCCAATCCTTGATTATCGCCGCCATCGGCGATGGTTCGTTAAATCTGCGTTATTCCCGGTGCGTTTACATCTAGTTGGAGGAGAGAGTTGTGGCAATCCCGTTGTATCCACACGTGTACGGCAGCTTTAGCGGCTAGCCCTCTGTCTTTCGTATTTTGACACCATAAGCGATAAGCAGGCAAGCCCAAATGAGCGGTAGCATCCCATAGGCGATGACCGAATGGCACCAGACTCCGCAAACAATCGCCAAAATTCCAACAATCAATCCAGGCCACATTGCTAGCGTTGCCGCAAACTGTCGATCACCCGAGATGTGAGTAGCGATGACGTCGCCAGTAATCCCACCAAGCAGGAAGCCGAATGGCCCGGCGCTCAGAAAGTAAGTGAAGATATCCTGGCCGTCTCCTAAAGCGGCTGGAAACATGACTGCGTCACGCGCATACGTAAGGATTGCAAGAACAATTGGTCCCAGGATGAAACCACTGCCAGGGCCGACCCAGGCAGAGAGACGCGAACTGTCACCCCACGACTGCAGGTACGTACCGCAACGAGGGCACTTCACGGTGCCGTCATCAACTTCCTCTGCACAGTGAGAGCATTTCACACGAGTCGCCTCCATGGTGAAGTCAGTGCCGCTTAGGTGCTGAAGCATGTGCCCGCTGAACTACAAATGTCGGGTACGACCGCGTTGCTTATCGCGCATCCTCGTCCGATTTTCGATATTTCCTCGACAAGCGAACACCCAGGAAAATAAGCGCTGCCACCCCGAGCGCTACGAAATACCATGTTGGGTATGAGCTAGCGGGGTCGTCGACAATCAGTCTCGCGCTGCTGTGTCCCACTAAGTTACCAGTCGACCACGACCATACGACCGGCGCCGTGCTGTATGGCGCTTTCCGATGTTCGATCCAAACCGAAACGCCTACCCCAATAGCCAAAACTACTCCAGCCGCTATCAGCAGCGAGATGTTAACGGTTTTCTTCTTGTGCGGAGCGATTGCCGTGCCAACTTCGACCAACGCAACAATGCCCAAGAAGACTTCGCAAAACCCTTGGACCCACCCGTTCGGACCGAATACACGCGAAATTACTTTGTACAGCAAATCGGTGAGGATAACGGAGCAAACAAAGGCGCACGGCAAGAGCAACGTCCACCTCAGCCAAGCGGGGAATACGTGCGGCAGCCTTGTGGAGTTTTGGTTTGTAGGTTCATCCACTGTTGCACCTCACTTCATGTTAAGGGCTGCGTTCCCATCACCTTGCTCCCGCCGCCTTGAGCAGTGCAGCGATACCGGGATGGCTACGTGCATAACCACGAAGAGTGCTGCCATTTTCTGTGGTACCCGCATTCACGTTCGCTCCATGCGCGATGAGGCACTCAGCAAGACTGGAGTTATTAGTCCTAACTGCGGACATGAGCGGTGTGTTGCCGCTGCCAACCTCAATGTAGTTTACATTGGCCCCTTTCGAGAGTAGAAATTCGGCGCTTGTCGGGTCGCGGACGATCATCAACAGGGCGGTTGCTGTGTCCGCGTAGACTTTTGGGATAGTTGACCAAATGTACTTGAGGCACGAAGCATCTCCAGATCTAGCTGCACCTTGAAGCGCCCCGTCTGTGTCGGTAGCTCCGTTTGCTATAAGATACTTAACGACCTCGATATTGCCTGAAGTGGCAGCGTTGAATAGGGCTGTCGATCCTTCGTTGTCCATCGCATTAACATCCGCGCCGTGAGAAACAAGGAACCTGACGCAATTAA
Source organism: Capsulimonadaceae bacterium (assembly GCA_036504535.1). Lineage (GTDB taxonomy): Bacteria > Armatimonadota > Armatimonadia > Armatimonadales > Capsulimonadaceae > JARLGU01. The sequence continues at coordinate 18,877 of DASXUY010000042.1, forward strand.
CATCGTCTACAGCCCACAAAAGGGGCGTGCCACCACTTGGATCTCTCACGTTCACATCCGCGCCAAGAAACACAAGCCCAGCGAGCTTGGGCAGCGTCACATGAGAACCCGTGCTTGACCATAGGTCGGCAAGCTCTCCACTCGCAATTGGGCGCACTATGAAAGCCCAGGCCATAAAGAAAAACAGGCCGACGACAATATACCAGGCTCGACGTTTGACAAATTTTGCCCAGAGTAGCCTCAACACGGCAAGTCCCACCTAACGATTCCAATTTGGCGGCAGCCTGTTCCCATCACTTTGCCCCTGCAGCTCTCAATACACCGATCATCGCCCGATAATTATTAGCGTAGCTCAGAGAGCGTTTTCCACGCTCATCCACTATGTTGGGGTTAGCACCGTGCCGTAGAAGGTATTTTACACAATTAAGGTGCCCTGTATTGACCGCAAGAGTTAACGCTGTGCAGCCCCATGCACTCTTGGCGTTGATATGCGCGCCAGCACGTACGAGAACCTGAAGACTGGCTAAACACCCACTCTCGGCCGCGTAGTTGAGCGCTGTCATGGCACAGATGTCTCGCGCCTCGATGCGCGCTCCCTTCGATATCAAGTATTTGACGCAACTCGGCGAAGGCGAAACTGCCGCCCACATTAATACGGTCTGATCGTCGATATTGGTCGCGTTTATGTTTGCACCTCGCCTCAGAATGGCCTGGATTTGGCGGACGCTAACCTTTATTCCGGGGCGTGGCTGCGGACCGCTGGACGTATCCTGCCCTTCCGTCCACAAAGCGAACAACGCCGCATCCGCCTTAGCCTGCTGCGCTGGCGTGAGCTTGGGTGACGAGTGAACGCAGCTGCCGGTTCCCACGATAAGGAAACTGGCCAACATCACTGTGAATACCGTTCGGATAGTTTTCATAACTGCACCGGAAGGGATAGGGCCTGCGCCAAAGTGGACGCCGCAGGAACTCACTTTGGCGCCATCGCTACAGGGTGCACACGAAATTCTTTCCCGTGTTGCGAATCGTGGTACTCGTCTCAGCGAGTGGCAGATGGGTCGTTCCGAGTGCCCAACGGGTACTTTCAAGCTCTTGCGCGCCGTAGGTTGAAACCTACGGAATCCTGGGCCGTAATGCTACTGCGGGCTACTATCTGCATTATTACCCCTAAACGTGCTGGTCAACCAGCTATCAAGCACGTTCACCCTACAGAAATCTGCGCCCCATTGTCCGCCTATCCCTGCCCCTGGCCCAAGTTCCACGTCCCGTGGCTCCCGCCAGCAATCCACATAGTAGATTTCACCGACCCGAACCCATTCGCCTTCTCGATGCTCGACATAAGTGGGCTGTTCTCACATCTCTGGTCACAAACACTTCTCCATGAGCTTAAAATAAATATAAAACATATGTTCTTATATATGGCTATAATGAGATAAATATATAGTACAATATAACTGTAAAGTCTCAAATGCACCTTGACAACGCGCACCCAGCGCCACATAGCCGAGCGACGCCCATCCAGGTCGTCGCCGCTCCCGCACACCTGGCCGACGATGGCATCATGCCCGTGCGACAACACTCCGCACGCCAAACCGCAGTCGGTGACCTCGCATCTGAGCGCAACAACAGAGCCCCTGCGAAGCGGGGACAGCGAGCTTTGCGAGCAGGGTAACCAGCCCACAGTTTTGCGCAAAAAATAGAATCGCGTTGCGCAACGCAAAACGCGCAAAACGCACCTGTGATCGATCTCTACCCTATCTGACTCCCCTTCTCCTTATCGTAGGAGAAGGGGCCGGGGGATGAGGTAATCGCCAATGTCCACGCGCTGCCAAGCGGCAATCGGTGACCTAGCTTCTGAGCGCAACATCATAAACCCCACTCGTGGGGTGCTGCGGAACGCACCAGGGTAATCCAACCCACAGTTTTGCGCAAAAAATAGAATCGCATTGCGCAACGCAAAACGCGCAAAACGCACAAAACGCACCTGTGATCGATCACGACCCTATCTGACTCCCCTTCTCCTTATCGTAGGAGAAGGGGCTGGGGGATGAGGTAATGGCCACTGCCCCCCGTCTCGCCAAGAGGCACTCGCTCATCGAAACCCCACTCGTGGGGTGGGGCGGCACGCACCGGGGAGCCTACGCCGACACTACCGGCACCCACACCGTCATCGCGCCGGGTGCGCGGTTATCCCAGGCGGCGTACGGCACCGCGCGGACTCGCACTGGCTTCAACGCAGGCTCAGGCGAGGAACGGTACAGCGCACCGTCCCACGCGGCGTCGCTGGTGATAACGCCGTCGGCGTCGAGAACGACAACTCCGCCCAGGGTGCCCTCGTCCCATGTGGCTGTGATTTCGCCATTTTCGGTCAGAAGAGCGCGACGAGCGCCGAACTCATTGTCGACGTCTTCGAGGCAGTAAACAACTGGCCCGCGTTGCAGGGCCACACGACCTTGGTCGGCGACGACAGCGGGGTGGGCGGCAACCCGCTCGACTGGCATATCGAGGACTAGAGTGACCACGTCGCCTGCTGCCCACGTGCGAGACACGATGGCGTAGCCCTTGGTCAACTTCGCGTCAATCGGCGCGTCGTTGACCGCCAGAGTGTAGCTCTTGCACCAGGCGGGGATGCGGAGGCTCAGATCGAAGCTGGACGGTGTTTCGGGGGTCACGCTTATCCGGATTGCGCCGTCCCAAGGGTAACGCGTCTCCTGAGTGAGCGCAACGGGCATCGAGCCTACCTTGGCCGATGCGCTTCCGGCGACGTAGAGGTTGACCGCGAGGCCGGACGGGCCCTCGGAGTAAACATAGTCGCCGAGCGATGCCAGAATACGGGCGACATTTGGCGGGCAGCAAGCGCACCCGAACCAGCCCTGGCGGTGGTGAGCGCCACGGCTTTCAAGCGGGTTCTCGTAGAAGAACTTGGAACCGTCGAGCGAGACGCCGCTGATGACACCGTTGTAGAGAGCGCGTTCGACAATATCGGCGTATTTGCCGTCGAGATCGAGGTGCAACAGGCGCTGGTTCCAGTAAACCAGGCCAATCGCGGCGCACGTTTCCGCGTACGCGGTCTCGTTGGGCAGGTCGTAATCGGCGGTAAAGCCTTCGTTGTGGCGCGACGAACCGATACCGCCCGTGATATACATGTTTGCAAGGCAGAGGTGGTTCCATAGCCGCTCGCAGGCGTCGGACAGCTCGGTGTCGCCATACTCGCCGGCGAGGTCCGCCATAGCGGTGTAGAGGTACATCGCGCGTACCGAGTGGCCAGCAACCTTGGAGAGTTCGCGGACGGGCATAGACGCCTGGCAGTAGTCATAGTGCTTAGCCCAGTAGCCTTCCGGCTTTTCGCCGCGAGCGATAGCCTCCTGGTCGTAGTAATGGGGCTTGGCGCCGCGCTCGTCGACGAAGTACTTGGCGAGTTCCATGTACCGCCGCTCGCCGGTGTGGCGCGCGAGCTTTACAAGTGCGAGTTCGATCTCTTCGTGCCCGCAGTAGCCGCGCTTCTGGCCCGGTTCACGCCCGAATACGGTACCGATATAGTCGGCGAACTTGCGCATGATGTTCAGAAACCGGTCGCTGCCCGTGGCCTTTGAATGAGCTACTGCCGCCTCGATCAGGTGGCCCGCACAGTAAAGCTCGTGCCAGTCGCGGAGGTTGCTCCAGCGCTTTTCAGGTTCGACGACGGTGAAGTGGACATTGATATACCCGTCGGGCTGCTGCGCGTGCTCGATGAGGCCGATTGCTTCGTCCACCATCGCCTCAAGCGCGGGATCAGGATGGGACGCGAGGCTGTAGGATGCCGCCTCTAGCCATTTGGCGATATCGGACTCCCAGAAGATATGGGGAACAGGCTCCATCCCAGTCTTCCACTCGAGCTTGAGCGCATCGAGCCTCCCGGTGCTCTTGAGCTGACCATATTCGATAGGAAGCGTGACATTGCGGTTCGCCTCAATACGAGGCGACCAGAAGACATCGTCGATGACGACCCGTGTGAACGGCACCGGGCTGAACTGACTTGCGGAAACGTTGTTGGACATGGATCTCTCCTTCGGGAGCGCTTCGGTTTGCGCCACCCGTAGATTTCCGATATAATATCACGTGTCTTTGAGTACGGGTAGGGACAAAACTACCAATAATCAGGATGATTCCGACATGAAATGATATTATTATGCCAATGAACCTGAGCATCGCGACCAGTATGCCGCTGATGGCTCTGAATGCGGGCTTGTTCGTTGCTCGTGGTCGCGGAGGGCGCCACGGAGAGCGGGTGATCGACTCCCACGAGCTGATCTTCGTCCAGCAAGGCCGTCTGTCGATGTTCGAGGGTGACGAGACATTCGTGGTCGAGGCGGGCCAAACCCTGCTTCTCCAGGCTGGCCAACGCCATGGCGGTGCGGAATCGTATCCAGAAAACCTACGGTTCTACTGGCTCCACTTCCGACTGCGCGAGACCGGCATAGCTGCCGACAGCCATCTGAGCCTTCCGCGAGCCGCCACCCTATCGGAGCCCGAGAGGCTTACAACCCTCTTCCGACGCTTCCTGGACGACCAGGCAGCTGGCACTCGCCCAACGGGCATCATGGACCTGACCGTGCTCCAGATGCTGCACGAGATCGCCCAACCGGCCAACCTGAACGCGTCCCACAGCGCCGCTGTGCTACCTGCCCAGCGCGCCGATGAGTACATCCGGGTACACGCCGCCGAGCCCATCGCAACCAGCGACATAGCCGCCGCGCTCGGTTACAACCCGGACTACCTTGGCCGAGTCTACAAGCAGCTGTTCGGTACCCCGCTCACCGAAGCCATCCACCGGCGCCGCATTCACGAAGCCAAGCAGCTCCTCCTCGACTCGCCCCAGACCATCGACCAGATCGCCACCACCGCAGGCTACCCCGACGCCGAGTACTTCCGCCGCACGTTCCGTCGATACGAAGGTATGACCCCCGGTGCCTACCGCCGCCTCTACGCTCGAGTCCACGTCAATTCGGAGTAGCGAGCGCCCGGGTTTGATGTTATCCTCCAAATGGCGGATGCACGTAATACTTAGACGGCTTATAATTAATGAACCAATGAAGAAGTCAGACGCGTACTACAAGTCAATCATAGGCATCTCATCGAAGGGCGAGCTACTCAAGCAGGCTACACTGCGCTATCCCTCGTTCGCTGCCAGCGCCCTCGATACTATCGCGAACATCCACCGGGTGTCGAAGGAGTGGGATGCGCTGACGTCTAGCAAGCTTGAGGAGCATAACCTGTCGCTAGGGAAGCTCTACACGCTCATCTACCTCGTCTCCGAGGAAGCCTGCGGCCGCGAGTCTGCCTCGCCATCCGATATAGCCGATGCGCTTGGAGTGACGCGTCCGACGGTGACGTCGCTGCTAGACGGCCTTGAGCGTGACGACTACATCGCCCGCCGCAGCAACGCCGAAGACCGCCGCACGCTTTTCATCGAGCTAACGGACAAGTCGCGTAAGTTCCTCGATAGCTATGTCCCCCAGCACTGCGACCGCCTGAACAAGCTGATGGCCAAGCTCAACGAGGACGACCGGGCGACTTTGATGGGGTTGCTGGCGCGGATAGATGTCGGGGCGGTCGAAGGCGGCGAGTGAGTGTTCGGAGACGCGGAGCTCGCTTGGTCTCGCAATAATAGTTAGCCGTCTAATTAGTGTTTGGTTATGATTTATGGCTACCGCGATAACAGTTTCAAAGCCAACTTCGGCGGATATCAGGCCGGTTGATCCCGTCGATGATTTCGAAGGTGAGGGGACTGCAGCCGAGCGCTGGTGGATCCTCATCGGGTTGATCATGGCGGCAGCATTGGAGATCCTCGATACCACCGTCGTGAACGTCTCGCTGCCACAGATGGCGGGAAGCCTGAATGCGTCCACCACCGAGATTGCATGGGTGAGCACCGCATACATCCTGTCCAACGTTGTCATTTTGCCGATGACAGCGTGGATATCAGGGAGGTTGGGGCGCAAGAAATATCTCCTCTGGTCCATCGTGATTTTTAACATTGCACGGTTCATGTGCGGGCTATCCCATAGCTTGGACGAGATCATCGTTTGGAGGCTGATTCAGGGCGCAGGAGGGGCGGCATTGATCTCGACCGCTCAGTCAACTATTGTGGAGATCTTCCCGCGCAAGCAAATATCTCTCGTCCAGTCATTGTTTAGCCTCGGGTTGATCGTGACTCCGACCATTGGACCATCCCTCGGTGGATATATCACAGACAACTGGTCCTGGCAAACGGTGTTCTTTGTGCACGTGCCTCTGGGACTGCTTTCGTTCGCGCTAGTCTGGCTCTTTCTGCGCGATTCGGTGCATCAGGACAAGGGGCAGGCCATTGATGTTCCCGGAATGCTGGCGCTGGCGTTTGGGCTGGGTTCGCTCCAGTATGTTCTCGAAGAAGGGGCGCGGTACGACTGGTTTGAGGATGCGACAATCACACGCTTGTCGATTGTGGCGTTCGTTGGGATTGTTTTTTTCATATTTTGGGAGTTATCTCCGCGCAATAAGGTGCCCATCCTCGACCTTCGCGTGCTGAAAGATCGCGGCCTGTCCGGGGCCGTGATACTGTCGACGATTATTGGTTTTGCGATGTATGGCACTGTGTTTATCTACCCCCTGTTCGCGCAAACCATCCTTGGCTTCAACGCTACCACGACCGGACTCACGCTCATTCCGGGAGGCATCGCTACGGCGGTGGCGGCGATGGTATGCGGCCGTGTGATGCAGAAGAATGCAGATGCGCGTGTCGTGATTGCAATAGGCATTTCGATCTTTATGGGGGCGATGCTTGTTCTCGGGAGCCTCAACTCGCAGGCGGGTGAAGCGGATGTCCAGTATGGGCTCCTGATTCGGGGACTCGGGCTCGGGATGCTCTTCATTCCGATCCAGATCGCTGCTTTTGCGACTTTGGAGGGGCGCCAGATTTCTCAGGGATCAGCAATATTTAACCTCGTCCGGCAGTTAGGAGGGTCATTTGGTATCGCGATCCTGGGCACATATCTTACACATATGACGGCATTCCATAGAGCAACATTGGTGGGCAACGTTTACGGTGGCAACCCCGAGTTGCGCGACCGACTGCACGCGCTTACGGGCGTGCTTCACACGCATGGCGGCCTGGCAATCCCGCAGGCGAAGCAGGCGGCAATGGTGGTGATGGATCGCCTGCTGCAGAAGCAGGCGGTCACTATGGCGTTTTGCGACGCGTTTCTGTTAGTCCTCGTTGTTTGCGCCTTTGTGTTGCCAGCAATTCTTATTCTAAAGAAGGCAGCGGCAAGGGATATCGGGCCGGTTCACTAGTCATGCTGCGTATCGTCACCGGTTCTTCACAAATGGGGCGGCATACTTAAAGTACAGGCGCGGCTGATGCGCTGCATTCATCCGCAGGAGACCTCACATGGCAATATCAGGTGTCGGAAGTTCGTCGAGTACCGCAGACTATACGTCGGCGATTTCACAGCTGCAAAAACAGCTTAAGGAGATCACCAAACAGATCTCCGACGAAAATAACAGTGACGACGATGCAGAAACGAAAGCGAAGCAGGTCCAACTCCTACAGCAGCAGCAGGCCCAGATTCAGGCGCAGATAGCTCAGATACAAGCCAAGGCGCAGCAAGCAAGCAAGGAAACGGAGACGTCGGACACCGCGCCGACCGCCGCCGACAGCCAGCTTCTCGCAACGTCCACGTTTATCGACCAAAAGGCGTAAAACGTGTTGTGCCGACAGTAAAACGACGCTGTATCGTGCGCGCCGCTTGACAAAGCCTCCCTCCAAGACATATAATGAACGGGCCATGACTGTGATCGGCTCCGATGTGATTCCACGCCTGCCCGATGTCGTGCTCTACGGCAAACCGGGCTGCCATCTCTGCGAGACTGCGTACGAAACCCTTGTTCGCGTGCAGCAGACGGAGCCTTTTGAGCTTACAGTCGTCAATATTTTGACCGACCCGGACATATTCGCGGAGTACGCTGAAGCTATTCCCGTGGTCGTGGTCGCTGGCAAACAGTTTTGCAGGTACCGCGTCGATGAGGCTCGGTTCATAGAATGCTTACAGGAGGTTAATAATCATTATGCGAGTCCGAGCTAAAGAGATCCGACGCACCCGCAAGCGTGCCGAAGAGCGACATAAAGCGTACGCAAAGGCAGCCAAGGCCGCCGCTCCTAAGACCAAGTCCGCGAAGTAGCCAGGCCGAGCCTGGACCCTTATCGCGCTTCGATCATTGCGGTTGTTAGCAGTTAATCGTCAACCCACGTACAGCCAACCTTACCAAGCCTCCACGGCTTGATTTGAAGCAGGTGGGTTTTGCGGGTGACTAAGAAGTCGCGGCCGTCGGTCGTGATACGAGAGCTACAATGGAAACGCAAAACGATAGCAAAGGCGGTTATAGTGTGAGCCCACGGGAAGTTGAGATGATCCGCTTTCGCGACGGCAAAGTGCCGGTGACGTTCAAGCTAATGACCGATGAAGAGATCGAAGGAGTCATCCTTTGGTTCGACAACATCTCCGTTCATATCGTACAGGATGATCTGTCCGAGGTAACGGTCATGAACAACGTTATCTCCATGTACGGTCGCCGATAACGCGTCCCTTCTGAGAAAAAGCAGCCCGAAAGGGCTGCTTTTTTTGGCGATAGCCTCCAGACAATTGAGAGTGAAGAAGCCACGATCAACTATCTTTTCGGAAAGGTATTGACAACGCTCCCGAAGTGTACTATACTAGAATTGCTTTCCGAAAAGCTTTGTGACGCCATGCCAACCAGTTCAATAACAAAACCGGCTAAGCCGTCGATTCCAAAAGGCAAATCAGAACGCCCGGCGCGCAAAGAGCGGTTCGATGAGTTGCTCGTGAAGCTACAAGGCATCACGCTCAGCTTGCTGGACGGTGAAAAGCTGCCGGGGGTGTATGAACTTCGGGATGCGATGGGGGTGAGCGTCACGACGATTAACAGCGCATTGAATGAGCTGGAGGCTCGCCAGGTTATTATCCGGCGGAATGGTGTTGGGATTTTCAGATCGCCGAACGCTGGCAAGCGTGTGATCAGCTTGGTGTGCGACCCCACATTCTTTCGCTCTGGAGGCGGGTCGCCATTCTGGGACATGTTGATCACCGAGGCACGCTCTAGAGCCGTGTCGCATAACGAGCTGCTGGATCTAAACTTTAGCATAATCAACAGCGACAAGCTTGCTTTCCCGGCTGCGTTGAAGGCGGACATCGCCGCGAATCGCATTTCAGGCGTGCTGTATATCGGCGTCTTCAAGAGCGCGGTTGATTGGATCGAAAGCCAAGGGGTGCCCGTAGTCACTTTTGCCGGTCCCGCATCGCACGAGGTGAACATTTCCCTTGAGGCGATGCTAGGGGAGGGCGCAGGAGCCTTGGCACGGAGCGGACGCAAGCGAATTGCCCTAGCCATGCCCGATTTTCGAGCAAACGAGCCCAGCCACGTTGAGTCGTTCAGAACGCTAGTACGGGATGCATTTCGTAGAGGGCTGGATACTGGGAACGCACCGTATCTTGATGAGATAGTCCGGAACGTTGTAACTCTCGTATCGGAAGGACCGTGGGCTCCGCAAGTTAGCACGCAAGAATTAGGCTACGTCGAGGCTCGAAAGTGGCTTCAATTGCCTGCTGATCGAAGGCCAGACGGCATCGTTGTAACGGACGATATCATGACGCTGGGAGTGATCTCGGCCATCCAGGACGCGGGGTTGGAAGTGGGGCGCGATATCGCAATTGCGAGTCACGCGAATGCGGGGAGCGCTACGCTCATCGGCTGGGAAGACAAAATGATCATCCTGAAGATTGATCCCGCAAAGATCGCCTCCGTAATGTTCGACACGCTGGAGCGCCTGATAGAAGGCGATTTGGATGTGCCAGCGAGTGTTCTTTTGCGCCCCACGGTTATCACCGGGCACCGAGCCTGACAGGGCGCCGATTTATGGCTTACGACCAGCCAGTGCGAGTTCACTGGCCCCGATTGACAGAGGGAGAATTCTGTAATGAGAAGCGGAAAGAAACTTGGTTTTACACTTATAGAGCTACTCGTAGTTATCGCTATTATTGCAATATTAGCTGCGGTGCTGTTTCCCGTATTCGCGACTGCCCGCGAAAAAGCGCGCCAGTCGACCTGTGCCAGTAACGAAAAGCAGATGGGGCTAGCAATGCTTCAGTATGTTCAAGACTACGACGAGATGATGGTCCCGGGAATTATCCATAACAATAACTGGGACTGGATGGACCTTGTCTACACATACGTCAAGAGCAGCGCTGTGTTCACCTGTCCTGACGATACGACATCGACCGCAGTTTGGACGCCGTCACCATCGGGCACCAATGGCGCGACGGGGAAAGGGAGCTACCTCTTGAACGCTACGGCGTATACCGCCCAAAATATCCCTCAGCAGGGTCCTGGCTACTGCCCCGACACCTGGTGCAAAGCAGGCGATGGGACGCCTTATGCCAAGGTTCAAGCGTCCAACGTGATCGTCCCCGCAACCACCGCATGGATGTTTGACGGCTTCGGAAATAGCTGGTTTGCGCCGGTTGTGAGCTGCAATACGTCGATTTACATTTCGACGGCTTCAACCAAATATCCGGGCGTTCCGACTGCCGCTGCGGGCAATGTGACAGGGACGGAGCGTGCGCCAGCGCGGCATTCAAATATGATCAATGTGCTTTGGTGCGACGGTCATGTGAAGTCGTTCGATCTCTACACGCTCATGTCTCGCCATCCTGGCAACGGGTGCGCCAACACGCTGCAATACCTAACTAACGCGGATGATTAGTGGGGAGTTGCTCCTGGCAGTGAAATCTTGTTGAGGGCGATAACAAAAGTTCGCACTCCTCCTTCTATTCTCGATACCACGAAAGAACGAACTATGTTTCGACATGTACGAACTCGTTACGCCATGATGGTTGTCGCCGTGCTCCTGACACTGTTGGCCCACGTCGCCGTCGTCTTTGCGGAGACGCCCAGCGCACCCGCGAAGCCGTGGACGAACCCTGCGTATGGTCAATGGCATTCGGCGACGATTGGCGGCGGTGGATACATCCAGAATGTCGTGCCTTGCCCAAGCGACACGAAGCGATTCTACGCATACGGCGACATGTGCGGTGTTTACCGCAGCGACGATGGCGGCCTGACGTGGCGCATGATCCAAGGCGGATTGACGCCAAGCCTTGGCAACTACGAAAACTCTGGATTGACAGTCGACCCACGAAACGCTGACCGCATCATGCTCGAAACCGGGGCGAGAAATGATCCGCAAGGCGTCTATGTCAGCGAGAACGGCGGCGGTACCTGGGTCAAGACGCTTACGGCGCAGTTCGCGGGTAACGAGAGCCATAAGGTCAATGGTTTCTTATTCACGCGGGACCCAAAGAACCCCGATGTTGTACTTGCGGCTTCGATTGGCACGGGAGTTTGGCGCACCGAGGACAATGGGAAGACGTGGACGGACTGCGGTGTGCGCGACCACTATTGCACCGATGTACGCTTCGATTCGACTGTGGCTCAGCGGGTTTACCTTTGCGCCATCGATTCGGCGAAAATTAAGATCAAGAGCGTTAATGCCCTTAGCGGCGGCTTTTTTAGGAGCGACGACGGCGGCAGGACGTGGACAAAACTTGTAGACGATTCGCCGACTGAGATCGTGCAGGACCGCGCAAACCCGACAAGCCTCTACGGGATATTTGGCAGCACGACGATCAAGCGAAGTATCGATGCTGGCGCGACCTGGACACCTTTTGCCGAGGGGCTTCCCACGACCGGGGATTGCAAGTTCAATGCCCTCGCCGCTGGGCCTAACTTCGTTCTGACCACATCGTACGATAAGGGGCAATACTACCGGCTAGGCGCTGGCAAGTCGGCCTGGGAACCTGTACCTCGCACCTCTTGGGACCTGTCCGGAGCGCTGTACGGCGCGAGTGGGCGTCCTATGGCGACGAGCAGTATAACTATTGATCCAAAGGACCCCAATCACTGGTTTGGTACGGATTTTACCGGCATCTACCAAACGTGGGATGCGGGGAAGACGCAAAAGTGGACGCTGCAAGGGATCGAGAATACAGTGGTTCACTGTATAACGCCTGACTCGAAAGAACCGTCGATGGTCTACGTTGGCCTGGCAGACAGCGGCGGCTACTGGAGCACGGACGCAGGAGCATCATACACAGTTGTGCAGATCCCTTATGGCGGCACAAACGTTAAGGCTATTGTGCAGTCAAGCGGCGACCCGAACTTGCTTTGGGAGGCCGGAGCCGATGGCTGGGGGCAGTGGCAGGCAAACCAGCTATTTGTTTCGAATGATCGCGGCAGGCATTTCGAACGCCTTCCTATGGAGGACAACGGCTTTCCCAAGGGCTGGCGCAAAATCGATAGCATTATCGCCGATCCAAGAGACGCGAAGACCGTCTACGTCACGAACGCACACAATATCGCGCTGAACGATGGCGGGGTGTATAAGAGCGTCGATGGCGCGAAAACATGGACATGGATGGGGCACGGGCTTCCTGTTGGCAAGCCGTTTTTTCAGTCCACGCCGTGGAGTATCTGGGTGCACGGGCCGGAGATCGCAATCAGCGCTGACGGATCGATGGTCGCTATCAGCAACATGATGCATCAATCGTTCCGGTTCGACCCTGCGGACAGCACATGGAAACAGTCGCCGGTCAATGGCGCTGGCACATACTACAGCGTCGTCGCCGATCCGCTCGCAGCCGGTCGCTTTTACCTGGCATCGGAAAACGGCGGTGTCTACCGCACCGATAATGCAGGAGTGTCTTGGAAGCGAGTTTATTCTGAGAGCGTGCAGTATGTGGCCGCAGATCCTCGCGTTGCGGGCCGATTGGCGGCAGGGACCAAGGACGGCGTCGCTCTCAGCACAGATTCAGGCTCGACCTGGACAGTGCTCGACAGGAGCCTGCCGTACCGCCTGTATAACAAAGTGGGTTTCGCAGGCAACCGACTGCTTGCTGGATCGAACGGATGCGGGATGTTCTGGTACGACCTGCCCGCGAAGTAGAGCGAGCCGTTGTGCAGTAAGCCGCCACTTTACCGCTTGTGCTTTGCCGTCATCCAATTATCAATCAGGCGGCGTGACAGGCTCGATGGGCCGGGCAGGTCTGGCATGCCGTCGATGTGGAACCAACGGGCATCGTCAAGCTCGGTCGTGTCTATGACAATATCGCCGCCAGCGTATTGGGCGTTGAACCCGATCATGAGCTGGTGCGGAAATGGCCACGGCTGGCTGCCAGCGTAGACGATGTCGGTGACTTCCACTCCCGCCTCCTCGCGCACTTCGCGACGCACGCACTCTTCCAGTGATTCGCCCGGCTCCACAAATCCCGCAAGGATGCTGTAGCGCGGTCCCCAGCCCTCCTTGTGCGACAGCAGTATTCGGTCGCCATCGTGCACCAGCGCGAGCACGGCAGGGCTGACGCGGGGGTACGACGTGTGCTCGCAGTTGGGGCACACCTTACCCCAATCGTGTGCCTGAGGCTTTGTGGCATGTCCGCATACGGGGCAAAAGGCGCTTGTTGCCTGCCAGTGAACGATCTGAGAGGCGTATCCTGCGAGGGCGTACTCGACGTCGCTGAGGGCACCGTAGAGGTCACGCATCGCCATCGGCGTGAGGCTGTCCGGAATTGACGCGTCCTTTTGCAGCACGACCGCGAGGCACGCTTTCCCGGCAAGGTCACCAAGGTAGAGCGGCTCGGTGAGATCTGGCATACCGCCAATCTCCGCATCGACCGGAAACCGCGCACTGTCGCCATCGGCGATGACGAGCAGTAGCTTCTCGTGGAAGAGCAGCAGGGTGCGCTCGCCAGGGACGGGCGCGGTTGACGGATAGGCTCGAGTGAAGTTTGTGAGTGTCATGTTTTTTTGTTGGTTATCGCTGCCCTGCGGCCTAACTACCGACAATTCCGAAATAATGCTCGAAGAATGCGCCAGGGCTCACCGTTGTTGCCGCGTGATGGATGCCGTCGGGCTTGGCGTCGAACATCGTAGTGCCCATTAGCCCGGCGCTTGTCATTTCCACACTTATCGTACCAGCCATCGTCTCACAAAGCGATGGAGCGAAGATCACAGTGGCGGCGAGCGGGTCGTGGAACGTAATAATGGGCCGGTGCCGAAACCACACCTCCGCCATCGACGCTACCGGAGCGAGCGCGCCGCCAGCTGCGTCGAAGCGCGTCCGGCATTCGTCGGCGTCGAGCTCAACCTGACGCGTGACATCAATGCCGACCGCGACAAGGCGCGATAGGGGAGCATTGAACACGATAGAAGCTGCATGGGGGTCGCAGAGGATGTTCCACTCGGACATTGATGCCGGTTTGACATAGCCTCGCGTGAAGAACTGACCGCCCATGACGACCATCTCCTTGAGCAATCGAGGGATTTCTGGATCTATGGTGAAGAGCACGCCAATGTTTGTGAACGGACCGACTGCGAGAAGCGTGATTTCACCCGGTCGCGCTCGTATCGTGTCACGCAGGAAGTCAATGGCGGTTTGCCTGTTATCGTAGACATCATGCGCCCATTTGTCGGCGAGCGCTTCGAACTGGGTGGCCTGTGGTTGAACCTGCGACCTGACCAGTGGCGCTTCGATGCCAACATGCACGGGCACGCCATCGCGGCCCGCGGCTTTGAGCGTCGCGCTGACGAGCGACGCGCGCTTGTGGGGCTCACCGCTCACCGTAGTAATTCCCAGGAGCTCGCAGCGAGGCTGTCGAAGGAGATAGGCGAGAGCGACAGCATCGTCGATGTCGGAGCCGATATCAGTATCGAAAAGTACGGGGATTGTTTCCATGGCATTCGGGTTGGGCAAAAGGTGCCCGAATTCCTCCCTGCGACGGGAAGCTGAGCCCTTTGCGCAAACGGTCAAATATCCGTGCTCCGGAGTGTCACAGATGATATACGGCGTATCGGCGCGCAAGGGCAGGCGAGTCTTCAGCGCGCACGATGTCTCTCACTGTCGGCGGCGCTGGCCGTGTAAAGGCAGATTTGCAGGACTGAATCAGCGTGTTGCTAGACCCTTGTCTTGCCTAAAACTGCTCGGATTGACCTGGTCCCAGTCACTTAGCGCGAGCGCCATTGCGTCCACCGAGTGCGGTTCATTGCTGACGTCTGAGCTGGGACCTGGATACTAGGCGCTAGGCGCTAGGCCTACAGCCCTCCAATGCGATCCTGATGTTGCGCTACGATGCGTAAATGACTGTAATCCACATACAATAATTATGAGATCTATACTATTCACAGACAAAATCAAAAAATTAGTCTGTGATCTATTGACAGCTCAGCGCGTTTGTGATAGACTTGGGTTGTCGTCGGATAAATGATTATGACCACTACTTTTAGCACAATACAGAACGGGACTAGACCGAGAAGCGTACATGCTTCGCGGCGTGGTGAACTCGCAAGAGTAGTCGACGAGATTGACGCTCTGTGCGAGACGTTTGGCGTTGGAACGCGTATTCCCGCGTACCGCGACCTGATGGCTCGCTTCAACACATCCGAGCGAACGGTACTTTCAGCGCTGGCCGAACTTCAGCGATCTGGCCGAATCGTGCGACGCGCTGGTTCTGGCACCTACGTGGCGGAAAGCCCAAAGAGCTACACGAGCCGTACAGCTCCTGGGATTTCAAGCGAGCCGATAATAGATTTGTCTGCCGCTGATGATGCACTTCGCGGTACCACAATCGTCGTCGTTACAGCGCACGACAATTCATACCTGAGCCGCGGAATCGAGCTCGCGTACAATGTCAGCGCGGAATGGGGTGTACCCGTTACTTACGAACCCCCGCGGCAAGAGCGTATTGATGCACTCTGTTTGGCCGACGATGGGGTGGAACGAGGCTTCCTTTTATTGGGCAGTAATCGCTTTGAAATGGCAAAGCGAATTCATGCCATGGGGCGACGAGTTGTATTTGTCGGTGGTCCGCCGGAAGGGCAGCAGGGCGAATTCCCATGTGTTGATATCGACAACACATATGGCGGCTTGCTGGTGGCCCGCCATCTGATCGATCAAGGGCATCGTCATATAGCTATCGCGCTACCGATATCGGTGCCTCGTTCATGGGGCATTGAAATCGCCGTTCGTGAAGCTCGCGCTCGAGGAATTGATATTCGACTCACCGAGATTACGCCAGCGCAGATCACCAAATGGCAAGAAGATGTCAGTTTGGTAGCCGATTACTTCGCTCAACCGGACCATCCGACGGCGCTGTGCGCATGGAACGATCACGACGCTATATTCGAACTGACACTGTTGCAGAGCGCCAATATTCGCGTTCCTGACCAAGTTTCGATAGTGGGATTCGATAATGGGCATGAAGCCACTCGAGTTACGCCTGCTTTGACGACGATTGATTCGCGGCTTGAGGACAGAATTCGTATCGCCGTTGACCTTCTTGCCAAGCCTGCGGCGCAAGTGCCAAGCTACACGGCGACGCTGCAGCCCTTGCTGGTGGTGAGGGCGTCATCGTCGCCGCCATCACGCACTATTTGAATCGATATCAGGAGCACGTCACCACCTATACGGGGAGCCTGCTCAGGAGTAGCCGAAATGAAGACATCAAAATTGACAGCTTTTACTCTTATTGAGCTACTCGTCGTTATAGCGATCATAGCGATTCTGGCAGCGGTGCTCTTCCCGGTGTTCGCTACCGCCCGAGAAAAGGCCCGCCAGACGACATGTGCCAGCAACGAAAAGCAGATCGGGCTGGCTCTACTCCAATACGCTCAGGATAACGATGAAGTTCTCGTGACCGGTCGTCCGACATACTTTGGCACAACAAACTACACGACTTGGGATATGGTTATCGCGCCTTATGTTCGGATGGGCAATCAGTACAACTTCGCCGGAAACTGGGCATGGATGGCAGGCAACAACGCACCATGGGCAGCATGTCCTGACGATACTATTGTCCACGCTCAGGGCAACCCTGCCACGAATCTACAACCGCGCTCATACGCTCTCGTTTCAGCCTATAAAGGCGTCGGATCGGTTGGTCAGCCATTGTCGAAAATCCCGTCCGTCTCGTCAACTCTACTCGTGGCCGAGACCGTTTGCAGAGGCAACAATGTCGGCGACTACCATGCCACAACCGTGGACTGCCCAGGGACCCAGTGGGACAACAATGGCGGCACTCCCGCCTTTCAGCAGGGCAACCACTCGGGCGGATGGAACTACCTTTTCTGCGATGGGCACGTCAAGTGGCTCGACCCGAGACTTACCGTCAGTCCAGGGGCGAATCTGGTAAATACCGGCGGCACAGGCCCCCGAGGGATGTGGACGATTGACGATACAGACTAGGATCGCTGGCTCCGGGCAGAGCGCCTGTCCGGAGCCACTGTTTACCAGGCATGACGTACGGCTCGTACGTCGGCGTAACCGGTTAGCAGTATACGAATATTTCTACTTGCGTGAGGGATGAACATGATTTCGAATAAACGTTTTGGCTTTACTCTTATAGAATTATTAGTTGTTATAGCTATTATAGCGATATTGGCAGCAATATTATTTCCGGTCTTCGCCACAGCGCGAGAAAAGGCGCGACAGACCACATGCGCCAGCAATATGAAGCAGATCGGGCTGGCATTACACCAGTATTTGACCGACTACGACGAATGCTACCCATCGGGCATTGTGCCTGGGAAGGCGGTCACTGGCTGCACTTCATCGGGGAATCCGAGTACATGTCAGCTTCAGCCTCGCGGCGGATATGGGGTGGGCTGGGGCGGCCAGACCTACCCGTATGTGAAGTCGGCCAACATGTACACGTGTCCCGACGATCCGTTCCTGCCCAGTACAGGATTCGGCACCGGCGGGACGCCTCTGCCGGTCAGCCATTTTGTCACGTTCTCATACGCAATGAACTATGAGCTTTCTGGGCAGAATGAGAGCGTTTTGTCGGCACCCGTGACAACGGTGGCGCTTTTCGAAGTGACGAACTGCACCGTGGCGGTCGGGGATCAGCAGGAAGGGACGCTCGGACAGACGAGTTGGCAATGGGCATCCCCTGTCGGCGACGGCTTCCCGTTCATGCAATACGCTAGCGGAAACATTGGGAACTGCGACATGCGAGGCGACTACGCAGCGCAGGTAAAGTGCACCGCAGCTAATACGTGCACTTTGACATCGTACAACGGTTTCACCGATGATGTTTGCGCCGCCACTGCGGGCGTGAAGGCGCGTCATTCTGGCAACATAACTGGTACGACTTCGAAAAGCAGCTCGCCTCCAGGCAATTTCCTTGGCCAGTCCAACTACCTATTAGCCGATGGTCACGTCAAGTTTCTGAACGCGGAAAACGCTGCATCGGCGAACAATGGTAACGGTGGTCCGACGAACTCGCAGCTGCCCTGGACATGTCCGTCTGCGCAATGCTGGTGGGGAGCTGCAAAGGCAGTGGTGACGTTCAATCCGTTTTAGGGCATTGGGCTTAAGTGACTAACACATGACCAGTATGAAATCGTGGATCGCCGACAACGGTGATGGCACATACACCAACCCGCTATTCTATGACGAGTTCTCCGACCCTGACATGATCCGCGTGGGAGACGACTACTACCTTACGGGAACGACAATGCACGCGATGCCCGGTCTTCCGGTGCTTCGGTCACGTGATCTAGTTAACTGGGAATTCGTCAGTTACGCCTGTGACCGTCTCGACTTGGGACCGGAGTTCCGGTTGGAGGAGGGCAAGAACGTCTACGGACAGGGAATATGGGCCCCATGTATCCGGCATCATAATGGCGTTTTTCACATCTTTGCTAACGTCAATCGCCACAAGACTCAGCATTTTCAGGCCACTAACGCGGTGGGGCCGTGGACGCACAGCGAAATGCGCGTATCCCTCCACGATCTATCAGTGCTTTTCGACGATGACGGAAAATCGTATGCGGTGTGGGGTTACCAGGAGATACATCTGGCTGAGTTGACCAACAGTCTGGAGGATATCGTTCCGGGCACTGATCGCGTGATTATTCCGCACGGCTCTGGAGTCGGTGAAGGAAGCCATTTTCTCAAGGTGGATGGGGCGTACTACCTCTTCTTCGCCGTCTACGATCCAACCCTGTACATGGTTTGCGCGCGTTCGAACCAACTCGACGGTCCTTACGAGGTGACGACGATTAGCGCAAACGAGGCACTCGGCGCGAGCTATGGCAACCGGCTTGCGCCTGGCTCGCTTCGCGATGGGGTTTTTCAAGTGCTCAAGCCAGATGCTGCCCGGATCAGCAAGATGGCGCTCCATCAGGGTGCGATAGTTGACACCCCAACCGGTGAGTGGTGGGGGTATTCGATGATGGATCACAATTCGGTGGGCCGGCTGACGTGTCTTTCGCCGATTACGTGGTCAAACGGCTGGCCCTATTTCGGGCTGCCTGGCAACTTGGGTCGTTCACCTATCACGTGGGCTAAGCCGAATATAGGCGCAGCGTCCGATCCGTCGGCCCTTTACGAGCGCTGTGACGATTTTTCAAGCCACGCACTAAAGCCAGTGTGGCAGTGGAATCACTGCCCTGTCGATTCCGCATGGTCGCTCTCCGAACGTCACGGAGCGCTCAGGCTATACACGCTACCGGCCGACGATCTGTGGAACGCGAAGAACTCGCTGACGCAACGTGCGATCGGTCCGGAGTCGACGGCTACCGTGGAGGTCAACGTCGCGGGCCTTGTTGGCGGTGATTGCGCTGGGTTAGGACTGCTAAACGTGCCGTTCGCATCCATGGCGCTCACGAAAGAAGACCAGCAGCTATCGATCCGCCTGTTCAATCAGCTCAGCGGGCAAACCGAGATTCATGAAATAGATCGATCCCTAATCTGGTTGCGGGTCGCGTGCGACTTCGACAGGGAGGTCGCGCGGTTTAGCTACAGCGAAGATGGGAACGCGTTCAGGGACATTGGCGACGGCTTCGATATGATCTACCAGGGGGCGACATTCCAGGGTGTCCGTTACGCGCTGTTCGCGTACAACACCAGCGGCATGTCTGGCGGATTCGCTGACTTTGCCAACTTCGTCGTCGAAGAGCCGCGTGCCATTCGACAGGCGGGTCGTGCGCCGGTGGGCCGAATTGTCTCATTGACCAGTAACGCTGATGGTGTTAGGCTGTTAGCAAGAAACGGCGTCATTGTAAGCGCGCTACCGACCGACGAGCAGCGAAGCGGTGATGTTCGCGACTTCGTGGTCGAGGACCGCGAATGTGGCCGTGTGGCGTTCCGTGCCCATAACGGCGGTTACGTTACGGTGTGCGCAGACGGTGGACCCGGCGATATCCGGATTGAGCCAGCAGGCGACGAGTTGACGCAGACATTCCAATGGATCGACATGCAGGGAGGATGCTCGGCACTGCTCTCGCTGGCGACTCATCGCTATCTGCATAGCGTCCCCCGCGACCCGGGCCTCGTGTCCGCCGACAGTCAGGGGCCGGCACCGAGTCGGCTGGACGGTTCAACATGGCGTGTGTCGCCATTAGAAACGCCCACAAACTAGATCTCTCGGCTAATTTACCGAAGCCATCACATATTCGAAATAGAAGCAAGATAATGACCAAGCACAAACCAGCCATGAAGCTACTCTCAGCTATCACTCTGATGGCGCTATTCGCAAACACTCCAGCGCAGGCTGACACGCGATCATTCAAGCACCCCGGCCTTTTGCATAATCAGGCAGACTTTGACCGCATGGCCACCAAGGTCAAGGCTGGCGCACATCCATGGATCGATAGCTGGAATATCCTGGTGGCAAACCCTCATTCCCAGCTGTCTTGGAAACCTCGACCCGCTCCCGTCATCTACCGGGGGCGCAATCCCTACGGCGAGAACTACGCTTTGCTGTACAACGATGCCGCCGCTGCGTATCAAACAGCGCTTCGGTGGAAGGTCACCGGTGATACCGCCTACGCCGACAACGCAGTGAAAATCCTCAACGCTTGGGGTTCGACATTGACGGGAATCGGCGGCGATTCCAACGGGTGTCTGGCGCTTGGCCTTTACGGCTACGAGATCGCTAATGCGGCCGAGATCATGCGCAGCTACAGCGGCTGGGCACCGGACGACTTCAAGCAGTTTCAGACCATGTTGCTGAAGGTGTTTTACGCGGGCAACCACGATTTCCTTACGCGACACAACGGGACTCAGCCCAGCCATTACTGGGCGAACTGGGATCTGTGCAATATGTGCTCTATGCTTGCAGTCGGCGTCGTTTGCGATCGCCCGGATATCTACGATGAGGCGGTCACATACTTCAAGCACGGTGTGGGAGCTGGCAACATCGACCACACGGTTTACTACATGCACCCGGGCTACCTAGGTCAGTGGCAAGAATCTGGGCGCGACCAGGGGCACACGACGCTAGGTGTTGCACTTATGGGCACGTTCTGCGAGATGGCTTGGAAGCAGGGCGACGATCTCTACGGTTACGAGAACAACCGCGTATTGGCCGGCATGGAGTATATCGCGAAATACAACCTCGGCGAGGATGTCCCGTACATTCCCTATGCCAATGTCGACGTGGTGCAGCCGGTCATTGCTGACGGTGGTCGCGGCTTGGCGCGTTCGGGCTGGGATCTGATTTACAACCACTATGTTAACCTCAAGGGAATTGCAGCGCCATACTCGGCTAAGTTTGCGGAGAAGGTGCGTCCCGAGGGTGGTGGTGGGAACTACGGGCCGAACAGTGGCGGTTACGATCAACTCGGCTTTACGACACTGACGGCAACCGTCGATCCATGCGGCGAGATCAGTGCGCCCAGCGGCCTAACGGCATCGGTCAGCGGGGCCGTCGTCACGCTCTCGTGGTGGGGAACGCCAGGCGCGAAGAATTACACTATTCGGCGGGCAGCAGGCAAGGGGCCGTACGAGACAGTGGGCGAAGTTGCTGACAACATGTTTGTTGACAGGAAAACAGTGGCGGATGCTAACTACTCATACAAAGTGGTAGCCACGCTTCCATCGGGCAAAACACTTGTCTCGAGCCCTGCGTCAGTGTCGCTAGCTGCCAGCCTGATCGGAAGGGTGAAGCTTGACGTTGCAAGCCATTCAGCTGTGATCGATACTGCAACCCCAAAAGCTCAACTGGCGAGCACCGGAGCCGCAGTGATCCCGGCGATTCTCAATGGCACCGACCAGTATGTCCAGCTCCCGCCCGAAGTTCTGGCGGGAGTCACCGACTGCACAATCGCGGCGTGGGTGAAGGTAAACGGTCACGCTGTCTGGCAACGTATCTTTGATTTTGGCAATGGAATTACCAGCTACATGTACCTGACTCCAATTAGTGGTTCGGGAAAGCCGCAGTTCTCTATCACGGCCGGGAGCGGACGTGGTGAGGAGCAGATTGTCGGAACCAGTCCATTTCCGATTGGAGCTTGGACCCACGTGGCCGTCACCCTCGCTGCTGGAACCGGCACGTTGTACATCAACGGATTGCCCGTTGGTACGAACGGCGCAATGTTAATGACGCCGAGCCAACTCGGAGTCCTGTCGCAGGCATACATTGGCAAGTCCCAGTATCCCGACCCGTACTTCGCTGGCATCATCGCGGACTTCAGACTGTATCGCGGAAGCCTAAATGCGAAGCAGATCGCTGAATTGGCGGCGAAGGCGCCTGCGATTTGACCAGCGTGTCGCTGGACCCGTGTCTCGCCGCAGACGGGTCGGTGTAATCTGGGGCCAGTCTCTTGACGAAAGCGCATTGGCTTGCTCTGCTACCGGTTTTTGTTTATATAGCTCCCGCAGTTTGCGGCGGGTGATTTGACGCGGCTGGGGGGATTCCGCGCTAACAGGTAATGCGCGCTAAGCTTTTCTGGTCCACTGTTTCGGACTCGGATTATACATACGAAAAAGACGGACGGCAATTGTCGCCATCCCGGAGCTTGCGTGAAGATTGAATAGAGATTATGTCAACAGTTGCTAACACATCAAGAACTCAAGAACACGAAGAGGTTGCCCAAAGTGATTCGTCGCGCTGCTTCGGTCTGCGTGCTCGAGCATTTCTTGTGGGCATTCCGGCAGTTGTCGCGATATCAGTGATGTCGGTCTACGGCGACCTTGTGACCAAGACGGTGCAGTTTGGCGTGCTTCAACTGGCACCACCCGCCATCGTCGGATTGCTGTTGCTCGTTTTGCTCAATAAAGGCTGTTCCCGCATCGCGCGCCGCGAGCTCTTGAACGCTGCTGATATTCTCATCGTGTACACAATGATGCTTGTTGGCGTCATGGTATCGACACGCGGGGCAATGGAAAAGGTCATTCCGGCGCTTGCGTTCCTGCCGTACCACTCGAACGCGTCCATGCGCTACAACGATCTGGTGACCCGGTATCTCCCCAAGTGGCTGCTGCCGTTCACACCTACAGCCCAGACAGCGTGCCCGACCGGGCTTCGCGAATACTACGAAGGACTGGCGCGCGGAAGCCATATTCCGTGGACGGCGTGGGCGGGACCGCTTGTTGCAATGTTCGTGCTCGTCGGTTTTGTGGCGTGGGCTTACGTTTGCCTCTCGGCACTGATTCGACGGCAGTGGATGGACAACGAGCGGCTTTCCTTTCCGCTGACAGCGCTTCCCGTCGCTATCATTCGCGATGAACTTGACGGCAAGCCCTTCTTGCGGAACGCAGTGATGTGGGCGGGATTTGCCGTGCCTGGCCTTGTATTTCTCTTCAATGGCCTCAACGCGAACATTCCAGCTGTGCCGGGAGTGACCCTGATCTACAGCATCAATTCGATGGTGTCGACGTATCCCTGGAACCAGATCGTCAACACGCTCCTTTGCGTTTCGTTCGCCGCGATAGGTTTCGCCTACTTGTTGCCAAACGATTTGCTCTTTTCGCTATGGTTCTTCTTTATCTTAACGAGGATTGAGGACATCACCCTGGCTGCCTTTGGCACACCCGTGCAGAGAATGGGATCGCACGATGCGAGCATTTTTACCGGACATCAGGCAATGGCCGCCTACATTGTGCTCATTGTCTCTTATGTCGTCCTGGGCAAATCGCACTATAGCGCTGTGTTTCGCACGGCGTTCACGAAGACGAAGGTGCTGGATGACTCCGGCGAGATGCTCTCGTATCGTTCAGCGATTATCGGCCTGCTCGCAGCATTCGCGGGGGTTGTTGTGTGGCTCAGCATAGCCGGGATGAGTCCGTGGCTCGCTACCTCGGTGATGGGCATCTACATCTTCTTTGTAAGTGTTATCATGTCCCGCGCAGTCAACGAAGCTGGCCTTTTGATAACGGAAACGAGCTTCTTGCCGACGCAGATGATCCAATTGGTCGTCCCGATGTCATCGTGGGGGCCGCAGAACATTACCTTTACGGGATTCGTGAATACCGTTTTTGCTCGCGAACTGCGCGGCGTTCTGTTGTCGCCGCTCATGGACTCGCAGAAGATGGCGTCGGACATTCGCATGAAGCAGCGCTCCCTTCTTCTACCGTTCGTGGCTGCTGGCGTGGTAGCGTTCGCCGTCTCTGCGGTCGCATTCCTTTACCTGAGCTACACGCGGGGCCAGTTGTTGCTTTACGATTATCCCGACGGCAACGCCGGAAACATGTACTGGCACGCCGCGGCGGCGATTGTTGGGATGGCTCCTCCGCTCGACCATATTGCGTACATCGGTTTCGGCATTGGCACTGTATTCACGGGTATGCTGTTGCGCTTGCGAACCCTGCTGCCATGGTTCCCACTCAACCCGCTAGCCTATGCGGTGGCGCCAACGTGGGCGATGAACTGTCTCTGGTTCCCGTGTCTCGTGGCGTGGATCATCAAGGTTCCCGTGATGCGATACGGCGGCGTCGCAATGTTTCAGCGCCTGCGACCATTTATGCTCGGGATGATACTTGGGGAGTTCACGATAGCGATGCTATGGGCGTTGCTCTCCGCTCCTGCAATTGGCCTAAGCGCGCCCGTTTTTCCCTGGCCGTAATGCCATTTCGCTCGGCGGTAGCGAAAGTCGATGACCAAGAGAAAGAAGTTTTGATGCCACAGAACTCTATGAGAGGCGAAGCAGTAATTGAATCACTCACGCGTGGCCGTGTCCTGTTGAAACGCAGGCTGGGAGAACAGAAGGGTACCGATGACGTTCAAAAATGCTGAAATCGACACACGGCTCAACCGCTGGAATACCGTAAATGGTATTGCCACGGCGCAGTCTGCTGTGACGCATGCGGATGAAGATGCAGTGGCACTTGGGCCTATTGCGACGAGAATCGAGCAGACAGTCCAAGTGGATGCAGACACTTCGTACGTAGTAACGGCCTGGGTAAGAAGCGGCTCGGGATCTGAGCAGGTCTGTGTCGGGGTTCGATGTGGCGACGGCGGTGTTCGCGAAACTGCGAGCGCGCTTGTTACCTTTAACCAGGTGCGGTTGCCCTTTTGCACTACTAAAGGTGAGACCGAGGTCGTAGTATACGTCGTAAAAACGGGTGGTGACGGGATTGCGTATGCTAGCGAACTTAGTATCGAGTGCGTTGGAAAAGGCGAAAGAGATAGGACCGGTACGTACAACAGCATCCTCCAACTCCCTGCCCGCAACCCAGTCTCCGACCTCGGAGTTATGCAGCAATCCAATGACCAGTTACAGTGGCTGCACGACGCTAAGTTTGGCATGTTCATCCACTGGGGGCTCTATGCGGGGCCAGCGAAAGGCGAGTGGCACCAGCACACGTCCAGCGTGCCTACCGATGAGTACGCCAGACTGGCCACCCCCGAAAGCGGTGACGAATATTTCGCGGCAGACCAGTTTGATCCGGCACAGTGGGCCGAAGTGGCCAAGGCGGCGGGCATGCGCTGGATGTGCCTGACCGCGAGGCACCACGATGGATACAGCCTGTTCGATAACCCGCACCCGAACGCGTTCACGAGCGTCCAATCGCACAATAGAGACTTCATCGCAGAATATGTTCAGGCGACTCGCGAATCGGGACTCAAGGTGGGCCTCTACTTCTCGCCGTTAAGTTGGCGGTATCCCGGCTATTACGATGTTACGGGCACAGACTGCCAGCCAAACGTTTTTGGATATATAACGTCGCCAGACCACAAGGAGAACGCCCGGCTGTGGAAAGAGGAAAACTATGTAGCAGTCCACAAGCTCGTAACGGGGTACGGCCCGATCGACTACATGTATTGGGACGGCGGATGGCTGGCACAGCAAGATCTCGATGCCGATGCGGCGTACTTCCACGAACCCGGCCTGCATCTGGACCCGAATAACGAGTGGCAAATCGACGATAAGTACATCGACAGGGACGAGGCTGGCAAGGGACTCGGCATCATGGGAATGACGCGGAAGCATCAGCCTCAGCTCGTATGCAACATTCGGTACGGATGGATCGGGGACTTCGACGACGAGGAAGGCAATGCGGCGATTTTCGGCCCAATCAGAAGCGACCGGCTAATTGAGAAGTGCATGACCACCCAAAAATCAGGGTGGGGATACATAGCGCAGCAGGTCGAGAGCAATAAAATCCTGACGCGAGATGAGATCATTGAGCACCTCGCCAATGCAATCGTACGCAACATGTTTGTGCTTCTTAATGTTGGACCGGACCGCCATGGCCGAATCCCGCCCAACATTGAGGCCACCTTGCGGCAGGTCGGCGACTGGCTCGCGAGAACCAGCGACGCGGTTTACGGCACGCATGGAGGGCCGTGGCAACCCTGCGACGGGCAATATGGCTTCTGCTTCAATTCGAACACCGTGTTCATCCATCTTTTCAACAACTTTGCAGGGACGACGTTTACGGTGCCACCCATCGGCCAGCTATCGCCCACTCGCGCTTATGATGTGTTCTCGGGGCAAACACTAGACATGACGCTCAACGCGGACCGAACTGTGACTATCACCGAGATCGACCGCGAAACGAACCCGGTAGACAGCATCGTCGCAATCCAGTTCGACGTCGACGTGATGACTTTTGCATTGTCAACTAAGGCTAACTAATAAACGACAACCTCAGTCCCGCAACTGCGGTGGCTGTTATTCAATGGAGAAACGTATATGACCGCAACTACCCTGCTACTGGGCCTTCGCCGCATCGCTTCAGTCGCATTGATCGCGCTTGGGCTTACATTTGCCGCAGGGCCGGCCCCCGCCGACAAACCGTTCGTTCATCCCGGCGGACTGCAGACCATGGCAGACCTCAATCGCATGAAGGCGAAGGTTGCGGCGGGGGAGCACCCGTGGATCGATAGCTGGAACGAGCTGTGCAAGAACGGCAAGGCGCAGTCCACCTACGTCGCGCGTCCTCGCACCAACATGGACGCGAGCCGCCAGGGCGCATCGGCGGATGCCAACGCTGCGTACTTTAACACGATCCGCTGGTACGTTTCCGGTGACAAGCAATATGCCGACTGCGCTGTCCGCATCTGCAACGCGTGGGCCTCGACAATCAATACGGTCGATCACAGCTGGGAAGGCGGACTGATGGGCATCCCGGCCTATGAGTTCGCGGTCGTCGGCGAATTGCTTAGGGTCTATCCGGCCTGGGCGCCCGAAGACTTCGCCAAGTTCAAAACGATGATGTCGACCTACATCTACCCGTCGTGCCATGAGTTTCTGGTGCGCCACGACGATGAGCCGATCACGCACTACTGGGCCAACTGGGACTTATGCAACATGATCGCCATCGAGGCTATTGGTGTGCTGTGCGATGACCGCGCGAAGTACGACGAGGCAATCGAGTACTTCAAGAACGGAGCAGGCAACGGCAGCATCAAGCATGCGATCCCGTTCGTGTACCCTGGCGGGCTGGCCCAATGGCAGGAGAGCGGACGCGACCAGGAGCACACTCAGCTTGGCCTCGGAATGATGGCCATGTTCTGCCAGATCGCGTACAACCAGGGGCTCGATCTGTACGCGTACGACGACAACCGGCTCATGAAGGCCGCCGAATACGTCGCCCGCTACAATCTGCAGGAGGCCGTTCCGTACACCCCTTACAACAACGAAGACCACGTCAACCAGTACTGGATCTCAGGCGGGGCGGGACGGATGCAGCGACCGATCTGGGAGTTGCTCTACAACCATTACTGCGTGATCAAAGGGCTCAAATCCCCGAGCTTGACCGAGTTCGCTGCATTGTACCGGCCCGAAGGCATGCAGCACGACGACAACTTCGGTTTCGGCACCCTCATCTATACGCTCGACGCCAAGAAGTCGCCCTATCCACCTGCGTCAGTACCGCCGGTTCCGACCAAGCTGACGACGGACGCAGGCTTGGGCGGTATCTCCCTCAAATGGTCGCCGTGCAAGATGGCAGACGGCTACATCATTTCGCGGGCCACGTCGCCTGACGGGCCATTCACCGAGCTTGCCAACAATCGGGGAACCGATCCTTCCTTCTGGGACGGAAAGGTAGATGCCGGAACAACCTACTACTACCGAGTAGCGTCACGCAACGCGACCGGCGCGTCCGATGTTTCGGCAGTAGCGAACGCGACGGCGGTGGCGGGCATGGTAGACGGCTTGCCGGAAGGCTGGAGCCAGGCCGATATCGGGGACTGTGCGGTTAAGGGCACGGCGAGCCACGCGGATGTTCACGGGGGAACCATCGGCATGACCGGCTCCGGGTTCGACGGTATCGGGGTCGACAGTTGTATTAACGACGGCTGCTCGCTTGTTTACAAGAAAGCAACAGGGGACTTCACGTTCACCGCGAACCGCACAGCGAGATGGGGCCAGGGACGCTGGCCCTCGCGCAACGGCCTGATGATCCGCGAGACGTTGGGCAAAGACTCGAAGGCGGTCGCGCTTGTCACCGGCGACCTTGGCGGCCGCGAGACGCGATTTGGCGGCAGATCATACCGCATGGGTTGGTTCCAATGGCAATACGGCACAGGCTACTCTTGGGGCTGGTTGCGGATCAAGCGCACGGGCGATCAATTCACAGCCTATCAGTCGTCCGACGGTGTCGTGTGGTTCCAGGTAGGAACGCCGATCACCGTGAGAATGGCCGATGAAGTATTTGTCGGTTTGGCGGTGAGTTCGGACAGCGACAAGGTCAACAATGCCACGTTCGAACGAATCAGCATCGTGCCGGGAAAGTAGCGACGGCTGCGTGCAGCGTGCGATAACCACGGGAGATACAACTTGAACAGCTACACGATAGAAACCTTGACGCCACCTAGCAAACTGGCCGCCAAACCCTTGTTTCGTGATCCGGTGTACGACGGGGCCGCCGACCCCGTCGTCGTCTGGAACCGGGGTGAGCAGAAATGGTTCATGTTCTACACGAACCGGCGCGCAACCATGACGGACCTGCCCGGCGTTTCGTGGGTCTATGGTTCACCCATCGGCATCGCTGAGTCGAATGACGGCGGAGCAACATGGAGCTATCGCGGAACGGCGAACATTGACTACGGTGAGGGCGAGTATACGTTCTGGGCACCTGATGTCGTCTATCACGACGGCGTCTACCATATGTTTCTGACGCTCGTGCCGGGTGTCTATACTACCTGGGCCGGGGAGGGTCGTATCGATCATCTCACTAGCGCGGATCTTCTGACGTGGGAGTATCGGTCAACGCTGTCGCTCGCGGCTCCGAAAGTCATCGATGCGTCGGTACTTCGGCTCCCCGACGGAAGCTGGCGCCTCTATTACAACAACGAGGTCGATCACAAGTCCGTTTACTACGCCGACAGCGCGGACCTCTTCACCTGGCGCGAGCGCGGCAAGGTTCTCGGCAATCGGGCAGGTGAGGGTCCAAAGGCATTTTGGTGGCGTGACCGCTACTGGATGATCGTCGACCATTGGTGCGGGCTTGGTGTCTACCACTCGACCGATACGCTGAACTGGACACCGCAGGCGAATCGCATCGTCGAAACGCCGGGCCATGGACCCGATGACGAAGTGAACGGCCTCCATGCCGATGTGGTTGTCAGCGACGACCGAGCGTACCTGTTCTACTTCACCCATCCCGGACGAAAGGGCGCCGATTCGGAGAAGGATGGTTACGATCAGCGACGCAGCTCCATACAGGTAGTCGAGTTGCACATCGTGGACGGGCAGATCGTGGCACATCGTGATGAGCCTACCTATATCGCGCTGCTGCCACCAGAGTAGATCGAACCTATTGCGCAGTTCGTTGCGCTCGTTTTCATTTCACACACCAGGAACCTTGAATGAGAGAGTCGACAATTCAGCAAACACGAATAGGCTTAGGAGACGGACGTGGAGTTTCCGCTGCGGCACCGATGGACTTACCGCCACTACCGCCGATACCCGCAATACCGGAGCCAGCCGCCATCGACAGCGTTCCTATCGATGACATAGACAGCGGGCCGGAAATTAAGCTAGACCTTCCGATCGCTCCTGGGCCCTTCGAGCCCACTTGGGCGTCAATTGAGGCCAACTACACGGGGGTGCCCGATTGGCTTCGCGACGCCAAGTTTGGCATCTGGGTTCACTTTGGCCCTCAAGCCGCTGGCGAGAGTGGCGACTGGTATGCGCGCAAGCTGTACGTGCCAGGAACGTCGGCATACGATAACCACTTGGCGCGGTACGGACACCCCTCGGAGTTCGGCTACAAAGAGGTACTCCGTGACTGGGATCCGACTGCGCTCGATCCGAGTGCTCTGACCAAGATATATCAGGACGCTGGGGCTCGCTTCCTGGTCATCCAAGGAGTGCATCACGACCAGTTCGACCTCTGGAACTCACGTTACCAGCCGTGGAACTCCGTTCGTATGGGGCCAAAGCGCGACATCCTGGCCGAATGGGTCACTGCGGCACGGTCTGCTGGAATGCGATATGGCGTCACGTTTCACCACGAGTACAGTTGGTGGTGGTGGCAAACGGCATTCATGGCCGAAAAGACTGGCCCGAACGCAGGGGTGCCGTACGATGGCCACTTGACGATCGCCGACGGGCAGGGGAAATGGTGGGAAGGTCTGGACCCGCGCATGCTGTACGGTGTGGATATTCGCGAGTATCAGGGCGTGGAGGCCGCTGCGGTATCGCCCTGGAGCCCGCCCAAGCCGGGCTTGTTCGCCCGCCACGCAGCATATGCGAAATGGTACGCCACATGGTGGGCGTTGCGCATGATGGATGTCGTTCACAACTACGATCCGGACTTTATCTACACTGATGGCACCAGTACGCAACCATTCAGCGGCGATGGCACCGGGGTGGGCCTCAAAGCCGACGCCATGCAGCGGGTCATCGCCGACTACTACAACCGTACGCTTGCGCGTCGCGGAAAGCTTGACGTGTTCAGCATCGTGAAGTTTCGCCCAGCTACCAATGGAACGGTCAATACGAAGGAATTTGGCATTCCGCGCGACATCAAGACGGATCAGCCGTGGATCGGTGAGGCGCAGGTCGGCGATTGGTTCTACCGACCAGGATTCGATTACCCGGCAGCGTCGGTGATTCGCTATATCATCGAAGCGGCGGCCCGAGACGGCGGTGCAGCGATATGTGTCTGCCTCCGGCCGGACGGCACATTGGACGATGGCAGCATGAGCATGCTTCGCGAAGTTGGCGCGTGGATGCGGACGAACGGCGAGGCTATATATGGCAGTCGTGCCTGGTCGATCCCGGGCGAGGGCCAGACCGACGCCGATGGTAACCAGCTGATGATCCCTGGCGGAGCAATCCGGGCTATTCAGGCTGAGGTGCCGTTTGACACGACTGACTTCCGATTCACGGTGGCTGCTGACGGGCAGTTGTTCGCGATATGTATGGCGGTTCCGCAGCCCGGCGAGCTTGTTACGATTAAGTCGCTAGGTTCATCGGTCGGTCGATTTGGTAAGCCAGTAGATTCAGTTCGGCTGCTTGGAGCAGGCGGCCACAAACTCCACTGGATACAAAGGCCAGAAGGTCTGCAAATCACGTGCCCCAAAGCGCCGAGCTCGACGGCTGTGACATTCGAGATTCGATAGAGACGAGTTAAGGTGGCAACCAACAATGAAAATCAAGTTAATGGTTTGCATATTCGCTATAGCCCTAGCAGCAATCGCACTCATCGCGTGCCCTAACGCGAACGCGGGACTCTGGCAGTATTCGGTGCCCGTTGACTCTATCGTCAGTGGCGAAATCCACGACCACCCCTCAGCCTATCTGTGGATACCTCCGAAGTGCAAGCACGTACGCGCGGTGATTGTTGCGCAGCACAATCTGCTTGAAGAGAGCGTCCTTCTGAACCCCCGGTTTCGAGATGAAATGGCGAAGTTGGACATCGCGGAGGTATGGACCATGCCGCCGTTCGACTTCGTGTTCGACTGGCACAAAGGAGCTGGGGAAGCGTTCGACGCCATGATGAAATCGCTGGCGGACACATCGGGCTACGACGAGCTCGCTACCGCGCCGGTCGTGCCGCTGGGCCATTCCGCCGCTGCCAGCTACCCCTGGAATTTCGCCGCCTGGTCGCCAACTCGGACCCTTGCCGTGATCTCGCTCCATGGCGATACACCGCGCAGCAATATGACTGGGAGCGGTCGGCCAAATCCAGACTGGGGTTCGAATAACATCGATGGCGTCCCGGGGCTATTTGTTATGGGACAGTACGAATGGATCGACAAGCGCACCCAGCCTGGTCTTGACTATGTCGCGCAGCATCCGGGTACTCCGCTCGCTATGCTTCCCGATATTGGGCACGGTCATTTCGACACGTCCGACGAGCAAGTCACGTTTCTGGCCCTGTTCTTGCGTAAGGCTGTACAGTTCCGACTCCCAGCAAGCGCGCCGGTCGACAAGGCTGCCGCGCTGAAAGCCGTCGACCCGACTCAAGGTTGGCTGGTTGACCGGTGGTCTCCCCAAACAGGCCGCAGATTTCCTTCCGCTCCCTACGGAGCCTACGCAGGTGACCGGCAGAATGCGTTCTGGTGCTTCGACCGAGAAATGGCTATGGCTACCGAACGCTACGGGGCAGGTCGTGTGCTTAGCGACGGTCGCTCCATCGTCTACATTCAGGGCGGCAGAGTACTCGGGACATCTGCGGGCGCTGCGGGCGGAATGCCCCGACCCAAGCTCGAAATGGAAGCTGACGGAAGAACATTCCACTTTTCGGCGTTTGCCGTTGACGGCGTCGTCGCTCCTGGAACAGAGTGGACTGACGCCGAAGCGAAATCCGTGAACGCGAAGCCTCTTCGCCCACGAGTGTTGTGCGGACCCATTGCGAAAGCTGGCAATGACACGTACCGTTTGGAGTTCGACCAGTCGGGCTTTAAGAGTGCCTATCGTTCATACAACGTCTTCATCTCAACAATGATCCCGGCGAACGAACAAGCTATGGTGAAGTCGCAACCTGCTGGCATATTCGTCCGGCGCAATACCGATGGGGCCGACAACATCATCACGTTCCAGCCGATTAGCGACACGTCTAGTCAAAAGCCCTTCAAGCTGATCGCTACTGCGTCATCTGGCCTGCCTGTTGCGTACTACGTCGACTCCGGTCCTGCCGTTGTTGACGGCGATACGCTCAAGTTTACGTCAATTCCAGCTCGATCCAAGTATCCAGTCGTTGTGAAGGTTGTCGCATGGCAGTGGGGTCGGTCCTCCGCGCCAGCGGTAAATTCAGCCGAGCCAGTTACGGTTACGTTCTACATAAGGAAGTAGGGTGTCGTTGACGACGACGCTGGTATTCGCTCTTTTCACGGCTCTCGATCCGCAAATAGACTACGTATTCCATAGTCATGAAAGAGCCGCCCTCACCTGCGAACCAGGTGCGGACTGGCGACGGCTCAGTGACCGTGGTACAATTGAAGGGTACACGCCACAAGCTTACAAGCCGCCCTGCGCCGTATACGGGCACCTTGCTGCTGGAAATCGCCTGCTCCCCGCGGGTAGATATTGGCCGTGATTTGGAGAAAGTTTACAATGTCACATTTCCCCCTCAGGCGCCGCATAGTCGCGCCGTTTGCGTGCTTTCTGCTCCTCGCCGCGTCCCTCCTGACCGCCCGTGCCGAGGACTCCGTCAAGACGCTCCGACTTCTCACCGTGGGCAATAGCTTTGCCGAGAACGCAGGCCACTATATGGCCGGGATAGCGTCGGCTGCCGGTTACAATCTGGTGCTTTACCGCGCCAATATCGGCGGTGCATCAATGGAACGTCACTGGACACACGTCGCGCTCCACGAAAAGCAGGCTGACGATCCCAAAGGGACGCCATTCATCAATCCGGCGACGAAGAAGAAAGAATGGGGGCTAAAAGAAGCGCTTGAGTCCGCGCCGTGGGATTACGTAACGATACAGCAGGCCAGTATCAACAGCTTCGACTCCAAATCATACCAACCGTTTGCCAAAAATCTGTACGACTTTATCAAGCAGCATTCACCGAAGGCCGAGGTGCTTGTTTACGAAACCTGGCCCTACCGCGTCGACGATCCCCTTTTTGCCAAGGGAACGGAATCCTCCGACGGCATGTATACCAAACTTGCTACGGCATACCGTGGCGTCGCTAAGGATCTCGGGGCAAGAATTATCCCCGTGGGCGACGCGTTTCACCTCGCTGGGACCGATCCGAAGTTCACATTCGTCGTCGACAAAACGTTCGCCGCTGCTACCGCAGTCTACCCAGCACTACCCGACCAGACGTATTCGCTTAATGTTGGATGGTGGTGGAAAAAGAACTCCACAGGCGACTACAAGCTACAGTTCGACGGCCACCATGCCAACAGTAACGGTGAGTATCTGGCAGGGCTTGTGTTTGTTGAGCGCCTCACCGGCAAGAGCGTCGTTGGCAATTCGTTCGTTCCGCCTGGCATGAAGCCCGAGATCGCAAAGGCGCTACAGGGCTACGCCCACCAAGCGGTACAGAATATTGTCTCCGAAACTCATCAGTAGGGTGGCTACGGATCTGCTAGGTTAAGGATCTTTGCCCCATTGCGGTCTGAACATGGTCGCCGCTTCGTATCCGGATTGATATGATGCGGCGGCCTAAACTTTTGGCGTAATATTTGAGGGGAACAGCTGTTCCTGCTCAGCGACTATGTCCGCTAATTGTCCAGCGACTTTGTCCATTTCGAGATTCGTCTACGGATGGAATAATTCCCAGTCGGGGTATCGGATGGTGTCCTTGTCCGGGTCGAGCCAGCAAATTAGGTTGCGTAAAGTCTTCTCCGTATCGTGCCCTACGATATTGGCGGGTAGCTTGCGATCTGCGCTGTTGCAGTTCACGGGGATGATGTCGTCGATGGCTCTTGCGAGTTGGGCGAGCCTTGCCTGAGTCGGCGGTTTCGGTCGCCTGCTCCTATAGGCGGCTTGTTTCTGCGCTGCGTTTTTGTGTTGCTTGGGCTGCGGCATTTTGTATCTCCTGATGAAACGTCACTAAAATAATTGTTACGATTGACTTGGATCTCTAAACAGAGGCGTGCAGCCAACCTCGCTTTCGCGCCGCTGCGGCGGGATCGGCAGGTATCGAGTTCGGATTTGCTGGTGAGGGTAGTTGCGGCATCGTCTTTAGAGGGCGCGACGGCACAATGCTGTATTCGAGGCGCTTCTTGCCGTCATAGAGATTGGCCTTTCCTTCCGGGTTGACTCTCACAGTTACTTTCTGTCCAGCCAAGCTTCTTGTTCGCGACCCAGCGCGTATTTGGAATATCTTGCCTTCAAAACTGAGCGTGTGATCTTCTTTGACTGTCCGAGTTTCCTGAATGCTGAAGTAGTAATCCAAGTCGAACCCAGGCTCAAGCGCTACCCAAGCCGGGTTGGGATCGACGGCTTCGATTGCAAAGCGCGAGTTGTAGGTTTCGATGAAAATCGGCAAGAATTCGTTTGCCTGTTCCATCGTGTTGATCCCGGCCAAGCGCATTTCTTTGACGAGACGGTCTTGGAACGTGCTCCAAAGCCTCTCGATCCGTCCCTTGGCTTGAGGGGAATGGGCGGCGATGCTTTGGATCCCGAGGTGGTGCATCACTGCCTGGATATGGCTCATCGGAACTTGCCCCAGGAGTTCGTCCTCGATGGTCGCTTTCTTTGGCGAGCGCAGGATGGTGTGTTTGTCGTGATAGAAACTCATCGGCATACCGTAAAGAATTGCGATTGCGCGGAACATGAACAAGTAGCCGAGTGCGTCTTCGTTGGCTTGGAAGTGGCCGTGGGTAACACGCCCGGTCGCGTCGTCGATCGCACCCATCAGGCACATCTTGGGCGCGCGCCCTTCAAGCCAGTCGTGAGGCGAACCGTCGATTTGTTCCATCATGCCTTCCGCCTCTTTGCGAAGCCGACGCCTTCGCACGATGCCCCGAATTGCCTTCTCGACAGCAACTGTCCCGGCAGGCTTGGGATGCAGCATCCTATGCAAGGTGGATCGACCGATTACGATTCCATCGCGTTCAGCGAGCAGGTCCTGGGTATGGCAGACATTGAAGCCGTCGTACGCGCCGCCAGGGCAGGTCAACGCTGCGATGCGTTCTGCTTGATCTGGCGACAGAGCATTGTGCGGACGTTTGCCGCGGTTGCCGTGCGTTAGGCTGGCAACGCCACCTGTCGTGAACCGGTGTGCCAGTCGCTGAACGTTGCGCGGACACATGCCCAAGAGTTCAGAAGCGCGGTCAGTGGTAATAGTCTTCCCAATCAGTCGAGTTAATACGTCGATGCGATGTTGCTCAGATTTAGTCAATGTCAAAATTCCCATTCTCACAGTATGAGTGAGGACAGAATCGCTGGACACTTAACATGGACATATTCGCTGAGCAGTAACATATTTGAGGGGAACAGCTTGACATCCCAGACAAACAGTCCTATAATGAAAATCGTTAACCCGAGTTAGTAACTCGGGTAAGCGATACGATACTATGATGAAACGACGAGCAACCAGGTCAGATGTAGCCCTCAGGGCCGGTGTGTCGAAGACCACTGTCACGTTTGTGTTGGCTGGTCGCGACGACATCGCGATCCCCGAAACTACGCGAAACCGTGTGCGAGAAGCCGCTCGTGAACTGGGCTACCAGCCCAGTGCCATCGCCCAGGCGCTGGTCACAGGCAAGACGAACGCCATCACCGTGGCTTTCCCCAACCTTTTCGTTCCTCACTACGCCCGTGTGCTCCGCGCTTTCGAGGAGCATACTAATGCGAACGGCTTCCACCTGATCGCGTCCACCCTTGGCCACATACAGCCTCGCAATATCGTGCCCGACTTCTACACCGTCGTTAATAGCCCCAGCGA
Source organism: Capsulimonadaceae bacterium (assembly GCA_036504535.1). GTDB lineage: Bacteria > Armatimonadota > Armatimonadia > Armatimonadales > Capsulimonadaceae > JARLGU01. The sequence goes on from DASXUY010000042.1 coordinate 55,994, forward strand.
TGCGGTCATTCTGGTGGACATGCCGGATGCATGCAAGCCCTATATCGCGGAAATGGCGCCGTTTAGCAAGCCGGTTGTCGTCATCTGCACAGAGGATGTGCCCGGCGTTGACTGCGTAGAAATCGACAAGCAGACCGGGGCCGATGCGGCTATGGCGCACTTGCTCGAATCGGCCCCCCGCCGCGTGGCGTTTTTCGGGTTTGGGAGCGAGGATGAGATGGTTCGCGTCATGCGTCGAGCAGCGGTCGGCGAATGTGACCCGCGCGCTATCGCTTATCACAGAGCCATGACGGAAACGGGACGAGCCATCGAATTGATCTACGGCAGCCATGCGGGTCGCCGAGCGCGAATTGGTCTTCTCCGCGAGTACGTCGACCGTAACGGCTGCCCCGACGCAATCTATTGCTACGACGACGAAAGCGCCATCAGCGCGCACCATTGTTTGCGCCGTATGGGCTACAGGATGCCCGATGACGTGCTTCTCACGGGCTACGACGGCAACGAAGAGTGCGAATACCTTGAACCGCCGTTGACAACTGTCATCCAGCCGGTCGAAGAGATGTGCTCGGCAGCGTGGGAGTTTATCGCTCGTCGACTTAACGAAGACGTCGAACAGCGACAGCATATTAAGCTGGATGTCCAGCTAGCGGTCAGAGAGTCGTCCGTTCGAAGCGTCGTCGAAGACGCGCCTCGTTCGCTGCATTCAGTGAAATAGGCAGAATAGTTGTATAAGGGACACCCAATGAAAAACAAGGGATTTACATTAATAGAGCTCCTCGTAGTTATAGCTATCATAGCAATTCTGGCTGCTATACTTTTTCCCGTATTCGCCGCTGCGCGAGAGAAGGCGAGGCAAACTGCATGCTTAAGCAACATGAAGCAGCTTGGAATCGCGTTCACACAGTATTGCCAGGACTACGACGAAGTGACTCCTGGCGGCGGGGCGATGCCGTCCATCACAAGAGGTTGGGCTGGATGTATTTACCCCTACGTGAAGTCGCTCCCGGTCTTCACGTGCCCGAGCGATGCGGCCGAGCTGACCGCCACGGCCAGGCCGCTGTATATCGAGCTGTCGTATATGTACAACCGCAACTTCATCGTTTCGAGTAAGCCTCTCTTGCTTTCGCAGATGACGTCGCCTGCTTTGACAGTCGCGCTTTTCGAGTCACAATATACGATGCTGGGGATCATTGGCAGCCGCGTGAGCGAATACGAGACGACCAGCACGGCGGCGAACGGGGATCCGGCCAATCCCCCGTCCTGCCCAGGCACCGCAGGCGTGTTCAATCAATCGGGGAGCTGCTCGTATGCAACGGGGCCATTCTGGAACCCGATCCGTTCAGCCGTCCCAGCATCATACACGGCAAGCAATGCGCGCCACAACGACGGGGCGGTTTACCTTGCCGCCGATGGCCACGCACGGTGGCTGATGGGCACACAGGTGTCGAATGGCACCACGCCATATACTGGCGACGCCACCACGAACCCGGCTGCCTATTACGATTACCGAAATGCCGCAGGGACCAACTCTATGTCGAACAAGCCGCCAACGGTCAAGTTCGCGATGACGTTCAGCCCCTTGTAGCGTAGGCGGCCATCGCCGCCCCATTCTCCTGCTTGGCACCGTCAGTCTATGTTTCGTAGTTAATTGAAAGACCACCTCAAATATGACACCGTATCGTTCCACAACTCGCCTATTCGCCAAAGCGTTCGCGTTCGCCGTCGTAAGTACCGCAATCGTCGGTGTTTCGTCCCCATGCAAGGCGTCACCCGATCCCACCAGGGTGATACGCACCGAAGACTTCCTCAACACGCTTGGTGTCAACACACACCTCGGCGGCCTTACGAAGTCAGATCCGTGGAACACCAACATTCCCGAGGTCGCGAGCCAGCTCAACTATATCGGTGTGCGTCTGGTTCGAGATTGGCCCTATCGTGCTGAGTATGGCGTGACGCTCAAGAGCTTGCAGGAGGCATGGCGCAAAGATGGCCGCTTCTGGCTGGCGGTCGTCGAGGGGAGTCCCGCCGACCAGCGGACAAGCGCGGCGTCGATTGTTGAAATCGCCAAGAAGTATCCTGACCTTGTTTACGCGGCCAGCGGGCCGAACGAAGAGGACAACGGCTACGCTCAAAAGCTTGGCGCTACTCTTCCCGATTCCGCGTTGGTGCAAGCGGACTCGTACAATGCACTGCACCCGATGGGCATCATGGTAAGCCAGATGGAGTTCGGTTCGGGATGGGTCGCATCGAACAACTGGCAGGGGAACTATAACCCCACCAACACGGGCAGCAAGCAGAACTACACGCCGGGACCAGCCGATTTCGGCGGCGCGCATACTTACGTGAGCAACGGCATGCAAACGTTGGGCAAGGTGATCGGCCAGATGCGCGCGAACGCATTGCTCTGCACCCCGGGCAAACCTGTCGCTCACACGGAACTCGGGGCATACACCCATGCCCACATTTCGCCGACGCTCTATGGCCAGTTCTTGGTGATGGGCGCGTTCACAAGCGCAGTCGCTGGCGATGTTGGCTACCTCGTCTATGGCCTTCAGGACAGCGCCCCGGAAGCAACGTACGGCTTTTACTCGTTCCCGCAAGGCGTCGCCCATCCGGCAGCGAAGTACTTCCACACGATGACCACTCTGCTGGCAAGCACTAAAGGATCCTATGGACCCGGTGCCAAGCCGACATACACTGCGACGCCGCTTGCGATAACGTTTGCGAACCCCACCAATGGCCACGCTGTCCTGCAAAAGCCGACGGGCGAGTATGTCGTGGCGGCGTGGTCGGAACAACTCATGAACGAGAAGGCGCACGACGAAACCGACGCCATTACGCTGCCTCGCAAGTTCGCGACCGCGACCGTTTACAACGTCCGGCAAGGCGTGACGCCTACCGCTACGCTAACGAATGTTAGTGAGGTGAGGTTGGACATGGAGCCCAGCGACACATACCTCATTGTGCTTAAGTAGGCGCGCCAAGTGTTGACGCCCATAGCCTCGCCAGCTGAGAAGCGGCAAATCAGAGGAGGTTATTGCGGATTACTGATGAATGTAACCCGTAAGTGAACCAATCAGCTCGATCAAGTAAACAGCAAACTGTCCGACGTCTCTGGCCCCAAGCTGCAGCTGTCGCAATATTGACGCTGCTCGCGGCTTGGTATAACTTGTCGGGCAGGTCCACCTCGCCTCTCGGTAGCTTCTTGACGCGGGACGACTATATGCCTCGCGCCCAGCTCAATGCGCTTCAGGCCGCCGTGCTTGCGGACGCTGAGCAGCAAACACGCGACGATATCGTATACAAGGACGGCTACTTCGTTGGCGGCGATCCACCACCGAAGATCGGGGTCTGTACCGATGTCGTAATGCGGGCCTATCGAGCGGCTGGGGTTGACTTGAAGCGTGCCGTCAACGCTGACATTCGTCGTCGTCGTGGCGCGTATCGCATCACGAAGCCTGATCCCAATATCGACTACCGCCGGACCCGTAACCTCGATGTGTTCTTCAAGCGCTACGCGAAGCAGTTACCCATTGAGGGCGCGCGGGCCGACTGGCGGCCGGGCGACATCGTGATATTCGATACCCGGAGCAACGGCTACCCGGACCACATTGCGGTAGTCGCTAATGGCATAGCGCAGGATGGCGGTCCGACGATCATTCACCATTGGCCCGGGCACTACGTCATGCAGAGCGAATTCGTCGGATGGCTGCCGATCCTCCATCATTACCGCTGGCAGAAGGGTTGATCGACCATGGCGGACACTCCCCTGAACCTTCCACCCACAGCTGACTGGGAGCGGTTGCCTCAGACTGTTGAGGCGTGCTGCGCCGCAGAGGGGCTGACCGTCACGATGAAGGGCTCACTCGTCAAGCATCCTGGGTGCATTCACTGGCACTACAAGCGGGGCAGGGAGCGTGGGACACTGGAGCTTACGCTTGTAGCGACGACGCGACGGGTCTGGTTTACGGTGCAGGCTGGGCGCACGGCAGACTGGATTGCGCCAGCCATGGAGCGGCTGGCGCAGCGTATCGTAGAAGCGGCTGGAGGGGCGGCTAGCTAGTGGCGGATCTCTTTTGCGGCGCGTCGCCCTAGCGCTTCGGCGGCGCTGACGGAGCCTACGACTGTGGCGCGGCGGATGTCGCCGTTGTCTCGGGTGACCATGACACGCAGTGTCACCGTGCCGCCGTCCACCCATGCCCATGCTCCTACCGGCGTATGGCAGCCACCGCCGAGTGCGGCGAGGTAGGCTCGTTCGGCTAGAACGGCGGTGCGCGTTTCAGGGTGATTGAGCGGCGCAAGGAGCTCGTTGACGCGGGTATCGGCCGTCCGCGACTGGATCGCAAGCGCGCCCTGGCCAGGATCTGGGACGAACGCTACCGGGTCGAACAGCTCCTTGATTTCGTGATCGAGGCCCAGGCGAATGAGGCCAGCGGCGGCGAGGATGATTGAGTCATACTGCCCTTCGCGCAGCTTGCGGATGCGGGTGTCGACATTACCGCGGATCTCGGTAGCAACAAGCTTCGGCCACATCGCCTTCAGCAGTGCGACTCGTCGAACACTGCCCGTTCCCACTCGGGCACCGTCGGGAAGCTCGGCTAGGGAAACGCCAACAACGGCATCGCGGGGGTCTTCGCGGACTGGGATCGCGGCGATGTGAAGGCCGTCGGGCAGTTCCGCCGCGAGGTCCTTCATGCTGTGAACGGCTACGTCGATCTCGTCGGCCAGCAGCGCCGCTTCAAGCTCCTTCGCGAATATACCCTTCTCGCCAAACGACGCCAGCGGCACGTTGGCCGCCTGTGTCTTGTCGCCGTGTGTGACGAAGGTTTCGATGGTGATCTCGATGCCTGGGTGTGCTTCTCGAAGTCGTTCGGCGACCCAGTCGGTCTGCACCCTTGCCAGCGCCGAGCCTCGAGTGCCAATTCTGATTGATTTCGTCATTAGTTTTCCTTTGGCTCAGCCTGGTCGGCTGCGCCTACTTGCGTGGCGCGAATATGATGTCGTGCGAGTGCTCGCCCATGAGCAGTGAGCTTGGATTTGCGGGGTCCAGCGTCCCCTTCGAGTTGATAGAGTACAACGACAGCATGTTGTACTGAAAGTTGAGACCGAACGCGAACCGGCCGCTCGGGTCAAGGCGAAATGTTGCCGGACCGCCGGCGCCGGGTGCCGATACCGGGTCGTTCAGGTCGAACGTGCCATCTTCCTGGATGGCAAACTGCATGATCGAGTTGTAGCGATAGCGGGCCACGTATGCGTACCGGCCGTCGCGGCTGACCTGGAGCGATGTCGGCTGTCGTCCCAGTCCGCCGGTCGCTGGGCCAAGACGCTTAAGGGTGCCGTCCGGCTTCACCTGGAAGCGGTCGACGCTCTGTCCCAAGCTGTCCACACACCAAACGTAACGTCCGTGCGGGTCCACATGCGCCTCCATTGGGCCGGGGCCTGTTTCGACGAACGGCGGCGAAAGCGGGGTCAATGTGCCGTTGGAGTTCACCTTCATCTGGTACAGGCGGCGCTGCCGGAAATAGGTTGCGTACGCGTATTTGCCGTTGCTAGAAAGCGTGTTCAGCGACCCGATAACCCCGCCAGGGACCATGGGCGGATTGAGCGGTACCGGAAGGCCGTCGGTGCCGATCCGAAACTGGCTGATCCCGTCGTTGGTGCTCACATACAGGAACCGGTCGTCGTCGCTCATCAGCATTCCGAAGGGCGACTTCCCGGTGGGTTGCTTGTGGCTCGGCTGCGGCTTCACCCAGCCTTTGTCGTCGAGCTTGCAGGGCATGATAGTGGGCGAACCTTCCCGGCCCATCCAGATTGGTGTGCAGCCGAGGTACATCCACTTGCCGGACTTGGTGGCGATGCCCGAATCGGTGCGGCAGCCAAGGTCGCCCGCCTTAGCGATGGGGACATTCTTAACGTCGCCAGTATCGGTCACTTTGTAGCCTGTCAGGCCGTCGCCAAGGATATAGAAGTAGCGAAATGCGGCCGTAGAGAAGTTGACTGATCCCGAAGGAGCGTATGGACCCGGCGTCGCAATTCCGCCTACGTGCGTGTCTACCGCAGGGTGGCTCTTCATGACGTAGCCGACTGCCGCCGCGCCTACGGACAATGTGGCTACGATTGCGACGACCAGGGTCTTCTTGTTCACTTCTTCTTCCTCGGGAAGAGGTCGGTCTTCATGTCGGCGACACGGTCAAGGAACAGGATGCCGTCAAGGTGGTCGATTTCGTGCTGCAGGACCACGGCTTCAAAGCCCTCTGCGGCAATCCGCACCGGGGCGAGGTCTGTGTCGAGCGCTTCAACGACGACGCACTCATGGCGACTTATGTTCGCCGTGTAATCCGGCAGGCTCAGGCACCCTTCGCGAAACACCTGCGAGCCAGACTTTTCAACGATGCGTGGGTTGACCAGCGCGAGCAGACCATGGCCAGCCGGGTATTTCGGGTTGCGCGACGTGTCCACGATCGCGACCCGCACCAGCGCTCCGATTTGTGGCGCGGCAATGCCCACGGTGCGAGGCGGGCATGCGTCCATGGTGTCGAGCAGGTCCTGCACGACGTCGCGGACAGCCGCCTCATCGAATAGCTCGTCGCAACGCGTCTTCAGGCGTGCGTCAGGGTAGTAAACGATCTCGCGGACGGCCACTAGAGGGTCTCCGTTTCGATCTCGCGGGACGATACATCCACTCCGAGTTTCTTCGCAGCATTGGACAGGTGGTCTGGAAGAGTTTCCCAATCGCCGCCTGCGGTTTGAATCAACATGACGTAGACCGGTCGCCCCGGTGCCCCTGCAACCCGTGTATCGAGATCGGTGATGTTCGCGCCTCGCTCTGCGAGCAGCGACGTGATCGTGTGAACGATACCTGGCTGGTCCGCGCCGTACACCGAGATGATATGGTCGGCGTTCACCTCTGCCTCTTCAGCGTCATCGGGGATTTCGTAAACGGCAACATGGAGATCAAGCGATGCGCTTACCGGGGCCAAAATAGCCTCAAGCTGGGCGACGGTTGCGCCGTCCGGAAGGGTCGCTGCGATCATGTTGGCGAATGCGCCCCGGAGCCGCGTCATCGTCACATCGTCGAGGTTGCCGCCGATTTCGTAGACCGCCTTGGTCAACGCCGCGATAATTCCGGGCCGGTCTTTGCCACCGATAGCCGTAATAATGATGTTCATGGAAGCCTCTTGACCCCTGAGCGGGGGAACGTAGCAATAGGATACCCGATTGGGTGGAGTGGGGGAGTTTTGAGTGCTGGTTCGGCTGGGTGCCAGCGAGTTGATCCTGGAGGAAAGGAACGAACCTCTCTTCCCACTTCGTGGGCCCCTTCTCCCCTAAAGGGACGACAAAGAGTCGGGAGTTTGGCGAAGCGCGGTGTAATGGGCCTGTTCCCTCGTCCATTCCGACTAAGGTTGTATCACCTTTGAACTGTGCCCAACGCCATGGGCCGACGAGAGCCTGGCGACTAAAGGCGCGGCTGGGAAAAGCGGATCGTCGGCCTCCGCCGACTCGGAAAGGAGCCGCAAAGCGGCTTCCGGAACGATCGCAGCGTTTGCGCAACTCGATTCCCCCCGCTCGCTTAAAGCTCGCCGCCCCCGCGAGCAGGGGCTGTGTTGTCCGGCTCCTGCTTGGCGGGCTGGGTTCGTGGCTGTTTTGCGCGTTTTGCGTTGCGCAACGCGATTCTTTTTTTGCGCGCAAAATTGTGAGCATAGTTACGTTGTGAATATTTGGGCGTTTGCGAATCGCACTATTCATGAATATTGTAGTAAGTTATGTTACATTTTGGCACGACGATGACGGGCGATAGCATTTGTGAAGGTGCAGATGCGTCGGAACGCATTTGGGCGGCCACTTTGGGCTTGTTGCCTTGATGTTAGTATACCACGTTTGGTTCAATATGTCAATATATATAGTCTGTTTGTTTATATAGTAAAACAGATGTTTGCTAATAGGTCAACCGTCAACCATGGTGCCGGGGGAGGTTAGGATTTGTCGGGTGCGTGAGCGATTGTCTGAACTGTGATTTGTGTGATTATTTGATTAGCATGATTGCTGAGGCGGGGCGATAACCGGTGCGAATACTGTCCCAGGGCGATGCCCTGGGCTCCGCATATGTCACCCGCTTCGGGGCTGAGGAGTGCGAGATCATCGCCGTAATTGTGGCGGGCGGTCAGGGCGTCGGTTCTGCCGTGCGGAGCGCTCGCGAGCAGGCAGTTGTCTTCGTCGTAGGCGAAGGTGTGCGCGGTGTCGTCGAGGACGTTGGCAAATGATTACCACTGAATGAATTCAGTGGCTAGCGAATTTCTGATTGTCCCTGCCGGGACGCGGGAGCGGCTTGGGCCGCGTTGAAAGCTGCACCGGAATTTGCGGCTGTAACGCCAACGACAACATGTTGTCGTTCACAGTGCGCTAAGGTCCTAATCGGCCACGATTTCTTGGTTGACGTTTGGCTTTGTCTGTATCGAATCGGACGTCTTTTGTATTGCCTCTTTTACCGCAGTTAAGGCAGTCTTTATTGTCTCAGCGTGTCGTTCGAGCGCCTGTCCGCCAACATTGCCGTAACCAAGACCTCCATCGACGGATTCACGTGCACCAGCCCTACGTTTGCGGCGGATGCAGCTCCCAACGGCGCGAATCCACAAAGCGAGGGGGGATCCATGGATCCGGCCTCCTTGGGAGCTGAAGGTGTTGCACAAGACCCCGTCCATGAATAAACTCAAATTCAGATGATGCATTGACAATATTTCGGTGTATTCCCGTGGTTATTATTGACCAATCTCGCTCGGATCCCTCTATTGCGTTAGCTATGTCTACTGCAGTCAAAGCCCATTCATACAAGTAATCACCCGACGCGGACATTATGCGTTTGACAAGTTCTAGGAACTCACTTGCATGGACCACCAGAGTGCCTCGCATCAACTCAACGGTGGGTCCCAAGCACTCCGTCATCTGTTCGTAGCGAACAGTGTATGCGGCAAAGAGGTTAGCCTCAAGCAAGCTCAATACACATATTCGCCGCCCCTGAGCCACGACGTCGATTGTGGCCCTTGAATTCCATATTTCGGGTGCTCGGCCTACCGGAATACGAAAACTATGTACGACGGGCCGGTCTCCATATGTCGGACCTACTACTTCACTATGTCTTGGCACTTCCAAGCGAACGGCCCTGTCTAGGTGCCAGTAATCGGTGCCATAAGTCATCATTGCTTCTGGCCACTCCCAGACATCTTTGTAGCCTACTAATCCTTCGTAGGCTTGAGACGCGAACCGAGCCCAGGTAAAGCACAAGGGGTGCGGATATGAGTAGACAGTGTCGACTAACTCGATGAAGGCTGAATCGTTTAGATCCAAGTCTCCGTAATAAGGCGGATACAAAACTGTTTTACCCGACCCGTAAACCTCATTTATCGCATTTGTAGATGCGGCAAAGAAGTACATTTTGGATATCCCATGTTGAAGCACGGGTTCCCCATCATATGGATTTTTCAATACACTAGACATCGTTACGCCTGTTTACCACAAGTACCTACGGATTTATATGGTCACATTCCGCCCGCCTTAAGTACAACGTTTCGGCATCACGGGTCGCCAATCCGTTGGCACGTATTCCGGCGGCTTCCACGGATCCGGGTTGTAGTCAATACTGCCTTCACAGTCAAGCACAATGGAAGGCATTGGGGCATGCCCACGAGTACCTCTCCAGAGATGGAACGGAAATCTCGTCACGAACGTAAGCCACGGTCGTCTGACTTTCAATATCCCGTCAACTAAAGCGGTAGCAATCCGAGCCCATTCAAAGCAGTAGTCCGGATCTTCCATCATGCCCCGCTAAACAAGCGTCACGAAATTGTGCGGATCAAGAACCGCCACTTCGCCGGAAAAATCGACTAGTGGGCTACCACATTGTGTGACTTGCTGAAAATCGCGTCACGTCCGAGGAGCTTGAAATTCCCATCTGGGATCAGGGAATCGAGTTGGCGTCCAGGAGTCGCCCCACTCCTTCACAAGATTTAGGTCGCTAACCAAGCCGTTTCCATTTAGAGGCACCAGCATATTTGAATTTTGCAGCGGCATTAATGGGAGCGCCCCATTTGTGATATACCAATCTCGCGTGTGGCCAACAATGCCGTGCACGAAGTCCACTGCCATGGTCAGCCACACATAGGAATAAGCGCACGCATCCCCTATTGCTCGCTCGAACAAGGTAAGAAAGTGATGCGGGTGCAAGCGGAGCTCATCGCCCACGAACTCAATCACCGGCTCCTCGCAACTCGTCATTTGTCCGTACCGAATGGCGTGCGCAGCAAATAGTCGTGCGTCCATAAGACCGATCTCGCACAACCGACGGCCATTGCTCGTTACGGCCACCGCCGATCTCTCGGTCAACCTCGGCTCGCTTTCAATCGACGGCATTCGAAAGCTGTGCAAGACATCCCTTTGTCCGTTTGTCGGGCTTGCACAATCGGGGCGTCGAGGAACTCTGAGGGGCATAGCGTCGTTAGGATACCACTGCTCCATTACATAGGGCATCATCTCGGTGGGCCACTCCCACATGTCCTCATAACCGGAAATGCCCTCGTATGCTTGGGCGGCGGACAGGCCCCATACGAGACACATAGGATGAGGATACGAGAACACGGTCTCGACTAGTCTGGCGAACGCAGGCAAGTTAGGCTGCAAGTCTCCGTAATACGGCGGAGAAAACACCGCGTCTTTGAGTGCGTAAGCTTCACATAGTGCATTTGTCGACGCAGCAAAAAAGTACATAATGCTATTGCTATGAGCCAATAGCGTTTCGCCAGTTATAGGATTGAGCATTTCACTAGACATGGTTACGCCTGTTTACCGCAAGTACCTACGGATTTGTATAGTCACATTCCGCCCGCCTCAGGTACGAAGTTTCGGCGGCACGGGGCGCCAATCCGTTGGCGCGTAATACGGCGGCTTCCACGGATCCGGGTTGTAGTCAATACTGCCTTCACAGTCAAGCACAATGGAAGGCATTGGGGCATGCCCACGAGTACTTCTCCAGAGATGAAACGGAAAATTCGTCACGTGCGCAAGCCACGGCCGCTCGACTTTCAATATCCCGTTAACTAATGCGGTAGCAATCCGAGCCCATTCAAAGCAGTAGTCCGGACCTTCCATCATGACCCGCTCCACAAGCGTTACGAAATTGTGTGGATCAAGAACTGCCTCGTCGCCGGCAAACTCGACTAGTGGGTCTCTAGTCTGTGTGACTTGCTGCAAAGCGCGTGCAATTTCAACAAACAAAATTGCGGCAAACATGTCTAGCCTACAGATTAGCCTGCCATCTGAAACGAAACGGACCTTGTTGCCTTGAGACCATCCGTGAGGCACTGTCCCAACAGGAGCCCGGAAACTGTGGCGGACTCCTGACGGTCCACTTGAAGGGATAATACATTCGCCCTCCCTCGGAGGCTTTAGGTGAACAACCTCATCATCTAGCCAGCTACTGATTTGATATGGAAACATCTCGGGGGGCCACTCCCATTGTTCCTCGTGGTCCGTTAATCCTTCATAAACCTGTGACGCATAGTTCGCCCACACAAGGCAAAGAGGATGGGGATTAGAAAACACTGCATCCACGAGCGTCAAGAATGGTCCGGTCAGCGGCGCCAACTCGCCTGATTCGTGCGGTACGAGTACCTGCCCCCTTATGTCATAGGCGTTCGAAATAGCATTTGTCAAAGCCGCAAAAAAATACATATCACGTCCAGCGTGATGCAGCAAAACATTATCGCTACCAAGCTCCATAAGGTCGTCGGACATACGTGCCCTCAATTTCAAGGATAAGGATTGATTTAAGTTCGCGTCTCGCAGGAATGCGCTTGCCGCCGATTAGGGTTAGATCCACAATAATTCTGTCCGAAACTCACGATAGGGGCGGACGCAAGTCCCACCTGGGGTCAGGATATCGGGTGGGCAACCATGGATCCATATTCATTCCAACCCTGGTCCGACGAAGCTCAAATCCCTTACCATGGACAGGAACGTGGTCCGTCGAATACTGTAGCGGCAATAACGGCAACCCGTCGGTGACTATATACCACGTTCTTGAGTACCCTGTAATGCCTTCAGCTATCTGAACTCCAAGAGTCAACCATTCGTATGAGTAATCTCTTGGCGCGGCGAGGCATCTTTCAAACAATGTCATATAGTTTTCCGGATGAACGTGTAACTCGTCGCCATTTATCACAATATGGGGTTCCGCGCACTGTGTCATTTCTCCATATCGCTTGGCGTGGGCCGCGAACATGCGTCCTTCAAACTCACCGAGCTCACCTATAGACTGCCCATCTGCGACTACTGCCATGGTTCTACTAGTGCCCCAATCCGGCGGGGATGGACTTTGGCTGTTTTTGAAACTGTGCAGTAGTGCCCTCGATCCTCGCGTCGGCCCTATACAATCTGTGTGGCTAGGAGGCTTTTATGGCATTGCGTCAAGGGGATACCACTCTTCCATGCCATACAGCATCATTTCTGTTGGCCATTCCCATTGGTCTTCGTAACCGGACAGGCCCTCGTAAGCCTGCGTGGCGGAGAGTGCCCAGGCGAGACACATCGGATGCGGGTAGGAAAACACAGTCTCGACCAGCCTCATGAACGCCGCGACATCAGGAACGATGTCAACGCCCCCAGCGGGCGACAAGATTGGATGGTTCAATTGGTCAAATCCATACGCCTCATTGATTGCGTTCGTTGACGCAGCGAAGAACCACATGGTACTAGTGGCGCGGTGCATAACTGCTTCTTTAGATTCTGGATTAATTAACTCTGTAGACATCATGTCCCTCTCACTGCGATATTGGATCTGTTCGATTTACCTAGGATGGATTTGTATGATCGCACCTGAATGAAATGTGGATATGTGGACTATTATGCTAAATAAGACGCAGTAAGGCTAATTTTACCTAGGTCGCCGTCCGAATCCCAGGCAGCCTTGATACTGCAGGTTTTGGCTCGAAGAAGCTGCCAGCACTTTTCAAAACCTGGTTCGCCAGAAGCGGTCGCAGTCTACCCAATCAACCGTGCGGCGACTTCCGCGTCGGCTTGACGCTGTTGCCGTCGTAGTAGTAGGCTAGGTGGCATTACTCGTTGTAGCGCCGTGTCTACGTAGTAACCCGTTTAGCAACCTGCACTCGCCCAGCGATATGGACACCGTTGCTGCGCGAGCATTTCGTGCAAGTGATGTATAAGACCATGAAGACTACGATAGACAATTTTACGGGGCTGTTTCGGGCGGCGGATACCGACGAACGGGCGCGCGAATGGCGAGAGGTTGCGGTGGCGGATGCCATCGCGGCTGATATCCACTATGGCGAGGGCGAGAAGATCGTCGTCAGCCAGATCGTACGGAATCGTCCGACGGCTACTTTGGTGATCATGTGGGGAGAGTATCAGCGTATCGATGAGTTCCTCGATCATCATTCCTGCCTCGCAGAGGACCTTATTCGCAACTCGGTGTGGTATCGCGATACAACGGACGACCCGATCTACCGGTATGCCAGCTGGCGTCAGGTGACATGGCGGGGCGATACGATAGAGGTTGTCGCTGGGCCGGACACGTCACCCGGGCAAATTGTGTGCGTAGGCGACAATGAGGCTGTAGTGAAGGCGTTCGCCGAAAAGCTGCAGGCGTTCATCGACAGCCCTGGCGGGCGGTGCCTGCGGTATTCGGACGGCTGGGAGAACGCGCCTCAACTCGATGCGGAGCTTGCCAAGGTGTCGTGGGACGATATCGTCCTGCCTGCCGAGACGCTCAAGACGGTGCGCGATGCGGTGGAAGGGTTCTTCGGATGCCGCGACCTGTACCGGTCGCTGGGTTTTCCATGGAAGCGGGGGTTGCTGCTTGTCGGCCCGCCGGGTACAGGCAAGACGATGATCTGTAAGGCGGTCGCCGCCGCGCTGCCGACGCTGCCGTACCTCTACATCCGCGATATGCGTGGCCGAAGCTGCGGGCATGATGCGATCCATCAGGTCTTCAGCCGCGCTAGGAAAGTGGCACCGTGTATCGTGGTGTTCGAGGATATGGACGGGTTTATCACCGGTGACAACCGAACCATGTTCTTGAACGAAATGGACGGTATGTCATCCAACGATGGTCTGTTTGTGATCGCGACAACCAACCATCCGGACAAGATCGACGAGGCGCTGCTGAAGCGTCCGTCACGCTTTGACCGTGTGGTGACAGTTGGCGTTCCGAAGCGAGCTGAGCGTCGCGCTTACGCCCTTGCGGTACTGACCAGGTCGGCATTCGCCAGCAAGTTCGCGTCCGATCTCGACATCGAAAAGCTCGCGGACACGGTTGGCGAAGGGACCGACGGGTTCACGCCGGCGTTCATCAAGGAAGTGCTGCTTTCGGCGGCACTTGCGGTGGTGCAGTCCGGGGAGACGGTGCTCGGGAAGTCATACGCAGAGGCTGTTTCGACTCAGATCACGGAGATCAAAAAGCAGATGCGTGCGATGAAGAAGCCCGATGCGCTTGCGATGCTGACCGAATCCGGCGGTACGCTGGGATTCCGGGACTAGGGTGGGTGATGGGGCGCGATGGGGTGGGTGGAATACCTCATCCCCCCGCCCCTTCTCCTAAGATAAGGAGAAGGGGAGTCAGAAAGAGTGTTGGCAATTACCTCACTCCCGGCCCCTGTCCTTGGAAAGACAATGGGAGTTAGAAAATAGTAATATATAAAAGGTTTACTTCATTTTTGCATGATTGTGCTATGATCGAGACAGCAGTTGGCTTCTGAACCTTGGCGTTGCAAAGATCATTGGTGGCCAACCGACTGCAGGCGCTCACGCGCATGGGCCGCTCCGTGGCGACGGTTGGCGACAAATTCTTCGGGGACAGCGTCCTCGAAGGCGGCCCCAAACAGTTGCGATGCGCCACGATTGGGATGACGGGTTTGGGAATGTGACGATAAGCCGGGCTGCTTCTACACCGCGAACACGTGGTGCCACCTTCTGCGGGGCAGTCCCCAGGCTTGGTTCGTTCGGAGTTGAGGCCAAAAGTGATCGAGTGCCTCAATCATGAATCGCACCCCTTTCTTTGCGCAAAGCAGGACTGCGCCCGGCTGTCGGTGAATGCGAAAGGCATCCATCCTGTAACCGGAGGCTACTGATGCCTGTTCCTGTTATTTCCGTTACTGACCTTTATCACCCGCACCAGGATCCCGGTGATAATTTTGATTTGATCGCGGCGTTCGCGCTGCCGGAAGTCGATCTGCGCGCCGTGGTCCTTGACTGCTCCGAGCCGTTTCGCCAGCCTGTTGCGGGCCCCCTGTCGTCACCCGCGCTCTACCCAGATCCCACCGGACCGCGGGACCCGGGATTCATCCCTGTAACGCAACTCAACTATGCGTTTGACCGCTGCGTTCCGGCGGCTGTCGGGCCGTTCCGCCAGATGCGGGATCCGCTGGATCCTATGACTGACACGCCGCGCTTTCAGCAGCAGGGGATTGAGCTCATTCTCGAAACGCTGCGGGCCAGCGACGAACCTGTGCATGTGCTGTCGTTTGGCTCCGCGCGAACAATCGCCGCAGCGTACAACCGCGCGCCCGATGTGTTTGAACGTAACGGCGCCGTTATTGAGCTTGCCGCCGGGGCATCGAGCACCGCGTATCTTGAATGGAATGTGGCGCTTGATCCGCTGGCAATTGTTCGCCTGCTATCGTCGCCGCTCACCGTCAACATCTATCCCTGCGCAACTGAAAACGGCCCCTTCGACTGCGGACCGTTCAACACGTTCTACAGTGTCCCCGACCTGCGCTTTATCGCCGATATGGACCCACAACTGAGGAGGTACCTGCATTTCGCGTTCGGCCGCAGCACGCGCATGGACTACCTCCGTGCGCTGGATGTTGAGTGGCATAGCACCGATGCCGAGGCTGTTTTCGAACGCGAGCACAAGATCTGGGAGACGCAGGTGTGGATGCAGGTGAGCGGGCGGATACTGGCGCGCACGCCGGGCGAACGTTGGCGTATCGCGGAAGCCGGGGATGTCGGGGCGGGAGAAGAGACGTTGACTGCCGACCTTGTGCCGTGTGCGGTGGACGTCAACGGCGACGGGCTGTTTTCGTTTGCGCTGACGGCGGACAATGCTGCCGCCAAGCGGATCTACCATCGCGCCGATCCGCTGGCCGAGCAAGACGCATTGCGAGAAGCGCTGCCGGACTTGTACCGGTCGTTTACGACGGCGGGCGTGAGCAAGTGACCAACTAGCGACAGTTCAGTCGTGTTGTAAGTTATCTCGGACCCAACCAGATCGAAGACGGGGCATCCGCCCCGGAGGGCATTCGACCGATGCGGCTTGTCGCGGTTCACATTTACTCGTGGTAACGCCAATGGCTCGTGAAGACCCGGCGACTAAAGGCGCGGCTTGGAAAAGCGGATCGGCGGCCTTCGCCGGCTCGGAAAACAGCCGCAGTGGCGGCCTCATAGCACCTGCATAAGCCGAAGCGGGATAGAATCAGTGGTCTTCATCACCTTGTTTGGGGAATCGGACGATGGAGTTTTCTACCAATCTGACTTGTTACAGCCGTCTACCGGTCCGCCAGGTGCCGGATGCTTCGCGGCGACTTGCCGTAGGCGCGGCGGATCGCTTTGTTAAACTGCTGTAGGTCGGGCATGCCGACCGAGTATGCGACCGCCTTGATGGGCATCGTGGTGTTGGCGAGCATGTGGAATGATCGCGCGGCGCGTCGCCGACTGATATAGCCAGCGACTGTGTCACCTGTCGCCTTTCGGAAGAGCTTCGATAGGTAGCTCTGAGATATGTCTACTTCATCGGCAAGGGTTTCGATTGAGATCGGGCCGCCGAGCCGCAATTCGATCAAATGCTGCGCGCGCCCGACCGCTGGGTGGAGCGATTGCGTGACTGGCGACTGCTCGCGTTCTGCCTCCTCGGCGACGGTGCACAACAGCTCCCAGATGCGTGCGCGAAGCCGATAAGGCGCCGTCTCTTGTGCGGCGACGGCGCTGGTAACGGCGTTGTAGACGGCATCGAACCTTTCACCCAGATTGACAAGAGGCGGCATTTCGGCCAGTGAGCCGATGTTCCCTTCATCGGGCACGCTGAAGTGGATATAGCAGTGCTTCCCGGGCTTCGTGTACAGGTAGTTGAGTGGGATGTTCGGCGGGATGACGGTGACGCATCCGGGGACGATTTTGAACGGCACTCCGTCCATGCGCATCTCCACCTCGTAGAGGTAGAGGTGCAGGCACCAGAGATTTGGCAGTAGGTAACGCTCTTCGCCGCGGTCGCCGTGGACGCTGATCCCGCTTGCGGCGATGATAGGCGGGCTGCCGAGTGCTATTTGCCACCTAGGGTCGGCATTGAGAGGGGACGCAACAGAGCTCATAGCGATTTTATACCACAAACAGCGGTACGCGGCAATTGCACTCAGCGAGTATCAGTGCTACTATCGTAGCTAATGCTCGCCTGATTGGCGGCACCCAGATATTTCCCCTTGCCCGCGCCATGGAGGCCAGCAATGTCCACAACCAGTCATGACACCGAGATCCTTCGCGGTCTCGCATCCGAATATGCGGTCGCTGCCGCGTTACCCGTTCACGCCCACACTGCGGGACTTTGGCGGCGTCTGAATGCCCTTGAAGCTGTTCGCCCACTCGTCTGGATCAATGAGATCCCGTGGCACGAACTCGGCGCATCCGGCGAACTGACGCTCTCGTGCACGGACCTCTACAGCCGCGAGGTCGAAGGGTGGCTGCGGCGTACACTCTATCAATGGCGTCACTTCGCGTGCGACATGGTCCTTGATCCGGAGCTGTACGTGAATGTCGTCTGCGCGCCGGTTGGCGTCTATGCCGATTACGGTATCGTGGCGAACGAGGAAACCGTTGACACGCCGCACGGTTCGGCAGCGTTTGTGCCCGTGATCGAATCGATAGACGATGTGGCGAAGGTGCGCACTCCGAACGTGACCGTCGACTGGGCTGAGACAGAGCGGCGGTTTACGTTCCTGAGCCGCGTGTGCGAGGGCATCCTTCCGGTCAAGGTACGCGGCATCGTCCACCAGTGGATGTCGCCGTGGGACCAGATGATCCATTGGTACGGTATTGAGCGGCTCTACACCGATATGATCGACAAGCCCGAACTTGTGCATGCGCTGCTAACCAAATTCATGGCCGCAGTTCACGAAGTCCTCGACCGGCAGGAGGCGATGGGGCTGCTGGATGCTGGCAACGGCAACTATCGGGTCGGCTCTGGCGGCCTTGGTATCACCGACCAGCTGCCTTGTCGCGAGTATGGGAGCGGTCCGGCGAAGCCGTCGGAGCAGTGGGGGACATCGACGGGGCAGATCTTTTGCGACGTCTCTCCGGACATGCACGATGAGTTCTGCCTGCAGTACGAAATACCCTACCTTCACCGGTTCGGTCTGACGTGTTACGGATGCTGTGAACCGCTGCATAACAAGATCGGCATTCTGCGACAGGTTAAGAACTTGCGCCGTATTTCGATGAGCCCATGGGTCAATATCGCCAAGGCTGCTGAGCAGGTTCAAGCCGACTATGTCTTCTCGTTCAAAGCCAACCCTGCCGTGTTCGCCGGCGAATCGTGGGATATTGAACCGGCGCGCCGCAACTTGCAGGAGCTTTTCGACAAGGCTCAGGGGTGCAGGATCGAGATCATCGCGAAGGATATTTCGACCGTTCGCGATGACCCGACCCGTATCGACGAGTGGGCGGCGATGGCGATTGGGATGTCTTCGGCTTATGCCGAGAAGCATGGCCTTGCGGGATAGCTGGTAGCTTACAAGGCCGCGATCTCAGATTCGGAGGGGGGCGGAATAATGGATAGTGACGGCCGAGAGCACCGCGATATACAGCCTAAAATGATGGCCGACGCCACCACGCACTGAAGTACGTGGCTAGTTATTGAAGATAGGGTCTCCGACCCACAAGACTGTGGCAAAGCGTGAGCACAATTTCGCCTCGCGGTAATTGGACGAGGTTTATGAGAGTAACAGCCGAAGATGACTTCCTGTTCGAACCCCAGAAACCGGGTTCTTATCGGAGTATGGTGGACTGCTCTCGTAGATCAGTGAGAGCAGTGCCAACCAACATAGCCTCCCTTCAAGCGGATGGAGCCTACCTACTACAGCCAGAGCGAAGCGATTACAAAAATGGCCCGCCCGGCCTTAGAGGGCTCTTGAGCCTTGACTCTCCCTAGCCGCCGTGCTCCTCACGGTAGGCTAGCCAGTCTTCCAGGGTTGCGATGCGGTCTGGGAAGCGCTGGCTGCGGGCGAGGAAGCCGATACCGTGCTGGGGCATAGGGTCCTGGTCGGTGGGCTGGTAGCGCAGGTCTACGGACCAGCGGACGTTGCGTGAGTTGTTCGGGGTGGACATGTGGACGCAGCGGTCGTTGAATAGGATGGCGGTGCCAGCGGAGACGGGCAGCGGAACGGCGACGGCGCGCTCGACGTGGTTGGCGTCGAGTTCGGTATAGCTTGTGCCTGTGTGTGTTTCCTTGTGGTGCGACAGCATCCGCTTTTTGTGCGTGCGGGGCCAGATGTGCAGGCAGCCGTTTTCGAGCGACGTTTCGACGAACGGGATCCAGACTGTGATCACTGGGTTGGAGTTGGCGTCGGGCCAGTACGACTTGTCCTGGTGCCAGGGCACGGCTCCGGCGGCGACACCGGGCACCTTGGGACGTGTGTTGTAGACGGGGTTTGCGTAGATTTCGGGACCGATCAGCGACTCGACGGCGTCGAGGATCTTGGGGTTCGACATCAGGTCGAAGTAGCCCGGTCGGCGCTCACGCCAGCCGCGCCCATACGCCAGGAAATCCTGCTCGGAGAGGTGCTCGAAGAGGCGCGCGAGTCGGGACGGAAACGGCTCATCGATCAGCGGGTCGGTGATCTTCCCCGCTGCGATAAGGTCGGCTGCCATTTCGGAGACCTTCTCGGTCATCGCGGCCTTCACACCGGCCATGTCGTCTTCGGTGAGCAGATCAGGCAGTACGATATAGCCTTCCACACTGTACGCGTCTCGTTGCGCCTGGCTCAGGCTGCCGCCGTAGGTTGCCGCCGCTTCCGCGACCGCTGCATTCGTAAAAGTGGACATGTATGTCCTCCATTGATTGGAATGCGTAGATTCTAACACCGATCAGCTTTGCTGTGAATTGCCGTGAGTGGTCTTTAGTGGTCAGAAATCGCAATAGCTGTGGGATCGACGCAAGTATGACATCTTGAGTCGAAATCGTAACAGTTCCCGCTTCGGATAGATAGAGGCCCGAAGACCCATCCGGCTCGAGTGCTCGGCACCTTCCCGACGGTCGGGAAGGAGACTTCAATATTCAGATACTGTGCGGCTTCGGCCCGAAATCGCGACTCACAATAAGTCTGACCTGTTACGCGAAGTCCGCGTTTTTTGCCGATCTTCCGCCCAAAGGTATACTAGATACACTATGGCTACAATTGTTCTCGGGATTTCGGCGAGTATCGCAGCTTATAAGGCGGCGGATTTGGCGAGCCGTTTGGTGAAGGCTGGCCACGACGTTTACGCGGTTATGACACCGGCGGCGACGAAGCTCCTGGGACCCGCGACGCTCGTTGGATTGACCAGTCACCCTGTCGCCGTAGAGGTGTTCGACGAGTCATTTCGCGGCGAGATTACTCATATTCACCTCGCGACAATCGCCGATCTGATTGTCATCGCTCCGGCTACGATGGATGTCATGGCGCGGATCGCATCGGGTCGCACCGACGACGCGTTGACTGCAATCGTGTCCGCGTCCAAAGCGCCTGTGATATTCGCGCCGGGGATGAACTCCGTGATGTGGGACAGTCCCGCGAACCAGGCGAACCTGGCGACGTTGGCGGGATACGGCTACGAGTTCGTCGACCCTGTGAGCGGTAGGCTTGCGTGTCGCACGGTGGGTGTTGGGAAGATGGCGGAACCTATCGATATCCACGAGGCCATCGATGCCCGCCTTGCGCGTCGGACATCGGCAGCGGGGAAGCGGGTACTGGTAACTGCGGGGCCGACGCGCGAGCCTATCGATGCGGTGCGCTATATTTCGAATCGGTCGTCGGGCAAGATGGGGTACGCGATCGCCGAAGCGGCAGCACGACGCGGCGCGACGGTGGAGCTCATTTCGGGCCCGACTGCGCTTGCTGAGCCTTGCGGAGTGACCACGGTGCATGTGACGACGGCGGAAGATATGCGCAATGCGGTGCTGGAGCGTTACGACGCCAGCGACGTGGTTATCGCGGCTGCTGCGGTTGCTGATTTTACGCCGCAGTTTCCCGTGACGCAGAAGATCAAGAAGACCGGTGAACCGCTCGCAATCATGCTAGGCGCTACGCAGGATATTCTGGCCGAGCTTGGTCGCCGCAAGGAGCACCAGGTGCTGGTCGGGTTCGCGGCTGAAACCGACGACGTGATCGCGAACGCGCAGGGCAAGCTTGCGGCGAAGAACTTGGACTACATCGTCGCGAACGATGTTTCGCAGGCGGGCGCGGGTTTTGATATCGACACGAACATCGTGACAATCCTCTCGCGTACCGCTGAGCCGGTCTCGCTGCCCATGATGTCCAAGCGCGACGTCGCCGAGTCTATCCTCGATACCGTGCTCGGATAGGTTGATCTCCCTATAGAGCCCACTCCCCTCAACGCCGATAAATTCTGTTGACAAGCTTTCTGTCGCATGATATACTCATCTATATAGAGTGGATTATATAGATGTATGACAAATGTGGCGCTATCAAAACATAAGCTGGTTCGGGACGGTCTCCAGCAGTCAATCATGTCCGGTGAGTTCGCGGCAGGCGAGCAGATGCCGGGGGAGCATGTGATTGCCAAGCGGTTTGGTGTGTCGTACATGACAGCTCGCCGCGCGGTTTGCGATCTGGTTGAGGCGGATCTTCTGGAGCGCAGGTCTGGAAAAGGGACCTACGTTCGCCTGCGGACCGATATGAGCCCGACTGTCGCTACGCTTAACCTGATTACCACGGCGTACGATGGCTCTATGGTGCGTGACTTTATTCGCAACGGGTTCCACCTCGCCGACAGCAGGGGCTGGCGAGCGAATATTGTTCGGCTCGGACCGGGACAGCAAGACTTGGCGGTGAAGGCTGTCCGCGAAGGCGACTATTCGATTGTGATGCTGGACGATATTCCCACGACGAGCGCACTGGCCGAGGCAATGCGAGGGCAATCGGACCGAACGGTGGTCGTGCAGTTTCGCAAGGCGTATCAAGGTGTCCCGGCGGTCATGTACGACGAGAGCGCGACTATCGATCTGGCCGTTAGGCATCTGCGGGAAGCAGGGCACCAGCGGATCGCACTCGTTCCCCAAGCCCCTCCTATCGAAAGCGGCATCAGGCAGCGGTCTCGGTGGCGTGAGTTGATGAGTGAGCGCTTTTCGGAGGCGGATATCGATGCCATGCTCATCGAGATTGACGTCCCGCTGTTTCGTTGTCCGAGCCAGCAGGCATACGAAGCGATACGCAGCTATCTGTCCCGTGAAACAGTGCCAGTTACAGCGATGATCACGTTGGGCGACGAGATCGCTATTGGTGTCATGCAGGCGTGTCGCGATGCGGGCAGATCGGTGCCTGAAAGCATCTCGTTGGTGAACGTCGGCGATTCCCCGCTGCTAGCAATGGCGAATCCCGCAGTCACCGCAGTCGATGTCAACTATCATGACCAGTTGGCGGCGTCGATGAAGATACTCGTGGGGAAGCTGATGGTATCGCCGTTTGGAGAACCTTACGTTGTTGCTCCCAAACTGCGCCTCGGTGAGTCGGTTCGCAATGTCGGGTAACTCGGGCGTGTCGCATCGTTTTGGGTGTCGTAGTAATTTTCTTAAGAGGAGTCGAAAATGATCGGACGACGAAATAACAGTCGGAGCCACCATAATGGCTTTACTTTGATTGAGCTTCTTGTAGTTATAGCTATAATTGCTATAATAGCAGCTATATTATTTCCCGTGTTCGCAACGGCGCGTGAGAAGGCGCGGCAGTCTGCGTGCACGAGCAACGTCAAGCAATTGGGGCTTGCGCTTGTACAGTACTCGCAGGACTACGACGAGTTTCTTCCATCGGGCACGACGGGAGCGGGATTGGGCATGGGGTGGGCCGGTCAGCTGTATCCCTACGTCAAATCGACGGGCGTATTCAACTGCCCTAGCGACCCGACAGTAAAAGCGGCCCCGTTGACGGCGCTGTCTTACGCCTACAACGCCAATATAAACGTCAAAGAAGGCTCGAACCTGTCGACGTTTATGCCTCATTCGGTCGCCAAGTTGACCGCCCCGAGCTTAACCGTCGCGGCGTTCGAAGTCAAGGATGCAGCGCTAGCGACGGCGTCACCGGATAACAACAGTCCCGTCGGCGACGGCGCCAACTTCCTGAACGGCGCCAACGGTAACAGTTCTTACGCTACGGGACTCTTTCCGAACAGCAATAACACATCGACTGCGCGGCACAACAACGGCCAGGGGTCGGTCTATTTGCTGTGTGACGGTCATGTGAAGTTTTTGTCGTCGTCGCGCGTCAGTCCTGGGGATACGTACGGCACTGTGCCCGCGTGGGGTGACTACGCCTACAATGGCAGCGCGTGGCCGCAGCACGCGTCGGGTACGGATGTGCTTGGGTGGCGCGACTCTTCGAACGGCGCTCTGTATCCTGGCGTATTCACCGTGACTTTCAGCCTCTTGTAGATGCGAGCGCCACGAGACCGCCAGGTGTCGAATTACGATATCTGGCATCTTCTACACTTCCGAAAGATCTTTATGAAACTTCTCTTACCTCTTCTGGTGACCATAACCGTCGCTGGGGGATTGCCATCGGCTGCGTTCGCGGCCTCGTCTGCCAAATTGCTCGATGGCCCAGCAATGCTGCGCGCTCTGCAAGCCGATTATGATAAAGGACAGCGTACGTTTCGCGTCGATCCTGGGGTTTACTCATTTCCGCGCGAAGGCGGCCGAAACTTTGAGCTTACCGGTTGGGCGGACGCGACCATCAATGCGGACGGGGTGACTTTCATCGCCAACTCTGGCGGCGTGAAATTGAACCGGTGCGTCAACGTTACATTGAAGGGCTTGACGCTGGACAATGAGCCTTACGGGGCAATGCAGGGCGTGGTCAAGTCCATCGATAACGCAAATCGGACCCTTGATGTTACGTTGGACCCGGCGTACATGCTGCCGCCGCCTGGTGGCATTCCGCGCTCTCAAGCTCGCGGCATCGTCTTCTTCTCGCCCGACGGCCGCGACATTGTTCGCGAAGAGTGGGAAGCATCGTGGGGCTACGAATCGCTGGGCGGATCGGATTACCGGATCAAGCTGGCCAATAACCGTTACTTTGAGGTCGGCGACCATCCCGAGTCTATTCGGCCAGGGAGCAAAGTGTGGGCGGCGGCGCCAAACGGGTCGTCAGGTGTCACATTGACTGGTTGCCAAAAGGTGACGCTTGAGGGTGTTCGAGTATATGCTGGGGAAGGGTTTGCCATCTGCGAACTCGGGGGCGAGGGCGCTAATGTGTACCGGAAATGCGTTATAGGCCGCAAGCCGCGTACGGGCCGCTTGATGAAAGGCGGGCGCGATGGGTTCCACTCGTACAGTATGCGCAGGGGACCGACCGTTGAGGGCTGCGACTTCTCGTACACCGGCGACGATCTCATAGCTATCCATGGCTTCTGGGACATCGTGGAGTCGCAGCCAGAGCCGACAAAGGTTGTCGTTGCTGCACCTTTCGGGTGCGACTTTGGGGTGGGGTCAACGCTACGATTCTATAACTTCGATACCACGGAGCCTGCAGGCGAAGCGGTGGTTCGCTCATTCACGAAGCTTACCGGTGGCGATATCAAAGCACGCATTCAGGCGGTGCCGTCAGCAATGCACCAGAAGCAGTTTGCGGTACGTGACCTTCCGGCGAATCTGGCTGAGCTGATCGAAGTGACTCTCGACCGGCCGGTTCAGGCTCCCGCCCTCACGATGGCTAGCAGCGGCGAGTTTTGCGGGAATGGGGCTGTCATTCGTGGCAACCATCTGCACGATGCGATATCGCGGGGCGTGCTGATCAAGGCCAACGATGCCATCATCGAGGGCAACACGATGGAGCGTATCTCGTTTCCCGCAGTCGCCATCCTGCCCGAGAGCTATTGGCTTGAGGGGCCGTTTGTCCACCGCGTCCGCATCGCAAACAACACCATCGTCGACTGTGGTGAGGTGTCGTATAACGACCGCTACATGGAGCCGATGCTGGGCTCTATCCAGATCGCCAACACGTTCGGGCGACGCCTGTTCAATCCGCCAACGTTCAACGGATTTGCCACCAATACCCAGATTACAATTGAAGGCAACCGCATCATCCGGCCCGCCGTGTTTGGCATATTTCTTGGGAATGTGGACGGCGCGACGATTAAGAATAACGTCATCGAATACGCTCACCACCGACGCGATTGGATAAACCGCTTCGATCTGCGCGGCACCCTCGTCGGCGGTGCGGGGCCGACCCCGGTGACCGATGCTCAGATGGCAGTATTGAAGAGGCCGCTGTACAGTAACCTAATTCTCGGCTCGACGAACGTTACTATTTCGGGCAACAAGGTCGTATCAGATCTCCCCGGAACGCTGGGCGATTGGGGGATCGGTCCGTGGACCAACGCTGTAACAATACAAGATCGGAAGAGGAAATGATAATCGTGAAGTCGAGATATTTGAGGTGTTTGTTGCTGGCGAGTTTGCTTGCCAGTGCCTGCGGAGCGTGTCAAACTGCGGTGTCCGCTGCGGATCTCGCGCCCACCATGGTTGGATTCAAGCAGTTAGCGCCACGCCAATTTGAGGTCGTGGTGTCGTGGAAAGTGGTGGCGCCAGCTTCGCCGGGCTACGTCATCTTTAGCCACTTCTGCAGTCCGACGCCAACCGATAACGGGGACATACTCGTTCAGCCTGAACTCGGGCTCGATAACCACCCGGACCGTTGGAAGGCGGGGACAACTCTCGTATCGAAGCCCATTGTTGTAACGCTTCCGGCCAATGCGACGGATGCGACATACGACTACAAAGTGGGTATCGTCGATACCAAGTCAGGCGACCGAGGCGAACTGCTTGGCGAAAGCGACGGATCAAACCGATACAGTCTCGGCAAGGTGATCGTGAGCAACGGCGGCAAGACAATCACCGCTCCCGGGAAGCCCGCCGTGACGCCTGAGATGGAGGGGCTCGTCGACGCCACGAGTTCCGTGGTGAACTTCCGCCAAGCGGGATTGCGTCAGTTCTCGTTTCAGCTTTCAGTGGACGTCAAGTCGCGCATCCCAGCGGATGAACAGATTTTTGTTCACCTGACAGTTCCGACGCCCGACGCCCAGCATCCATTGATCGTTGCAGTCGGTACGAGCGGCGATATCGATACCGCTAAGTGGCCAGTGGGGCAGCAACATGTGACGCCGGCAATGCTGGTCGCATTGCAGGCGGATCTGGCGGATGGCGAGTACAGCCTGAGGGCCGGATTCTGGTCCCCTAGCCACAATGGCGACCGCCTCCGGCTGACCGGCAAAGACGACGGCTCGCTTCGCTATATCGTCGGCACGGTTGTTGTTTCCGGCAACGGCGCAAAGATCGAATTGAAGCCGCAGTAGGCGGACAGAGGCGTCGCTAAATTGCGAAATTGGTTGGCCACAACCACCCAATAAAACCGCTTGACGGAAGTTGGACTCTCTGCTATACTGGTCCTATACTGTTATTCAGTATAGGACCAGTATGGTAACGATAAACGCGCCCAAAAAACCAAAGAGCCGCTTTTCAGTACCTGCCTATGCACGGATACAGGACGACATGCGTCGCCGCATTCGCGAAGGTCAGTGGACGCGCGGCATGCTGCTTCCGGGCCGCCTCGATTTATCTCGTGAATACAGTGTTAGTCTGGATACGTTGCAGCGTGCTGTTGCTGATCTGCTTGAAGACGGCACCCTGTGCGCCGACAGCCGCAAGGGCACATACGTCTCCGAAACCGCTGATGTCGGCGTTCGATTTTCGGCTGGCACTGATGACGCTAATCACATTGCATCCGCCACTTCAATTGGGACGCTTGCCATCATCACGTCGGTGCTGGAAGAGTCTCTCGGCATCACCGACTTCTGGCTGCCGTCAGTGATCCGCGCTGCTGAAGACACATTCCGCGCAGCTGGCGGATCGGTGTTTGTCATCAACCGGATTTCTCCTAACCCACGAATGCCGCTAGTCGAAGCCATTCGTATCGCCATGGATCGAGGAGCTAATGCGATTGCGTTGCTGGAGATGAACGAGATCGCTCACGAGATCGGCAATGTTTTCTCGGTGATCGACCCCGATGAATTCCCCTTCGTCTGCACCTCGGGCGACGATATCATGGCTCCCGTGCCTCATGTCGGCTACGATTCGCGGCAGGCCAGCTACGAAGCTGCGGCGCACTTGGTGAAGCAGGGTTGCGACCATATCACGTTCTTCGCGCCATTCGCCGCGAAATGGGCTGCGGAGCGCCTTGACGGTGTGCGACAGGCTGTTCGTGATGCGGGGCTCCCTGAAGATGCCGTGACCGTATTCCCTGATCGAACGAAGTGCCTTGCCACCGATGCCAATTACGGGCCGGGATCATTCGAGGCAGCTAACGAGGCCATCGCCGCAGGGCTGCTCACCGGCGGAATGATAGCGCAGAACGACAATGTAGCGCTCGGTCTCACCCGCGCAGCCCAACAAGCTGGTTTGGTAGCTGGTCGGGATTATTTACTGGTCGGATTCGACGATGTTACAGAATCGGTACTTGCTGGCCTCAGCACGATGCGTCCGCCGCTTGAGGCAATGGGCCGCGAGGCGGCGCAATCGGTGATTAACGCGATCAATGGACGGCCATCAGCCGGGCAGGTGCGTCTTCGGTCTCGTTTGGTGGCACGCTCGTCAAGTCAGCGGATTTAGCAACGTTGCAGATCATGTTCTTGATGTCGAGAGGATACGAACAATGAAGAAAGCATTTACTCTGATTGAGCTTCTCGTAGTTATCGCGATTATAGCGATTCTCGCAGCTATACTCTTTCCCGTGTTCGCTACGGCGCGCGAAAAAGCGCGCCAAACCAGCTGTACGAGTAACCTAAAGCAGCTGGGCCTGGGGATACTCCAATACTCCACCGACTACGACGAACAGATGCCTAGCGGGTCGTACCAGTTCAGCGCGATCCCAACGGTCTGCGGCGGGTCCAACGTGAACATGCCCAACGGCGAAGGGTGGGCCAGTCAGATTTATTCGTATGTCAAGGCGCCCGGGGCATACCTCTGCCCCGACGATCCCATCGCGAACGTCACCGGCACACGCACAGTCAGCGGTACGAACTACGTAACCAACGCTGTATCGTTCGCGTTCAACCTCAACCTGACCATGGCGAATACGGGTCCGTGGTGCGGATCGTCGGCGTCGACCATCGGCGGTCCGCCACTAGCGATCAGCAAGATCAACTGCCCCGACCGAACCGTGATGCTGTGGGAACTTGGTCCGAGCTACTACCTGCAAGTGCTGCCATATCCAGGCGTATTCGATTTCTCGATGTCCAGTAACGTGTACATGACGAACAACGAACCGCAGTTCGCTCGCACCGGGTATATCGATATGGGCGGCTACTACTGCACGACGGGCTCTGGCAATAGTTCAACCAACTCCTCGTGCAACGCCGGCAAAGGCTCAACATCGCAAACTACGGCGACCCCGCTTGGAGTCCACAGCGGCAACGCTAACTGGCTGCTTTGCGACGGGCACGTCAAATGGCTTCCATCTGACCGAGTTGCTGGTGGATTGAACGCGCAATACTCCACGGCGCCGGAGCGGCAGGCGGCTGGATCGTCGGCTGAAGGGTCGGAATACAAGGGCGCTGGATCTCATGTGGCAACGTTCAGCTTTATCTAGGTCGTAGCCCCGTCTACAATAGCGATTATGAGAGACGCCGTCAAATACCGGCGGCGTCTCACAAACCACCCACTCCGCGCCGGTTGACGATTTCAATCGGTGCAACCTCCCGAAAGCAAGGCCCCCGTACATGTTCACCTCCGCACGAAGCTGTGTTCCTTTTGCTGCCCTCGCGGTCGCGCTCCCATTGCTGGCATCGTCGTCCTCCGCCGCCGATATCGCGGATGCGCCCCATCCGCCAATCCCGGTGCGTTTCACCCTCAAGGACCCCGGCTTCGTCACGCTGGTTATAGATGACGCCGCAGGCAACCGAGTCCGCAACCTGGTCTCGGAGACGCCGTTCCCGGCGGGTGCCAACACTGCCTGGTGGGACGGTCTGGACGACCTTGGCCGTGATACCAATGCGGCGTCGCACGGCATCTACCACGTGCCCGGCCGCATGGTTGCGCCTGGATCTTACCGTGTGCGCGGGCTAGTCCGCCCCAAGCTCGACATCGTCTATCGTATGACCCCGTACTCTCACGGCAACCCGCCGTGGGCGACGCCTGACAAGTCGAGCGAGTGGCTGGCGAACCACACGCCACCGAGCACGGTGCTGTTTATCCCGGCAGGGCAGGCCCCTGTGCGCGATGGCAAACCGTCGTCGTCCGGTCCGCAGATGCTGGTTGCTAGCAAGGTCAGCGAGGGCGGAAGCGGGTTGGCGTGGCTGGACATGAACGGCAACAAGCTGAATGGCCAGATGTGGATCGGCGGCATCTGGACAGGCGCGACGCACCTCGCTCGCGATACCGGCGACCACCCCGTGGCGGGCCAATACGCCTATGCCGGATCGGCGTGGCCCGGCGACAAGTACAACGGCAATGTCGGCGAACTGCGCCTTAACGCCCTCGTTGCGACGCGCGGCAAAGCGCCCAAGGATGCGCGTCTCGGGAGTGGCGAAGACAAGCCTGTGCTCGCCGAGAACTGGCGCTACCCGGACAACGGCGCTGCGGGCCTTGGCGGCCTTGCGGTGCGTAACGGTATTCTGATCGCGTCGCTTCCTCGACTCAACCAGCTACTTTTTGTCGACTGTGCGACGCAGAAGACCATCGGAACCGCACCGCTCGACAACCCCGGCGGGCTCGCGTTCGACTCGCAAGGCGGTCTTATCGCGCTGAGTGGCAAGAAGCTGCTACGGTTCGCGTCGGCGACGAGTCCAACGACGCTGCCATCGCCGCAAACTCTGGTTGCGGGCGGCCTTGAAGAGCCCCAGCAGATTGCACTTGATCCCGCAGGCAATATCTATGTCAGCGATTGGGGCCACTGCAATCAGGTCAAGGTGTTTACGGCGACTGGTAAGGCGCTTCGTACAATCGGCACGGCTGGCGTCCCCGCTGTCGGCGTCTACGACCCGACCCAGATGCATTCGCCCAACGGGATGAGCGTCGACGCCGACGGACGACTCTGGGTGGCGGAAACCGACAAGGCACCGAAGCGAATCAGTGTTTGGACCACTTCTGGCAAGTTCGTGACCGCGTACTATGGCCCGCATCAGTATGGCGGCGGCGGAATCCTAGACCCGCTGGACAAGACTCGCTATTTCTATGCAGACGAGGGCGGAATCGAGCTCAAAGTGGACTGGCAAACAGGGACTGCGGCACCCGTGGCTGTGTACTATCGCCCAGAGCTCGATGTGCTTCACCTTGGCGGCGGCTGGAGCCACTCGCCAGAGACGCCAGTGCACGCCAATGGCCGAACGTACCTAACGGACAGCTTCACCGTGAGCCCAACCGGCGGGGCGTCGTCAGCGGCGGTGTTCCTGCTCGACAAGGGTGTCGCCCGTCCCGTCGCTGCCGTCGGGCAGGCCAACGACTGGCGCTTGTTCGGCGTCAACGGCCGCTATTCGATGCGCTGGAGCGGATTCCTGACCGCGAAGTACAGCGAAACGTACACGCTGACCACGTGGGCGGCGGATGGTGTTCGCGTGATTGTCGACGGCAAGCCCATAATCGAACGGTGGAAAAGCGGACTCTCCACGGACACCGGGACAGTCGACCTTGTCGCCGGTAAGCGCACTCCGATCCGTGTCGAGTACTACAACAAGGGCGGCAGTGGGGGCATCAAGCTCTCGTGGCAGAGCACGAGCCAGAAGCGCGAGATTATTCCAGCCACACAGCTTTCCACGACAGCGGCTGGCACTCCCGAAGGTCTCAATGGCGAGTACTTCGCCGACAATGAGCTGGCCGCGCTGAAGGCGACGCAGGTTGACCCCGTGCTCAACTTCGACTGGGGCACCAATGTCCCCGCCGTGCTGGCCGATCCAGGCGTTGCCGAGATGCGTAAGCGACTGCCCGTTGGCGCGACGTTCCCCACCGACCGTGTCTGGTTCACGTGGGTTGACCGCAACGCCGATGGTCAGGTGCAGCCCGACGAAGTCACGACCGCGACCGGCGATACGCTGAGCGTGAACGTGATGCCCGACCTTTCTATCGTTACCGGCACCGGGCTTCTCCTCAAGCCGCAAGGCTTTACGCCTGGCGGCGCGCCAATCTACGACGCTGCGAAGGCGACTGTGTTCGTCCCCGATACGCAGCGGCCCACGACCTCCGGCGGCGGACAGGCCATCGTGGACGCGGCTGGCAATTTTGTGCTCACTGTGGCCCCAAAGCCGTATGCGCCGCAGGGAATTGGCGGCGGTAAGGGCGGTGTGGCGACATGGAGCTACCCGAGCGCGTGGCCGGGTCTGCACGCGTCCCATAATGCTGCCATGCCGCAGTTTCCGGGGCAGTTGATCGGCACCACAAGGCTGCTCGGGAACACAGTCAAGCCCGTCGCCTCCGACGCGGGGGAGATCTTCGCGCTGAACGGCAACAAGGGCACCGTTTACCTGTTCACGACCGACGGACTATTCGTCGCAACCCTGTTCAAGGACTCGCGGACCGCTTCTTGGAACGCGCCCGCTGCGACCCCTGGCATGTCGGTGGCGAATCTGAGCCTGATGGAAGAGTCGTTCTGGCCGTCGATCTCGCAGACGTCGGACGGCCATATCTATCTGGAAGGCAACGGCTCGCTCCTCGAAGTCGAGGGGCTCGACGGCGTGCGCCGTTTGCCAACATCACCGCTCACCGTCTCGTCCGCGCAGCTACAGGCGGCGCAGTCGTACTTCGTTGAGTCCGAAGCGGCGCGGCAGGCGTCGGCGGCGTCGACGACGCTTACCGTGAAGCTGCGAGCGGACGCTCCGACTGTCGACGGCAAGCTCGACGACTGGCAAGGCGCGAGTTGGGTGACCATCGATACGCGAGTCACCCAGGTAGGTGATTGGGGGCACCGCACGGCCAAGACTCTGGCGGCCATGAGTGTTGCTGGGGACCAATTGTATGTCGCCCTTCAGACGGATGACCCTGCGCTTCTCAACAACTCCGGTGAAGCGCTGCGCAACCTCTTCAAGACCGGCGGCGCCATCGACCTTATGATCGGTTCCAACTCAAATGCTGACCCGAAGCGCACCAAGCCTGTCGCTGGCGACTCGCGGCTCCTCGTGGCGCGGGTGAAGGGCAAGACTACTGCTGTGCTCTATCGGCAGGTTGGCGGGAACACCGGCGGCACTGCTGCCGACTTCGCGTCGCCAATGCGTAGCGTCCACTTCGATAGCGTGCAGGACATCAGCGATCAGGTTAAGCTGGCGAGCGGGTTGGTCGAGGACCTAAAGGCGCGCACGACGGTTCAGATCTTCGAGTTCTCCGTGCCTCTCGCTGCCCTTGGTGTCGTCCCGGCGGACGGAGCCACCATCAAAGGTGATATCGGCGTCCTTCGTGGCAACGGTTACCAGACACTTCAACGCGCTTATTGGACCAACAAGGCCAGCGGCCTCGTGTCCGACCTGCCCAGCGAGGCGGAACTCATGCCGCAACTATGGGGCTCGCTCGCTTTCGTGAAATAACAGCTGCCGGGCCGCACGCCTTCTTGTGCGGCCCGCGACTTCATAATCGGCGCACCTCTAGGTGCCAGCCGCCCGGTCAAGGAAACTCCCGTGATATCCCAACTCAAACTCGCCGCGCTAGTCGCGGTCCTCCTACTCTGCACACTTCCG
Source organism: Capsulimonadaceae bacterium (assembly GCA_036504535.1). Classification (GTDB taxonomy): domain Bacteria; phylum Armatimonadota; class Armatimonadia; order Armatimonadales; family Capsulimonadaceae; genus JARLGU01. Next base: position 88,973 of record DASXUY010000042.1, read on the forward strand.
GTGAATGCCATGGACCTTACAAATGGACTGATGGTCGCCGTTCCGACCCCTGGCGGCAAAGCGCCTGCGATCGATGGCAGCCTGCGCGACTGGGACTTGTCCGCCGCTGAGCCCATCGTGATCGCGCCTGCGACAGCCAAGCAGTTGAACGCCGACGTTGCGTTGATGTACGACGCCGATGCGCTCTATGTCGGCGCGCGAGTTAGCCTGCCGGATCGTCGGCTGCACAACCCGAACAGCCCAATCGACGCGTTCTGGTGGGGCGATATGATGGAACTGCGCGTGGCCGCTGATCCCGCGCTCCCGTACCCGCTTGGCAAAGGCGGGGGCGGGGCGACGAGCACACGGATCGCCCACCTCAGCTTCTGGAAGAACTCCGAAACGGGCAGTGACTACGTTCACTTCGCGTACGGCCTCGACCCTTTGCATCCCGTTGGCGGCTCGGCAGTGAATCCGCCAGGGACGAGCCTCGTGATTACGGTGAACGGCACGACGGGCTACATTGTCGAAGCGCGCATCCCGTGGGCGAACCTCAATGTCCCCGGCGGCAAGAACCCGTTCGCAGGCAGCTCAAAGATGACCGCCGTTTGGGGCGTCCACTGGGGCGGCGAGAACCAGACGGCTGCGCTCTATAACGCTAACCCGGGCTCATTCGCATTTCACCAGCCCCAAACGTGGGGACAGGTATCGTTCAGCCCAGCCGGCAAGATCGCGCCGCGCCATGGGACGATGGCCGACGCCCTCGTTGCCGCCCAGCCGCAAGCGGTCGCCGTTGGGGTGCCGTTCACTATCGACATCCCGACCCAGTCAAAGGTATCGGTCAACATATTCGGCCCGCACGGTGAAGTGATCCGTGAACTCCTCGGCGGCGTCACTAGGCCCAAGGGCAAGCTGACATTGACCTGGGACGGTCGCGATCAGTGGGGCGCGTCGGTGCCTCCCGGCAAGTACCGCTGGGGGGCGTACCTATCGCCGGGTCTCGTCGCGCAGTATGTCGGCAACGTCGGCACATCCAGCACGCCACCGTATCCGACACTTGACAACAAAGGCATGTGGGGAGCCGATCACTCCGATCCTATCGATGTCGCAGCTGATGCGACGGGGCTGTACTTCCTTTGGCCGTCGGCGGAATCGAGCGCGGCCGTCGTGAAGACGGACTACAGCGGCACCGTACTTTGGCGCAAGACTCCGTTCGTTGGCGGCGGCTTCGGCCCGCACTATGCGATAGCGGCGAACGGTATCAATGTGTTCCTCACATTCGAGAACGCCAAAGTCAACCTCGTTAAGCTCGATGCCGCTACCGGTCGCCTCCTCGCGTTCCCCGACGGCCTGTCGATGGAACCCGTCACCGTGTCCCAGCCCGCAGCCATCGCCGCTCGCGATGCGGCAGTGCTGACATCGAAGGGCTTGCAGCCAGACGGGATCGGGCTTGCGGCGACGGCAACCGAGGTATTCCTAAGCAGCTACTCGCAGAATAGGATCCTCGTAATTGACCCGGCGACTGGCAAGCAAACTCGGACCCTCGACTGTGTCGGTCCGCGCGGCGTTGCGCTGGACACGGCGGGCAACGTCTACGCCGCGTCGTTCGTCCCGGCGGCGGGGGACAAAACCGCAACCGGTCAGGTGGTCAGGTTCGACGCAGCCGCGGGTACCGGCAAATCAGTCGTCGCAAGTGGTCTCGTCTCCCCATGGGATGTCGCAGTTGACTGCAGTGGCCGCATCCACGTCACCGACCTCGGCGACAGCCAGCAGGTCAAGGTCTTCAGTCCTGCCGGTGATCTCGTCGCCACCCTTGGCAAGAAGGGTGGGCGACCTTGGACGGGCGCGTATGACGGCGACAGCTATTTGCGACCGTCAGGCATCGCCGCCGACATGCGCGACGGGATCGTGGTCGCGGAAACGTCGGCGCCGAAGGTGATCACTCGCAGGGATGCGTCCACCGACAAGCTGCTCGCTCGCTGGTTCGGCGACCCCGCCTATTCGTCGCCCACGGTCGCAGACCCCGATGACCCGGCTAAGGTGTATTACTCGCTCAGCATGCACGCCGACCTCGGATTCGCCCGAGCAAAGCTTGTGTCCACAGCGCCGCTCGCCGACCCAGCCAAAGCGCTTCCGTCACTGCCAAGCGCGTACTGGATGCTTCCCGAGGCAGGCTACCCGGCATCCGGCACGCTGTTTGGCGGCTACGGTTGCCCGGAAGCGCTCACTGGCACCAATGGCCGCAAGTACCTGGCTGCCGATGGCGGTGTGCACGGTATCGTGACCGTCGACGGCGATACCATTAAGCCTGTCGGTTACGCTAATCCAGTCAACGGGGCGAAAGGCGAGCGACGACGCGCGCTGGAGTTGTGGTCGGACACCAACGGTGACGGCATCCCACAGCCTGACGAGCTCGTTACGCTTGCGCCGATGATCGACGGCACGCCGATATCGTTCGCCGACTGCCCGGGCTCTATGCACATGGAGCCGAACGGCGACCTCTACCTGACCACGTTCAACAACGCCATCTTCCGAATCCCAGCGACGGGTTTCGCCGCGAATGGGGCAGTGAAATGGGACGCATCCCGCGCCGACTTTGTTGTGCCCAGCGTCCTCCCGAGCCTCGCGCACTACATGGTCACCGCTCCGCGAGCTGGCGTGCTCGGTGTGCGCCTCGACAGCGCTGGTAACCTGTACACCTGTTTCAACGCCAAGGTATACACAAAGCCCGGTCAGTCGCGCGAGTTCGCGTATGCGACCGATGAACTTGCCAAGCAGATGAACGAGGGCCTTGGCCACTCGGGCGAGTCGAACGCGGTCAAGTTCGCCAAATACGACAGTACCGGTAAGCTGCTCTGGCTGGCTGGCCGCAAGGCGACAGCATCGCCGCAGCCGGGCGAAATGTACCACTTCTGGGTGCTCGGCGGTCTCGTCGGCAAGCCCGGCAGCGAGTACGTCGCCGGCTCGAGCGAATGGGGGCAGATCTACTTCTACACCCATGACGGATTCTATGTTGACGCGCTCATGAACGACTCCGCGCTCGTCCCTCAGCCCGGACCGTACACGTTCGGCAGCGAGACATTCTCGGGCCGGGTTCAGTATTATCCCAAGCGCGATGAGGTTTGGGTCTACTCATGCGCTCGCGTATTCAAAGTCGCCGGGTTCAAGAACGGTCGCATCGATGGCGAGAAGCGTCTTTGGGGCGATGTCGTGCTCGATAGGGTTTACGACACCGCCATGGCGCCTACCGCTGCCGCGCAGCCGCTTCAGATCGTCCCGGTGGCCGGTTCGCCGCTCACCGATGCGGCTTCGTGGAATGCGGCGCCTTCCAGCACACTGAGCGCAAACGGCGCGACGCTCGCGACGGCCCAGCTTGGGTACGATGCGCAGTACCTGTACGCCAAGCTGCACGTGGCCGACGCCAGCCCTGCCGCAAACTCGGCCGACGGGCCGCTGATGGCATTCAAGGGCGGCGATGCTGCCGGGTTTGTCCTCGGGGCTCCTTCCGCGAAGGGCGCCACATCGCAGATCCGGGTCCTCGCCGCGATGGTGCAGGGTAAGCCGCGCGTTATCGCGTGGAAACCGGTCACAGCGCTCGCCAAGTCGCCGCAGGATTACTCGACCCCCAGCGGCGGGACTGCGCATTTCGAGTTTGCTGGCGAAGTGCCGGGCGGAAGCGCGACACTCACGCCCGATGCCGATGGGCGCGGGTACACGGCGCTAATCGCGGTCCCGCGCAGCTTCCTCGAAATACCGCTCATTCCCGGAGGAACCCTCGCCGCCGATGTCGAAGTGCTGCTCTCAGGCGCTGGCCCGCGCGGCATGCAGGCGGTCTCGCGCAACTATCTGTTCAGCCCACGGCGGAATGAGACCACAATGACCGACGACCTGCCGACCGAGGCACGGCTCTATCCTCAGTTCTGGGGCACGGCTACGGTCAAGTAACTCCGCGAAAGGTTATCAATGAAGCTGGCACTGATGAAGAACGCGCACGACATTATCGTCGAGGAGCGCGTTCTTCCCGAGATTGATCACGACGAGCTGTTGCTTAAAGTTGATGCATGCGGGATCTGCGGCACGGATCGCACCAGCGCTATCGACGGCTGGCCCAACCACGGCACATTCGGCCACGAGATCGCCGCGACGGTGCTTGGATCACGGGACGCCAAGATGCCGGTGGGCGCTCGGATCGTGCTCGACAGCTCTACGGCATGCGGGCGATGCACATCCTGCAAGGACGGTAACCAGGAGCTCTGTACCGACATCGCGACTATCTTCCGCAAGCCCGTGCTGGGCTTCTCGGAGCAGATGATCGCCCCGGTACTTTCCGCTGTGCCGTACGCCCATCTGAAGCCCGAGTATGCCTGCCTCGCGGAACCGCTTGGCGTTGCGCTCGATATGCACCGACTCGCCGATATCGCGATGGGCTCCCACGTGGTCGTCTCTGGGCTTGGCACAATCGGCCTGATGGCGATACGGCTGGCTCGCCTCTCGGGGGCGGAGCGCATCTACGCCTGCGGAACGTCGCGCAGCAAGACGCGCCAGGAAGCCGCGCTGGCGTTCGGTGCGGACGAGATTATCGAGGTCGATAAGACACCACTCGCGCCGTCGCTTTTCTCGAAACCGCCAGATCGGTTCATGGTCACCGCGCCGCCGAAAACGATCCCGGAGATGATCGCCATCGCTGGCAAAGGGGCCATCATTTCGTATATTGGCATCAAGCACGGCGAAGAGGCGATGATCTCGTTCGACGCCAACCAGTTCCACTTCAACAAGCTTCAGTTGCGGGGCTCATTCGCCGCTCCTGCTATGCGCACTCCCGAGGCGGTTCGTCTTCTTGAAAATGGGACGATCGACGCCGCAAAGCTTGTGACTCACGTGTTCGAGTTCAGCGCCATCGCCGAGGCCGTTCGGGTTGCCGTCGAAGACCCGAACGCCATCAAAGTGGTTGTCAACTTCGCCGCCTGAAAGGTAAAGACCCCCCATGAATGTCGGAATAGTCGGCGCGGGCAATATGTCCACGCACCACGCCAAAGCGTACCACGCCTGCGGCGCACAAATCGCGGCCGTGTGCGATATCAGCGAGGCGACGTATCTCGCGCGCAAAGAACACTTTGGCGACGCCAAGTACTTCTCATCGTACGACGAAATGTTCGCAGGGGACACAATCGACGCAGTCAGTATCTGTGTCGGCACGCGGTTCCACTTCGATATCGTCGCCGCTGCGGTCAAACGCGGCAAGCATGTGCTGTGCGAGAAAACGATGACCGAAAGCGCCGAACGTTCCGCAGAACTCGTTAAGCTTGTGGACCAATCCGGAGTCAATTTCCAGATCGGCTACATGAAGCGCTACTTCCCAGCCACCATCAAGGTCACCGAACTGATCCCGTCGCTCGGCGAGATTTTCAGCGCCCATATTCGCAGCTATCAGGGCCATGAAGGGGTCCACGGCGCCGAAATGTACGACAAGGACTCGTGGAAGCCTCTGAACGGCAAGATGTCGCCGACCAAAGCGTATGCCTGCGGAGGCATCCTCAACATGGCTGGCAGCCACATGCTCGACCTGCTGCACCTCTTCCTCGGCGAACCCGCCACCGTCTACTCGGCAAACTGGTCGCCCGCCGCCTACGACGCCGAAATGAGCGGCAATGCGCTCATCACCATGGCCAGCGGCGCGGTCGCTCACCTCGACGCCTGCGTCTCTCCTTACAGCCGAACCGGCACATGGAACGATGGCTGGGACGAGTGTATCGCTCTCCATGGCAAACTCGGCAAGCTTGAAGTGTTCTATCCCATGTGGGACCGGCCCGAGAACAACGCGCCGCTTGTCATCCACTACGACGAGCCCAGCCAGACCACGACCACGCTCACATTCCCCAAGGTGAACGCATTCAATGCCCAGGTGGCCGCATTCGTTGCAAACTGCGAGTCTGGCACTCCGTCGAACCCTGGCGTGCGTGACGGGTATGTGGTGGACAGCATCCTATCGGCGTGCTACGAGTCGGCGGCATCGGGGCAGGCGGTGAAGATTTAGGACGGCTCGGCCCGCCGGGGGCTTCTTTGTTAAGGGGTGGCGATAAGCCTTTCATGTAATTCATACACTGGAGGTGTGTCGCTTACCTCTTGGAATATTTTGACACGAAAGTTGACAAAAAGACACGCGTAGGGTATTCTTAAAATAGAACATATGTTCCTGACAATGCTACTGCGCAACCTTGATATTTTGACGCAGTATACATGTCCTCAGAATACGCAACGGCGCGCAAAATTGTAATATGAAGTACCATTTTGCGCAATTGGATGAAGGAGGTAAACGCCTATTTTTGGACATTCTTACGATATCTAATCACGCAAATATTTCGTTGCGCAAAAAATAAGTTTTCGTTGCGCTTTTGCAAAACGCAAAACTGCACGGGTAGTTTGACGCTGTGATCGTGTCAATCATACGCAACCTGCACCGTAAAGCAGTACAAGCCAAATGCAACCCTTTTATAAAGAAGCCCCCGGCGGGCTGAGCCGTCTTGAAACAGCTTTAGCCTCGACCTAAAGACCGCGCCGCGCTAGGCGTCGTGCCGGTGCGCAATTTGAATTGTTTTGAGAAGTGGTACTCGTCGCCGAAGCCGAGCCTCGCGGCGATTTGGGCGTTGGTCATGCTGGTGAAGCGGAGCAGGTCGCGGGCAGCGTCGATGCGTCGGCGCAGGCGGAACTCGTGCATCGAGACGCCTACTTCGGCTCGGAATGCGCGGCGGAGCGAGGAGTGGGCCATGCCGACGCGGTCGGCGACGTCGGCGATGGATAGTTCACCGGCGAGGTCTTCGCTGAGCAGGCGACAGCATGTGGTGATTGTGGCGGTGGATGAGTCTGCCTCAGAGGCAGAGGCGGCGTACGCATCGATTTCACCCAGCAGTGCGATGAGTTGGAAGAAGCTCGCTTGAACAGAGCCAGCGTTGGCCGATGCCGGGGGCGGGGTGAACGCGAGAATACGTTCGGCCCAGTCTGCGATGGGCTCGAGGTGGACGATGGGGCGGTGCGAGTTGATGATGCCCCATTCGCGCAAAGCCGCTGCGGCTGGCCCATCGAATACGACATAGGCTTCGTCCCAGGTCGTCCCGGTGTCGGGTCCGTAGGTGTGCGGGAGTTCGGGGAAGACGGTGATCAGGTCGCCGGCGGTCACAGGAAGCTGCAGACCGTTCGCGTCCCAGTACCGACCGTGTCCGGCGGTGATGTAGACGATGGCGTAGCTGCCGTAGACGCGCAGGGGTAGCGCGGGCACGATGCCGCGGCCGCCTTTGATCGCTCCCGACAAGATGAGGCGTCCGCCTTTCGTGGGGCGCGACGTTTCCGGGAAGGCGATTTTGACATGCTCACGTGGGCGGTCTGGAGTGGTGATGTCTATGAGGTTGTGGTGCATGGTTTTTTGGTTGGACATTGGGCGGATCAGGAGCCGCCGCGCACTGAAGTACGCGGCTACTTGAGGATTCACCTTTGGTGAAAAGTACACTCTGTGCACTCCGTGCAGGTGTCGCTCCGCGACGGAATATTGCTATTTTGTGCGAGACAGATTTAATTACGTCCGCGCAAAGTTTGTCTTGCGGGGTCCGTTGATACGCTGATCACTAACTACAAGAATCGGTCACTCTTTGCATTGTGGCATGAGCGGCTCTCGATTACAATGGTGACACGGAATAATTATCAATAAGAAACGGTTCCGCACTTTCTCTGTTGTGACAGGAGACATTTTCGTATGGCATCCACTTCATCTGCTGTATCGCTTCCGACGAGCGACTTGAGCGAAGAGTACACGCTGACTGCTGACCAGATCGCGGGTTATCAGCGCGACGGGCACGTCATTCTGCGCGGGCTGGCGTCCCCTGCAGAGATGGCTGAATACAGCCCTGCGATTGTTGACGCGGCCGACCGGTTCAATGTGGAGCACCGCCCTCTGGAAGAGCGGGACACATACGGCAAAGCGTTCTTGCAGATCATGAACCTGTGGATCAAGGACGAGGCGGTTCGGCGGTATACGTTGGCCAAGCGATTTGCCAAAGTTGCTGCTGACTTGATGGGTGTTGATGGTGTCCGTATCTACCACGATCAGGCGCTTTTCAAAGAGCCCGGCGGCGGCCCGACCCCGTGGCATCAGGACCAGTTCTACTGGCCGCTCGATACCAATAACACAGTCACGCTGTGGATGCCGCTCGTGGATATCCCGGCGCAGGTCGGGTCGATGGTGTTCGGTTCGGGCTCGCAGGTGGACGGATACCTCGGCGACCTCCCGATCTCGGACACGTCGCAGGCCGAGTTCGAGAAGTTTATCGCCGAGCGCGGTTTTAAGCGGACAAGCTACGGGGCAATGTCGGCAGGCGATGCCACATACCACAGCGGATGGACTTTGCACAGTGCCCCGGGAAACCCGACGCCCAACATGCGCTCGGTGATGACAATCATCTACTTCGCCGACGGGACCCGGTGCTCGCAGCCAAAGAACGAGAACCAGGTGAGCGATTTGCGCAGCTGGCTTCCAGGCCGCAAGGTCGGCGATTTCGCGGCAAGCGAACTGAACCCGCTGGTTTTCAAGCGCGGGTAACGACATGGTGCGGGGCAGAGGTGATCCGCTCCCGAGCGGCATTGCCCCGGGCGCCCATATAGAATAGTCCCCTGCTTCGGCTCCGTGCTCTTGCGTGTCATCCATGAGCATGGGGCCGGAGCGATTGTCGCGCTGCATGGCCACGTCCAGCCTTCTCCTATCGACGCATCCTTCGATGCCACGTCGTTATGCCGTCCCTCGATTGGTTCCATCCACCCGGTTTCTTGGCTCAGGTTCTCTTCTCCTCGCAGGTTGAAAAAACCGAAAAGATGGCCTTGCGCTTTTGGTCGTGGTGCGTTATAATGAAAATCGAAACGTTTCGAAATATATGACCACACGACTAGACAACCGCAAAGCAACGATCGTTGATGTCGCCCGCCACGCTGGCGTGGCCGTTTCGACAGCGTCGGCTGCGGTCAATGGCAAGCTGGGGAAATGGGGAAAGCCCGCTGTCGCTCCGGCTAAGTACGCTGCTGTCATGCGAGCGGTACAGGACCTCAATTTCGAGGCTAATTCTGCGGCGAGGTCGCTGGTGACCGGGAAGTCCGGGGTGATCGCGATCTGGGTGCCTACGGTTTACGATGCCGTCTACATGAGGGTCGTTAAGTGCATCATGGATGGCGCAACTGAATTCGGGATGACGACGGCGATTCGGGAAGGGCGGGAACTTACTACGATTGGTAAGAACAGCAGCGCCAGTCCAGTTGATGGGATTATCGGACACGACACTGCAACTTTGTTGGAGGCGTATCTGGAGGCTACGCAGTTTCCCGTCCCTGTCGTCAGCGTGGGTGCATCCTACACGCTCAATTGCGATACCGTGGGCATCGATGGGCAGCAAGGTGCAATCACAGCCGCTCGTCACCTAATTGATGTAGGCTGTAGGCATATAGCATACGTGTGTTCTCAGGGGCATACCGTCAACGATGGGGGGCGTCGCCATGCTTATCTTACAGTCTGCGCTGATGCTGCGATTGAGCCGCAGTTTGTGCCAGTGAATGTCTACAACCGCGCTCATGCGCGTGACCAGGTTCGGAGTTGGCTGGAAGAGGGCCATAAGGTTGATGGTTTCTTCTGTTGGAACGATGTGGTCGCCACAGTCGCCAATGTTGCGGCTCATGACTGCGGACGCAGGGTGCCAGATGACATTGCGATAATCGGAAGTGACGGGATTGAGGAGATAGAGTTTCAGTATCCGGCACTCAGCACGGTCTCCCAGCCAGTGGAGGAAATGGTTCGGCGAGCGTTGGAACTGCTGCAAAGACGGCTTAGCGAACCCACGGCTGAGTTGGTGCATGATATTTTGCCGATGACGTTAGTTCAGCGAGACAGTACGAAGAGGTAGCACGCTCGTAGCATCTTTGAAGCAAGCGTGGGCTCATTAGCGGCAAATCGCACTGATGAACATGCGAGGTTAGTTCGGAATCACGCAACCTGCGAGACAAAGGAAGAGTCACCTCCGTCCCAACGGAGTCTGTTTGAAAGGATGGTATCAAGCGATATGATAAAAACAAGTAAGCACAGAGATGCGTTCACCATTATAGAGTTATTAGTTGTCATAGCTATTATAGCGATTTTGGCAGCTGTTTTATTCCCGGTTTTTGCCACTGCGCGGGAGAAGGCTCGCCAAACGACTTGCGCCAGCAACGAGAAGCAGTTGGCTCTCGCCATGCTGCAATACAACCAGGACTACGACGACACGTATCCCGCGACCAGTTCATTCTTCGGAAATGCCTACATGAGCTGGAGCTACATGATTTACCCGTACATTAAGGCGTACCAAGCGTATGTCTGCCCCGATGATCAGGTTGATCGCAAAGCTGGCCTGACGAATCCTGTCTCCTATGCTATGCCAACCAACTGCCTGGGCGGTGCCGACTGCACGAACTCTCTGTGGGGTAGCACGTCGAACGGCGGCAATGTGTATAACTCAGGGATGGCAGGTGTTGTCATCGCTCCGAATGCGCCGTCAGGGGCCGGAAGATATACTCGTGGCCACGTAACCGCGGAAGTTCAGATACCCGATAAGACAATACTGCTTGCAGAGGCGTTTAACCCGCTAAATGTCATTTACACGATCAATGCCAATTCTCACGACCAGGTGGACGCTCCTTCCGGGACGTTTCCGTGTTCAACTTTCCTTGCCAATAATGCCTGGAACAACTCGACCGGGGGACATGTAATGCAAGACGAGTTCACGAAGGGGATCGCCGTTCACAATGGCGGGTGGAACTACGCGTTTGCCGACGGCCATGTGAAGTTCTTGCTGCCACAGCAAACTCTCGGCACGGCCGCCAAGGGAGCTGGTTGTTCGACAGACAACAATGGCGCTGTCAACAACGCAGGAATGTGGAGCCTTGCACAAAACGACAAAACCTGACCAGGTGACCCCTGATCTCCGATGTGGGGCGTCGACCGCCGAGATTGTCCGGCGGTAACAGTTCAGACCTGTTGTAAGCAATCTTGGACCCACCCGCCTCGAAGACTCGGCACCCTCTTGGTCAAGAGACCTGCCCTCCCACCGAAGATGGCGGGTCCCTCCCGAAACGGGATGGAAACTGTGCTCTTCATTACCACGTGCGGCGGTCAGACGATGAGATTCTCCACAGCTCTGAAGTGTTACGTCCGGCGACGCCTCACATCCCAATCGTTGCGAATGATGCACCATCGCCATTAGCTAGTATCACTGACAATAAGCTAACGATAGCGCCCCAGACCACAACCGTATTCGGGGCCGCGTTGCCAATTTCACGTTAATAGACAGGAATACCCTCAATGCTCTCCATTGTTCGGCGGACGCTCATAGCCGCGCTCGTCCTATTTGCCTTGTCGTGCCCGATGATTCGCGCCGACGTCGTACCCGCAAGCGATCCTAACTTGATCGAAGTCGCGGCGATCGACCTTGCGCGTGTCGAGAAGGGACGCGGGGTGCTTCCAGCGGAGTTCTGCAATCGTGCCGACCTCGTTTACGACGTTACAATCACGGCGCATGCCAACTGGAACTCGTCTACTGACAAGCGTACGCATGGGCTTTTCGTGCTGGGGCGAAACATTAACGGGCCCCGATATGCGAATTCGGTCTCTCTGCTGGTGTATAACGGCGGGTTGCTATTTGCGCGAATGACGTCGTCTACCTTGTCGGACACAGCGCAGGTTGTTGCTGAGACGTCGGTGACGGAAGGCCAGCCGTATTCGATCCACGCGAGGTGGAGCGCATCGTCGATATCGCTTGACTGCAACGGCAAACATCTGGGCGATTGTGCTCTCTCTGGCGGTTTCGTGTGGCCTAATGAGCGGCCTTACAATGTTGGAGCCGAGGATGCTGGCTTCAATCTTTGGGACGGAACGATAGACGCAGGAACGTTGCGTGTTTACAAGCCAGTCATCGCCGCTTCGTTTGGCGGTGGAAACGACGCCGGCTATTATCTTGGTGGCGGCAGTCACGAGTTGACGCTGGATGTTCGGGCGGCAGGCGCTAAACCGGTGTCGTCGAGTCTTAGCGTGACGGACATCGACGGCAACACGGTTCTCAAAGAACTGGGGCCAAGCCGATCGACGGCGTCAGGACATTCATTTACGCTGCCCAGCTTACCGTTTGGTTGGTATTCGGCAACGGCATCGCTAACCGATGGATCGGCGCATGTTGTAGCGACAAGGCCATTCGTCATTTCGCGCCAAGTGCCGGAGCGAGATGCCGCTGCGGCGTCGCCTTTTGGTATTGCGACAGAGCTTGAGATCAATCCAGCTCGCTACGACGGTGCCTACGCAGAGGGTCTTATGAAGCGCATTTCGCAGATGGGATGTCGCTGGCTTCGCATTTGGGTAGGCTGGGACGCGGTGCAGAAGACACCGGATCAGTTTGAATGGCGGGTTCTCGACGATGTTGTCGCGCGGGCTCAGAAGTACGGATTGAACGTCTATCCGTGCCTGTGTAACGGGAGCGAGGAGTGGCAATGCTGGAAATTCGTACAGGCGGCACCGTATCTGTTTATGTCCGATGGCTTCTATGCCCCTCGTGACATGAATCTGTGGAATAGGTACGTGTCCGCGATGGCCGCGCGCTATAAGGGCCGCATCGGCTACTACCAGGTGTTCAACGAGGTGGACGCTCGCAATAGCTGGTATCCGTACAGCACGGCCGGTTATGTCGATGTACTTAGTCAAACCGCGAAGTCGATCCGGTCCGTAGATCCGACCGCAAAGGTGGCGACGGGGGGCTTTTGTGCAGGCTATGCCCCGAGCAACATTACGAAAGTTTCGCATACGGACAAAGATGCCGCATATGGCCTGGGTGAGTTTTGGGCCAACAATCCGCAGGCGGGTTACGACATCATGGACTGCCATTTCTACGCAGCGCCTGGTGCTGCGGGGTGGGACCCAATGGTCGATGTTGTTCGCGGCCTGCGACAGGCGATGATTGCGCACGGCGATAGCGGCAAGGAGATCTGGGACAGCGAGACGGCATGGCAAACCGGCGAACCGGGAAGCCGTCACGGCGGCACATATATCTCGGGAAAGGAGCAGGCTGTGCGGCTAGTTCAGCTGCATGTCCAATCACTGGCAGCCGGGGTCTCGCATACGTTCTGGTACGGCTTCCGAGGGGAATATGGTGTGCTGAACACCGATTTTTCGCCGCGCCCCTCGTACGCCGCCCATAGCGAACTGGCGACGATACTTGCAGGTCTGCGGTTTGAGAAGACTCTCGATCTTGGCGCTACCACGCGGGGGTATCAGTTCACCAATGGCAAGCGCAGCCTGATTGCGCTTTGGACAACTGCAGGACAGAACTCGCTTGCGGTCCACGGCAAGGGGCGCGTCAGCGTTAGCGATATGATGGGTAACCAATATCCACTTCCGCCAACCGGGGCCCTGACGGTCGGGACAGTCCCGATTTATGTGGAGGGCGACACTGCCGACTTCGTTTCGATTGTACGATAATCGTGAGACAGTTCGTGTATAGCTAGCAGCGATTGGGGCCGGGTGCCCGGTAAAATATAGTCTTGTTTGATCTCGCCTCCATGTCTGGGGGTGGATTGAAAGGACTCGATTATGTACAGCCCGGCAGCCTTCCAAGTAGCAGATCAAGGCGTGCTCCTGCGTTTCATGCGGGAGCACGCTTTTTCGACTATGGTTACCGGGACTGGCGGAACTCTTGTCGCAAGCCATTTGCCTTTTGTCGTGCATGAGCACGGGGAGCAGATCGTCCTTCGCACACATATGGCACGGGCAAACGACCAGTGGCGCGGGTTCGACGATACAACCGAAGCCCTTGTTATCTTCCAGGGGCCGCACGCCTATGTCTCGCCTTCGTGGTATGCCAGCGACCGCGCTGTACCTACCTGGAACTACGCCGTTGTCCACGCATACGGGATACCAAGGGTCGCCACACACGAAGAACTGCACGCGACATTGAAGGATAGTGTGGATGTGAACGAGAGTCGCTTGCCGAACCCGTGGAGCCTCGACCAAGTGCCTGCTGAGTTTATCGAAACACTGATGGGGTCGATTGTCGGGGTGGAAATCAAGGTTACTCGTCTCGAAGGTAAGTTCAAGATGAGCCAGAACCGGAGTGAAGCCGACCGCGAAGGAGTGGTGAGCGCACTTGCCACAAGCGACGATCCGGCATCGGTGGCGACAGCGGACTGGATGCGGGAACGCGTATGACTCCCAACGAAATCAGCCACCTCAGGCTGGCAAACCAGCGTATCGTCAACCCCGATGCCGCGACCGCACGCGATGTCGTCGCGCGTCTGGGGGCGATGCAGGCGCAGGATTATGGCGGGATGCTGTGGAGTGTGGGGCTTCGGCTGCCGGGTTCTACCGAGGTGTCGGTTGAGGCGGCGGTGGCGGAACGTTCGATTGTGCGGACGTGGATGATGCGGGGGACAATCCACCTAGTCGCGGCGGAAGACTTGCATTGGATGCTCGATCTACTTGGGCCGCGTGTGATTGCCAGCACGGCCAAGCGGCACGAACAGCTCGAACTCGACAGCGGCACCTACGCCAAATGCGAAAAGGCAGCGGTGGGCGCATTGCAAGGCGGGGCGCACTTGACCCGCGAGGAGTTACTTGGTGCAATAGCGGGGGTGGGGGTTACTGTTGATGGGCCACGCAGCTATCACATTCCGTGGATATTGGCGTACCGTGGCGTCATCTGCTTTGGCGCGCGCCGGGGCAAGCAGCAGGCGTTCACGCTCCTGTCCGAGTGGGTTGCTGACGCTAAGCCTCGGGACCGTGAGGAGGCTCTGGCGGAGTTAGCCAAGCGTTACTTTGTCAGCCACGGCCCGGCGACGCTGAAGGATTTCGCGTGGTGGTCAAGCCTTCCGATGGCCGACGCTCGCGCGGCGCTCGAATATGCCAGCGGGGGGCTGGTCAAGGAGACGGTGGACGGCAAAACGTACTGGCTCTCCGCCAACACTCCTTCGGCGGCGAAGGAAGCACCGCTTGTCCATCTGCTGCCCGGTTTCGACGAGTACATGCTGGGCTACCAGGATCGCAGCCCTGCGTTGCCAGCCGAGCACGCGGCGAAGATTGTCCCAGGCGGTAACGGCATCTTCTTGCCGACTATTGTCAGCGCGGGGCGTGTCGTTGGGACGTGGAAGCGTACTGTGACAAAGACCAAGGTAACGGTTACACCTGTCCCGTTCACCAAACTCGCCGCCACCGAATTGAAAGCTATCACAAAAGCATCTGAGCGCTATGGATCTTATCTGTCACTTGCGGCGGCACTTACCCCACCAAATACCGCGAAATCGTAACTACTTAGGTAGATCTGCGATGACTAGCGCAAGGCTTCATCCGAATGCTGAACGAGTGCGTGGCGGTTTGCAGTTACAGCCGCTACGCGCGCGGAATTTCCGCGCCCCCGGCATTACGTTGTTGTTTTCATGTCTGAGTCTCAAACTGGAAGTCAAATTCCTCCAGGTCGCCCTTTAGGAAGCCTCTCGAAGACTCGGGCTGAGGCGCTCCCTTCCGGAAGCAAGATGACTTCCAGTTCGAGCCTCAGACACCGGGTTCTTGGCGGGAAGAGGACAGGCAGGTCTGGCGGACCTGCCTGAGTAGCTATCCTAAATCTTCCTCCTACCGAACCGACGACGCTCTCACGGCGAGTTCGGCTACGAGGCGTTCGTGGGTGCGGGGGGCGTTTCGGTCGGCGAGGCGGGCGAGCATGAGGCGCCATGCGGCGGCGCACATCTGGTCGACGGGCTGAACGATGGTCGAGAGCGCTGGTTCGAGGTACTCACACTCTTCGTTACCGTCGCAGCCGACTAGGATCACATCCTGGGGTAGGCGGTAGCCCATCTTGCGCAGGCTGTGGTGTGCGCTGATCGCGGTATCGTCGTCGTAGCAGAACAGCGCATCGGGGCAGCCATGGGCGGCGATATATTCACGCAACGCTTCAACCATTGCGGTTCGGCCACCGGCGCGCGCGGAGATGAACTCCGGAGCCATGCCTGCGGCGCGGACGGCACGGACATAGGCGACGGGGCGCGGATCTCCTTCGCCGCGCTCGGCACGGGCCGCTATGGTCTGAGCTTCTTCGTGATTGTCAAAACCGAAGAAGGCAAATCGTTTGGGGTGCGAAGCTAAGATATGCGCCATCGCGGCTTCGGACGATGTGGTGATGTCCACCTCCACGCAGTCGATGTGCGGTATATCGTAGATGCCCATAGCGACTATGGGCTTCGCAAATGGGGCAAGCTGCTCGATATACGGCAGAAATGTGCGCGGGAGGTCGGCCAGAATGACGCCGTCGTTCGGGTGATTGAGTATTGAATGTAGGTCGGGTAGCACATTGTCCTGGCTGATGTGCCCGACAGTGCTTGCGATCATGTGGTAGCCGTTGGCGTTCGTGTGGCGCTCGACTGCCTGAAGAACCCTTGCGTAAAAGGGTCCGATGACGTTGTAGAACGCTACCGTGACAGCGTTTGTTCGCCCCGAGACTAGGGCTTTCGCGACGGCGTTCGGCGTGTACCCCACTTCGGCTGCCGCTCTTCGCACACGGTCGCGTGTCACTTCGGGGATGGGTAGATCGTACCGGTTTGCGAGCACGAACGTCACCGTGGCTGTCGAAACTCCTGCCAGCTTCGCGACATCAGCCCGCGTCGGCCGTCTGTTTCCGCTTTTTTCGTCTACTTTGCCATTTTGAGCAGTCACCGGTTCATTTCCTCGCGTAAATAGTGTACCCGGTACGCGATAGTGGGGGGAAAGTGGGATATTAGTGGTTTGCGGGCAATGTGCGATTGATCAAGGGATACGTGGGTATTACGACGGTGCCGCTAGTGGTGTATGGGTCGAAAGGCCACCACGCACTGAAGTACATGGCCAGTTATTGCAGATAGGGTCTCCGACCCATGGGACGGTGGATTCGCCTACTCCCCGGCGCGTCCGGTGACCGCTACTAGTTCGCGTTCGGGCCAGCGGAGGGCGGTGAGGGTGCCGGTGATGTAGACGCCGCTGTCGATGTTGGCGGAGTTTGGGCGGAGCTCGATTTCGTCCTGGGGCGTGTGGCCGTAGGCGATGAAGGCGTCGCCGGTGTATGTGAGCGCCCAGTCTCGACGCAGTGTTTTGCCGTCGGCGCGCTTGCCGATCTTTTCACCGTTGAGGATAAACTTGCGGTCATCCAGCGATAGGGCGCGTTCGAGCATGGGCTGCTCAATTCCGGCGTGGGCGACGATCAATCGGCCTTCATCGAGATGGAGGACGAGGGGGAGCATCACGAAGAAGCGGATCAGGTCGCGTCGCAGTTCGGCGGAGTTTGGCGCGTTTTCGATCTCGGCCATGGTGACCTCAATTCCGCCCTTGCGCGGGATTTCGCCGCCTTTGAGCCACTTTAGCAGCGCATCGTCGTGGTTGCCGAGGACCGCAAGAGCGCGTCCATCGAGGACCGCATCGCGGACGGCGAGGATGGACGCGAGGTTGGCTGGTCCCCGGTCAGCGAAGTCGCCAACGAACACCAAGCGTCGGTGAGCGGGTGGGGTGAGCGGCGTATCGTAGCCAAGCATCTTGCACAGAGCGCGCAATTGGGGGAGATGTCCGTGAACGTCGCCAATAATGTCGTAGCCAGTAATCATCGTTGCAAATGATACCCGTAACGCGGCTTATCGTTCCCTGAGTTTTTAACCAGCGTGACGCTGGCCCCACGTCCCGTCTACGACTGCTCGGTTTGGCCCAGGTGATGTGCCGCGGCATATGGGCGGTGTCGTTACCCCGCCGAATAATTTACAGCAAATCGTAAGCTCCGAAGATTGTCTTGCGGGTTGTTAATTACGCCATTTAGCGGTTTTCTCGAAAATGGCCTTCCGGTACAATCAACGCGTGGAAGGAAATTTTAGAATGACCCCCAGAGATTTAAAAACACTATTTGCACCGAAGTCTATCGCGGTTGTCGGCGCCACGGAGCGTCCGGGCAGCGTCGGCGAAAGCATTTTCCGTAACTTGTTGTACAACGGCTTTCAAGGCGTTGTCTACCCGATCAATTTCCGCGCTAAGCACGTGATGGGCGTTCACGCTTATCCGTCGCTTACAGCGCTCGGTGAGGCCGTCGATCTTGCGATCATGTGCGTGCCGCCGCCAGCCGTCATGTCTGCTCTCGAAGAGTGCGGCAAACTCGGTATCAAGAACGTTAGCGTCATCACTGCAGGTTTCAAGGAAATCGGCGGCGAAGGCGTTGAACTTGAGAACCAGCTGAAGGCGCTTGCCAAGAAGTATGACATCAACCTGATGGGACCGAACTGCTTGGGCCACATCAACACCGATCCTACGGTGAAGATGAACGCTTCGTTCTCTCGCCGAACCCCCGATCAGGGTAACCTTGGATTTATCTCGCAGAGCGGCGCTCTTTGCGGCGCGGTTCTCGACTATGCAGCTGCCAAGAAGATCGGCTTCTCGAAGTTTATCTCGTTCGGTAACAAGGCCGATGTTAACGAGTTTGACCTTCTCAACTACCTTTCCGAAGACCCGGCAACCGACGTCATTATCATGTACCTGGAAGATCTGATCCAGGGACGTGCGTTTGTTGACCTGGCCCGTGAGATCACTGGCGAGCGAGCCACTCGCAAGCCGATCCTCGCGATCAAGACAGGTCGCACCGCACAGGGCGCCGCCGCTGCAGCCAGCCACACCGGCTCCCTCGCAGGCAGCGACGAAGTCTACGATGCTCTGTTCAAGCAGGCCGGCGTGCTCCGCGTCGACACTGTCGAAGACCTCTTTGACTTTGCGACCGCATTCGCCAGCCAGCCGATCCCTAAGGGCAACCGAGTTTGTATCCTAACCAACGCTGGCGGTCCTGGAATCATGACCACCGACGCTTGCGTCCGACACGATCTTGTCGTACCGCGCCTTACCCCGGAAACGGTCGCCGCGCTTCAGGAAGCTCTGCCGTCCTGCGCCAGCACCAACAACCCGGTTGACGTGATCGGTGACGCTCGTGCAGACCGCTACAAGGCTGCTCTCGATGTCATCCTCAAGGATCCAAACATCGATAGCGTGATCGTTCTTGTGACGCCGCAGAACATGACCGAAGTGGTCGAGACGGCCGAAGAAGTCGCTGCTGCGGTTAAGACGCAGCAGGGCATCGAAAACCCGAAGACCATCGTCGCCGTGTTCATGGGCTCCGTAGATATGCAGCTTGGCGCCGACATCCTGAACGACAACTGCGTTCCGGTCTACCAGTTCCCTGAGTCTGCCGTTCGATCGCTGAGCCAGATGGTCAAGTATGAAGATTGGCTTCTTCGCCCGCGCACCGAAGTCAAGAAGTTCGAAGTTGACAAGACCAAAGCTCAGAAGATCATCGACAGCGTACTCGCCGACGGCCGCACACAGCTGCCCGAAATCGAGTCGCTTGAGTTGCTCAAGTCGTACGGCTTCCCGGTTCCCGCTTTCGCCCACGCTCCGACACCCGAACAGGCTGTCGATGCTGCCGAAACGCTGGGTTACCCGGTGGTGCTCAAGATCTCCTCGCCTGACATCCTGCACAAGACCGATGTCGGCGGCGTTAAGCTCAACCTTCGCGACGCAGCGTCCGTCAAGGCCGCCGCAACCGAGATCCTTGAGACGTCAGCCCGACTTCGACCCAACGCCCGTATCTGGGGCGTGACTGTCGAGCCGATGTCCAAGCCTGGCCGCGAAGTCATTCTCGGTATGACGCGCGACGAGCGGTTCGGCCCGGTTGTGATGTTCGGGTTGGGCGGTGTTTACACCGAACTGCTGAAGGACGTTTCATTCCGCCTCGCGCCAATCCGCGAACTCGGAGCTCAGCGAATGATCGAGTCCTTGAAGACGAAAGCGCTCTTCGACTCGTTCCGCGGATCTGAACCGGCTGACAAAGAGGCCATCTACGATGCCATTGAGCGGCTATCGCAGCTCGTAATCGACTTCCCGCAAATCAAGGAGATGGACATCAACCCGATGCTTGTCTACTCGGAAGGCCAAGGAGCGGCAATCGTCGACGCGCGTATCATTCTCGAAGACGCCAAGTAGTCAGCGTTTCACTGAGTTATGGAAGCTATCGAAGGGGGCCACTTGCATACCAAGTGGCCCCCTTTTCTACGTCAATTGTAATGTAACACTCAAATGCGGGCCAAGTGGTCGTGATCAATCGATAAATCTCCGTGCCATTGATGATATAATGGTGGAGATGGATAAATTTGCCGATAGTTGTCAACCCGGCGCGCTCGATTGCAGTGCAGGCATTGTTGCTGCTCTTCAGTCTACTTCTGGCGTAGCCGTTGTTCTCCTTGACCTCGAAAAGCGCATCGTTTCATGGAACGTTGGCGCATCCAACCATTATGGCTACCCGGCCGAGGACGTCCTCGGGCGGGAGTTTTCATTTCTCTGGCACCCCGACGAAATCGATGAGTTCAACTCTGCCTTCGACGGCGTTCTTACGGGTACGCCACTTGCCCCTGTTGAACAGCGCTTTGTTCATGCCAGCGGTCTCATTCGCAAGATGCGGGTTTTTGCCGAGTTGGTGAAAGACAACGCCGGAGCGCCGTCGCGGTTCCTTGTCATCGCGCGCGACGTGACCGACGAAGTTATCGCAATCGAAGAGCTCAACCAGCTATCCGCCGCCGAGTATTCGCGCTCCGTCGTTCTCGGTACCGCGAGCCAGGTGGCGCTTGACATTCTAGCCAGCCGCATGGGTGTAGAGGCGTTGCGCCACATCGCTGACGCTGCTCGCACCCTCGCTGGTGCGCGGTATGCTGCCCTGGGCGTTGCCAGGCCCGATGGTAACGGCTTGCTGGAGTTCGTGACGGTTGGCCTCACTCCCGACGAGGAAGCTGTGATTGGTTCTCGCCCGCGCGGAATTGGCGTGCTGGGCCTTTTGCTCAACCGCACGGAGCCATTGCGAATCGATGACCTATCCAAGCATCCTGCCTCAAGTGGATTTCCGGCTAATCATCCGCCCATGAAGAGCTTTCTCGGCGTCCCAATCAGGCGCGGAGACCAGATTCTCGGCAGCCTTTATCTGACCGATAAGATCGGTTCGCTGGCGTTTAGCGATGCGGACGAAGATGCGGTCCAGGCTCTTGGCGCTCACGCGGCTGTTGCTATTCACAACCTGCAGATGCTGTCCCGCCAAAAAGCGCTCGTGAGCGGACTCATCATGGCGCAGGAAGAGGAGCGGCGTGCTATTGCTTATGACCTGCACGACGGACTCACCCAGTTCGTGATGGCATCCCACGCTCACCTCGAAACCTTCCGGCGCGCATTCGATGCGGGCGATAACGAGAAGGCGATGCGGCAGATGGACACGGGCCTGCGATACCTCAAGGAAGCGGTGATCGAGTCGCGCCGCCTGGTGAATGGTCTTCGTTCGCTTGCGTTGGATGATCTCGGTCTCGCTGGCGCCTTAGAGCAGCTTGTCACCGAGGAAAAAAATCGGGCTGAGTGGAATGACGCTGATTTAATTCATAATATAGCGGGCCGCCGATTTGATAAAGCTCTGGAGACAGCGGTTTACCGTGTCGCACAAGAGGCGATCACTAACGCGCGCAAGCACGCACACGCCACCCGCGTTCGTGTGGTTCTCCTTCTCGGTCCCGACGCGCAGCGGGTGGGCGAGCAGTTGACGCTCGAAGTGCGCGACTGGGGCGCTGGATTTATACCAGAGCAGAAGATCGGTGAGTATAATCACCTAGGACTGCACGGCATGATCGAACGTGTTAATTTGATGGGCGGAGCGTACGACCTGGAAAGCCGTGTCGACGAAGGCACAAGGGTACGAGCAACGTTCCCGGTGATGGAGCCGCGAAAGACTGGACCTATCGCGTCCATGGGAGAAGATGACGAATGAGTATCAACGAAAACAATGTCGAAGAATCCGGCGAGACCTCGCAAGTAACGGTCGTGCTTGTTGACGACCACGCCATCTGGCGCGGCGGCGTCCGCAGCATGCTCGAAGACACGCGCTTTGAGGTGATCGGCGAGGCTTCCTCTGGCAAAGAAGCGCTCGAAGTTATCGAAAAGCTCCGCCCGGAGATCGTTCTCCTCGACATCCGCATGGCTGGCGGTGACGGACTCGATGCTCTCCAGGCACTTAAAGTGAAGCGCCCAGAAGTTGCGGTCATCATGCTGACCACGTATGACAACCCCACTTATATGGCCCGCGCCGTGGCTGGCGGCGCAGCGGGATACTTACTGAAGGGCGTCACGCGCGACGAACTTGTTGACGCGCTTGAGAAGGTGGCCACCGGCGACATGCTTCTCACGCCGCAAGACCTAGTTCATTCACTGCGTGGTATCAGCGAAAAATCTGCTGGAGCCGCCGACCTTATCGAACCTCTCACCGAGCGCGAGCATGAAGTCCTACGCCTTGTGGCGACGGGCCTTTCGAATCGGGACATCGGCGCTGTCCTCTTTATCGCCGAAAGCACCGTGAAGACGCACGTTGAGCACATTATCGGCAAGCTAGGGGTTTCCGACCGCGTGCAGGCTGCCGTCTGGGCTGCGCGGCACGGTTTGAGCAGCGGGGCGACCGCACACAACGTCAAGAGCTAGCCAGGGTGCCGCTCACCAATGCGGCGGACGCCTAGGTTATCTTGGATTGAACTGGGGCCAACCGCTTCACCATGAGCGTGTTGGCTCATTTCGCTCCTGTTTGTGCAACTTGAGGTCGTGTTACGCATTGACGGAGCGGTTACGGGCGGTGCCAGCAGCAAGTTGCAGCGAGCGTCGTTCATTTGGCGCATTATCTGTGAATAACTGCAAAAAGTAATCCGCCGAAGCGTGGATGGGCTTGGAGAATAGATCGCTTATAATAAACACATCGATAATTGCGGTGTGTGAGCGGGATGAGCCTAAGCCTGGATGGAAAAGTTATAAAGTGCGACGGAACTGATTGCGGCCGAACAACGGTCCCGCCAATCGGCTTGCGTTCGACCCTTGCTGCATCCCCGGCGGATAAACAAACAGCTGCAGGTTGGCTCTTTGTGAACGTCAACGGCGGAATCAGGCACTTCTGTCCGGCTTGCACGTCCGAGGTTATAAGCTCCGGTACCGATTTTAAGCCGGCGCAGAACAGCGCCCCAACGCAACCCTCTGCGCATATCACCGCGCACTAGCCAGGCTGAGCCTGGACCTTTTCCGCGCATCGTTCATAGCGGCGGTTAATATTCATTCGTCGACACGCGTACGGCCCCAGGCTATGCCTGAACCAAGTTCTGTACTGCCCGTATAGAACTTCACTGGTACGGTTCTAAGATTATTCTAGCGCGGTTTCCGTTCCACGCTCGCATTTCTGACGACCGCCTTGGGCTTGCATCTGCGATAATGTCTGCGGAATCTGCACCCTTCCGTTGTTGTGAACGATAGGGCAGGAAGCTGTTCTGCGATAGTGCGGATTTAGTCTGCACAAGTTACAAGTGACCAGGCACTGCCTGGGGAGTGATTATGAAACGTATTGGAGTGTTGACAAGCGGGGGCGACGCCCCTGGAATGAACGCGGCTATTCGCGCCGTGACCCGCACCGCCATCTCGCGCGGTGTCGATGTTGTTGGCGTCCGGCGAGGGTACGCGGGTCTGGTGGAGGAGGATTTCATTCCTCTTGGCGCTCGCGAAGTGGCCGGTAAGATCGAAATGGGCGGCACGTTCCTCGAAAGTGCCCGATGCCTGGCGTTCAAGACCGACGAGGGCAAATCTACCGCTATCGCCAACCTACACAAGCACAATATCGATGGCCTCGTGGTTATCGGCGGCAACGGCTCGCAAACCGGTGCCCACGCCCTATTCAAGCTGGGCGTGCCCGTCAACGGTGTCGCGTCGACTATAGATAACGACTTGTTCGGCAGCGAGTTGACCATCGGTGTTGACACCGCGCTCAATACTGCTCTCGACTGTATCGACAAGCTGCGTACCACCGCGACCTCGCACCACAGGCTGTTTATCGTCGAAGTGATGGGCCGCGATTGTGGCTACCTCGCCCTCACCGTCGGTGTGGCTGGCGGAGCGGAGGTGATCGTCACCCCCGAGTTCGACCTGAGCGCCGCGGAAGTGGTGAGCCGTGTCCACGAGGCGCGCGAACGACGCAAGATGCACGCCATCATTGTCGTCGCCGAAGGATGCGTCAACCGGGCGAACGAGATCTTTGCCGCCCTTGAGGCGGATACCGAAGCTGGGTTCGACCCACGCCTGTCGATCATCGGACATATTCAGCGCGGCGGCAAGCCCAGCGCCTTTGACCGAATCCTCGCGACCCGTCTTGGAGCGCGCGCCGCCGATCTGCTAATCGAAGGCAATGCAGGCTCCCTTATCGGGTTGCAAAACGGTGTCGCCACTCCGGTTCCGTATTCCGACGTCACCGGCAAGAAAAAGCCGCTTCCGCCTGAGCTTCTTAAACTCGTGGAAACGATGAGCATTTAGGCGTCCGGCGGCAACGGGAAGCCACCCGGCACTGAAGTACCGGGCTACGTGAAGAATCCGCTTTGCGGATAAGTCCCTCCGGGACTCCTTGCATGTGTCGCTTTGCGACGGTCTGTTGCTCATTTGAGCACAACGCGAATTATCCGGGCTCGGACATGGGGAGGGGGTGAGGTCATTTCCGACCGTTTCCCACTCTGCCCATCCGGCTTCGTGCTCCACTCACTGAAAGTTACGGTAGTAAATCGTGTTCAACAATATCTTGCTTCCAACCGACGGGTCCGGCGCGGCGCTTATCGCGTCTCAGGCAGTCGCCGTTATGGTGAAAGAGCGGCCAGCGACTAAGGTCACAATCGCAGTGGTGATCAATCCGCTTACTGCCGACGAGACCGGTATCGGGGAAGAGGCTCTGGCACGGCAGAACGCGTACATGCGCCAGCAGGCCGAAAAGGCGCTTGAACTCGCAGCAGCATCGTTCGCCGACCATCGCGACAACCTCATCACCAAGATTTTGACTGGCGACCCGGTGTCGGGTGTGATTGCAAAGGAAGCGACCGAAGGCGGATACGATCTCATTGCCCTCGGCAGCCGCGGTATGGGCATGCTGCGAAGCGACCTGCACTACCTGGGTAGCGTCACGGAGCACGTCATCCGCCGAGTCGGCATCCCCGTACTCGTGATTCCTATCCAGAAGTAGCTAACGTCTGTTTCCAGACTTTGCTTGGTAGGAACGGCCATACAGCCCCTGAATGAATTCAGGGGCTATTGAGTTGATGATTGTCCCTGCGGGACGCCGGATTGGGCTTCTGTCGCGCGCATGACTGCTATCCGACTTGTTGTGGTTCACTGCACGCTAGGGACTTAGCCTACTGCGCAGACCTCGAACATTTCGTTTTTGGTGCCGTGGCAGACGCCAGCTGTCATTGCATCCGCTGAAGCGGTGCCTGTGAAAAGCAGATCGCCCTCTGGGCTGGGAGCTGTCGGCACAACACTGGCGGGACGTTTCCGGCTGACGCTGCTGTACCGGTATCAGCAGAGCGGATTACTCTCTCAACCTTAGGTCACATCCGAGCCCCGTCCGCTACCGCGTGCTGAACGTCAATACCACACCGCTATCGAGCTTATCGGTGCTCGCAGCGAAATCGCCGCGCTGGGCACTGGATGCCGCCGGGGTTTGGCCCGTAGATACGGATTTCGGGCGGAGGATTTTGGTGTGCCCGTCGGCGGCCAGATAGATTGCCGACGGATCGTGCCGGAGTTGGCCGTATGCGGCTTTCGGCTGTCGCCCTCCAAAGACGCCACACGAATACCGGATCTGTTTGCCGTTACTGCCGCCTGTGACAGGACCGATCCCGTTCCCGGTACCGCTGTGGTAACCCGTCGGCGATACGGTCCCACCTTCGTTCAACTGGCTCATGTCGACGGGAACGGCCTCTGTTTCGAACACTATCACTGTGGTTGCGGCGCTAGTGGTTTCGTCTAGGCGCAACGGTACTTCACGGGCACCGTCGAGCTTGACGAAGTTCGAGTTCATTGCGTACGTCAACGGGTATTTGGGACCGTCTACCTTGAGCGCGCGAGCTTCAGGCGAATCGGGGCACGCAAAGGGAGACTGGCTCTTCTCGTATGGGTACAGCGCTCCGGCCCAGCCGGTGCCGTGCGGCCCTGCTAGCGGATACTGCTGATCGTAGTCCTGAATATACTGCACGAGCCCGATCCCGAGCTGCTTAAGATTTGTTTGGCACGTCAGAGGCCCTCGCCGTCGTCCTGGGTTTGGGTTGATAAAGAAGACGGCAACGAACACCGCAATCACCAGCAATATGCACCAGAATGCGGTGCTTGCTCCGCGTTGTTTAACCATAGTCGGTTCCATCGTTTTATCCTGTCTCGCGCTTACCGCGTGCTGAAGGTCAGCGTGAACCCGCCATCGTCAAGCGTGTCCGAGCTCGCCGCCGTGCCGCTTACCGCATTGCCGGGCTGTGCCCCCGACCTCACTGGGGTGCGTCCCGTGGATACCTTTGCTGCTCGAAGCAGCTTGACGTGCCCGTCCGCGCATAGGAAGCTAGATGCGTCATCGTGGCGTGGAGAGCCGTAAACACTCCCCTCGCCCCGTCCTGCAAACTCGCCGCACGCATATTGGATTTGCTTGCCGTCTGCGGTGAGGTTGCTGGTGCGCGGCCAGGGCGGGAGTCCGTTACCGATGCCGCTATGAAAGCCGGAGGGCGAGACAATGCCGCCTTCGTCTGACTTGGTCATGTCCACCAACGTGCCGTCGGTTTCGAATGCTAGAACCATCGTTGTGACATGGTTTAGTTCTTGCAGCTTCGAGGAAACTGCGCGATTCCCTTGCCTGTGGAAAATATTGGAATTCAGCGAATAGGAAAGGGGATAGCTGTGTGATGCCTCAGTAACCACGTCCTTGTTCTCATCGTCTGGACACTTAAACATACCTGTGGATTTCTCGTACGGATACAAAGCGCCCGCCCAACCCGTGCCATCTTGCCCGCGAACGGGGTACTGCTCATCGTAATCATTAGCATATTGCGCGAAGCCCATTCCAAGCTGCTTGAGATGCGACTGGCAGTTGGCGATGCGGTAATAATGATTGTGTTTGTTACTGATAACCGAAAAAAGCACGTTCGCAAGAACGAACGCCACCACGTCAAAACAGCCGATGCTCGCAAGGCAAGACTTCAATGTTGCCGCCCGTTGACTTCTCATGCTCTGCCCCAATCTTTCCGTTACCGCGTGCTGAACGTTAGCGTAAACCCGCCATCGTCAAGCCGGTCCGAGGTCGCAGCCGTGCCGCTTACCGCATTGCCGGTCTGTGAGCCCGACCTCACTGGGGTGCGTCCGGTGGATACCTTTGCTGCTCGAAGCAGCTTGATGTGGCCATCTGCGCATAGGAAGACTGATGCGGGATCATGGCGCGCTGGGCCGTACACGGTGCCCGTGCCGCGCCCCGGAAACTCGCCGCACACGTAGCGGATAGCCTCGCCGTTGGCGGTGAGGTTGCCAGTGCCTGGTGCCGGGGCCAGACCATTACCGACGCCGCTGTGGAAGCCGGTGGGCGAAACTGGGCCGCCTTCGTCCGCCTTGGTCATGTCCACTGCCGCGCCGCTCGTCTCGAACGCGAGCACCAGGGTTGCGAGATTACCAATATCATCACGTTTGAGTGCAACCTCGCGTTTGTCGTTCGCCTGGAAAATATTGGAGTTCATCGAATAGGAGACGGGATAGCTAGCACTGGCATCCGTTGTAACGGCCATGCCTTTGTCGTTCGGACACTTATACTCAGCGTAGGTTTTTGTATACGGATACAACGCGCCCGCCCAACCTGTACCGTGCGGTCCCGCGAGCGGGAACTGCTCATCATAGTCTTGAGCGTATTGAAGAAACCCTCTCCCCAACTGCTTGAGATTAGGGGGACATATATTCGAATAGCACCCCCCTCTAGGTCTGGCAAGAATTGGAAGCAGCATGTACGCTGTAATGGCAATAATGGCACAAACGGTAAGTAGTTCAGTAGGCGTAATTTTCTGCGTTAGCCTGTCAATATCTGCGGCTTTGATCATTGCCATGATTCCGTGTAATTGTTTAGCCGCTACCGCGTGCTGAACGTCAGCGTGAACCCGCCATCGGTCAGCCGGTCCGAGGTCGCAGCCGTGCCGCTTACCGCGTTGCCTGTCTGCGTCGCCGACTTCGCTGGGGTGCGCCCCGTCGAGATCTTTTCTGGTCGAAGCATCTTGACATGGCCGTCGGCGCATAGGAAGACCGATGACGGATCGTGACGCGGCGGGCCGTACACGGTGCCTGGGCCGCGTCCCGGGAATTCGCCGCACGCGTAGCGGATCTGGTTTCCGTTTGCAGTAAGGTTACCGGTTCCGGGCATCGGGGAGAGACCGTTGCCGACTCCACTGTGGAACCCGGTCGGCGAAACTGCGCCGCCTTCGTCGGGTTTGGTCATGTCCACCATCGTACCGTCGGTTTCGAACAGGAGCACCGTTGCTTCGAGGCGGGCAAGTTCCCGTTGTCTGAATGCGACCTCATGCCTATCTTTGAAATAGACAAGATTAGCGTTCATCGAATACGAAAGTGGGTAGGAGGTCGATTCATTCGTCGTCACAGCAACAGCGGTATCGTTTGGGCACCTAAACACACCTGTCAGTTTCTCATACGGGTAAAGCGCTGCAGCCCATCCGGTCCCGTGACACCCATTAACCGGATACTGCTCATCATAGTCCGCCACATACTGGATGAGACCAATCCCAAGTTGCTTGATGTTTGAAGGACATGTTGATCGCGGATAGCGCTCTCTTGCCTTTGCGAACATCGGAAACAGGATGTAAGCCGTGAATGCAATAATGCCGCAAACGGTAAGCAATTCCATCGGCGTTACTTTGCGCGTTGATCGATTCATGTTTGCGTCGGTGGCCATTGTATTGTCCCCATCACGCTACCGCGTGCTGAACGTTAGCGTGAAGCCGCCATCGGCAAGCCCGTCCGAGCTCGCAGCCGTGCCGCTGATTGCATCGCCCGTCTGCGCCGCTGATTTTGCAGGAGTGCGTCCGGTGGATATCTTGTCTGCTCGAAGCATCTTGACATGGCCGTCGGCGCATAGGAAGACCGATGACGGATCATGGCGCGGCGGGCCGTACACGGTGCCCGTGCCGCGTCCCGGGAATTCGCCGCATGCGTAGCGGATCTGGTTTCCGTTTGCAATAAGGTTACCGGTTCCGGGCATCGGGGAGAGACCGTTGCCGACTCCACTGTGGAACCCGGTCGGCGAAACGAGGCCCCCTTCGTCGGGCTTGGTCACGTCCACCATCGTACCGTCGGTTTCGAATACCAGCACCGTCGTTTTGATCTGACTGATATCTGTTTGGAGCACTGAGACCTCACGTGTTCCCTTTATATGGATGAGATTGGCGTTCATCGAATACGAAATGGGATAGCTTGCTGATGCCCCAGAGAGATTAGCGACGTTGGTGTCGTCTGGGCACTTGAACACACCCGTAGACTTCTCGTACGGATATATTGCAGCGGCCCATCCAGTGCCGTGCGGCCCGTTGAGTGGGAACTGCTCGTCGTAATCCTGAACATATGGGACGAACCCGATGCCCATTTGTTTGAGATTCGATGGGCACCTAGCTTGATGAACACGCTCTCTTGGCCCCGCGAAGATCGGGAACAGAATGTATGCAACGAACGCGATGATTACGGTAGCGGCGAGCACGTCGAAGAGCGTTACACCGCGAGATGTACCATTTTCGTGTTCCACGGCTGTCAACTCCTTCCCTAATCGGTATGGTTTAATGCGTACTGAACGTTAGCGTGAACCCGCCATCGGCAAGCCGGTCCGAGCTCGCCGCCGTGCCGGTTACCGCGTTGCCAGTCTGCGTCGCCGATTTCGCTGGGGTGCGCCCCGTGGAGACCTTTTCTGGTTGCAGCAGCTTGACGTGCCCGTCGGCGCTCAGGAACATCGAGGAAGGATCGTGCCGCGTGGGGCCGTAAACGCCGCCAGCGCTGCGCCCTGGGAAATCGCCGCACGCGTAGCGGATGGGGCGGCCGTTCGCGGTTAGGTTGCCGGTGCCCGGTGCGGGGGCAAGGCCGTTGCCGACGCCGCTGTGAAAGCCGGTAGGCGAAACGGCGCCTCCTTCGTCGGCTTTGGTCATGTCCACCAATGTGCCGCTGGTTTCGAATGCGAGTACCGTGGTTGCGACGGGCTCGATCTCCCCTTGGTTCAATGATACTTCCCGTTTATCCTTCAAATGGATAAAATTGGAGTTCATTGAATACGACAGTGGATAGCTGGCGAACTGAGGCGTCGTGGTGGCTACGTTTTCGTCATTGGAACACTTGAACACGCCCGTCGATTTCACGTATGGGTACAACGCGCCAGCCCAACCGGTTCCATGCGGACCATTGAGCGGGAACTGCTCGTCATAATCTTGAACGTATTGGACGAAGGCAATACCTATTTGCTTGAGATTTGACTGGCAGGTTGCTTGGCGGCTGTGATAACGGTCGTGCCAGGGAATAACTGGTAAAAAAACAACTGCCAGCAAGAACAAGACGACGGCCACGCAGCCTGTTGTCGCGAGGCAGGATTTCAGGGTAGCGGCTCGTTGGCGGAAGGTTTGCATAAGTGCGGCTCCTCGTAGCGTATCGATGAATGTACTACGCTTGAGGCCGCTGGTTTACGCTTGTGAAATATTGTTGAAGAGTCGAAGGCTCACATTTTGGGACACACACCCGACGCGAAGTGTCGAAATGGGTCCAGGCTCAGTCTGGCGCTCCGCGAGCAGCGGTCCGAAACCGCCCGCACCCGCCCGCCCGCAACCGTTACAGGTCGGCAGGGTCGCGTGGGATGATCACGCCCTTCTTCTTCGGCGGTTTGGGCGCGACTTCGCCCCAATAGCCGCGGTCGGCGATGTGGCCGCCGCGGTCGAGGCGCATCAGGACGGCGTCGTCACCGCCCGATACTTCGTGGAACAGGCCGCCGTCGGTTTTGCCGAACGTGTACAGCAGGCCGCGCTTGCCGAGGGTGACACCGGTCAGCACGTCGTTACCGGGGCTGCCCACCTGGTTGCCCCAGAGGAGGCGACCGTCGGGAGCGTACCGGCTCACGATGGCGTCGTACTTGCCGCGCATCTCGGCGTAGATGGAAACGGTGGTCGCGCCTGAGAGGATGACACCGCCGCGCTTATCGGGGAGCGCAGACGATACGGAGAAAGCGGCAGGTGGCGTAAACTCGACACGTCGAACAACCTTGCCGCTGGGGTCCATTTCGATAACACCGGGATGCTCGCGGCCAGTTTTTCGGCCGAACATCATATCGCCCGCGACGTAGACATTGCCGACCTCATCGGTTGTCGCCGACGCAGGGAAGTTGTTCGGGCCGGATGCAGCCTGAGCGCTCCATTTGATGCGCCCGCTGACGTCGAACCGCGCTACGTAGACGGTAGGGGTGGCGTCGCGACCTGGCTGCGCTTCGGATGTGCGTCCCGCGATGTAGCAGTTGGCGACCTTGTCCAGCGCGATGCTGTCCGCGTATGTTGGGATAGCGCCGCCGTACTGGACGGCCCATGTGTTCACACCTGTCGGCTCGAACTTGGCCAGGAAGATATCCGATGAGCCTTGCGTCGTTTGGCCGCCGTTGCCGCGCACAAAGATCTGGTGATCGGTGTCACCGGCCACGAATATTGTCCCGGTCGGCGTGATTGCGACCGCCTTGGCGATCTCGTCGCCTTTCGATGCAAACTGACGTACCCAGACGATTTTGCCGAACGTGTCGAGTTTCAGCATGAAGATATCGTGGTGCGGTTCGCCGTCGCCTGTGCCGCCGCCGTTTTTGCCGAACAGGGCGCCTTCCGTCCCGCCGACTACAACGACATTGCCCGCGCGGTCGGTCGCCAGCGCTGTTACGAGGTCATCGCCAGCGCTGCCCAGGTGGCGTGCCCATTTGAGCCCGCCGCTGGGATCGTACATGGCTACCCAGACGTCGTCCCCGCCAACGTTGTGGCCAAAAAGGTCTCCCGTCGTGACCCCTGCGGCGAAAACGTTGCCGTTGGGCGCGATTGCACACGCATCGGTTCTATCGTCAGCGACGGTTCCGAACTGCTGATTCCACGCTTCTTCGGTGAACGGACCCACGCGCAACACGGCTAGGATGGCGATGAGCAAGATCAGGACGGTGGTGATGGCGACCATCCGGCCTATTGGCAGGGGCGCATCATCGATAACCGGGACCACTGGGAGAGACGGTGGCGAAACTTCAGCTGGCGATGCTAGATCGCCAATCGGCCGCATGCCGTGGCTGAGAAGGTAAGTGATCGCACGTGTGCGCTCAGTTTCATCGTAAAAGTCGTGGGTTTCCCCTGTGAGGCGGTTGATAAGCTGTAGGTCGGAGATTACTTCGCGGCTGCGGGAAGTGTCGCCAGGGGATCCGGCTGGCGTTGCGGCATCGCCATGGGATGACTCTGGCTCATCTTGCGCGGGCGGCGAGGGCTTGGCTGTCCGAACAAGAGCCCAATCGCTCGTTGGGTCGCGCCAAATGGGGTCGTAGTCGGAAAGATCGCGCATGGGTGGTGATCAAGAGTCGTCGCAAGCCTCTGGTTCCGATCAACGGGGCCGATGAGTAACCTGCGAATGCCTGTCTAGCGATTGTCAATCTCCTTTGTAGACACCGCCTCAACTGTATACCCGGTTACAGGTTGAATAGCAAGTGCTTCATTCGAGCAAGGTAGAGTATCACGTGAAAGGAAGCGATCGATGGCAATCTTTGGCGCAACCAAGTACTTCCTACTCTTTGCGGATCGCCTTGATTCGCTTCCGGGCCGCCTTGAGATCGGCGATGCTGGCGGCGACTGAGAGGTAAAAGTGTTCGTCGGGCTGCGGTTCTGTTGGTGTGGCGCTCTTCTTAGCGGTCGATTTGACGTAATGATGCAGGGATGTTTGCATCCATTCCGCCTTCTTGACCTTCTCGCGATCTTCTAGAGTACTGTGGTAGCCCGAGTCATGACGCGCCTTTTTCAGCGCGGCACGGTACTTGCCGATCTCTCGATCAAGCATGTCCGCAGCATCAGCCAAACGCTTTCGAGCTTTCTTGCGGTTTTTTCGCAGGTCGTCGGCGCTAGTCGTAGGTGCTTCGCTCTCCGACGGTCCACTAGCGTCTTGGTTAGCGTGCATGCTCCACCTCCTACGGTGAGTTTGTGGTCAAATCACAAAGGGTCGTCACATAATTCGCCAGCCGACGCTAAAGTGCCTGCCTCCGATCTCCTTTTTCGCTACTTGCCACGCTTGGCTTCGACAACGTTGGCGGTTACGGGAAGGGTGAACGTTTGCCCGCTGCCAGTTGTCACAGTGATTGTCGTCTGGAGCTTGCCCAGCGGGGCTACCGCACTGAGAATGATCTGGAGGTACCGCACATTTGGTCCCATCTTCTGAGCTTCAGCGATCGAGACGTGCTTGGCGGGGTCAACGAGATCGAGCTGGAGGTAATTGGAGCCCGGATCAAATAACAGGTCGGCGAATACACTCGGGTTGCTGCCTCGAAGCAGAGCCCATTCGCTCCAGTCCGTGCCCCTCACACGGTCGCCAAAGTCGACTGAACCTCGCTCTATTGTGATCTCGCCGGTCGCAACAGCGCGGGCTTCGATGGATATGTGCGGATCAGCATTCTCGTCCACAGATCGATCGGCAGGGGCCAGCCAGAGTTGATGGACACGTTCGGCTGAGACAGCCTTGGGGTAGAACGTGGCCCGCCATACCAGAAGCCTTGCGCCAGCGCCCAACGTGGCAGGTACATTGAGCCCCTTGATCGTAGCCGGGTCGACGTCCTCGTCCGGCGCGAATACCCGCACCTCGGGGTCGGCTGATACGACGACCGGATATTTACCTGACGCGAGGAGGGTGGGCGATACGAGGAGATAGATGGGCCGTGTCATCGTCGCGCCCACCTTTACTGAACCGAAGTGGATGTTGCGCGTCGCCAGGGCATAGCCTTTGCTGGATGTTCCATCGATGCGAAGCACAGCAGCAGGCTCTTTTTGACCTTTGAGCAGCACCTCAATCGACCCCGAGAAAGGCAACTGCTTGGTCGGCACCTTCATGGTTACCGTTATGCCAACCAGGTCGCCGGCACCGAGCTCAAATCCCGGAGCTTCCACGTTGTTGTCGAGTGCGGCTGACACGCCGACACCGATCGGGGCCAAGCGCGCGAAGGTCAATGCGTGGCTAGATTCGTTTTGTACAATGAATCTGTGCGTGATTTCCGGGTCGCCTGCGGGGGAGACGATTCCCGCATCGAATACAGCGACGAAGCCTCCATCGGCAGGGGCAGGGACCAGAGATAAGCGGATGGGGGCAGGGCTGGCCGGAGCCACCGGAGCCGCCGGGACGGGGGCGCCGTGGACGTTGCCGAGGGCTCCGGTCAGAGCGGCAGCGGCGAGTACAAGGACGACGGATAATCGGATGCGGGTCTGGTGGTTCATGGAAGTGTTCCGTAGTGTCGTGACGCTGTGCCGATACGAATCGGCAACTCGTCTACACGCATTATAACCCGGCGCTTACTCAGTGTCTATACGGCAGCAAATACGGCGTATAGCAATCTCACGCGGGGTGGGCTGGCAGGGCTCGTTCAATGGCGTGTGCGATTGCGGTCGCCATGGCTTCTTGCCCATCTGTGGAAGCTATGAAGGCGGCATCTATCGGCTGATTGATGGTGCACATCTCTATCAAAGCCGTCGGTACACGCGAGAATATGGACCCCGTCAGAACTCCGCCCTGCTTTGAACCCACGGCTGTCGCCGCGTCAGTTTTGACCGGATTGCCGCGCAGCTTTCCGGTTAATTCGGCTGCCATCGAAGCGTTCAGCTCGTGCGCAAGTTCTCCGCTCTGAGCGCAGATCGCTGGCGGCGGTCCCGTGACGCCGTCCTTTCGCCCTGAGTGCGCGGGGTAGTACCACGTGAACCCACGGCTAGAGCCGTAGTCGCAGTGCAGCCGGATGAACATTGCCGCGCCTGCCTTGTTCGCGATCTCGGCGCGCTGCCGGTTGGTAACAAAGCTCGTCCTCGACTTCTTTGTCAGCACAACGCCTATCCCATCTGCCTTGAGGATCGCGGCGACTCGGATAGCCACGGCCCAGTTGAGGTCATTTTCGGACAGCCCTCGCGCGGTTGCGCCTGCGGACGTTTCCGAAGGGTGCCCGGGGTCAATACACACAACGGGGCTCGATTGCGGCGAAGCGAGCGACGTAAGTGAGATCGCGAGGCAACACACAGCCACTAAGAGTTTGATCATTTTAGAATAATACCTTCGACTATTCGACTAGCCTAACGGGACCTTGCGGATAGTGACTCTTAAATGATAGTGGTTGCAGCCTTAATGTTATTGGGTAAAAGGTTAAGCGATACGCTTCTCGCCGGTAGCTGGCGCTTCGCACCCGCGAGAGAGGGCATAAATATGGTAGATACCACTGAGATCGTCTCACGAAATGGAATGAACTTCGATTTGAGCAACGGAAACCGCGATGACGTGATGCGCGATGCCAGCGCACATAGCAACCGTTTTATCGAGCAGGCATATGAAGAAGTGCGCCTTGCACTCGACGAACTCCAGGCTGCCGACGCCGAGTTGCGCAGGCAGAACGAGGAGTTGACCGCAGCGGGCGAGAGGCTCAAGGAGTACCGCTTTAAATATCAGGAGTTGTTTCATCTCGCGCCGGACGGTTACCTTATAACCGATAACGCCGGGGTGATCGTTGAAGCGAACCTAACTCTTGGTGAAATGCTCGGAACGCCTACCAGCCAGCTTACGGGCAAACCACTCGTCGGGTTTGTTCCGAAGGATCAACGCCGCCACCTTCGGGAGTGTATCGCCGAGCTCTTGAAGCGTGGGATGTCGCATTTGTGCGAGATCGAACTCCAGCCTCGCGGGCAGGGCGCCTTTATAGCCGAGTTGGCTTGTTCCATAGTCCAGCCGACCGGTAAGGGTTTGCCCTCGATTCGGTGGATTATTCGGGACATTACGGAGCGCAAGTTAGCCGCGTCCGCCCGCGAAGCGTCGCTGCGTGCCGATGCAGTTCAGCGAGAGGTGAATGTGGCGATTGACCGCTTCCCGGGGGCGTACCTTGTTGTCGCAAACGACTGGCGCATTGTGATGGCTAATCGACGCGCGGAGGTAATCACGAGGCTTAGTAGAAGCGCTTTGATTGGTAAGCCAGTCTGGGTTGCGCCTCCGTTCCGGGGAAATGCCGAGTTGCACGCCGGCCTTTCGAGTGCCGTGTCCCAGGGGCAGCCGTTCCATTCGTCGATTGAGGTCGATGGAGAGCGATTTCGGCTGGAGGCAGAGCTCAATGGTAAAGAACTGGTCATTGTCGTTCGTGCCGAGGGCGCCATGACGCAGAACTCCAGCGACACGTATGACAGTGCATGCTTGCAGCTTCCACCCAGTGCGAATTTCCCAGGAGTTGCCTTCATGCCGGTGACGCCGATCTCAGCTGGCAGCAAGGAGGCATCGACCGTACCATTTTGGGATGTACTGCAGCTTGGCGCGCGTCAGTATGCATTTACAGTGGCCAACGTTACGCTGCCTCCCGATTCTAAGCCGTGGGGCGCTCTTGAACTGAAAGCCGCATGGCGTACGCTACTCTGGAACACCCCGCGTCCGGCATTGGCGCTCTCACGGCTTAACGACTACCTTGCAAGCTTGACCTCATCCACTAACCCCGCTGCGGTGACTGCGAGCTTGAGTGTGGCGTTGGTGAACACGCGAACGGGCAAAGTAATCTTCGCGAGCGCCGGTTGCCAGGAAGCCGCGATCCTGACCCGAGGAGGTGACCTGAAGGCGATACCTTGTTCAGGCGGCGATGTCGGCGTGGCTGCTGGCGCTGTGTATGAGGAAGCTGAACGGTACCTTGCTCCAGACGACATCATTGTCGTTAGCACGATGGAGTTGTCGGCGACTGAGGCGTTGCGGGATGTTGCGCGCGCGGCCAGGAGACTGCCGTTGGCGGATGTCGCGAAGCGCATCGCCGAAGCAGTCAATCCAAGCCCTGCGTTCCGAGGCTTGGTGATCGAAAGGACAACAGTTTGACTTGGATGGAGAACCACAGATGAACTATGAAAGCGAGTCGATCACTCCGCTAAAGGGCGAGGTTTGTACTCAGTACACCCGCTGCGGCAAGACAGGCTGCCGATGTAGAACCGGCCAGCTTCACGGGCCCTATTACTATCGAATATGGCGCGAAGGAGCCAAGGTACGCAAGATCTACGTGCGCGAGGCTGACGTCGACCGAGTACGTGAGGCGTGCGCAACCTATCGCGAACTCGACAAGGCGCTCCGCGAACTGAGAGCGCGACGCCAAGAACTGACCCAAAGTATTCGCCGTTCCTGCCGCGCCAGTGACAACCTTGTCAAGCGCGTGAAGGGCGAGCAATCGGGATTGGACGTGAACCGGTAGACAGCCCCGCAAGCGTCTGTCACGGTGTGCTAATCGTCTGTCGAAAACGACGCAGGAATTAGCGAACCGAGCGGCCAATAGGTTGTTTACGCGTAAGCGGCAAACTATTGCGGGGTATTAAGCTTGATGGCGAATGGTAGTGAAGTCGGTCATAAGAAGGTTAAGGTTGTACAGTGTTGGGACGACGGCGTGTCAGACGACCTTCGTGTCATGGACATCCTGCGAAAGCATGGCGCGAAGGCGTCGTTCAATCTGAATGCTGCCAGCCATAAGGCCGTTCGCGAGTCCGGGTGGCGTTACAAGGACCTGAAGGACGTCTACCGTCTGGCTCGCCCGGAGCTAGTTTCTGCCTACGATGGCTTCCTGATCGCGAACCACTCGCTTACCCACCCATCGCTAGAGAAGATCCCCATTGCCGATGCTGTTCGCGAGATCGTTGAGGGGCGCGACCAGTTGGAGCAGATATTCGGGTATCCGGTGATCGGTTTCGCCTATCCCTTTGGTACGCATAATGCGGCTGTACGGGAAGCGGTTCGCGATGCGGGGCATGTGTATGCACGCACCGTTGAGAATGTCGCCGACGCGTTCCCTCCGCTGGATGCGATGGCGTTCCACCCTAATTGTCACTACAACAACTCTGCGTTCTTTAACATTTTCGAGCGCGCCAAGGCGGGCGGCGTGTTCTACTTCTGGGGCCACAGCTACGAGATCATCACCGAAGATGACTGGCGGGCGTTCGACGACAAGATCGCGCGATTGAGCGCCGATCCGGATGTCGAGTGGGCCAATCTACCCGATCTCTTTGCGTAAGACCGACCGACAATGGCGTCGCCAGATACGCCTTTTAGCACGACATCGTTACTTTCGAGGAGACCACACTATGACAGACAGAGTTTCAGCAGCCGTGAAGTCTAGCGGACGCCTCAGGCCCAATCGATACCGCGTTGTCGCGCTGGTGTTGTCCATTGCCTTGCTCGTCGGCGGCGCTTGCGCCTATGCCGTGTTGACGGCAGCGCCGTCGCTGACTAGCCTGGTGCCTGCAGACACGGTCGGCATCGCAACCGCTGACGCACCGTGGTGGTGGAAGGCGGCCGAGCCGGTTCGCGGTCAGGCGAAGGTGGCAGAAGCAATCACCAAGTTCGAGAGCGACTATTCGGTCGATATCGAAAAGGATGTGCTCCCTTGGGCTGGGCACGTAAGCGTTGCCCTTACTGGCGACGCGGCAGCGCCGAAACCCGATATCCTGATCTATGTCGAGGTGCGTGATTGGGACAAGTTCCTCGCCATGTTTGGCAAGGTGCGCGACCGCTTCCAGGCCACCCAGAAGGGCGGTAAGTGGACCGACACGATCTATAGTGGAGCGCACATCCAGGGCTTTCTGGACGAAAAGGGCAAGCCTATCTTCGAGACAACCATCATTGGCAGTTGGTTGGTTCTTGGTACACCGAACGCTCCCCGCAAAGCTGTGGACGTCTGGCAGAACAGGAAGCCGTCCATTCTCAAGTCGGCTGCGTGGTCCAGCGTGATCAACCACCTGCCCGAGGATTCGGTGCTGTGGTGCGGCCTCAATGTGGCGACAGCTTCGAGTGCCGGCTCCAAAGTTGCGAGCGTCAAGAAGCCGGGAAGTGCGCTTGTGGACAGTATCATGGGCATGTCGTTCACCGATATGGGCAACGGCATTCGATGGGACTCGGTGAATGTGCCGGTCACGCCGCACGCTCGGAATCTATGGGCCAGCCTAGCTCATGGATCGGTGAAGGTGTCGCCTGATGCCCTCAAGATGGCTCCAAACGACGCCACTATGACGGTGGCAATGAACAATCCAAACCGCTGGTGGCAGCGAATGAAGATCATGTCCACCGATGGCATGTCTCCGAAGGAGTTGCACGCTTATCAGAAGAGCATCAAGGGCGCGAAACCTGTTGAGGACATGCTTGCGGACTTCACAGGCGATACGACCTTGTCGGTGTCGCTTCCTGACATCATGAACGTCTCGTTTGCTATCGCGTCAAAGGCGGCTACCGATGTCGCGGCTCAGAACCGCGTAACCCGACTGGCAAAGTCGCTACGAGCACTCGGGGCACCGCTCTACAAGAGTGGCAACACATGGTTTATCAAAACGCCACCGTCAAAGGGACCCGGCCCCGTTATCGCGCCCGCATTCAAGGCCGCTGGTAGCGTGGTCCGGTTAGCATCGACCAACAAGGCGCTCAATGCTCCCACTGGGGCGCCAGCGCTCGTGCTACCCGCAGAAGCGACGGGGTCGGACGTGATTGTCGTTGGCAATTTCAAGTTCCTCCCCATGCTCGCCGATCAGGCGTCGGCCATGGCTGGCGCGGAAAGCAAGCGGGCTACGTCCGCGCGCGACGCAGTGAAGGCGATGGACCTTGACAAAGCTCAATGGTGCGTCTACGGTCGAGGAGCGATTGACGGATCGCTGCAGCAGCAAGCGTTCATCATCCAGGACTGGGATTGGCGCACAGCGTTCGCCAAGACCCTGCAAATCATCGTCACCGAAGCGGATAATGCTGCAGAAGGTAAGCCCGACGCGAAGTAGCGATCGGCGATTGTGGATCGTGAATGGCTCGGCGGCTACGGTCGCCGGGCCATTTGTATGTGTGGGATGGGTGAAGTGCGTCACGTCCGCCGATTCCGTAGGTTAAAACCTACGGCTTCGAAGTGCATGAAAGTACCCCTTGGGCACTCGGAAGGACTCTGCGGGCATATAGCGTCGATTACCAGTGCAGGGCCCACGAGGGTGGTGGGATTGCTTCAGGCTTTTCGACATTGAAGTCGGCGAGTACTTCGAGGTTCTCGATGCCATTCTTTGGGTTTGTCACGGCGTAGAGCTTCCCGTCCCTCGCGAAGACCAGGCGTCCGTTGTGGTCGATATCACACCACTCGACCCGTTCCAAACTATAGTCGCGCCCCCTTGACCGCAGAGTATATTCGATGCCGAATTCATGATCGTAAGGCAGTTGCTGCTGCTTGAGCTCTACGCCAGATTGTAATTTCTTGATGTAGCCTTCGTCGCCGAACATATGCCATCCTCGGGGCTTTAGCATAAGGTCGTAATATGACCCTACATTGGTCGTCACGACAATATTGAGCGGTAGTGAACCTTTTAGAGGGCGACAGAATGGCAAACGGAGCGGCCATATCGAGTCGCTGAAGATGGACAGGTGGTTATTGCTTTGGAATGAGCCACCCCCGCCATTGCTTGGCACAGCGTTCCATAGGGCGACCGCAGTCAGAAACGGTGGCCTGCTTACTGTTGTCCAGCAGTAGCCGACATCGCTCATCAAATTCCTACGGTTAAGCTTCCTGGCGCAATAGACGAAATGCTCGCCATCGGGCGAAAGGTCACATGTATTATCGAAAATGGCTCCGTTGAACCACTGGCCACGCTCAAAAGTGTCGGTGTCCGTGCTCCATTTGATCAACCTCACCCATTTTGACGGGCCACGGCGCAGGATAACGGCGACATGGGCGTCGCGCGCTAATACGACATGGAGGCGTGCTGGGTGAGTCGGTTGCGATGAGCTATCCATAGAGGTCCGGTGGTTTTAGAAGGTCCGTTAGCCACTTCATTTATCGAGTCCAATTATAGCATGTCGCGAACGGAGGCGCCTCGAAGGAGGGTGGCGGCAACGTGTATCGCAAGGGCTCCTCAACTTTGGCCGCTCAGTCAATCGCATTTTCGGGCAATGGGCGATGCGTGTGCTAAAATGGTGGTGAATGAAAACCTTGCTGATCTTAAATGAGACCGCTGGTCAGCATCGCAATGAAGATGCTGTCGGCGCGATACGGGACGCGTTTGGCAGCCGTATGCCGCAACTCGCCTTGACTCAAGCTGCTGGTGATGCGGAACGAATTGCGCGGGATGCGGCGGCTACAGGGGATTATGACGCGATCGTCGCGGTGGGCGGCGACGGAACCGTCAATGAGGTTGTCAACGGTATTATGTCGGGTTCGCAGCCGGATTCCCGGCCAGCTCTCGGAGTCATCCCGACTGGCACATGCAATATTCTCGCTAGCGAACTAGGCATCCCGTGGCCGGATGTTGCCGCCGCGGCTGATGTGGTGCTAACCGGAAAGTCGACACAGATTGACCTTTGCCTATCGCGTGATCGCTACTTTTTGCTGATGGCGAGCTTTGGACTAGACGCCGAGGCGGTGCGTGGAGTGGAGCGTCAGATCAAGCAGCTTGTCGGCCCGGGGGCCTATGTGGTGAGCGGCTTAGCCGCTTTCGCCAACTACAAACCCAGCCATGTACGGTTACGGCTTGACGACGACCTCGTGGATTTGCAGGCATTTATGGTTGTGGTGGCGAATGTGTCCACATACGCGCTCAGCTCGGTGAAG
The DNA here is from genome assembly GCA_036504535.1 of Capsulimonadaceae bacterium. Lineage (GTDB taxonomy): Bacteria > Armatimonadota > Armatimonadia > Armatimonadales > Capsulimonadaceae > JARLGU01. The sequence goes on from DASXUY010000042.1 coordinate 130,726, forward strand.
ATCGCGCCCTTCGCACGACCCGACGATGGCTGGCTCGATATCTGCGTATTCGAAAAGCCGCCCATGCGTCATATTGGGTTTATTGCTCAAGTCATGCTCATGCTTGCGCGACGCCATATCGGTGATCCTCGGGTGCGCTACTACAGAGCGCGCCGTATCGAGATAGACGCGACGCCGCCGATTGCAGCGCAGATCGACGGTGACCCTATTGGCGAGACACCACTGACCATTGAAATCGTTCCCAAGGCGCTTTCGGTCTTGATACCATCGTTTGTGACTTCGTAAGAAGTTCTGTAGAGACCCAACAAAATCCAACCATTTCGCGTTAAACCACCAATGAATAACATCCATTCCGTCGCACCTATCCGCATTTGGCCAGGCTTCGCACCGGGCGAAACGACAACTGAGGCTGGCTCTATTTCCGATAACTCGGGAAATGTCGCACGTGTCACTGGCGTGACAGCGCCCGAACTGTACGTCTACGGGGCCGAGCCGGGAGCATCGAAGCCAGCGGTGATTGTCTGTCCCGGCGGTGGCTACTCCATCCTCGCGGCCGACCTCGAGGGTGCGGAAATTGCCGTTTGGCTAGCCAGCCTGGGCTTTGTCGCCGCAGTGCTGCATTACCGCTGCCCGGACAAGCGCGACGGCGCGTATCAGGATGGGCGACGCGCGCTCTCGTGGCTACGGGCGTATTCGGCCGATTATGGCGTCGACCAGTCGCGTGTCGGCGTTCTGGGCTTTTCTGCGGGCGGGCACCTGGTGACGCGTCTTGCGTCGGTTAATAGCGAGCGCTTCTACGAGCGCGTAGATGCGGTTGACGAGTTCAATTGTCGGCCGGATTTCTCGATGCCTATCTACCCGGCATACCTCATCGATAACGAGACGGGGCTAGCGACTGCAAATGTCACGCCGAATGCCGACATGCCGCCGCTGTTTTTGGCGCAGACGCGTGATGACGGACATTTCTGCTCGAAGCGGTATGCGGAAATCGCTACCGGGGTAGGGGTGGACGTAACCAGCATGGTTTACTCCACGGGCGGGCACGGTTATGGGATACGTCTTGGCGACGATGTACCGGCATCGCAGTGGAAGGCCGACGCCGAAAAATGGCTTGGTCGGTTTCGGACAAAATAAATTCCCGATATCAGTAAAGATAGTGGAACGTTTTTTATAGCACTCTTGTTGACATACCGTAACGAGAATGTTACACTGACTGAGATTTGGCCGAATGGAGTCGCGGAAGCAGCGTGTCGAGGGACCCACTTCTCCCGAAGGCGGCGCGCTAAGAGCAGAAGCCGGGCCATGCTCAGTACGTGTAGTTCATCCGTGAACAATGTCGCACCGAATTGTAAAATCTATCAGCTAAGAGGAGTTTCGAATAAAATGATTATCACGCCTAAGAACCGCTTGTTTACTATTGCCGCCGCTGTCGCCGCAATCAGTGTCGTATCCGCGAGCAGCTTTGCCGCGCCCGCCAAATCCAAGGCACCAGCCGCCAGGCCCGCCGCCAAGGTGGTAGCGAAGGCGCCAGCCAAGCCAGCACTCGATGGAGCGTGGACGGTCGATGCAGCTCACACTAGCGTCAACTTTTCGATCAAGCACATGTCTATCAGCACCGTGCATGGCCGATTTGCCGATGTATCGGGCGCCATTGTCGCGAATTCCAAGGACCTCGCCAAGTCGAGCGTGCAGTTCACTATCAAAACGGATAGCATTTCAACCGACCAGGCACAGCGAGACGCTCACCTCAAGTCTGCTGACTTCTTTGATGTGGCAACTTACCCGACCATCACGTTCCAGAGCACGAAAATCGTGAAGACGGATGCTGGCTACACCGCGATTGGTAATCTGACAATGCACGGCGTGACCAAGGTGATCCGCTTGCCGTTCACCATCGAAGGTCCCGCCGAATTCCCGGCTGGCACGCTCCGATTTGGTCTGGCCGCCAGCACGACTATCAAGCGCAGTGATTACGGTGTAGGCTCCACCAAGTTTACCGCAGTCCTTGGCGACGACGTCCCGGTCGACATCAGCCTAGAAGCTACCCAGACTAAGAAGTAGCTTCGGTCGGCGATAACGTATTAAGCGGCGTCCAGCAGTGGGCGCCGCTTAATTTTTGCTAGAAACGGGCAAAATAACGCCACGCTCTTTACAATTCGAAAGGCTACTGCAATGTCCCAAGCTACTCGTACCACCCTGGAGACCCGGCGCATAGGCTCGCTCGACGTGACCGTCGTCGGCATAGGCTGCAATAACTTTGGTTGGCGTATCGATGAGGCGGCAACCACACGCGTCGTGAACGCGACCCTTGATGCGGGCATCAACTTTTTCGACACCGCCGATGTCTACGGTGGCACGAAGAGCGAGGAGTTTCTTGGGCGCGCGATCAAGGCGCGACGGGACGAGGCGATTATCGCCACCAAGTTTGGTCACGAAGTTGCCCCAGATAAGAAAGGCGCGGCACCGGCGTATGTTCGACAAGCGGTTGAAGACAGCCTGAGGCGTCTCGACACGGACCGTATCGATCTGTACCAGCTGCATAAGCCCGATGCAGCAACGCCTATCGCCGACACATTGGGAGCACTGCAGGAATTGGTGGCGGCTGGCAAGGTCCGTGAAATTGGCTGCTCTAATTTCAGCGCGGCGCAGCTCCGAGAAGCGGAAGCTACGGTCAATGCGGGGGACGTGAAGTTCGTCAGCGTGCAGAACCACTACAGCCTACTCCACCGCACTGCTGAGGCGGCTGCAATCGCCGAGGCCGCAAAGTTGGGCATCGGCCTGCTGCCTTATTTCCCGCTCGCCAGCGGCCTGCTCACGGGCAAGTATCGCAATGGGCAGCCGCGGCCGGACGGGGCACGGATACAGGCGGACGGGCGCTTCGACGATTGGGTGACGGAGCCCGCCCTTGATGCCGTCGAGCGCCTCATCGCCTACGCCTCGGATCATGGGCACACGCTTCTAGACCTCGCGATGGCGTGGCTCCTCAGCCGGCCGGTAGTGGCATCGGTGATTGCGGGCGCGACAACGCCCGAGCAGATCACCGCGAACGCCGCAGCGGGTCTGTGGCGGCTAACGGAGACGCAGATGGCGGAGGTCGAAGCATTGGTGGCCGGTGTCGAGATTTAGTCTGGGGTGGTGGCGCATCGAGACGCGGGACCAGAGCGTCATGAAGGGGAGTTTGACTATTCACCGTCTGATCGGGTGAGGTCGGCCAATTCACGCTACTCTGCTCATTGCGCGGGGTAAGCCATACCTGCTGTTATCGCTTCGAGCTAAAATTAAGCGATTCTAGCAAATCCATTTACTTTCGCCATCAACTGTGCTATCGTATGGTTGGTGTGCGCATTGCCACCCCGAAGGAACTATGGCTATGGCCACCAAGCTAACCGATTCGTCTAATCATATTGTCTTCCCATCAGTCGGGCACCCTGCTGCTAATTTGGCACTCCCAAACACCGAGGGCGAGCCCACTGAACTCGTGAGCCTGTGGCGCGAAAAGCCGCTCATCATCGTGTTCCTGCGCCACTATGGCTGTACGTTCTGCCGTGAGCAGGTCCTGATTTTGAAGCGTGACTACGATGCTATCGTCAAGAGTGGGGCAAGTGTCGTGTGCGTTGCCATGGGGCCGTACAAGGCGGCGAAGGGATTCAAGATAGTTATGGAACTGCCATTCGATATTCTGTCCACTGGCGACGATGTCGATCCGTTTCGTGCTTACGGCCTTGGGAGAGCTTCAGCGAAGGACATGCTTAACCCGGTGGTATGGTGGAGGGTAACTCTCAACACTCTTCGCGGGATTTTTAATAATCCAATGAAGGCGCAGGGAGACATGGGGCAGCTTTCGGGGTGCTTCGTGGTGGGAACGGATGGGAACTTCACGTTTGTCTCGCCAGGGAAGCGGGTCGACCATGTCATCGACCCCAAGATGCTGCTTGCGTCGGTGAAAAACAAATAACGCGATAGGAGTAGATCCTATCGCGTTACAGTGTGCGTATCGTTGCTAACGGGCCGCTGACTATGCGCTGCCTGCGGGCTCCGCCGTGGCTTCCAATGCAGCGGGAGGCGCGTCATCCGGCGCACCGATGTGGAAGACGTATACGGTGCCACCCAGCGTCACTTCATCCCCGTTGCTAATAGCAATGGCTTCGTTTGTGGTGAGCCGCAGGCCGTTGAGGAATGTGCCGTTGGTGCTTCCAAGGTCCACGAGGCGGTAAACCGTCGCTTCGGCCTCGACGGAAGCGTGGTGCCCAGAGATATACCGATCGTTACGGATGCAGATCTTGTTGTCGGGCATGCGGCCAATTGTGTTGGATCCGGTGGTGAGCGATACGAGGTCTGGTCCCGTGCCTCGCACGAGGCGAAGATGCGCGACTATCGCGCTTGGGCTCTCTTCGGCAACCACGATTGTGGATTCAACTGCCGGAAGGACCGCTGTCTTCTCGTAGGCCACAAGGCGTAGCGGGACACTACCGAACTGGAGGTCATCGCCCGGCAGAACGGGATGCGGGACACGTGGCAATAGTCGCTGACCGTTTACTGCGGTGCCGTTCGTGCTATCGGTATCTTCCACGCTGTAGAGACCGCGATCTTCGTCGTACACAATGTGAGAGTGGTGTCGTGAAACCGTCTTGTCGGCTAGAATGACATCGCCGCTTTCCCGTCCCACTGTATTGACTCCAGCGCGCAACGGATAGATCTTGCCTTGCTCGTCGGTGAGGTGGGGGCGCCGGGTGACATTGCTTGTCTCCTGCATTCCCGGCATCTCTTCGCCGCTGCTAGTCGACAACAAGAAGCCGCATTCGCCGCAGTACGCTTCACCCGGAATGTTTCGGTGGCCGCAAACGGGGCAGGGGATCGCGCTGATCGTTGACGTCCGTTCAACCTCTGGGGTGCGACGAGACAGGCGGGCGGTGCCAGTCTTCCGTGCACTGTCCTGCGATTCGGCTGGGCTCTTTTCCAGGCTGCGGTCATAGTCGGCGCGCTTATCTGGCGTACGGAGCGCTTCAAACGCTTCCTTAACTGCGTCGAACCGTTCCTTGTCCATTAAGCTCTCTTGCAGCAGACGCCGATACGCTGAACGAATCTCATCGTCCGACGCCGTTTCTGCCACGCCCAATGTCTGATAGTAGTTTTTCATCGCCGCTCCTGCTGAATCTTCTCGTCAACCAGTCCGCTGCTGCACCATCGCCTCTCCGACGCCTGCTCGGTGAGATCTTAGGTCAGTCTCTTGTAACAGGCGACATGGCTTGTTACATTATCGGTGCAAATCATTACGCCACTTTTCGCTAAAAACGCCTGACGTGGGCAATACCGTTATTATTATGCCCGCTTTCCTTGATCAAGTTGCACAATTGCTCCGATAAGCGTTTTTTCAGCGGACGCGTAAGAGCGTCGACTCTCATTTGTGCGAATATCGGAGAGCGCGCGCTCGATCTGGTCAGCTTGCTCCATTTGTCCATGACGAACGAGCACTTGCTGCGTTCGTTCCAGGTCGCTGAGCAAATCTTTGGGCGCTGAGCCCGTTTTGCGTATCTCCATCATCGTGCGGTCGAGGCTGCGTGCGGCCATCATGATCTGTATCTCACGCTGCACTCGTGTGCCAACTCCCGCTGAAATCCGTGATGGGTTGCGTGTGAACTCAAGCACAATATCCGCCGAAATCTGTCGGCGGTTTCGGCTGAGGCAGTCCTCGTATTCGATTTCGGCGGTGCCAAGGCGAAAAACGCCCGCAGGATGGGGTGTTAGGTCAAACTCCCAGAGGCTGGTAACAACACCTTCGCGCTGGACGTCTACAAGATTGACCTCGTATGACCTTGCTCCAGACGGTTGAAAGTCGTTGCTATAGACTTGTTTGACGCTAACGCCACGAGTGAGGTTCACGCGCAGTTTCACCTCGCGCGCGACTGTTTGCATTAAGCCATCCATTTCAAGACGGAAAACCTCGGGCAGAAGTTCCGCGCGCGAGATGTAGTAATAGTTGCCACCGGTACGCCGCGCCAGGGCTGCGATCAACTCCTCGTTGTAGTCAGGGCCAAATCCGAGGGCGGTCACTTTGACCGCGTCGCGCTTGCGGTCGGTCACAAGGGTCACGATCCGCTGGAAATCCTTGATGCCTGCCGTAGGCTCGCCATCGGAGAGCAGCAGTATACGGTTGAGCGAACGTCGTGATCGCCCCGCCAATACTTGCTCTATCCCTGCTTCAATGCCGCCATAGAGATTTGTACGGTTGCCAATAGAAATCCTGCTTATTGCGCGCTTTAACTCATCCTTGTCGCCGACATTTTGCGCGGGGACAAGGATTTCCCCGCGTTCGGCGAACGTCACCACCGACAGCATGTCTTCCGGGTCGAGAAGGTCGACGATGTGCGCGCAGGCGCGTTTGGCGTACGAGAGCGGGTCGCCTTCCATTGAGCCGCTACGATCCAGGCAGATGCAGATGTTGAGTGGGGAGCGTCCAGCTGTCGTGCTCGACGGTCCTGATGCCGCGATTTCAAAGAGGACGTGCTGGCGGGATTCCTGGTGGGCGTACGAAAACGAGTTTTCCGGAGAGCAGCGCAAACGCAGGGTTGAACCGTCGGACGGTTCCGTGGAGCCGTCCGCACCGCATGATTCGCCATCGAACCCATTCAAGCTGTTTGACGATGGTGGAGGAGTTTGGGTAACGTACTTATCGGTAGGGCCGCAAAGTATCTCCGTCGTGTCCTGATCGGCCATGCAGAAGTCTCCCGCGGCGCTGCCGAGTCATCCATGGCTGCGCGGCGCTTCGATATTATAACAGTTACAGCCTGCTTTGTCCAGTTTGCGCCTTCGCTGCAATTCCGCTGACCAGACTAGCTCTGTGTTTGCTCGTACTTGTATCCACGCTCGGAAATAACCAAAAATACGAGCACGGGAAACGAGTGGCGGAATGAGCAAAGTGCTCATCACCAGATCACGAGAATTCAGGGGGGCAATTCTATTAAAATATTCTGTTGACAGCGTTGAGACCTGCTGTTATACTGTCACTATACAGTGCGCACTATATAGTGACTTATGATAAGATCTTCAAAACATCACAGTGTTCGACGCAGCCTTGAGGATGCCATTCGAAAAGGCGAGTTCGGACCCGGCGATCAGGTTCCATCCGAGGTGGAGCTAGCGCAGCGTTGCGGCGTGTCCTACATGACAGCACGTAAGGCTGTAGCGGAGCTTGTTGCGGCTGACGTTCTGGAGCGGCGAGCGAGCAAAGGGACCTTTGTTCGGCAGGCTGTTCGGACACGGCTCGCCACGACGACGCTCAACCTGGTGGTCACCGCGTATGAGGGCTCCAACACGAAGGAACTGCTCCTGGGTGGAGTGCAGCTTGCCAAGAAGAAGGGCTGGAACTCCAATATCATCCGCCTGACCGCTGAGCAGCAGGACCCAGCGGTGCGTGTTATCCGCAACGGGGAACTCGCCATCCTCATGGTGGACGAAATCCCCTCAGGGAGTTCGCTCTGGCTGGCGATGCGGGCGGCTAAAGGCAAAGCGATCTCGTTTCACCAAAACGTTGCACCATCCGGTATTCCGACTGTCTTGAGCGAAAGCAAGCGCGACCTGAAGCTTGCCGCTGATCATCTTCGGTCCCATGGTCACACGAACATTGCGCATGTCACTCAGGTATTGCCGGAAGGCAATGTCAGTTGGATGCGCGCAGCCGAAAAAGCTGCGGCGACCCAGGCGCAACCGATTCCTATCCTGGCTGTGCCCACGCCGCTATTCGTGTCGCCTATGAAATCATGCTACGAAACGATATTGGCGCATGTCAAATCACATCCGGAGACCACAGCTTTTGTGACCAAGAGTGACGAGCTTGCGATGGCGACGCTCGCTGCGTGCCGCGACGCCGGTTGTCCCGTTCCCGAGTACAAGTCGGTCGTTAGCCTGGGCAATTGGCACACACTTGAATACACGTATCCGCCAGTGACATGCGTGGATTTCAACTTTGCAGACCAGTTTGAACAGGCATCCCAGATATTCGAACTCGCACTTGCCGGGCGAGACCTTGAGCCCTTCCTGAGGGTAGTTGACGGTTTCCTCGTTGAGCGTGGCTCCGTTGGACCTTGCTTGCTTTGAGCCGCCAATACTTGATCTGCACGCCACCTAGCATTAGAGGGGGATTAAATAGAACGCAATGAAATTGAACATGTACACTCGTAAGACGAAGATTGGCACCGCTGCCTTTACTTTAATAGAGCTTCTCGTAGTTATAGCAATTATCGCGATTCTCGCAGCTATACTTTTTCCTGTGTTCGCTACTGCTCGTGAAAAGGCGCGCGCTACATCGTGCACGTCCAATATGAAGCAGATAGGCATCGCAAGTTTACAGTACGTGCAGGATTATGACGAGAAGTATCCATACGGCATTGGCGGCTGGTGCACCCTCGGTGGCAGCCCTCCGTGCGCCTGGACCCCGACTTATCAAGGATGGGCAGGCATTTTGTATCCGTACATCAAAGCCGTTGGCACCCTTCAGTGTCCCGATGACCAGTCCGTTCCGAATGCGGGGCGGTTGAAGATATCCTATGGCATGAATTACCAGATCATGGGCCGCCAGATTTCAGCCCTCACGGCGTCGGCGAACACCGTCAACCTCTACGAGGTTTCCGGCGGCCATATGCGTATCTGCGCCGGCTGCACGCCTGATGGCATTTACGAGACGTACAGCCCGAGCGGCGATGGATGGCCAGCAACGGATGCAGGCAATGGCGCTGGCCTTGGGAACTATAAGGGTACGAACCGGGTGGCCTACGCAACGGGGACAATGGGAATCCCGTTCGACCCCGCGTTTTGTAACACGACAACGCCTTGCTCGATGGAGCCTTACCATGGGGATGGCGCAAACTGGCTAGCCGCAGATGGTCACGTGAAGTGGCTCTCTGGCACCAAAATATCGAATGGCAGCAATGCTCCAACTACAGCCTGGAAGGCAAGCAACGGATCGAACGCGGCCTGCTCGGCGGCCACGATGGTGAACTCAAGCAACGGGGCCGTCTACACGATGACGTTCAGCTACCTATAGCGGCTCGCGACACGATTCCGCCGCGCCTAAATTAGGCGCGGCGGTTCGACCTCAATTACACGACGCGATTAGGATGGGCGCTCTGCGGAAACGTCGCATCTGGCCGTCACTCAAAGAAGAAGAACTATGTCCTCAACTGCACGACCTCTCGTATTCGTCTGCGCTGCTGTCCTGGCGCTCATGGTTGGCCTATCGCCCGTAACCGGGCGCTGCGATGCGCCGTCGACGACTACCGTGATCGACTTCGAAACCCTGCCTGCCGACGGCCTCATCGCTGGTCCCGGCAAGAACTCAACCGCCAAGGCTTCTGTTGCTGGCGATGCTGTGCACGCTGGCCTTAAGGCCGGGAAGGTGGCGTACACCTTCTCGGGCTCGGGCTACATCGAGTTCCAACTGGTCCATCCAATCCAGTTCAGCGATTCGAGCAATCCAGTGGACATCACTTTGTGGGTCAAGGGAGCTGGACACGCGGATTTTGCGAATGTCGCACTGCGCCTCTTTGACTCCAAGGGCAACGTTTACCAGTACGCAGCCCCGGGTCTCGCCGACAAGTTTAACGGCGACGGGTGGGCGCGGTTCCAGATCACGCTTGACCCGACGAAGTTCCTCGGCACCTGGGGGCCGTCGCCAGACAAGACCCTCAAGCCACCCGTGATGTTCTTCGGCTTCGGCGCTGACCATGCCGCCGCCGCCCCAACCGCCAGCACGGTGTACGTTGATGACGTGCGAATCAGCCCAGCGGGCAGCAAGGCCGCAACCGTGGTTCCTAGCATTACCCTCACAGCTGATCGCGACATCCAGATCGTCAAGCCCGGCGAGGCGGTGACGTTCAAAGCTGGCTTTGTCGGTGTCAGTACCGACGACCCGCTGACGTACCGCTGGCGCGTCCACGATTTCGACGGCAAGATTGTCGCCGAGTCGCCTAAAGCGGTCACGCACGGTGGGCTTCCTCCTGATCCTTACACTGTCCGCCCGGCGCAGCCGGGCTTCTATTTTGTGACGCTTGACTTGCTTGACGCGGACGGCGGGGTCGTTTCCGAGACGCGCTCGTCGCTTGCGGCGCTGGTGAAGCCGGGCGTTGGCGCTACCGTTGCTGGGGCGCCGCTTATCGGAGTCTGCTCGCACCTTGGTCGCTTCTCGCAAGCGCAGGTGTCCAAGCAGATCGAACTGATGCGTCAGATCGGCTTCAACATTATCCGCGACGGTGATAACTGGGGCGGCGTTCAGCCTCAGGAAGGCGTCTGGAACTGGGACAAGGTGGACCATACCGTCGCGGAGCTCAAGAAGGCCAAGATCGACATGCTGTTCGTGCTCGCGTACACTGCAAAGTGGGCAACGACTGGCAACCAGAACTCGAAAGACTGGCACGACTGGAACAACGCTCCCCCGATCACCGAGAAGTATGTCGCCTACGCGAAAGCCGCGGTTAACCGCTACAAGCTGTACGTTCACTATTGGGAGATCTGGAACGAGCCAGACCTGACGTTCTGGCTGGGCACGGCGGACCAGTACGCGACACTCCTGAGCGCCAGCGTCAAGGGTATCCATGAAGCCGATCCGAGCGCGAAGGTGATGAACGGGGGCGTCTCTGAAGTCAACTTCCGACCTGGCTTTCCGGCAGACTTCCTCGCCAAGACCGACCCTAAGCCAGACATCTTTGCGTATCATACGCACGGCAACGTCGCAAACCTTGCACCGGCACGTGCTAAGGTAGATGGCTGGATGGCCAAAGGCGGCATCGCCAAAACCCCTGTATGGCTGAACGAAGCCGGGATTGCGGCTGTTGGCGGCATCTCCGTGCGCGAGCAGGCCATTGTGCTTGCCAAAAAGATCATGGTCTCGCAGGGTGTCGGGGACCAGTGCTATATCCTCTATGACATGGTCGACGATGGCACCAGTCCGGCCGACCCTGAGCACAACATGGGCGTCGTGTTTAACAATATGACCCCGAAGCCTGCCACCGTGGGCGTTCACACCGTCATCGACTGCATAGGAGGGAAGGCGTTCGCTGCCAAGCTCGCTGCCGAGACCGAGCAGACCATCTACTGCTACCGTGGCCTAGGACAGACCGTTGTCGCTCTCTGGACCGACAGGCCCGGGATCAAAGCGTCGACGCTGGTTAAGTGCAGCGCGCCGCAAGCTACGCTGACCGACCTCATGGGCCGCACCACAATCCTCAAGCCTGCGAACGGCTACTACACGTTGCCGCTGGCGTACGAGCCCGCATTCTTTAGCGTCGCCGGTGAGAAGACCGAGATTGCGCCTGTGAAGCCGATCATGACGGCGCCGTCAGCCACCATCGCCGAAGGAACACCGCTGGCGTACGAGATCACAGTTGCCAACCCGCTCAAGACCCGGCTGACCGGTTCGCTCGGCGTCGAGTCAGATACCCTCAAGGTTGAGCCCGCGATTAGCAAAGTAGACATCCCAGCTGGCAAGTCGCAGGCTGTGCGAGTTCGCGTTACCGTGTCCCCTGGCACGCCGCCGAGCCAGCTTCTACGATTACGTCTGTCTCCAACCGACGGCCTCCCGGTGATCGACCAGGAAGTGCGTTTGCGGACGGCAGTCACGGTACGCACGCTCAGCGCCGGAGCCAATCCCGAGGACGGCATGCCGTTAGCGACGCTGGATCCGCGACGCAATCTGGTGAGCCTGTTTGAGGCGACCCCAATGGAAGCGCTCAAGTTCCACGGCGGAGCTGACCTGAGCGCTAAGGTCTGGGTGAACCAGGTGCCCGAAGGGCTGCGCATCCATGCAGTCGTGACCGACGACGTCCACAACCAGCTAGAGCAGCCTGGCGCTTACTGGAAAGGGGACTCGCTTCAAATCGCGCTAGTCGGTCCATCCGAGCAGCTGCTGGAATGGACTGCGGCATTGACCGCTGCTGGCCCGCGTATCGAGCGGTCTCCGTGGCCGCTGGACCTTGCCAGTATCCCGGTGAGCGAGCAGGTGCAGGCGACGCGGGTGGGGACCACCACCACTTACGACGTGATGCTGTCTCGGGCAAATCCCGAAATCGCCAAAGCGCTGCAGTTCGGTTGCCGTCTGAGCCTTCTGATCAACGACAACGATGGCGGAGGTCGTAAGGGATGGCTGGAATGGACGCCCGGCATCGGCAAGGGGAAGGATTCCAGCTACTACGTTCCGATCTCGTTTGGGAAGTGAGGAATTACCTCATGGCACTGAACCGGCACTGAACTGCCGGTCTGACGCAGAGCACCCGCAAGCGGGCTAGGGAGTCGGCCGCAGACCCCGGCGCGTGCCGGGCCACCCCACGAGGGGCCCGATGAGCGGGTTCCTCCTAGCTGCTTACCGGTACTTTCGGAATCGGACCGTAACAGAGCCCGTCGCCGCGCAATCCTTAGCCCCGTAGGGTGTTCTTCGTCAGGCCGGTAGTTCAGTACCGGCAATCGTCGGCACCGTCCCGCCGGACCACCCCCCCAAATTTTTGGGGTTACGATGATTGGGCTTGAAAGCGAGGTCAGGCTGATCCTCCTAGCTGCTTACCGGTACTTTCGGAATCGGACCGTAACAGAGCCCGTCGCCGCGCAATCCTTAGCCCCGTAGGGGTGTTCTTCGTCAGGCCGGTAGTTCAGTACCGGCAATCGTCGGCACCGTCCCGCCGGACCAGCTGAACCTCAACACGGCGCTTCGACGCTGCACTTAAGCCCCGACGCGGGTGACATTCACGGAGCCCATGGCATTGCCCAAGGGCTGGATGGATCCCGGCGCGCGCCGGGCCAGCCCACGAGCGGGGTTACGATGGTTGCGCTAAGAAGCGAGGTCATCGTGTGCCTCTTGGCTGATTGCGGGTACGTTTGGATTCGGACCGTAACACGACGCTTCGGCGAGCGCCTCAGACTCCCCTCGTCCTTTCCAAAGAGAGGGGCCGGGGGTGAGGTCTCATCGTCGTCGGTTGCCGACATGCCTGCCAGACAATAGCACGTCGGTGCATCCCCTCGGGCAGAGACAAGCTCTGCCCCTACACTCTGTAACCACAGCCTCAAGTTGCTGTCCCCAAAAAACCTTGAAGGAATCTCGCCTTCTGGTATCGAATCACCTTGGCAAGTCTAGTAATGCCCATTAATAGCGCTCTGATACCGCTCGTGTCGCGCTATGAGGAGATCCGATATGAAAGCCAAGTCCGCATTGATGCGCGCTGTCGTTCCGGCCGTTGCCCTTTCCCTGCTTTTTGCCGCAGGCAGCCCACCTGTTGCCGCTCAGCAGGCGGCGCTGAAGGTGAGCGGTGTGCTCGCCCAGAGCCAGCCCGCCGGAACGAAGGCGGCGACGTTCCTTTCTGCGGACGGAGTGGCGTATGATTCGAAAGGCGTGCTGTGGGTGGGTGAGGGGCAGTTGCTGTACGGGATTACGTTCACGGCTGGCAAAGCGACCATAGCGCGGACTGTGTCGGTGCCAACAGGCGTGAACCCGGCGTTCCACATTCAAAGCGACGGACCGAAGGTTTATTACGCATCGTGGGACGGCAAGGTGTTCACTGTCGATACGACACAGGCCGACCCTAAGCCCGTTCAGTTCGCGTCGCTTGGCAAGTTCCGATCTGCCGTTCTGGCGCCTGCGGGTCTGACTAAGGGATTCGCCGCCAAGAACAAAATCCTCGCCCTTGATAACGTGACCGTAACTGGCTATGCTTCGGACGGCACGTCCAACGGCACCGTGCTCGCTCTGCCGCCTCCCGCCGCAGGCGCGCCATACTACAATGCTATCGGAATGGACCCGCTGACCGGCGATGCGATTGTCGCCGGTTATTACGCTGACATCAATGTCTACCGGTATGGCGTCGACGGCAAGGAGATCAAGGAAGGCGGATGGCCTCGCGGAATGTTCGCAATGGCGCTGCCCAATGTTGGGAACACACCGTTCGGCCTCTCGGCAGGCGGTGGAGCAAAGTCGCTGGCGACTCCGCTTGATCCGGCAACCGTCGCCACGGTGGACAACGAATGGGTCTACTACGGAAACGGCCTGGTGCAGGACCCCGCTGGCAGCTACCTCTATGCCACATCGCAAGGGCTTGTTCGTTTCGACAAGCACGGCAAGCCACTCCATCAGCGTGTCGGCGGTATCCACAACGTCAAGGTCGTCTCGCTGACCTCTGACGGCACCGTGCTGGCATTTGTCGACAGGGGCGGCCGTGTTGTGCGCCTTGCCCTCGATGACGACCCGGACGCGTCGTTCACCAGCAATGCTAATGAGCCATGGCGCGTCGGCGGCAACTGGAGCGGCAACGCGGCTGCAGTCGTTGCCGATGGGACAACATTCCTCGTACTCGATGGACCCGGCAAGCAGGTATGGCGCTTCGACCCGACCCAGTCGATCAAGGGCCAGAGCAACTGGTCGAAAGCTGGCACGCCTGCCGGACTGACCGCTCCGAATGGGCTCGCTATCGCGGACACCATGGGCTGGGTGATCGATGGTTCACGCGTCCTCGAAGGTAGCCGAGCTGACCTGACCACAGCGAAGGCTGTCACACTGCCTGGTATCGCCGACGCGAGCGGCCTGGCGTTTATTGCGGCAGTCGACGATGCCACACTCGTCGTCGCCGGGCCGCAGAGCGTTACCGCTTTCACGCGGGGCGGAAACGGGGCGTACACGCAGCTTTGGAAGTCAGCCGCGCCGTTCGTAAAGATCGCTGGCCTAGCTGCCACGGCGGCGGGCGTGCTGGTGTCTGATGCCGATGCGGGCACCGTAACGATGCTCGCGCCGCGCACTGGGGCGGTGGTCTCGAAGGTCGACGCTGCCGCAGTTACCGGCGGGTTCAAGCCCGGCGCGATCGCGGCACAGGGCGGCTGGGCGGTCGTGTTCGACGAGCAGGGCTACCGGCTCGTGCGGTTGAAGATCGCGAAGTAGGGGTGATTGGTAAGAAAAGCCTTCCTGTGCCTATGGGTGCAGGGAGGCTTTTTCGCGAGTGTTTTTAGGACGGCTCGTGCCGCCGGGGCATTTTTTAGAAAGGGGTGGCGGTGGGGTGGGTTTGAGAGGGCGAAGGATTAGATATAAGCGTTAGCGAGTAGGCGTGTGATATACTTGGTGGTGGAAGGGCCGGTCACGTCGACGGTGATGGGTAAGAATGCGGAGTATTTGCGTCTTTTGCGGATCGAAAGAGGGTGACCGTGGAGTCTACAGAGAAGCTGCGGCCATTCTGGGCAGCGAGATCGCCCGTCGTGAGATGAAGCTGATCTACGGCGGCGGCAACATTGGGTTAATGGGTGTTGTGGCCGACGCTGTGCTTGCCGAGTATGGTGAGGTGATCGGCGTGATACCTCAGGCGCTGTTAGAGAAGGAAGTCGGCCACGACGGACTCACCGCACTCCATGTGGTGGCATCAATGCACGAACGAAAGGCGCGGATGGCCGACATGTCTGACGCGTTTATCGCAATGCCCGGCGGCTTCGGGACGTTCGAAGAGTTTTGCGAGATCGTGACCTGGGCCCAGCTTGGAATGCATCGGAAGCCATGCGGCATCCTCAATGTTGACGGGTACTACGACCCGCTTCTCGAAATGTTCGACAAAGGGGTTCGTACCGGTTTCATCAAGCACAAGCACCGCGATGTGATCATTGTAGATTCGAACCCAGCTTCGCTTTTGGACCGCCTTGCCTCGCATCACCTGCCGCGCGTCGAGCAGCTTATTAGCCGCGACGCTACGTGACGATAGCCCACGTTCGCCATCGCCGCAGGAGTTGGTGCCGTGCCATTGAGCTCCCCTTATGTAAGGCTGCTTGCTTGATTCATTATAAAGGTATCATATAGTTTCAATATGGGTATTAATATGAATGGATTTAGCGTTGCTAGAGTAGCGCTGCTTCCATGGCATACCCAGGAAGAGTGCCGCGCCTGCGGTCATTCGTGAACTCATCGTTTTTCACGTTCTCCTATTGGATTCCTCAGCGGCGCCGTGTTGCGCCGGAAAGCGGAGACGTGAAACTTGCCCGACTCAGCCTTTAACCCCTCATCCGCCCTTGAAGCGGCAAAGCTTGCATTTGACGCCGCCAAGAGTGTTGTCGATGCGCTCGCTATCTCCGAAATCCGCTACCGTCGCTTGTTCCAAGCCGCACGTGATGGCGTACTGCTTCTCGACAGCGACGAAGGGAAAGTGACCGACGCTAACCCGTTTATGACCGAACTTCTAGGCTATTCCTACGAAGAGCTAATCGGCAAAGAACTGTGGGAAATCGGTCTACTGAGCGATAAAGCCGCTAGCCAGGAAGCATTCCAGCGCCTCAAGACGACGAACTACATCCGGTACGAAGACTTGCCTCTCGAAAACCAGCGCGGCGAACGGCTGGAGGTGGAATTTGTCAGCAACCTGTACCACGAAGGCGGCCACACCGTTATCCAGTGTAATATCCGAGACATCACTGATCGCAAGCGTGTCGAGGCTGAGCTTGCTGCAACTGCGATAAGGTATCGGCGACTGTTCGAAACGACGCGCGACGGCGTGCTGATACTCGACACCGACGAGGGAAAAGTCGCTGACGCAAACCCGTTTATCACTGAACTATTAGGATACTCCCACGCAGAGCTGATCGGCAAGGAGCTCTGGGAAATCGGGCTATTGAAGGACAAGGTTGCCAGCCAAGTCGCGTTCCAGCGCCTCAAGCGTGACTTCCACATCCGCTATGAGAACCTTCCCCTTGAGAACCGGCGTGGCGAACGTCTTGAGGTGGAATTTGTCAGCAACCTATATCGCGAGGGCGGCCATACTGTTATCCAATGCAATATTCGTGATATTACCGAACGAAAGCGAGTTGAGGCGGAGCTTGCCGCAACGGCGATAAGGTATCGTCGTCTGTTTGAGACAACGCGCGATGGCGTGCTGATCCTCGACACCGATGAGGGCAAAGTTGCGGATGCTAACCCGTTCATCACAGAGCTTTTGGGCTACTCTCACGATGAGTTGATTGGCAAGGAGCTGTGGGAGATCGGATTGCTGAAGGACAAAAGCGACAGCCAGGAGGCGTTTCAAAGACTTAAGCGAGACTTCCATATCCGTTACGAGAACCTTCCCCTTGAAAACCGACGTGGCGAGCGGCTTGAAGTGGAGTTTATCAGCAACCTGTATCATGAAGGCGGCCATACAGTCATTCAGTGCAATATTCGTGATATTACTGAACGTAAGAGGGTGGAGCTTATTCTGGCGTCTGCTGCGACCAAAAATGAACTAATCGCAGAGACGCTCCAGCGGTCCATGCTGCAGGCAGCACCTTCGGGCAGGTTTGAGGGGATCGCAATTGAAACACTTTATGAACCAGCGCTCAATGAGGCGGAAGTGGGCGGCGACTTCTTCGATGCGTTCCTGCTAGACGAAAACCGGATGGCACTGGCGGTCGGCGACGTTTCTGGCAAGGGCCTGGTCGCAGCAGCCCGGACCTCAGAGGTGAAATATGCCCTGCGTACTCTGCTCCACGAACACCAGGCTCCGGATCTTGCGCTTACTCGGCTCAACGAGTTTATCTGCAAGACGCATCTGTTTGGCAAGAACGACGGCGAGGCGTTCATAGTCCTGGCGGTAGCAATCGTGAATATTGCGACAGGTGAAACGTTGTTCTCTGCTGCTGGGGCTGAGCCGACATTAGTCCTGAAGACGGACGGAACGGTTGAGTACGTATCCATGATTGGAACGCCGCTCGGGATACATATGGAGGCAACTTACGGAGTCGAAGCGCGGATGCTCGCGGTCGGCGATACTGTGATTATGGCAACGGATGGAATCACGGAAGCTAGGCGCGAAAACGACTTCCTTGGTATCTGTGGGATGGCAAACCTGGCATCAACAGCTGGGGTGTCAATAACTCTCCCTGAGCTTAGGCAGGCAATCTATCGCGGTGCTGTGGCATTCGCCGATGGCGGGTTGAGGGACGATGTCTGTATGCTGCTCGCGCGGCGACAGTAGGGCGCGGGGCTGAGAATTACTGAGTGGTGGCTATGACTTTGATGCTCTTGGCGTGATCAAGGGCCGCTGCATGTCGTGCGTCGACCGCTGTTTTGTACTCGAGGTTCTTTTCGACGCGGACCGTGGTGCCTTGCGGTTCGGTAACGGAGAATTGAAGCTTATCGGCTAGACCTTCCAACATGACCATCCCGTACCCGCCGAGCCGCTCGCCAGTGAGACCATCGGAACGTGTCTGTCCGACAGGAAGCACATCGTCCATCACAAACCCCTTGCCAGTGTCCTTCACTGTGATGACCACTTTGGGTTCATAGTACTCTAGAGTGACGAGGAAGTGGGCTGCTTTGGATTCGGCGTGACGAATCACGTTTGAGCAAACTTCCCCGACAATATTTTCTACATCGTCGATTGTGCCATGTTTCACATTGATATCTTCGAGAAGGCACCGGCTCAGACGTCGCGCTGTGTGGATATAAGTGGCATCCTCGGGGAGGTCTAGCGATAATCGCAGTATCATTGGTGGTTCCTAGTATCTGAGCGAGGCTGCCATTGGTGCGACAACGAAGCGGAGATATGCAACATGTACCCGTTATAGCGACGTCCTAATCCGCGACTTGATACGGCGCCGCCTATTATTTGAACATTCCAGCTGTACGCGTGCCCTACGCCTCCTCCACATCGAATGCGCACAGGTGAACCACGCGGCCGCCTGCGATCAGTGCGCCACCAGAAAGGCGGTCGGCACAGAGGCGAATGTCTTCGCCGAGGCCCGCACTCGCGAAGCGCAGTGTGCGCGAGCGGCGGACACGGTCCATGAACCATGCAGCGTCGCCGATGGGAGGCGGCCCGCCTGCGGAAGAAACGAGCGCATCGAGAGCGGCGCTGCGGACCAGCTTGGCGTAGCTCGCCGCTAGCGTTCCTGGCGAGTCAAACAAGTCGCATCCCACAATTTCAATGCCGATCGCGAACACAACCCCGACCTGTCGGCGAGCGGGCTTTATGGCGGCTACGAATCCGTCGAGCGCTCGCGACACGTTGTCGAACAGCGAGTTGTGTGATCGGGTGGAGGATGTCACATTCATTGCCATCGCGCGCTCCTCGATTGCCGCCCACACCTCGACTTGATCACCGCTTGCCTCACCGTGATGGATAAGCGTTCGCGTCACCTCAGACACCCTCAGTGCGCGCCCGCGAGCGAAATGCAGCTGCCTGCTTGGCGAAAATTCCGCGGTCTCCGGGTCCCAACGTGCAGCTTCGACGCAGCTGACCGGCGCCACCAGCGACGCTCGTGGAGGGACGAGCACGCTGGTGTTGAGAACCCGATCCTGCATGGCGCCGATCAGTTCTTGTCCGTCTAAAAGGAAGACGGGTTCGTCACAGTCATTGGTCACCTGCACCGCAGGGACGCGCCCAGGATTTCCGCTTTCGGTGATCCTCACCGCTCCGCTCGCGGCGGCATCGTCGAGCACCAAGTAGCCCATGCCGGGACGGTCGTCGGCCAGCAACGGAAATGCGTGTAGGTTGGCGTGGCTTTGAGCCGGGCCAAATCGTAGTTTGTCCAATGTCTGTGAAAGTGTGCGCATGGGTAAGACTCCTTTAGCGAACGCTTCCTTCGCGAGCGTTGCGTCCGCCATTTGTCTCGCCGAGTTGTCGGCGTCTCTACTAGAGTCACTCCCACGGCGAGGCGGAATCCGGAAGGGGCTGTCCGAAAAAAGTCGGGATATTTTATTAACCGGCGAAATAGAGGAGGCGAAGGGCATCGCCGCGAACACACAATAAACCACCCGATAGCACGCGAGAGCCTCGGGGAACATGACGGAGGATGAAAGATGACAAAGAAGCGAGTTCAAGCCGTTGTATCAGGTCGCGTTCAGGGCGTAGGTTATCGTTATTTCGCCCAACATGTAGCAGAGGGGCTCGGGATCGTCGGAACCATCCGTAACATCCAGGACGGACAGGTGGAAACTATTGCCGAAGGGGACGAAGAATCGCTGGCCCACTTCCTTGCCGAGCTTCGCAAAGGTCCTTTAAGGGCGGAAGTTACCAACCTGAGCACCGCATGGGATGAAGCCGAAGGCGACTTCAGCCGATTTGAAGCGGTCGCATAGTAGTCACTGCGCCAGCCGCTGGGCCGCGCGACATTTGGTTTCGAATTGATCGAAGCGGGTTGCCTACGGAAGGCAGCCCGCTTCGTCGCCGTTTGAGTGTAGGCGTATGAGGCCAAAAAAATAACCTCCCATACCCTATTGACAGTACGCAGGCATCGTGATACAATTCCGTATCAATAAATGATACGGTTTTGTTTCGCGCTTCAATCTGTCAACGATGCCAAAGATAAAGACAACCGCAAAACGGCTCGCTTTCTCGGTGCCTGCCTACAAGCGCATCGAGGATGATCTGCGGTCGCGCATCCGCGTCGGGGACTGGCGGTCGGGGCACCGCATCCCGGGACGTCGCGAGCTTGCGAAGGCGTATAACGTTGAGCTCAACACGCTGCAGCGCGCCATCCTGAACCTGATCGAAGACGGTACCCTGCGTGCTGAATCGGGCCGCGGCACATATGTAGCTGGCGATACGCTAAATGCTGCTCGCGAAAGCATCGCGACCGCGCCGGAGCCGCCCATCTTTACGAAGGCCGAAGTTGCTGTCGCCACTCGTGTCGTCGGCGTGATCGGCTCATTCGATACGCGCGACGATTCCGGGAAGTGGGCGAACACGTGGAACGGCACTATCCTGCGCTACATGGAGCAGGTGTTCAGTGGGGCGAACGTGCTGCCGCACTACTCCGACATGATCTACTCCGGTATCCAGGTGCGCACGCTCCTCGAAACCATCGACCTGCTGCGATCAAAGGGCGCCGAGGCGATAGCGGTCGCTGGTTTCACCTCCACTGATACCGGACAAGCCGCGTGGGACGCGTCCGCTGCGTTCCCGGATCTGCCCATGGTCTTCGTGTCCACATCGGCGCCAATTCGCTACCCCATCAACCACGTTTACTACGACAGCGCGACGGCAGGATATCAGGCGGGGCTGCATTTGGTACAGCAGGGATGCCGCGAGATCATGTTCTTTTCGCCATTCGACGTCGAATGGGCTGAACTTCGGTGCTCGGGGGCGTCGGATGCGGCAATTCGCGCAGGGGGCTGGTGCGTGTTCACTCGCACTGTGACCGCGCGGGAGTTCACGTCGCTGCCCAGCAACGCGGCGATACGCGGCGACTTACGCGTGCATGAGCAGCTCGCATACGAGGATGCATGCGCATACCTCGCTAAGAACCCTTGCCCGAGCGGAGTCGTCGCGGCCAACGATTGGGTGGCGTTCGGCTTCATGACCGCCGCTGCCGAGCGGGGATTTGTGGCTGGGCGGGACTACGCGATCATCGGGTTCGACGATCACGCCAGGGCGCGTGCGGAAGGCCTTTCGTCAATGGCGCCGCCGCTGGAGACGCTGGGGCGGGAAGCGGCGCGCATGTTGCTCGCGGCCATGACCGACCGCTTGGCAACAGGCAGTTTATGCTTGCACTCACGATTAATGCAACGAAAATCGTCACTGATTGGATAGATTACGCGGTTCCAACCGCGACATCTCGGAGCCAGGAGACTAAGCAATGAAGTCAAAAGCGTTCACTTTGATAGAGCTTCTCGTAGTTATAGCTATTATAGCGATACTCGCAGCTATACTTTTCCCCGTCTTTGCAACCGCTCGCGAAAAGGCGCGGCAAAGCGCTTGCCTCAATAATCAGAAGCAAATTGGGTTGGCACTAGTACAGTATGTCCAAGATTACGACGAGGCGTATCCTATTGGGACCTCACCAACGAACGCTAATCTCTACACGAGTAGTGTCTGGCCGAACTTGTGGTTTGGCCAGTTTCAGGCTTATATGAAGAGCACCGGGGTTTACACGTGCCCATCGGCGGCCGGGAAGACCTATAACGGCCTTCCGTACGATGTGGACTACATAGTAAATACGGAGATCGTACGTGTTTACACATCGACCCCGTGTACGTCGAACAACTGCTACGGTTTGGCAAATACTGCCTTACTCGCCTCGCAAGTCGATACGCCGTCCCTGTATGCGGTCGTATTCGACAATGCACGTAACTCTAACAACCTTGGGGCTTGCGCTAACGACTGGAACTGGCTGAAGACTCACTGGAGCACATCCACGGGGGCCGTGACCGGCATGACTCGACATAACGGCGGCACAAACGTGTCCTGCGCCGACGGTCACGCGACCTGGGTGAAATTGCCGGATGCGAGCCCCACAAACCCGACCGATATGGGGCAGTTGGGCGATAACACGACGACAACAGGCTCGTGCACGGGAGGCTTTGCGCCTGGCGGCAAAGGCAAAGTCTTTGTTCGCCGCTTCGCCAACGGCAACGCCTGCTTCGGCAATACCTCCGCGTCCTTCTAACCAGGCTGAGCCTGGACCCTTGTCTCGCCGACGATGGTGCGGTGAAAGCTGTATCGAGTCTCGGGAACTTGGTTCGCCAGAAGGTATCTAGGTTATACTGCAAAGTTACAAGCATCTTCGGAACCCTCGAACTGGGTGTCACTTTCTAGCAATATGTGTCGGGCGCGATATCCTGAGTTGCGCCCGGCCATCATGCCCCAATTAATGTCCCTGAAAGTCAATATCATGCGAGCCCGCATTCTCCTTCGCACCCTGCTTGCCGCGTGCGCCTTCACCGCTGTCACGTCAGCCAACGCGCAGTGGTCGCCACCAGCCGCGCCAGGGCCAGCCCAGAACGGCGTTCCCGTTATATTCTGGGCGCACTACATGCCCCAAATCCCGCTTTGCCATATGCATAACGGGACCGACGCGCTGCCGTTGGTTACCCAGGATGGGACGGCTCTCGATCAAAATATGCGAACAATCGAGGTCGCGTTGGATTCGGGAATCAACGGGTTCCAGATGCTATGCGGCGCGCCGGAAGAGTTCTACACGGCCGCGCACCGAGTTCGCGAGCGAACCGGCAAGACCATGTATATTGCGCCTGAATGGTGCGACCAGGAAGCCGATCCTGTAAAGGGTGCCAACGCGATTGCCGATTTTGCGATAAAGCACGACAGTGATCCGTGCATTGCGAAAGCTGGCGGCGCGCAAATCCATTTCTTTTACGGCACCGTCAAGTGGGCAATAGGCGACGGTCTAGCAAAAGCGCGGCAGATATTCAAAGATCGAGGCGTCAAGATCCTTCTCGTTCCTACGATCTATGATTTCCCGCAACAGGTGCTTAATAGTGAGGGAACGGCGGCGCACAAGCCATTTCCGGCATTCGGTCAGCCGCCGCTTGGAAACAGCGCTTGGCTAGAGAACCTGGGATGGGACGGCGCGACTGGGTTCGGTCAGGCATGGCGTAGCGACGTGGCTCTCGCGCTCAACGATAAGCTCAAGGAACGAACAGGCTCGTTTACGTTCTTCCCGGACATTTGGCCAAGCTACGACTGCTCGAATCGCGAGAACTACTCCATTCATTGTCGCATTCCAGGGCTTGCACCGGTTCGGGACGGCCTTCGGATATGGACTGGGTTGGGTTACAAGCAATTCTCGTTCATCACCTGGAACGATATGAACGAGACTCTCCTGATGCCGTCAAATCGCAACGTCTATGGCTATTCGGCGATAATCAATTACTACCATCGCATTGCCGAGTGTGGCCAAAGTCCGTTCGATTCGCCGAAGTTCGTCGTCGCGTATGAGCCTGAAGCGCTCGTCGGCGACCAGACTTACTTCCAGTGCGCCGTCCTCCCCGAGCACAACACCGTGGCAAGCGACTATGTCATTTCGTACCGTATCGACGACCAGTACGGCCGAACATTGACAACTATTGGAGCGCGGGCGGCACTGGGGCGAGAGACTGACGATCAGCTTGTCGAAACGCGCTTGGACACGACACCGTTTGCGGGCAAAACCGAGGTTCTTGTGCCCTATGTCACCGTGCGCCAGTATGATATCGGGACGGGTGAGACGCGCACGCTCTATTCGAACATGCGCCTCGCGCCGGTTCGCCTGCGCTACAACAATGTCCGCTTTAATCGACCGCTGGTGATTGCGCTAGACCGTATAGCACCGGAAGTAAACATTGCGCTCGACGTCAAGCGAGTGTCGGGGCCGTCAGCGGTCGCGACCGCCAGCGTCACCGGCTCGTCCTCGCTGAAGCGCCTCGTTCTTGCGGAGAGCTTGCTCAGCGCTGGCAGTTTCCGCGAAGACGATACGGCATCGGGCATTCCCACCGATCAGGTCCGCCAGTACGTGCGAATTGAACTGAATGCCAAGACGCGATGCCGTTTGACAATCGACGGAGGCACCATCAACGAACGCTACACGCCGTACTGGACAATGAGCCTGTGCCGAAGCGTTGGCCCTGCGACTACAATGGACTACGACTCGCAGCAACAATGGGGTGCGCCGTGGAACGTCTTCCGACTTACCGGAAAGCCGGGCGCGACGATCACGCTCACAATCGACCCCAAAGGGACGGCGCAGTCGATTACTACCACGCTCGGAGCCATTAGTGCGCGGAATGTTCGCAAGACTGTCGACATTGCTGGCCAGCCAGTCACTGTGACGTTTCTCTCAACAACCGGTACAACCGAGGCAAACATCGACTATCCGCTTCCCGCAACCGGGTCATATCAGCGCGCGCTACCGTTGTCTGAATACGGCGAGGCAATTCGCGTGTACCATGCCTACGCATTGACGGATGATGGCAAAATCGCGTACTCAAATCCCGTCGTCATGAACGCGAAGGATTACGCTGCCAAGCCCATAAAGCTTGCTGTCGTCGAAACTCATGGCACATTCGATGATTTCGTGAACGATGCCGCCGAGGAGTCACGCAACCCTTATTCAGCGTCGGACGTGAGTATCGCGACATTGAGTGCTGGAGACGTTCCATATTACCGCCTCGGATTCGATGAAGGCATGGGCAATCTGCTGAACGATGCCGGACTTGGGCATCAGTTCGGCGCAGCTCGTGTCGACGGAACGTACGAATGGCTGGCACGCGGCTGGCGCGGAGCGGCTTTGAAACTCGGTCCCGATGCCGCCGTGAAAATACGCTCGACATCGTGGCCGTATGGCCAAGTAACAGTCAGCCTGCGCGTAAGCGTCGCGCCCGACGCTGCAACCAATGCGGCATCGATATTGTCGTTCGGTCCGTTCAAGGTCAGTGTGGGCGGAGGCAAGATCGCTGTCTCGCAGCGTTTTACCAAACTGACCGCCGAAGGTACGGCGACTTTGACGCAGGGTTGGAATCACATCGCGCTAGTTTATGATTTGTCACGCCTCTATGTCTATGTCAATGGCACTCTCGCCGCAACAAGCACGACTGGCACTCCGATCCTACAGCGCACGCACTGGGCTCCTGAGCTACGAATCACTTCCTCTGCCAACAAGCCCCCCGCGCTTGACGGTGGTATCGACCAGGTTGAGGTAATCGGCACGAGCCTGGCGGAGGCGAATGTCAAGCTCCTGTATCAGCGGGGGAGCTGGCAATGAGGTGTCACTCCCGTACCAGGTAACTGTGAAAGTCGCGCCTGGTAGCCGAATGCGCTGGCGCGGCGATCGATGGGCGAGCATCAGCCAGCCCAATATTCACCCAGTCGCCGGAGTGATCGAACCGGCTCCATAACAAAAAATGCAAACAAACAAGATAATCGCCGCGTTCGCGGCAGCCTCCTATTTAGCAATTCCGCAATCTGCTTTCGCTCAAGGTCCTGTCGCTCCCGGTCCCGGTCAAGCCGGCGTTCCGGTGATCTTCTGGGCACATTATATGCCGCAAGTTCCGCTGGGGCTGATGCATGTCGGGACGGATGTGTCTCCGTTCGTCACGCAGAATGGCAGCGAAACCGACCAGATGGAGCGTACCATGCGGTCCGCTCTTGCCAGTGGCATCAACGGGTTCCAGTCGCTCGTCTCGGTACCCGATGGTATGTTTGAGGCAGCGAAGCGCATCCGCGAAACGACGGGCGAGACATTTTATATCGCGCCTGAGTGGTGCGACATGGGCGACGATGTCGTAAAGTCAGCGAACACCATCGCAACGTTCGCGCTAAAACATGCCGGTGACCCTAGCATTGCGACGGTAAACGGCAAGCAGGTCCATTTCTTTTACGGCGATGTGGTGTGGGCGAAGGGCGATGGCCTGGCAAAAGCGAGGCAGATCATCAAAGATCGCGGTGCGCAGGTGCTGCTCAATCCCACGATCTCATGCTTTGATCGTTGGGCGCTTGGCAGAGAGGATCTCGCGCGCCATAAAGCATGGCCAGCATTCCAAGTCCCTACCGCAGGCACGAGCGACTGGTTCAAGGCGTGTGAGTGGGACGG
Source organism: Capsulimonadaceae bacterium (assembly GCA_036504535.1). Lineage (GTDB taxonomy): Bacteria > Armatimonadota > Armatimonadia > Armatimonadales > Capsulimonadaceae > JARLGU01. Next base: position 157,006 of record DASXUY010000042.1, read on the forward strand.
CGCAACAGCATTTGGCACCAACTGGCGTAGCGATGTGGCTGACCTGCTCACGACACGCCTCAAAGAGCGCGGCGACAGCTTCACGTTCTATCCCGACATCTGGCCAGGTTACGACAGCTCCAACCGGGAGTTCCAGGCGATTCACGTTCGCTATCCAGGCATCGCGAATCTTCGCGATTCGCTCAAAGTGTGGGTGAGCCGTGGTTTCAAGCAGCTCTCGTGCATCACGTGGAACGACATGAACGAAACGTTGCTTATGCCGTCGAGCCGCAACGTTTTCGGGTACAGCGAAGTGCTACGCTATTACCACGAACTCGCGGCAACTGGCCGCAGCCCGTTCGATGCCCCCAAGTTTGTCGTAAGCTACCAGGAAGATGTGCTTCTCGGCGATCAGGCATTCTTCCAGTGTCTCGTCATCCCCGAGCGTGGCGCGGTGTCGTCGGACTACGTGGTCACGTTTCGTTTCGAGGACATCACTGGCCGCGAGGTTTCGTCGCTGGCGGGTCGCATGTGGACGAGCCGCGAGGACGACGATAAGCTGATCGACCTGCGCCTCGACACAACTCACTTGCCTCTGGCGACCAACGTGCTCACTCCCTATGTGTCCGTCCGCCGGATAGACCACAGCTCCGGCGAGAGCCAGGTTGTGTACGACAACCTGCGGTTGGCTCCCGTGCGCATTCGTTTCAATAACGTGTTCTTCCCGGTTCCCGTTTCCATCGCTCTCGACCACATTGCGAGCGATTCGGATGTCGCGCTAATTGTTCAACCCAACACCGCGTTCAAGGGCGCTCGCCTCGCCACGGCGAGCGCGGTGCTGATCGGCAAAGAGCCGCTCCGCAAGCTGGTCCTGGCCGAGGGTGCGGCGTCCGATGGCGCATTCCGCGCTGACGACACCATCGCTGACATCCCCGCAGGCGACATACGCGTGCAAGTTCGCGTCGGCCTCGCGCCAAAGGTGCAGTGTCGCATGACCATTGACGGCGGCAAGATCGAAGAGCGGTATACGGCGCACTACGATGAGAGAGCCACCCGCAAGCTTGTCGGCGGACCGACGCTCGAATACCCGTCGCAAGCGATGTGGGGACCGCAGTGGAATCTGTTCCGCATCACCGCAAAGCCCACTGCGACATTGAAGCTGGACGTCGACATCAAGGGCAAGGCAGACACCACAACCGTTGCGCTCGCCGATGTGCTCAAGGGACCGGTTCTGCGCACATTGACTACCGACGGCAAGCCGACCGTAGCGCGCTTCACGCTCACCGCCGACACTGTCGATGCCAACATCGACTTCCCGCTTCCCGCCGCAGGCAGCTATACGCGAACCATCCCGGCGACGGCGTCGCTTGAACGCGAACGGATCTTCCACGCCTACGCACTCACCGAAACCGACAAGGTGGCGTATTCAAAGCCGGTCGTTCTCGTTCGCGGTGCACAGGGTAAGTCACCGGTAACCGCGCCCGTCAAGTTCGTGCAGAGCCGCGGGACCTACGACGACTTTGTCGACGATAGCTCGGAGACATCGCGCAATCCATACAAGCTTGGGGACATCGTCAATGCCACGCTACCTCTGTCGCGCATTCCCTACTACGCGCTCAGCCTCGACGAAGGCGTGGGGGCGCAGCTGAATGATGCCGCTGTCGGTCAGCAGTACGGACGCGCAAGGGTGGATGGTGACTATGAATGGATTGCCGACGGCAAACGTGGCGGCGCGCTTAAACTTGGGGCAACCGGGAAGATCCACGTCCGCTCGAAGTCGTGGCCCTATAGTACGGTAACGGTGAGCACCTGGCTTCGAGCCGCAGCCGGAGCACCAGCAAACGCAGCGTCGACCGCATGGTTCGGTCCGTTTCGCATCAACCTGCGCGCTGGCAAAGTGGATGTTACCCAGCGCTTCACTGGCCTGACCGCCTCAGGGGCGGCAACGCTTGCGAGCGGCTGGAACCACGTCGCCCTCGTCTACGATCTGAGTACGCTTACGGTCTACGTCAACGGCAAGCTCGTCGCCACGAGCACAGCAGGCACGCCCGTTGTGCAGCGGACGCACTGGGTCCCGGAGATCTCAATTGCCGCGCTCGACAACAAGCCCGCGTTGCTCGACGGCGGTATCGATCAGGTGGAAGTCATCGCCACCAGCCTCAACGCTGCCGATATCAAGGCGCTGTATGAGAAGGGGCAATGGTTGGGGGCAGAGTAGGGGAGAATACCTCATCCCCCAGCCCCTTCTCCTTGGAAAGGCGAAGGGGAGCCAGAGTAGGATTCGGACCGTAACTGGGCGCGCCGGTAAGCACTCCCTAGCCCGCTTGCGGGTGTTCTTCGTCAGGCTGGCAGTTCAGTGCCTGCGGCTTTTGTCCAGCGACGATTTGATGCGAGCTATACGACGAAGATGCCCTCACCAGACGTCGGAATGTCCTCTCTCCCGAGGCGGGAGAAGGACCGGACCGTAACACGAGGCGCGATGGTGACAGTCCGAAGCCCCGGAGGGGCGTCCTTGGCGTAGCCCATGGCAACGCCATGGGGCTGGGTAGCGTCATGTGGCCGCCATGCTGCCCGGACCGTAACGCCACGTGCCGCGGCCGATCCGAGGGCAGAGACAAGCTCTGCCCCTACGCCCCGTGGTACGGTACGAATCCGCTCTGACTCCCCTTCGCCTTTCCAAGGAGTCGTCATGAAAGTTATCCACCCATATGGATGAAAATATGCCAGACGCAAACTCTTTGCCTTTCCTTTAGGAGAGGAGGGGACCCACGAAGTGGGGAAGAGAGGTTCTATATTTTCCAAGGAGAAGGGGTTGGGGGATGAGGTCACGTTTCCCCTTACGGCGCGAACACCAAATACCCCAGCCGCGATGAGTCTTCTGCGGGGAAGATGCCGTCGAACAGCTTGACCGCGCCGCCATTCACCGCTACTGAGAAGCCGATCAGGTCGCCAGGCTTGGGCGGACCGTCGGAGGCGAGTTGCTTCCAGGGGATCGACGCCTCATAGGTGGTCGTCGCGCCCGTCGTGCTCGTCTTAAATGCAACCTGCCAATCGTAGAGGTTCACAGCCTGTAGCTTGTCGAAGTTGTATGTGTAGCACCGGGTTGTGAGCGGTCCCTTCTCTTCGGGAGTGAACCTCAGCACCGTGAAGCGCCGCTTGGTTAGCGAGTCCTGATACACATCCCCCGTTGACCGCTCGATTTTGCCGGGGTCGAGGTTGAATGCCACCTCAACATTGTCGTACGTTGCCGGGTCCTTCTTAACTGTCATCCAGTCGTTAAGCGAGAGGTCGCGCTTGTCTGCCGTTGTGGCAGCCTTGGGTAGCCATGCGGTGTTCACCTCAAACGCGACATACAGCGCGGAAGAATCCCATGCCGTTCGCACGTTGGCTGCGCCGAACGATACCGCTGGTGCGGTCCAGTCGGATAAGTCGCCGTCCACCTTCGGCGGCTTGGGGGTACGGGCAGCGGCGACAAAGCAGAGCGGGACTTTGCTGGTGAACGAGTAGCCTTCGCGCGATGTCACCTTCAACTCGCCATCCACACTCTTGCCTGGTTCCAGCGTAATGCTTCCCGGAAGGTCGATAAGCGTGTCGGCATTGCCCGCCAGCTCGAATGGTGTTTCTGTCCCTTGTGTCTTCGCGATTGAAAGCGACGCGGTACCGGTCACCTTCTCGCCTTGGGTTGCAGCAAGTGTTACCGCTACCGATTTCAGAGCGATTTTGCCGTCAGCTGCCGTCGCAGTCGGCACCACCGCCGCAAGCGTGGCTGGTGCGAGAACGTCGACGACCACATGACGCGATGCGATCTCACCAGGCTTGCCCGAGAGGGCCACCGTCGCCACGTATCGCCCAGGCCGCGTAGTAACTGGAACGGTGAAGTCGAAACGGAACGGCTTGCTAGCCTCGCGTGATGTCGCGGGAATTATCGCTGACGGGATCAGGCCCGGTGCGCCGACGGATACCTGCGCGCGAGTGGCATCTGCGCCGCCTGGAAAGTGTACGAAGCCGTCGATTACCGCCTTGCCGCCAGGCATGGTGCTCAACGAAAGCGCACTCAACTCCAGCGGGCGAGTGACTGACTTGCCCCAAAGGGTGGGGGAGACGCCGCGAATATAGATCGGGTCTTGCGTGAGGGTGACATCGAGCCTGCCGCTGGCAGTGGCGACACTCTTGCGGTTACCCATCCAATCGTAGAGGTCCACGCTCTTGGTGCCAACCGTGAGAGTCACCTTCCGAGGTTTAGTGCTGTAATCCCAGAGCGCGAGCACGACATCGTCGCCGCGCTGGAATGCGTACCCAAGCGCTGTATCGCCCAGATAGTCCACTGCCCCCACGGTTTCGTGGCCGTCAATGAGCAGCGTCTCGGCGGCATAGGCAGCCGCGACCGGTTTCGGGCCGGTGCGGTCCGTCCCAAACACGACATCCTTGTTCTTCAGGTTGTAGAAGTAGCCGTAACCGCCTTGCCCACCCATGTCCGCAATGTAGAAGCCGAACCAGAACCTGGCTCCCTCTCCAAGGGTGACGAGGCTTGAGCGTACCAGCGCTTGCGCCTGCTCTAGCTCGCTCGCTGGGGCAGTCGGCACCGCGAAGCCCTGCTCGGTGGCGTAAAGCGGGATATCTCGTCCGCCCCGCTTACCGATGAACCGCTTGAGCTCGCGCAGCCTGTCTACATAGCTGTTCGGCTCCGACGGCATCAGGATATACGGATGGAAGCAGTAGCCGTCGATGTAAGACCCAAACCCATCCGCAAACCATTCTGCGACCTGTTTCATCGAACCGCCGAGGCCGCTTTGGGTGGGGCCGACCACTACCGCTCTTGGATCGGCGGCGTGGAGGGCCTTGTACGCCGTGGAGTAGATGGCATTGAACTCAGCTGGCGTGCCGTTGAACCAGTTTGGCTCCCATGTCACCTGGTAGACATGTTGATCCTGATCGGGCGCATCCTCGACCACACTCTGCGCGAAAGAGCGAAGATACCGATCCCAATCCGGCAGGTTCTCAGGCTTGATAGGCGCCGTCCAGCCCACCTTACGCGCTGTGATTGCGGCCCACTTCGGTGGCTCGTTGAGCGCGTACACGGGGTAGAGCGGCCAGCCGTGCCGCATGCCGTCTGGGGTCGGTTTCGCCCACGCTTTCGCTGCCCGGTTGGTCCAGTTGAGGTCGGGTGACACTTTCCCCGCCGCCTTCTCAGCCGCTCGCTTCTCCGCGAACTGCCCCGGTCGATCAGGCTCGTTCCGGTGCCAGCCCCCGGGACCGTTCATCCAGTTGTAGCCAAGATAAGGCGCTGGGGTGAGCGCGCCGTTGAACCCGCCCTGCATCCCGAAACGTGCTTCCGACGGCGGGTAAACCGTGCGCGTCGCGGGGTCCGCGACTACGATGTACGTAACAAAACCCGCGTCACGGCTACCGGTCGCGGGGATAGTCGTGCCGTCGGAAAGCTTAGCATAGACACGATAGAAGCCGAGTTTGCTTGCTGGCGCGGTGTAGGTCGTCGTCCAGGTGGCTCCTGCAGCGGCCACATCGATCTCTTTCGTTGCCAGCGTCACCGAGTGCGCGTCATCGACATGGATAAGAAGCTTAAGCGGCGAATGACCGGGGGCGAGGTCGGCAACCGTGAAGTTGACCGTAACCGCGTCGCCAGCCGCGTAGCAGCTGAGCTGGGGGCGCGACGTTTCCGCAGAAAGCGTGGTCGCGTGGGCGACTGAAGGCGATGCATAGCTAGCGGCAGCGATTGCCGCAACGGCGAATGGGTAGGTTTTCATAGTGGATTAGATTGCGCTGAATGTCACCGCATGCGAGCCATTCGATGTGCCTTCAGCCCGCGTGGTCGTTTGAGCGTCGGCTGGGAGTGACGAGCTGAAGCCCGACGACACCTGGCTTCCGGCCATCCATTTGACATGACCGTCAACAAACGCGTAGTTGGCGCCTGTATTGTGGACTCCGTCTTCTTTTCCAACGATGGTGCCCGCCGCGTTTTGCCAGCTGGCGAAGTTGGACGCGCCCTTGCCACCGGTCCAGCCTGTCACATAGTGGACTCCGCCTACCGCCAGGTCGCAGGACGGACAGGCGCTAGTCGGACCATCATCGGACAGCCAGTACCCGTTTCCCGTGGGCGAATACGCCTGTGAGCCGGTTTCCAAACTGTCTGAGAGGAGTGTGCGCCACGCTGACGAGTTCTGCACCTCGGAGAAGAGGATGGTCTTTACCGGCGACGTAAACTTCGAGATGCTGTTCACGCATGTGCTGTACACCTGATTCGTGCTACCCGTGATGTTGCAGTTGATAGCGTAAGAAACGGGAAGGAAGACTGGCCCGCCGTAATAGTTCATGCTCGCGGGATCGTCGGGGCACTGGTAAATCGCGGGAGCCTTGACGTAGGGAAAAACCTGGCCGCCCCACGCAACTCCTGAGTATTTGGGCGGAGTGCTTGCGCCTGATGGACGCCCGCACGGCATGGTCTCATCGTAGTCGCCAATATACTGCGTCACAGCGAGGCTAAGCTGCTTGAGGTTCGATGCGCAGCTAGATTGCCGCGCCTTTTCGCGAGCTGTTGCGAACACGGGGAAGAGTATAGCTGCAAGAATCGCTATAATAGCTATAACTACGAGAAGCTCTATTAAAGTAAATGCTTTTTTGTTCATCTGAATTCCCCCCAGGCGACGCCTGGCCCTTTCCGTAAACCAAATGCGCGGACGAAACCACGATCACTGCCGATTCTTAGTGCTCTGGACATTCCTATGGCCGGTACTTTCATGCGCATACGAGCCGTAGGTTTCAACCTGCGGAACCCTTCGTCACTCGTTATTCTCCATCCCTAACAAAGCGCTACTGCTCTCAATCAACCGCGTTGAACCTGTTAACCACCGGTTGCGGGACTGTAGACCCGCGAACGACTAGCTCAGTCGGAACGTATTCAATCACGGTGGGCGAATCCGGCGCCTGCAAGCGCTGAAGCAACAGGTTTGCTGCCGCACGACCCATCGTTCCGGGATTTTGCGAAATCGACGTCAGGTCGTTAAAGTACGCGTAGTCCTGATTCGAGTAGCCGACTACCGCGATATCCTCCGGTACTCGCACTCCGGTGTCCTGCGCGGCGTGGCGAACAATCATCGCGGTGATGTCGTTCGTCATAAAAAACGCTGTTGGCGGATCCGGCATGCGCAGAAACCGGTGAAGCTCCCTAGCCGTATCCCGTGCGTCCAGTGGAAACTTGGCGCAGATCGCCGGGTCCACGGGGATACCCGCCGCTGCGAGAGCGTTCGCGTAACCCTGCAGACGATCTCGGTAGCCGCTACCATCCCACACATTGGACCAGAACGCGATGCGCTTGTGTCCCAGCGATATCAGGTGGTCGACGGCCAATGCTGCTCCGGAAACGTCGTCGCTCACGACACAATCAACAAGGTCGGAATTGGTGCGGTCGTCGATGATGACGCAACTCGCTCCTTCCGCCACAATCCCGCGCAGCCAAAGGTGGGCATCTTCGCGAGGAAAGTCGTTGGCCGGCATGTAGATGATGCCGTCGACCCTGTGTTGCATCAGCAGGTCGACTTCCTTAGCCTGCTCCTGGGGAGTTCGCTTCGACCACGATACGAATGTGTGGTAACCGGCGTCACTCAGAACGGCGCATACATCCTTCAATACAGTCGAATGGAAGTCGCTTCCGAGAAACGACGCGCAAACACCGATAATATTGGTCTTGCCCCGAAGCACACCGTTCGCGAGCCGGTTGGGGCGGTAGTTGAGCTCCTTGACCGCGTCCAGCACACGCTGACGAGTCGCGCTCGATATCGACTGCCCCTCCCGTGGATTGAGCACGTAAGAAACCGTCGCCTGCGAAACCCCCGCATGTTTCGCCACTTCAAGGCTGCTAACCGACTTCCTGGACATGATGGTTATAATTATAAGTGATCAATGGAAAGCTGTCAAGAGGGTGACGTAAATTTGTATATTGTGCAAAGGTGATGCGTCCCACGCCTCCGTACACCTTCCATCGCTACCGCTGAGACGTCTCCTTGCACACGATCAATAATAAAGAATATTAGTTCTTTTAATATTATCAAAATAAGATATATATGATATAATATTACTACAAGGCCGTAAAGAACCATGACAACGCGCACCCGCGTTTCATAGCCCAACGGCACAAACCAGGGTAATCCGGCCCACAATTTTGCGCAAAAAAGAGAATCACGTTGCGCAACGAAAAACGCGCAAAACGCTTAAGAATCTGCGCACTGTGACTAGCACAATTTCCTTCCCGTTTCGGGAAGGTGGCATTTCGACGCGAATATACTCGCATCGAAATGACGGATGGGGCTCTTGTCTTCGATGCACCCAGCCAAACTGCCAAGTGGCCCCGCTCATCGGAACCCCCCACCATGTGGGGTGGCGCGGCACGCGCCGGGGTAACGAATCACGTTGCGCAACGCAAAACGCGCAAAATAGAAAGGCACGTACCCGCCCCGCCTAGAGGTAGTCGGACAACAGAGTCCCTACGAAGTGGGGACAGCGAGCTTAAAGCGAGCAGGGGGGTATATCCAAAATTGATATACTCCGGACTGGATATGTTAGGATTGGGATGGATACCTGAGTGGCCCGCGAGTGAGCCACGCAATATCCCCTTAGTAGGTCGTTTTGCGGATGCCAAGCACGCGCTATGAGATTAAAATGCGGCATATCAACTTGCCGATGAGATCGGCGGATTGGCGGCCGGAGAATGACAGCCAGACTTGATGGGCGCGAGCGAGTAAATCGCGCCATGTCTCATATTGACCAGGATCGCATCCCGCGACACGATTCCTATTGGGGCGAAACCATTGCGCGGTGGCAGGGAGAGGGCCTCAGCGGCGACTACCAGACGGCGCTCGACCTCCTTGGATCGGATTTTCAAGGACTCTGCTGGTCGTGGCCAGCGCCGTTCCCCGGACAGTCGGTCGTGGTGTCCGAGGACGCCGAGACGCAGATCGTCCGCGACGCCCACGGTGCGACAGCGCGCTTCTGGAAGGGACGCTCGGGCACACCGGAACATATCGGCTTCGAGTGCGACAGTGTCGAAGTATGGAACGAGCGCTTCAAACCGGCGATGCTGGCGACATCGACTCAGGTCGATGTGCCCGGTGCCGTCGCGCAGTTCAAGGCTGGACGCGAAGCGGGGCGCTGGACCCACCTCACCGGCGTGGAGACGTTCGAAGCGACCCGCAAGCTACTTGGCGATGAAGTGACCCTGTGCGCGCTCTGCACTGACCCGGAGTGGATACGCGACATCTCACGGACACACACCGACCTTGTGCTGCGCGATTTTGACGCCATCATGGCGCAGGGAATAGAGCCGGATGGGGTGTGGATCTACGGCGACATGGCGTACAACCACGCCACCATGTGCTCGCCAAAGATGTACAAGGAGCTAATCTGGCCCGACCACAAGCGCCTGGCCGACTGGGCGCACGAGCGTGGGATGAAGTTCATCTTCCACACCGATGGCGACATCAACGGCGTGATGGATCTCTATGTCGCCGCAGGCTTCGACTGCCTGCAGCCACTCGAAGCCAAAGCCAATGTTGACATTCGCAACCTTGTCCCGAAATACGGCCACGACCTGACGTTCTTTGGCAACATCAACGTGATGACCATGGCAACGAACGACCTGGATCAGATCGAGGAAGAGATGCGCACCAAGTTCGCCGCTGGTATGTCCACCAAGGGCTATATCTACCACTCCGACCATTCGGTGCCGCCGCTAGTTAGTTGGGAGACCTATCAGGGCATCATCAAGCTGGTCGAGAAGTACGGCTGGTATTAGCTCTGTCGATCACGGCAGAATGAGTGCGGATGTGCGATGCTCGCTGAAGGAGTTCCGTATCCCTCCGCGTAACTTGAGACTCGTTGTGGCCCTGGCGATCTTTTGCCAGGGCCTGATGCTGTTACCCGAAAGGACCGCGCTCCCTGGGCGAATGTGGCTACGATAAAATGAGCCGTCAGACTGATCCGACACTCCTCGCACCGAGCGGCCTATTATGTTCGCTCGCTGGCATGCACGGTCCAGTCGCGCTTACCAGCACCAATGCGACGTTCACTTGGGTTATGGAATCGGCTCTGCCCGGCGCGATGCAGTCGGCATACGCGATTGAGGTAACAGTCGAGCGGGACGGCACCATCGTGTGGAATACAGGCAAGGTCATCTCGCAGGATAGCGTCGCAGTGCCCTACACCGGTAAGCCGCTGCTGCCCGAAACGAATTACGCGTGGCGAGTGCGCACATGGGATTCGCGAGACAGCGCGAGCGCATGGTCTTGCCAACAGCAATTCAAGACCGGAACGCTTCACGAGTCAGGTCATGGTAGCCGATTCACAACGCCGCGATACGACGTGGTTCAGACACCCGTTTCTCCCCGGTTGATCCGTCAGTTAGTATCAGGATCTGTACTTGTGGACTTTGCCCGAGATGCGTTCGCGGGCCTTGATCTTACATTCGAAGCGCCCAACCCTTTTACCGTGCACGTACACATGGGGGAAGCTGCCGAGCCCGACGGCCGCGTCTGCCGCACCCCTCCGGGCACCGTGCGCTACCATACCGTCGAAATGCCGGTCAGCTCGGGCAGTGCCACCGTACGCGTACCGCTTACAACCGCCGACATGCGGCTGATGCCCGACTCCATTGTAGCGGTCATGCCGTTCCGCTATGTCGAAATCGAGGGCTTGCCGCGCGATGCGTCAGTCGTATCGGCAAGCCAGATCATGGCGCACTATCCTTTCGACGACAGCGCCGCGACCTTCCAATCGTCAAGCCCGGAGTTGGATGCGGTCTGGGACCTGTGCAAGTACACCATGAAAGCGACAAGCTTCGGTGGCGTGTTTGTCGATGGCGACCGTGAGCGCCTGCCGTACGAAGCGGATGCGCTGATCAATCAACTCGGATACTACTACTGCGATCGCGAGTACACGTTGGCCCGCTACAGCCACGAGTACCTAATAGTGAACCCGACGTGGCCAACCGAATGGATACTCGACTCTGTCCTCATTGCGTGGAACGATTACCTTTACACGGGAGACCTGACCAGCATCCGAGCTTTCTACCACGACCTGAAGGCTAAAACACTAACCGATCTCTCACGCGCCGACGGCCTTATCAGTTCATCGAATGCCACTCCGGAAATCCTGTCTGCGGTCTATCGCGATCACATTAAGGATATTGTCGACTGGCCATTCGTAGAGTGGGACGACTACGAGTTTTTACCAATTAACACCGTCGTGAATGCGTTCCATTACCGAGCTGTGGCTATCATGGCGCAGATTGCGTCAGCACTTGGGTTTAGCGACGACGCTGAGGCTTATCGCGCCCAAGCGCGTCGCGTCTACGACTCGTTCAACGCAGTACTCTATGCGACAGTGGCTGGCGCTTACGTAGACGGGGAGGGGAGTGCACATTCCTCGCTGCATGCCAACATGATAGCGCTGGCGTTCGGCCTCGTACCCGAGGATCGCCAGCCAAGGGTAATGCAGTTCGTGAGGTCGAAAGGGATGGCGTGCAGCGTCTACGGAGCACAGTTCTTGCTTGAAGCGTGCTACGCAACCGGTATGGATGACTACGCAATGGAGCTGATGTCATCAAGCGGCCCTCGAAGCTGGCTGTCGATGATGCGCGATCTTGGCGCTACAATGACGACGGAAGCGTGGGACGGGATAGTAAAGCCGAACCAGGACTGGAATCACGCCTGGGGGGCGGCTCCCGCCAACATCATTCCGCGTTTTGTGATGGGGATAGAGCCTATCGATCCTGGGTATCGGGTCGTCCGGATACGCCCTCAGCCCGGCGGGTTGTCGTCGGCACAAATCAAGACGCCAACGATACGTGGGGCGATTGAAGCAGCTTTCGACGTCACCGAGCACGGCTTCGAATTGACAGTTCAACTGCCTGCGAACATGACTGCTGAAGTCTGGCTACCGCGAGGCACGGCGGAAGCAGCGCATCTCACATTGGACGAGGGCGACGTTACCGGCCGCGTCGAAGGGCGGTTTCTGGTTCTGACAGGCGTAGGGTCCGGCAGGCATCGCATTGCGCGACGTGGCTGATAGTATAGGACGGGGGACATTCGCTGAGAGTGGCGCAGCCAATCTGGGCAGGAACTGGGCCATTACGTGGCGAATTAGGAAATGTAACCGGTTACTTCGGCACGGATGACGGCATTGCTAATGTGTTCCTGTACATGCCATATTGAGAATGCCTCTGCCTAAGGCTTTGGGCCGGACGCGGGTTGACGATTGAATGTGAACAAGAGCCGTTTACGTAGCGCTGTAAGGGTCCAGGCTCAGCCTGATTGCGACAAGGACGAAACACATGACTTATTATCTTGGCATCGATATTGGAACGAGTGGCACGAAGGTACTGCTGATAAACGATGAAGGGCTGCCGGTGGCGTCGGCGACACATGAATATCCACTGTCAACGCCACGGCCGTTGTGGGCGGAGCAGGATCCTGAGTTGTGGTGGACGGCATCAGTGGCCGGTGTCAAGGATGTACTGGCCAAGTCTGAGATTGACCCGACAACGATTGGCGGCATCGGCCTATCAGGCCAGATGCATGGGTCGGTATTTCTCGACAAGAACGACAAGGTGCTGCGCCCCGCTCTCTTATGGTGCGACCAGCGAACTCAGGCTGAGTGCGACTGGCTGACGACCGAGGTAGGCAGCGAAAACCTCGTCAAGTACATCTCGAACCCTGTGCTCACAGGCTTCACGGCTCCCAAGATCATCTGGCTACGGAACAATGAACCTGACATCTACCGCCAGGTTACGAAGGTGCTCCTGCCCAAGGACTATGTGCGCCTGAAGCTGACGGGCGTTTACGCCACGGAAGTAAGCGACGCCAGCGGTACCGCGCTGTTCGATGTCAAAAACCGCCGATGGTCGCGCGAAGTGCTTGAGGCGGCTCAGATCCCGTACGACTGGATGGCTGACTGCGCCGAAAGTGTAGCCGTGACAGGATGGATCAGCGCTGCAGCGGCGGCTCAGACTGGCCTCGCCGAAGGGACACCGGTTGTCGGCGGCGGCGGGGACCAGGCAGCTGGAGCGGTCGGCACCGGTGTGGTTGAGACGGGAATTGTGTCGTCGACAATAGGCACCAGCGGCGTCGTTTTCGCGTATGCCGACGAGCCGGCAACTGACCCGAAAATGCGAATCCACACGTTCTGCCACGCTGTGCCAGGTAAGTGGCATGTGATGGGCGTCCACCTGTCATCCGGCGGTAGCCTGCGTTGGCTGCGCGATGAGTTCTACAAGGGGGCATCGTACGACGTGCTGAACCAGGAAGCTGGCGCTGTCCTTCCGGGCAGCGAAGGTCTCGTTTTTCTGCCGTACCTCACAGGGGAGCGAACACCTTACCCGGATCCGTACGCCAAGGGCACCTTCTTCGGCATCACCCTTCGCCACGGACGGGGCCATTTCGCACGCTCGGTGATGGAAGGTGTGACGTACAGCCTCCGGGACAGCTTTGAGATCTTCAAGGAGCTTGGTGTCGAGATCAATGAGGTGCGCGCGTCCGGTGGCGGCGCGAAGAGCCCGCTGTGGCGTCAGATCAACGCCGACGCCATCGGGGCGGAGCATGTGACGTTGTCCATCGACGAAGGCCCCGCGCTCGGCGTCGCTCTCCTTGCCGCCGTCGGCACCGGCGCATTCGCCACCGTCGCCGATGCGTGCAAAACAGCGATCAAGGTCACGAACCGAGTCCGCCCCATCGGCGCTCACACGGAGACATATAACCGCTTCTACCCGGTCTACCGCTCTCTGTACCCGGCGCTTAAGGACCAGTTCGCGGCTATATCGAAGGCGGTGGAGGAGTAGGGAGCTAGACTTAGGATGCGCTCCCGGGCCGCGCGGGCGATTTTTGTAAAAGAGGTGGCATTTTGCTTGTCTAGAGGATGCCACCCTTTTTGTGTCTGCCGTGTGAGGTGATACAAGGGTATACTATCGCCCGTGGATTACCGGGAAGCTGCCGAATATATGGGGAGCTTGCTGCGGCTTGGGATCAAGCTGGGCAACTCACGGTTTGAGGCTCTGTTGGAGCGTCTCGGTTCGCCGCACAGGCAGCTTCGTTCTGTGCATGTTGGCGGGACCAAAGGCAAAGGCTCAACGGCGACATTCGCCACTGCCATTCTCCGCGCCGCTGGCTACAGCGTGGGCACCTACCTTTCTCCTTTCGTCTACGACCTTCGGGAGCGTGTTCAAGTCGACGGCGAGATGATCTCCGAAGCCGACTTCGCACGGATAGTAACCCTTATTCGGCCACATATCGAAGCCCTGGCCGAAACCGAGCACGGCGCGACCACCGAGTTTGAGCTCAAGACGGCGGTCGGATTTGTCTACTTCGCCGAACAGAACGTAGACTACGCCGTCATCGAAGTTGGCCTTGGTGGACGTCTCGATGCCACCAATGTGCTCCCTGAGTCCGTCGTCAGCATCATCACGAACATCGGACTCGACCACGTCGAGATGCTGGGGAACACGTTGAGCGCGATCGCTGGCGAGAAGGCTGGGATCATCAAGCCCGGCGGTCTCTGCGTGACGGGCATCGCTGATGATACGCCATACGGTGTCGTTCGCCGCACAGCGCAGAAGCAAGGTGCTCGAATTGTCCGTGTTCGCGAGCCCCAAGATTGGTGCACCGAACGCGACCACACGCTGTCAATAGCTGTCGAAGGGCTGCGTTTGGAACATGTGGGGCTTAAACTTCGCGGACGGTTTCAGCACGCCAACGCGGCGCTTGCGGCTATCGCGCTCCACACGGCCGGCATTGCGCTGACCAGCGATCAGATACAGCATGGGATTGAAACGGCGACACTTCCGGGGCGATTTGAGGTGATCCGATCGTCTTCGCCGACCGTTGTTGTTGACGTTGCGCACAATGAGCTAGCTGGCCGCGTTTTGCGGGACGCGCTCGTCGAGGAGCTTCACGGGGACCAGCGGCCGGTGGTGATGGTAGTGGGCGTATCGCGAAACCATGACCCGGCGGAGATCCTGCTGCCGCTGGTGCGTGCCGATGGCAAACGCGGCCTCAATATCGCCGCGCTGATCGCTACCGAACCTCAGTTCAGGCCGAGGCGGGTTGAGGATATTGTCGTCGCCGCGCGCACGTTGGGAATCAACGCGGTAAGCATCGAAGGGTCTGTGAAGGCGGCGGCCCTACGAGCACTGATGACAGCGTCGAAGCACATCAATCCCGTTGTAGTGGTGACGGGTTCGTTCTATACGGTTGGGGAACTCGACCACGAAACGTGGGAAGAGCTTTTCGATCTGGCGGGATATGGCGCGACCCTGTAGTTCGCTAGTTGCCAGCGGTGCCTTCGTGAACCTGAGTGCTAGCGTCCAGCAGCAGTTCCACCTGCGTGAGCGCGGCAGAGACATCGGACCGCGTCACCCTCAATTCCTGCAACAACTCATCTCGCGTCTCCAGCGCCTGCAAAATGTACTGCGCAATTGCCAGCGATGGCCGATTAATCGGGTCAGGTGACAGGGCTTCTGGTTTGAAGTCGAGCAGCGTGAACACGGTTTCTTCGGTGGCATCTGCCATGTTTGCGCTGGAAATTGGCGTTGAAGCGGACGAGCACTGCAGTTCCATGCTATTGAGTTTCGGAAGAATCGTTCTCGCTCTTGAGATCAAAATTGATCATTTAGCATATAAGCGTTGTTATACGGGTGAGGTTGTGACGAAAAAACGCCGATCCCGAAGGATCAGCGTTTATAAATGGAGGCGCCGAGCGGAATCGAACCGCTGCATAAAGGTTTTGCAGACCTCTCCCTTACCACTTGGGCACGGCGCCATATTCACCGGGCTGCGCACGCAACCGGTACACACTATTATGACAAACATAGCCAAAAAACGCAATCCCTTAAATATCGCCCTCCTGCAGCTGGCCGCGAATGGTCTCGACGTCGCCGCTAACCTCTCCTCGGGGATCGCCGCTTGTCGCAGTGCAAAGTCAATCGGCGCGTCTATCGCCCTATTCCCCGAGATGTGGAGCGCCGGGTACACGTTCCCATCCGCCACCGATGATGCAGCTTGCGACGCGTGGCGGTCATCGGCTGTGTCTGCAGAATCATCGTTCGTCAATACATTCGCCACGCTTGCCGCCGAGCTAGACATGGCCATTGCGATCACGTACCTGGAAACATGGCCCGGCGCGCCGCGCAACACGGTAACGGTGATTGACAGGCATGGCGAACGGCGGTTGACCTACGCCAAGGTGCATACGTGCGCGTTCGGCGACGAGGCGGCATTGACGCCTGGCGATGAGTTTCCGGTTGCCACTGTGGCGACCCCAGACGGCGATGTTGAAATAGGCTGCATGATCTGCTACGACCGCGAGTTCCCAGAGAGCGCTCGCGTCCTCATGCTGAATGGCGCCGAGCTTATCCTCGTGCCCAACGCCTGCACCTTCGACCCGGTACGCCGGGCACAACTCATGACGCGCGCTTTCGAGAATATGACGGCGGTGGCCATGACCAACTATCCCGCGCCGTTCTGTAACGGCCACTCGATGGCATTCGACGGAATGATGACCGATTGCGACGATGGCCCCGTGCGCGACATGCTTATCGTCGAAGCGGGAGAAGCGGAGGGGATTTACCTGGCATCGCTCGATTTGGATCAGTTGCGCGCATACCGGGCACGGGAAACATGGGGCGACGCGTTCCGGCGTCCGTCGACGTATGCCGCTCTCGGTCAATCAAGCGTCGCGAAGCCATTCAAGCGCAACTTCGCTGGTCCGCGATAGTCGAGGCTAACCGGCAATCACTGTGGCGTTCTAGCGTATATCGAACCGGTCACCGTGGCTTTTTGGCACTGACATCACCAGGAACACGGTATCGGCGAAGGACTCGTTCCGCAACTGATGCGACAACCGCGGCGGGACCTCGAATCCTTCGTGCTTACCCAATTTGATCACCTCGTCGCATACTTCCAGCGTTGCCTCGCCCTCAAGAACGAAGAAGAACTGGCGGGCGGCGTCGTGGAAGTGGAACGATTCGCTTTTCCCCGGCGGGACCCGCTCTTCGATGACGCTGAAATCGTCGCGTTCGAGGAGGTGCCAACCGTCGCAAGTTTCTGCCCATTTGTAGTGCTCAGCAGTCGAGATACTCTTTTTGTGGGTTTGCATGATGTTGCCTCGCTAATACGTGAATGTAAAGCTGACTTACCAATACTCTACCCACGCCTCGCGAAACATAATCACCGTCTGCTATTGTGCGCTTGGGTCACCTGGAAAGCACTTTATACTCCCCCGGCTGAAGCGTCACCGTAGCCGTCGCGAACGTGAGCCCGGGCACATCCATGGCCTTCTTGAGCGTGGTCGTAATGACGCGATCCGTAGGGTTGTTCACGGAAATGTGCCACAGCGGCGAAGCAGTAGCCGAGCCGTCGTTGACGCGTGTTGCTTGGATAAACAGCTCGCTTCCTGCGGCATCGGCAACAATCGGGTGACCGATCAGCACGTGCGTATTATCGGCCATAGAGACGTAGAGCGGTGCGTATGCGCTGCCTGCGAAATCGAGCCCCAGTGCACGCCATCCGGCGTTACCGGGCGAATAGGTGTGGGTGCGGTAGCCGTCGACCTGGTACAACCCGGTTGACCAGCGCTTGTTGAGTCCCGCGACGCGCAGAGGGACGATCATAGGTAAGCTTTTCGATTTCGGTATGGAAAGCTCCACCGCACCGTCGTCGGTAGCTAGTTCGAGCAGGCCGCCGATGCGCGGTCCCCGTTTCCCGCGTGTAAGCTGCATGCCTGTCGGCGAGTCGAGGTAGCTCACCGCTTCAGCGATTGCCGCAGCATCGCCCGGTTTGCCGCTCATTGGCCACACCATGGAAAAGAACTCGGCATCGACGCTGTCGCCGGGCTTAACATCCTTCGGCGCAGCGTCCGCGTAGATCTCCAGCCAGTACGCTCCATTCGGGTTCGCCTGCAATAACGCAGGCGCACCTCGGTTGATGAACAGATGGCTGTTGGACGGAACGCCGCTGTAGAGGCCGAACCAGTCGCCAGTGGCCAGGTGGAACTGCTTCGCGATCGCAGGCGCTTCTGTTAAGTCGAGCACGTTCTTGATGGCGCGACCTTCCCCGACCACGAGCAGGGTCCTCGGATACGTCTTTGTTCGCCAGCCTGCATTGAATAGCCGCACACTCTGCAGTGTCACTGCCGTCTTGAATGTGATACGCTCGGTGAACAGCCCCTCGATAGGGCCGTCAAACAGACCCGGCGCGCCGTAGCCGTACGGATCGACACCAGTAACATATGGGTCGAAGAATGTGTGGCTAGCCCACGCGTCAAAGAGCGGGTTGGGGATGAGCGGGCCGAAACCGCTCCAAGCGTTGCCAGGGGGAACTGCGGGATCGAGCAATCGGTCGGTTTCCATCCGGTTCCGGGCAGCGCCTTCGTCAGCGAACTCGACCAACGGAGTTTGGTAGGGCGTGCTGCCATAGCTTCCTGCCGATGTTGACACGCTTGGCGACGTAAACTCACCGCTGATGAGCGGGCGATTGGCCAGCGGTCCGCCATCCCACGTTTGGCCCGCGTCTGGCACGGTCGGCACCATCTGGAACATTGGCCAGTGAGATCCGTGCGCAAGTAGCATGTACGCGCAGTCGTTGACGTGGTCCGAGCAGAAGACGGAGCAGATGGGGCCCTCTTTGTAGTTTCGATAGGGGAAACTGGTCGCCCTCGCACCATTGATATCTTCAGCAACCATGACCATATTGCGTTGCGTGGTGCCGGGCACGAACAGCGTTGCGCTGTACTCCTTTACTCCGCCGCACACGAACCGGCGAAACAGCTCGCGGCCGTCGTAGATGCGTATCTCCTTCAGACCGGCGCTGGATGTCACATGGATGGGCGATGGAATCACTGATCGGCTGCTAACGAACGGCTCATTGCCAAATGTCATCACCCGCAGGTTTTGCGGCCATGCATCGATGATGGGCCCGTCTGAAACGAATACGTTCATGCCGTCATACGAGTTATTCCAGCGTAGCGCGTCCTGCCACAATGTGGCGAGTGACCGTGCTTTGCCGTACGTAAGCGAATCGTTACGCGACACGGCTTGGCGCATCTCAGCTGAGGACCGTACTATGTCGAGGCTGATCGGGGTCGCGACCGCTCCAGATTGGGCTGTTGTGAGATAGTCCGGCGTGACATCCTCGATCAGCTTGCCGCCAGCGTAGTAGCGGAGAGCCGCCTGGCTATAGAGCCGCAGGTCGCTCATTCGCAATCCGTTCGGAGCTTTGCGGAAGTTGTAGTAGCCCACCGTATTGCCATGGTTGGCGTTTTCAAGCAGCCAGCCTAGCTGCGGGTTTCCTTGCACGAACTTACCGGTTGAGTCTTGGAATTGCAGTGTGAACGTCTTCTTGCTCGGTCCCACAAGCAGGATCTCGGTCGGCCATTTCGGATCGTTGCCGTAAACGAACATGTCGTTGCCCGTATTGGCGTGCATCCGGTATCCCGCGTAGAGCTTGAGCGTGGGCGTCGAGTTCGCGGCGACATCGCGCTTCAGGGCATCGAGCTTCGCGGGCGTTAGCGCTTCCAGGTCGTCGGTGAAAACAACGTAGTCGAGGTTCAACTCGGCAGCTGCTTTTGCGTAGTCCGCAACGGTTCCTTGTCCGGTACCGTAAGCAGTCTGCGCGCCGATGAAGCCGCGGAATATCTTGCCCGAGGACGGTGGGCGATGGTATTCGTGGACATCGTCGTCGTCGTACTTCCATTCGTGGAACGCGTCCATCGCCTTAGGCTTGAGTTGGGGCTCGAAGAGCCGCACCGGGTCGGTCACAAAGCCGCCCAAAGTTGTCGAGTTGAGGCTTGGCTCGGCGAGCCACCGGAAGCTGTTCGCCAGCAGACGCGCGTAGTCACTTGGCTTTCCCTGTAGACCCTTGCTCATCACCTCGCTGTTGTACAGCCACTTCATGCCCGAGCCGACATTGAACTGGTGCCACTGCTGGATAGCCGCCATCCGCCCGCCGCCTACGAATTCGCGTATGGCAAGCAGCGCTGGCTCCTTGATCGGTGCCTGCGGAATGGTGCTTCCCTGCATCGCCCGCCCGTCGCTGGGCACGATGACAGGGATATCGGTGTACGCCGTTTTCGACGCCTTCACGACCGCCTTCCAGTTGTCGTCGACGATGATCGGCATCGTGTGGCCGCCGATATAGTGGCGCTCTATCGGATACCATAGACCGCGAACACCTTGACTGATTGGTGACGGCAATATCTGGTTCGTGTAGGCGCATGTCCCGCCCCGCGACAGGTTGGTCATGCTTACCTCCTGCAGATCGTGTATATACGCTATCGGGAGTTGTATCCCCCACTGCTTGAGGAGATCGTCGGGTGCGCCAAAGCGGCTTTCGTATTGCAGGTAGACGCCGCCGCCAGCCTTAATAAAGCGATCGATGACGGCGAAGTATTCCGCCTGATAAGGTGGCTTCATGTCGAAGAGGGCCGCTTCGGCGTCCGCGCCAGCGCTCACCGCAGGGAACCCGTAGACAAACAGGACGTTGTAGTTCTTCGCTTTGTCCCACGTCAGCGCCGCCTGGCCCTCGATATAGTCGACCTCGAAGCCTTGCTGTTGCAAGTCCCGCATATATTCGTAGCCAGCCCAGGCATACCGATTTTCGCCGGGACAGCAGAAGAGGATCGCGGGCTTGCGCGCGGGGGGCGTCTGGGCAGCCGCAGGTAGTGGTGCGAACAGGTTGACGAGGATTGAGAGCGTGACGAGCAGCTTCAGCATTGACGTGTCCTCCAACTTCATCGTGGCGGCATACTATCGTGGCGGATCGTGCTATTGAGTGTTTCGTGTTGTGCTCGCGGCCGTTGTTGGCCGCGAAATGGACATAGGCGACTGGGCGTAGCGGCTATCCCCACATCCGCAACTTGCGCCGCAGGTAGGGGAAGTAGTCGGGGCCAAGCGCGGACGCACCGCTGTGTGGGTCTGTGGCTATTCTCGGCAATTCGTAAAGCAGGTTGTTGCGAGTCGCGATCTCGATATGCTGCTCAATATCCGCAAGCGAGCGGCATTCGCTGAGGTCGAGGCTAACAAGGTTGCCGGGGTTGAAGTGGTTCAGCATGACCGCGCGGTCCTCATGCTGCAACTGGCTTTTTGGCACATCGTATGTACGAATGGCATCCTGGCAGCCCGTGAAGCTGGGATGGCAAATGCCGCCGAGGTGCATACCGTCGGGCTTATAGCGGCGCATTTCGCTATGGAACAGCTTCATGGTGTTGAGTATGAACGGTTCCTCGCCACGCCACGACGGATCGTGAATGGGGAATACTGGCTGCACCTTTTCCGCCATGAAATCGCTCTTGAAACCGTCAGCGTCGAGGCAGTCTGCGTCGCTGCTGAAGAAGTGACGGAGCATCGGCTTGGCGTATTCGTCCTGTGCCAGGGGGTTGGAGAAATCCACCATGGGCATGCCGAATCGTCCAAGGGCACCGCCGCCGCACAGCCATTCGGGATGCTGGAGCACATCGGCGCCCTCCCAGAAGTCGAGTGGTGCCACCCAGAGCAGGGCTTTCATGCCCATGGCATGGATGCGGTCGATCTGCTGCCTGAGCTTGGGGAAGCGCTCGGGGTGGGCGACCCATTCGCCGCGCTGCTTCTGCCAGCCATCGTCGATGATGACCGAGCCCACATTGAGCTGCTCCTCGTCGAGCCGGTCAAGCAAGTAGGTCAGCATCGCGTCATTGAACGATTCCACGGGCCCCTTACCTGTGGGCGTGTCTCCCATCCAGTTGTAGAAGACCTCGTTCCCGGCCAGCAGACCCTGATCCGGCCAGGTGCAGTACTGCGGCTTGCTCCACCAATGCGGTGCATCGCGGTTGTCGCGCCGCACAATCTCCCCGTCGGATTCAAGCAGGCGGACGTACGTGTCCACGCTGTCCCAGATGCTGCGGTTATGGTCCAGCCAGAGGTACAACCGTGGCGCTGTCGCCGCTTCACCTGCCGCCACCGGCCACCCGTGGTCCCCGCCGTAATTGAGCCGCAGATGGTCTATCTTTGCCCCACGTGACCGCAACTCCAGGCCGTATCCGTGTGGCAGGTCTCTCGCGCCGAAACCCAGCATCACATTGTCACGCTGCGCTAGAAAGAACGACGGGCGTGGGGCGAACTGCCAGTCAGTGGAAAACGTGGTCATGTCCACAATTCGCGTCCACTGCGCAGCCATCTCCGGGTGAACCGACTCAGGCAGCGGCTTTCCATATCCTTCGCCTTGCGCCAGGTTGTATGTCTCGTACGTTGCGTTGTGACCGTGTCGATTGCGCCAGTGGTGAACATGGTACATGTCCAACATGCTGTCCTGCGCCAGCAGATGCCAGTGAGCGACTGCGCCGCCTGCGGGAAGCGGAGTTGTTTGCGCGCCAAATTCGACGTACTCTTCGAAACACGTGAGCGTCATCGTTAGATCGGCATTGTGCGCCGAAGTGCCAGTCACGGTGATGGTAACGTGGCCGCATCCAGAGTTAGCGACAGCGAGTGAAATGGCTTTCCATTGCGGCTCTCCGTCGACGAACTCTGGGAAATATGGCAAAGCCGACGGGCAATCGATCAGTCGCTGTCCCGTGCGCGGATCGAACACCTCGAAGCGATCGAGAGAAAGTGACAACGAATAGTGAAAGGTAGATAGCGCAATCTTTTCGGCGCTCTGGTCGACTTGCATCGGTTACCTCGAGTGTTGGATTGGCCAGCGCGATTGACGGCCGAAGTTCGGTGTAGGGTTCAGCTGCAAAAGTTCTAATGCCTGCTTACGCTTTGGCTGCGTCGGTCGCGTCAAGAAGCATCGCCTCGTAAGCGGGCACGACGACATCCGGTGGGCCGTCCATTTTGATTGCCCCGCGTTCAAGCCAGATGACACGCTCGGCGAACTGGTGAACGAGAGGCATCTCATGCGCCACCATGACGATGGTGCGCCCCTGCGCCTTAAATTCCGTGAGTCGATCAAGACACTTGTGTTGGAATGCGATATCGCCGACGGCTAATCCTTCATCCAGCAATATGATGTTCGAATCGAGGTTGCCGACGATACCAAAAGCAAGCCGAAGCTTCATGCCACTGGAGTACATTCGGACTGGCAAGTCCATCGTTTCCTGACCGAGCTCCGAGAACTCGACGATGTCATTGTATCGCGCCGCCGCCTCTTCGGACGAAAGCCCACGTACCATCGCGCCGAAGAATACGTTCTCCGCACCCGTTAGCTCGTCATCGAAGCCGACGCCGAGTTCCAGGAGGCTCATGAGAGAGCCACGGAGGACCGCCTCGCCGG
The DNA here is from genome assembly GCA_036504535.1 of Capsulimonadaceae bacterium. GTDB lineage: Bacteria > Armatimonadota > Armatimonadia > Armatimonadales > Capsulimonadaceae > JARLGU01. The sequence goes on from DASXUY010000042.1 coordinate 180,282, forward strand.
ATGTCGGCAGGTAGATGCGCGAAAGTATGGCCAGCAGGGTGCTCTTACCCGAGCCGTTGCGCCCAATGAGAGCCGTCGTTTGGCCCTGCGGTATGCTCAGCGTGACGTGGTCTAGAGCCCGGCGCAACTCGTAGCCTTTCACCGCCTGCCGCAGCAGAGACGAGCGAAACCAGTCTGACGCCATGCCCTTGAGCGTGCCATAGGAACGGTGGTAGACGCGGAAATCCTTGACGAGATCTTTGATCTCGATGGCCAGTGGTTGTGTGGAAGTTTCGTATGTCATGGCCGCTCGGTGAACTTCCATTTGACCTTGTTGAAGTAGGCAATGCCCCCAAGAGCGACAAATACCGACACCACCGCCGAACCCGCCATGATGCGATAATCGAGCGGCGCGCTTAAGATAGGAACATGACCCACCGGCGCGATATTCTGCTTGTGGAAGAACATCTGCTTAAATGCGGTTATGACCCAGGTCATCGGAAACAGGAGATAAAAGTCGTAGATAATCTTGCGCAGACCTTCGGGTATCCGCTCCGAGTAGTAGATGTTTTCAGCGAAGAACAGGATGGGCATGAGGAAGTACATGGCGTTCAGACAGATCTGAGCGATATACTTCACGTCCTCGTAAAATGTAGTCCAAGCGCACACGACAAATGATACGCCGATCACGATGCCAAGCTCGATCAAGATGACTAGGGGCAGGAATGCGACATCCACCGGGGGCGCTCCTGGCCAACTTGAAAGCACAGTCGTAAGCCCATACCGGTAGATCAGGAAGACCACGATCCCCATGAGCATGTGAACGAGGTTCGCTAGTATCGTTGCAAGCGGTAGTATCTCGCGGGGCATGTAGACCTTGCGCAGCATGTCCGTCTGCCCGAGCACCGAAGCCGCAGAATCGAGCACAGCGGTGGCGAAAAATGTCCATGGCAACAGGGCGCACAAAATGAAAGCGCTGGCGTTAGGTGGGCCCGATCCCAGGATGTATTTGACCAGGATGGTCATGATCGCCGTCTGCGCGAGTGGGAACAGCACCGACCACGCCAGCCCGATTACGGAGTTCTTGTAGCGTAGCCGTATCTGCCGACGAGTGAGCAGCATCAACGTCGAGCGATAAGCCCAGATGTCGCGGCACGATGTGACGATCCCAAACCCCTGCAAATGTTCAGGGGCGATCCTGGTGACGACGTCAGATTTGCGCGGTGTGGAGATAGGATTCATAGACGATAGCACGCTGCCCGACAGCGTCAGGCGTGCTGTCAGTTTACCCGCTCACCTTCGCGGTTAGAACGACGTGGATGAGGACGAGCCGCAATAATTGGCTGACGTTGCGATACGTCTCACGTCAACGCCGGATAGTGACACGCTCACGAGGTTGCGAGTGCTTCCACTTCGTCAATAAGGCCGATTAGGTCTTCGCGCTGCTTGATCAAGTACGGTCCGTCGAGCGCGGGATAAAGGCATGCGACGACCCGCTCCGCAAAGTCGGCCGGCCGAATGGAGAATGAGGCTATAAACTCCAAATTCCAGCCGTCACCGGGGTAGTAGACTTCGTTGAGAGCAAAGAGGATCTGGCAAAGGCTGTGGACGATTTTCGCGCTCAGGCCAGCCAGGAACACATGGTCGCCTCGCTTCACTTTACTGGCATAGTGGTAATCATCGCGCCAGTAGCGTAGAAACTCAAGGTGCTTCTTGAGGGTCGCCGCCTTGAGGGCTGGCGGATAGTCGCGTAACAGGGAGTGCCACCCTGCGATGACGCCGTCCGGATCGTAGATGGCGTGCTGATTTGCGAGATCTGTCGGCAGATGGTAGCCCCAAACGCTCCATTCCAAAAGCTCAGGTTCGCCTTTACCCGCTAGCCACGGCGCGAGAGCGGCATCCATGTCAGCGATAGTGCGGGGCCAATAACCGTCATGCTTGTAGCCCCGGCTTTCCCACTTGCGCGTCAGTTCCTGGAAAGGCCCCCATGCGGGAGCTTTCTCCCAGTTGCGCGTCACAAATGTGTCTGCATAGAGGCGGAAATCAAGGTCCGACGAGCTATCAGCTTTCTTCTTGCCGACCGATCCACTGATCGCAGTGGCTACACGACCGGGACCAGCGAACTGCACGATAACCTTAGAAAACTCTTCGCATATATCGGATAACTCATACGTTGCCACGCTTATTAGCCTCTTTTCCATGCGCCGTGCCGCATGAAGCTATTTTACGCTAAATGGGGCTGAACGTGGCCACGAACCCTGGGCTGTCGGTGCCTTCGGTCCCCGCCGCCTTGCTCCAATAACCGTAGTTAACCCCCGCACCTCCGGTTACATCCTGCTTGTCGGTGCTATTAAGCGCGATACCACCAGACGAAACCTGGTCACCCTTGAGCCACTTGACATGGCCGTCCATGAACGCGAAGTTCGAGCCTGCCGTATGCTGGCCGTCGGCGTTCGGGAAGCAGGCCGATGGCGGCGACGCCGTTCCGCACGCGCCGTCGACACCGGAGCCAGGGTATCGGTCACCGTTGGAGCGGCCGAGGTAGCCTGTTGCGTACACCGGCTGCTTGGTATTGACGAGGGTGGGCGGGCTGCCGTAACCGAGTTGGTTGTTGGCAGAGCCGTTCATGCAGTTGTACAGCATCACCCCGTTCGATGAGGGGGAGTACGTGTACGATCCTGGGGCTGCGGCGATGCTGTTGTCAGGGTCGAATGTGCCGCCGTTCGCCTGAACAGGGCAGCGCTGCACTTCGCAGAACAGCACGGTTTTCGCGGGTGCTGTCATCCGGGCAACGTTCGGCTGTGGCTTCTGGTAACCGGCACCAGACGGCACGCCCAAACCGCCTGCGTTATTTGCGGCGCAGTTGAGGTTAATAGCGTACGAAACTTCGGCGTAATTGTTATTCGGCAAGGGAGTCGGGTCCGATGGGCACGTGTACGTACCTTTAGCTTTGACGTAAGGGTACACGATGCCAGCCCAGCCCATGCCGCAGGTCCAGCGCAAGTTGGCGTTATAGGCCACCGTAGTAGCAACAGACGGATTGGGCAGGCATTCGTCATAGTCCTGTAGATATTGGACCACGGCGAGACCGAGCTGCTTGAGGTTTGACGCGCACGCAGTCTGACGTGCTTTTTCGCGAGCTTGCGCAAAAACGGGGAATAGTATAGCTGCGAGAATCGCTATGATGGCTATAACTACGAGGAGCTCAATCAAAGTAAATCCGGACTTTTTCATATCATATACTCCGTTATTAATCACGCGCCTTCCCGGCGGAGCCGCCGGTCAGAGAAAATGGCCCGCCCGCCGTCGATGAGCGAACAACCAGCCTTGTTGGACCTAATATCTGCTTGCGCGACGTGTGCGGCGTTTCGTTCAGATCAAGTATGCGCCTCACCGCCAGTCGTCCCAATTCCTCGGGCTCCTGATCCACCGACGTCAGCCCCCCGTAATGAGCGATATCCGAGTCGCCGTATCCTACGATGGCGAGATCGTCGGGGACGCTCAAGCGCATATCCCGCGCCACCTCGCGAGCAATCGATGCCGCGGCATCGTTGGGGCAAAACAGTGCTGTTGGCCTGTTTGGCATCGCTAGCAGACTGCGAATCGAGTCCAACTGGTCGGCTGCGGTGTAGGAGTTGCCTCGAACCAGCGATTCGTCGACTTTGATCCCCGCCAGTCTGAGGCTAGCGTAGTAGCCTTCGCGTCGAGCCCTCGCTGTGCTCGTCTGGTCTCCTGCGTTCACGTGCCCAATCCGCTTGTGGCCGATGCTGATCAGATGGTTGACCGCAGCAATGGATCCTGCGATGTCATCGGACACAACGCAGTCGAACTGGTCGTTGTGCGTCGAATCGTCGATCAGGACGCACGGTACCTCTTCACGCTCTTGAACCACGTTTAGGCGATCGATTTCTACATTAGTCAGGCTTCCGATAACGATGCGGATAATGCCTGTAACATTGTAGTCCAGCATCCGGCGGATGCTCTCTTCTTCGATCAGTTCAGTCGTGCCCAAGTAAGCGATGAGGACGTTGTAGCCTTCGTCGTAGCAGATATCGTAGATGCCGTGGACGACTCGCTCATGGAACGTGTCCTCACGAACTCGGCAATAGACCCCGATTAGCGCGGTGCGCCCAGACTTGAGCCCTTTGGCAAGGCTGTTGACCCGGTAGCCCAACTGCCGCGCCGTTGTTAGCACCCGTTCACGGGTGGCGGTGGGGATGTTAGTCTCCGCAACACCGTTAAGGACATACGATACCGTTGTCCTCGAAACTCCCGCAGCCCTAGCGACATCTGCGCTGCTAACTTTAGCGATACGTCCCATTCAAACTCCATCAGCATGGATGCTGACCATAAACGGTGGTGACAGCTTTACTGACATGTGTCACTAACTCAATCATCATAATCGATACCGCTAGTCCTGTCAAGGGGTATCGACCAACATTATTGCAGCGATTTTTTCGTGGATCTCGCAATAACAGCCGCCAATTAACCTATTGACAGGCACGACGCAGTATGTTATTATCGCATCAAGTGACATGTGTCACTAAAAGGTTTTCCGCTGAAGGAGATAGCCACAATGATCGCTACACCGCATTCTCGCCGTTTCGGTCGCCTGATAGCTGCCGTTACGCTTGCCGCATCGTTCGCGGTAGCCGCCATGCCTGCCGCATTGGCTGACGCCACCGCCAAGCCTGCGGTCCTGCTCGCAAAGTTCACGTTCGATGCGCCCGACGTCATCGGGGCATGGCATGAAGAGCCCAAAGCTGGCAGCGAACCGTCGGAGCTGGTCATCGATACCACCAACCCGCATTCCGGGGCGTCGTCGCTGAAGTATTGCCTGAAGGCCGACGTTGACAGCCAGCGAGACATCTATACGGGAGTAACGCTTGCGCCAGGCGACAAATCGACAGGCCGCAAGGTGCGCTTCCGGTTCTTTGCGCGCACCGACGAAACCGGCAAGGGCGATGCCAGCCTGCGCGTCCTCGAGCGCGGACCCGCTGGGGTCATTGGCTGGCTCGACAATAAGCTCGACATCGTCAAGGTCGACAAGGGAGCTGCGTGGACCGAATACACCGGCGAAGGCAAGCTGAGCGACGCGACAACCATGCTGACTCTCGAAGTCGCGATCGCCAAGGGGACTGTAGGGCGAACAGTTTGGGTGGACGATCTCAGCGTCGAACAGATTCCCGGCGGTGACAAATGAGAGTGGTCGCCAATCATTGTCTCGTAGTCGCCGTGCTGATGCTCACTGGTGCTCTTGCATCGGCCGCCGATGTGGCGACCAAACCTGCTCCGGCTGTCGTGCAGTTCACATCAGCAGCGACGGGCAACATATTCGCTGCCGACAAAGGCTCAGTCGATATCGTGCTAGCAGATGATGCACGCGGCGGGGGAAGCGTCGTCGTGTCGGATGAGCGTGGCGTACCAATCACCACAGTGAAGGTGCCCGCGAATGTCGAACGCGTTTCGCTGCCGTTGCCGCGCAAGGGCTTCTACAAGCTGAACGCCGATATCGTCAAGGTCGATGGCACACACGTCGCAGCCTTCTCCACCGCAGCTGTGATCGGCCCCGCGCTGCCTGAAGCGGCCCGCCTAGCGTCGCCGCTCGGAATCGAGTCGGTCGCCGGTCCGCAGGCACTTGGCGTGCTCGCCGGAGCTGGGTTCGACCGTGGGTTTACGCCCCAAAATGGTATCGGGCAGAAGGGCACTAATGATGTCGGATGGTGGCCAGGATACAACGCGAAGCCCCCAAAAGAGCCGATCAATATCATCAACGCGATCATGACCCCGCCGGGCTGGGTGGTCGCGCCGGAAAACAAGGCCAAGCAGAACATCGGCACATCGTATCCGCCTGTGGACTGGGAGAACTATCGTAAGGTGGTCCGCCTCTTCGCGACGTCGCAATCCTGGGTAAAGGGATTCGAAGGGCTGAACGAGCCCGACGCGTACCACTGGAAAGGGACCGACGCTGACCTCGTCCAGTACCACAAGGTTATCCGCGAGGAACTGATCGCAGCCGGTCTCGGCCAAAAGCTGTACGGCCCGTGCTTCTGGTCGGTTGATATGCAGCATATCGATAAGCTGGTCAAGCTCGGCCTGCTCGATGCCGTCGACGGCATCTCCATTCACAGCTACGCTAATGCGCCACCTGAGGGCAAGTGGATCGGGGAGATCCGCGACTTAAAGACGTATCTCGCGAAGGCGGGGCATCCCAACGAGCCCATTCACCTCACCGAATACGGCTGGGACATCGGGAACGGCGACAAGACCACACCGGAGAAGGAGCTGCAGCAGGCGCGCTATGCGTCCCGAGGTATAGCCCTGCTGGCCCGCGAGCACTTGGCGTCGGCTATTTACTTCGCGCTGCGCTGGACCGATGGCGTCACCGGCCCCAACTGGTCCATCCTTTGGCCCGACAACACGCCGCGCCCCGGATACGCCGCCATCGCGACCTCGTACCGCTGGCTCACGGGCTGCAAGGGCGGAACGCTGATTCACCCGACGCCAACGTCATACCTTATCCTCTTCGCGAGTGGTACCCGCACGGTTGGCGTAGCGTGGGACACGGATGACTCATCGCGATTCCAACTGCCATACGCGGTGACACGTGTCGAGGGCATGACAGGCGCGCCAATCACGCCAGATTCGACTGGCCACATAACTCTGACGCAAAGCCCGACATACTTCGATTGCGCCGATGGCAGACTCGCATCGCCAACCGCAGCGAAACCCGTAAAACTCGTTCGCGGCGGTCTGATGCCGGTGCCCCCATACGACGGCCTCGCGCTCCCCGGGCCGCTCTCTTGGACTCAAGGTGCCATTGCAGCGCCAGCTGATGCGCAGCCCGGAGCATATACGGCGCTCGTAAAGGCACCGTCAGGTTGGCAGACGCTACCTATCCAAATCGAGCCGCTCTGGTCGATCACGTCGGCGAAAGTGGTGTGGCCACTGTCGTCGCCGGTTCCAGCTGTGCAGTTAACCGTTCACACAATAGCACCATCGGCCACGCTCAATCCTCTGCTGCGGCTGAGCGGGCGTCCCGACGAGTTCGGCGCAGCGATCACGGTCCGGTCTGGCAAGGACACTCAGATCCTCATCCCCATCCGGAACTACGCGCCCGGTACGCCAATCTCTGGCGAAGCGGTGCTCGAAGGGCGCACTGCTGGCAAGCTCGACTCGACAAGCCTGCGCTTCCGCGCCCAACCCATCCCATGCCGCATCCTGCCTGCTGGCCAAGCGGCGCAGTGGGACGATCCCGCTGCCCTCTCCAACCTCTGGCGCGGCTTCGGCGGCGCTGGTCCCGAGGACGTGCAGCCCGCTGACTGCTCTGCGGCGGTGCGGGCATGCGCTGCGCCCGACGGACTTCGGCTGCGGGTCGTTATACGCGACGATGTCGCCTACTCTGGCGCTACCGGCGACCCGCTCTGGGCCACGGACAGCATTCAGGTAGCGTTCGATGTCGCCGAGGCGGGTTCGCGCTCGCCGAGATCCGTAGAGTACTCCATCGCTGGCCGTGACGGCGCCGGCCTCGTAGCCCGCGACCGCTCCACCATCGCCGAGCTTCTCGCTGACGGTCCCGAGCCGCGCATAAAAGCTGTCGTGACCCGCGACGGCGACACGACTCGCTACGATGTCACGTTCCCCTGGGCCACTCTGGGCCTCACGCGCACTCCGGCAACCGGGACCACCATCGGCTTCGATATCGCGGTGAACGATTCCGACGGCAAGGGCAAACCACGCCACGGCATCGAGATGACTGACGGCATCGTGGCAACGAAGGACACGTCATCGTTCGCCAGCCTGCTGTTTCGGTAATGCAATGCGCCCCACTTTACTTGAAGTGGGGCGCAATTCAACCTGCCGAACTACTAAATCCCGCAGTCTACCTCGCTCGCCGAAACGTCAGGTTCACCCGCCGTCGCCCGACCAGGGGATGCTCGTCGGGCGGCACGGGCATGATGCCGTGGTACGCCATGCGGGATGGGCCACCCCACACGACCACATCGCCGTGGCGCAGGGCGTAGCGGCGCACAGAGTCCACACGGCTCACGCCGCCGAATTGGAACGTCGCGGTCACGCCAAGCGAGACGGAGACAATTGGCGCCTTCGTGAACCGCTCGTCGCTGTCCTGATGCAGTCCCATTTTCGCGCCGGGGACGTAGCAGTTGATCAGGCACGCGTCAGGCGCAAACCCCTCAAAGCCTGCATCCGAGGCAGCTTCGACAGCTAGTTTTGTAAACGACGCAGGCATCGGCGGCCAGGGCTTGCCGGTGAGCGGGTCGATTGCCTCGTACCGATAGCCGTTTCGGTCCGAAACCCATCCCATGCGTCCGCAACTTGTCATCGCCGCCGATATCTCGTGCCCGCCGCGCGTGACCATGTGCCGGAAAGGCGACTGCGCCTCGATGGATGCGAGTTGCGCCAGTATTTCGCCCTCATAGGCGAGCGCGCGGCCCCGAAAGAGCACAGCGCCCTCGGCGAGTTCAATGCGCGCAGGTTCTACAGCTTCGTCGTCGCTAAACAGATGCATGTCTATGTTATTACCCATGTTGAGGGCCTTGCTTGAGATGCTAGCGTACGCCACGAGACCGGAGGCCAATTCTAACTAAGACTTGTCATTCGCGGTTGCGACCAATCGCGTAAATGAAATCCGGTATCAGCGGAAGCACATCGCGGTAACCATGGGGCCCATGCGGCGCGTCATGGTCGATGTCCACGTTGCCTGCGTGCGTAATGTGCTTGTAACCGAGCATCGTACTGCCGCCACCGTCCAGCATCACCGCGCCATCGATCTTCTTATGGACGCGGCGCTTGATCATGTACGGGTAGTCGTGCTTCATCCCCGCTGGCAGATAGTTGACGACGAAATCGACGGTCTCACTCCACGTTGCGCCAGTCTTAGACGGATCCGCGCCAGCTTTCGGGTTGGTGCATGTCACGAAGAACAGGTCGCCGTCACGTGTCCACGCTACCGCAGTCCGCGCAAGGCGCGCACTTGGGCCGAGCGATTCGCCGTTCTGCCATCCGCCTCGAAGCGCATTCCAAACTGGCCATCCGCCCGGTTTCACCAGCGCACCGACGCAGCCAAATCCGTACGGATAGTTGTGCCGTATCTCAGGCGCGACCGTGTAAAACGAAACCATTCGGCCTTCATTGTCGACATTGGTACCGCGTCTGGCATACGCTACAACCATCTCACGAAGCGCAAATGGCGGTAATCCGGACTTGGTCTTGCGTCCATCCGCCGTCATCCCAAAGCAGAACTTTGGATTGGTCGCCTCGCAGCCCAGCGTCCAGCCCTTGCTGCCCTGACCAACTCCGCCGATAGGAAGCGATGGCACAACCGCCTGGTTGTAGACCGCTCCGTTGATCATGGCGCGGTATTCGCCGGGACGCGTTGTCTCGTACGCCCAATGCGGTGCATACCGGTAACGCCGCTCCGCTGGCGGCACTGCAGCCGTGTAAACACGGGCCCCGCGTCGGAACCGGCACCACACGACGTGCCACGTACACGTTACCGCAGCGTTGCCATGGTCGGGCCGCCTTACAAAGGTCATGTAAACAAGCGGACGCCTCGCCAGCATTCGATGGCTCGCTGCAAGCGCGGGTTCGGTGCAGCATGACAGCGCAATGAGCGCCGCGAGAACAGCGCTCATTGTGCGTCTCGGAATCGAGTTGGCAATACGGCCCTTGTTCATAGTTTGCGAAATTGCCTACTCTTTAGCCCGCAGGGGTGTTCTTTGTCAGACCGGGAGTTCAGTCCCGGTTCCTAGTTGGACGTCCCGCCTCCGAACCCAACCGCCTCACATGTTTGCAAACGGGCCAACACCGGCGGCCTTGTAGATCAAGTTCAGCACGCGGCACACTTTGTACTGGTCTTCGCCAGTCACCAGTGGTCTCACACCGGCGCGCACTGACGTGATAAAGTTGCGGTAGTTGGCGGCGTGCTGGTTGCCAAAGAGTGCCAGCGGGTTTGCGCCCTTGTTCTCGCCGTCTGGGCTCTTCATCGATGCTTTCGGGAGCAGTTCGGCGGGGGGCTCGTACTCAAACGGGCGCTTGGTCTCAAAGAACGTGAGGTCGTCGCCAACAAACGATGCGCTGCCTTCGCTGCCGCAGATGAGCACCCGCTGCGGAAGACCTGGGTAGGCGAGGGTGGTGCCGGTGACCGACCCGAGCGCGCCGTTCTTGAGACGAATGGTCGCAACCGCTACCGTTTCCGCTTCGATATCGCGGTCCCGTGTGTCGCATGTCGCCGAGATCACCTCTTCGACATCGCCGCCGAGCCAAAGGAGGCGGTCCAGCATATGCGGCCCCTGGTTGGAGAGCACGCCGCAGTCGAGATCCCATGTTCCGCGCCAGTCGCCACTGTCGTAGTATTCCTGTGTCCGCAGCCACGGGGTCTCGCAGTGGACATACGTGATGTCGCCAAAGTAGCCGTTGTCAACCGCGTGCTTGACCTTCAGCACGCTCGCCGTGAAGCGCTGCTGGAGGATGCCCCCGTAGACCACATTGTTCTCGGCGGCGACTCGCAGCCCTTCGGTCACCTTGGAGGCGAACACATCGCCCGGCTTCTCGCAGACGATGTGCTTACCGGCTTTGGCGATAGCGATGGACTGGTCACCGTGCAGTCCGCTCGGCGTAGTCACAGCAACCGCCTCGATATCGTCGCGCTTGAGCAACTCGTCGAGGCTGTCGTACATATCGATACCAAACTTTTCGCCATAGGTGGCTTTGTGGTTCGGGTCCGTTTCCGCTCCCGCCACCAGCTTCGCCAGCCCTTCGGCCTCAAGGGCCTGAAATACCTCGCCATGCAGCCCCGCAATCCCGCCGCAACCCACAATCCCAAAACGCATCGCTTCCATAAACTATCCCTCTTAATGTGTCATTGGAGCACTGTAATCGAGTTACGGTCCGCTCCGTCGTTGCTATAAGGTTCCCTGCCCGAAGCGCGTGTTCCTGCCGCCACTACGCCATTCGCCTGTGGATCCGATAAATCGGTGCCTGTGAAAAGCAGAGCGCCCTCTGGGCTAAGAATGGCGAGTTGCCTCACGATCCGTCACTTTCTGAGCGCTAGCCCGAAACCGATCTTCACCACTTGCCCCGTCTTCGTCGCGATGGTCACGGCCTTGTCCCCATAGCGGACGGTGCATGGGCCACCGAGCGAACTGCGTATGGTAGCCTCGGTCAGATCACCTTCGTTCCACGCGATATCGACCGTGAAGCCACCGCGAGCACGCAGGCCGGTGACCGAACCAGTTGGCCACACTGGCGGGAGAGCGGGTAGCAGCGACACGTCGCCTTCGTGGCTTTGCAGCAGCATTTCGGCTATGCCAGCCGTGATCCCAAAGTTGCCATCGATTTGCATCGGTGGATGCAAACCAAACAGGTTGACGCACGTGTTGCGGTCGGCGAGCAGTTGCGCAACCATTAGGTGCGCCTTCCACCCATGCTGAAGGCGGGCATAAAGTGCGGATCGCCAGGCAAACGACCACTCGCGCACGTCGCTTGCTTCGTCGATGCCACGCGAGTTCAGCGACTTACTCGCCGCCTCCGCCAGCTTCGGTGTTTTTGCCCACGTGATCTGTGCGCCGGGATAGACGGCGAACAGGTGCGACGTGTGCCGATGGTGATCGTTAGGCGTGTCGAGCACAGGGTCGTGCAGTTCTGTGAGCCATTCGAGAAGCTGTCCCCAGCTGCCGACCTGCGGACCGGCGAGTTTGTCGCGCATCCCGGCAACCTTCACGCTGTAGTCGTGGTCGACTCCGAGCGCACCGGCCGCAGCGACGTAGTTGGTAAACAAGTTGTAGACGATCTGCTGGTTGTAGCTAACACCGTCCTGGCGCGGTCCGTGCTCGGGCGACCACCCGTGCGGTACGACAAGGCGGCCGTCGGGCAGCGTTTTCAGGTGGTCCTCCCAGAACTGAACCGTCTCCTTCATGATGGGGTAGGCGACTGTGCGAAGGTACGCTTTGTCGCCGCCGAACGCAAAGTGCTCCCAGTAGTGCTGGCAGTACCACGCATTCGCGGTATCGTCCCACTGCCAGCCCATGCCGCCCATTGTGTTGTGCGACGTGCGCACGGCAAAGCCGCGCACGGGACCTGCGTTTGGCAGAGCAAACTCCGGCGCTGTGGCAGTTGCCTTACGCCACAATGGCGCCTGGCTGCTGACAAGGTCGAAGAGCGGCACGTGGCACTCAGAGAGGTTGGCTACCTCGGCGGGCCAGTAGTTCATCTGGATATTGATATTGGCGTGATAGTCGCTATGCCACGGCGGATTATTACTATCGTTCCACAGCCCTTGAAGGTTTGCCGGAAGTCCACCCGGTCTCGAGCACGAGATGAGGAGGTAACGGCCGTACTGGAACAGTAGCGATTCAAGCTCCGGGTCGACCGCAGTCACCGCTTCCCGCTTGCGTTTGTCTGTCGGCAAAGCCCGCTGCGCATCCGTCGATTTTCCCACATCCAGAGCCACTCGGCTAAAGAGCGACTGGTAATCCTTGATGTGCTCCTGCTTGATATCCTCGTAGCCGCGCTTGGCAGCGTTGTCAACTGCGGCAACCACACGCGCATGAGGCGATTCGCCACGGTAGCCGGTAGCTGCATTCATCGCGTAATCTGTCCCAGCCGCCACGTAGACGGTAACATTGTCGCAGCCGCGCAATGTAACCCGGCCCTGCCCCGGCGCGACGGCGCCGCCGCTGGCGACCACCCTGGCCAGTGTTTCGTAGCGCAGACCGTTCGCGAGCTTGCCGCTGAACGACAGCGACGATCCGCTCGCAACTGTCGTCTCCCCGTGCGCGCCCTTAAGCTCAACGATCCCCGAGAGTGCGCCTGGTTTGTCGGCTGTCCATCGTATGGCGATCACATCGGCTGGGTGGCTGGCGAGGACTTCGCGGTGGATGTGAACGCCGTTGTCGACAAAGTCGGTGGACGTGATCGCGGTGGCGAGGTCGAGCGATCGACGGTAGCCGGATTCTGTTGTCGGCTTCGAACGCGTCCCTGATTCGCCGATGGCGAAATCCGCGATTTGGAACAGCGCATCGCCATTGTTTTTGAGTACCGTCCATCGGTAGAAGCGGTACGGTGTCGTGTTGGCGAATGTGAATGTGCGTGACTCGTAACGCTTGGCGAACGGCTCCTGATCCGCGTGCGTATCGAGCACCGTCCACGCCTTGCCATCGACTGACCCGGCTAGCTCCCAGGTTCGTGGATCGCGGGCAGGCATATCGTTCGCGCTGGTGAGCGTATACGATGTCGCCACAACTGCCGCTGGCAGTTCGCCAAGCCAGACTACCGGTCCACCGCCGTGTCGCAGGCACCATTTCGTCGCGGGGTTGCCGTCTGCCGAGTTACCGACATACTCGCTCGGGTTCTCGGGGTCGGGTGTACCGGGTGACGACACCTGGATGGTGTCGTTATTGGGCAAGATCAATTGGAGTGCGCCGAGTGCCTGATACGCGCCCATCGACCCGTAATCGCCGCTTGGGTTTGCATCCCCAGTCCAGAGACTGCTCTCGTTGAGCTGAATCCGCTCGACGCCGACCCCGCCAAAGACGAGGCCGCCTAAGTGCCCGTTGCCGACCGGCAGCGCGTGCTCGATGGCCACTGTCGCCGGCTGTTCGTACCATAGCGTGAGCGGACCAGGGACGGGCGCTGCTGGTGATGGCGTGGCATTGATAAGGAGGGTGAACAGGAGTACCGATGCAGCGATCTGACAGCGAAGGTTTAGCATAGTGCGCCTCGTTAAGTTGTAGCTGGCGGTCGGGCCTACCGAAAGGCATAGTGCAAAGGGCGGGGCAACACTCCGCCGACCTAAGCGCCCCCGCGACCAGCCCTATAGACTGGCAGGGAAGCGAAAATTCGACGTTTCGCCCCGCTTGATGGTTGCGTTAGGTTCGTTGCGTACCGCTCGTGTTCCTGCCATGATTGCGCTGCGGCTGCCAGGTGACTGTGGCGGATTTGCGTCCGACAAGGTAGTTGATGGGAGCGCGGAGCAATCAGGGCGGGTGCGCCGACATTACCGTGCATTTCTAAGGCCAAGCCACATCGCAATGGCCGAATAATTGCAATATATGCGCACTCTTGCCTGTCGCGGAAGCGACCAAGCGCGAAAGAAGCCACCACGCACTAACGCAGCTACCACGCACTAAAGTAGCCACCACGCACTAACGAAGCCACCACGCACTAAAGTACGTGGTTAGTTATTGAAGATAGGGTCTACGACCCATAGGATAGTGACGGCGGAGACGTCTTCCGTAGGTTGGTCGCCGCAGCCACCACGCACTAAAGTACGTGGTTAGTTATTGAGGATAGGGTCTCCGACCCATAGGAACTCGGCAGGGGCCCGGGTTAGCGTTCCGCTCAATCTCACGAGAGCGGCAATAAAATAATCCGATAACGGATACTGACAAGCGGGATGAACCGTCGGCCTGGGCGCGCCAGGCCGCAGCGGAACCGTGTCGGGCGCATAATCCTAAAAATAGGGGTGGGTATGCGCTTTCCTCGTGGACCCTATGATAATCCTGGATAATGCGCAAACAGGGCCGAAACTGAGTCGCGTATTATGCGTTTTTGAGTCGATTATGCGCGTCGGACATCACCAGCGGTGGCGCTATCTGGCGAGTTTGTGCAGGCAATTGTCAAGGAACAAGCGATGACCTCTTTGGGTTATTCATCTTCATTGATAGTATATCATGTTCGCTAAAAATTGTCAATATGTGATTTATAATGTCTTCGTTACGGGTGCGTTGGCGAGCCGCTTGTGGTTCCCGTCCTGTTCCAAACCTTTGGCGGCCAGCGCCAGGGTACTGGAACCAGCCATCCCGAGCCGTCTGCTGCGCTACGGGCGACGGACCTGCAGCACGCTGGGTCATCCAGAATACGCCTTGTAGCGGATACCGCTTTGCGACGTCCGGTGCGAGAATAAGGGACCCCGCGCGATCATGCGTGGACAATCGTGTAGTTTCGGCCACGCCTCAATTCCACGTGGCACCTTCTGTGCAAATCTTGCCGCAGACCGTAGCGACGCTGACTGATCCGGTAACACGTTCGGGACGTAAGAACCGACGACGACCACCGTGATGTGGAATGATCACAACGATCTGTTAGGCGACGACCGCACCCCACGAAAACGGCATCAACTTACAAAAGCAATGTGACATCGTGCAGAGGTGTTATGGTTTGGCAGAACGGCGATATCAAGAGAATGATTATGCGATTGGCATCTAGCTCAGCACAAAAACTATTTTTAGCTTTAGCCTTCGCATTACTTTTGGGACTCGTTTACCAATGCGCGGACAGTATTTATTCGGGCGGCAAAGCATCGGAGTACGACCATCGTGGCAGTGGTGCAAATAGTGGAGATATTTATCGATGCTATGTCGTAAGCCGCGACCTAGAGCATTCGATTTCAGGAGAGCGTTACATTCTTGACATATTGTGGACCGATGACCAACCCGTGTGGATACGGCATCGAAGCATTCATACCCTCGCGGTTGATCAATCGTTCTACGGTGGCCATCCGGTTGGGTCAAGATTCTACGTGCTTGTCTGGAGCGACAAGGCGGTTGCGTATGGCGATGACAGACGATGCCAGTCCAAAACGGCACTGCACCCCGATTCGATTAGCAAACGGAGTCGCTTTTGCCTCGGCTTCACCGCCGTAGCGCTTGTCTTAGTTTGTGCTGTCTGGCTCATCTACGAGTTGATTGCCCGGCAAGGGAGGCACCGTTTGCGAGCGGGCCACCTGCAATAGACCACGACGCCACGATACAAAGAAGGTCAGGCGGGCAACTGACGCTGGGTCATATTTCCATAGCTATCACGCGAGTGAGAAGACAACCGATCGTAGATGCAGAAAATGCGTGCCGTCGTATAGCAGTCACCGAAAAATAAAGTTGCCCCTTGCCAGCGCGCACCCATGCCTTATGGCACCGCAACGCCGCTTAGGTCGCCGCTCCCGCACATGTGACCGATGAGCGCCGGCATCAATTGCTTGTGCTCCGGTGCGTAGGTCCAAGGGCCGCAGTGCAGCATACCGCCGATACGTCCGCAGGCGCCGCCGTGGCGAGCGAGCGGCATACGGACCGTGATACCGGTGGGGAATACGATGCTATTAACGTTAGGACAAGCGACAGATGAGCTGAAGGCACACGTGTTTGCGGCACAGCCAGTGGACGAGGGATCGCGCCTCAGTACTAATCCAAAGTGGACAGCGTGGGTGAACAGCTTGGCTCCCACATCTTGGCCGACGTATTTGGACGCAATTGAAAAAGCCGCTAATCAGCTTACGCCGACCATTAATGCGCACGATGATTGGTCCTTTGCAGTTGACCTTTTGCTAGCTAATTTTGCCAGAACCGATCCAGAGTACTTGCTCGAGATAATCATCACAAGATTGTCAGACCTTGGCGAACCCGATGTCTTTGTTCGTGCTGTATCGTATGGCGGCGGGTTCATAGCCCAAAGGCTCGGCATAAACAACACTATTTGGAAGTCTAGTAGCTTGACTACCTCCATAGATCATGCAATCGACCGCATGAGTGGCATTGTGACTAAATTTGATGAACTATCCGATGATTGCAAAGTAGAAGTTATAGATTGCTTGGTCGTGATCGGTGGTGACCGTTGCCGCAAGCTACTTCAACATATTGAGACTCATAAGTTCGCAATGTCTCCGAGAGTCCTCACCGAATTTGAACAGTTCGGCGTGAAACTGTTTTCTGACCGCATCTAGACTTCTCGTCGCCCAAAGTAGGTCTAGCTCCGCGACCCCATCGCCGACGGCAAAATCACCGCGCCGGTTGACAACCCGGTGGCGTCTCCGAACACGTTCGCGCTTGCCAAGGCAGGCGAGGTGGTTACCTGTTCTGCCGCGCTCGCTGAAGACACCGACCACTAGGCCGAACGCACGCACTCCGGAGTATCGCCCGATCTGATGCTGAACCAAACCTTTGGTGGCCGGCACCAGGGTACTGGTACCAGCCATACCGAGGCGTCTGCTGCGCTACGGGCGAAGGACCAGCAGAATGCTGGTTCATCCAGAATACGCCCTGTAGCGGATACCGCTTTGCGACGAGCGGTGCGAGAATAAGGGACCTCGCAGCCTGACATTCTCAGGAAACACGTATTGCTTTGCGGCAAAGGCGGAGGGCAACTTGACACCGTGATTGCGCAATGCCGCTTTCCGATGGGCCCGGACGCTTAAGCATGAACAACGAAACCGACACGATCCAACTGCGTCGCCTGCTTCTCAAGCGAGCCACTATTATCATACTTGCAGGCGCATGCTTGCTTTCGTTAACATTGGCACGGAGAAACGCTCACTCTCTGACACGATATTCAACTCAGTTTTCAATTCCCCTTTCTGAGTGCGGTAACACTGCGTCGCCGGTACCCCCGCTTATAAGCTATATGAAGTTCAACTATGGCAGTTGGTTCAGCTTGGGGTCAACGACAGTTGATAGCGACGGGGACGTATTCTCGGTTACTGGTAATTCTATAGTGACTGGTAACCCCAACGGGCACCGAACATTGGACACCGATGCACCGAAAGCAACGGACATTGTTCGCCGCGGACGAGGATCCGATCTTTGGTTTCACGGAGCCAGCAATGAAGGTGAGGATTTACTAGTTAAGGCGACCGACCAAGGTCGATTCCTTTGGGCTATGCCTCTTGACCATCCATCCGTTAGGCTACACCTGCCGACGCCGCCGAACGCCACCCGGCGCCTGCCTCAGATTGAATTTGTCGGTGAGATTTGCACTACGATGGCTGGGGATGTCCTCATTTACTCAGGCATATGCAAATTTGAGCGAATTTCACGAGGCGGTGCCTATTTGCGAAGCTACGATTTCAATGTCCAACAATCCACAATGCCGACCGGTGCGCACTTGAGTCCAGGCGGCGCAGTAGCGCCCTCCGGAGCTGTCTATGGACCCAAATATGTGGTCGCGTCGGCCTCAGGGTGGGACAAGTCGTGCGAAGTCGCTTGCTGGTCAAAATCCGGGAAGCTGACCAGTCGTTCAATCAATCTAGGGGCACTGGGCAACGTCACAGACTGTCGATTAGTCGCCGCAGACGATACCGGATCGTTATATTTTCAATATGTATACGACCCAATGAGGGCAGCTAAACGACCGGAAGATATCCGAGCTGCCTTGTGGTACAAACGCGACTGGAATCAAGCGACGATGGCAATCGCGATAGTAGCGCGAGGACAAAACAAGGCGAAGAAGCTAGTTGACCTATACGAGCACTATAATCAGGAAATCAAAGCGGCCCGAGGTCGCCAATTGGCCACCGACATTGACTTCCGCCGCGTAGGCGACGTGATCGGCATCAGCCCCGCCGGCGACCTCTACGTCGATGTCTGCGACGGCGTCAACTACCGTGTCGACAAGATAAGCTTCCCGCCCCAGCCGCCGAAGCCCTGGTGGCAGGTGTGGTGAGGCGTCAAGGTATCCGAATACACGGCCACCCATCGACAAGCGGGAGTTCTCGCGCTGTAGGGCCAGAGGATTGTGACCCATGAGAATCGGGCTTCGATCTACTTCATTTCGCCACCGGCTGACTCTACTGGTAATTGTGGCTATCGCATTGGTTGGCGGCGTTGGGCTATGCCTTTGGCGTAGTTTTTCGGCACCGGGTCGGGTTCGTGTCCAGCCTATGATCTCCGTTCCCTTGAAGGGCGAGGCGCCTTTCATGACTACTCCAATTGGCCCGGAGCTTCTCGTGCCTGGCGCCGAACGCGCGACGGTTTCTGCTTGTGTTTCACCGGCAGGGGCCATTCTGGTTCTCGCCGGGGATGGTCATGCAATGTATCGTAGTCCCTGCAGTGAGCAAAAGGTGGTCTACTCGCCGAACTTCAGAAGATGTACTCTTGTTCAATTTTACGATGAAAAAACCATAGCAGTAATGAACGAGGAGAATACGGCGGGGTTCTTGACCATGCCAGTCGATACCCCTAACCGAGGTACGCGTTACTATGCGATTGATTTTGACAACGTCGTGCGGGTGAAATGTGGTCTCAAGCCAAGAAGGCTACCGCCAGGTACTGCGCCGGCGGTCAACGCCCTTGCACTTAGAAGGAGCGGTGATGAACAAGCTTGGGTCTATTGCATAATGGATTCTAACCCTGCTGGACCAGATCGTTTCGCTCTCGCGGCATTCAAAGTTCGGGCCGGTAAAGCGGTAGCTGTTTGCGATTTATTGAGCGCACCACATAACCACGGCGAGAAGCGTAGGGGGCCACTCGGATTTACACCCATCGGAGATGGTGACGTACTATACGCGGATTGGGCACTTCAAGACCAGGGCGAATGGTTTACCGGGATCACGCTGGACAGGTGGAGTGAGAGTGCCTCGGTTAAGTCGCGAGTGATTTCGCTGAAGAAACTTGGCAGAGTGGTGTTGCCTCGCTTGATTGCTGCCGATCATCGAGGGAATATTTACATTGGGTATGAATATGGAATAAAGTTCTTTGCTCGAAATCGCAGCGATGATCGAAAGAGTCTGGAGATACGCCGAGGCGACCCGATGGCAATTGCGATCATACGACCAGGCTCGGATGTGGCTGAGCCTCTCTTCGACCTGTTCAAGCACTACGGCACCGAGAAGGGCGGAATGTGCGCCAGCGGACACGTCCTCGGAACCGATGACACCGGCGCTCTCTACATTGCGGTCGCCGACGACAACACGTATCGCGTCGACAAGATCAGCTTCCCGCCGCAACCGCCAAAACCGTGGTGGCAGGGGTGGTGAGGCGTCGAAAGTATCGAATAAATGTTCGTCAGAAGGTTGCTTTGTTGGCGTTTTAGTGATACAATATAACTACAAAGCCGCAAACGTACCTTGACAACGCGCACCCGCGCCTCATAGCCCAGCGACGCCCACCCAGGCCGCCGCCGCTCCCGAACACCTTGCCGCTACCGGTCACCGGGAACGACTGTAGCCGCGCCCACAATTTTGCATGCAAAAAAACGAATCGCAACGCCAATTTTGCATGCAAAACGCAACCGGCCGCACACTCGGACCGCCAAGACGTGGTCGGACATCATAAACCCCACCATGTGGGGTGGGGCGGAACGCACCGGGGTAACGAATCGCGTTGCGCAACGCAAAACGCGCAAAAGACCCCGGCGCGTGCCGCGCCACCCCAAAAATTGGGGTTCCGATGAGGCTGATCGTCTTGGCTGATTGCAGGTACGTTCGGATTCGAACCGCAACACAGCGTGGGGATAATCACCCTCTGGCTCCCCTCGTCCTTATCTTAGAAGAGGGGGTGGGGGTGAGGTAATTTCCTGCTCCTCGACCCACCCAGCCAAACCGCGAAGAGGTACCCGCTCATCGGGACCCCACTCGTGGGGTGGCGAGCCTAAGCGAGCCGGGGTCAAAAGCCGGTCGGATTGCTCCGACCGGCCTCAGGGTCCTGATCCCTTATCCCGCCTACTGCGCGTCAATATATGCGCCGACTATCGCCGCCCACATGTCGCCGTGCGCCTTGCGGCCCTTTTCGGAGAAGTGGATGCCGGCACCGCCGTTGTCTCGGTTGTCGCCGCCGAGCGTGTCGGTGTCGGGGCCCTTCAGCGCGAAGCCTTCGTCCCATAGCCGCTGCTGGGCGTCGCGGGTACTGGCAAACGATGCTGCGCCAGGGTTGTGGTACGACACCTGCGCGACAAACCACGGGAACGGCCAGCCAGCGCGGGCTTTCGAGGCAGTGATGATGTTGCCCAGTTTGTTGAAGTACTCGTCGGATGTCATGCTCGTGTCCGACTCGCCCTGATGCCACAGGAGCGCGCGGAATCCGCGTGGGCCGAGCTGACCGACACGGGTCAGCATCCAGTTGAACAGCTCGCCGCCGGGAACCCACGCGTTGACGCTGGTGCCGCCGTGGCCGGTTACCGCGACGCCGATCGGGACATGGTAGCGGTTGTAGAGATCGTCGCCGAACGCGGGCCAGAAGCTGCCGCCCGTCGACTTGTCGTGTGCGCCAAGCTGGGGATCGTCCGCCAGCTGCCAGGCAGTCCCGCTGAACGACGATACCATGCCTGTGGTCTGTGTCGAGCGACCCTGACCGTAGTTGGTGGAGTTGGACTGGCCAGCGCCGACAAAGACTTCGCCGACACCGACATGTTCCACGGCTACGGTAGACGGCGCATTACCCGCGACCTTCAGTTCGAGCTTGTACCATCCGCCCGCGGGTACGGCGACGTCGCTGTAGAAGGAGCGATCCGCCGCTCGCACGGGGACGCTCACCCAGGTCGACGGCAGCGTTCCCTCAAGAGGCTTGCCGGTGAAGCGCGCCTGAATGGTGGCTTTGGGGTCGGCCACAGTGCCAGAGATGCGCACCGTTCCCTGCGTCTTGGTGGAGCGCTGGAACACCTGGTAGTCAAGCGGCGAGATGAGGGCGACATCGGCGAGCTTCGCGGGAACGACTGGAGCCGCCGCAGCCGGGGCCGGAGCAGGTGCGACTGGAGCGCCTGCTGGCAGGGCCGCGATCTTGGCGACTTCGGCGTCGGTCACCTTGGCAGCGGTGATTGTCAACTTGACGGACGCGGGCGTTACCGACGTCTCAAACACTTCGGCGCCGCTCCACGGGCCCCATTGGCGTGTGAGCCCGTCGAATGTCAGCTTTGCGCCGCCCTTGTACGCCACAGCAGTGGGCCAGTTTTTGGCGGCGGGGGTTCGCTGAATGGCGCCGGCGCTGTCGCCAACTGCGGCAATGTCGGGCTGGAGCACGATGTAAAGCGGCAGCGTGTCCGTCTTCGTTGTGGCCGTGATGGTGATCGCGGACGCCGAGAAGACGTACTTGATCGACCCGGCGTCGGCTTCGCCGTCGATCTCGTTGTCGCCGACCTGGGTCACGGTCTTGAACGCCACCGGAGCGCCCTTGTACATGTACAGGCCCTTGGAGATGTCCAGGCTTCCCGCAAGGAACTCTTGGCCGTTGACGGAAATGGTGGTCAAGAAGCCTTCGGGCGACACGACAGCTTTGTAGCCGGGCGCAGTGATGGTCCGAACATTCGCGGCGTTGTCGATCTTGACTCCGTCTGCTGCGTGTGCGGCGAACGGGGTGATCAGTAAGGCGATTGCAGCAGTCATGGCTGCAAGATACGTTATCGATATTCTCATTCATGACCTCCAGGTCAACGCAGCGGATGTCTGTACTGTCGGCGAGACTACGGCTGCGGCAATTCATCCAGCGTGACGCTGGACCCTTGTCTCGCCGCAGACGGCTCGGGTCACGCTGTGTGGAGTCGCCGGAGCTTGCTGCGGGTTTCGTTCAATTGGTTACCTGAAGTAGTTGGGCAGAAGTGGTCGGGATTCCTTTGGGCATGTGTGCGCGTCACGAAAGTGGCAAGCGGCGGGTTAGCTCGGGCAACCGGGCGGCCAGGTTCGCCGGGACTAGAACTCCCGGCCTGACGCAGAACACCCCTACGGGGCTAAGTTAGGTTAGACAGGGCCAATTGTCGCTGCTATGGCCTATCAAACTTCTCGGCCATTGGCCTCTTGCCACTTTCGCGAAGTGCACCCGTGTGTGTGTCACGAAAGTGGCAAGCGGCGGGTTAGCTCGGGCAACCGGGCGGCCAGGTTCGCCGGGACTAGAACTCCCGGCCTGACGCAGAACACCCCTACGGGGCTAAGTTAGGTGCGCTAGGGCACTCATAGTGCTTATGACTTTGCCTTTGTAGGGCAGGTAGTCGACTGCCACTTTCATGAAGTGACCCGTTGGGGAAGTGGCAGTCACCGCTGCTAACGAAGCCTGGAAACGCCGAACCGCCCGCCGACGACTGCGGGTTGCAGGGTCAGCGGGCGGTGTTCAGAAGTGCTTTAGGCGGTTACTTGGTCGCTTTCAGCAGCGCGACCAGAGTGTTCAGGCGTTCGGTAGCTCGGGTTCGCATCCGCTCCATAGGGATGGTTTCCGGGTTCAACGGGTTGTACTCCTTTGGCGCGGCGACCTTAGGCGCGGTGCCAGCAGGCTGACCGGGACGATTTCCCTGCGGCCCGCCACTGTTCTGAGGAGGTCGGCCGGGGCCAGCGCCGTTGCCGTCCTGAGGCCCATTGCCGCGCATGCGACCGCCCGGAGCGCCGGGGCCACCCTGGCCGCCAGGACCTCCCGGTCCGCCGGGACCGCCAGGGCCACCGCCGCCCCATCGACCGCCGCCTGGGCCACCGGGGCCACCAGGTCCGCCGGGCCGTTGAGGCATTTCGGCGATTTTGATGATCTGCTCTTTGGTCAGGATAGCATTGAACTGCGCGTTTACAGCCTTCGCTTGGGCTTCAGTCATGACCGGTTTGTGGCGCCATGCTGTGAGGATGGCGAGCACCTTCTTGGCCTGGACCTTGTTGAGTTTGGTGGCAGTGTCTTCCTCGACAAAGCTGATGCCGCGAATTGACCGACCGACGGCCGTGACGTTTGGATGCGCCTCCATGAACTTGCGCCACGCGTCAAACTGAGCCCGCATCTCGGGCGAGGGGCGGAAGCCACCGGGGCCACCAGGGCCGCCTTGTCCGCCGGGCCCGCCCTGCATGCGATCAGCGTTCGGGCGCTGGCTGCCACCGTTACCGCCAAAGCCGCCGGTTCCTTGCGCCATCGCAGTGCCCAGCACGCCGACGGCCACCGCTACCGCCACGATATTGCGTATATTGTTCTTGTTCATGTACTGTCTCCCCGTCCACCGAAATCTAAGCGTTCATTAGCCTGTAACGAATTTAGCACCCAAACGTGAAGGAGTTATGAAACAAACAGGCACATTCCTCCCTGTTTCGTACATTGCTGGAAAAATGCGACGTAATGCCGTTCATACCGACGTTTGGACTGTAACGTTGGGGGACGATGGACGACTAAAATAGGCGAAGGGGACCGCTCACCCTGGCAGAGCGATCCCCTTCTTCACGGCGGCTTCGTGGCTGATACTAGGCTGCCGAGTACTGTGCCCCTCAAAGAGCCTCTGGACAAAACTCCTCGACCAAACTTACCGGCCGACCATCGGGGTACGAGTACTTTATACCAGTGTCTAGGAGCTATGACAAGGCTCGGAACCCATAATACGCCAATTCGGGGACTGGGGCAATTTCGAGCGTAGGCGACCTGTTTTGATGGATAAACTGTGGGCGCTGGCACGCTACTGGTGACTACTCAGGCATCGCTTCTTGGATCTACCGTTATGCACTCAGAGTTCGTGGCGACTTGCAGGTACTGGCGCTACGCACTGGCCGAAGACGGCAAGTCATCGCAATTTCCGCGCCCCCGGCATTACGTTGTTGTTTTCATGTTCGATCAAAAAATTAAAAACTAAGCCTCCGACGGGTCCTGAAGAGTGACGCGCTGCGGACGGCGAAGTCATCTCGGAAGAGTCAAAGGGACCCGCCTCCGGCAGTAGGAAGTTTTTAATTTTTGTGCTCGAACACCGGGTTCTTGGCCGGATTAGGACAAGAAGGTCCTTCGGACCTGCCTGAGTAGTTCCGCTGCTAAGCCCGGCGTCGCGCCTCGGTGATCAGCCAGTCAAAGTACAGCTGGAACTGCTGGTCGTCGGCGGAAAGCTCTTCGGGATGATACTGCACTGCGAGGAGGGGGCGGCCGTCGGCGAACTCGATGCCTTCGATAACGCCGTCTCGTGCGCGTGCGTTCACCTTCAGCCCTTCGGCCACGCGCCCAACAGCCTGGTGGTGGTAGCTGTTGACCGGCGCGGTTGGAGCGCCGAGGAGCTTTTCGAGCAGCGTCCCAGGCTCAATGTCGATGGAGTGGACCGCCACTGGCGCAAAGCTCTTCGTATAGTGCAGCATCGCGCCGTCGACTTGGCTGGGGATGTCCTGTATGAGTGTCCCGCCCAGCGCCACGTTCAGAATCTGTATTCCCCGGCATACGCCCACTATCGGGATGCCTCGCTCGATGGCCGCTAGCGCAATTGCCACTTCGGCAGCGTCGCGCGCGGGGTCCTGATATTTGACCGCGCGGTGCGGCTCTTCGCCGTAAAGCAGGGAGCAAACGTCACCGCCGCCCGTGAACAAGACCCCGTCGGCAACCGCCACTACCGCGCGCGCCGCTTCGATATCGGTGTGTCGTGGTATCAGGATCGGAGCGCCGCCCGCTCGAACGACAGACTCGATATAGTCCACATCGCATCCGCTCACCACTTGCTGCATCTCGGACGGCAACGTTGGCTTGTTGATTCGGCCAGCTGTGATAGCGATGATTGGATACGACATGTCTTGCACTCCCTTAATGGTTTCTATTGCCCTGTACGTGACAATATTATGCCCCCATCAGGCATCACTTTGCGCTCAATACGGCCTGCCTCGACCAGTTCATCCAGCACATTGTCTGCCTCGGACGGTGGGTAGAACATGGCGACGCGGCTCGCGTAGAACGGCGTCCCTTCACCGATATGCGCTTCGTGGGCTCGCAGTACATCGTCGTGTGTGAGTGCCGCCGCAGGTTCCAGCGCGGCCGCGTTGTCGAGGTACTCGTCGAACGCGTCCCAGTCCCGCAGGCGTTTCGCATACGCGCCAAGCAGGCAGTAAGGTTCATCGTAGCGGCTCGCGATGTCGAGCGCGAAGTCTGCCTGACAGATCCTTTTATCGGCCATCTGGTTCAGTACTCGGAACTCAGAGACGGTGGTTTTCAGCTCGGCTAGAGCTTCTGCGCACTCATCCAGCATCTCGCGAACGATATCGCCCACTAGTTTCGGAGCGCCATCCCATTGGAACGTCGCCTGCATGCCGTATCGCGACGCGAGCCACCGGTTGTTGATGTACTCCATGTACTCAGTCTGAGATACGTCGCCGCTGATGTCCTTCGTGCCGAGATGATGCACGAAGGCTGCGGTGAACGTTGCCAGTTCAGCCAGCAAGCGGCGCGACGATGCGCAATCGGTGATGCGCACCTCCAGAGTAGGCGCACCGAACAGCTTCGGGGACGCGTCTCCGCCCCAAGTAACCTGCGCCGTGTGCGGGGAGCGTGGCGAAATGGGCGTCGTGCAGCCGTTGGCGAGTTTGCTAACGCGCCAACTCTTCCACGGACCCGCCTCGAAGTTCCAGAGCGCCGAGTTTGCACCGAGCGCGGCAAAGACGGGCGTGTAGCGCGCCAACGCGGCCTCCAGGCGGACCCCGGCGGATTCGTCGTGCATCGTGCCGACATGGACGTGCGCGGCATTGAAGTATCGCTCGACCGGGTTCGACGCCGACGGCATCAGATCGCATTCGTACATCGCTGCCAGCGATGTCGCGCGGTCGGTGAAGTCGACAATGCGGTTCCATATCTGGTCTAGCGAGCGGTTGACGCCTAAACCCACCTCGATACTGTTCCAATCCATCTGGACCGGCAGACCCGTCTCGGCGCGCAACTGCCCTTGTAGTCCCGCAAGGTGGTCATTGTCGGTGACTACGTTCTTTCGGTTCAGTACGGCGATTTCCCAATCGCTGCTAAATGTACGCGGTGAAAAGGTGTTCATAGCACCTTCCTTTCCTCAATTCCATCGACGTTGATACAGAGCTCATCGTCTAAACTTGCGTCGGGGAATTCCACCACGACGCCGTGCACTGGGCCACAGTTGTAAACGCGCTCGGATAGCTCGCATTCGCGATCCACTCCGCCCAGCGAAACCATCGCCGCGCGTCCGTCGGAGTCCGGACGCAGGCGTGCGACTATTCCCACGGCAACGCCACCGGTTGGCAATGCTCGGCGCGCGGCTATCCACGCTCCATGAGCGGTAGCACCAGCGGCTTCGCCAACAGCTATGGCTAGCGAGAAGCCTGTCGAATCGCCCGCTTTGACAGGCTGCGAGTACCAATAAGGCTCGACGATCAACGAGTAGTGGCTCATATTGAGGCCAAGACGAGGCGGAGACGCGGGGTCGCATAGGTGCAGCATCCACTCGCGCCGCGCCCTATGTTCGGTCAGAATCCAGCCATGCTCCAGTTCGAACAACTCGCTGGCATAGCCTCGGATCTCGCCTATGGGCCGGATACCCCTCAGCACCCCCTTGTGTATCGCAAACACGCGGCTGTCCGGCGACGTCCCATCACGTCGAGTCGCCGTGCGAAAGCCCATTCCAAGCGCGATCAGCTCTTCAACAGGCGATTTGGGCTTGGCAGGCTTTTTGTCATCGGGTGGCTTGGCGGGTCCGATGTGAAACTCGCGATCATAGCTCACCAGCGGCAGCGCATCGTGCAGAGTGTAATTCACCTGCGACCGGAGTGAAGTGCCTTCGTCAACCAGCGACTCCACGACCAGTCGTTGGCCTACCGATGTGCGACGCGACCCTGCGGATTTTCCCTCAGCGCCTTTGAGGCGGTCATCGGGATCCCATGCACCAATGAGGCGATCCACGTGGAAGCCGTCATAGGCATTTGCGGGGATTTTGTCGTTGGCGAACGCGAGATGATCAATACCTCGGCCTTTCTCGATCAGTGAAGCTGCGGCACCACCTAACCTGCTGGTGATATCCAACGCGTACCAGCCATTCCACAATCGGTGCCTCTCGTCGCCCTGAATTGTGAGCTTAGTCGAGCCGCTGTCAGCTGAAAGGACGACGGGGATAGCCAGCTTGATTTTGTCGACATTCACCACAATCGCTCCGTCGCGTGTTACTGCGTCACGCAGGAGGCTCCTCGCAGGGAACGCCGCTGTGAGTATGTCACCAGACGCTTCAAATTGGCCGGTAACCTCGCGCCCGCTAGACTTCGCCGTATACTCGGGAGGCTTTTCGCTCGAATTCCAGCTAAGCGTGAGGCGGATTTCGGTGTTTGGATCGCTCACAATCTCGGGCATTGCGGTGAGCGGCGTCAGGTATCGAGCAGACTCGGCGACGGTGAGCACAATGGAGTCGCCCGCGCCACCAATCTCCCGCATGTCGGCGACTGTGCGCGTCACCGTGACCTTTTGGTCTTTAAGCCAATCGGGAAGGGGACGAAGGTCAGGCAGAACGGCAACCGGTGCCAGGGATATCACGCAACTCGTGAGCGTGCTTTCGGGCACGGGCGCCAAAAGTGTGGCGCGCTCAATGCGGCCGATAATAGCATTCATAGGAAGCCTCTTCGAAGTATTTCGGGGCGCAATACTACCAGCGCTACAACAGTATCGCACGGATGGGGCAGGGTGCTAAACGCGATTTCTTAACGCGCCAGGGAGGGGCGGTCACATTTAGCACCCTGCATAGACAAGACGGTTTAGATGGCGTTTATGGTTCGCTGTGCTCTAAATGAAGAGTGAGGACTATTCGTGGTAGCTGACATTGAGCTGTGGGAACTGTGCTCGGATTCGCTGCGCCAGGGCAGCCATACCGGGACGCTCTGTCGCTCCGTGCCCTGCATCGAACAGTGGAAACCGGCGAACGTTGGCGTCGACAAATTCGTGGTGCCGCACATCCGACGTCACGAACGCGTCTGCCCCTGCCGCAATCGCACTCGACACGAGGCTGGCGCCTGCGCCTCCACAGACGGCCACGCGCGAGATCATTGTATCGTCAAGCCTTGAGTTGTAGCGCAGAGCGCTTTCGTTTGTTACATCCAAAGCGCGACCTATAAAGCTGGCAAATACCTTCGCAGTCATCGGCTCGGGCAGGTTGCCGACGCGGGCGATTTGTGCGTCCCCGGTCTCTTCGAGCGGCACGATATCGGTCAGCGAGAGCAACCCTGCAAGCGTGTCGTTGACTCCGCCAACGGCGCGGTCCCAGTTTGTGTGCATAGCATAGAGTGCAACGCCGGACGTGACCAGCGTGGAAACTGCGCTGCCGATTGGATCGCTGGCAAGGACTCGCTTCAGCGGTGCATAGATGAGCGGGTGGTGGCAGACAAGCAGCTGCGACCCGGAATCCACGGTCGCACTCACCGTCGCTGGTGTCGCGTCGAGCGTAACGGACACGTTCGTGATGTCGCATTCGGTGGTGCGAACGAGCAAGCCGACAGGGTCGCCTGTGAATGCGGTTTCTTCGGGAGCAATCGATCGTAACCACGTCAAAATCTCGTCAAGCTGCATGCTGGTATCCTTATGCTGGGCGCATCGTCCGTTGTTTATACCCGAATCCCACGATCGCCAATTTATAGGGTGACGCTAAGTAATAGTTCAGACCTGTTGTAAGCAATCTCGGACCCACCCGCCTCGAAGACTCGGCACCCTCTTGGTCAAGAGACCTGCCCTCCCAGCCAAGATGGCGGGTCCCTCCCGAAACGGGATGGAAACTGTGCTCTTCATTACCACGTGCGGCGGTCAGACGATGAGATTCTCCACAACTCTGATCTGTTACGACGCTATGGCCGTTGCACAACAGGTTTCGGCAAGTTAGCCGTCAATTCCCGCTTCGTTGTTCAATTAGGTGTATCACTGGCGAGAATGTTTGACAAATAGGGAGCAATGGCGCTAAAATACCCAGATAGTTTTTGCGTGTGAGGCGCTGTGGAAGTAGGCTTTGTGATAGTGCAATGCGAATAGCCGTAATAACGGACGAGATCGACAACGACTTCGAACGAGCGCTTGGTGTTATGGCGGAATACGGCGTTAAGAACGCTGAAATCCGCGCCGTGTGGGACAAGAATATCGCTGATGCGCCTGATGAGTATATCGACCGCATCAAGGCAATTGCCGATAAGCGGAAAGTAAAGATCGTCGGCATCGCTTCGCCATTCTACAAATGCGATCTCGGCGACAGCAATACATCCTCTGGACCGTCTGGCCCTCTCCACGCAGCTACTGCACGTAGCTTCGCCGAGCAGATGGCCGTGCTTAATCGGTGCATTGAAATTGCGGGCAGGCTGGGGACGCGATTTGTTCGCGTCTTTACGTTTTGGAAGAATACCGGGCTGACCCCCGAAGTCGAAGACCGGATTGCCGAAGCATTCGCCGAGCCAGCCTCGATAGCGTTAAACGCCGGTGTGAAGCTGCTCATTGAAAACGAGCACTCCTGCATGACGGGAACCGGCAAAGAGACCGCTCGCGTATTGCAGAAGATCAACTCGCCTGCGGTGCGGGCGGTATGGGATCCTGGCAACGCTTTCATGGCAGGCGAAACGCCATTTCCGGATGGCTACGAAGCGATCAAACCTTTTATCGAGCATATCCACGTCAAGGACGCTTGCGTGGTGAACAAGGTGCCGGAGTGGGCAGTCTTCGGTGACGGTGAGTGTCAGTGGGCGCAGCAAATCGCGGCGCTGGCGGACGACGGCTATACCGGATTTCTGTCGCTTGAGACGCACTACCGTGGAAAGACAACGAAAGAGGCAGCGTCGCGGACCTGTCTTGAGCGGCTCATCAAGATGGTGAAAGCGGTTGAACCAGCGTGATGCTGGACCTTTGCCTGGCCGCAGCCGGCTCGGGCGAGGCTGGGGGAAGTCCATTGTGCACCATGGCTTGCTCCGAGTGAGGTTCATTAACGTTAGCGCGCGTTGGCTACCGTTTCTATAGTTTTCGATAACCTTTACCGGCAAGGATCAGCCGGCATTTCGAACTAATTTACCGAGGTTCCATTTACCCCATGTCTCTCGTAACAATTCGCAACAAAACGAACCAGATGTCCAAAGGCGTCATCTGGGTTTCCGCAATCGCCCTCATACTTGTCGGTGGATTCAGCGGGGTCTTCAACGGCTTTGGCAGCCTTTTCAACAAGGGCGAGCAGGTGCAAACCAACCCCGAGGACGTGATCGCTAAAGTCAACGGCGACCCGATCACGCGCTCATCGTACGAGCAAGCGCTCAGCGAACAGCAGCGCCAGATGGAGATGTACGGCGGCAGCATGACTGGCCCCCTCTCCGCAGGTGAACTGCACGTTTCCGCGCTCAATCGGGTTATCGGCCAGCAGCTTATGATCCAGATCGCCAAGAAGGCTGGGCTCGAAGCGACGTCCAAGGATATCGACGCGACCCGCGAAAAGCACTTGACTGACATCAAGCAGCAGCTTGGCCTTAAGCCCACCGCAAGCCAGTCTTCGGTCGAAGCCGAGATGGCCAAGGTGGGCCAATCTCTCGACCGCTTCCTTCCCGCCGACCGCCTCGCCACGGAAGCGCTCATGGACAAGTACCAGAAGTTCATCGAACGAAGCGCGCGCCCGTCGGATCAGGCTGTGGATGCCTACTACACTGGCATGCATACGCAGCATATCTTGGTCGAAAACAAGAAGCGCCCCGACGCGCAGGCGAAAGATCAGGCAACCAAGATCATTGCGCAGTTGAATGCCGCCAAGGGCGCAAACTTCGAAGCGCTTGCCAAACAGTATTCCGACGATCCCGGCACCAAGGCCAAGGGTGGCGACGATGGGTGGATCAACGGCACTACGGGCTATGTCGAAGAGTTCATGAACGGCGCTCGCGTGCTCAAGCCCGGTGAGTGGTCCCAGACCCCGGTGCTTGCGCCCCAGTTTGGCTACTTTATCATCAAGCTGATCGGCACTCGGGACGACAAGCCCAAGGACTTCGCCACGAAGCGTGAAGATTATGTCAAGCAGATCGGGCAGGCGGCCGTTTCCCGCCGACAGCAGACCGACATGGAAGCCGCGCAGAAGGCCATGAAGGTCGAAGTTTCCGATCCTCAACTCGATGGCGACTGGAAGCTGCTGAACGCGTTCAAGAACGCGGGCCAGGGCAGCAAGCCCAGCGTTGCCGACGCGAATATCGCCCTCGCCGCCTACGATAAGGCGCTGAAGGTGACCAAGGACCACTTCGCTGTCGCCCAGATGCAGGCACAGAAGGGCATACTTTACCGTGTCCTCGACAAGCCCGACGATCAGCTGAAAGCGTTCGTCGCCGCCGAGACCGCGACCGAAAACATGGACCCTGATCTTGCGCTGCAGATCGGTGACCTTTACAAGAAGAAGAAGGACACTGCAAACGCCCTTACGTACTTCAAGATCGCGTCCAAATACTCGTATGACAACCCCGGTACCCACTCGCAGCTTCTTCAGTTCTACAAAGAGCTCAACAAGCCCGAGGAGGTCGCCATTGAACAGGCATGGCTCGCCAAGTACCAGGCACAGCAGAAGGCCAACGCTGCCAATTCGCCAATGGGTGGGCAGCCGCTGACTGTCAAGTCACGCTAAGCAACGTCAACGAAAGGCCCATCGGAGATCCCGGTGGGCCTTTCGTGTGTGAAATGCGCGGAGAGAGACGCGTCGACGCTTGTAGGAGATCGCAGTGGCAACATCACATGAGAACGAAACCGTGGCAGGCGAGGATCCCCGGACAATCCGCCCGCTAAATATCGCATTCATGCTCATCGCGGCTACGGTTGCGGTCTATGCGGGTATCGTGGCGCATAACTTCGTCAACTGGGACGATCCCCTTCACGTCACCGCGAACCCCTACGTTGTCGCGCTCACTCCCGCTAACCTGCACCGTATCTGGACCGCTGGGTATCAGGGGTTGTATATACCGGTGACGTACACGTTCATCGCCCTTATCGGCCAGATCGGCCTGCGACCCACTCCGGTGATGACCGAAGCGAACGTACTCACACTATTCAACCCAGCAACGTTCCATGTCGCCAGCCTAGTCTTGCACTGCATCAATGTGCTCCTCGTCTATGCGCTAGCTCGACGCGTTCTGCGCCGCGAGTGGCCCGCCGCGTTTGCCGCGGCGCTTTTCGCGCTCCACCCAGTGCAGGTTGAGTCGGTAGCGTGGATCAGCGAAATACGCGGGCTCCTTGGCGCTTCGTTTGCGCTTCTCGCGGTGCACGCTTACCTGCAATTCGCTGGTTGGGTGGAGAAACCTGCGGCGAAAGGGTGGGGGTGGTTCGCGCTTTCAACGCTTCTATTCGCCTTCTCACTGCTCTCCAAGCCCAGCTACGCCGCGCTGCCCGTAGTCGCTGCTGTGCTCGATCATTATGTTGCTCGACGACCGTGGAAGGCCACCGTGCTTCCGTGCGGCATCTGGGTAGCTCTCGTGCTCGCGTGTATCAAGCTCACACAGTCCGCGCAGCCGCTTCCGCCTGACCAGATCACCCCGCTGTGGCAACGTCCTTTTGTCGCAGGCGACTCCATCGCGTTCTATTTTGGGAAGCTCCTCTGGCCAGCGCACCTTACCGTCGACTATGGACGAACGCCGCATCTCGTCACAGGCCACGCTTGGGGCTATCTTACGTGGCTCGTCCCATTTGCGCTACTTATCATCGCCGCGCGAGCGAAATCGCGGCAGCCGCTGGTTTGGGCGGGGATGGTTATCTTTGCTGCGACACTTTTGCCGGTGTCGGGCATCGTGCCATTCGGCTTTCAGAGTTACTCCACGGTCGCCGACCGCTACCTCTACTTCCCCCTCATCGGAGCCGCCATCGCCGCAGGGGCGCTGCTGAGCGTTGCACCGCCACGCCTTTCGAGCCTCTGCTGGATGATGTTGGTTGTTTTGGGCAATAGCTCGCTGGCGCAGCAACGCGTCTGGACTAACAGTGAGACACTGTTCACACACGCTATCCGCGAAAACCCGGCGAGCCCGCAGATGCACCAAAACCTTGGCGCGACCTATGCTCACTACGGCAGACTCGACGAAGCGCTTGGCGAGTACAAGGAGGCGCTTCGATACGACGGGCGTAGCGCCATCGCGAAGTCCAACATCGGGCTCATTCTGATGGCTCGTGGTGAAACAGCCCTGGCGACCGCCCACTTCCGTGCTGCTGTGGCTGATCAGCCAGGATACGCTTCCGCCCACAACGATCTTGGCACCGCCCTTGCCGCCCAGCATATGGACAAGGAAGCGCTTAGCGAGTTCGGAAAGGCTGCCGCAATCGATCCCGAACTTCCCGAACCCCACCGTGGCATGGCCAATATTCTGGGGTTGCATGGCCAGCTTGACAATGCGATTATCGAACTCACCACCGTTGCACGCCTCACCCCGTCCGATCCCGTCGCTCACTACCGGCTTGGTCTCGCCCTGGAGCAAGCCCGCCGCATCCCCGAAGCGCAGGAGCAGTTCCGCATCGCCGCCGCTCTGTCGCCGTCCACCGATCTGTACCGTAAGAAGGCTGCCCCGTGATTATGGGCGGATAAGTGGGTATCTCCCTTATGCGCCGGTGAGTGGACGCGACTGCAGGCTGCCTGTAGCGGTGGATAGGTCATGTGGGAATCATTGGCTAAAATACCTTGACAACTCATGTAGTTTGCCGCCATACTATATTTAATGGCACACCAATCACCACATTTGAAAGTACCTTTGCGCGGCGAGTTGCTCGCGAAACTGTCTCAGCGCTACCCATCGGTTGATCCGGTTGCCATCGACACTCTCAACACGCTGAAGTCGGTGTCTCAGGATATGAGTGATAGGCTAAGTGATCGGCTTGGCGAGCATGGCCTCACCGAGGGCAAGTTTTTCGTTCTTGCCTACATTTTTATGGAGGATCTGGCTGGCCATCCGAGCCCACGCCCCTCCGAAATCGCTGACAATGTTGGCGTTACGCGGGGCACGATTACCGGTTTGCTTGACGGTCTCGAGCGCACCGGCATGATCGAGCGCTGCGCCGATCCAACTGACCGGCGGGTGCTTACGATCTCGATGAGCGAGAAGGCGAAAGCGTTCCTCGACGATTTCCTGCCGTTAGTAGGCGCTCTTATGCAGCCTCTCGTAACCGATGCGCTGGCGCCGGACGAGCAAGGTCAACTTTTGGCGCTGCTGACCAAGCTGGAAACTCACTTGCGGTCACGTTAAAAAGCTTCGTAGTTAGGCAAACATTTATAGATGCGTGATAATAGTTTGGCGGTCAATAATATGGCACCGTATAAAGGAGATGGCGCATTGTGCTCCAACGATTAACCACATGGCAATCGCACTTGAACAACCCGTAACGTCTCTGCCCGCCCCATTGGATGCCAATGAAACACATCCAGGCCTCATCGCCAACCAGCGATACCGGTGGCTGATCCTCCTTGGCCTGGTTGTGTCGGCCATCCTTGAGGTGATGGATGTCAGCATCCTCAACGTGGCGTTGCCGCAGATGGCTGGCGCGCTGGGTTCAACCACGACCGATATCGCCTGGGTTTCGACGGCGTACCTGCTCGCGAACGTTGTCGTGCTGCCGATGACGGCGTGGCTGGCTCAGCGGTTTGGCCGCAAGAACTATCTTGTCGCGTCGGTGATCATCTTCACCATCGCCCGTATCCTCTGCGCCTTCTCCGGATCGCTTGGGTGGGTAATTGTGTGGCGCTTGCTGCAGGGTGCTGCTGGGGCGGCGCTGATATCGACGTCTCAGGCTGTGCTGGTGGACATTTTTCCCGATGAGCAGCAGGGTCTCGTCCAGTCGCTCTTTGGCCTGGGGCTGGTCGCGGCTCCCGCAATCGCGCCGCTGCTCGGAGGGTGGCTGGTCGATTCGTATTCGTGGCAGATGCTCTTCCTCATCCACATCCCCGGCGCGCTGCTTTCGCTCTACATGATCAGTGCGCTGTTTGCGGACACGTCGACACCGGAAAGCCGCGCATCTGCAGGCAAGCTCGACGCTGCCGGGGTGGCGTTTCTGGCGCTCGGCTTGGGATCGCTACAGTATGTTCTCGAAGAGGGACAGCGCAACGATTGGTTCAGCGATGCCGGTATTCTTCGCTTCTCCATTCTCGCCGTCATTGGGATGACCGCGTTGATCATCTGGGAGCTTCACCCTTCGAATAAGTCGCCGGTAGTGAACCTGCGCGTCTACGCTAACCGGGGCCTCTGGTCGGCGGTGGTGATCAGCTTCGTTACCGGGATCGGCATGTATGGCGTCAACTACGCGTTCGCGGTGCTGGTGCAGGGGATTCTTGGGTTCACTTCGATCAAGTCAGGGATGGCGCTGTTGCCCTTGGGGATCGGCTCCATGGTCAGCCTCGCGATTGTCGCTGCGGTCACCAATAAGGTGAACCCGCGCGTGCTGATCGTGACCGGTTTGACTGTCAGCGCGCTGGGCTCGTGGATCCTCGGATTTAACACGCTCGCCACCGATATCACCGACACGGCGCTGCCTCTCGGGCTTGTCGGCTTTGGTATCGGCATGTCGATCCTCCCTGTCTCAATCGCCGCATTCGCCGCCCTGCGCCCTTCGGAGGCCGGCGACGGTGCCGCGCAGGTCGGCCTCGGACGTCAGCTTGGCGGCTCGTTCGGCATCGCGTTGCTCAACACGTACATCTCGCACATGACCGACGTTCATCGCGCGGTGATGCTGGAACATTTCAACCGCGCCAACGCTGCCTTTGGTCACACCGTACAGGGCCTCGCTGGCCTGATGGTGCACCACGGCCACTCGTGGGCCGACTCGCAGCAAGCCGCCCTCGCCATCCTTTACGGCTCTGTCGCCCGGACGGCCGTCCTCAAAGGCTACAACAGCGGCTTCCAAGTCGTCGCCCTCACCTTCCTTGCCTGCATCATCCTCGTCCCGCTCCTCAAAGCACCGAAACGCGGAGATGCGGCACCGCCGATGGGGCATTAGCGAGGTCACCGGATTTCACATCCGCAATGTAACGGACGACTTCACGCCTCGCCACCCTTACCCAAACAAGGCCGCGCGGCCCAGAGCGCTCCTAAAATCCCCCTCCTCTCGCCCTCATGGGTATAATAGACGGCTATGTCCATGAACACCGAACAGCATATCTATCGCGCGCTCCCTATGGCCGATGAGCGAGTCGTCACGCAGCGCCCACGCGTCGAGCGAGCTATGGTGCTCGCGGTGCGCCCTGAGAGCGCGGCAGCCGATGCGGGGATCAGCGTCGGGGATATCCTGCTGGCGATCAACGATTTCCCGGTGCTCGATATCGTGGACTACCAGTTTCACATCGCCGGCGAAAGTGTCGTGGTTGAAGTGCTGCGGAACGGCGAGAAGGTAGCGTTTACGCTCGAAAAGGGATACGACGAGGATATCGGTGTCGAGTTTGCCGACGACCTTTTTGATCGCGTGCACATCTGCAAGAACAAGTGTGTCTTCTGCTTCCTGTATCAGCAGCCAAAGGGCTTAAGAAGCTCGCTGTACATTAAGGACGACGATTACCGGCTGTCGTTCCTGCACGGCAACTACCTGACACTGACCAATATGGGCGAGCCGGAGTTCGCCCGCGTGATCGAGCAGAAGCTCTCGCCGCTGTTCGTGAGCGTCCACGCCACCGATCCCGAAGTACGCGGCAATATGCTTGGCCGCAAGGGGCCGGAGCCGATTCTGCCGCGTTTGGAGATGCTGGCCGATGCGCGTATCCAGGTTCACGCGCAAGTGGTGCTTTGCCCAGGCTACAACGATGGCGATGTGCTTGCGAAGACGGTTCGCGAACTCGCCGCGCTCCACCCGGATGAGCGAGGCACGTACGGCGGCGTCCTCGATATGGCTATCGTGCCGGTGGGGCTCACTCAGTTCCGCGACCGCCTGGCAGCGCTGACGACATGCTCCCCGGACTTCTGCCGCAACCTCGTCGCCGAGTCGGAAGTGTGGCGTGCGGGGTTCCGCGAGAAGTACGGCACCAGCTTTGTCTTCCTGTCCGACGAGATCTACCTGCATGCCGGTGTCGAACTGCCGTCGGCCAAGCGCTATGAAGGCTTCCCGCAGCTTGAAGACGGTGTCGGGTTGGTGCGGCAGTTCCTCGACGACCACGTCAAGGTAGCCAAGCGCCTGCCCAAGGCAGTGAAACAGGCGCGCTCGGCTACGTTCGTGACGGGTGAGCTCGCGTCGCCGATGGTGAACGATTTCGCGAACACCATGAACAGGGTCGATGGCCTCTCGGTCAATGTCGCCACCGTCCACAACCGCTTCTTCGAAGGCAACATCACCGTCGCTGGGCTACTCACTGGGCAGGATATCGCCGCGCACCTCACCGCTATGGGCGATCAACTCGGCGACCGTGTGGTGCTGCCGTCGATTATGCTGCGGGACCCGGATCGCGATGTGTTTCTCGACGAGATGAGCCTCACCGACTTCGCCGCCGCCATCAACCGCGACGTCCGCGTCGTAGAGCGCATGCCGTCCGCCGCCGCCACCGCCGTGCTGGACTAGGCAGGGCAGGGTGAGCCGAGACGCGCTTCGCGCGGCAGACGGCGCGGGCGGGGGGATGCACGGCAACCGAATATTCCCATTCGTGGGGGTATGCAATTGGGCTTGTGCATCCGCTAAAGCGGTGCCTGTGAAGGGCAGATCGCCCTGTGGGCTAAGAGGGGTGGCGTGCCACATTTTGCTGCGGCTCACCTGTGCGCTCCAAATTTGAGCAATACCCGAGCCCAAGAATCGCTGGATTAAAATCCGCGCTAGAAAGATCATTCCGTCCATAGGAATGGACTTCGCTAAGCGATCGCCAAGACGGGTTCTTTGGGCACACCCTCACAGCGACGCACGCGTAAAGCCTTGATTTAAGCAACGGGTAGTTCATTCCTATGGACAGAATGACTTCCAAAGCCCAGATTTTGTCCAGGGATTTGACGTGCCAGGTCCTGGGGTGACGCATGCCTATTCCTGAATCGCACCCGCGGCTCACCTATGCTATAATCATATCAGGCACTTGCGAGCGTACTTATAGCTCCGTGCCCAAGTGAGCGCATCACCGAACACCCATGAATCTCGATGAGCGAAAGCAGAGGATACTCCAGGGAGTCGTATGGAGCTACGTCGAAACGGCGGAGCCTGTCGGTTCGGAGAACCTTGCCCAGCGCTACTCGTCGTGGGGCGTCAAGTCCGCCACCATCCGTAACGCTCTCGCCGACCTCGCCGATCAGGGCTACCTCAAGCAGCCGCACACGTCCGCAGGACGAATCCCGTCCGACCAGGGCTACCGGTTCTATGTCGACCACCTCGTGGTCGAATGCGCACCCGACGCCCAGCAGGCAGAGCAGTCCCGATTCGATCTCAATCAGGAGCGCGCCGAGAACCTTGAGCGTATCCTGCGCCAAACGTGCGCGCTGCTGACACGTATGACTCGCTATACGAGCGTGGCCACTCGCCCTCAGCCAGCCGACACATCCCTGCGCCAGATCTTTGTCGCGCCAGCGGGCGGCGATGCGGTGCTCCTCGTGGCGCTCCTCAGCTCCGGGGAATCAGAGACCCGCATGCTCGCGGGATCGGTGGCGTCGCACGCCGACGCTGACCCGTCCGCGCTCACGGCGGCCAGCAACGCACTCAACATACGGTGGGCAGGAAAGAACCTCGAAACCATCCGCATGCTTGCTGGCGACGATCTCGCGCCGCCACTGGACCTACCCAGTGAGCACGCCCGCGCCATCTACATCGTTCTCGCGGACTCGTTGCGGCATATCGCCTACACCGTGAGTCAGGAGCGCGCTGTCGTCGAAGGCGCTCGCGAGATGTTCCGGCAACCCGAGTTCCACGATGTCCAGAAGCTCGACCCGCTCCTCGATACCCTCCAGGACCCGTCGCAGTTTGTCGATCTGGCGAGTGGGGGATCGCAAAACGGCGATGTTACTGTGGTGATCGGCGCGGAGAACTCTGTCGAACCGTTGCGCGAATGCACGGTCGTGACCGCATCGTACTACATTGGGACCACTGAACGCGGCACGCTGGGCGTCGTCGGCCCGACCCGAATGGATTACGACCGAACGCTTCCTGCGGTGACGTTCATGGCTAAGACGCTGAGCGAACTGCTAACCCGAAT
The DNA here is from genome assembly GCA_036504535.1 of Capsulimonadaceae bacterium. Lineage (GTDB taxonomy): Bacteria > Armatimonadota > Armatimonadia > Armatimonadales > Capsulimonadaceae > JARLGU01. The sequence continues at coordinate 219,777 of DASXUY010000042.1, forward strand.
TTCGTAGGCGCGGACGCACATGAGCTTAATCGCTTCCAGCAGTAGAGATCGCTTTCGTCTCAAGCACGGCCTAACACAAAGTAAGTACTTGGCACGCTGCTCATGGGGCAAACTCCGCGACGACGGGCTCCTCGACTACCAGCCTCGGTACTTTTGGCGTGTGTTCCGCAAGCCACACCCTGCCTATCGCCAATCTCCAGCGTGCGGAAACCCAGGATTCGCACGGCGGCAGGGCAATCCCAAGATTTGGTCGCAAAGCTGGACGAAACCTCGCCCGAGAGGGTAGAGGGTGTGGTAGCTGACGGAGTGTATGGGCTATCCGTACGTGAAGTTGAGCTGCTCGATACTGCCCCTGTCGCGCCCGATGCGTCGCCGGATTGGGGCCAGCGATACCGGTTCGGCGTCGCTGAGGCGTTCACTGGGTAGCGCTAGTGTTCGCAGCACCCACACCGCGCCCGCCTCATAAAAGCCTGCCGGTCGGAAGTCGGTGTCGAGCTTTGCGACCTTCCGCTCCATGCGTCGAAATCCCCCAACCTCGACCAGCTTGCGCGTGATCATGCCCATGACGGCGGGATGGATGTCGTTGGGAATGGCGAGCAGGTACTCGTCGGGCCGCGCCGCCGACGCCAGGTCGAACGAGCAGCGGCTCATCGCAGGGTCACGGCGCGCCGCTACATTGTCTAGCGCCTGCACGAGGGCAGCGCTGACGGGCTTCGCAAAATCGGGCGATACCAGCCGTAGACTGTCGAGCGCAAACGCCACCACCGTCCACGTGCGGTCGATAATGGCGAGTTCGTATGGGGCGAACAGTGTAGGCTGAAGGTTGTCGCGGAATAAGCTCATGTGGGCGTTAGCGACTATTGTACCGTAGATTTGGCCGGGGAGCGGGTGAGTAAGCGGCTATTTCGCCGCGATACCACACAAGGAACCTACTGCGCGTGGCGCCTGCAGCATCAGAAGTAGAAGTACGGCTTTGCTCCGCCGGGCTCGGACCAATCGTAATGGATCGTTTCCCCGTCAATACGCCATGTCGATGGGCAAGTCGTCTCCATCCAGTCAAGCGGCTCGGCGACCGGTTGCGGTAAGGATGCCAATAGAAACCCCCGCATGAGCGCGGGAATCTGATCGTCCCCCAGGGCATCGGGCGCAATGGACACAAAGAGCGGCGTCCCGCTCCCAGCCACAAGGTAGAGCCACTGCTGGTTTTGGAACCACGGGACGTTCGTCGTCAAGCCGACGCAGTCGGCATCGCAGAGGAAGAAAGCCTCATGCTGCGGCATTCGGAATGCGAGGGTATTGATACCCATTCGTCGCGTGCGCTCCCACGCTTTGCCGCTGGTGTCGTCGCCGGTGCGCTGTAGATCGAATAAACCCGCGCCAAGGTGGCCGATCGTGTTGCAGCCTATTAAGACTGCTGACCCAGCAGCCTGGGCGATTGCTGCGTAAAGAGAGCGTATGGCTTCCGCCGTTGTGACGCTTGGGTCGGCAAAACCCCAATCGCCGTCGGTCAGACTTGCCCCCATCTGCATGCCCCATTTGCCCAGGATATCGAAAGTCGAGAAGTCGTACTTGATCAATTCGTAGCCCCACGCGGTAAATCGGCGCACATCCGCCTGTATCCGGTCTATCACGGCGGGCACGGTCGGGTCAAGCACTGGCCACTTGCCGACAGTTCTCCCGCGCAGCAAGAGACTCGGATCCGTTTCGGGCACGCACGTGAGCGGTCGAAACCATAATCCTGGGCGAACACCTTTTGCCCGAATCTCAGCGGCGAGCCTCGCCATGTCTGGAAAGCGGCTATTGCCCACATCCCAGGGCCCCGCATCGCTACCGTTCGGTGACCAACCTGCGTCGATGGTCATGTAGGGGCGGTTCGCGAGACCGCCTGCGAGCATGCTGATACGGTCAGTGTCACCGAGAATGCCTTCATGGGAGTTTTGCCCGTACGCGTAGTACCAATCGTTCCCACCGTAAACGGGATGCGACGGCAGGCGCGGCGTTGAGCATAGCATGCGGCAAAACGCTGTCGCGGCGGCAAACGGAGTCTCGTCGGGCACCCATGCGCGCTCGCGGATGACTGCGGCCGCCAGAGTACGGTCACCCAACTGAACTCCACGAGTGCCATTGCGCATATCGAGCGTAAGCGTTATGCCAGAAATATCGACCTGCCAGAACGCCATCGACGAACCGCCGGTTTCGACGCCGTAGCAGTCGGTGCGCCCTGCGTTGCAAATGAGGCAGTACCAGGGCAGCGGTCGCTCGGGCACAATCCCGCGCCACTCGAGGTCACCGTAGCCTCGTTCCCAGTGGTCGCCAAGCACCCGCGACTTTTCCGTGACGACTCCATCCCAGCGCATCCGCACGTGATGGACCCCAACTGCAGGGGCCGATATCGTCACGGTTGCGCGGACTTCGCCAACATCGACCCGCACTTCAACGCCGCCATCGCCCCAAGAATCGGCAGTACGGGAAAGCGTTAGCTCGCCATCATCAGTGAGCGCAGAAACGAAGTTAGGTTGGCGTAAAACGGAAAGATTGAACATGAAGACCCTCGCGAAGCAAATCTAGCCTTTTATCTTTCGTTGCCACCAAGCAGATTGCCTGCATTTTCGACACTGGAGAGTGATCACCTGTAAGAAACCGACATACTTGCGGAAACACCGGTTTAGACGCCAAGCAGGCAATACGCGGATATTTCACCACCACCATCCCGGTAAAATAACCCCGTGATCATTCTCCACGCCAGCGCCATCGGTAGCACGCTCACGCTCTGGGCTGAGTCGACGCACACGCTACTTGTCGAAACTCCCACAAAGCGACCTAAGCGCTCGACCGCCAAAACCGCTCCATCCAAGCTTGCCGAGTTGCCGTTCGCGGCCACGACCGACGAGTTGCGCGATGCCCTGCAGACTATCGGAATCCTGAACCCAAATATCGGGAAGCTGGCCTTGTGGACACCGACCACAAACGACGGCCTTGCGGTCCCATCCAGCCCGCTTCTCGGAGTCATCATCGATCCTGCGTCGTCCCTCGCGCTGTCCGCATGGCGCGTCGCAGTCTGCGATCTCGACCCGGCGCAGGCAGTTGATCTGCTGAGCGCTTGTGTCGGCCGCGATAACCTCGCGCCAGGAATCTTCGTCGGCGCGAGCCTAGCCGCATGGACCGCTGCATTCCGGCTGGCCGCATCACTCGTCGCACGCGGCCAGTACCTGCCAGCTCTTCGCGCGACGGGTGACGTGTGGGAGGCGCGCTGGGAGCCTGTGATCGCCGCCGATGACGCGACGCGCGTCGCTCGCCTCGCGGACGCTATGCCCGCCGCTTGCCGCGCTATGGGCCTCGAAGGCCAACCAGCGCCGTCCACTCCGATCAACCATACCCTTCGCGCCGTGGTGGCAGCGCTGTGCGACCAGATGGTGCGATCGGCGCCGCTGAATGCAGAGCACGCCATCCCCTTTGCCGCCTTGCCGCCAGCGCGACGCAAGAAGCTGACCGCGACCGATGCGTGGGTTGCCGCTCTCCGATCCGACGACGCTGTCGTGCACGGTGACGACGACGATATCGCCAAGCTTTCGCGAGAACTCGTCCAGTGGGCCCGATCAGTCAACGCGTTCACCGCCGCAGCATTCAAGTTCTGCGTCCGGCTCGAAGAGCCACTGGAATTGACTGCTTCTGACGATGCGTCCCGTAGTGAACCGGTGTGGAACGTTGACTTCCTGCTGCAAGCGGCCGACGATCCAAGCCTGCAAATCAACGCTGCCGAAGTCTGGCGCGCAAAGCCCGCAGCGATGAAGCTCGTGGAGCGCCCCGGTTTTGAACCTCGCAAGTTTCTCCTCATGGCATTGGGACATGCCGCCCAGCTTTGCCCGCCTATCGATAGAGCCCTCGAATCCGAAGAGCCCGTGGGTGTCCAACTCAGCACAGCGGACGCGTTCACCCTGCTTGTCGAATACGCGCCAGCGCTAGAGCAGGCTGGCTTCGGAGTAATGCTGCCTGCGTGGTGGACAAAACGCGGTACGCGCTTGCGTATAAAGGCGAAGGGCAAAGCTCGCTCGCCCAAGATGCAGGCCGCCGGGAAGCTGTCGCTGGCGAGCGTTGTGGAGTTCGAGTACGAGATCGCGCTTGGCGACGAGACCATGACGCGCAAACAGCTGGACGATCTCGCACGCCAGAAATCGCCGCTCGTACAAGTGCGTGGGCAATGGGTGCAGGTCGATCAGGCGGAGATTAAGGCGGCCATCGCCTACCTCGCAAAGAAGTCGAAGGAAACGGTCACTCTCGCCGATATCATGCGCATGTCGCTAGGACAGGGCGAGTCTGGTGTGGCGGGGCTCGAGTTCGGCGGAGTTGCGGCGGACGGCTGGGTGGGCGACTTCCTCGCGCAACTTGCCGGCGACAAGGCGTTCGCCGAGTTACCGGTTCCCGATGGCGTCGACGCAACCCTGCGCCCGTACCAGCAGCGCGGGTACTCGTGGATGGAGTTCCTCACGCAGTGGGGGCTCGGCGCGTGTCTTGCCGACGATATGGGCCTCGGCAAGACGCTCCAGGTGCTCGCTTTGATCCGGGGACGCTGGGACACTGGCGAAACGCGCCAACCAACCCTGGTCGTTTGCCCAACATCCGTGATCGGCAACTGGCAGCGCGAAGCCGCCCGCTTCGTCCCCGGTTTGCCGGTGATGGCTCACCACGGCAGCGACAGGATGAAGGCGGAAACGTTCGCCGAAACCGCCAGCACCCACGCCATCGTTCTCACCAGCTATGCGCTCCTGCACCGCGACATCGACGCGCTCGCCGCAGTGCCGTGGGCGGCATTGGTGCTCGACGAGGCGCAGAACATCAAGAACTCGGAAACCAAGCAGTCACGCGCCGCGCGTACATTGAGCGCCAGCACCAGAATCGCCCTTACCGGTACCCCAGTCGAGAACCACGTCGGAGATCTGTGGTCGATCATGGACTACCTCAATCCGGGCCTCCTCGGCAAGCGGGCCGACTTCAAGCGCAACTACTTCAACCCCGTGCAATCGGGCGACGCGCAAGCCCTCGAACGCCTCAAGCGCCTCACGACACCGTTCATCTTGCGCCGAATGAAGACCGACAAATCGATCATCGCCGATTTGCCCGATAAGCTGGAAATGCCCGTCTACTGCACCCTGACACGCGAGCAGGCGTCGCTCTACCAGGCGGTGGTCAAGGACGCGGAGGACGCGCTCGCGGGCACCGACGGCATCCAGCGACGCGGCCTCATCCTCGCCACACTCTCCAAGCTCAAGCAGGTCTGCAACCACCCCGCCCAGTTCCTGCATGATGGTTCCGCTATCCCCGGCCGCTCCGGTAAGCTCGCGCGTCTTACGGAGATGCTGGAGGAGGCGCTCGATGTCGGTGACAAGGCTCTCATCTTCAGCCAGTTCGCCGAGATGGGCGGCATGATCCAGCGCCACCTGCAGGAAACATTCGGTCACGAAGTGCTGTTCCTGCACGGCTCTGTGGATAAGCGTAAGCGCGACGAAATGGTGCAGCGCTTTCAAAGCGGCGACGGCGGCCCGAAAATATTCGTGCTCTCACTCAAAGCCGGCGGAGTCGGCCTCAACCTGACCGCCGCCAACCATGTCTTCCACTTCGACCGCTGGTGGAACCCCGCTGTCGAGAACCAGGCCACCGACCGCGCGTTCCGCATCGGACAGAAGAAAGCGGTACAGGTCCACAAGTTCACGTGCGCGGGAACGCTGGAGGAAAAGATCGACGACATGATCCGCGACAAGCAGAAGGTAGCCGACCAAATCGTCGGCGCGGGGGAGGATTGGCTCACCGAGCTGTCGACGGACCAGCTGCGCGATCTGTTCGCACTGGGGCCGGAGGCGGTGGAGTAAGACCCGGGCTCGCTTAGGCTCGCCACCCCACGAGTGGGGTAATGATGAGCAACTGCCTCTTGGCTGCTTGCAGGTACTTTCGGAATGGCAAGACCCCGGCTCGCTAGGCTCGCCACCCCACGAGTGGGGTCAAATCCACAGATTTGTGGCTACAATAAGCACATGAAGGCTACGGACGACCAAACAACCGAACAGCAGAAACCTGAAGTGGTTGATGCGGAAACCCTCGCTGCAATCGACAAGGCGGATCGCTGGAGTCCGGATAACGCAGGGGTAACTTTTGACGAGGCCCTCAAGCGCGCACGCACCCGAAACCACGCATGGCAAAACGCCCAACTCGATCGCTCCGCTTAGCCACGTTCACGCTGAGCGTTGCTACGCTGCGAGAAGCTCTCGCGACTCGACGATCTCGCGGATGTCGATACCATCCACATCAGGTACCGTCATTCCGTCCTCGCGAAGACCCTCGATATGGAATCGAAGCGCCGAAAGAAAGTCTGCGATGGCGGCTTCCCTGCTACGACCGACGCCAACAACCCCGCCATATATTTCAGGCGATTCCGATGCGGCCCCCCACGCGTCGCCGTCATGATCCAAGCGCACTTCAAGTCGCATTAGCGTAACTCCTCAATGCCCGTAAGCCGGCGAATTGTTGCGAGTGTGCCAGCTGGGACATCGTCCCTAGGATGGCCTGGCACAGTGACAACATTAGGGTTTCCTGTCTTCCGATATTGCCGGTGACTGCTTCCTTTATGCCGTGCAAGTTCCCAGCCTGCCGCCTCTATGATTTCGATGGCTCGCTTCACCTTCAATGGCATTATACAGCACCTCGCACACCCAAATATAGACCAACCTGATCAAGACGTCAACTTACCACACACTTCAATGAATGACCGGCAATACGTCATGCCAACATGGCACTCCGAATCCGATAAGCCTGCACCCCACGTTCACCCAGCCTCAGCATCTCGCTCTTGCAGCCTTACCAACACCTCCGACGTGTATCCGCCGAGGCGTTCGCCGCTGTGACGCACGAGGAGCCAATCGTACACGTCGCCTTCGGGAATCGACACCGTCTGGCCCGCTCTCAGCTTAGCGCAGTCAGCGGGTTCGTTCATCAGCTGACCTTTAATGACGCCCGACCGCCATGTGTTGACCGTTACCCACATAAACTCGCGTTCCCCGGTATCGTCTGCGAAACCGTGCTTGATGTAGAACACGTCCCCAGGTTCGAGCCCGTCATTGAATTGCTCGCGCATGGTTGGCAGCTCGTCAAGGGCACGCCGGTGCGCAGCAAGGAGCTCGTCGTCGTTCGGTAGGATTGGCACAATCTTATCGGCGCGAGGCTTGATCGTCCCGACAGCTTCGGCGAGCCATTCGTTGAACTGCCCGCGAAACCCCTTCGACGGCTTGATGGTGAGAAACGGCTCCATTTCCGATTTTTCATCGTGGTCGTATTGTAGCTGCACAAGGACACTGGGCGTGCCGTCGTCGGTCGGTGGTTCGCCGTACAGCACTTTCAAATCGTTCACGCTTATCTCTATCGGGGCTTCAACCGAGATGGTGGCCGACTCCGAGGCGGCAACAGTGCGAGCGAGTCGGTCAGCGACAGCGTTCACGAGGAAGCCGCTTGTGCTCGCAAGGCCCGGTGCGGCATCGACGATTTGCAGTTCCGGCACACCAAACTTCTTGAGCCCGTGAGTAGTAACCCATGCCAGTCCCCGGTTACCAACCGATGTCGCCACGATAATATGCTTGTAAATCGGGGAGCCAGTGGCAAATACGTCGCCAGCGCTGCCGATTGAGACAACACTAGACGTCATGGGATCATATATGACTCCCCCAAGATACTTCGCCGCCGCTTCAGCGACAGCACCGATGACCGGCAGAACGTTCGGCACAACGGCTGGCGGTGATGTCCATTGAATAACGTACGCGTGTGTAGCTTGCCGCAAGTGCTCACGCTCTTCATCGGAAAGCTTGTGAGACATGTGGGGCTCCGTTGGTAGTGGTGGGAACTCGGAAAGCGGGGCGATCCATGCGTTAAACTCGTCGAAGCTGATCAAATCCATCACGGATTCGGCCGCGTCGCCATCAGGAGTCGTTACCGCAATGTATAGCCTTGGCTCCATTTCAGCCTGGACCGCAATCATCTCCGGCAATCCTACAAACTCGAAGCGCGGCTTAAAGCATACAGCCAGGATAGAATCGACCTCATCCGGCGTGGTGAACTGAACGACAGGCGCGGGCCTGCGAAATGATGGAAATCGCATAGATACCTCTGTGGAAGTATTTATGGCCTCGAAAACGCGATTCCTCCTTGGTGTTCCATGAAGATAATGACGCGCCTTGTCTTATCTCTTTTGTCCGCAGGCAATCGTGTGGCTGTCAATAGTAGAAGCTGCAAACGCTCTCCACTCGCGGGCCCTGTTGCCATTCGTTGCAGGTCTGAAATCCTATCGGAAATGCGTAGAATATGGAACCCGATTTGCTAATTGGATATCCTCTTTTCCTAGTATTTTGCTATCTTTTATAGTATAAGAGATATTCAGAAAAAGACTTCCCGAATATCATTCTTGCAAGCCGTTAACCCATTGACATCCTGCCAGCCATGGGCTAAAATCCTGCCGTAAGATTGGCAAGCCAAGCTAGCTCAACTCTTTCCACGGCTAGGAATTCCCTCGTTCCTGGCCTCTACCAATCCTCCGGGAATGCCGTCACGTTCCTCGGGCTTTTTGTGTCACAAGGATACATTCATGCCAGAGAAACACATACAAACGCACACCTTAGGCGATAAGGCAGCGTTTCAACTCGCAAACGTCACAAAAACTGCGCCCCAATACAGCGCCATCACGCCACGCTGGCTTGTCCGATTCCTCGACTGGAAGCCGCTTGAAGCCGGAACGCTGCGTGTCAACCGCGTGGTCGAAGAGAAGAACGTCGAGGTTGTGTGCGGGCCAGTAACCGACAAGCCGCTCCCCGATACGTTTGTTAACTATGCCGAAAACCCGCGCGAATACACGCTCAGCTCGATTTCTGCCGTGCTAGACGTTCAAACGCGCATCTCCGATCTCTACAGCAATCCCTTTGACCAGATCAAAGAGCAGCTTCGCCTCACTATCGAGACAGTCAAAGAGCTGCAAGAGCACGAGCTGATCAACAACGCCAACTATGGGCTTCTCACCAATGTGCCAGCCAGCCAGCGCATCAAGACCCGAACCGGCCCGCCGACCCCTGATGATCTCGATGAGCTGATCAGCAAGGTATGGAAAGAGCCGTCGTTCTTCCTGGCGCATCCCCTAGCTATCGCCGCGTTTGGCCGCGAATGCACACGGCGGGGTGTTCCGCCGCCTACCGTCACGCTGTTCGGTACTCCATTCCTGACCTGGCGCGGCCTCCCGCTCATCCCAACCGATAAGCTGCTTGTTGACGGCCAATCGAAACCGGCAACCAATTCAGGCACATCGAACATCCTCCTCATCCGCGTCGGCGAGCAGAAGCAGGGCGTCATCGGCCTCTTCCAGCCTGGCCTACCCGGCGAGCAGACTCCAGGCTTGTCCGTGCGCTTCATGGGCATCGACCGCAAGGCAATCGGCTCTTATCTCGTCTCGCTCTACTGCTCTGCCGCAGTGTTGACCGACGACGCCATTGCTGCGCTTGAGGGTGTAAATGTTGGCCACTACCATGAGTACAAGTGATTTTGGTGCGGAACACAATAATATCCCAGGAGCTGGCGATACGTCCGGCGCACTGAACGCGGCTTTGGCGAGCATGCCGGATCCCGCAGCGCTAGAAGCGTTCGCCAACGAGTACCTGCGGCAGACCGGCGGCTACGGTGCGTCAGGGGCGTTGAACACCGACCAGGTGACACTGCTTCCCGGCGCTGTGTCCGCACCGTCGCAGGCCACGCTGCCTGCGGCACCGTACAATGCTGCTCCGGCGAGCACCCTCACTCAGCTGCCATCGTCGCCGCCAACCACCGCGATTCCCGGCGTGCTTACCGAGGCTAACCTTGCCGCGTTGCCCGCCACCCTGCAAACGGGTGGCGTCGATCCGCGGGGGGCAGGGCCGTACGCAAACGGTCTCACGTCCATACCGGGTGCCGATGCGTTCGGGTTCCTGCAGGATATACGCCCGCTCGTGAGCGCGGCCCAGGTGCCGACAACGCCATCGCTGCCAGCGATTGCGATGCCAACGGACGCGTCCCTGCGCCCCGTGGAGAACGCGCTTCTCGGCCCGCAGGCTCTACCCGCAACCGGAAACGCGGGCGATCTGGCGTCGCCGCTCGTTCCGGGAGCGGTCACCCGGACCGGCGATATGGGCGATCCGCTGTCGTACGCATTCGTTCGCGATGCTCGGCCGCTACTCTCCTTCGATGCGGTGCCCAAGCTGGAGCCGTTTAGCTACGTCCCAGACGCTGGGGCGCAGACAAGCTGGGCAGCAGCGCCGTACGATGTCAACGCTGTTCGCCGAGACTTTCCCATCCTCGAAGAGCAGGTGAACGGAAGGCAGTTGGTCTGGCTGGACAATGCCGCCACGACCCAAAAGCCGCAATTGGTGATTGATCGAATCTCGTACTACTATCAGCACGAGAACTCGAACATCCACCGAGCGGCTCACACCCTCGCTGCGCGATCTACCGACGCGTATGAAGGTGCTCGCGATAAGGTCGCACAGTTCATCAATGCGTCATCGTCGAAGGATATCATCTTCGTTCGCGGCGCCACCGAAGGCATCAATCTGATCGCGCAAACGTGGGCCAAGAAGAACATCCAGAAGGATGACGAAATCGTCATCACGTGGCTGGAGCACCACGCCAATATCGTCCCGTGGCAAATGCTCTGCGCGGAAAAAGGGGCGCGCCTTCGCGTCGCTCCCGTCGATAACGACGGCCAAGTGCTGCTCGACGAGTACGAAAAGCTGCTCGGCCCGAAAACCAAGCTGGTCTCGCTGGCTCAGGTGTCCAACGCCCTTGGTACGGTCACGCCAGTGAACGCCATGGTCGCGGCGGCGCATCGCTACGGTGCCAAGGTCGTGGTCGACGGCGCGCAGGCCATCTCGCATATGCCCATCGACGTGCAAGCCTACGATTGCGACTTCTACGTGTTCTCCGGACACAAGGTCTTCGCACCGACAGGTATTGGCGTCGTCTACGGCAAGCCTGAGGTCCTCGAGCACATGCCGCCGTGGCAGGGTGGGGGCAACATGATAGTCGACGTCACGTTCGAGAAGACCGTGTACCATGGTGCACCGGGACGATTCGAAGCGGGCACCGGCAGTATCGCGCCAGCCGTTGGTCTGGGAGCAGCGATCGATTACCTGAACAGCATCGGCATGCAAAACATCGCACGATACGAGCACGACCTGCTGAACTATGCGATCGATGCCCTGAAGGCAATCCCGGGCCTTCATCTGATCGGAACCACCAAAGAGAAGGCGAGCGTGCTGTCGTTCGTTCTCGACGGCTTCCGCACAGAAGAGGTCGGCACGGCGCTCAACCAGGAAGGCATCGCGGTCCGGTCCGGCCACCACTGCGCCCAGCCAATCCTGCGGCGCTTCGGTCTCGAAAGCACCGTTCGCCCCTCTCTCGCACTGTATAATACGTGCGAAGAAGTGGATAAGCTCATCGCCGCCGTCTGGAACATCAAGCAAGGGCGTGCGGTAAGCGTCGTGTAAGCAGCTGCAAACGAAAGCCGCCTCCCGACAAACGGGCGGCGGCTTTTTTAGGCGGGTGAGCAACGTTTGGAATTTTAGTGCCCCACGGGGTACTTTCAAGCTCCTTAGGAGCCTTAGGTTTCCATCTGCGGATTCATTGCGCTCTCGCGACTTGCTATACGGCAAGCACGACGTTCCTAATCAACGGAAGCATCCAAAATGGCCCCATCGCAAAAATTCAACGTCAAGGAAAATCAACCCTTGCGCGAATCGACACTATGCCGTAAACTACGAAAACAATAAATCCACAGACCTGCCGAACGTAAAGATCGTACAGCCTTATTCCGATATTGTAGATGGTGCAACAAATAAAAGTCCGTGTCCATTGAGCGAGTAGTATCAATGCCGAAAACATTCCTCAATCTGGGCTTCAAGATACCTAGTCAATCGCGCGATATTGCTGACCTCGCGAAGGGCACCAGGTCGGCTAACCTCACGACCACCGAACTTGCCCGGCTGCTTGCTACAGAGTTTGTGCAAAACGCGCTTGTGATCGTCGACGCTTGCGCTATCGACAACCCCATCATCTACGCCAACCTGGCGTTCTACCGGCTCACAGGATACGCCAAGGAGGAAGTGATCGGGCGCAACTGCCGATTTCTCCAAGGGCCGGATACGGCACGCGAGGATGTTCTCAAACTCCGTTCGACCCTTGAAGCTGGGCGAGCCTGCCAGGTAACTCTGCTTAACTACCGCAAAGATGGCACCACATTTTGGAACGAACTTACCGTCTCGCCGATATTTGATGAAAGCGGCGAAATACAGTATTTCGTCGGCATCCAGACCGATGTTTCTGCCCACAAAGCCATCGAGACAGCGCTAGAACAAACGCAGAGACAACTCGAGCTAGCGCTCACTAGCGGCGGTCTCGGAATGTGGCACATTGATCTGCACGACGGATCCAACGATATCGTATCAGACACCCTCAGGAGCCAATTCGGTCTCTATGCGGACGACGCCTTCACCGTGGATGATTTCTTCACTATCGTACACCCTGACGATTCCGACCGAATTCGACAAGCGCTTGACGATGCAATTGCTTCTCATACCGAATATCGGGCTGAGTTTAGAATCCGACATCGCGATGGATCACAGCATTGGATACAGGCGTCTGGGAAGGCCACGTACCTCGCGTCTGGTGAGCCTGCATCGATTGTCGGGACAACTCAGGATATCACCGCCGAAAAAGCCGCACAATTCGCTCGCGAACTCGCTCTGAGCGAAGCGGTAGAACGCGCGGATCGAGATCCACTCACGGGCCTCCTTAACCACAGGGCATTCTACAAGGCGCTTCTTGACAGTCTCGAAGCCTCGAAGTTCACCAATTCAGCGGTTGGTGTCGTACTTCTAGATCTTGATAACTTTAAGTTGATTAACGACGTCTACGGTCACCTGGTCGGTGACGAAGTCCTGAGGCGGGTATCGCAGATATTCCGTACTTTGTGCCGCCGGGGCGACACGCTGGCTCGCTACGGCGGCGACGAGTTCGCACTGGTGTTGCCTAAGTGCGGAAGTGTGGAGCCTGCGCAGATCGAAGCAAAGATCCAACTCGCGCTGACAGGCATCAATTTCATCCCACAGGGCGAGACGCGAGCTATACCGCTGTCTGTCTCGATTGGCGCCGCCAAAATAGTGCACGGCGACTTGGACTTCCACGGAGCGATGCACCGAGCCCAAACCCGGTTAATGCGTTCGAAGTCGGGGGGCGATGTCGAAACTGAGGCGGATATCATACGAGAGCAGGCGATGACTACCATCGACGGATTTTCGATGCTGGATGCGCTCGTAACCGCTGTCGACAACAAGGACCGCTACACCCGCAACCATTCGGAGGATGTGGCCACCCTCAGCCTCATGATCGCCCGCGAGCTTGGCATGAGCGCCGACGAGCAAGTGATTGTCGGACGCGCGGCACTCGTCCACGATGTAGGCAAGATCGGGGTGCCCGACTCGATTCTTCGCAAGCCCGGTCGCCTCACCGAGCAAGAATTTGAGCGCATCAAGCAGCATCCACAAATGGGCGTCATGATGGTCCAGTCAGTCCCGCGCCTCGAAGCAACACTCGACGCGGTCCAGATGCACCACGAGCGATGGGACGGAGAGGGTTACCCGTTTGGCCTCAAAGGGGAAGACACACCACTTATCGCGCGCCTAATGGCTGTCGCCGACGCCTATAGCGCCATGACGACAGACCGGCCCTATCGCCAGGGCATGGACCACGACAAAGCGATGGCAATTATCCTCGACGGAGCCGGGACGCAATGGGACCCCGCCTGCGTTGCCGCTTTCGAACTCGCATGGAAGAAACAAAATTTGGACCAAAGGAAACTGCGGCAAAAAGCGCGGATCGCGGTCGGCTAGCCGCGAGTACGGCAAATTGGGAGTCGGTCCTATACTTACGGGTCCGGTGCTTGTACGTCTGTAGGGGCGGCGTCGAGCTTACTTGAACCTGGAGTTCGTGGCAATCTCGTGGACTGCGGGATTTCCACCGCGTTTCGGCAAGTGCCCTCTAGGTGGATAGCGAAGCTCCTAGCCGGGTGGGGTGGGTTTGCTCCTACTGGACTGATCCGCCACCGCGATTCGCATCGCTTTGCGAATCAAACACGCCTTGTGGTATACTATCCCGGCCTGTTTTGCGGCTCATAACCACTGAACGGCTCAGTCCGGACCATCGTGTCCGGCAAGCACCCATCGGGACGTTGTCGCGCCGTGCCTCTTCGGAGGTCGCGCAGCGGTTGAACGATTGGGGATGATTACAACGAACGGAGACAACGACTTGTCAGCATTAGCAATGAAAGACCTGCTTGAAGCAGGCGTCCACTTTGGTCACCAGACCCGCCGATGGAACCCGAAGATGAAGCGGTACATCTACGGCGGTCGCAATGGCATCTACATCATCGACCTGCACCAGACCCTGAAGCTGTTCGATGAGGCCTACGACTTTGTCAAGGAACTCGCTACCAACAACGGCACCCTTCTTTTCGTCGGCACCAAGAAGCAGGCGCAGGAAGCTGTCGCCGATGCCGCGAAGCGCAGCCGACAGTACTACGTGAACTCCCGCTGGCTTGGCGGAATGCTCACCAACTACCGCACCCTTCTGACCCGTGTCGCCCGCCTTCGCGAAATCGAGCGGATCGACGCCGAAGGTTTGATCGACTCGCTTCCCAAGAAGGAAGCCACCGAGCTTCGCGAAGAGCGAGATCGACTTGAGCGATACCTTGGCGGTATCAAGGACATGCCTGGCCTGCCGTCCGCTCTCTTCATCATCGACCTGAAGAAGGAGCGCATCGCTGTACAGGAAGCCCGCAAGCTCGACATTCCGATCATCGCCCTCGTTGACACCAACTGCGATCCGGACGAAGTTGATTACGTCATTCCTGGCAACGACGACGCTATTCGCGCCATCAAGTTGATCACCAACAAGATAGCCGACGCCTACATCGAGGCCAAGGGTCCCGAGTGGGAAGTCCGCGACGAAGAGATCGTTCCGGCTGACGATGCCGAAGCCGCTCGCGTCAAGGCAGAGTGGGATCAGCTCGAGCAGAAGACTGGCGCCGCCGTCGTTGCCGACGACGAGGTGTCCTACGATCTGTCCGATGTGCCCGATGCCGAAGGTGCCGCCACCGTGTAGTCTGTATGGCGTTGCCCCTACGGGCTTCGTTATTGTAACGCGTCGGTCGTCGCTGGCATCTGCGGGCGTCGGCTGACGCACTTTCGTATACTGTCCGCCGGACAAAGCAGGGGATGCGCCCTGCTTGAGAGATTAACTGCCTCCGTAGTCCAGCGTAGTTTAGGTTGCTGAGGTGCTGGCCGTCATCGCGACTTCTTAGGCGCGTACGGGGTCCACCCTCAGCCTGGAGGGCAGGCGCAAGCCTGCCCCTACTATTGTGAATGGGAGAAGAAACTCATGGCCGAGATCACGGCTAAGATGGTCAGCCAGCTCCGAGAAGAGACTGGCGCTGGCATGATGGATTGTAAGAAGGCGCTTACCGAAGCGAACGGCGACCTCGAAGAGGCCCGAACTATTCTTCGCAAGAAGGGTGCCGCTAAGGCTGGCGCAAAGAGCGAATCTCGCACCGCGTCCGAAGGCATCGTCGATGCATTCGTTTCCGAGTCCGGAAGCGGCGGCGTTCTGCTCGAACTCAACAGCGAAACCGACTTTGTTGCGCGCAACGACGCTTTCCGCGTTCTCGCCCACGAGTTGTCCAAGCAGGTTGCCGAAGCTGGCGCCGCTTACTCGTCTGTCGCGGATCTGCTCGCTGCCAAGTCGACCACCGCTGGTTTTGACGGCACTGTGAACGACCTCGTCACCGAGAACATTCAGCGTCTCGGTGAGAAGATCGCCATCGCCCGCTTCGTCCGCTACGATGCCCCCACGGCTCGCGGCGCTGTCGGCGCGTATATTCACAAGACGGACTACAAGACCGGCGTCATCGTCGAAGTGACCGCTGACAAGGAAGTCGACAACATCGACGCTCTCACCCAGCTGGCACGAGACGTAGCCATGCACGTCGCCGCTGCGCGTCCGACGTACCTGAACGCCGAAGAAGTGCCTGCCGAACTGCTTGAGAAGGAGCGAGAGATCGCCCGCGCCAAGCAGGATGCGGACCCGTCCTGGGCGAACAAGCCGGACGCCGCCAAGACATCGATGATCGAGGGACAGGTTCGAAAGTACCTTGAGCAGTATGTCCTCGTCGAGCAGCCGTATGTTCGCGACCCGTCGGGCAAGCAGAAGATCAAGACCCTCGCCTCCGAGACCGGCAAGGCCGTTGGCGCAGGAGTCAAGGTCACCCGCTTCGACCGCTACCGCGTCGGCGAGAACCAGACGGAAGCCGGTGCAAATGCCTGAATCAGGGACACCTCGCTATAAGCGTGTCCTGCTCAAACTCTCCGGCGAAGCGCTCGCCGGAGAGGCCAAGCAGGGCCTCGATTACGAAGCCGTCGACGTTGTCGCCGCTGAGATTGCTGCGCTCGTCACCATGGGCGTTGAAGTCGCCATTGTTGTCGGTGGCGGCAATATCGTGCGCGGTCGATCCGCTGCCGATAAGGGCGTCGAGCAGGTCACTGGCCACTACATGGGCATGCTCGGTACCGTAATCAACTCTCTCGCGCTGCAAGACGCGCTTGAGAAGCGGGACATCCCGTGCCGCGTCCAGACTGCGCTGACAATCACGGCAGTGGCCGAACCGTACATCCGACGCCGCGCTATGCGACACCTTGAAAAGGGCGTTGTCGTCATCTTCGGTGCTGGTACAGGCAACCCATATTTCACGACCGACACCGCTGCAGCCCTTCGAGCCTCGGAAATCGGCGCCAACGCTATCCTGATGGCCAAAAACGGCACAGACGGAGTCTACGACAAGGACCCGCGCACCAACCCGGATGCGGTGAAGTTCGACACCATCGAGTACGCCGACGCCATCAACCGCCAGCTTAAGGTGATGGACCTGACAGCGTTCACGTTCTGCATGGAGAACAAGATGCCGATCATCGTCTTCGACATCCGCGTCTCCGGAAACATGGCCCGTGTCGCAAGCGGCGAAGCCATTGGAACACTGGTCGGTTAGTTTTACGTTAGAATAGAGCATACGAGAAAACCTCATCCCCCGGCCCCTTCTCCTACGATAAGGAGAAGGGGAGTCAGAGTAAGTAGGCATATCGCCTTTTCCGGTTCCCCTCTCCTTATCGTAGGAGAGGGGCTAGGGGTGAGGTCTTCCAAGGAGAGATCTCTCATGGCAACAATTGCGGAATTGACAGCCGAAGCTGAGCACCGAATGCAAAAAAGCATTGAGGCGGCCCAGCACGAGTTCACGACGCTGCGAACAGGCCGCGCAAACCCGACCATCCTCGACGGGATCACCGTCGAAGCCTATGGTAGCGCGATGCCGATCAATCAGCTAGCCCAAGTGCACGTGCCCGAGGCACGACAGCTTGTGATTACGCCGTATGATCGCTCCGTCGTAAACCTTATCGAGCGCGCCATCAAGCTGAGCGACCTCAACATTAACCCGATCAACGACGGACTTAGCATCCGCCTAAACCTTCCGATGCTCACCGAAGAGCGCCGCAAGGACATGGTCAAACAACTCCACAAGAAGGCCGAAGAGGGCCGAGTGGCGATCCGCAATGTGCGCCGGGACACCAACGACCACTACAAGCAGCTCGAAAAGAAGAGCGAAGTCTCCGAGGACGACTCCAAGCGCGCTCAGGACAAGCTCCAGAAGATCACTGACAAGTTCATCGCGGAACTCGATCAGCTGCAGAAGGCCAAAGAAGCCGAACTGCTGGAAGTCTAAATGCCCGCCGTCGCCCCAACCGCAGATATTGCGACGCTTAAAAGTCGTCTGGACCCTGCCCGTATGCCCGAGCACGTTGCCATCATCATGGACGGTAACGGACGCTGGGCAAAGCGGCGCGGCTTGCCGCGAATCGTTGGGCACGGTGAAGGCTACAAGACCGTCCGCCAAATCGTCCACGATGCTGGCGAACTGGGCATCAAGGTGCTCACAGTTTACGCCTTTTCGGTGGAGAACTGGAAGCGCCCTCAGGCGGAGATCGATGGCCTGATGCGGCTAATCGAACAGGCAATCAAGAACGAGATCAAGGACCTGCAGGCAAACAATGTCCGCTTCCGCGTCCTCGGTCGCCGTTCTGGACTCCCAGACAGTCTCGTCGCCCAGATCGACCGCGCCACGTCGCAAACCGCCGCAAATACGGGGCTGACGCTCAACCTGGCGCTCAATTACGGCGGTCGCGCCGAGATTGCCGACGCTGTCCGCGAGATCGCCCGCAAAGCCGTCGCGGGTGAAATTAATCCTGACGACATCACCGAGCAGACCATCGCAGCGCACGTTTATGCGCCCGAACTGCCGGACCCCGATTTGCTTATCCGTACCGCCGGAGAGATGCGGTTTTCGAACTTCCTCCTCTGGGGGAGCGCTTACGCTGAGTTCTGGGTGACTTCTACCCTATGGCCGGACTTCAATTCCGAGCTTCTCACGGAAGCGATCGTCGACTTCCAGGGGCGTGTCCGCAAGTTCGGACAGGCCGTCGATCAATGAAGCGAATCGCACTCCTCGGCAGTACCGGCTCCATTGGACGCCAAACCCTCGACCTCGCCCGACGAATGCCCGAGCGGCTAGCCATCACGGCGCTCGCGGCGCGTTCGAACGCGGGCCAACTGGCCCAGCAGACCCATGAGTTCGGCGCCGCAGCCGTCGGCCTTGTCGACGAAACCTACCGCAGCGAACTCGAAGACTCCCTCTCATCCAACACCGAACAGCTATACGGTGAAGACTGCCTGGAGTTCCTCGCAACACGCGATGACGTTGACGTGGTTGTGGTCGCTGTAGCTGGCTCCATCGGAACCCGCGCCACCATGGCCGCTCTCTGCGCTGGCAAGGATGTCGCCCTTGCCACTAAGGAAGTACTCGTAGCCGCCGGTGAAGTGGTGATGAGCGCCGCCCGCGAGGGACGGGGCCGAATGCTGCCCATCGATAGCGAGCACTCCGGCCTGATGCAGTGCCTGCTCGGTCAAGATCGCACCAATGTGGACAAACTTTGGCTGACCGCCAGCGGCGGCCCATTCCGTACGTGGACCAAAGAGCAGCTAGCGAATGCAACAATCCAAGATGCCCTCAATCATCCAACGTGGCGAATGGGGAACAAGATCACCGTCGACTCCGCCACGATGATGAACAAGGGTCTCGAAATGATCGAGGCGAGGTGGCTGTTCGACGTTGCCCCCGAGAAGATCGACTGCGTCGTCCACCCGCAGAGTATCGTCCATTCGCTGGTCCAAATGCTCGACGGTTCCGTCATCGCCCAACTGGGCATGACCGACATGCGGTTGCCGATTGAATACGCCTTGATGTACCCGGAGCGTATCGATTGTGGCCTGCCAAAGCTGTCCGTGACCGAAATGGGCACGCTCACATTCGAGCCACCAGACGAAGACCGTTTCCCGTGTCTTTCTCTCGCGAGACGAGCCATGGTAGAAGGTGGAACAATACCTTCAGTGCTGAATGCCGCCAACGAAGCCGCCGTGGATCGGTTCTTGAACGGGCAGCTATCGTTCAACGGGATCCCGGCAACAATTGAGGCGGCGATGGATGCTCACAAGAGCAAGCAAAGTCCATCGCTCGACCAGATCCTGATGGCCGACGCATGGGCGCGTCGGTTTGTGTACGAGCTCCCAGCGCGTTAGGGGGCACAATGCAATCGATCACGCGCCAAGCTCCTGGCTGCGCGACTTGACATGAGCTACGAGACTACAGGGAGCAAATAGGGTACGACTGAGCTGAGGAACTGACCGATGGATAATATTATCTCTTTCATAGTCATGGTTGTGATGCTCGGCATCCTGGTGGTTGTCCATGAATGGGGCCACTTTATCGTAGCGCGCATTTTTAAGATCAGGGTTGACGAGTTCAGCATCGGCTTTGGCCCGAGAGCCCTTCGGATTGGGCGGCGCGGCGACACAGAATACAATGTCCGCTGGATCCCGCTCGGCGGCTACGTGAAGATCGCTGGCATGGAAGCCGACGAAGAGCCCATCAACGTCGCCAAAGAAAAGGCGAGGGGCTTGCTAGGCGGCTCGCCCGATGATGCGAACGCAGGCGAACTCCCTCTCGTCGCCGAGAACACACCGGATCGAGCCGAAACCGAAGAGCAGCGCCTCCGCGACGCGGAAGACGGCTTCTACTCAAAGCCCATCTGGCAACGCTCCCTGGTCATCTTTGCCGGCCCGCTGATGTCGTTCCTTCTTGGTGTTTTCATTTTTTGCAATATGGGTTGGACGACCGGAATTATAGTGTCCGATCCTACGAATGCGGTCGCAAAGGTTCAGCCTGGTGACGAAGCTGCCCGGATGGGGTTGCAAGCTGATGACAAAATCGTTAATATCAACGGCAAGGTGACTGATACCCAGGACAAGATGATTGCTGCCATCAGGGGCAACATCGGAAAAGACATTGTTGTTACCGTTCTCCGAGGGCAGCAAACAGTTGTATTACGCGGCAAGCCGCATCCTCTCCGTGATGATTTTGGAAAGCCCGTGCTTATTGACGGCAAACCTGTAGGAGTTTTGGGCTTTACACCGGGATACAATCAGCACATAGACAAGTTCGGATTCGTTGAATCGCAGAAGAAGGGCCTGCAATTGATATCAAGCATCGGACCGATGTTGAAAGCCGTTTTTTCAAGCTTTAAATCAGTTCGCGAAAACACGGGCTCGGTTCTATCAATTGCCTCCATGACGAAAAGCGCAGTAAAGAAGGGACCGGCAGACGTTGCTGGCGTCGCAGGCAGTCTCACAGTGAGCTTGGCGATCTTCAACCTCCTGCCTATCCCTATCCTAGACGGGGGCCACCTGCTCATCTTCCTCATCGAAGCGCTGAGGCGGGGTAGGCGACTGACCCCACAACAGCAGCAGAACTTCATGCTCGCGGGACTGATCTGTATCGGTATCCTGTTCCTCGCCGTGATGTCCAACGACGTCCTCAAGGCTATCCACGGGACGCTTCCCCGAGTTCGTTAACGCCTGATGGATTGACGAAGCGACGCCCCGTGACCAGTGCTCAGCACCAGTCACGGGGCGTTTCTGTTACTGTGCGCCAAGGCCGCCGTCGACGCCGATTATCTGGCCCGTAATCCACGTGGCCGTCGGTGACGCCAGGTTGAGCACCCACTCGGCAACTTCCGGCGACTCACCGATGCGGCCAAGCGGGACGCTGGAAATGATATTTGCCTTAAATCCGGCGATCTGCTCGGCGGTAAGCCCGGTCTTCTCGAAGATCGGCGTATCGATTGGCCCAGGCGCAACCGCGTTGACGCGAACGCCATTCGGAGCAAGCTCTTTTGCCCATGCGATAGTCAGCGCATTCACTGCCGCCTTTGTCGCCGAGTACACAGAGCCACCTGCCATCGGCTTTGTGCCGACGACGCTTGTAATATTGACAATCGAGCCCTTGCGAGCAGTGAGCGATTCTAGCGCCGCCTGGCTGATGGAGATCAGACCCAGAACATTGGTGCCGAACTGGCTCTGGCTGGTCTCCTCGGTCACAGCGGAAAGCGGCGCGAATACACCAATCCCAGCGTTGTTCACGAGCACGTCAATCCCGCCGCCAACCTCTACGGCCTTATCGACGACCCGTTTGGCGTCGCTTGGCTTTTGTACGTCCGCGACAACCCCAACAATGTTTGCGTGCAACTGCTGCGTCTCGTCGAGAGCCGACTGTCGACGCCCGGTGATGATAACCTTCGCACCTTCTTCGGCGAACGCTACCGCCGTTGCCTGTCCGATTCCGGAATTGCCGCCCGTAACAACAACTGTCTTGCCTTCAAATCGTGATGCCATTGCAAAGTACTCCTCGTGACTGTAAAAGTAGACCGACCGGTCTATCTATTGTGAGGAACAGAGGAAGCACGAGGATTGTTCCTAATATGGGGATAATATTTTCCCAGCGTGACGCTGGACCCTCATCTCGCCGAAGACGGCTCGGTTGGGGCCGGAGCGAGTTCCTTTGTGCCAACGGCTTGGCTTGCTCCGAATGAGTTTCGTTATATGGTAGATAATGATATGGAAACAGTACGAAAAGAATCGGCGGCCCGACGCAAAATACTGGATACAGCCAGCAGGCTGTTCTATCAGCACGGCATTCGCGCAACCGGTATCGACGCCGTCATTGAGCAAGCCGATGTTGCCCGTATGACGTTGTACAAGCACTTCCCAAGCAAGGAAGCGCTTGTCGATGCGGTTCTGCGCGAGGCTGGCGGACAAATCTGCGAATCGATGGCTTCTATCTTTGAAGACGAGACCCTTTCGCCCAAAGACCGTATCCTCGCGATATTCGACTGGCAGGCGCGTATACTGACCAGCCCAGAATTTCGCGGCTGCCCATTCATGAACGCCGTCGCCGAAAGCCCCGAGCGCGACTCGCTATCCTTTGGCACCGCCGTGGCGCACAAGCAGAAGCTGCAAGCATCGATCGAGCACTGCGTCGAGGGCCTGGCGATAGCGGAGCCCGAACTGCTCACCGAACAGCTAGTCACCCTCATGGACGGCGCCTCCGTCCGCGCCCAACTCGGCTTCGGCGAAGCGGCGACGAAAGCGGCACGTGCGGCAGCGGAGAGGCTGATTGAAGCGGCGCGGTGATGGGAGTTCGATTCGCTTGCTGGGCATGCTAACGAGCAAGGGTGTTTGTGCTATCCGGTATAATCCCATTAACAAACCTATCTGACCGCGAAACCACACCAATACCCATGCCAAAAGAATCTATTACGCTACGCGCCACCGACTATAGCCAGTGGTATCTCGATATCGTCAAGAATGCCGACCTCGCCGATTATGCTGAGGTCGTGAAGGGCTGCATCGTCTTCAAACCCACCGGATACGCCATCTGGGAGGCCATTCAGCGCCAGCTTGACGATCGCATCAAGGAAACCGGGCACGAGAACGCTTACTTCCCGCTCCTTATCCCTAAAAGCTTCATCATGAAGGAAGCTGACCATGTCGAAGGCTTCGCTCCCGAGCTCGCGGAAGTGACGCGCTACGGCGGCCAGGAGCTTGCCGACCCGTATGTCATCCGGCCGACATCGGAGACCATCATCGGCCACTTTTACGCGCAGTGGCTCCACAGCTATCGCGACCTGCCGATCATGATCAACCAGTGGGCGAACGTGATCCGCTGCGAGATGCGGACGCGTCCGTTCCTGCGCACCGCCGAGTTCCTCTGGCAGGAGGGCCACACAGTCCACGCCACCGAGGCGGAAGCCGAAGCCGAGACGCTGAACATCTTGCACAACGTTTACGCCGACTTCATGGAGAAGGAGATGGCGATCCCGGTGCTCAAGGGCCTTAAGAGCGAAAAGGAGAAATTCGCTGGCGCCCTTCGCACCTACGCCATGGAAGCCATGATGCAGGACGGCCGCGCGCTGCAGGCGGGAACGTCTCACAACCTCGGGCAGAACTTCGCGAAGGCGTTCGATATCAAGTTCACCGACCAGAACAACACCGTTCAGCTGGGCTGGACCACAAGCTGGGGTGTCAGCACCCGTCTCATCGGCGGCCTCATCATGGCGCACAGCGACGACGAAGGGCTGGTCCTGCCGCCCCGCATCGCCCCGAAGCAGGTGGTCGTCGTCCCCATCTACCGCACGCCCGAAGAGCGCGCCAAGGTGATGCCGGTTGTCGACAGCCTCACCGCGCAATGGAAGGGCCGTATCCGCTTCCGCATCGATGACCGCGACAACGTGTCCCCGGGTTTCAAGTACAACGAATGGGAACTCAAGGGTATCCCGGTTCGCATAGAAGTCGGCCCGAAGGACGTTGACAAGGGCAGTGTCGCCATCGCTCGCCGCGATGTGCCCGGTCGCGCTGGCAAAGAGTTCGTCTCCCAGGAAGGCCTCACCGAGCGCATCGAAGCCCTGCTTGCCGATATCCAGACATCGCTGTATAACCGCGCACTGGCGTTCCGCAACGAGCACACGCGCACCGTGGCGAACTACGACGAGCTGAAGGAAGCGGTCGAAACCGGCTTCGCGGTGGCGTACTGGGACGGTACCCGCGAAGAAGAGGACCGCATCCAAACCGAGCTCAAAGCCACAATCCGCGTGATCCCGTTCGACCAGCCCGACGTGGCCGGTAAGTGCGTCGTCAGCGGCCGAGAAACCAAGACGCAGGTGGTGTTCGCACGGTCGTATTAAGAGAGGCAGAATGCTGGTGAGACCGAGCGGCGCAATCGTTCCATGCCTCGCGCTAGCAATTCTCACCAGCGGCTGCAAATCAGCCCGGGCACCTAGGCTCGCCAGCGGGCACGATGAGCGAGCGGTCTCGCTCGTTATCGCAAACGTGCCTGTCGCCGCCGAGTACTTCGAACCACGCCAGGCCGGGTCGCGTCCCGCAGTCGTGTTGCTTTACGGCTCCGGCGGCATGGTTGGTGCGGCGCCCGCGTATCGCTGGTACGCTCGATCACTCGCCGACAGTGGCGTGACGACCATTATCTGCCCATATTTCGAAGCATCTCATGGACGTGAACGGCGAAATGCTGCCAACACTCGTATCTGGGTGAAAGCGGTGCAGGACTGCGTAACGTTTCTCGGAAAGCAGCCTCATACAGACAAGCGGCGGATAGGCATCCTTGGCTTCTCGATGGGCGGCTACCTTGGGATGTCAGCTATTCCTCATGAACCGCGAGTGCACGCCTTTGTCGACTTCTTCGGGCCGCGACCTGAGCTCCGGGCGTCCGATTGGGCAAAGTTCCCGCCCAGTCTTATCCTTCACGGACGCGATGACCGAAGCGTAGGAGTCTCAAACTCGCGCGAACTCGACCGCAACTTAACTGCGGCGAAAGTGCGACACGAACTCGTGCTCTATCCCGCGCAGGGCCATGGCTTCCGCGAACCAGCCGCAGGCGATGCACATCGCCGAACCGTTGAGTTCTTCGTCAAGAACCTAGCGCAACCGCAGTAGCGACCATAGCATCGCCACCAATCGCCGTCCTCGGCGGACTAAAAAGAGCCGCGCGGCTTTGGAGCGCTTCCTAAACTCCTTCGCTAAAACGGCAGCGTGCACTGCTGGCGTTTGCCGGTGAGCCATTCGTTGAACGATGGTGGACCAGCGAGTCGCTGCTTCTTGTTCGTCACGCCGCACTGCTCCGTGAGATACGCCCGAAACTGCTCCTCGTAGGCCACACGCAACGCCTCAAGCGTCGACCAGCCGCCCGCTTCGTCATTGAACCAGAGCCCGCTGCGGAACGCGTTCCCGACGTGCGATTGGCGGTCGGGTTCGAACACCTCCGAGATGAACGTGAACGCCTGGTTCAAGCTGATCGCGCGCCGCTGATCCAACGCCGGTATCAGACATGCCCCGCCGCTGAACGCTCCCCGTTTCGCACCGCTGAGCCGCATGCGCAGTGGCTCGTCGAGCACTACCTCAACGTATGTTCCGCCAAGCTGCCTGAGGCGAAGGTCGCGGTCGTAGACGCGTCGCTGCAACTCGGCTGGCAGGCGCGCGGGCTTGACGGCGATCAGAACACTCGCGGGAGGCGCGATCAGGTCTATGCTCTGGTCCGTTTGCAGTAGCTTAATGAGATACTGATCCTGAATGGCGGACGCGTCTACAATCAACTCAGCGCGCGAGCCGTCAACCATTGACGGCATGCGGCTAGCATAGTCGAACCTCAACTTGCCACCGGTGACTGTCACCGGGATCACGACGCGCGACTGCTTACTAGATGGGCTCGTCGACATTGGGTCAGAAAGGTCCATTCGATCAATTCCTTAATCTTGGCTTACAAAAGTAGGGCCGACCGCCCTAATACGTTCCATTGCGGCTTATAGAAAGTCAGGCGGACAAAATAGTCTGATACCAAGGGCTCTTCGCTGCTTGCTACCTGGCAATATTATGGAACAATAAGAAGGTCTAAACTCCTCGCTGTTATCGAGCTTCTGACACTTTTATGTCGTAATCGCGTCGCGCAGATCTTCAATTTGCCACAGAATCGTTTTCGACATTAAAAACGGCGGTGTTGCTGGAGCAAACTAACTTGACTGTTGGAGATGAGCTGTCGATCACTAATAAGCAATCCGCTTCGAAAATGCCCATCGTCACGGCGGGCATTTATGTATTCGTCAGCACGCTTTGGATCTACACCTCGGATAGTCTCGTCTCGAACCTCTTTCGCGATCCCCACGTTTTCGCAGCCATATCCATGTACAAGGGTTTCGGCTTTGTCGCGGTGACCGGAGCCCTCTTGTTTGCTCTCCTGCAACGAGCCTCCAAGGTGCTAAGCGTGTCCAATGATCGTCTCTACAGGCTCATCGAAAGCTCGCCTGTGTGCATGGCAGTCATATCGCCCGAGGGCACGCCTCAATTTGTCAATAAGCGCTTCCTCGAAGTGTTTGGTTACACACTCGAAGACATTCCAGATCTCGAAGCGTGGTGGCAACGCTGCTACCCCGACCCGGACTACCGACTACACGTCCAGCGGGACTGGACCGACCAGGTAGCGTTGGCTGCGAGCACGAACGGCGACATACCGGCAAGGGAATACTGCATCCGGACTAAGAATGGAAGCGACCTTACCGTCGAGATTTGCGGCACAACGATGCCGAACGCTATAGTCGTGTGTCTGCAGGACGTTACTGACAAGAAGCGGGCGGCCTTGGCTCTCCAAGCCTCCGAAGAGCGATACCGGCGCATCTTCGAGTATGCGCCCGTCGGGATCGTTCAGCTAACAGTTGGCGGCGAGTTCATTACCGTGAACCAATCAGTGGCGGCTATGCTGGGTTATCAGAGCACTGCCGACATGATGCGTGAACTTAACGGTGGGCATCACCAGTTGTTCCTGAATGAGCAACGTCGCGCCAATCTACTTGAGCGCGTGATGGCAACTGACGGGTTCATCCAATTCGAGGAGCTGTTTCGACGCTCCGATATGTCGCTATTGACGGCAAGTGTGACCGTGCGCGCGGTCAGATCGCCAGACGGCTCAATTCGGTTTGTCGAAGGCTTTATCGAGGATTACACCGATAAGCGTAAAGCCGAGATAGCCATCGCAGCCGAAGAAGCGAAGATGAGGGCGTTTCTCCGCGACGTTCTGAAAAGCGTCACCGACGGCCATCTCAACCTCGCCTTCAATGCTGCGGAACTGCCCGCAAAAATGCCACTCGCGGCCGAACCCCATTTTGCCACCGCGCCATCGCTGCGCTATGTTCGCGAGTTGATCGCTAACGCAGCGCTTGTCGTCGGGCACGATGACATCCGGCGTTACGATTTGCTCACGGGCGCTGGCGAAGCGGTCATGAACGCCGTCGTCCACGCTGGCGGCGGGATGGTCACAATATGCCGCGACGAACAGCGACGAGTTGTGCAGGTGTGGATCGAGGATACCGGCAAGGGCATCGCCCGAGATACTATCCACCGCGCCACACTGGAACGCGGCTTCACGACCGCAGGCACATTGGGCCATGGCTTCTCGATGATGCTGAATACCGTAGATCGAGTCTATCTGCTCACCGGACCCGCCGGAACGACCATTGTGCTTGAGCAAGAAGCTGTCGCCCCCGAACTGCTGTTCCCGGCGTTTGGAACTGCGGCTACCATGGTGATCCCGTCATCCGGATAGCTCTCGTCGGGGGCGGAACCCTCATCGGCTTTACAGGTATCCCCGACCCTCGCACCGTCGAGAAGCTGCTGCGCGAAAATGTCTTGACAGCGCCGAAGAGCGCATCGAAGGGCTTCGGCGACGTCGGGGCAAGCGAGTTCCACGCACCGGACGTCAGTCGGACGGAGTAGCACTCGGCGATGCCTGCAAAATCAGGCAGGTGATGCGGTTACGGTCGCTGAACTAGTTCTCAGTACGAGCGAGGACTAACATGGACCTTCACCTAAGCGAAACCTACCTTCTTTTCCCCGTCAAGAACGACACGCAGCCAGCCGACTTTTGCCGTGTGAGTGTCGCCGTTAGCGGCACCGTCGTGCGCGAGTTCGACATTGCGCTAAGCGAAACGCCCGCCTGGTTTGCCCATCTGGATGTCCGCGAGTGGGCAGGCGAAACCGCAACCATTGAGGCTGTTGGCGTCGAGCTTAAGCCAGCTATCCAGAGGCTGATCACGCCATCGTCGGCGCTTTGGCAGGAGGAGTCAATCTACTCCGAGCCGCTACGCCCCCAACTTCATTTCTCGTCGCGACGCGGATGGCTGAATGATCCCAATGGTCTCGTTTATGCGGACGGGGAGTATCACCTCTTTTACCAGCATAACCCGTACGGCTGGGGCTGGGGCAACATGCATTGGGGTCATGCGGTCAGCGCGGACCTCGTCCATTGGCGCGAGCTGCCTATCGTACTGTACCCGCCGCGATATGGCGACATGGCGTTCAGCGGCGGCGCGGTGCTCGACAATGACAATACCAGCGGGTGGCGGGCAGGGGACGGGTCGCTGATTGTCGGATCGTTCACCAGTACCGCTCGCGGCGAGTGCATGATCTACTCCAACGATGGCGGGCGCTCATTCACCGAGTACGATGCCAACCCGGTGATCCGGCATGCTGGCCGAGACCCGCGCCCGCTTTGGTACGCCGCTGGCGGCACCTGGGTGATGGCGCTCTACGACGAGGAAGGCGGAGAGCGTAAGATCACGTTCCATTCGTCGCCCAACCTCAAGGAGTGGACATATCACAGCAGCATCCCAGGCTTTTACGAATGCCCTGATCTTTTCGAGCTGCCCTGCGGCGACAAGAGCTACTGGGTGCTTACTGGCGCGAGCAGCGACTACATGGTGGGTCATTTCGACGGCAAGGTGTTCGAGCCGCTGACGCCCATGCTCAAGGGGCATCTGGGCAAGGGGTTCTATGCCGCGCAGACCTACACCAACGATCCCAAGGGGCGTGTAGTGCAGATCGGCTGGTTCCAGGCGGACTCGCCGGGGATGCCGTTCAACCAGGCAATGTCGCTTCCTCTCACGCTGAGCCTGTGCGAAACCGCCGACGGCCCGAGGCTGGCTTGGACCCCCGTGGACGAACTCGCGGTGCTGCGTGATGGCAGTGATCAGAGCGCCGAGCTAGCGTCGTTCGCCAGCGAGCTCGTCGAACTGCGCGCTGAGTTCGGCGCTGTGGATGTGGCGTTCACTGTTCGCGGCGCAACGATCAGCTACGAGGCTGCGACACAGGAGCTTGTGGTCAATGGCCACCGCGCACCCGCACCGCTCGTTGAAGGCAAGCAGCGGATTACGGTGTACGTCGACCGTACGACACTGGAAGTGTTCGCGAGCAACGGGCTGACGTTCGTTCCGATGCCGTACATCGCGCCGGCTGGTGATCGGTCGGTCTCGGTGAGCGGCGGGCCAGTGGACGATCTGCAGGTGTATCGCCTGCGGTCATGCTGGGCGGAGTTGGGGTGCCCATCCGTCACTCGCTGACACGAGTGCCACCTTCCCGAAACGGGAAGGAAATTCGTGCGCTTCCATAGCACCTGCCTCACCGGCAATCATGTCTTGTTAATGTGTCCTTTTGGAACTCAGAATCTGGTCCGCTACCTCTGTCTTTCTGGCCAAAAGCCCGAGTCGTTCTTGTGCTGTTCCACTAGATGCCGCATCGTGGGTTAAGATGCGGGTCGTCGCATAATCCCAAAAATCGAGGTGCGTATGCGTTTTCCTCGTGCGGGCTATGATAATCGGTAATAATGAGCATAACGGATCGAAAAGACCGCGCATAATATGCGCATTGGCGGACGTTATGCGTCGTGCGCGGGTCGGTGGCTAATGTCGTCGTCCTCGATTGAGCGATCAGTTTTGTCAAGGTGCGTCGGACGACCTCTTTGGGTTTACCGTCCTGTAATTAGTATGTCATTTCTACAATACAATGTCAATATGATAAATTATTTTGATCGTATGTTTGTTTATTTAATGGGGTGGACCACGTATAAGCATGCGATCGGCTGGGCGGAGGTCCCCATGGCGTTGCCATGGGCTACGCATAGGACGCCCACTCCGGGGCTTCGAAGGGGGAGGCTGGTCGCACGGTTATGGTCCGGTCGGCTGGGCGGCGACGAAGCTGGCAGTAGGTTGAGTCAAGCCCCCGGCCACCGCTTGCAGGAACATCCCAAGCGACCGATGGCGCGGCCTGGGAACGTGACGGTACGTTGCAGTGACCGGCACCGAGGTCCTAGTCCGCAGACGGACGCAAGCGGTCTGACGCAGAACACCCCTTCGGGGCTAGGTTGCGTGTAAGGCGGGGCGTGCGGTGAGACCATCTTCCGTGTGCTTGGGCGGCGACGGTCCTGGCGACCAAATGCGCAGCCTGCGACGGACGGAGCGTCGGCCCTCGCCCGCTCAGAGCGGCCGGGCGAGGGCAGTGGCGGTAGCGCGGCGCGTAATGGCGACCCGCCTCGACGCTATGCTTGAGCCACAACCCACCGGAGGAGCTCCCTCAGGCTGGATGCGAAATCGAAGCTGTTGGGGTTGATGATCGCTTGAATGGAGAGGCCCTTGATTTGCGAGACAATGATCGCTGCCGCCAGGGGTGGCGAAAGCTGGGCGCTGTAAACGCCGCTTTCGATACTGCGGACAAGGATGCCGCCGACATGGATGACGAGCCCATCGTCGAGCCGCTTCAACGCGCCTGCACACTCCGCGTCGCGTATAGAGCGCAATGAGATTTCCCCGAGAACGATAAACAGCGACGGGTCGTCGGCAAATCGCGCCAAAATGGATTCGACGAAAACGGTTAGCTCGTCTTGCTCCGGCCCGCTAGGCGCGCCCGACCTGATTGCCAGCACTTCGTCGAGGATGTGCTCCGCGATGGCGTGTATCATGTCGGCTTTGCGCTTGAAATAATAGTGCAGGGTTGCTATGTTGACTCCTGCGGCTGCAGCGATGTCGCGAGTGCGCATTCCTTCAAAGCCCACCAGGGCTATCGTATCGTAGCCCGCTGCCACCAACGACTGCATGCGTTCGTCGCGCTTTGCCTGTTGTTTTGGTGAGAGGCCCGCAGCGTCGTTATTCGTGGCTGGTGCCATGACTTTAGTCCAATTCTTTGCCCGTTTCCCTGAGCAACCCGGCGAACGGCTATTGCACGTGTTCAAAAAACTAATCAATCACTTGATTGAATTTGCTGTATAATACCAGATGTGGCGCGAGTGTGGCACGTTGCTCTCGCATTTGTTGGTCGGGAATGGGGGAGGAGAGATCGATGCGATACTATTCACCGTTTGGCACAGCGGCCGTGGTTGCTGTTGTCGCATTCATGCTTGTGGCGGGTGTCGCTGTTCGGGCAGATAGCCCGACTTACCACTCGAAGGCAGAGTGCCTGGCTCAGTATTCGCTAGGCACCAATCTTGCACCGTTTGTCGATTATGTGAGCCAGATACCTGAGGCGGACGCATTCAAAGCGAGCCGGCCGTGGATATCGGGAAGCCAGTCGGCGTGGGACGATGGGCGCAAAGTTGATGTGGATGAGCACGGCTGGGTACGATCACTCCTCCCTGGTCAGATCGCGCGGACGCTTATGTTCTGGGGACGCGCGCAGGATGGGGGCGTCGGGAGCCATTATCCGGTTGGTAGCTACAATGTCTACTACACGGGCAGTGGCACAATCCAGTACGGCGGCAGCGCATCCTTGGTTTCCTCGTCCCCTGGCCACGATGTTATACGCGTCGATCCCAACTCCGGCGGCATCATGCTGGTGATCTCGGCGGTCACGGCGGGCAACCCGATAAAAGACATTCAGGTGATCCTCCCAGGCTGCGAACGAGGGCAGCTCTTCAACCCTGCGTTTTTGGCTCAGATGAAGAAGTACAAGGTGCTGCGATTCATGGACTGGATGCTTGGGCAGGCCCGCCCGGTCTTTCAGGAATCGTGGGAGACACGGCCAACCCTTGAGAGCGCACGCTGGTCCGACAACGGCGTCCCAGTCGAGGTGATGGTGGAGCTTTGCAACCAGACTGGATGTGCGCCATGGTTCTGCATGTCACATACGGCCAATGACGATTACGTCGACAAGTTCGCAAAGGTGGTCGCAGCAAAGCTGAACCCTGCGCTGCCTGTGTTTGTCGAGCATTCGAACGAGGTCTGGAACAACATCTACCCGCAAAATCAATATTGCGCAAGGCAGGGGGCCTCGATGGCGCTGGCGTCGGATCCTAATCAGGCCACGATGATGTACCACGCCATTCGCACCAAGCAGATTGGGGCGATCTTCGCACGGTCAATCCCCCCGAACCGTCTGGTCAGATGCCTCGGTGCTATGGCAGCGAATCCATGGATCGCCCGAGTGATGCTGCAGACTCCCGATGTGGCGTCCGGTGTCGATGCGCTTGCGGTTGCGCCGTACTTTACTCTTCGCCCGCCGGATCAGACCAACCTTCCGGCAATGACCGTCGATCAGGTATTCAATATTCTCTCTAACACGAATCTGCCCGGAATTATGGATCGCACGGCTCAGAACGGCCAGCTTGCCGCACAGTATCACCTTCCAATGATCGCGTACGAAGGCGGCCAGGATCTCGTCGCCATGGGGCCGTGGCAACGCGATGCGGCATGCAACACACTGCTGGATAACGCGAACCGCGACCCAAGAATGGGGCAGCTCTACGACCGCATGTTCCAGCTATGGAACCAGGCTGGTGGTCAGCTTTTCGTCAACTTCACCAATGTAAGCGGTATGGGGCAATACGGTCGCTGCGGATCGCTTGAGTATATGGACTCGGACCCGTTGCAAATGGTGAAATATCAGGCGCTACAGCGGTATCTCGCCGCACATCCCTAAGGCGCGTGGCCCAGCGAGATGCGCGATAGACGGAGCTTTCAGCGTGAGCCGCGGCTGCCTACGCGGGTTCTCCTCACGCTCTTCGCTCCCGTGGCAGGATCGCGTGGGGTGGCTTGAACCAGCGAGACGCTGGTCCCTCGTCTCGCCGCCACACTCAGCGCCCTCACCCTAACCCTCGCCCGTCGTAATGGACGAGGGAACAGGAATGTCACACAGCGCATCGCTGCCGTCTGGACTCTTCGCCTTTCCTTCAGGAGAGGTTCCTATGTCCGGAACTGAGATCTAATAAGAACATCTGTAACTAATATAACAATCACAAGATATACATATTGACAAAATATCATAAACTTGATACAATATAAGCAAGGCAAAACCCAAAGTGGCCGTCATTGCGTTCCGACGCATTTGCACCTTGAAAACCCCCGTCGATTGCGGTATTCGTGCTCAAATGTAATGATCCACACAATAATATCCGTAATATCCGTGGATATAGCAACTTCAAAACACCAAAATATCCACAACCCTAACGAACCCGTCGTCCCCCTACCATGTCAACACACCGCTGTCCCGTCCGAAGCCGCAACGCACCTGGCCAGCCAAGACGTGGTAGGCCATCAAAAACCCCACCGTGTGGGGTGGCGCGGCACGCGCCGGGGTAATTTTGCGCAAAAAAAAGAATCGCGTTGCGCAACGCAAAACGCGCAAAATGCGCAACGGATTTGTCAATCGCTCAGCCTTCGGCGCCCCTGCGCTCCTTCGGCGGGATGGCGTAGTATGCTGCGAAGGCGAAGTTGATGATGAAGCTGGGTAGCGGGGCGATGAGGCCGATGAGTAGGTTTGCTAGATACAGCGCGGGGCCGAAGCGGAACTGGGCGGTGATGTGCGCCGCAGTATTGCGGTCGCTCTCATCGGTAAAGAGCCGCTCACTGCGCGACGCGTACCGCCACATGGCGTTAAACGCGAGCGCCATGGCGAGGTAGATGCCGTTCAGCACGGTGACGGCGATTCGGGCGTCGGGCTGCAATATGTATTCCGAGACGAGGACGGTGGCAAAAGGTAACAGGGTGATCGTCATCAGTAGGACGCCGTTCAAGAACTGGAATGTGTTGTCCCGCTTCTTGATAACCTCGAACATGCGGTGATGGTTGATCCATGTCACGAGGACCGTCAAGAAGCTCGTCATGAACGACATATAGGCGGGCCATTGGTGCGCAAGGGCATTGAGGAGGCCATGATGCAGCGGCTCTTCACCGTTCATCGGTGTCTTTAGCTCCAGGGCTAGCAGCGTGATCGCGATGGCAAAAACGCCGTCGCTAAAGGCTTCGGTTCGCTGCAGTTCGCTATTTTGATTGGTCACGTGGTGGTCCCCTTCTTTTGACGGTTATTATGTACGGTCGATTCTAAATTGTGCGCCGTAGTGTGTTAGATCAGGTGAGCGAGGGTAGATATTCGTGCGCAACGGACGAAGAGTTTGTGGCGGGGGCGGATTTCACCTATGGCACTGGACACCTATAACAAGAAACGGGATTTTGCGCGCACTCCGGAACCGACCGGGAACGGTACTGCGTCTCCTGACGGCGCGCGGCGCTTTGTCATTCAGGAGCACCACGCGACCAGGCTGCATTTCGATCTGCGCCTTGAAATGGGCGGCGTGCTGAAGTCGTGGGCGGTTCCCAAGGGGCCGTCGAAAGATACGAAGGTGCGACGGCTCGCAATGATGACCGAGGACCACCCGCTGCAGTATGTCGACTTTCAGGGGCATATCCCGGAGGGCGAGTACGGCGCGGGGGACATGGCGGTCTGGGACCACGGGACGTACGATGTGACCGATGGCGGCGACCCGGAGGCGGAGATCGCGGCCGGCAAGCTGTCGGTGGTGCTCCATGGCGAGAAGCTGACCGGGAAGTGGGAACTGATCCATACGGGCGGCAAGGGGCGCGACGAGAACCAGTGGCTGCTGATCAAAGGCGTCGACGAGTTCGTCGACCCTGAATGGGCGCTGGTGCAGGAGCTGGAAGGCGAGTCCAACAGGGATCGTCAGGCACTCCTGCAGGCGAAGGCCGGAAAGCCCGTGCGGCGGACGAAAGCGGGGACGAACGGGGCAGGGACGGTGACTGGTGCCGCAATGCCGACCGAAATCCACCCGATGCTCGCCGTCTTGGTCGATAAGCCGTTTTCCGATCCTGATTGGATCTACGAGATCAAATGGGACGGCTATCGGGCGGTCTGCTTTATCGAAAACGGTAAGTCGCGCCTGGTTTCGCGAAACCAGCTGGATTTCACGCCTAAGTATCCGAGTTTAGCGACGCTGCCCACGTTCGTTCACGCGAACAACGCCATTATCGACGGGGAGATTGTTGCGCTGGACGAGCACGGCCAGCCGCACTTCCAGTTGCTGCAGAATATCAGCCATATTCGCTCAACGAAGTCGGTAGCGGATCACGGCGACATTGTGTATGAGGCGTTCGATCTGCTGTGGCTGAATGGACGCGATCTTCGTAATGAGCCGCTTACCGAGCGCAAGCGGCTTCTGCGGGAGATCGTCTTCGGCGGCGGCCCTATACGCTACTGCGACCATGTTGAGAGCGACGGCGACGGCTTCTTTAAGGCGGTGAGTGCGCAGGGCCTGGAGGGCATGATCGCCAAACGCGCCGACAGCAAATACGTGGCGCGCCGGGATCCGTCGTGGCTCAAGGTCAAAACGGTGATGGAGCAAGAGGTGGTGATCGGCGGCTTTACGGAGCCTCGGCGGACGCGATCCCATTTTGGAGCGCTGACCGTCGGGCTCTACGACGGCGGCAAGTTGGAGTTCTGCGGGCATGTAGGCTCGGGCTTTGATGCGGCACTTTTGGGTGAGATTCACAAGAAACTCGATGCGATCAATACCGATGAGTGCCCGTTTGCGACGGAGCCGAAGACGAATGAACCGGTCACATGGGTGCGTCCTGAAGTCGTTTGCGAGGTGAAGTTCTCGAACTGGACAGCCGACGGCAGCATGCGCCATCCGATTTTTCTTGGGCTGCGTGAGGACAAGTCGCCGAAGGATTGTGTTCGCGAGAAGCCGGAGAAGGCGTCGACTGAAGTGAAGGCCGTCGAAGGTGAAGCCGTGAGTGAGACGGGCACGAAGCGCGAGAAGTCGCCCGCGAAAACGCCGGCGAAGGGAGCGAAGCCAGGCCTTGATCAGCTGTTCGCAAAAGGCGGACCCGAAGAGGGGATCTTAAAGATCGGCTCGGCGAGCGTGCCACTGACGCACCTCAACAAGGTGTATTGGCCAGAAGACGGCTACACAAAGCGCGACCTGATTGCGTACATGTATGCCGTCGCTAAGACGATGCTGCCGTACATGAAGAACCGACCGTTTACGGTGCAGCGGTACCCTACGGGCTACAAAGGCATATCGTTTTACCAGCACGACCTGCCGCACCCACCGTCGTACTTCGGTACGCACGAGCTGACCGAGGACGATGGCAAGGTGGTTCATTACGGTGTCGCGAAATCGGAAGCGGCGCTCGTATATCTGGCAAACTCGGGCGCGATACCCATCCACCTATGGCATTCGAGCGTCGACCATCCCGACAAGCCGGATTGGGTGCTGTTTGACCTCGACCCGGATGACAGCGACTGGGCGACGGCGTGCAAGGTGGCGGTCGAGACGCGGAACCTGCTGAAGCGGGTTGGCCTGCGGGCGTACCCGAAAACGTCGGGCTCGCAGGGGCTGCATATCTACGTCCCGATCAAGGCCGAGTTGCCGTTTGCCGATGTGCTGCAGCGCTTCGCAAACCCGCTCAGCCGTATCATCGCTGCTGCAATGCCCGAGAGTGTGACCGTCGAGCGGCTGAAGCGCAACCGGAAGCACGGGCAAGTCTATTTCGATTGCTACCAGAACAGTCCGGGGAAGACGGCCGTGGCGCCGTACTCGGTTCGCGCGCATCGCGGGGCGACGGTTTCGATGCCGCTGACGTGGGATGAGGTCGAGCGCGGTGTCGATATGAACGAGTTCACGATAGCGACGGCACCTGACCGTATTTCTGAAGTTGGCGACCTGTTCAAGCGTGTGCTGACCGACAAGCAGAGCCTGCCGGACGCCATCGAGAAGCTCGGGAAACTGGCCGATAAGGCTGTGCCCGCGAAACGGGAGAGGAAAACGCGATGAGAACCACATGGACCGGAATGATTAGCTTTGGCCTCGTCAATATCCCAATTGGGGTCTATCCCGCCACCGAAGAGCATGAGCTGGCGTTCCATATGCTGCACGCCAAGGACTCGGGCCGGATCAAGAACCAGCGCGTCTGCACGGTTTGCGAGGAAGTAGTCGCGTATGACGACATCGTCAAAGGGTACGAGTACCAAAAGGGCAGCTATGTTGAGATCACCGAAGAGGACCTCGAAAAGGTGCATGTCGAGACCAGTCAGGCGGTGAGTATAGTCGCTTTCGTCGACGCCGCCGAGATCGACCCTATGTTTTTCGATAAGCCGTACTACATCGTCCCCGGCAAGAGCGCCGACGGGCCGTACACGCTGCTTCGCGAGGCGTTGCGAAGCACGGGGAAGGTGGGTGTCGCGAAGGTCGTGCTGAGGTCGCGAGAGCACCTCGCTGCAATCCGTGTGAGCGGCGACGCGCTGATGCTGGACACCATGCACTTCCCGCACGAGATCCGCGAGGCGGAAGGCATACCGGCGCAAGATAACAAGCCAGCCAAACGCGAGCTGGAAATGGCGGAGATGCTCATCAACGCCATGAGCGGGAAGTTCGACCCGTCGGAGTACAAAGACACGTATACCGACGACCTCGAGGAGCTGATAAAGAAGAAGGTCGCGGGCGAAGAGATCACGACGCCCAAGGCTGAGAAGGAACCAACGAATGTGATCGACATCATGGCTCAGCTGAAGGCGAGCCTCGAAGGCGCGAAGAAGGACGGCGACAAGCGGTCAACGGGACGGCGGGCGGCAGCGTGAGATTTGGCGCTCACCCAACCGACACGTCGTAGCCTGCGTCGGTGAGCGCTTCCACCCAGGGGGCGACGTCGTGGAGTGTGGCGGCGGGGATGTCGGGGGGCATGGTTGGCTCACCGCCGAGCGACGCCCACTTCCCGGATGCCAGTCGGTGGTAGAGCAAGAATTCGACGGGAGGCGGGGCAGGCATCGAGGCTAGCAGGGCATCGATGCCGCTCAGGAAGGACGGTTCCGCGTTGCGTTGCGGGACGAATGGTATCCTCAGGCGCACCGGCCATCCGGCAGCCACCATACGATGGATGTTGGCCAGTATCTGTTTGTTCGATACGCCGGTCAGCTCGCGATGACGCGTATCGTCGGTGTGCTTCAGGTCAACGAGGAACAGGTCGACGAGAGGGCGAATTTCCTGTAGTCGATCCCAGGCGCAAAGCGAAGTCGTCTCTAGCGCCGTGTGGAGACCGGCGGCTTTTGCTGCCGTCAGGATGCTTCGCGTGAACTCGAACTGCATCATCGGCTCGCCGCCGGAGAGGGTCATGCCGCCGCCTGACTGCTCGTAGAACGGCAGGTCGCGCGCGACGACACTCATGATCCCGTCAACGGTAATCTGCTCACCGACAACTTCGAGTGCGGCGTAGGGGCATTCTTCGACGCACTTACCGCAATCGTCGCAGGCGCTGCGGTCCATCGCGTGCG
Organism: Capsulimonadaceae bacterium; assembly: GCA_036504535.1. Taxonomy (GTDB): domain Bacteria; phylum Armatimonadota; class Armatimonadia; order Armatimonadales; family Capsulimonadaceae; genus JARLGU01. The sequence continues at coordinate 258,267 of DASXUY010000042.1, forward strand.
TATCGGCAGTGACTGTGTGGCATCCGTGCTCGCACACTTCGGCGCAGTGACCGCAGTGGACACACTGGTGCATGTTGAGCCGCACCTGCGCGCGCGGGTCCAATCCTTCGGGATTGTGGCACCACTGGCAGCGTAACGGGCAGCCTTTGAGGAAGACCGTGGTACGTATTCCAGGCCCGTCGTGCAGCGAAAACCGCTGGATATTGAATACCTGACCGGATGCGCTCATCGTCATTGAGAGTAGCTCCTAGCCTTGCTGTATTGATCCGTACATGAGAAGAGACCTGGCATCGTTCACAGCGTCATTTCTGATCGCATGATCACTTCAGCCTGCATTTCAGCGCTGAGGCCGACGAAGTAATCGCTATAACCGGCGACGCGCACAACGAGGTCGCGGTATCGGTCGGGATGCGCCTGGGCGTCACGCAGGGTCGATGTATTGACGACATTTATCTGCGTCTCGAAGCCCCCGAGGCGAAGAAAGGTCTCGCATACGGCACTGAGCGGCTCGACGATGTCGTCGGGCTGATTGCCTGGCTGAAACCGCATGTTGACGGCCACGCCGCCGATCATAGGCTCATGGTTCCATTTGGTGGACGACAGCACCGCTGCCGTGGGGCCGAACATTTCGCGGCCCTGCGCGGGGCCGGATCCGTCGGCGAACGGAAAGCCCTCCGCGCGACCGTCAGCGGATGCCATGGTATGCCGACCGAGGTGCTCATGCATCTGCCAGCAGAAGAAGCCTGGGACAAATGCGCCGCCCCAGTAACTGCGGTACTGTTCGCACTCCTGGCGCAACGCGTCGGTGATCGGCTGAACCAACGCATCAACGGTATCGTTATCGGTGCCGTACTTGGGCGCTTTGTCGAGCAGGGCTTTGATGTCGGCGTGGCCGTCGAAGTTTGCGATCAGCGCGTCGCGGAGCTGCGACAGCGAAATGCGCCGTTGTTCGAATACGAGCAGCCTTATTGCGGCGAGGGCGTCGACGAGGTTGGCAAGGCCGACGAACGAGCACTCGATCCAGTTCACGCGCGCCCCGCCGTGATCGATGTCCTTGCCATCCGCCAGGCAATCGTTCACGAAGCACGAGAGGAGCGGGAAGCCACCCGATTGCGCGCGGCTCATCATGCAGCGGTTCTGGTCGGCGATACCAGCGTGGACGATGTCGTGAAGGCGCGCGTTGAATCGGCCGAGCAGGTCGTCCATAGACGGGATATCGGGCATCGCAATGGGCTCAATGCCCCGTTGCGGGATGCCAAGCACATCGTGCAAGCACTGGATAAGGTTGAAGTAGGGGCTCGCGACGTACACGTTGCTGATGGCGATTGGTGTGATTTCGACGCAGCAGCTGTGAATATACTCGCACGCATCGCGGTGCGATAGTCCGAGGCCCATCAGGCCGCGGGTGATGACGTCGTCGTTGAATAGAGCCGGATGGCTGTATCCGCGCGCCAGCAACCGGCTCGCGAGTCGCATCAGGTCGCGCGGCGTATCGGGTGTCCAGCAGACGCCGACAGCAGGATACGCCATCCGGACATGGCCGATGGTTTCGACGAAGAGTTCGGACAGCTCATTGCTGATGTCGACGCCTGACGAATCGCGACCGCCGACCATCCATCCGACGGCGAGACCGCGAGGGGTGTATTCGTTCAACAGGATGCCGAAGCAGTCGATGAGTTCCAGCGCCTTTTCGCGCGTCAGGCGGCCAGATGCCATGTCGCGCCGAAAGTACGGTAGCAGGTATCGGTCGGGGCGGCCCGGCTGGAAAAGGAGCATGCGGTTGCCAGCGCACATGGCGAAGGTGATGAAATGGACTGCCTGCATGGCTTCGGCGAACGTCTCCGCCGGGTATTCGGGCACATTTCGGCAGACACGGGCTATTTCGGTGAGTTCGGCAATGCGTTCCGGGGCGGCGTCGCGAGCTTGTTCGTCGGCCAGGTCCGCGTATTTGGTGGCGAGGACAATGACGCCATCCAGCGCAGACAGGCAGGCGCGGTAGAAGCAGTCTTTCTCAAGGTCGGCGGCGCGTGACGTGTCGAGGGACGATCTGTAACGCTCAATTTGCGTGATGACGCCGCGAATGCCGAGTCTCAGGACGCGATCATAGTCGATCGACATGTGAGCACGCTGCCCAAATGCCTTCCCGGTAGCAGGCTCGCCGTACTTTCGCCAGTTTTCGATGTCGGTCGATTCGTCGCTGGTCAATTCCCGGCGTGAGAACTTGCCGACAAGCAGCTCATCGGTGTCGATGACAGGCGTCATTCCACGCAGGATGTCGCCAGCGAGCATACCACGGCGCAGGATGACGCTGGCTTCGCCGCTGCTCGTCCACCACGAGCGAGCCGCCAGCAGGGTGACCTCACGGTCTTCGCCGGTGACGTGTGGGATGCGGTCAATGGCAATCGCGCGGAGTTGTTCGACACGGCTGGTAGCGGATGAAAGATCGGCAAGGGGCAGGGTAGCAGTTTTGGACAAGGTGAGCACACTGTCTCCGGCAAAGGCACCGGAATCGATTAAGTAGCCATACATTGAGATAGCTATCTATAGGATAGGCTGGTTGGAGAGATTTGTCAAGAGGGGGCGCGCCTGAAGACGAGAAAGCCCTGCCATTACGCGCGGTCCAGGTGATATCCGCGTTTTGGTAGGGCAAGTGATTACGCAAGGAGCTTCGCCAGGATCATAGGGCCCGCCATTGCGACTGCAATCCCGTAGATTAGGTCAAGCCAGAATATAGAACCGATTGCGCCAATGTATATCAACGCAACAACAGGGGCGACGACAATTTTGAGCCATATCGGCGCGTTGTGGTCCTTGAGACCGCTCCAGATGCTGGACGCATCACCGGTGCTTGGGAATGCATGCATGGCGATGGAGACACCAAGCCAAACCAGTACATAATCGAGCGGTCCACCGGCGTCAAACTTGATGACCGCCATTGCTGACGGGAATGCAATAAGGGCTCCCGCAATGCTGTTGACCAAAAATGGGCCAATCCCAATGACGAGGTGCTGTAAGTTTGTTCGGGGCGTTTCGTGGATGACGTATCCGGCTGGGTTGCCTACACGGAAGTAACATACGTCAAACACTGCGACACGCATAAGCCGACAGAACAGCTGGTGGGCTATCTCATGTACGATTACGCCTGGAAACGTGATGAGGGTAATTAGAATGCCGGGAATCATTTTGCCGTTCCTTTCGGCTCTGGCGCGAACTTCTTCTCAAGGTCGGCCTCAATCTGCTCGATTTCCGTAACGTCTTCTTTATCGAGGCTCCTTCCAACGAGTTGGTTGACGGTATTGACCGTAACCTCGTAATCGCCCGCTTTGTACGAGTCCTTTGCAAGGCTTACGAGGCCATCGTCGTAATCGGGATATGCCTTCGTAACAAGCAGGAGCTGCTTTTCCGCGTTGGCATAATCACTGCGCGCTTCGGCGCGGTTTGCTCGCTCCTCCGCAATCGCCATTCGAAGCGATGCGGGGAATTTGATCGAGGCTATGACCGCGAGTGCGAGCGCAACGCCGACAACAACACGAATACCGGCGGGAATGGGGCGGTTCGCAAGTTGGGTTCTACATGACGCGCAGAGACGTGTTTTGTAGGCCGTCTCGAATGCATCGCTTCCACACACACCGCAGCCCGTTGTTTCCGCTTCGTCTGCGGCCGTGGGCGCGTTGGGCGGCTGATCATTATCATCCATTTCGATTGTCCTTTCCACAAATGTTAGAGTTAGCCGTCATAATTTGTAGTTCTCTATAGAATCCAAATATCATTCATGGCGCACGAAAAAAGCGCGTACGATGTACGCGCTGTCAAATAGCGTGCCTAATACGACGGCTACACCGTGATGACAGACCTTACGGTCTCCTTGATCATTTCGACAAATACAGGGGCGAGGGCGGGGTCGAACTGGGCACCGCTCTCCTCGGCGATGATGCAAAGCGCTTTGTCGATCGGCATGCCGTTGCGGTAGGGGCGGTCGCTGGTCATGGCGTCGAACGTGTCCGCGAGGGCCAAGATTCGTGCGTCGAGGGGGATGGCTTCACCAGCGATACGGTCGGGGTAGCCTTTGCCATCCCACCGTTCATGGTGATGGCGTATTCCGGGGAGCGACGATGCGAGTTGGGGCGCGTTCTTGACGATCTGCTCGCCAACTACAGGGTGTGTCTCCATGATGCCACGCTCCTCGTCGGTGAGTTTGCCGGGTTTTGAGAGGATTGCGTCGGGGACGCCGATCTTCCCGACATCGTGGAGGGTACCGGTGATGTGGATTAAGGTCACGCGGTCCTCGTCAAGTCCCATTCGTTCAGCAAGACGGGCAGCGTACTCGGCAACCCGCGCTGAGTGGCCCTTTGTGTAGGTGTCTTTCGCATCGACGGCTGCCGCGAGAGCCTGAATGGTGGCGAGTGAGCCGTGGCGCACCTTTTCGTCCGCGGAGTGGACGGCGACGGTCATCTCGTCGAACACCGATTGCAGAAGGCCGATCTCGTCGTTAGCGTAGTGCGGGAACGGTGTCGGCCATTTGCCGCTCTTGACAATTTCTGCTGCGCGAACGACACTGTTGAGGGACTGGGTAATGCCTTGCGACAGTACCACCCCGGCGATAAGAACGAGGAGCAGTACCCCACCGGATATACCCAGGAAAAGGTTACGCAAGCGAGCGTAGACCATCATTGCTTGCTGATACGGACGAAGCACCGCGAAGCCGACGTGATCTTCTGCCCTTGAGAACGGGAAGCTCGCGTACAGGCTGAAGTATTTCTCGCGGCCACTCTGCACGATTTCGGGGCTCTTTAGCTCATGCGCGCCCATCCGGATGGCGGGATTAGACGACCCCACCTGCCGCACCCCGTCGAAGAAGATGACATGATTGCCTGCGAGGGTTGCCGTTAGGTCGGTTGCGAGCCTGGAATCTATGGGACGAAAAGCGGACAGCGTGCCCCAGACGGCGGGACCGATCTTGATCGGCGCGGTAACCGCGAGGCTCAGTCCGGCATGGGTTGCGACAATGCCAGTCCAGTCGTTGCCGTCAAGGGCTGTATCGATGCCGAGGCGGTTTGCGCTGACGGCTTGCTCCGGGGCATTGGCTGCCGAGTCCGCGACCGCCTTACCGTCGCGGTCGCAGAGAACGACGCGGCTCGCACCCATCTGCGCCGCGAAGTCTGTCGCCATGTCCTGTAGCGTCGGCTCGTCTTTGGCCTGTATGCACGCTTTCAGTACTGGGAGACGGGCGAGAATATGTGCTTGTCCTGCCATTGCCGTGCCGCGTTCAGTGAGGATTCGCGCCAGGAGTGCGCCCGTAGATTGAACGTCGCTGCGGACTAGCGAGCGGATTTGCTGCTGGCCGATAATCGAGACAACAACGGCGTCGGCTACCGCGAGCCCCACAACTGAGCCAGCGACGAGGATGAGGATTTTGGCAGCGAGGGTGGGGCGCATCGAGCGTTACTTCCGCACCAGTGCGACGCTTATATCGGTTCCGCCTGATCCGACCGTGATTGCTTGCGATGCGCTGGCGCCGGTTTCGTGCCAGGCCTTCAGGGTGTATTTGCCGGGTGGCACATCATGGACGACAAACTTGCCGTCCTTATCCGAAACTGCGTAGTACGGCGTGTCAACGACAACGATATAGGCGCTCATTTCTGAATGGATGTTGCAAAGAAGCGCCACCACTCCCGCCTTGCCAAATGTCTCGCGCTTTGTTGTGCCGCGCGGATACATGCCAAGATCAAATTTTTTGGCATCATAGTACGCGAACACATTGTGGAGCACGGAGTCGTCGTTGGGAAAGCTGACCGTTGTACCCGTTGTCACCGCTATCACATGAGGGACAAACATCTTCTTGCGCTGATTGATCACGGATCCTTCAATGGGCTTGGCGGCGGCTGTCCCGCCTTCAAGCGAAACGACCGCATCGCGCGTCACAGCGCCACGCGTGTTCGTGACGGTGCCGGTAAGGTCGGCTGCAGAGCCTGTTCCTTGCAAAAGAGCTAAGAGTAGTGTTAATATGCCAAGAGCTAGCGAGTTACGCAACGTGACCGCCTCCATCATTGCGACGATTTCCATCCGACCCTGTAGGAATTGTCGGCAATACCGATCATATGTTTAGCCCTAACCGTGTGTAGCTCCGCCCATCGTTCTGCTGAGGGGACTATTTACCCATGAACTTTAGAAAACGCCCAATTTGCCGTCGCATTAAGTTCGGGACTGCTCTTCATGCATGCCTAGTAGTAATGGCGACCTACGCGACTACCGTTCAGGCAGCGCCATACCCAGCGATTAGCGGCGTTGTTGAAAACTACTTCGGCTACGATTTCGGCGGACGTAAGAACAATTTTGGCCGTACGGTGACGTGGGCCTACTCCGAGACACAACTCGGGCCGAATACGACTCTTGTGAACGGGTTCCTCAATTATAACTCGGAAGGGTTGTTTGATGCCGGGCGAAGTTCGCTGGACGAAAACTATGTCGAGCAAAATGTGGGGACCAACCGGTTCCGAGTCGGCCGCATCCGGACGGCGTTTGGCTTTTCCGACTGGTCAGAGATGTTTTATCAGGGCCTCCCGCGCAAGCCATTGGCTCGTTTGTACCCCTTCGGCGGCGGGTTGAGCTTGCAGCGTGTCGATGCTGGTGCCGAATGGCAAGTGACAAAAGGGGCGAGTGAACTCACAGTCGCGGCGATCGATGCAAGAACGGGCCGGTTTGATGTGAATCCCGACAAGGTGACGAACGTTGCCGTACGGTATCAACGGTACCAAGGTGCGTTCATTGTGGGCCTGAACACGCTGCTGCTTGCTGGCCGCGAGGAAGCTGATTCCAGGCTGTACGGGTTTGACGTCCGCTGGACATCGCCTCACGTTCAGGTACGCAGCGAGTGGGACTATGATACGGCTGCTGGTTATCGCTCACAGGGCATGTACACCGATGTTATGGTTCACCCACCCGGCCTTTTACGCACGACATTCGCTGGTCGTGTGGAGCAAGTCTCGGGCATGAACAGCTTCAGGTATACGTCGTACGGCGCTCCCGTTAGAATGTCTGGCACCGCCTACACGCTCGGCGTCAAGCAGATACTCAGCCCTGCCCTCACGGCGGAACTGAGTCGAACCTGGAACGCTCCCGGCGGATCGCTCCCCGCATCGAGCCCGTACACGCTGCAGTTGATGACGTCGGCGCACTTCTAGTGCGGCTTGCCGGGGGCCCCACGCGAGGTAAGTGCCCTGAATGATCTCTCCCCGTTTGTCCACATACGGAACTCATGAGCGCCAAAATTCGCGAAGCATCCGCGTTGACCATAGCGAAGGGCACCCGTACCGGGTATGAAATAGCAACAATTTCGACTATGGAGGTACTCGATGCTGGACGCGTATTTAGAAGTTTTGGACGATGCGTATTTCGAGGTGAAGGAAGCGTTTGACGGCCTGGCGGACGAGAACGTCTGGAAACGCCCCGCCGATGGCTTGCTTTCTATCGGCGAAATCGCAGGTCACGTAGGCTACTGGCAAGCGGTGAAGTTCGCGTCCGACACGAAGGATGCCGAGATGGACGTGTCGCAGTGCCATGTCAAGAGTCTCCTCATCGACCCCCGCTTTCGCTATTATCCCGGTGTACTGGCGGCGTCGCCGTCCCCTGAGCAGCTTGCGATGACTGCGGCCGAGGTGGGCAGCGAGTTGCAGCGTATCCATACGGAAGCTATCGCTTACTTCAGGACCCGCAACCTAGACCTTGACGGTTCTCTCCCCGGCTATCCCGCCAATTTCACAGTGCGCGCCATAGTACGCTACGCCGCGATCCATGTCGCGTACCATGTCGGCCAGATTTACACCGTGCGGCACCTGCTCGGCGAGACGACACCGGATAATTAGTAGGCGAATGGGGGCGAGGGCCTACGAAAGTGCCAAAGTGTGGGAGTGAGATGGGACGCGTCGCGTCGCGTGCACTGGCAGCGGCCCTAAAGGGACCGGTCTGAATCGGCAAACCCCGTGAACGGGGTTGCTGATGGCCTTGGGGCGTTGCACGACTTCAGAATGCCCGTTGGCATGCGGCGCGTAGGAGTTCTGCGCCCAGCCGTTGATCTACACCTACCGCAAATCTCGTCCCTCTGCAACTTGTTTGAGGTGCGAGTTGCGCTTCTTGAGGAACGCCTTCATATAGGCGATGAGGAAGAGGTGATCGGCACGCTTTCCCAGTGGGCCAAGCGGTGAGATCCACGTGAATGTGTCCCGCATAATCGTACCTGTGCCATCTGGCCGAAATTCGTGAACGTGAGACATAGATTGAAAGGCGCCGCGAATCATTGTATCGACGAACACGTGAGGTGGGTCAAACTTAACGACTTGGACAGTCAGACGTTGGCGTATTCCGAAATGAACTGCTTCGAACGTAACTTCGTCGTCCATTCCAATGAGCCCTGATGTCACGCCACCTACCGCGCGTTCAGAAGTTCCATTCGCCGAATCGCAGTGGATATCAATGTTGCGAGCCAGATCGAAGCACGTGGAAAGCGGGGCGTCAATTCTGGTTTCGAGGGTAAGTGTTGGCATAGTGTCGTGGGATTATATCCAGTACTCAAGTCTTGTAATCGAGCCTGTTCCGAAATGGTGCTGGACTTGCACAAGGTGAAGCCAACATGCCTGTCGGCCCGGAATGACGATTTAGAAAGGGAGGGGACAAACCAAGATCGTTGAAAGCCTCTTACCGCCGTGAAAGCGAAGCGTTCTCGATGATAATGCAAGTCGGCGGCCTAGCGTTCAGTGGTACAATGTGAGGTACGGCCAATATCGAAAGTGACGGTTATAGTCTCGTCTCGAAGCGACAATATTTGGCGGTCGGGGGCTGGCCTGGTGTGATGCGGGAGTGATTAAAAGGAATGCGTTGGTTTCGGTACATATTGGTCTGGTGTGCCACGTGGACGATAGTGGTTACGTTGAGTCAACTGCCGGGGGAAATCCAGCGATTTGTTGCTCTCGCTCACTCGCATGTTTCGTCCGATTGTAGCCCTACTTATAGCACTCGGATTCCCGGGCAACTTGTCGGCCCATTTGTCGAGGCGTCTATTCCTGGCCTGGTCATCACACTTACTGTTGGCCTGTTTTGGGCGGCCGTCTCAATCTGCCTTCAGGCTAGTATTTCCAGACACTTAGAACGACGGGCTGATCAGTCGATGGCGTCGAAAGCTACACCTTCGCCGTTTCAGCAAGCGGCGTGGAGATTAGCGTTAATCGAGATGTTCTTGCCGGGCTTACCCGTCGCTTGTTTCGCGGGTTTCGGAGTGAACTTCAGCCTGCCCTCAAGTGACTGCTCTTTCATCGAGCTAGCCTCAAAGTACGTTTATCAGGCCGCGATTGGTGCCGTCGCGGCCTTTTTCCTCGCATGCCTTATCGCGGGCTATGCGGGTGAGCGGCGAACTCCAGACACCGCAATCGATTAGTGCTCTACTCGTCAGCCACGCAGCTTCCTTTCCCGTATCCAACCGCACTCAGCAGTGCCTCCGCCACATGCGCCAGGCCGATGTTCGCGTCGCCTGCGAGGTCGGCGATGGTGCGGGCGAGCTTGAGGATGCGGTCGTTGGCGCGGGCGGAGAGCTGTAATTGCGTGATTGCGGCGTCCCACTTGTTGACATTGATAAAATCACTGCGAAGTCTACAAGCAAGGACAGAGATCTGTGAGGGATTTCAAGCTCGCAAATGGTATGCATTCCACCTCATCGGAAGCGCCCACTGTACTGCGACGAACTTAGCGGTAACTGGAATTTGGGGTGGCGACAAGTTACTCGTTAGGCTCGACAAAATAGTACTTGCGCTTTTCTAGGGTTCGCTGTATAATCTTGTTGTACTAAATACAACAAGTCTCGTGTATCTTAGCAATGGCAAATCTAACTCTTGAACCTAAGACGAAACCGGAACAAGTACGAGACCGACTAATCGGCCTCGCGCAACGTTCGGCGCCCGGTGACAAGCTTGCTTCCGTGCAAGAGCTATGCAAATCGCTGAGCGTCAGCAATAAGACGCTTGATATTGTACTTCGCCAGCTGGAATCCGAAAAAGTGATCACGAGGAAGCGCGGAGTGGGTATCTTCGTGCGAAATGAAGGCAGGGAACGACTCGGTCATACGGTCTGCTTGATTGGCGACCCGGCATTCTTCTTGGGTGAAGGGCACTCACCGTTTTACGATATCATTTTGGAAGAAGCGCAGAATCGCGTCAAGGTTCGCCGCGAAAACTTCGAGTTCCATCTGGCTAAGCCTCATACTTCGGAGGGCATACCGCTTAACGCAAGCCTGATCAATGAGATAACAAACGGGCGCGTGCACGGAATTCTGGCCATTGGAACGAATGAGCGTCTCTGTAACTGGCTACTGGAACAAGGAGTTCCATTTGTGGGATACGCCGCAAGCGCCAAATTCCGAGTACGAACACCGTTTGAGGCTGTCGTAGAATGCGCTTTGCCAGCCCTTCGGGAGCGTGGATGCAAACGGATTAGTTACTGGCCTTCTGTGAGGACGGGCAGGCAAAGCGTCGAAGAGCGTTTGGCCTTGTTAGCAGCTCACCGCGACCAATTCACGAATGGTCTCGAAAAGTACGGTATGCCTCATTTCCCTGAACTGGTTCAACAACCTGTAATCTATATTGATTCGATACAGGAAAACGTTACGGTGTCCCAGGAGGAGCAAGGCGTCCAATTGGCGCGGAATGTTTTTTCACGCTCGATACCAAGTGTTCCGGATGGAGTGCTTATAGACGACGACGTAATGGCGCGCGGTGCGCTCAAAGCCCTGCACGACCTTGGGGTTCAAGTTGGTCGGGATGTTCATTTCGCAACAATATGCAACAAAGGCTCTAGCGTATTGCGAGAAAACCAAGAACCACTCGTTCGTATCGAAATTGATCCATATCGTCTGGTTCAAGGGATGCTTCAAGTACTTGACTCGCTTATGGATGGCCGCATACCACAGTATCCAACGCTAAATATCCTCCCGAATCTATTGCCCGACGACTGCGCAGACAACTAATTGCATTGGAACATATCGATAGGAGAACAAGGAACGTGAAAATAGGGAAATTTAAGGGTTTCACCCTTATCGAGCTTCTAGTAGTTATAGCTATTATTGCAATTTTATCAGCTATTCTCTTTCCTGTATTTGCTGGTGCCCGCGAAAAAGCGCGTCAATCAGGGTGCCTGAGCAACCTCAAGCAGATCGGCTTAGGACTTATCCAATACAGCCAAGATTACGACGAAACTGCCATTCAGCCCTGGTACAGCAATGAGGTGACCGTGCATTTGGGAGCTAGTGCCGATGATGCGGCCTCGGTCATCAGTACTGGTGCCACCGGCAACCAGCCGGGCTTCAATGGAAATCCCAAGCTTGATGGTGTTAACAATTATACGTGGATTGATGCGGTGTATCCGTATATTAAGAGCACTCATGTCTTCGACTGCCCATCGCAAAGCTCAAATGGAGCTTCAGGCTACACCCCAATAAAGATACCGATTACCTTACAAGGGAGCAACGGCTCGTACGGGATTTCGGCGCAATATCTAAAATGCCCGAATAGTCCGTGCTCAATGGGCTGGGCAGGCAACTTGTCGAAAGTCACGTCTCCCAGCCAAACAATATGGGTCAATGACAGCATTAACATCCATAACTCGGGAGCTAGTCGTGAAAACTACATTGATACAAATAACGGTCCAATCTACAATCCTTTCTTTTATACGGCAGGTTCAACGGTCGGTGGATCAACCATAAACTTCCCAGCCGCTGGCAACCACGGCGATGGCTATTTAGCGTTCCTCCACCAAGACCAAATTAATGCAGTGTTCGCCGACGGACACGCAAAGACCATGTCCTTCGGGGCCGTCCAGGCGAATACGAGCACAGCCAAATCTTGTCAATCCCCCGCCAGCCCGTATCCGTTCGATGTTTGCTATCAGTCGCTGGTGGCATATTGATCGAAATTGCGGCGATAAAGTTGCTTGAGGGAAAGGCATCGCAAATTGGGCGATTCGAAAGATCTGACACCCACTCATTAGGCGTCGCCCGGCCTGGCTTGGACGGCAGTCAGTTTAGCCCATTACCATCACACTCGTACGAAGGATCACTATGAAACTACGCTATTTTCTCGTCGCCATTTTAGGACTGTTGTTCTCAACTCAGGCACCTGCGAACGCGGGGACTGGCGGCGGGTATACCGCTGCGGGCCTAAGGGGCGAATACTTCGCGAATGGTGCCATGAGCGGACCGCCGGCTTTTGTGCGTCGCGACGTGCGTATCCGGTTCTTTGGGCCGTATTCGGTTGCAGGATCTAACTCCCCGGTGTTCAAGGCTTTCCCGATGTCCGGTTGGAGCGCACGATGGACCGGGCAGCTTATGCCGCGGTTTTCTGAACCCTACACAATTTCTGTGGCGAGCACCGATGCAGTTAGGGTATCGACTAAGAACCCGTCGACGATCGCGTGGACTCCTCTCCTCGATAATTGGGTGTCTACGCCACATGCCGTATCGACTCTCACGGCGGTGCTGCAATGCGTCGCTGGGAAACCGATCGATATCAAGATCGAATATCGGGATATCGCTGGCCCTGCCGCTCTTACAGTCTCCTGGAAAAGTGCATCAACCCCAGACGAGATCATCGAGCCCGTGCAGCAAAACGGTCTGAACACCGCGACATACAGGAGCTACCTACTTGCGGATTGTGCGCGGTTGGGACGTGACACTTGGCTGAGAAATATAGCAATGGACGCCGCAGGTAACCCAAAGGAGGACGGAGAGTACGTCGTATGGGAAGGAAAGGATGCCGAATACCTTGGAACTTACAAAGTTACATTCAAGGGAAAGGCGGACATATCTATAGGAATGCGGTTCGCCACCTTCGAGAGTGGCGGCAAGCAGGTCGATGTGCTGCCATCGGGAACTGGATATGATCCCGCAACCAATACGACGACAGCCTTGATGCGTGTCAAGACCCCGAATATTCTCTTCTTCAGGATCAAGAATTCCCAGCCGACCGCCGACGCACCCGTTGGAACCGGAATCACTGATCTGCATATTTACCGTCCGTCAGAACCAGGGGGCGAGGCGGCTCAAGCAATGAATACGGTAGTCAACGCAGCTTTTAAGCCAGCAGCGGAGAAGTACACTGTACTCCGTTTCCTCGGAGTTGCCAATGGCTTTGAATCCCCGAAACCGACCTGGGCGGATCGTACGCTACCGTCAAATCACCTGTTCTGTTCAGCAGGGGGAGAGAATTGGGAAACCCTTATCGAACTAGCAAACGAAACCGGTAAGGACCTCTATTTGGCGACGCCGGTCAATGCGGACAACGACTACCTGGAGAAGCTCGCCCAACTGCTACAGTACGGCTCAGACGGCGTTAACCCGTACACGTCGCCACAATCGAACCCAGTATATCCGCCGCTCAACTCGAACCTGTGCGTCTATTTCGAGATCGGCAACGAAATCTGGAACTGGGGCTTCCCATCGTCACGCCAGGCGCGGACCCAAGCGACAGCAGAGATTGACGCTAATACGAACGAAGCTAAGATCTTCAATTACGACGGCAAGGGAAACTATCGCACTTGGCTGACATTGCGTACCATACGTGCCAGTGAGATCTTTCGGCGCGTGATGGGCGACAAGGGCTTCGGACTTCGATTCCGTCCCTTGGTCGAATACCAGTACAACAACTATCAAGTAACGGCATACAGTTCATTCAGGTTCATCGATGCCTATTTCAACAATGGCGATGGTGATCACGTTGCGACGCCGCATCCGGTAGGCTACTACCTCTGGGGCGCTGGCGGCGCCACCTATTACGGAGTTGGCAATAATGATGGTATCCAAAACGACCTGAAGCTTGCCGACGGCAGTTTTGAGACGGCAACCATTCCTGACGGATCTGAGCTGAAGTCACCAACTGGGTCCGGCTGGACATTCTCTGGAGACGCTGGTATCTACCGGCTAAACTCAAAGGCATATGTCGCGCCAGTCAGTGTCGCGGTTGCCACAATCCCGGCAAATCGGGCGGCTGGCATGAAATTCCGCACGGGGGCGCGGCCGTTAATCGTAAAGCAGTTCGGACGGTTCGCAAGACCGAATACGATTCTCGGGGACTTCGTGTTGCTGCGCGAATCGGACAAGTCCGTCATCGCTCGTGCATCCGGCGGTAATATCCAGGTGGCGTATTTGGCGCATTGGAACGACGATTTTTACTATGCGGACGCTAAATCGGCGCAAGGCGACGTGGCAATCACTTTGGAAGCGAACACCGAATACATCCTTGTGGTCGCCGCAGGACAGGTGGGCCTGCAAAGCCGAGATTCGCAGGCACAGCTTAGTGGCTCACCAGATGTCCAGGTCGAAGGGGGCGTGACCGCCGATTGTGTCGGCGACGCCCCGTCGAAATGGCAGTGGAAAGATGGCCAAGCAGGGGCGCATTCGGTTGGACTGGTCACGTTCGCGTTTCGCACCAGCGCCACGGTATCGCCGGACCTCGCAATCGTGCTCGATGGTCAGCAAGCGGGCATATTGCGAGGATCGGGTTCTATTTCGCAGGTCGTTAACTTTACGAAGCCTGGAAACTACGCGCTGCAATTCCACTCTGCAGGGCCAGGTAAGGGTGGACCTGGCTCGCCCCCATTTTCGATTGCATGCGACGACCAGAGTGCATCGCCACAAGGTCAGGCCGACTGGCGCGCCAGCGCGGGCAACGCTACGCTGGGCGGCTTCGCCCGCGACCTAACATCGTTGCGCGAGGAGTGGGGGAGCGCCGTGTTCTCGGTCAAAACTGCGGGACCGCACATGATTCGCTTTGAATCCAAAGGCAAGCCCGAACAGTGGATGGCGATTGACGACGTCAAGTTCGCCAGTGTCGACGCCATAATGGACTCCGGATTCGGAGCGGGGTCGGCTTACGGCCAGATTGCCGCGAACGACTATCAGAAGCAGCTAAACTCGCAAGCGTCATACGCTCTTACTTTCGGACTGCACGTCGTGGCGTACGAAGCTGGATGGAGCCTGGGCGGCGACTTCACAGCGAAGCCGATCCAGACATTCTCCAAATACATGGATCCCCGCGCAAAGACCATCAACAATGCGGCTGGCGACATATTCGCAGCGTCAGGCGGTGAACTCAACTGTTGGGGAGTCTACACGTATTGGCCCCCGTACGACCTCACTCATCCGGAAAACTACCCACTTATGCAATCGATAGATGATCTTAGCAACCGATTGCCCGCGCCAGCGACGAATGGTGTACCGCTCCCAGCAGTGCTTACGCCAGTTAATGCGGTTCCGTGGGGAGCGTCCAAGGGCAACTTTGCCGCACGCGGCGAATGGGCGTCGTGGATCGTGAACGCAGCTAGAGATGGGAACTATAGCCTGAACGTAACCGCCACGGCTGGCGCTCGGTACGACGTGGAGATTGACGGCGTCAAACTCGCACCCCGCAACGGTACTTACACTGTATTGATGACTCGCGGAGCACACGGCATCAGAGTAAGATCAACTGATGTCGGTCAATGGAGCCTTACCAGTATCGGCATCCAGTAATCGTCTCTTGAGCAGTTGTATACCCTAACAAAGTTGGCTCAGCTGGCCGCGCAGCAGGCAGACCTGCTAGGTAGCATTAGCTTGATGCCGCCAACTATGCCATACAATTACGTTGGATAGGTCGTAGGAGCATCGTGGGGGATAGTTATAACCACTCCCCATCACCCCCACAGCTTCCTATCCATCGCCCGGTACTGCAGCGCTTCGGCTACATGCGCCAGGCCGATGTTCGCGTCGCCTGCGAGGTCGGCGATGGTGCGGGCGAGCTTTAGGATGCGGTCGTAGGCGCGGGCGGAGAGCTGTAATTGCGTGATTGCGGCCCGTAGCAAATCCGATACGTCTGGCGTCACCTTGCAGAACTCGTGGATCTGCTTGCTCTGCATGTGCGCGTTGCAGTGGAGCGGCGAGCCCCCGGATTTGACATCGCGGAACCGCTCCTCTTGCACCTTGCGCGCCACCATCACGCGCTCGCGGATCACTGCGGAGCGTTCGCCATGGCCGCCGCCCTGCTTGATCATCTCGTCGCTCTTGAGGCGTGGCACTTCGATATGGATATCGATTCTGTCCAGCAGCGGGCCTGAGATACGTTGCTGGTACTGTTGAATCTGCCGAGGGCTGCAAGCGCATTCGCGCACGTTGTCGCCGTGGAAGCCGCACGGACACGGATTCATGGC
This sequence comes from Capsulimonadaceae bacterium, assembly GCA_036504535.1. Lineage (GTDB taxonomy): Bacteria > Armatimonadota > Armatimonadia > Armatimonadales > Capsulimonadaceae > JARLGU01. Next base: position 274,485 of record DASXUY010000042.1, read on the forward strand.
GGCGATCAGCATGAACTTGGCGGGGTAGGTGAGCGATGCCGAGACGCGTGCAATGGTGACGCTTCCGTCTTCCAGCGGCTGGCGCATAACTTCAAGCACATCTCGGCGAAACTCGGGGAGCTCGTCGAGAAACAGCACACCGTTGTGCGCCAGCGACACTTCCCCAGGTCGCGGGACCGATCCGCCGCCAGTGAGACCGGCGTTGCTGATCGTGTGATGCGGGGCCCGGAATGGGCGGCGGGACACCAACGATGCGCCATTTGCTCCTCCCGGTGCTGCTGCTGAGAGTTGGCCGCTGACCGAGTAGATCTTGGTCGCGACGAACGTATAGCCAAATCAAATATCAGTCAAATCGTTTTACACTTTCTTTGGTCAGTGTTAGGCGGTTCTTGAAGCAATAAGTGATTTCCCGCCCACCTACCTCCTCAGCCCCTCCAACCCCCCACCACTAATCCATCAAGAGGACATAACCCGAGATGGAACTACTACCGCCCGAAATCGCCGCAATACTGCCCGAACTTTACTCTCAGGAGCATGTCGATGACCCTGTGGTGCGCGTCAAGTTTTTCACACCCGACTCGTCCTGGACTTGGTATGCTCTTGAGTTTGATCCAGACGAGCGATTATGCTTTGGGCTAGTCGATGGGCTTGAAGAGGAGTTGGGATACTTCTCCCTCGACGAACTTCAGCATGTTCGGGGGCGGTTCGGATTACCAGTGGAGCGGGATTTGTGGTTTACTCCGATGAAGTTGTCGGAGGTCAGAAGGACCGTGGGGGCGTAAATGCCGATTGCTTGATGCATCTTCGTCTTTGAATGCAAAATTCGTCAAAATGGATGGCAAGACCGCGACACTTTTGCCATCTCTTGCTCGTCTATGATATCGGGGCATTTTTTTTCAACCATCGCGAACGCCCCAAGGATATGTCATGGCAACTTTGTGGCGAGCCACTTTCGATCCGAATGCGCCGAGCGGCTCTAATCTCGATATTTGCTTGCTCTGGGACAATTCACCTGACAACGATTGGATAGCGCAGCATATCCACATGCAGGGTTGTAGAGTAGCCGATGCGCTTTACGGTGCGGACTCCGAAAAAGGCTTTGCCGTAAAGGCTGCCGTAACCGAGTTGACCGATAAGTTGATCAACCTCGCAGCCCAAAAAGATCGCGTCCATAGGACGATGCGGGAGACCTGCGAGGAATTACAGACCCTATCGTTGCAAGGGATCAAGTCTCGCGATAGTGGGGCGCTCCGCCACGATCTGGAACATTTTCATGTTGACTCCACGTCTTCACTCGACACGTGCGCGAGACGATTCCTTGGCGAGACCATTGGATTCCACCGCAAGAAACATGGTCAGCGCGACGGTCGCAGTTTCGGCGAGGGCATCGTGAAGGCATTCGAAGAAGCGGAGTCGATAGATCGCGAGGTCATCGACGCAATTGGTCGCGACTTAAAATGGGACGAGGACCACTGGCTCAAACCGTTAATAAATGATCGTAATGTCCTGCACGAAAGGAGCCCGAGCATTACGCCATTCACCATAGTCAACGGTCAGCCGCTGGTCTTGTTCACGCGCGCCAATGGTGACACTTTTTCGAATGATCGAATCCTAGAATACGTGGATGTCCACTATGGTAACGTCACTAGGCTCGTACGTGACCTGATTCGATACGTCCTATGGGCAAGGTTCCCTCTTTTCAAAGGGCTAGAACTCAAAGTTGATGGCGGATGGGGTCCATGCGACGATTAGCATGCCACCACCACAACTGGACCCCCCACCACGCCCGACCATACTTACTCTGTTTCACCGTCCCCCAAATTTCCCAACCCGCAATTCAGCAGATAGTCAACGGCTTTCTGAGCCTTCGCGGCAGCCTTCGTGAACATTGTCGGGTCGCTGAGAACTCTAGACCACGCCGAACAATACGCGGCGGAGTTCACATGGTTGACCTCGATTCCGCACTGCGCCCGCAGCATCGCGCTTCCTAACTCGGCAACCAATTCTTCAAAACCATACGGTTCGCCGCCCTGGCTTGCCAGCACTCCCGACAAGTCCCTGTTTAGCCGCTTCGTTGCGCCTGTCGAGTGAACTTCTTCGTGGAATCGGACACCGTGATACTCCGCCGCAGAGTCGAATGACGCTAAGTGCGGCAAGCAAATCTCGTCGGTCGATGGCGTGTAATAGGCTCCTGCGGTTCCGTGCTTAACTGCTACGCCGCTCCTCGTCTGGTATGCATCGTGGATTGCTTGCGCTGCCGCCAGCGGTTCGTTGTCGCGCTTCGGCTTTTCGTAATCCGCGAGTTTGCCGCCCTCCGACCGCAAAACGCCATTGCACTGTTCGACATTCCAGCAATACGATAATCGCGCCCATGCTGGACGGTAGGTAGGTTGATCGGTCTCCTCGTTGGCGTCCTTTGACCGCTCTGGAAATTTCCAGAATATAACAGGGGTTCCCCGAGCGCCTCTCTTAACCCCACTGTGCTCGACACCTTCGGACAAGTCCTTGGCTTGCTTAAAGGTGAGCCAGCGATTGTCGGTGTATCCCTCTGCCGACGCGATCAACGAAAGCACGAAATAGTTCGTTGATCTATACATCTTCTTGGACACTCCGTTCACAGGAGAGGCGCTAGTCCACGGCTTGTGCCAGGGGACTTCGCCCTTCGCTAACTGCTCCTGGATAATGCCCACAACCTTTGCGCAAATCTCATCGTTCTTTGAGTTTCCCATGTACCTGTAGGCGCGCCTATGTAATGGTCTGAGGACTAGTCGCGCATCATGTCGGCGGCACGGTCGATGTCGTGGTGGGGGGCATCTAGTCCTCAAATCGGCGCGGGCACTGGCTTAGTAGGCATTGCTGAATTTTTAGGAATGGAGGTCAAGTCACTTGTGTAAGCACTGCAAATCAGTTCTCGATTCGTCGATTCATGGACACTGCGCCGATGCCGTAGACTGGATGCGCGGAATTCACATCTGCACGGGGACCAAGCCATCGAAGCGCGCAGTTCGCAAGGCGGTGACCCTGTCGATAATCGAATCTATGCAAACTGAGATCGCATTGTATCCAAACGAAAAATCTGCGGTCATTGAGTTTGCGATGAGGAACGCGCCGCATCTGTTGAACAAGCGGTATTTCCGCTACGCCAAGTTTCTCAGGATTAGCCCGCATTTGCCCACTGCTCCAAAGACTATGCTCAAAACTCCTTGGTTGCACTTGCTGGCTTGCGTTGTCGTGGTCACGCGTAACGCAGTGATGTCGGAAGTTTATGCGGACCTTGAGCGCGTCTACCGCTAGGAGAAGTTTGATGAGCGTCTTCCCTTGCAGCACCGAAACTGCCCGCGCCGTCGCCCATGCCCTGTTTGCGTTGGAGTTTGTTGGCGAACTCGAAGGACATGATTACGATCTATCGGCGTTTTCGGGAAAAGACCTGGCGACGATGGTGGAACCTCTACCCGACGCGCGCCTTCTGCCAGTGCTGGGGCACCTTGTTGGTCAGGTGGAAGGGCAGTGGGGAGTATCCATCACTGTCGTGTTTTCGCACATGTCACTGGACACGGAAGCGGAAAAATTCACGGCATTGCTCGACTTGTGCTTGGGTTGTCTTGGGCATGGAGTATCCATTGCCGATTCCCATCAAGAGCGACTTACGTCGGCTGAAGCGGTTCTTGGACGCCCTTTGCCGCCATGCCCGTTAGCGACCGACTACGAAGGATTTAGCGAGTTGGCGCAAGAGGTTTACGACGAACGGTTTGTGACCAATCCTGACAGGAAGGCGGCGTGACGGCATGACCAAATCCGAGCAGTCAAAGTGTGATCCTTCCGATGAAAAAGAGGCTTTCAAAGCCACCCCACATATCCCTACCAATTTGGGCGGGTGCGACACAAGCGCGTCTGCAACGAGCGACCCAGATTGGTTCGACGCTCAAGGCGATCTCATTGCTGGCGATCTTGTATTGGTGATCGAAGACGGCAGCGACGACGAGTAACTAGCGCCCAAGGTCCCTGGCACTTACGGAAACCGCAATACTATATTAAGGGGGAAGTGCTCCCCACCACTTGGCGATTGTCCCTAGTCCTCAAACCTCCCAACAGCCTCACTACAACAACAGAGGGACAACAATCATGGGTACTCGAAGTTTGATCGGACGGCTCAACTCTGACGCCACGGTAAGCAGCATCTACTGCCACTGGGATGGATACCTATCTCACAACGGAGCGATCCTCCATACGCAATATCAAGACGCCGACGAAGTCACCGCCCTGATCGCCCTTGGCAACATCTCCAGCCTGGGACGTGAAATCGGCGACAAGCACGATCTCAATCGCCGACACTCAGACCCTTCCTTCGAACTTGAACTCTCTTCAAAGGGCTGGACCAGCGCATACAGTCGCGACCGAAATGAGCCTCTTTCCGACAACAAGGCGGAGATCACGGCATCGGTGCAGGAGTACGTGGCAACCAAGCCAGAAATGTTCGGCGCGGAATACCTTTACCTCTACGATGCCCGAAAGCGGCATGGTCAGCGGTGGGGAGTAGTGGAAGTCGGCGCGAAGAGCAACCGCCTGCGTCCGCTTAGGGCGGCGATCATTCAGGAATTGCGCACGACGCCACTTGCCGTTAACGTTCTTGTCGGTAGCCCAGGCAAACATCTCAGCAAGGATTGCTTTGCACCTGTTGGAACCGATGCTGTCGAGTATTCCGTCAGGCGACGCTTTAACGAATTCGGCGAGATCGAAGTCAATGTTACTACCACTGAGATTCGCGTCATTGTGTTCGGCTCGGAAGTGATCTATCCCCTCACTGCAAAGGGCGGCGAGATCATAACGAAGGCACGACAAGGTACGTTGGCGGGTTCCGTGATCGACGACACAAGATCGTACCAGCCTGAATATGCTTGCTATCCAATCGAGGATATCCGTGGGGTGAAAGCGGAAGTACGAGAAAAGCGAGCACGGGCAAAATGGGATCGTGAGCACAAGAAGCGCGCTCGATTGCGTTTTGCCGACGCTGCATAGGATCGACACGTATGTCCAATGGTCCTCAAGCGCGTCTCCCCACCGCCTACATTGGCACACTCCTCCGCAGTCAATTAGGGCAGTGGGGAGTGAACTGACGGTAGTGGGAGGACGTAGCCATGACACCCGACGAGCGCGAACAGTGGCACTGGCATTTTGATACTCAACGGTACCAGCACAAACCTTGCGACAACGCAAACAGCGATCCTGACAACAGGAAATGTGAAAAGTGCGCCGCGCCCGATCCGAGCCATTTTACCTTTGGCGATGTTATGGCGTTCGTCGAAGAACACAAACTCGACCAGGATGAGTATTTCGTGCTCGACGACCGCGACAAGGACGGCGACCGCCAGGTGTATACACGGGGTGTTCGGTGGGTCTCGACCTTTTGGGTGGAGGGTGGCTCGGAGGGCTGGTATGTCCACGTTGAGCAAATCACAAGCGACGGGAATCGGCACCTTCGGATGCTTGGCAAGTTTTGGAGCATCGACGCGGCTGAAAATGCAACTAACATGATTGCTCGCTTTCTCCAGTCGCGGATTTGGTGACGACATTATTGTTGCTGTGGGGAGGAGGATGGCTATGCCGTTTTACGTTTATGAGGCGGATGGGCAACGGGGCATTCGCTTCACGATGGACATCGACAAGGACGGTCGCTGCTTTGAGTTTGAGCGATACTGCGACACTGGGAAGGTCACCGTGTTCGCGCCAGATGGCAAGCAGGTGTCGGATGACGTGGCGGAGCGGGTTGCGGAAATGTTCGGCTCGTTTTTGGAAGGTGGCTATCCACCACAAGACATGCCCACCGATTAACTCCCCACTGCCGTCATTGTGCGCTGCAAAGTAGCCGCAGTCCTACGCCAGTCTGTCCTATACGAGCAAGCCGCTCCCTATGGCTGCGTGCGGAAACTATTCTACCGTCTGGTGTAAGCCATTCGGGTCGCTTGCTTATGCCGAGCAGTTGGTCGCTGACCACGAACAGTGGATGGAGGGACAGGCACTCCTCTCGTGAGCCCTGAATTCGCAGCGTTATGGGCAGTTGCGTCTATCCCTGCCGCTTTCGCATAGTCCTCAGTAGGGCGATTTATCTCCCTACAACATCGGGGGAAGCAAACAATGTTCCATACCGACGACGATGAGTCGATTGTCCGCTTCTTGTCGGTTGAAGAGAAGATCATTCGCGACTTTCTCGACGCCAAGGTTGAGCATGTTCGGGCGGCGGGCTATGTAATTCGCGGTGCCGAATTGTATGACAACTTTGGTGACAAGGTTGATGTGAGGGCGCACTCAGACGATTAGCCATTGACGATAGTCAGTTGGGAGGTTAGGATGCACATCCAAGCAAGAGACATCGACGACGCGGTGCGAGCGGTGGTCAATGGGCAGAGGCTACCCGTTGAGTACAACTGCCGACCAGGGGAAGTCATCAGATTCGGCGGCGAAAACTACCGCGTTCGGGACACCTTCGCTGGTGGGGTGAATTTGGTCAATTCTAGCGACGTTGCGCCGATTGGCTCGAATGAGCCTGACCGAGTTATCTACCGATCTTATGATGCGCTTCGCGTAGCCAACGCCTACTACGTCGCGGTCATCGTGATCGTCGATTGCGCTTGCGCTTGATAGGAGCGTGGCTATGATGTCTGGGAGTATTCAACCAATGGCGAGTACCACATCTACTGACAAGTTCGGTCGCACATCGGGTGATGTCACCGACGAATTGCGCGACATGAATCTGCTCGCTCTTGGTGGAAACATCGTCAAGGCGGAACGATTCGAGAAGAACATTCTCATCCTCCAGCGACGACCAGGCGGACACTGGTTGATCAACTACTGGTGGACGGAGAACGTAGAGGACGCACTCGATGAAGTTGGGGGGAGTGAAACGGCTAAGTTTGGACGCCATGAGATTGATCCCGCCAGGTCGCTATTTGAGCAAGTTAACCTGTTCTGATCGCGCGGGTTTAGTGCTCCTCCTCAGACCGCTCGCTCGCGGGGCTACGTATGGCGGAGGGACCAATCGATGCCGAGTTATACCAGCCGCAACAATAAGTACACCCTGACGCAGACAGGGAACCGCCTGACCGTGGACTATGTGACTGAACCTTCTATCGTGAAAACGACCGCCGCCAATGGCGGTTTCAAGCAGGAAGTCAGCACTTATCGCGAAGTTTTCCATGCTGACCGACAGCCTCATACCACTGCCTATGTCAACGGCAACGACTGGGACATCGACACGCAGGCTGGCTTTTGCCGATGGTCGGGAACTGTAAGCAATCGCGAGTTTTGCCTCGCCATGAGGCGGTTGGGATTAAGTCAAAGCGACTACAATTCCGCGATACGTCTTGCCCGTGCTGCCGACAAACAAGACCGCAAAGCGCGCGCCGCCCGCGACCTGGCGTATGCCTGATCGTCCTCAACGCTCGTCTCCCCACCGCTAAACGCTCACAAGCACCTTTTGGTGGCGGTGGGGAGACATTTCAAATGGCATGGCAAATCTCGATAACAAATGAAGGCTGGGGAGACATTCGTCGCGCCCTTGAAACCTGGTCGGTAACCCGACTAGCCGAAGCGTTGGGCGATTACAACTACGAGGTCTTCCATGGCTCCTTTGGACGCCGTGCCGATGTCCACCACAAAGGCGCATGGAGTGCGAAAAAGTTGGCGCGCCTGCCTCACGACGTGTTGGTTGACGCCTGCTTTGCCGCCGTGGAGGATGTGGATACATGCGACAACGGAGGTTACCTCTATTGGGTCGATCCAGAGGGCTATCACAAGGTCGAGATAAGCGACGCCGACAAAGACTATGACTAGTCCTCAGACCAATGCTCCCCTCTGCTAATCCATCGGAGGGCACAAACCTATGGGCTGGTACGGGACCCGCAACGCAAGTAAATCCGACATTATCAAAGAGCAGGTGGAAGACCGACACTATATCCTTCACGCCGAAGGCAACGACATGACACTGGACCCCAACAAGAAGGGGGTCTGCATCGCGCACAAGTGCTTGGGTTCGCACCTATGGATGGTCATTAGCGTCCAAACCCGCGCTGACGTGAACAGCGAATTTGTCGAAATCGACCGCTATATCGAACTCAACCTGATCCGCAAGATGGACGGCGGCTATGGATACAAGCCGATATGCGAATCGAGTCATCCGTACTACTACTCTTGCCCGCTTTCCTATCTGGACATGGTGCCAGTGGACAAGTATCCGAAGTCGGTGAATCTGGAATGGCGGAAGGTCATCCTGGACGAAGATGCTAAGCGGAAGGCACAGCCGAAGTATCGCGAAGGCGACACCATTCAATTCGATCCGCCTATCAAGGCGAAGCAGACAGACATCGACCGCGCGACGTGTTTGGACAAGAAGCGGCACGTATTCTACATTGACGGATATGGGCGCGCGAAACTGCCTCTGTCGTGGATTAAGTCCAACCCATACGCAGTGGCGGTTACCGCCTAGTCCTCAGAATAATCCCCCCACCGCCTATTGAGTTGTGGGGGACCAGACAATGATTAATATCGACTTAGCAGCACGACTTCGAGCCCGACGCGAACAGATGGGCGTGACTTGCGATGAGGTAGCAGCGGTGGTCGATCTGGAGGCGAGCGGCATCGAAGCCATCGAGACTGGTGAGCGGGGTTTGACCGCCGCAGAACTGCGAGGCGTCGCCAGTTATCTGTGCGTCGAAGAGGCTTACCTGGCAGGTGAGCAAAGTCTCAACGAACTGGTCGCTTCAGACCAGGCTAATATCGATGGGATGATCGCCTCGATTGTCCAGGCATTTCGCGCATTGCCAAACATCATGACGCAACGCGTCGCTTACGATCAGATGAAGGAATTGCTCGACGATCTCGCCGTATAGCAACTACTCCTCGATTGCAGCGAAAAATTTGCTCAAAGGTGTGTCTAGCGCGGTGCAGACGCGATTTAGTGCATCGACTGTGACGCCGACCTGCGCCCGCTCAATGAAGGAAATCTGGTTAACGTGAAGATTAGCGTACTCAGCAAGGTCTTCCTGAGTCTTGCCTGCCGCTAGTCGAAGTCTCTTTACTTCTGCGCCGATTTTCTGCCGCAACTGTTCATCCGCCATACGTTAAGGATGGGGTCTAAAATTGCGCATGTCCACACAAGATAATGTGGCATAATATAATGTGGCACAATATTATGTGTATTACTAAATGAGTAAATAAACACAATTATTGCAAGTTTGCCATTGGCGATCATAAAGCAGACGCCGCTCGGACTAAAGGGGAACCATATGACCAGAAACATATTAACCATCGCTGTTTCCATTTGTTCCGTTGCCTTGGTATCACTCACTTGCGGGTGTAGCGATCAAGCCGCGTCCTCTCTTTCGCCTTCGACTCAGTCATCGGGCGCGCGACCAAGTATTACGGCAATGCCACTGCCACCGTCTAAAATCGACCGAGCCGACGCCGATTTCCAGGCACATAAATGGGACGATGCTATTTTTCTTTACAAGCAAGCCCTCGTCGATGGATTGCCGCTAGGGGGACCAGGCATTCGCGGCTCCATGGCATACGTGCGGCGTCGGATTTCATTGGCTCACCTATACTGGGGTATCGCTAAGCGTGACTCCTTTGACTACGCGGGAGGAGCAGAAGAGTTTCGGCTCTCGTTGGCTGCCGATCCTTCCAACAAGGAGGCGAGATGGAGGCTTGGGGCTTACGAAAAGGAAGCGCATGCTGACGGCGGACAATTTATGTGGGTTGGGGACCGTCAAGTTGCAAGCGCAAGCGATAGTTCGCAGCCCGATGTCCAATTGGATACATCTTCGGGAACTGGAACCGTGTCTGACGCCGATGTTGACACTGCGATAGTTGCCGTGCAGGATGCTTTCTCGCGCTGGAGCATGGACATAAGGGCGGGCGTGTCATCGACTGATAGCAGGCGCGCCGATGCTGCCAGCGCCATGCATGAGTTAGAAGCGTTAAAGTCGAGCGCGTCGGCTGCGGGTCGTCGGAAGATCGTTGCGACCTTGAAGAAGTACAGCGGCTCGATTGCGATGATGTCCGATCCGAGTTATGCGGCTACGCTGCGCTAGTCGCCGACCGTGTATGATCGTGCTGTGGGTGAGGAGGACATTATGGCATCCATTTGGAGGCTACCACCATGGTAGTAGTGGTCCTGGCAGTCTGCGCTTTGATCGCAGTAATCTTCGGCAAGCAGGCTGGTCAGACTGCCTTCGCAATCATTGGCGGGATTGTCGGTCTGGTGGTCTTCGCGTGCGTGATGCTGTTTTGCGCGTTGATCGACGACGTGAACAAGGATATGCCCATAAAACCCGACAATACTTTGCGTGCGGCGTCCGCCACTTTCGATCCCAGGCTGCCAATAATCGGAATATACGAGGCACCCCTTCCCGCTGACAGGGCTAAAGCCTTAGGGTATCCAGTGGGCGCGGGAATCCTAGTCACTGGAGTTGTATCGAACTCGCGGGCTGCGGCGGCGGGAATCCGCACAGGCGATGTGATCTCCGAGATCGGCGGCAATTACGACACGTATGCTGGCATGTCTGCTAAGTACCCAATGGATGTGACTTGGGGTAGGCGGAACACTAACTACGCCACAGTCTTGCCCTTCGCAATTACCCGAAACGGAAAAGCCTATTGGGCAAATGTCAATGTGTCTGGAATCTCGCGTCATTAATTGCCTACGCATGGAAGGGAAAGCGAAGCCACAATTGGAAGAGCCACAAACCAACGAGGACTTCATGACCGTCATCAATGCCGAGGGTCCATTCTCGGCGAGCGAGATCGCGACCTGGGAGCAGGGACAGTGGGGAGACTATTACCATTATGCGCGCGCCTTCATCGAACGGAATGGCGTCGCTAAGTTTCGCGAGGACAAGGATATCTTACGGCACATCGTTGAGACGCAGATATTGGATGAGCCGTGCTTCGGGCTGGGGGCGTCGAGAGAATTGGCGGAGCAGATCGGCAGGCACGAGGAGCGGATGCGGCGCGAGAACGGATGAGTTGCAGGGGGAGTTGAGGCTGCGGGTGACTTCCCAAAACCAGCCTATTCTTGGGAAATTCCGTCAGTGACGAGTTTCCATCTTAAGGCGTCGCTGGGTAAAATAAACGGGACGCCCCGTGGGACATGGCGCTCCTTCACCGCCCCTACTTTTACAGATGCTCGAATACGCAATAGGCTAATCTCAACTGGTTGAACGGAGGTATTTCAAATGGCTACGTACAAGTGCCGCAACTGCAACATGGAATACAGCACCGAATGGAGCACCCCAGATTCCAAAACTGGCGGCTCATGCTCTAGTTCGAATGGGCATATGTGGGACCGTTCCTCTGGCTCAAGAACAGATCGGTACCAATGCAACAACTGCTCGCGAGTTATTGACACTACTGGTTACAGTAGTCCGAGTGTATTCGATAAGCCGTCATGCACAAGTTCACTGGGAACCCACGACTGGCGCAAACTGTAGATGCGGCGATCACACGTCCACGTCCAAATCAACAGTATGCACAAACTGCCTCGCGAAATGGCTGTAGATGTAAGTGCTCGTCGGAGACACAGAACTGTGAGCGGAGATCAGCGGACATCACCGTGGAGGCGTGGGGGATGTGGATAGCAGTGGGGAGCATTTGATAGTCAATCGTCGTGAAAAGCCGCATGGTGGGCGGTCGAAAAACTTACTTCTCGTAGCGCATTGACTACATTCTGAAGAGTCTCGTCCGATTGTCCAGGAAGCCCCATCTTTTCCGTCTCAATCTTACGTATGTGCTCGACGATATCCGAGTCGGATGCCGATCCAATCAGCAGCGTGTATATGAGTCCTATATAATTGTCGTACTCATCCTGAGCCATCGGCTCGGTACGAACTCCTATAGGGTCCCACTTTTCAAGCAAGATTTTTCGAATCTTCAGTTTGGCAACGCGAATATTGTAGTTGTTATCCATTATGCTACCCGTTCGCTACTAGTTGAGGCGATCATGAAACTCGCCCCACCAATAGCCGCCAGCAACTTTGTGGGTTCGTTTGTCCAGCAAAAGAGTAAGACGCGGCACCCATTCGTAATCCCCCCCAGTATCTATCGGCGGTTTCTTCATTAGTTCGCCGCGTCGCGTGTAGAACTTCGAGTGGGTGTCTTTCCAGCATGAACTAAACCAAACTATTGCCGACCTAGCAATCCCGAGCCTATCGTTGTAATCCGATCTCGGCGCAGGCTCAGTCCACAGACACTTTGTGCCACTACCCATACCAGCATTGCCATAGCCTGGGGCTACCCTTACGGGCACATCCTTAGCAACTGTGTCTGACGAGTCAGAGTTCGTCAATTGGCGGAATTCAGCCCAGTCGAACATTAACTCCGACATATCGATGGGGGCGTTACGCCTATGACGAACGTATTCAGCGCGCAGATGCACGCGTGCTACAAACAGGGGCATCTGAGACGATTGAGGTCGCGAAATTGCAAGCCCGTGTGCGTCGTAAAATCGGGACTTTCGCTCATTCCACATCCACTCAAATGGTCCAAAACTGGTTTCCAGCGGAGCGTGGAGCAGAGCATAAGCGAGTGCTTCTTGCTTTGTCGGCATCGGCTTATAATACTCACAGGTTACGGACGCACCTTTATATGCATAATCTGGGAACCCAGGCTTGTACTTGACTGGCTCGACGATGTAGGCGGTGTACGGATGTTCATATGTCGTCCATTTTGAATCATCCTGGTACGAGTAATAGTTGAGCCAGGGAAACACAAATACAACTCGAATTGTAACTGCAAGCGCGAGTAAGCCGCCAAATAGAAGCAAGGCGAAAGGTACGCGGCGACGTAATCTGCTAACAGGCGGATCGCTCGCTGAAGTATTCGTGCGGTTGGTAGGCATCGTGATATTCATGCGACCTCGACTTCCGCCGCCATTAGGATGGTGACGATGTTTGCTTGGTTAGTTCGCTTTGCCATCGATAATGCTGTTGATCCGTCATTCATTTTCGCATCCACATCTGCGGCATTGGACATGAGAAATCCACCGACCTGTGCATGTTGGTATTATTAGCGGAGGATTGCGCGCAATCAAGAGAGAGTGTTCGTCGCACGTGCAGCCTTACCCTTCTTCGCGCCGCGCCTATTTGTTGTTTCATAAACAAGTGTTTCCGTGCCTCACACGGCTCTGACAGGCGGAATCCATCCCGCGCTCGCACCAATATTCCGAAAATACAGGTTCCTAAAGAGCATGCCTGTCGGAGTTCGGCTGCGTCTGCATTCCTGTGATAACAGCCGTTATCACAGATAAAGCCGAATATCAGCCCCAATATTGAGCGCGCGCTAGTCCTCAAAGTCGCATGACGATTCCCTAGTTATCACAGGAATCGACAACCATGGCAAACCAACTAACACTTCTCGACCAATTCTTACAGGAGCAGGCTAACGCCAATCGGTCGCCGCATACGATCCGCGCTTACCGCAGCGATCTCGGCGCGTACAATGGTGAGCCAACCGCCGATAGCCTTCGCGCCTACTTTGCTAGCATTAATCACTTGGCTCCCGCGACACGTTCTCGGAAGCAGGCAGCGTTCAGCGCATACTTCGCCTGGTTGGTGCAGCAGGGCGCGATACCATCAAGCCCGATGGAAATGCTCCAGCGAGTGAGCCTTGAGCCACCACCACCCCGAGGAATCACAAGGGAACAATTCAACGCGATCCTGGCTCAGGTCAAATCTAATCGGGACCGCTTGCTTTACCGAATGTTGTTCGAACTGGGGTTGCGGATTTCGGAAGCCCTTGCCATCCGAATCGAAGACCTCGACCTAACTCGCGATGATGAGCACGTGAGTGTTTTGGGCAAGGGCAACCGAATTCGGACGCTTCTCCTTGACGATGCCACGCTTGTACGAGAGTTGCGGGCGCACATCCGCGTGAATGGATACAAGCACGGGCTAGTGTTTCGCGCAACCAAGAACGGGACAGGGTTGCCTCTACGATATCAGTCCGTGCAGGAAAGGTGGCAGTCTGCGTGCCGAAAGGCTGGCTTGGACGCGACGCTGCACCAATGCCGTCATGGACATGCGACGGAATTGATCAACAGTGCCGCAAATAACGGCGCGCCGATCTCCCTGGCGACCATTCGTAAGCGACTCGGGCATCGCCAAATCGCATCGACGATGAGGTATGCAGAATTGTCGGATGAGTCGGCTGATAGTGAGTTACGGGCACGGCGGCGACGGATGAAAGGATGACAACACTATGTGGATTTTTCTATCTGACGCTTTCCTAAGCGTAGTCGCTCACCGCGACAAACCCGACTGCCTCCTCGTTCGTGCTCGGCGGCGGGGCGACCTTGAAAAGTTGATCGGAGCAGAAACCCAAGTCGATGTCACCGAGGATGCCGACTATCTCTTCCGCGCCACCGTATCGCGAAACGTGTTCGCTAAGGTGATCGCCGACCGCGTGAAGGCAATCGACTACGACAATTTCAAATCGGCGATCAAGGACGAAGCCTATCACGATGCGTGCCTGGACGTGTGGGCAACGATGCGAGAATTACAGCAGCGGGAAGACGACTAGATTGAAAATAATTTTCCAAATAGTAACAATTGAGCATGTGAAACCGAGTTGAGATTCGTATATTAGGGTGGCGCAACGCTGTGTCTGTTTTCCGCTAGACGTTGGGGCGATGAAATGGTAGGCTTCGCGCGAAAACATCAAAATGGAGACCATACTATGCCAATTGCAGAAACTGACTTCGACCAACGTCAAAGAAACTGGGCGACAAGGAACGGATTGAAGTGTGATGCCAAGGAATACCTTCTTGGTTACGAGGGTAACCTCCTTGAGCCGCTAAGCCCGCTGGCGTTGCGGGACCTCAGTAGCGGTAATGGTAGCGAACTTAACAACAAGATGAGATCGCTTCTTCGATCATCGTCCGCCCTTGCAGTCAACTTCTTTCACTACTGGTCGAGGCTCAATTGGACCGAGCGCGAACCTCTGCACCTTGCTCTGGGATGCAAGCATTCAATTGGCGACATAAGATTTGAATACAAGCCGTCGTATCCGTTGCCTACCTTTCCGCCGAACTTGGACGTGGTACTTCGATTTACGGATCACACGTTGCAGCAATCACCGTATGGCGTAGGGATCGAATCGAAACTGAAGGAGCCGTTGTCCGACAAAGTTATGGACTTTCGGGCGGGCTACAGTAAAGACACGTGGTGGGCAAATGCTGGGTTGCCAGATTGCCAACAATTAGTTGACGACGTTATGCACGGGCGCATAATGTTTGAGTACCTCGGCGTTGACCAACTCTTGAAGCACACTCTTGGCTTGGCTACGGAGTTCGGAGATAACTTCACTCTGATCTACGTATCGTATGATTTCGCGAACGAGCCAGCAAGACAACAGCACTTGGACGAAATCCAGAGATTCACTGCTAGGGTGTCCAGCGAAATCAACTTCAAAGCCGTTACGTATCAGGACTTGTACTCAAGCCTTGTCGGCGAGTGCGCGAACGTGATGGGCTGGCACAAGCCATATCTCGACAAACTAGCGGAGCGATATTTCTAGCAGCCAACCGTCGACTCCCCACTGCCTACTGCCTACTCTGTCCAACTCAATGCGGTGGGGAGCCCCCTCCTAATCATTACCTCGACCAAATCCACCCCACCTCAATGGAGGAACCTGCCGACCAATAAGCGAACATCCGTACGGTACCATGATCACAACCGACAACACCGCCGTCGAGCGAGCCCTTGCGCTGGCAGCACCTATCTATGATAAGGCGTCCGAGTTGTGTGCCGAGGCAAACGCAATAGAATCGGTGGCTCTGGCGGGTTGGTATCAATCGTTGCTTCGCCAGGTCATCAACGCAAACATTCAACCAAACGACATCATGCCCTGGAAGATTAAGCGTACTTCGAACTGCTTCGTCGATGTAGAGGTGCATTTTTTGCCACCGAGGGAACTCTACGAACTCGTCAGGGCAGGCTGGCTCGACTGGGTTAATCTCTGGATCGACGCGAAGACAAATTATCACCGCGATCTGGTCAATGATGAGGCGGCTTTGGCGTTGGAGTTGCTGAGGGCGAAGCGGGAATCCTTAGGCGAAGTCGGATAGCACTTCTCATAGGCTGTCCATAGCGGGTAGAGTAAACATGAGATACATATATCAACTATCGTAAATTATTCAAGGTTTGTGAATGCATCCTTGTAAATACTCATTTGAGATTATCAATTCGTCACACGTGGCACACCATTTCGCACTTGGGCTGTAATAGCACCTGCATAGTTTGGACATCAAAATGATCGACAACAAGCGCATCCTATCCATAGCGATCTTCGTGGCTGTATTGATCGCGGTCGCGGCTGGAATGAAAATTTCATCCTCACGCCGACATCACCAAGCAGACGCAAAAGCGGCGCTCCTGGGGCTGTGGAATTACCCCGCGTTTGGGGCAGGAGAGGATCGCGAAGAGGTGTGCGCCTACGCTACGGAAGGGGCGTTTCCCCATGTTAAATTGGCGCAGGTCAAAGCACTCTTGAATAAAGGTGCCGATGTGAATGCGTCTGCTCCGTGGGGCGGCACCACAGCCCTGATGGAGGCTGCGCGTGAAGGTGACGCGAAATGCACTGCTTTCCTTCTCTCAAAGGGGGCAAAACCAAACGCCAAAACCTCCATGGGCAATACAGCCCTCATGGACGCGGCATGTTCGGGGAATGTCGATTGTGCTAGAGTGCTGATAGGTAGAGGCGCAGAAGTGAATGCGGTTCGCAGTGACGGAGCAACGGCGCTCATGCTCGCTTGCTGTGTCGGAAATGTCGAATGTGTCAAGTTCCTTATTTCCAAAGGAGCAAACCCGAATTTGAAGGACGCTGAGGGTGGCACGCTCCTCTTCGCCGCAGCATGTGGCGGGCACGTTGACTGCCTCCGCTATTTAGCATCCGAAGGAGAGGATGTAAGCGCAAGAGATTCCAACGGAGTTACCCCGCTGATCCAGGCGGCTTATCCTGGAACCCAGTCTTGTGTAAGATTTCTCATTGCGCGAGGTGCAGATGTGAACGCCATTGACCACGATGGACATACAGCCCTGATAAGGGCTACCCAAATCATTGGGGAGGACAATTCCGCAATTGCGAAGACGCTGATAGGGCACGGCGCGGACGTTAACGCAAAGTCAGTCGATGGTACGACAGCCCTTATGAACGCCTGCTTGCGTGGTGACGCCGAGAGCGTTGGACTCCTCGTGTCAAAGGGTGCCGATGTAAATGCGAAGGACAAAGCGGGCGCAACGCCTCTCGCTTGCACTGACGCCGAGTTTCACCCCGACATCATCGCGATCCTGAAGGCGGCGGGCGCGAAGTGAGCGGGGGCAACCGTGAACGACAATCAAGTAACGATCATGGCACCCGCTAAATCGGGTCCACATCACCATTAGTGGCATCTGCGTGTGAATGAAACTTGGGACGGGAATCAATGACACGATCTCAACTAGGATTTCTCTGCACGTACACTTTATTATCGATGTTTTTCATGTGGGGTACTTTTCATACGCCTGACCCCGAAGGCAGCGCCATAGATGCCTTCATTGGCGTTTCAGGCACCTGCATCGTCGCACCATTCTGGTTCCTCTATCGAGGTAGGGTTCCCTTCCTCTTGGTCGTTTTGCTTGTTGTTGTTTGGGTGCTTTGTTCACTCCAGGTACGGGCGGTGTCTTGCAGAATGGCTGGGATATGGGCAGTTCATTGGTGGGACCATCTTAATTCATTGTGGCTTTCGATACCTGGACTGATAGTCGTCGTTATGAAGGCTGTCCTCGAATGCCGCGCCAAAAAGAATCTGTCGTAGAAGGCATGGCATATCGACAGGAGCGAGTGTCGCCGTATCCAGATTAGTTGTCGCCAAAGTTGACTCTCGATCCTGAAGGCGGCGGGGGCGAAGTGAGCGGGGGCGAAAGTGGCGCTTAGCCAAGCAGACGACATCACGTCCAGTCCGAACGCGGCAAACTTCCTAACAAAGCCACGGTGGCAAGCATCCAGGCGTTTGACGGGGAACTTGGTTTAGCACATGCACTGGAATGATATTTGTGGAGTATGCTATGACGCTGAAGCAGTATTTTTGGATTCTAGTTCTCTTGCTGGTTCTGATTGGGATCGTTTTTTACGCCCATTATCACAACCCTCCCCATTTTGTGCCGTCCACAGACACGCCAGACTGACTTCATAGGATGCTTTCTTTGCGCCCAAGCGAAGCGCAAAGCAACACCGACACTGGCGGCGGGGGCGAAGTAAGGGAAGGCGAAGCGACATGAATAGCATTCTGCTCTTCGTAAGTCAATATCTACCCATAGTCTGCCTAATCGTCTTTCGACTCTGGCAGGTAGTGGGATCAGGCATTACCTTACAACTTACTCTACGCCGATTGTTAGCCGATGAACAGCGTCTGCGTGTCGCATTAGGAGAGATAGGAAAAGAGGCAATTACCGACGACGTAGATTCGCGGTGTCTGAACGATAGGATGTATGGGCTTTATGTCGATATTCTCTTTTGGTCAGGAAGATGCGCAATGGATTTTGTACGTGCTCTGATCGGCGTCGGAATCATGGTAGCTACGTTTCTGCTAGTATTTTGTGGATGCATTATGACGGGCTTGTTCGGGTTTTTCATCGTAGGGGCGGCGCTTCTCGGTTTCGTGATTTCCTCGTTTTCCTCGGTTGAAAATCGTATTGTTGTTGCCCTTGGCAGGCTTTCGGGCACTATTTGCAGGTGGAACACGGCAAATCCGAAAGAATGTGAAATATTTTGTTGTAAGAAGCGTCCAACGCTTACCCTGCTTTACAGGGCGGTACTTGATCTCTAGGGCGCGCTTGTCTTGGGTGCCAGGTAGTTTACTGCAATGGGGGTGCCGCAATGTGGAACGATGCGGAAATAGTTCTTAGCGAGACTTCACCGAACAGGCGCTGGACACTGACAGTCTATACCGCTCCAGGTTCGGCTTACTATCTTGCGGATATTTGCAACATTGACAATACTGTCGGTTGCTGCTCTCGACTACTTGGCGCGTCTTTCGGGCAAAGTCCTCGTTGGTCGGCGACCGACGTATCTGTTCGATGGGATTTGCCAGACAATGTGCTTGGGCTATTTGTTGGGGCAGAGTGCTTTGGACTTTTCCGCTGTGGTGCGGGTCGCAGACGCTCCAGAGGGCAGTTCAGATGTGGCTTAAAGGGGTTTTCGACCGACGAGATCGATTGGTTCTGTGCGAAAACGCACACCCAGTTTAAGCGCTCGACTATCATTAAAGACGTATCGACAGAAACTTAACGGTACTCACATATGGAACCTGACAACAATACTCAGTCGCCAAAGCCAGAAAATATCCTCGCGCCCGTCCTTGGAGGGATTGCAGGACTCCTCATGCTCACCGCCCTGGGTATCATCAATATCATCATTCCGCCAATACCATATCGGACTAATCATGGTAACTATGTCGTCGTCGAACTTACTATGCGAATTATCTGTGCCATGAGGTTCTCCGCTCCCGTTGTAATCACAGCACTCACGGCTCGGTCTCTGATGCACAAGCATAAGACCTTTGCCCGATTAATGTTGGTCAGCAATTTGGTAGTCGGAATACCCATTACTGCCTACTTCGTATTTATTGCGATTACTCACCTGTTATAGATCGAGAAGGTGTTTTCGGCGAAACGGTAAGTTGAACAGTAGTCCGCTCTCACACCCCACTGCCGATCCATTTCACAATCAGGCGGTGGGGGGACGCCTTTCAATTCGCCACGGGACTCCAGGAGTCCCTACCTTTAATTTCCCCAGATCGGCGGTGGGGGAGTCTTCTAATAGGGTTGGTTTGAGTAGAACGGTTCTACTGATCTCGTATACGATAGAGCACTCGCCCTGCGCGTGACGGCGGTGGGGGGGGCGGGGTCGAAAATCGGCACGTCGGGAAATGCAGAGGGTCGATTCCAAAAAATAAAATTTGGGGAAAATTGGCGGACACGATGTAAACTGCCAAACCGCCATCCCCCCACAACACGGTGATTTGCTCGATATTAGATTTGTCGGCTTTCTTCCCCACCGCCGCGAAGAGGCTCACGATGACGACTACATGGAAGGGCGCGCCCGCGCCCAGGAGCGAATACTTTCGCGAAGCACCATCAGCCTTGACCGAGCAGTATGTATGCATCGCGAAGCGCAGTGTGAGAAAGACTACTGGTCGAAAATCAGGGATACGGCTATATTAGCACGACGTTTAGAGAGGCGTTTGAGGTGGTTTCTTTGCAGGGAGCGAGAGTTGCATAATTGTCCTGCCTGAACGCGTACCCTACATGTTTATCAGTACGAGAGGAATGAAATGGACGAATATTTATCCCAAGCCGAGGCTTTCGCTGTTGCACTTTCACTCACCCCTATACTGGATGCAATTGAGAATGCCGACCTTAACCAATGGAAGTACGCGCCAAGCGAAGATGGCAGTCCAGGATGTGATCGAGGAGTTGTGCTATCCAATATCAACGGTAAGGACATCAAGATCACGAATAGAGAATACAGCGATGACTGGCGGAAAGTCACACTATATATCGAGGACGTGCCCATAGGTTACTTTGTACGTTACGGATACTACAAAATGCCTACAGCGCCCATGTATGCGCATCCACAGTTTCACAGGCTGTGCGAGATTGAAGGGCGAATTAGAGCATTTTTGGATAGACCTGACCCCGAAGCAGTGGCGCAAGAAAAAAGGCGAAAGGAGCAATTGCTCCAGGAGACCTTACAAACCAGACACGACGCAATAAGGGATTTCCTAAAGTAAGTTTGCGCAACGGGCGGCAATGTTTTACGGAGCGCAAGCGACGTCGACTCAGGGAAGACTTCATGGCGAGCCAATTTAGTCGTTCGCGATTAGCATCCACTCCCCCCTGTCCCGTTATTGGATGTTCGAAAGTTCACCTCCATTACCCATATAACTTTGGGAGTCACGTTTCCGATATCACGGGCTCTGTGGCGGGGAGACTCTTCCGCAGGTTCCAGCACGGTAAGAGGCGTCTACTCCTAATGTATGCAATAGAGCACTCGCCGTGAGCGTTCGTGTGAGCATGGCGGTGGGGGGCGGGGTAAGATTTAGGTACCCTTTTCCAAAAATATGGCAGGGCGAATCCAAAAATAAATTTTGGAGGATTCAGGTGGCAAATTGCGACCCGCCAAATATCTCTGTCGCTTCCGAGCACTCGGTTAGGTCGCGGCGCGGTTTGCCCTCCAACAACCAGCACGACATAAGGCAGGGTGGTCAAAAGGCAGGTTCCTTTAGTCCCGAATTCGGTTGGGACAAGCAAGAGGGAAAATTCGAAGAATCGAGTTGTCCGTACCACATGCAAGTCGCGTCATTATGCACAGCTAACGACGATGAATGGCGTTTACAGGGGCGGGGATTCCGACAGTTTCAACGTTTCCGCCAATTGCGGGCGCTTTGCTTTCGCAGATATCAAACAACGTAGTAACCGTGCTCATGTACAGGCGTATGAGTTTTTCATAACCATCAATCGACGAAGGAGGGCGAAGATTCCATGTGGGATATTTCCAAACGTCACTGAAGAATTGTCCGAGGTGTCGAGCCACTCCCATAAATGGCATGCGACCTTCGTGAAAGCCATTGGCGTACAGTTGATATGCACCATTTTCCATTGTGTCATCTGTCGGGCAATCACGAGACCAGAAATCTTCTCCGACTTGAAATGTATCCCTGATGTCGTCGTATTCGCCCGTCGCTAAAATTCCGTAGACATTGCGAACGAACCAAAATTCGGCATGGCTCTCATTGCCGACCTCAACATAGCCCGCAATATGAACAATACTTCCGTTGGCTTTTTCTACTGAAGTCATTTGTGCT
Organism: Capsulimonadaceae bacterium; assembly: GCA_036504535.1. GTDB lineage: Bacteria > Armatimonadota > Armatimonadia > Armatimonadales > Capsulimonadaceae > JARLGU01. The sequence continues at coordinate 296,377 of DASXUY010000042.1, forward strand.
TCGAGTGCGCTACTCAACGCTCTGGCGAAACCTTCCAGGGTAACACTGGGTATCGTTGCTTGGTTACCAAGGAAGCCACCCATCCACGTTGGCATGTCAATACCACCAACAGAATACGAGCCAGCCACAGTTAATGCCGCGTTGATCGCTGGTCTTAGGTCATAAACCTTCTTGCCAGGTGTAGGATCGGTTCTAACGGTGGCAATGCCGTTCTGCTGAGTTACCACTGTGACGTTCGAGTCTGCTGCGTGAACAATACCGTGCTTTGATATCTGAGTTGCGATCAGCGTCATTGGCGGAGAATCCTCCTAATTTCGATATCCGATTGGGAACGTAGTCTCAGTATAGCGTAATGCGCGAATGTAGCGTTACAATGGTCGCCCTCAGGGTTCGAGACTGACTATTGCCACCCCTGGACAATCTCCCGCCCCTCGATCTTCCCCCGCTCCAATAGCGCCTGAGCAATGTCAAGGATCGCGTCCTTATTGTCGGCGACCAACTTGTCCGCCTCCGACGTCATCTGCTTCAGGTACTCAGTGGTTTGGTCTTCACCCCAGGTTGGGTGGACACTGGAGACGAGCATCTCCGATTCTTGCTGATCAGCGCGGCTCGCCAGCCAGTCGGAAATGGATCGAGACTTCGGTGGGATAAGAAGGCGCTCAGCGGCGCTACCGCAAAGCAACACGACTATCTGATTCTCAGGCTTGGCACTTGCAAAATCGACAACTACGCGACCAAGACCAATTTTGTCAGCGTGGATGCTGGCACTATTGAACGGTACATGTAGGCGCAGACAGGCGATGATGTGCCCCGCCTCGTGGATCGCGGTGATTCGGACGCGGCGCGAAGGGCGGCGAGGTTTGGGGTTGGTGGACACTCATGATCTCCTGGGTGGTGATGGAGATCAAGGGGAGGTGGTGGGGAGTTTGAGGAGGAGGAAAAAAACGTGCAAATGTTCGTTCCCTGCGCGACACTTTCGCGCATCCTTTCTCGTCTATATTTTTGAATCGCGTATCTGTCTTACAAGACGGGCTACTCCGCAAATGCTTTGCGGTGTGATGCGGACATCGTGAAGTCGAGAAATCCTAGGATATCACAAGTGAAGAACGAAACGAAGAAATCACACATTGTTCCGAAGCACTATTTGGCGCGATTCGCTGGAGGAGGTGAACAAGTTTGGGTCTTCGACAAGAAGTCGATGAGGACCTATCGAGCGAATATCAGGGATGTGGCGCAGGAGCGTTCGTTTTACGAATTGTCAGGCGATGTTTATGAAGACACCGACCCACAAGCACTGGAGCGTTATCTGTCAATACTTGAATCGGACTACAAAGCGTGCGTTGACCTGTTACTGAACAACTATCAGATCGATGCGTATGCCAACTCTAGGACATCGCTTGCTCGCTACGTGATATTGCAAGCAGTTCGTTCCAAAGAAGCACGCATCAAACTGAACCACTTCTTTGCAGCCGACCTCGACGAAATCATTGTACGTGAAACAGACAGGATGGACCCGTCTAAGCCGATTTCTAAAGAATGGCTGACGTTTATGAAGGGTGTGCCTGACGCCACGAAGCAGTCTCTCTTTCTGCATCCTGCCATTCTTCAACAGTTCGCTGAGAAGCTATCGACATTCATTTGGTGCATCGGGACCAACGGACATAAAGAGCATTCCCTGTACACTTCTGACAACCCTGTCGTTGCAAGTCGAAGTGCTCGGCATGGGCAGCGTGGGCTTGGTCAAGGTCTCGACACTTACGGCATCGAGATGCTTTTGCCGTTGTCTCCTACAGCAGTTCTTTGGCTGTTTGAGCCGAAATGCTTTACCAGCAAGAGGGGATTGGACGGTACGATAATCAGACTCACGAAGGCTGACGTGAAAAAGAGCAACACACTTCAGATTTCGAATGCCCTACGCCAAGTCTTCAGTCCTCACGACAATTTGGGCTTCGCCAAGTCTTATTGCACTCAATTCCCAGAGGTATGCGACCTTAATCGATTCAAAAAATACTTATAAATCAGGTACGTCCTTCGAGGCACGATATTGAGCGCGACGACGGTTTGTTGTCGTGCCTTGCGCTTGCATGACGGAATCGCAGCCCAACCTCTCTGATATCCTGAGTTGATTGTTTGATGTGCGCTCGTTACGAAGCAAACATCCGTTCGCAGTCTGTGGTAGAATGCTGGACAGGAGAATCGACATGACACTGACACCCCACAACGTAGAGCAGACTGTCGCTGACGAACTAGCGAGCACAGGTATGAGTGCGATTTCTCAGAACATCATCGCTGATGCCTTTGGATTTGATCATACCGAGCAAGTAACAGAATGGGCACGCGATTTCGCGGAGCAGCATGACCTTACTTCCTACTACGAGTTCGACCGCGAACTGGTGATCTTTCGACGTGCTTGAAATCGGCAACGCCACCGCCGAACTCCAACTGCCAATGATGGTGCCTGCGGAGACAGCATAACGACTAGGCGAAGATGTAGTCCGTAGAAGGCGGTATTGCTGAATGACTGCGCCGCCGCTCTTTGCTATAATAATAATCATGGCGACACGAAAAACGATTTCCCCTAAATTGAAGGCAGAGATACTATTCGCCAGCGACAATTCGTGCTGCGTATGCCATTCGCGCGACCTCGGTCTTCAAATAGCCCATATCGATAACGATCCGTCGAACAACGATTTCGACAACTTGGCGGTGCTATGTTTGCAGCATCACCACCAATCTCACCAAAGCGGAGGACTTGGGGCAGCATTTTCTCCCGAATTAGTGACGCTGTACAATATGGCTTGGCGCGCCCAAGTGCGGTCCCGATTGCTGCCTCACGAGGAATCGCATACTATTGCTGCATACAGGATTTCTGTATGGTTTGACTTATACGAGACGATTCTGCGGTGGGGAGACAAACTCGCATATCACTTGCTCGGAATGCCTTTAAGGACTGGACCAGAAACGGGGGAATTCAAACTGGATTATTTGGTTAGCAGATGTGAATTTCCATATTCGCGAGAACTGTTTGACCGCCTGCTCCCTGTTGCGCGTGGTGAAATGCGAGTCGTCTCGAAACAGATCGACCGCATTCAAATGCTCCATAGCGACGTGATGCCCATTCCCCTAAAAATCCTGTTGATAGATTTTTCGCGTGCTCTACTGACCTTTTACCACTCCTATCTGGAGTTTCGTGCTTTTCAGGCTCCCGCTTCGCTCGAAGTGCCTCCTTACCCGATCAGTTTCTCTCGCGTGATTTCACCTGGTCAAAGAGTCTGCGTGGAACTTAAGCGAATGATATTTGAGACTAGGCAGGCGTATGCCAATGATCCAAATTTCTCTCTCGCAATACGACCCGCCCCGCTTCTTTTGTCAGTTAGGGATTAGCCCTGCCGCCGCAATGGCAACCGCATCGTTCATATGCGTCGGCACCAGCAGCATTGTCCTGCCGCGCCCGATACTTCTCTCTGCGGAATGAGGCTACTTGCCCGTGCGGGCTAAGCCGCACTCAGGTACAATTTGGGCATCTATGCCGCTCACTGGAAGTGAACCCCTATGCAGATGGACCCGACCCTCAATCTCGCCATTTCCCTTTCCCAAAAGCCTCGCGGCGTATACGCCGTGCTTCTCGGCTCAGGAATATCAAGGGCTGCGACAATACCAACAGGCTATGAGATCACCCTCGACCTCATAAGGAAGATCGCTCGTAGCCAGAAGGAAGACGCGGGATCATCGCCAGAAGATTGGTTTAGGAACAAGTACAACGAAGCGCCGCGATACGATACTCTGCTAAAGACTCTGGGAAAGACGCCAACCGAACGACAACTTATAATCCGTTCATACATCGAACCTAACGACGACGAACGCGCCGATGGACTGAAGGTTCCAACCGCCGCACACAAGGCACTTGCGAAACTTGTCAAAGACGGTTACCTGCGCATGATATTAACCACGAACTTTGACAGATTGATGGAAGCCGCCTTGACTGAAGAAGGCGTCGAGTTCGAAGTAATCAGCGGGGACGACGGCATCAAAGGGGCAATTCCTTATGTTCACGGCGGACCAGTGATCGTGAAGCTTCACGGCGACTATCGCGATACCCGCATTAAGAACATTTCGGACGAACTTCACTCATATTCAAGAATGCTAACTCGCTACTTGGATAGAGTCCTTGACGAGTTCGGCTTAATCGTTTGTGGATGGTCAGCCGACTGGGATACTGCACTCCGATCTGCAATCACACGTTGCCCGAATAGACGTTTTGCAACCTATTGGCTTTCGAAGGGTGAACAGGGCGACCTTGCGAACGAATTGATCGTGAAGCGGCAAGCGAACGTCATCGAAATTGAATCGGCAGACGACTTCGTCACAGACCTTGCGGAAAAAGTTCAGGCTATCGATGAGTCGCTACGACCGCATCCTATGTCGGTGCCAACCGCTATTGCGACAGTGGAACGCTATTTGCCGAATTCAAGCGACAAAATACGCATTGATCATCTTGTTAGAGATGAGGCGCAACGTTTGTCAATGCTTTTCGGAGCGAATGACCGTTTCCGAACCGAAGGAAGACATTGGGATGTTCCAATTGCTAAAAAGCGCTTACTCGAATATGAAGAGGCTGGAGCGCGGTATTGGTCAATGCTGGCTAGCATCTCCTACTATACGGAAAGTGCGTACCGCGAATACCTAACGGAAGCCGTTGAGTGGCTTTTACCGCAATCATTTAAGAGAAATATTAATCAAATAGAAAAGTACCCATCAATACTGAGCATGTATGTCGTCGGAGTTACTGCGGTTGCTAAGTCTAACTACAACAATGTCTCGGCTGTGATCGCCGATCCAATTATTACGGACCCCATCACGGGAATCCAGAAACCCGCCATTTCGGAACTAAACATCCATTATGGTATGGAGCGGATATACAATAGTATCTACACCGCAGACGGAAGCCTGTCGATTTACAGCGGATTAGAACCACTTCGAACGTTTAGCGACTACCTTCAAAGCACGGTGCATAGACACGTTTCCCATGTTTTGCGTCGTAGCGGCGACTTTGTTGCAGCATACGAAGAACTTGAGTTCTTGATCGCGTTAACGTATTTGGACAAGGTCGGACCGAAACTAATCCCGTACGGCACATATTATTGGAGTAATGAGGTTTACCATCTCGTGGGCGGCTGGGACTACTGCCCCTTGAAGCGAACGATGGACAAGCATATTGGAATGGGAGACCTGTCACCGATTATCACGGCAGGAATGTTTGGCGGGTCGAGCAAGCACTTTAAGGAACTCATAGGTACGTATACGGCTTATCTAGCAGGGCAAAAGGATTGACAGATGTGTGCAATCGCTGGTTCAGGCGCAAACTCACCCCATCGCCTTCCGCTTCAACTTCTCGACCGCCCTTAACACCATCGTGCGGTTCTTCGCCGACTTGATTCAGCGCGGCAGGCGGTTGGATTCGCTCTGGTTTCTCCGTTAATAAAGGTTTCATTGAGTCATAGCGTGAAGGTATTGTTGCGCGTAATTCCGTTCGACATCAAAACATGTAGCAGCATGTTGATGTGAAGGTTGCCCTTGTCCGTAATGCTCCATTAATCTGTTTAGTGCAGGTGTATCACCATATTGAATTACATTTTTGACTAGTCGTCCGTGCTCCTGACTAAAGGAATCGCAGGTCGCTACGTCGCGAATGTTCATAAGGACATGAGTCATTTCTTCGCGTGCAAAGTGCTCAAGCATAAAACTCAAGAGTATTGATCGTAATTGACCTTTAGTTTGACGTGCGAAGTTATTCGCCCCCAGCAAAAATTTGCTTTGCGGAATTGATGCCGATACTCTGCGCATGACCTGTAATGTCTTTTTGGCAGATTCGGGGCATTCAACTACAGGAATGATAAAGGGATCGAAAAGAACATGGTCAATCGATACGCCAGCATCAACAGTCAACTCGTAATGGCGTATCAGTCTGCTTGCTTTATGCTTTACATTGACTTCATCGAAGCCTGTAGCGTACGGGAATACCACTACGTAGGCACCTGTGTCTGCGCATGCCTTTGCGAGTGACCGATTGAGCTTGTCGCTGTCGAAGGCGGCAAAGCAATTTACGATGCAGTGGTTATTTGTAAGTAGCACTATGTCGGCGGCAACTTCGGGATCGGCACTGCTGATCATGAAATTCACGCCGAGCGGAGTCAGTAATCGAACCAACGTCGATAAGGCTTCTCTCTCTTCACCGCAATCCTGGTCAACACACAGGTCGAAGTAGCGCACACCATACTCCAGTTGCGTGAGCACGATTGACACTATTTCATCATAGTTTCGTTCCCGCATCAGCCGCGAGAATTTCCGACTGGCACGGGAACTACAGCGTTCGCTTATCGTGGTAGTCGAAGGCGTCTCATTGTTTGATACCAAAATAGAACTCCAAATCGTTTGGCGCAAAATCCAAGTCGATTGCTCGGTCCATCGGATGATTACAACTATATGTACGTCTATTGAGCGATTGCATTTCACTAGGGTGATTAAGAGAGTAATCTATTGATAGATACATGCCTGGGTATTAAAGTACCACAAAGCAGGATATCTGTAATTGTAAGTGACTCCTGGGCAGATTATAAAATGCTGGCGCAACGGACGAAATCTATATCGTACTTAACAGAATTCGAGCAAAAGGAGCCTCGTTCCGATCACCTTTTCCAGCCGAACGCTGGCTATGATATCTAGTCGCTATGTTACTCACAAAGCCTTCCTTCTTAACTTCTTAACCGCCTTAACACCGTCGTTCGATTCTTCGCCGACTTGATCCACCGAGGCAGGTGGTTGCCTTCGCTCTGGTCTGACTATCCCATCGGACCATTGCCATTCTGTCAGGGCAGATGCAATGAATCAAGCAGTCTTCTTCATCATCAAGATCAAAGCATCGTCTCGTATCCTTGCACGATCTATGAGTCCCTCCAGCGATGATGTCACCAACTTGCAGGCTCGACCTACGTAGGCACTATTCAAGTCTAGCGAATCTTCAAAGCGCGTTATAGTCACACCATCGTGTCGATCAAGGATACGCTGGAGGTGCTTACCGCCTGATGCCTTGCGTCGTGTTCGCTCCACAGAACCATTGTCGTGAGCGATAATGTTGCGAAGAAGCAACAAATCATTCAGATGTTCGTAGTCAGCCGCCTCGCACAAGTTAAAGATCAATTCGCTTTTATAGTGGCGGCGTAATCGCTGTAGCACGTTCCCAGAATTGTTCGTGGGCTTGGCGTTTTGCGTTGGGTCGTCAAACTTCGTCGCGTTAGCATCATGTCGTTGGACAAAATCTGAGATATTTCTAGCCGCGCCCTCGTAGATAGACCAAAGTGACACGACGAACGAATTGCGGATCATTCGAGGAAACAAGTCTTTCCCGTAGTGACCACTAAGTTGGAATGCGAGACTGACCTCTGCCTCATCCTCCCAAAGGTCGCCTTCAGTAAGGCGTTGATGCGCGATATCGCTTTGATACTTTGGTAACGTTTCAATGTGGGCTTCAAGCGCGAGGAGGTAGTCATCCAACGCGTACACAACGTGATTTATGTCGCTGAATCTGACATCGATTATGCGCATAGTATCTGACGCTTTATTCACTTTAGCAGTCTCCATTCAAGGGCATTCAATCATTTTGCCAGATTGACAATCTCAGGACTGTTCAGCACTTCAAATGCCATGTGTCGAAGCGCAGCGACGTGAGCATGTTCAAAATTGAGCGTCTTGGAGGGCTTACCATCTGGGTTCAATGTTAACGACCATGCCGCTCCTTGACGCGAAAGCATCTCGTAGTTCGCACCTAGTGTGGCGTCTACATGAGCCCCACCGTCCTTGTTTGTTGCACTCAGCACCAAAGATCGACGTGAAAACGTGATTGGTCTAACAAGATACACCGTTTCGGTGTTCCACCACTCATGTAGGCGTACGAGCCGTCTGGACGCCGCTGTGTCGAGTTTTGGATTGAAGCGGGCTATTTCGTCAAGTAGACGTATCTCCATTGTAGTGAGGTTAGCCCAAAACCCTGCTCCAGATGGAATTGGTTCGCAGGACGAGACCAAGCGTATCTTGTCTGCATGGAGATGACGTATCAAAGAGGTCGATTGCGCTGTCTGGTGGAAAAGCACGCGAAGAGACGTGGCGATTCGAATGCCTTCGTCCGTGTTGCCTTTGTCATACGCTTCTGACGAAGATTGTAGGAATCCGAGTTGCTTTTGCAATTGTTCTTTGAAATACATGCGTTATATCCGAAGCAGAGGTGATCTCCACTATGTTACCTCGCTGAAGCGTTTGGTTGGCGCACTGCTGTCTGTTACCAGTTCTCCCCACCACCAGGATGTCGCCCCACCGCCGAACTAATCGCGCCGATCATTGTGCCAGCAGTGGGGGGATGGTGATTATCTGGCTATCCGAGTAAGTGGTGGGGCTGGAACTTAACTCGACGACGAACTCCCGTTATCTGCTCAGGGAATGATGGTGTTACACGGAGTCCGCTATTCAACATGGTCTGCTCCGATGATCGAATTCGCCTGACGCACATGTGCGCCCTGTGTCTCCGCGCCGGCCGGCGCGGAGACACAGGGCTTTCCTTACGATCCCCTTGAATGACGTGTTGACATCGGGCTCGTCCTCACGGGCTTAGCGAGTGGTGGGGGGACGATGAGGTGGCGATCCGAGCCACAGGTGCCGCGTCGAACTCACCTTGCCGCACCAATTGCCGTCAACCACGCGGAAGTCGAAACTAGACCATCTGGCGCGCCTCCTGGATCGTCCTGACGGGCTGGGGGCTTCGTGTTGGCGGTGGTCCAGCGGCGGGTTTGGTCCGACCTGGCGGTCGGTCATGCTGTGGAGGACGGGCAGGCTATTTTTCCCATTTACTTAGGAAGAGCGCTCCTCGCCTTTGGCTTCGTCGTTTGCAATGCAAGGAAAGAGCAGCAGAGGTTCCTTAGTATGCTACTTTTCAAAATCTACAAAATCCAAGAGTTGATTTCATTTTTGACCGCCGAACGATTGCTCACCCTGTGAGCGAGCGACGGCGGGCATAAGCGAAATGATCTTCGCTCTGGCGAAGTCATTTCGCGCAAAGCCTCGCCCATGCTTCAGCCACCTGGCGCGGAGCGCCAGGTGGCAAAATCAAGAATAGGTGTTGTGCAACAACACCCCGTGTATATGTATTAGTATTAAGAACGGGTGCGCGCCCGCGCGCGTATATACGCGCTCAGCCGAAACACTCAAAATGCCCCACTGCCACTTGATTCGAAACACTGACGAAACAGTCCCGAAACACAAGCGGAGGCTAAACGAACCCTAAACGAACCCAAAACGAAACACTCGGATCAGGCTAGTATCGGTGCGTCCTTTAACGGTGACGCTGGCTTCAATCGATGCAGGAGTGCCCTTCTTGGACCCGTTTCGGTGATCACATCCCCCCGCTGAACGAGTGCGAGGAGGTTTCGACTTACGATTTCAGCCGCGAGGTGGCAGAATGCGGCGCGGACATTTGAAGTGATATCTCTTGTGGTGGCATAAGGATGACTCTTGATGTAATCCTTGATTACCCACTGTACATATCTGTCCCGCTTGTGTGGATCGCGGATCGCATCATATTCTGTGCGTGGCAACGACCACTGATACAGCCTGGATCGCTTTGTCGCTGATTTGCTCACTTTTGTCAGCCGAGCGACCACAATCTTGCTCGTAGCAGAAGCCACCAACTTGTCCATGCGGTCCCGAAACATACGGGCGTTCTCGGCTGATATCGCGAACCCGACCCCCTTGGCAACCTCGTTATACGTGTATGATCGCCGCCAGTTTTCCTTCATGAACGCTTCGATCTTGTCATCCAACTCATCCACTGTTTGCTCCAAGCGGCACAAAGATTTAGCCCCAGGGCGGGCATAACGCGCTGGGGCTGGTTGCCGCTGGGACTAGCGACATCATGTCGCGTCAGTTATGCCGTACTGAGCGCGAATTCCATCCGCCTGGCGTCCCAAACCGCGCGGATCATCATTTTCTCGGAACTTCTTTCTATGTGTTAGTGCGCCTGGAACGGATCGGCACAGAGGCTCTGCCCATAGCTTTCGTACACCAATGCTGCTCGCGCCTCTGGAAGCGCAGACTGCTTCATCCGCATATCGTCGGCTCGTGACGGCTATCGCAAGCGATGCGCGAGGGATGTCAACAGGGAGTTCGCGATCACGTACTCCCTCCTGGCGGCGTGGTACTTCATTCGCGCTTGATCCACCACCGCCTCCACCGCTTCGCCGAACACGTATTGTTCAACAGCATAATCATATGCACATTGGGCATGGAAGAGCGCCGTGCTCAGTTTTGTCACCCTCGCATTGAGCAACTGTGCATCTAGGACGAGGGCAGGCGTGGAGTCTAGTGTTGGCTCGGCTCCTTCGCCGAGCGGTTCAGGCTGATCCATTGCTATTCTCCTCCTCGTCCCCACTACCACAACTCTCTGCCGCGCAACCTCGACGAATGTTGCACTCGCGGCAAGCGATCCTTAGCACGGCGTGAAATCGATGGTAGTCCTGCCAAGCACTGATCCACACTGGTGGGATGCGATCTTCGAGGTCGGGAGTAGCGCGCTCGCGGACGAAGTCATCAACGAGGCACTTGAATGGAACCACATGGTCAATGTGAATGTCTGATTGCAGCGCAATAGGAGCGCCGCAGATTTTGCAGTGGGGAGAGGCGTCACCAAGCAATTCGAGTTCGTGCCGCCTGAAATCGGCGATCTGGTCTGCTACGGTGCGCCTCATCAACTTGACCAGTCGGGCGCGGTCGGTGGGTGTGTGAATTTGGCAGTTGTGGGGGGAGAAGTAATATCGATCCTCGCAGGGTCCTGCGTAGACTGCAACAACTGCACGACCGAACTCCTCTTCAATGACCAGTTTCCGAACCGCGCCTTTGCTCAAGAACCAGTCACGGCTCGGGTGCAAATCGAGCATGTCGCGCATCATGCGGTAGGCGGAGCCCGATAGAACTGTGCCTGGTCCGTACTCTTCGTAAATAAATAACGCGGACTCGCGGGCTGACTCGAATGAGTGCCAACGGGTTCCGCCAAGCCAAGACTTCATAACAACCTCCAAGAGTCAAAAGACCCTCCCACACTGGCAATGGTGGGAAGGTCTCTTGAATGTCGTCCTGGCGTTGACGATGTTGTTATACAACTCTGAGTGCCGCCGAATTCGTTGCCAGTTGCGGGATCGAAAACTACAGTGCATCCGACGCCAGCCCGATGCTCATACATTGTCTTTCTGCGCGAGATACAGGCGGCACCTTGTCCAATTTGTCGTCTGGCTGTCGTGTTTGAAGCGGAACGGCGCGTCGAAGTCGTGAGATTCGGTGGTAATGGTAGGAGAGCCGAAGATTTGATTTCGCATCGGGGCGGTGGGGCAGTTGAACAAGTCGTGAAAATGCATGGGGAAGTTATGAACGTCCGAAGCAAAGTCGTGGAAGTGCTCAAATGCCAGGAGTTGAAAGCGTTATGGACGAGTGCGATTCACAGTCCGATGTGACTTCGGGCGAATACTTAATCTGCCTGTTGTCCTAAATCGCGTTCGACCGAAATCACCGATTATCGTCGTACTATCCAGTCCCGTCCATAGTCCGAGCAATATTCAACAGGATAGCCTTGTCCCGCTTAGACAATCGTTCAAACACGTTAGTGAGTTCGTCGATAGGAGACTGTTCAAAATTAGTTTGGTCGGTCAGAGTCATGTATTCGTTGTGCTCTTTAATCTCCGACTTTCTCATCCTCCTCTTCTTCGCTTTGTCTCGCTCGTCAATGGCATCTCGTTGCCGATCAGGCACGCTGAAGTCGTCATTCCAGCCATATTCAAATAGCCACGACTGCTTAGTATAAAGAGCACGAGATAGAGCAGCCCGCATATCGTTATCCATCCTGCGCTTGCCAGATATCAAGAAGTTAAGATACGACACCGAGATGCCTAGTTTCTCGGCTAGTTTCCTTCCCTGCAACCCATGGACTTTGCGCAAGTGCTCCAGGCGCTGAGGCGAAGGTCGCCGCTGGCGGTCGCGTTCGGCATAGGGCGGCGTGTCCCGTTTCCAAGCGTTATCGTAGTAGTACCATCCCATGCTCCGATTTTACCTAACCTTGCTACAACAACGCTACAGGCGACCAAGTTTTCCGATATTGCTACAAATTAGCATATTCATAATATGCCGAATATTTCGCAAACAGATTGATATATAGCGAATTAATGCGAAGCCGAATATCGGTCGAATTTTGACACTTCGTCCTCTAAATTTGCTGCGAGCCGCCTATAGCCCTTGGGAACACGCAGTCAGACGTGCCCAAGGAGCAAGAAGATGAGTTCAACATACAAACGTCAAGGGGAGATTGCATCGCACCAAGCAACTGCATGGACCTCCGTGCAGATCGAACAGGAACTGGCGTTTCTAATCAACGAGCAGATTCGCCCCCACCTCGATATCGCCGTCGAACGCAGTCGTGGTATTACGGAGATCGCTTTGCCACTTCTAGTTGAGACATTAAGCCAATCGGAAATCGTCTACTGGGACCTTAATCAAGTCCTAGCGGCAACGGCAGGAGCCGAAGAGGCTTTTCGAGGCGAGAGCCTTGCTGACAGTGACGTGCCCACCAACGCTCAGTTCTGGGTATGGAACGGGGCGATTCGACTAGAGGAGGAAGTTGTCGAGAAACTCGATATCAACGTCGAACATCCCCTCGAATTGCAATCGTCCTTTGTGGTTCCATTTCATATATTGGTGGACGCCACCGCCGCCTGGTGTGGCATATCGCACCAAGAAGTGATTGCGGATAATCCGTTTCTTGCTGGAAACGGTGTCGTCCAACTTTGGGTGCTTATGCCGCCGCCAGAATATATCTACACGGCGTATGCTGAGCGCCTGCCAGGTCACGAAACCTTGATAGTCCCACATATCGTGATGAGCTCCAGTTCGCATGTTGGGGGCGACGTAAGTCAGGCATCTAGCGTTTATATCGCGATGCGTCGCTATATGCAGCAACCCTTCATTGATGCGGAATTGGAACACTTTGACCGAGCACAGCAACGTCGATATAAGAGAGAGAGGCGTAACCCACCAAAGATTCGGGTTATAAAACTTCGGCGACGGATGACTCGCCAAGACGATCATTCGCAAAACAACGGGACCTACGTGCGCCGCGAGTACGGTTGCCACTTTCTCGTCTCGGGACATTGGCGTCGGGCAAACAGGCGTATGAAGAACAAACGTCCTGTTTATGTGAGGCAATCTGTTAAAGGCAACCTGGATAAGCCCTTCAAGGTACCGACGAAAACGATCTGGGTGGTTGATAGGTAGTGCGATGTGATCAAACATGTCGCGTAACACTCCCCACCGCTGTGAAAGGCTGTGGGGAGCATTTCTATGATTGGTTCCTGCGACCACAAAGTTACCGATTAAATCAAGCATCTGCCTGGGACAAATTGCTCAGGAATGAATGGAGAAAAAACAGTGGACCTAACAGAAGTCCTAAAAGACGCTATCAAGGCAAATTCCCTTATCGAGTTGCCCCCATCGATGCACCGTTTCGACAACATGATACTGACGGATTGCGACGACCGAAACTACGACTTATTCAAAAGGGCGTGGACAGTGTTGCCCGCTACGCATCGAACGAAACTGCTAGCGGCTTTCAATTCGACACGCTTGACAATGACGATCAACTTCACGGCAGATTGGGCTGGCAAAGCACTTCTCGATGGTGGAGCGCGGTGGACGTATCGCCCCCTTATCCAATACGACATCAACCTGATTCGAGAGATGCCCGACGAAGTTGCGTTAGTTCTAATCACTCATGAACTCGCACATGAGTATCTCGCAATCGAGAATGAGGACCATGAGGAGGTGGAGGCGATGAAACTAAATCACACATGGCACGTGCATCGCCAGTTTCCACGGCGCAAAGTCACATATCTAGAAGACGTTGGCGAGAACCTATTGAGCGAGTGGGCAGCCCGCCACAAACTGGGCGACATGCCGCAGCAAGTCTTAGCCATTGCTTAACGACTTGCGCGAACGCCAAGCTCTTCCGCGCCCCTTTTCCCCACTGCTAAGTTGTGACAAACTACTGCGGTGGGGAGACCTCCTTCGTCGAACTATTCCTGTCGGGCTGGAATCCAATCTCCCCACTTCTTCGCATGATTGTCCTACTTCGACTTACTCATCGCCAAAGTCTTCCTCGTCGGCGAACGCATCGATGTAGTCACATTCCAAGTTTTCGGTCCATGAAGCCCCGCTGTTGCCTAACGCCGCGCCGTCGTCATGATCGACTTCCGCAAGCGCGTCTAGGCTGCGTCCGATCAATTCGCGAATGTCCAAGCTCTCCTTGGTGTGGCTCCGTCCTATCCCGCTCTCATCGAGATAGCGGTTAACTACCTCAGTGAAGTAGGCACCTGGTTTCTCAATTGACTGTTTTTTGCCAGTCGCCTTTTCAAAGGCGCGCATACCAGCGTCCCATGCAGCCAATCCCTGATTGATGTCAGGCGCATCGATGCAACGCGCAGCAAGTTTTGCGAATCCGTTGTCGCTGTGAATGTCTCCAGTCAGAGTCCTTGCCTGGGTTACCATCATTTGGATCGTGGTCTGCCGCCCACTCTGCGACAGTCTTTCGTTTCCTGCGGCGAAGCCACTAACTAAAACAGGAGACGGAGGCTTGGATACCGCACTTGGTGCTAACTTCGCTCTTGGCTGGTCGGAGGAAACGTTCAACGCTTCGGATTTTTGATTCTTCTTTGTCTTCTTAGAATCTAACGTCTTATTAGTGCTACATCCACGCCGTGCGGCAGGTTCACCGTGCCGCATATTTGCAGCATGGTCACCAGGAGCCACCCAGTCAACCCAGTCGGTCGGGCGTGCAGTGGGGTGATTCTGGTAGTGCAGTGTATTGACAGCGTGGACCAATGGTGTCAGGTCGTACTCCGTGTTTGCAAATGCGCCGCCTGCCTTCCGCGTGGTAACCCTGCGGATAAACCCTTGTCTATCGAGTTCAGCAAGGTCAAGACCAATCTGACCACGAGTGACGCCATTTAGCACCCCAAGCCTTACTTGCGAAGGGAAAGTTTTTCGATCATCGTACTTGGAGCGCATGATTGTCACAAGCAACCACGCGTGTTGTCTTGATATGCCTAACTCGGCAGCGTAATCAACCAGCAGATTTGATACAGCAACAAATCTATCAATTGCAAACGGTGTTTCGCCCCACTTCAGGGTGAACTTATTCTTCGTAACCTCGGACACGTGAACATGCTCCCGCGCTGGACAAATCCAGGCGTTATTGGGAGCCTCGCGTTTTTTCGGATTGGTGAGTTCCGCGCGTGGCTTTTGGACGGGGCATGTTCCTCCAAGTGTGCTGCCCTTCGAATTTTATACGCCCTCTCGATATTGGAGACGGCGCGGTCTACGGATATTGCGTGCTAGGTCATCAGGGTCTAATTGAATGGTTACAACCGCATTCATCGCAAACCTAACTGCGATTTAAATACGCCATATACACGCGCGCCGAGGGACGACGGACAATCGCTCCTGATTCCTTGCGTTCCGCTGACACGCCACGGATACCATGTCGCCACTCGCTTAATACACGTACTCGCTGTGATTTTGTCAATTCAATCACTTCGAGATGCTCTTGGGGCTCGTCGTGCGAAGCCAATCCCGTAAATCCAAGAAATTTGTCGTTATCGAATAAGGCGTTGATTGTGGTCATGCAATTGCTAATCTCCAGTTGCAATTTTTGTCTATGCATATTATTCATGAACTGCTCCCCGCCGCATGCGATTTGTTTTCACTGATGAGTCTTTCGAATCGAATTGCATTTGATCCTGTCATCATCAAGGTGATCGGATAGTAGGATGCGGTGCCACACGGATCATCAGTATCAACTGACATCAACTCAGCACACCGTAGGCGAATTCCACCTAATGAATGATCATTGATAGTGTTCTCAGCAGCGCGAATGTCTTTGGCAGACCCATCCGCGACTACAACGTATCCCCGTTCAAACAGGTTATAGATTTCGTGGGAATACCCCGCGTAGTTTTCCCAATTGTTCTGTGTCATACTTAGCCTCTCTTACTCTTTCTATTGAATCCCAATGAAATGACTGCTTATTGAGCCCCGCCGCCGCCTGTGGGCATTGTCCGTAAGACATTGCCTCCAATAGGCGGAGCGGTCGCCACTTCTTTTGCTAGACTCACTCTTTATCGCGCAATTTAAACTTTCGAATCCGAGCGGTCGCCAAGCGAATTGCCGTTTCTAACGAAACGTCGTTCTTAATGATTTCGATGCCATCCTTGTCACATACAATGTATCGGGTGAAGCCCAGCGGCGTCCGTTCTGTGGTTACGACGACGGTCAAACCTTCTATTGTTGCCTGCATTAATTTCTCCATCTGTTCGTTAACTAAAAAGTCCCCAAGCCTGTGTGGGGCTTGGAGACATTATCGATCATTTCTTAGTAACCCATGGGAGATGTGGTCTATGGTGCCAAGACATCTGGCAAATGCATAGGCAAGACCGCATCAGCGGTCCTTTAGTCTTTCACGAATCAGTTGATCAGTCAGACAGTAGTTAGGCACGTCGCCAGGTGACGGTGGGGGATAGTCATCTGGCAATCCTAAGATCAGCGGAATGTGCTCGACAATATCTGCTATGAACTTCCAAAGCAAACCCGACCATTTACCCTTGTCTGGAAAATGGCATTGAGCATACAAGGTCTCTGCAATATCGGGGCAATCACGCGGCGATTGTTCTTTTTGTTCAAGCGCATGCCAGATTGTATCACGGATGCTCAGTAAGACAGGGTTGACAATTGGCGACGTTCTCCGCGCCCTGTACAGTTTCATCCTTTGCTTGGACATGTACATCATTGTTAGTGGGGCTAACTCGTATTTTAGTTTATCAATATCTGTCTCCAGGTTCATGAGTGCGCTGCGCCATATTGTGTCGCTGCTGGACCTTAATAATTCGCTCAGCGCGTCGGCGTGATCGAATACTTTGGTGGCTACATTGCCAAGTCGAATTGAGTATTCCAATTCGTGCTTCCACAGAAGCAATACTCCAGACGTTGGCATGACCTTAACCGACGACAAGTAACCCTGAGGGAGAGCGTTCTTAAACGCGTCACTCATCGCCAATTCAAGTTGTTTCCATGAAGTGCCCATAGCATTGAGTGCGCTACCTATGTATAGGTCTCGCAATATCCACTCCGTCGGGGAAAACAGGAAGTCGTCATTGGCAAAGAACAGGGTTTCTCTGCGGCTACCGCTCGAATGTCCATGGATGGTCGGCTCGTTCAATTTCTTTGGCTTGCGCAGAAGGCTAAGGAGGAAAAGTGCCCTAATCGGTCCGACGCCTGCGTCTAACCAATCATCGAAGAGTTCCAAGGGTTCGCTTGGCAGCGTGCCTAACGTTCTGAGCCTTGACGGATCAAGGTGGTTAGTAGTAAGGTTCGCCAAGTCTTCGACCACTACATCACGGGGATTAACGAACATTGCAAGGTTGTGCTGCCAATTGTCGGTTAGGCGACCAAGGAAGCGATCCGCGTTCGCACGGTAGTCATTTAGTTCATCAAGCGTTTGCGGGAAATACGGAGGAAATCCATCAGGTTTTGACATATGATCGCCAAATGATTCGGTCTTTGTTGCGTTAGCCAGCGAGCATATAGCAAGGCAGGCGGAAGTTCTTCAATGTTGCCCCACCTACGGTTGCCACGCAGGAAATAGATTAGCCAACGAACGTTCACATCCCTTCAGATGATACTGCTTCCGACCATCGTTGATCCAACGGGCGAAGCGTACGCTCTAGACCCAGGGGCGAGCGTAACCATAGCCTCCGCCGTCCCAACCGTCAGCCTTTGTCGGCCGTGCCTATTCACATGCAAAACGTGCGGCTATCTACCATTTGTCCAGTGCCCATTGTACGTATTCTTCCTCGCCCGCTACGCTCGCTAGGTCTTGCAATTTACGCACATTACCAGCATGCCTCCTGAACGCTGTGCCGCGTCGAGGTACATGCTATGGTCTTACCCCCCTGCATTTTAGCAGTTCGACCATATTCGACCACATCTTCCGTTTTAGTCCCGCTGCTCCTGATACCATCTCCCAAGCGTCGTCGATGTTGTCGGCGACTAACACGCACCGCACCTAATCGTGCTGAAGGAGACCTATCAATGGCAGCGCCGACCCATTTAAGTTACTCAACCATATATCGCGAGCGGTTCTTTAGCCCCGAGGAGAACCCTCGGCTTCATCGCCCGCTGAAGTCGGAGAAAATCCGTCTCTATCACTTCACGCAAGACTTTTACATTGAGTCAATCAAGCAGCACGGAATCACAAGAGGCGACGTGCCAGTCCATATGTTCGAAAAGCCTGGATTGCCCTCTGACGACTGTTTCAACAACGCCGCATGGTTTAGTTCAGACCCGTCCGTTTACGCCCAGAAGTGGACTGGTCTTGCGCCAACCGTGCGCATCGCCGTCGTAATCGACGCTAACGATGGCAACTTGTGGACATGGAAGGACCTGGCGACGCACGTCGGCGCGGATGCGGCAACGATACGTGAGCTGCGTCGGTCTGGAGGCAACGACAACGACTGGTGGGTCTACGTCAACGAGCCCGTAAGTCCAACGTTGTTCGAGCGTATTGATGACCTGACAAGCACGGTGCCGTCGCGAGTCGACATTGTGAAGGCGGCGGCAGCAGCCCGAAAGCGCGGAAAGGTACGCGGATCAAGGTTGCATCTCTAGGAGGATGCATTTCGGCGGCGCATAACGCGATTCGACTTCTCATCCGCTTTTGCGGGCGGTGGGGAACGACAGATATTGGAGAAAATTATGTACAACTTACACTGGAAGTTTGTCGATTCAAACGTGAATAGTCCACTCGCCACGGGCACAACCGTGGACATTCCCAAACGGAAATACCTCCATCCCGTCTTCATCGAGTTGTTGGAAAAGCACAAGCGGTGCGCTTTCGAACGCGGCTTCGATAACCAGATATGGGGCGACAGTATTGAAGAGGTGTCGAATGTCGAAACGATACTGAACGACAGTGGCTTGGACTACATGGCGTTCGCAGCGTCGATCCTTTGTGTCGAACGGGGCGAATTTTCAGGACAAGGTGTCTTCTTCCTTAGCGATCACGAGTTCTCTTGCTACAAACGTCTCTCTGCTGAGACTTAGCCTCATCACAGCCTCTCCCCACCGCTTCAAGAGGCTGTGGGGAGAGAACCCTCTGCCACCGTGCCGATCTCCCACCCCAGGGCACGAATATAAAGTATGTCAACTCGACGCCATGAGATCAAGAACATGCCAACAACATCGGCAACCCCGACTCATACCGCCCCACCAGCATCGCCACCAGTCGCTCCCAACCTCTCGATGACCAATGAGCACCCAATGTGGCAGGAATTCATTGACCGTCTCGATGTCGCCCTCGATAAGACCGCATGTAAGGGACGAGAGCAAAACGTTGGCGCGCAAGATACTGCGGTCGATGGTGTTGGAAAAGGAGGCGATCAAGGAGTCGTGTCGGTGGTACGAGCAGTGGGGAGGCTATTGCGATTGTGAGGTGATCATGAACGTGGTGGGGCAGTGGTGGGGCGATGGGGATGATTGGGTGGAGGAACATGCTGTTAACACCAATAATGCAACCACGATGAATACTTAGGCATGCTGGCATTCGGCGCTTGGTCGAATACCTCGCATGACGCCCTGGATACGACCGTCGAAGTTGGCTTACTGATGTAGCGAGGCGTAATCAAGTCAGTTCCAGATCGAATGGCTCCACTTGGCGCGGTCTTGATATGGGGGCGTACTCCTGAATGGTAGTACTAGCGAATGCCGCTTCGAAATAACGGGAATACTCAGCGACATTGTGAGCATACAGGTCGTCTAGCGGTTCTCCTGGCTGAGTCTTGTGAACCACCACCTTCGGCTTTCCGTTTACTATCGTAAGTTTGCGCCGACTTCTCGTGAGGTGAAACGGATGACTATCGACAATGGTCAGTCTCTCAAATCTGTCCACCGCATGCTTAAGGTAGCGCCTTGCACTAAACAAAACGGGATGAAGCGAGCGACCGAGGCGATCCTGGAGACATTCCATGCGCCAAAGGTCGTCGATCCCTTTGCTGCGT
Source organism: Capsulimonadaceae bacterium (assembly GCA_036504535.1). Taxonomy (GTDB): domain Bacteria; phylum Armatimonadota; class Armatimonadia; order Armatimonadales; family Capsulimonadaceae; genus JARLGU01. The sequence continues at coordinate 316,566 of DASXUY010000042.1, forward strand.
GTCCGCAAGCCAGTACCGAATTCCTTAGCGACGAGATTCACACTCGGATTGTCCGATAGAACGCTCTCCCACCACTTCCAGTCAGACGGCGTGAGTGCATTAAGGTGTATTATCGGCGCGAGTCCAGCCTGTGACATGCGCTCGGCGATTATCGTACTTCGACGGCGGTTATAGAGTGTTTGCGTTCTCGGGGCATTGTAAAAATAGGAAAAGTTAGGCACCGTCGCACCCACGAGCGCCATATTCGCCAACTGGGCAATGATTCCAGCGCTTCGTTCGTTTTGCCAGAAGCCCTCGACCGTACAGTCTTGGTCAACGCACTCAACCAGAACCATAGCATCAGGCTTAAGCCCAAACTTGCTTCGAAGGCAGGACGAGGTGGACTCGGGAAGTTTGCACTTGCCCGACTTCATGCTAAAAAGCGATTCGATGGGAATGACAACGAACGGCAGATCAACCTCCTTCTTCCTGCAATACTCGTGTGCGAGAGAGGTCGCGTAAATCGGAAAGGCACTATTGTCCGCTGGCATGAGGTCTCGGCATCGTTGGTTTTCTAGACCGCCAACCTCGCGACACAGATTGACGAATAGTGGTTTATTGTACGGACATGCATAGTCGCAGCCTTTAGGGTCGCACTTTGTAATGCAATGCTCGAAACAGCCACCAAACAGATTCACCTGGTCGAGTCCGCCACAGTCTATTCGAAACCTGCACTCGGGACACGAAACGGCGCTCAATGCGTGGCGGACGGACTCTGTGGGGCGCTTATCAAAATCGAGCCGCAGTTGACCTTCCATGCTATTTAGCCCTTACCGCCATTTTTCGGCGAGCCAGGATGTTCTTCGGCTACGCGGAGCATAATCGTGTCGTCAAGGCTAGGTAGACCTACTACGGTCGCATTGACCATTCCAGCAGCCCTTGGGTCGCTATCAAGCACCGATATTAATTCTTTGGCTGGCTCACCCACGACGGTGCCTACAACGACATTGCCAACAGACACTTCGATGACTTCTGGTGCGGGTATGCCCGATATTCCACCAAGAGCCGAACGTTTCGTCAGCATCACGGTGTCGCCTAGCGATACGGGAGTCCGTCCAAACCAACTGCATTGGTACTCTCTCGCATATACTTCGGGGCGGCTGGAGAAGAGCGTCGCCGTTGCCAGTTCATCTTGATGTGCGCGTTCACGCAACATACGCTCACGCTCATTCTTCTTGCGTCGAAACTGCTCACCCATATACAACCTCCTTAACAACGGGGGAGTAAATCCACTGTCTTCCGCATTTGCGTCGATCTATGACTCTCAATTCATATAGGTCTGCAAGGCGATTGTTCCACCCAGTCGTGGAGATGCCTTCCGAGGGGTATTTGGCGTATAGGTCAGTCGCGGTGCATTGTTCTTCCGCGACGACAATACTTATTGTCTTTTTTAGAAATCCGTCCAGTTCTCCAATAATTCGCGCCGATATTGGATGGCAGGTTCCCATATCCTGCGCTTCAAGGTAGACGGAACCTTGGTCTTTCATTACCAGCCAGAGTTCGCCGCGCAACTCGTCGGTCAGATCGGCGACAAAGGGCATTACAAATGTATTGGGGCGAAACTTTCCCTTAAAATCTTCCACGTCCGTCAAATCGTCGAGCAGTGGAAGCAGCAACGCTTTAACATAACTCGCAGTTGCTGATTCGATTCCCGAGAAACTTAGGACAACGGGTTCGACTGGTACGATTTCGTTCTTTCCGTACGTAAGGGCTTTGTCAAGCAAAATCTCCAAGAGCGCCTCCAGGTGCTGTTGCCCCAATGTTGCCCCACTTACCAACGGCGGAGGATTGCTGCCTCCGACTTTATAGACTATCATCTCATTCCTCACTGTGAGCAGTGAGATTAGTCTACCACAGGTTCGCTGGAGAATGCAAGCCCGCTATATGTACTTTGTGGATGGGGAGTCAACCAGAGAGCACGACACCGATAATTGGAATCCTAAAAGGTCAGGAACGGAGCGCATTACTCGCTCCCTTGTGTCGCCCACGCCCGAGATTGTCAAACATGCATTGCCAGACCTAAAGCGCAGATTGCCGTTAATATCGCTGAGCGAATCGAGAACCGTTTTGAAGCCGTCGCCCTTTACGCGATTTGGTCTGCAAGACGCATACCCTAGGATCGCTGTACGCAACGCATCAGAATCCGATGCAATGTCGCTCAATGTTGGTTTGGTGTGTAAACTCGCCAACACGCCGCGACCAACATCGGCTATTGAAAACGTCATGTAGGAATCTTCGACATGATACGCCGCTACTCCACATGCTGGATTCTGGCGGTCTCGCCCACTATGTTGCGGGACATTGTCCGCCATTTCGGCAAACGCATGGACAAGTGCCCTAGAAAGCGACGCGCCGAACTTCCCATTCACGAGGGATCGGCGAAAGCGATCCAGGAACTCGTGCCATTCATTCGACTCCCACTCGTGTGCTAGTGGAATTGGAAACACCTCGTACCTGGGAGCGAGAAACATATCTGCTTGCGGTACTGACCATATGCCTTGGTGCGCGAGAGCGACTCTGACTGAGTTCAGTAGGGAATTGGTCGAAGACCACCGTTCGATGAAGCGGATCAGATCGTCATTACCTAAGCGATCCCAAGCAACAGCAAAGCAAGAAAGTTCAAGGGCGGCACTTAGGCTGAAGCCAATGTTTGAAAGCGAGTCGAGACGGTCAAGCCCTCCAGTTATAGCGAGCCTCTGTATGCTCTCAACTTCAGGTGATCCAATAATCATGGGCGTTCTGAAAGTCTTTCCATTGGAACGCCGTGAGGGCGGCAGTCCATTTCACATCGATTCCTTGATCGACTGACGGTCTTGAGCCATCGTTACTTAAGACGTGGAATCCTATGCGTCAGTATGGCTCTTAGGTCGTCAACACGTTCTACTATCGCGTCTGGACGTGATGCTCGCAAAGAGGTCGCATCCTTAGTGCCCCAGGTGGCTGCGACAGCAAATACTCCAGCCCGTTGTGATGCAAAAATATCGCTGGGTGCGTCCCCTACTGATACAACCGACGTGGCAGGAAGATTAAGTCGCCTTAGCCCCTCCAGTATAGGGGCAGGATGAGGTTTGTGTTCACTGGTGTCGTGATAGCATACACAAGCGTCCACTTTCCATCTAAACTGGGCAAGTACCCGCGAGCAGTAAGTGCTCGGACTGGATGTAATAACGCAAACAGGAACGCCTTCTTCTGATAGGTACGTCAGCAGTGCTGTGATACCGTCGTAAACTATGAATGAAGGGATGAGCCGATATACTTCCTGCCACTGGCGCGCCCGCCTGTAGTCCTCGGCGCACGATGAATCCACCATTGTGAGGTCAAGATCGAGTATAACTCCCATTGCTAAACCTCCTCCAAGCCATTCAAAGGTAGTTGGACAATTGATGCCGTCGGATTTCGTGAACTGTGGCGCTTGCGCTTTGGCGGGCTTTGCAATTCTTCCTTAGTGGACAACTGGTCAATGGCGGCGGTGTCCGTTTCGACGGCTTGCTCTTTATCGCCCGTCGCAGCATGTTCCGTTTGGTCTACTTTGTCGTTCGCCAAAGGGATTGGCGGTAACGAAAACAAATCTGTAAAATACTTTTCGGGACTTGGTTGGTCAACTGGTGTCGCATCTTCGCGGGGCATATTCTTTCCTCGCATACCCATCGCGAAGTCTCTAACATCACCTGGAGTTGCCAATCCTATTGCGTCTCCTCGGGCGATAAGATACTTGTTACCGTTGACTTTGGGATGATCGGCGTACTTAGGGGGATGCACAAGGCATGCGAGCGGCTTACCCTGTTCAAGGCAAAACCCAACCGTGTGCATGGTGCCACCCTTCACGTCGGTTTCAATTACAACGACGCCAGCGCTTAGAGCACTTTGTAATCGGTCGCGTTCAACAAAGTAACTGCGCTGAGCCTTTTCATTGGGCGCGTATTCGCTCACTAAACAACCAGACTTCTCGACGATCTCCGATGCAAGGTTGCGGTTCTCAGACGGGTATATGGTTTTAAGCCCGTGCGCCAATACGGCAACGGTACGCCCTCCTGCGCGCAGGCAGCCCACGTGTCCACGCGTGTCACAGCCCGTTGCTAGCCCGCTTACAACCACAAATCCCATTGAAGCAAACGCTGCCCCCAACTTTTCGCCAACCCGATATCCATATTCGCTCGGTTCGCGTGTGCCAATGATTGCAACGGCATCGAGCGCCAACAAGCAGTCCAGGTTGCCTTTCGCGTAGAGTATAAGTGGCGGATCACTAATTGTCTTTAGCCGTTCGGGGAAATTCGAGTGCGATTGACATATGATTCTAATATCCGAATTGGCAGCGTCATCCACGATATTCGTGGCTCTATTTTGGGCGGTCTCCGCCTGCTCGGCGCTGGGCACGGATATGCGAGGGTGAAGTCTCTTGGCTTCGCGAATAACGTCAATCAAGGTAGCCAAGGTGGATGGTGGCTCTGATAACATTCCAAATATGATGCTGGCGCTCTTCTTTCCAATCCCTGGAAGGCTCAATAGCGTCAAAATGTAGAGTTCGTCGGTCATTGATTAGTCCAATTTGTAGTCTGACCAAGTGCCAGTGCCCTCACATCGCGCGCATCTGCCTTCATTAGAAGGTGTCTACAAGCGTTTATAGAGCAGCCGCTCGTCCTAACGTCATCAATCAAAAGTACATCCCTACCACTTACCAGGTTTGGATTGAAAACGCGAATGCTGTTCATCTCATCGACCTCGGAACGATTCCCCCCAAATGCCTTCTTTTGAACCGTGATAACACGTCGAAGACAGGTGGTGCCGTCTACCCGATTCTTGGGGACTCTCGCCACGGCTAACGCAAGTCGGCTCACTCCTGATAGAGGTTTTGGGTTATTCTCCTCATACGCTTCGTGCGGTGGAATTACGACAACAGTGAAATCGTCGCCCAACAGTGGCTCAACTCTTGAGTAGAAGTAGCGAAGCGCATCATCGTCATTTTCCTTCAGTCGGATAATCGCTTTACTAAACTGACATTGGGTCTCTGGAATCTCCGTCCAGAATCGGGTGGGATAATAGCAATCTATTGTTACGACATCTTTTCGATAGTGATCACTGCTGAGGAAAATCATCTTCATTCGATCCCTTCGATTTCGCGTCAATATCACGATTGTTCGGCACGTCGATGCGCAAGTATAATGCAGGAGCACCAGCGCTTCACGTCGCCTTGTGCCTGTTCGCCGCTTCCCATACTTCGTCCTCGCCAGGAATAAGCGACGAGGTGTATCGTCTGCGATCAAGTGTCTTAAGAAAATTAAGTTCGTCTCCTGGCTTCAGCACATACCTGCCGTCTTTGTCATCCTTTGATAGTACAACTTTACAGCGTTTACATGCCTCTACGATAAGGTCGTCTGACATCCTAGCAATATCACCTCGTCGGACAAGCGCTGTCAAAAGCGTTGCAACGCGTGTCTTGCTCTCAACCGCAGCCCGCATTGACGTTAGGTTAAAGGTGGGTAAGTCGGTTGCGAGCGTTTCCGCTGCAAGTATGCTTGTTGTCTTAACGTAGGAAGCGATATTTATGATGTGCTTCAGAAGATTAGGGCGCAACACAAGAATATCTTGTTCTGACACTACCAGATCGAAATCAACGTCGAATTTGAATACGGGTTCGTTCAAGACTGTAAGCATATCGTTGACTTGCAACGTAAGCCGATTCCGCACCTGAGAGACGACCTTAAATTGGTTCGCCTTCTTGAGAGCCAGCACAGTCTTACGATGGTTGTTGTCGAAGAATATCGCGTAGTAGCACCATATAGCATGTGGTGTTCGCATTATCTGCGCGTTCGGAACAGCGTTATCGTGCTCGAACAGTCTGCGTAGTTCGTCGGCAATGGGGTCATCTATACGCAACTTTGCCCCTTGGCTCGCCGTGTAATCTTGTGAGATGTCAAAATATCTCAGGGATTCCGTCTCACCAAGGGAACTATAAGTTTGAGCAAGCATGCCCAGCAAAACGTCTCTCACCGACGGGTCACATGGAACTTGCGAGCATTTGATACGGTCGCCTAACTCTTGGCAAATGCCGAACTCAACCTTAGAAAACTCCGTTGTGTATGTCATGTTGGCTTTTCTTTTTCGTATTTTTGAATGTAGACGGTATTGCTAATTCTGTATGCCGTTATTTTCTGTTCATTTTGGAACGCGTGATCTCGCGATAATAATATGAATGGTACACCGTCTTTTTCTTTATCAGAATCAATTGTGTACACTCGATATTGGCATATCGCGAACGCGATATTCATATAATGCAGATTCATGTGATAAAAGATGAAAACTATAAACACGAACGCAATTGCGGCAGCCCAAACGCTACGAGCGGTGGAGTAATCCGCCTGGTATAGCGGGACGAGCATTGTGAAAAGGTAAACGAGCAAATATTCTCTGTGGTCGGTAGCGTTTCGAATCGTTATCTCTTTTTCGTCCTCGATATTCTGCGCGACCCGAATGCGGTTCAGCAAAGTAGCAAGCGGAGCGGCAATCATGATGAAGCAAAACGGGGTAAGCCATAAATCTGGGACTACCTGGCTTCCTCGAAGTGCGACCAGAACAAATAATGGTGCCATGCTGCTGAGAACCATCATTAAACGCACAATTGGAAATCCTTCTGGAGTTTTCATTTATTCCATTTCCACCGTATATGCGTTATTCTGGTTCTAGCGCAAACGACAAAATCATTGAAGCGTTATGCATCAAAGCCACTTCGCGCAAAGCAACTCGGTCTGGAGCAACACTGTCTCCACTGCCTGAGGCTGCTTGTCAGGCGGATATCCGTGGCGCTTCAATACTTGCTTCACGACGATCCGCAATGCTGCTCGTGCGCTGTCGCGAACATTCCAGTCAATGCTTACCGATGCGCGAACCCGTTGTAGGATTTCTTTAGCGATCACCTTCAACTGGGCGTCGCCGAGAATCATTACTGCGCTATCGTTGACTTCGAGAGCGTCGTAGAAGGCGAGTTCGTCATCCGTAAGTCCCAGTTGGGTTCCTCGGCTGTTTGCCTCTCGCATCTGTTTAGCAAGGGCGACCAGTTCGGCGATGATCTGAGCGGTCTCCAATGAGCGGTTTTGAAGTTTTAGGATCGTGGCTTGGAGCATCTCCGAGAACAGTTTGGATTGAACCACATTCGTGCGCGCGCTGACCTTGATTTGGTCGGACAGTAGTTTCTTTAGCGCCTCGACTGCAAGGTTCTTAAACTTCATCCCCTGAACTTCCTGAAGGAACTCATCAGAGAGGATGGAGAGTTCGGGGCGGTCAAGCCCAGCGACGGTGAAGATGTCCACAACCTCGTCTGAACTGACGGACTTGCTGACGATCTGCCTGACGGCGGCGTTGATGTCTTCTGGGGACGTTTCACCATCGACTAGGGTCTTCGACAGTCCAGCCTTGACCGCCTGGTAGAAGCCGACACGATCCCGAGCCGACAAGGTGGCTTCATGTGGAACGGCAAGGGCAAACGCTCTCCCAAGCGTTGCTACTGCATCGATGTAGCGCTTCTTGCCATCATCGAGCGTCAGTACGAAATCCTGAGCGCCAAGGAGGCAGTTAAGGCGTTCTGGAGCAGTTCCAATCCAAAACGGCTGGTCGTTGAAGCCGTGCATGAGGTCGTTGACGATCCCGAGTTTTTCAAGGAACACCTCTGCTGCCTGCTCTTGTGGGACGCCAGCGTTTTCACGATCCTTCGATGTGTAGGCGGCGAGCGCTTCTTTGAGTTTATCCGCCAATCCGATGTAGTCTACGATCAAGCCACCTGGCTTATCTTTGAACACGCGGTTGACTCGGGCTATGGCTTGCATCAGCCCGTGTCCCTGCATCGGCTTGTCAATGTACATCGTGTGGAGGCACGGCACGTCGAATCCAGTGAGCCACATATCTCTCACAATCACGATATTCAATGGATCGGCGGGCTTCTTGAACCGCAGTGCGATTGCGTCCTGCGCAGCCTTGCCGCGAACGTGCTGGGATATGTCTGCCTCGTCTGCGGCGCTGCCAGTATAAACGACTTTTATGGCACCTGCCGCGTCGTCGGCATCATGCCAATCTGGGCGTATCTTGATGATTGCGTTGTAAAGGGAAGCGCAAATGCGACGGCTCATACACACAACCATCGCTTTGCCATCCATACCCGCTTGGCGATCCTCGAAGTGCTTTACGAGGTCGGCGGCAATCAGCGCAATCCGCTTGTCTGTGCCAACCATCGCCTCAACTTGTGCCCATTTTCGCTTTAGTTTATCCTTGGTTGTTTGCTCTTCTGTCTCGGTAATTTCCTCGAACTCGGGATCGATCTTGGGCTTTTCCACCTCGTTCAGGGTGATCTTCGCAAGCCGTCCTTCGTAATAGATGCGTACGGTCGCGCCATCGTCCACTGCTTGCTGGATGTCGTATATGTCGATGTAATCGCCGAAGACCGCTTTGGTGTTTCTATCGGACAACTCAACTGGCGTTCCCGTGAAGCCGATGAACGATGCGTTTGGCAGAGCGTCTCGCAGGTACTTTGCGAAGCCATAGGTGATCTCTGCGTCCGTCTTGCTTACCTTGGCGTCGAAGCCGTATTGGCTACGGTGCGCTTCGTCGGCGATAACAATGATATTGCGACGGTCGGACAAACAACCGTCATCGTCTTCCAGTGGGGAGAACTTCTGGATCGTCGTGAAGACGACTCCGCCGCTCGCGCGCCTAAGCACTGTCCTTAGGCTTGCCCTATCTTCCGCCTGAATGGGTGATTGCCGCAGCAGTTCTTGGCATCGGGCAAACGTCGCGAAGAGTTGGTTGTCTAGGTCGTTGCGGTCTGTAATCACCACAAGGGTGGGATTGGCGAGTTCCGCTGCCTGGATGATCTTGCCAGCGAAGAAGGTCATGCTTAGGCTCTTGCCAGAGCCTTGCGTATGCCAAATCACGCCGATCCGTCCGTTGCCTGCAGGCGACGACGCTCGGATTGTCTGGTCGATTGCCTTGTTCACCGCATGGTATTGATGGTAGGCAGCAATCTTCTTGTCAACCTGAGCGCCGTCCGTTTCGTAGACCACGAAGAATCGGATCAGGTCGAGGAGAATCTTTGGGTCGAGCATGCCTCGAATCAGCACTTCGAGTGCGCTCATCCCTGGAGGCGACGGTTGGTCATTCAGGCTCTTCCAGGGTTGGAAGCGCTCCCAGTCTGCTGTAATCGTCCCCGCCAGGGCTGTGCCGCCGTCTGACGCGACCATAATCTCGTTGTAAGCAAAAAGCGTAGGGATTTCACTCTTGTACTTTTGCAGTTGATTCCATGCGCCCTTGACAGTAGCATTGGCATCGGCGAGGTTTTTAAGTTCAATGATTGCTAATGGCAGTCCGTTTACGAATAGTAGGATATCTGGTCGCCGATTACTTCGCTCGAAGATGGTGAATTGGTTGATGGCTAGGAACTCGTTGTCCGCCACATTTGCGAAGTCCACCACCTTAACGATGTCATGCTTTGTTGCACCATCCTGCTGGAAGGAAACCGCAATCCCTTCAACGAGCATCTTGTGAAATCTTCGGTTGTTCTCTAGGGTGGAAGCCGATTCGGGGTAGGCTATCTGGCGAAATGCTTCGTCATGTGCGTCTTGCGGGAGTGTGGGATTTAGTCGAACCAGGGCTGAACGAAGTCGAGCCTTGAGCAGGACTTCGTTGTAAGCGCTCCGCTCCGAATCCACCACTTCGCATGAATATCCCACATCTTGGAGCCACCCAAGGGCGGCTTCTTCAACAATACTTTCGGTGAAGGCGCTCATTAGGCTGCCTCCTTTGGGTTGATGGTCGAGTTTACGAGATTCTCGGCATCTCGGATACGGACTTCGCCTGAGATGAGTTTGGGCAGTAGGGTGTCTCGAAGTTGTCTCAAAGTTCGATTTTCAAGTCTATTGGCTTCCACCAACTGAAGGAACGGCTTAGCGATAGTGTGAAACGCATCGAGAACGGGTTTGTTAGGAAGGACAAATTCAATATCCGATATTACGGATGGGTTTACGGCGGGATAGGCTCCTCCGTCTGCTACTCGACCAAGGTACTCGGACACTTCGTCGGTCGTAAGTGCTAAGTAAAGAAATGTCCAGGGAACATCGATGGGACTAACGACCGCGAAGCCCGTAGACGCAAGCCTGTTTATAGGCGGATCAAGGCACAAAAAGTAAGCGCCGCGATCTGGTCGAACAGTTGAGAGGGCGGTGTCGCCATGTCGTAGCCGCCGTCGAGCACGACTCGGCTCGGTTCCTCGGTCATATAATGGCATGTTTCCAATCTCACCCCTCGACACTTCCGATATTTCCACGTATTCGATTGTGTCCAATTTGTCCTTTGCGGACAATGATAGCGAATTTACGTTAGCGACCTTGGACACCGATGCAATTGTCCATCCTCGGGGCATCTTGCCGCGCCGTGTGTCTTCGAATCCTGATGGAAAAAGCGTACAAGTCGCTTCGTCAACGCCAAACGGAGTTCGATGCGCTTCTGAATCTTGAACGGGATCGAAATCAACAAACCACGACTTCATCAAGGCGCGCACAACTTGCTCCAACGTTTCATTCATACGACGATTGCGGTGGATCAATTCGGTTATGTCGTAATATAAATCACCTATATACCGTTGCAAACTGGGATCGGGAATCGGCAATCGAAGTTTGTCGAAATCGCCTTTCTTGAAGTGAGGGATTAAACTACCAACGTGCAGATTGACAATTTGGAGTTGAGTTTCTCTACTCCGCAATATAGCAAACAAATATTTAGGATAAACCGTGGTCGGATTGGGTCGCAATGCCACCATGTCCTGTGCGATACAGAAATCAACTGGATCAGGCGCAATACAAACGCTACCTGGACTTCCCTTCGTAACGAAAATTAAGTCTCCTGGTATCGGATGCCCTCTGAACCAACATTCATACGACTCCCTGGAGACGTGTCGCACGTTTTCATATGTCGGATATAGGGTATCGTTTTTGATGCAATTGGTCGCAATCAGTGGAATCCCAGTAGCCACAGTGGGACACGTTCGACCTCGATTATCTATAATCTCCGACAGGAGGGCTGTGAGCGGAACGAGTTCAGTTGCCATTTTTCCAGCCTGATAGTCGCGACATAATACTTTGTCTGAGCAAAAAAGACTCTTGCATTTGATTCTCTAGACGCGAAACTAAGTAAGACATCTTGTTCTCAAGAGTCTCATCGTCGGTTTCGTTGTCTTCTGTACCGACATATCGACCTGGCGTCAGGGTGAACCCTTGTTCTCTGATCCGCACAAGGTCTGCTGCGCTTGCAAAGCCAGCGATGTCGCTATATGCCTTTGCACCTTGTTCACCTCGCCATGCATGATACGTTGACTTGATGTGATCTATATCGTCGGCAGTCAATTCACGATGACTTTTGTCCACGAGAACGCCTAGTTTACGACCATCAATGAAGAGCGTCTCACCTCGACGATCTCGTAGTTTGCCATCTGCTTTGTTCCGCGCAACGAACCAAAGGCACGCTGGAATTCCTGTGCCATAAAATAGTTGGGTTGGCAAGGCTACAATGCAATCCACCAAATCTGCTTCGACGAGTTTTCGCCTAATCTCACCCTCGCCGCTCTGGTTTGAAGACAGTGATCCGTTCGCAAGTACGAAGCCTGCGATCCCGTTTGGAGCGAGGTGGTGAACGATGTGCTCTACCCATGCAAAGTTTGCATTCCCAACTGGCGGCGCACCGTATTTCCATCGAACATCTTCCCGCAGTCTCTCTCCTCCCCAATCGGAAATGTTAAACGGAGGATTGGCTAAGATGTAATCGAATCGTTGGTCTCGATGAAGGTCGTTGTGAAACGTGTCCGCGTTGTGTTGACCAAGGTTGGCTTCAATGCCGCGAATGGCTAGGTTCATCTTTGCAAGTCGCCAGGTCGCAGGGTTCGACTCTTGACCATAGATCGCGATGTCGCCTAATTTCCCACCGTGCTCGACAATGAACTTTTCGGACTGAATGAACATGCCTGACGACCCGCAGCATGGGTCGTACACTCTGCCTTTGAACGGCTCGATCATCATTACCAGGAGGCGGACTACGCACCGTGGCGTAAAGAAATCACCTCCCGCCCTACCTTCGGCTCCTGCGAACTTTCCCAGGAAATACTCATACACGCGCCCAAGGACATCTTTGCTGCGGCTTTCCTTGTCGCCAATGCCTATGGTGCCTATCAGATCAACCAGTCCACCTAGCCGAGTTTTATCAAGGGTAGGACGCGCGTAGTCTTTGGGTAGCACTCCCTTCAACGAAACGTTCTCCCGTTCAATCGCAACCATCGCGTCGTCAATGATTTTGCCGATAGTGGGCAATTTCGCACTGTCTTGAATAGTTGACCAGCGTGCGTCAGCGGGAACCCAGAACACGTTAACCGCAGTGTAGTAGTCGCGGTCTTCACCCTCACTGGCGCGATCATTTTCGTCAGGGACATAGTAATCGCTAGTCGGATCGGCAGCCAGTGCTAGAATCTCAGATTGCCGCTCCAAGAATGCATCGGAGACATACTTTAGAAAGATCAGCCCGAGGGCGACGTGCTTGTAATCGCTTGGATCGAGGTGTCCCCGCAGTTTGTCAGCGGCTTTCCAAAGAGTGTCTTCAAACCCGATATTGGCTCCGTTGCCGTTGCCTTTGGGTGATCCGTTGGAGGGTTTACGTGCCATATTGTCCTTGTGCTAGTTGCGAATATTGACGGTGTTGCTCTCGCCGTTTGCCTGGTGTGGGAGCCAGCAGCGATTTACATTCAGCCGACAACAAGGTTGCCTTGTATATGTAAGCGACCGCACGGCTACGGTTCGACGCCCGAGTCTCGAAATCCTTCAAATCTGTAGATTTTGATACACCTACCAATGATAATCTTGGAGAAAAGGAAGCGGGTATTCGTCCATTTCGTTCCACAGTAGAGATTATCCTCAAAAAATGAAGCGCCCACGGAACGACGCCCAATTGACGCTCGCTGAGAACGCCAGTAAGCAAAAATAAACCAGTGCCACCTTTCCGCTTTTGATCGGGACAATGGAGTATCTTAAATGGAAGTGCCTCAACTGTGCGATGACCGTACCGAGGAGTAAACGCGATGACCAGACCCATGTTTCCCGCCAAAGTCCCAGAGGATGCTAAGCCAGCGCTATCCTATTCAAGCGTTCGGACGTTGCACGACTGCGAGCGACGATGGGCACTGACGAACCTCACGGACGACCTGCCAAAGGATGAGTTTTGGGACGCGCTCGTTGAAAAGACGCTTATGCCCGTCAACATGCTCCCTGGCTCGATCCTACATGACACCATCGACTGGGCAATGAGGCAGCGGGTGGACACTGGCATCTTTCCTACTGATCTGGTTGGTAAGGCGTCAGGGCTGCTATCTGCCTACGAGGGCTTCTCTGTGGAATGGGCGAATCGCCAGAAGAATCGACAGCCGTGGGCGAAATCGCCTGGGCTTCGACCAGTTGATGAGGTGTACCACGCAGGCGGACTTCGCGACGACTACAAGGATCATGTCATAGCCGACCTAACAAGGTGGCTTCGAACATTCGAGCATTACATCGACAAAACCGAGATCGCGTCGGCTCCTATTGCTGATTGGCGGCTACCTTATAAGGGCGGTGTCGCCTGGTTTTGGGCGGACGATGTTCCTGTTTATGCATCGTACGACTTTGCGATGAAAAGTCCTGATGCGGGCATGCGCATTTACGATTGGAAAACGGGGAAGCGAGAACGCGCCGAGGAATCCGTCGAGGATCAACTGGAGTTCTACGCTGCGTGGGCACATTTGGGGTGGGAATTTCCGCTCCGCGAAGTCGAATGCGTGGCGGTGTGGCTCGATGACGGATCGGACAGCGAGTTCATGATATCGGAAGCGCGCCTTGCGGCACTGGTCGAGCGATGGGGCGAACTTCATGAAGACCTGCAATGCAGGATTAATGGAGTGAACAAGTGCAAGTCAGATTTGAAACCGCTATTCCCTATGACCTCGGACTTGATGCGCTGCCACTGGTGTCCGTTTCGGTCTTGTGAGGGCAGGAATCGCCTTGAAGCGCTCGGACAGGGCTTGTGAATTTGGTATAACGTAAGTCAATCCAGGAAGAAGTTGGATACGCCAGATGCCCCGCCCCTCACCACAAATCGGCTTAATTGTAATCCCCCTCGCTGCCGTTGCCTTACTTCTGGCTGGTGCCCCTTTGACACGCCTCGACACCGCATTGATCGACGCCCCCATATCTACCAGCGATATTCCTGCCCTTTACAACTCGCCTGCCGACAGCACTACGCGAGAGCAAGTTAGATGGCTCAAAGCCGATCTGCGTTTGATTGAGAGGCGGGAGCGAGAAATAGCGGCAAGTTCGAAGGCGTATAGCAAGACTCCCACCACGGCAAACAAGCAACTTTCACGAGATGCGCGTGAGGCATACAGCCACGCTGTGGACGGCTACAACTATTATGCGTCGAAATCATGCTCGATGGCGGCACTGAGAGAGGCGGGCGCGCCGAGGAAGTTTGTGGCTGACTCCAGCAATTATGTGGCGGTCGAGGAGCGCACGGAGATGTGGAAGTAGGCATAATGGTTATGTACGCATCGTGCAAATGACCAGGCAAGATAGGTCGCCCGATTTCGCGAGGAGTTTTGTATGTAATGGACTCTCAACAAGACACAACACTGGCGTACGCCGACGACCTTTCGCTCGACGAGTTAAACGACGCCGACTTGGTTGACGACTTTGTCGCACAAAACCGCAGGCTACGTGAACTGCTAGACAAGACGGACAAGACTTCGAATTATGACGTATACATCAGACAGTCCGACGAGGGCGCTGAAGGTCAAAACGAGAATTACCGCCTCGAACAGGAGGCACTCCCTGCACTACTTGCCGAGTGCGGAATTCCAAGCGACAAGATCAGCCGACATAATCTCGATGTAAACCTTTCAGGCGCATTGTCCCTTAATCAACGTGCCGATCTGAAACAAGTATACGATAACATTCGCGACGGAAAAACCAAGACGGTGTTTTGTGCCGCCATCGACCGCTTGTTTCGCGACAAATCGCTGAAGTTCTCCACCGACTTTGCGGCTCAGGCTTCCCTTAACCGCGTCAAGATACTCACGACCCAAAACGATAGATTTGTTCTGCTCGATATGCGCGTTCAAAACGACTACGATGCGTTCCTCGATGCATGCAAGTTGGGTGGAATCGAACGAGACAATATGCGTCAGCGGCTCGTAAAAGCCCGCGTTGGTGCCATACGAGACAGTCTTGGATGGAGCGGCGCGCCGTTTTTTTTAGGGTATGCAGTCAAGCCGAAGGAACGACAGGCGGACGGCTCATGGTCGCATACCCGCATGTACATTTACGAGCCACACGCTGAAATTGTTAGGCATATTTACCAACTAAGCCTTCGCCCAGACATTCTGTCCTGGGCTGCACTGATGGATGCGGTTCGTAGCGAGGGTATCGCAGTGCCGCCATTTGAAGAGCCAATGCGATCAGCATGTGCTCGAAAATCTGTGTGCTGGCAGACTGGCACTTCTGTGAACGCGCCCCACGAACTCACACGTAAGAATCTCATCACTATGATTTCTTATGCTATTGGAGATTACCTTGGGGATCGCTTGTTTGGTTCAGGCAGAAAGTCTGGACGCGATCACCTAAATCGGATACGTAAGATCGAGCGTGAAGACGGCGTAGATTTGGATTCAAAAGTTCGAGACTACCGTGTGTACATAGGCAACTCTCAAGAACTGGCGATTTTCAAGGCAGACAACGACGATGACATGGCGCTTGTTCGAGCGGTTGCTGACAAGTGGCTGTCATACGACCTGTTTGCAATACGCTTAGCACAATATAAAACACATCCTCGCAATTGGGCAAAGAATCCAAAGCAAACAGCGGCTATTCCAAACACAGGCAAGTCCCACTCCACTGTTCGAAACAAACCTTGGGCAGGATATCTGCGCTGCTATAAGCACGGTTTGGATGACGCGGGAGAATGGAATCTTGACCATGTTCTCGGTGGGCAATTGGAAGGCTGGCGATGCCATAAGGAGATGATCGCGGGCAAGCGCACAGGTTTATGCACGTCGATCACCTCAGGATCAAAAAATGTTCACGCTCTGGCTGGGGTGCTGACCCGATGCCTCCTTGATTGCGTTCAATCTTGGCTTCGACTAAATGTCCGCTTCCTGGGCACCGAATCCGAGCAAGTTCAAGCAAATGCCCGAAAACTGCAATCGCTCGAAGTGCGACTAAAGCAGGCTAAAGCAGACTACAACAAGGGACTAAAGTTGTACGAGGATTTGACAGAACGACTTGGCGATGTTGATGCGAAGGAGCAACTCGACGCCATTTTCAATAATAGGGTGAAGCCTGCCGTAGAGGCAATAGGCGGCATTCAGAGAGAGATCAACCTATATAGGCAGATCGCAGACAAAGTTGCGGCAGACGAGTTGACCGAAGCGTCAATTAGCACAAAACTTGATGCAATGATCCTAGAGGGCGAGGGAATAGCACCAGATCGCCTTCGATCTGTCATCGACCTTTTCGTTGACCACGTTGGCGTTTACGTTCCCGAAGGATCGCGAGATGTTTGGTTCGAAATGGTTTTCAAAAGCGGCTATCGGTATGTTGGTCTTACCTGGCAAGGGTTAGTCAATGACTGTCGTCCTTGGACTACCGAAGAAGACCGCGCCCTATCCCAATTGTGGAACGGAAGGTCTGGCACAACATTTGCCGACATCCAGGCTGCCTTGCTACCCGACCGCAGGTTTAACGCGATTTACCGAAGGGTGCTCGACCTACATCTGGCAGACGGTTCGAGGTCGTCGAAGTGGCAAAAGGACGCAAGAGATTCTGAGCGGCAAATTACCGATCTATATCCTGATATCGATCATATTCGCTGGATGACGAACTCACTGGTTTGCCTTGCATTTTGTGATGAAGAGGTAGAGTAT
Source organism: Capsulimonadaceae bacterium (assembly GCA_036504535.1). Lineage (GTDB taxonomy): Bacteria > Armatimonadota > Armatimonadia > Armatimonadales > Capsulimonadaceae > JARLGU01. The sequence continues at coordinate 333,574 of DASXUY010000042.1, forward strand.
GTCCCGATTGACCGCTTTGGCTATCCACTGCTGGGTGTAAATCATGGCTCTAATTTTGAGAAATACACCCAATTTGAACGATTGCTGGAACCCGCGCGCGTCGAGGCTGAGGTGACTTCTTCTCTCTTTCGACTGACGAACGACATAGCAGGCGCTTCGTTGCTTCCAGCGCTTCGTCGAGCGTCATCGGCGCGAGCACCGACGGCAACCGGCGCGCCAGCATGCTCTTGCCGCTTCCGGGAGGGCCGACCAGCAGGATATTGTGACCGCCAGCTGCTGCGACTTCGAGGGCGCGTTTGACATGTTCCTGTCCCTTGACATCGGCAAAATCAAGTTCGCTCACATCCTCCTGCGCCATCATTGCGATAGGGTCCGCAGTGATCGGTGTGCGGTTTGCGATGGGGTCATTGAGCAGCGAAACGCAGTCGAGGAGGCTGGTCACGGGGTAGACTTCGACATCACCGACGATTGCAGCTTCGGCGGCGTTCTCGAACGGCACCACCAGCTTCCGCTTTCCATCGCGGCGGGCTTTCACGGCGATGGGGAGGATGCCGGACACGGGGCGGACGCCACCGTCGAGAGCAAGCTCACCGACGAACAGCCACTCCTCGATTGAATCGGTCAGCACCTGTCCGGTCGCCGCGAGAATGCCGACAGCGACGGGAAGATCGAACGCTGGCCCCTGTTTCTTAGTGTCCGCAGGCGCTAAATTGACTGTGATACGCTTGAGAGGGAAGTCGAGGCCGGAGTTCTTGATGGCGGCGCGTACTCGCTCTTTGGCTTCGTTTACCGCTGTGTCGGGAAGACCGACAATGGCGAAATAGGAGAGGTGAGCCGAAACATCCACCTCGACCTTGATGTCGTAGGCGTCAATGCCTTGAATTGCGCTCGATTCAATTGTGGCTAACATGATTTCAGCTCCTTCGTATTTGGGGTGTCAATTAAGACACTCCCACGAAGGAGCCGAATCCGGAAAGGCTATGCGAAAATAATCGCCAACTCGCGCTAATGGGGCACTATGCTTTGCCGCGACGTGTCCGCTTCGGTGGCGCAACGGGCGCATCTTCGTCCGGCCCAGCTTCTACGTCAACGGGAATCGCTTCTGCGTTTTCTTCCTGGGGCACACTCTTGGCGCGGCTCTTTCGAGGCTTTGTGGTCGGTGCCGGGGCGTCCTCGGCCGCCGGAGCGGCGATGACGATTGGTTCCTCTTCCTCGACGACAGGTGGTGTAGGAACGCGCCTCGCTCGCCGTGGAACGACATACTCCTCGGTTTCGCCCGCTGGCTCAGGCTGCGTGGTACGCGGCTTCGACACGCTGCCCGGGACATAATGCGCGCTGCGCTTGGGGCGTGCTGTTGGTGCGACCGGCGCTTCCTCAGGCTCGGTTGCTTCAGAAGCCATTGCGATGATTGGCTCGTCGGCGACTGGGGGCGCAATAACCGCGTCGTCTTCGTCGGGCAAGTCCTCGTCCAACTGCGGCTCGTCGCTATCGATTTCGTCTTCGTCCAGCGGCAGATAAGGCAGTTTGAACATGACGCGGGGATCGGTCGTAAACTCGAGCGGAATACCAGATTCCTTGTAGATCCCCTTGAGTATCCATTCATCCGGCGGCACTCCGCCGCTGAATATTTCGATAAACTCAAGTGACTCCAGCTCACGTTCCTTCAGGGCTCGTCTCTCGCCCGCAGTTTCGGACGTTTCTTCGCCAGCCTCGTCAAGCGCGGCGAGCGAACGACGAATCTCGAGCAGTTCGCGTCGAACCGTGCCGAGCGACCACGTCAGCCGTGCGACGGTCGGATGCACAGCTTCGCCGGGACGTAGCGGGCGCGCGCTCATTTGCAGCGTGTGGCTGGTAGGCTGTAACCGCCGCCTTCGAATGACGGCTTCGCGTATATAGGTGCGTACCTTCGGCAGATGGCGGCTGATCTCAGTGCGGGTGAGCGGTTCGTCCTCGTCGTCCACATGCGCTTCGCCCCATTCGGGCTGGTCGGGGATATCGGGCAGGATGTGCTCGAGCGACGCGGAATAGTAGCCCGCAAAGTCTGGTTTGAGCTTGTCGAGCGAGAGCCAGCAAGCGACGATGCCGCTCCCATACCAGATCCAATCGGATTTGACAGCGTTCCAGTAGTGCGCGTAAGGCGTATAGTCAGCCCAGTCGTACCACGGCAGCGTCTTGCCTTCGAGGGAGAATGCGCGCACCAGAGGCAGCGTGCCACGGGCGATTGTGTCCGCCTCTTCCTGGCTGGCGTGGACCGTGAACGGCTGATCATCGATAAAGAGCGTGACTTCGACCAGGTCGGTGAGCGGCAGGGGGCGAGATGTAAAGAATGAGATACCGCGCAGCTCCATCGGCACCGCTTCGACAGCTTCCTGGGTAGCGGGACGGGCGTCAGGCGGCGGCTCCGGTGGGCCGGGCGTGATTGGCCTCGGCGGGGTTTTGGTCGCGCCCTTCTTGTCCTTTTTGTTCTTATCGGCGCGCGACGGCTTCTCGGCTCGGCCGCCCTTGGCTTTGATAACGATAGGCTCGTCGCCCGATGCTTCCTTCTGCTTCTTGAGAATGATGATGGCGATAAGCGTAACGATGCCTATACCGCCGGAGATGAACGGCATCGGGCCGATCGTCTCCATGATGCCGCCGAAACCGCTCGACGCCGCTACAGAGTCCTTGAACTGCTTGATGCGGGCATCCTTTGCCGCCTGCGTCATGTGCGTGTCCGCTTTGATAGCGGCAATGATTCGGTCTTGCTCTTCAGGCGGAATAGACTGGGCGGAGCAGGTTCGAGGGCTGCAAATAGCGGCTAGCATCAAAAACGCCGCGACGACAATCACACGGTAGCGCATTAAATTGGCTCCTGAGGCAGAAATGGCATCCGGTAAGCCGTTCATTTGAGCAAACGGCCCATAAGTTGGTAAAAAGATGCTATTCGCTATTCTACCAGCCCAATCCTGCCAACTGACCTACCGCTGCGCATGAATTGCCCGTACGTCGGGGCAAGCGAGCCTCTGTACCGACCTATGCTCTCAATACGCCAACACAAAAATGACGGGCAAACGCGCCGACACAGGGGCGCCGTCCTCGGCGAAATGGGGGCAGGCTCAGCCTGCCGCCGTCCGCGTAGGACGCCCAAGCGGCGAGCGTCCCTTCCCCCGCTACCACTCGCCGTCTGTTAAATACGTATCGATTGCCTTCGCAGCCTTGCGTCCCGCTCCCATCGCCAGAATCACGGTGGCGGCGCCTGTGACGATATCGCCGCCAGCAAATACGGCCCGGCGTGATGTCTTCAACGTTTCGTGGTCGCCGACGACGATGCGGCCCTTGGAGTCGGTGTCGAGGTTGGGCGTCGTCTGCTGCACAAGGGGATTGCTCGAATTGCCGACCGCGACTATTACCATGTCTAGCGGCAACTCGAACTCGGAACCGGCGATGGGAACGGGGCGTGATCGCCCGGATGCATCCGGCTCGCCTTTTTCCATACGGCGTATCTTGGCGGCTGTCACCCAGCCACGCTCGTCGCCGATGTATTCCAGCGGATCGCACAGGGTCATAAGGTCGATGCCCTCTTCCTTAGCGTGCTTGAGCTCCTCGAGACGAGCTGGCATATCGGCTTCGTCTCGCCTGTAGATCAGGTACGCTTTGCGCGCTCCCAGTCGCAATGCAGTGCGAACTCCGTCCATGGCCGTGTTGCCACCGCCGATCACGCCGACATCCTTGCCGCGGCAGTCGAACACAGGCTCATCGTAATCGGGGAAACGGTACGCCTTCATCAAGTTCACTCGTGTCAGAAACTCGTTCGCAGAATACACGGCGCAGAGGTTCTCGCCTGGGATGCCCATGAACTTTGGCAATCCGGCACCCGTTGCGATAAAGACCGCGTCGAAGCCTTCTTCGTCGAGTAACTCATCGACGGTGACTGTTTTTCCGATGACCACGTTGGTCTCGAACTTGACACCCATGGCTCGCATGTTATCGACTTCGTTGCGCACAATGTCCTTGGGCAGGCGAAACTCGGGGATGCCGTAGATGAGGACACCGCCGATATCGTGGAGAGCTTCGAACACGGTCACATCATGCCCGCGCTGGATCAAGTCGCCTGCGCAGCTAAGACCGGCCGGTCCGCTGCCCGCGATCGCCACCTTTTTGCCCGTCGGCGGCGCGCATTGCGGAAGGCCAGTCTTACCCACCTTGCGCTCGTAATCGGCCACAAACCGCTCAAGATATCCAATACCCAGCGACTCGCTGCCACCTCGCTTGGCGAGAAGGCACGCGCCTTCGCACTGTTCTTCCTGGGGGCAAACGCGGCCGGTGACGGCGGGGAGGATATTGTCTTCGCGAATCTTCGCTGCGGCCCCGAGATAGTCTTTGGCCATCATAAGATCGACGAAATCGGCGATCTTCACACCAACCGGGCAGCCAGCAACACACTTGGGCTTGCCGCAATGCAGGCAGCGAGTCGCCTCAAGGATCGCGAGCTCTTCCGTGTAGCCCAGGTTGACTTCGCCGAAGTTGCAGGCGCGCTCTTCGGGCGCTTGCTCCACCATGTGCTGGCGGGGGATTTTAACGCGTTCTTTCGCGGGAACAGGATTATTGCTCATCGAACTTCGAGCCTTTCGCGGCCATTGCCGAGGTTATGCGCTGTAAACAGTGTCGAGTGGGCGTCCGGCAGGCGGAATGAGGCGGCACGTGTGGGCATGCAGCGCATCCGAGTGGGCGAGGTTAAAGCGCTCTAGAGAGACTCGCTCCATTTCGCGATACATTGCCGATCGCTGCTGCAATGATTTGAAATCCACAAGGTGCGCGTCAAACTCAGGGCCGTCGACGCAAGCAAATTCGCTCTTACCGCCGACTGTGACCCTGCAACCGCCGCACATGCCAGTCCCGTCCACCATGATGGCGTTGAGACTTACGACAGTGGGGATACCATAGGGGCGGGTGGTCTCTGCGACTGCGCGCATCATTGGGATTGGGCCGATGGCGAGGACATAATCGACAGGCTCATCGGAGTCGATTACCGCTTGGAGCCGTTCGGTAACGAGACCCTGGTCGCCGTGGGATCCATCGTCCGTCGTTACCCAGTAGGCATCGCTTACGACACTCATCTCTTCCTCAAGGATGATCAAGTCCTTGGTTCGAGCGCCGACAATGGTCGTGACATAGTTGCCAGCGTCCTGAAGCGCTTTCGCGATAGGGTAGGCGATAGCTGTCCCTACGCCGCCGCCGACGACGATGGCGTTGCCAAACTTCTTGATCTCGGAGGGTTTGCCGAGGGGGCCAACGACATCCTGGATGAAGCCGCCAGCTTCAAGTTCGTTCAATAGCTTCGTGGTCTTACCGATACCCTGCACAATGATTGTGATGGTGCCTGTGCTCGGGTCGGATCCTGCTATAGTGATCGGAATTCGTTCGCCGGTATCGTTTACGCGGAGAATGACAAACTGACCCGCCTGCTGCTTTCGCGCAATACGGGGGGCGACAATACGGAACAGCTTCACATCAGCGCTCAAAAAGGTAGCTTCGACTATTTCGAACATGAAGATGCACTCCTCGCCGGCGTTCAATTGCCTCGCCTGGCGCTTCTTGCCTGCGCGCGCAATTGACACACAGCGCTCACACTTGAGCTACAGCCCGTGGTAATTGAGTTCGCGCAAACTACTTAGAACTTGCTTCAGCCACAATCTCTGCATCGAGTCCCGCTCTAAATCTCGCCATACAAGACTCCTGAAGCGGCGGGTAGTTTGTGAATTATTGCACAATGTATCTGCGTGGTCATCCACTGAATTGCCTATTTAGGACGTGAAAACCTGGCATCTGGCGTACAGATTGCGAACGCTGCCAACCGGTCCTCGTGCCTAAATGAAAGGCCGTCGGTCGAGGATAGGTCGTAAAGGATAGCCGGTGACAACTTCAGCGGGGCCAAGGAATTTCTGTGTCTCGGCTAATATCGCCGTGACCGCAGTCAGGATATGGGGAGTTGTGCGCGGATCCAGTCGGAAAGCTGGATCCATGACGCGTTCGTAGCAAAAATCAATAACACGCCGCGCCGACTTCGCTATGTCATCGCGCCGATAGCCCGACAACTCGGTGCTTCGGGTCATCAAGTAGAGCGCGTCCAGCGTCAACCACCAGATATTATCGTGGTGCCACGCTCCTTCCGGATGCTGCAACCCGAGCACCGCGTCGATCCGGGCCTCGCCGTAGGGCATTCGGCGGTGGTGGGCGGCGTAGACGAATGCGTAGTGAAAAGTCCCGCCGATCTGGTCAAAATCCCCCGAACCCGGCTTGTCGACACCCAACATGCCGTTGTTGCGATCAAAGAGCGGCTCAAGGATTTCAAAGTACCAGTCGAACCATTGCGGATCAACGGTGCCCGGCACGAGGGTGAATGCTGCGGCGATCCCGGCGCCGTCGTGGCTGTCTCTATACACATTGCATCGCCAATCCAGCCCCACGAGATGCGCCGTCAATTGCGATTTGGTTTTGTAGCTGTCGGCGAACGCTAGCGCGAAGAGCGGATCGACAGAGAGCAGATCCATCGCGCCCAGCGCAAAGGCCGTGTTATGGAGAAGCCCATGGTCTTTTGGCGCGGCCACAAAGTAGCCGGTATCCGGATTTTGCAGGGCCTGCAGCGACTTTCGCCACTGCGAATGCTCGGCAGCATTCGGCCTGAGAGCGTTTATGGTGTACAGCACGCACGCCATGTCCGCGACCCCATAAAGGTGCGTGAATGTCTCAGTCCGGATCCTGGCATAGCTTCCTGCTTGTGGGGCGACGCGCACCAAAGGCTCAAAGTCGGACACGATCCAATTGAGGAAGGGGCGAAAGTCTGTTGGCATAATGATAAGCCTTCGGAGCGGCGGAGTTGAGGTTATGGCGAAACAGCTTGCCTACTTATTATAGCCCCAACCGCGCGAGGAGGGATCTGGCATCAGATTCATTCGGCGCATTCGCAACGATCATCAGCCCATCAGCGCCGACCGCATCAATGAGTGGTTCCACTTCGTCGACAGCGACTCCGACTGCCTGCACCGACTTGCCGCCAGCCTTGATACGCCGGTAGAGGTCGTACCACAGCGGCGATCCGCCTCCGGGGCGACCTGCGCCGGGTGTCCATTGAATGGCGTTCAGCGCGTCGATTGCCAGCAGATTGTCAACTTGCGGTATCGCCTGCTCGCCGTCGAGGTGGTAGAGCGAGTTGGTCAGCCACTTGCATTGCTCCGCGAGTGCTGGAGCTACAAATCGCCTGAACATGGCAGGGCTGATCATGCAGCAGAAGTCACATTGCACTTTCGCGGTCCTGCCAATGCCCCAAATCCCGAAGCAGTCGTAAGTGGTCCCACCCCATTCATCCAGGAGGCCGCATTCGTTGAGCAGGCCATCGTACGCCGCAAAATACGCAGCATTGATCTCCCACACGCGCTCGCAGACCCACTCGGGGCGTTCGACCAGATCCATCAGGGTGGTTTGCGGGTCCCGCATCTGCGCCAGCACATCAATGTTCTCGATGAGGTCGGGAAAGCCCACGAGGTAGTTGCCGCCAGAACCCTGCGTGCCAGCATTGAGCAACGCAACATGCCGCTGCCACCATTCGCCAGCAAAATCGACTGTCATTGGGTAAGGCTTGTCGGGATCGTCGATGACCGCGTCGTACCAGACGGTGTCCGGGGCCAGGTGGCCGCCGCATCCCAAGAACAACCCGAGACTGCCTGGTCCGATGTCGGAGCGGAACATGGGGATAGCAGCACCGCCGTAAAACGTGTTTGCAACCTGATACTGGGCTGTCCGTGTGCGCCAGACGGGATCGATCCAGCGCGCTTCAACGCTCGGTGCGGGGCCCGGATCATCAAACGCTACGATTCTGTCGTCTTTGGGTGCTGTGATACGGAGGGCAATACCCTTACCCGCCCACCAATTCGTCAAAGCGTCGCGTGCGCCTGCCCAGCGGTTCGACGCGGCGCTCTTGGTTGTACCAGGCGCAATTAGGCCATTCATTGCTTGCTCTCTCTGGCGACCGCTTCCGACATCTGATGCCGGGAGCGGTCTGCCGCTTGTGGATTTACCTCTGCTGGACTGGCGCCACAACTTGCCCGTCTTTGAGGAATGGTTCGGCGGTATGCCGCGGCTTGGTGCCGTCATCGTTCATGATCGGCTCAGCCGAATACTGGGCGAGATAGACCCGGCGCATCTTGTCGGTCAAGTTCGGGCCGCTACGATGCAGCACTGTGCTGGAGAAGAATGCGATACTGCCAGCGGGTGCGATGATCGGGTCACCGGGATCATCGCCGAAGTAGCCTACCATGTCGTTGCTTCCCGCCTCTTTCACGTGCTCTATACGGTCTCGGGTTCCCGCTCGGTCGTAAGGTAGAACGTATACCGTGCCGTTTTCTTCGTTGACGGGATCAAGCGTGCACCAGCACGTCAAGTACGGCGTATGGTCGTACGGGATATAGCCCGAATCCTGATGCCAGCTGAACTTCATCCCGCGCTCGGCGGCTTTGACCACATACTGATCGAGGAATAGGTACGCCGTATCGCCCAGTGTTGCGCGGCAGATGTCAGCCATCAACGGGCTGAAGAGAAACTCGTTCACCCGCTCGCTGATACCGAACAGCGGGATAAAGTAGCGGCTGTTCCGGTGGTTGATTCCTAAGGTATCGGTGCCAGCCTCATCCATTCGTTTGTGGATAAGATCGATAGCCGTCTCGCACTCCTCGCGAAGCAGCGCCAGGTGCTCCGGCGGTATGACCGCGTCGAGAACAACGTAGCCCTTGGTTCGATATTGCTCCGCCTGAGCCGATGTGACGATATTCAAGGCCTGTCCAGTTGCCATTGAAAGTCTCCTGTCGTAATATTTATGTTATCATTATAGAGGGTCACGCTTCCGTTGTCTTCGCATAAGTGGGCGTGCCAGTTATCATTTTATGTCGTACAAGAAACCGTTTATGGCGATGCGGGACGACGGTAATGAGCAGCCGTCGAGTATCTACGAGGAAGTAGGTGCGGGCCGCCCGCATGCAGTGGGCGAGAGGATACTGCATGATCGCCTTGGACTGCCGCCAGAGGTCGAGGGCAGGTTGTGGCGCCATGTCTACCGTGGCCCCATCATCTCGCGGCACCTGCATGAAGAGGTGGAGATGAACCTCGCGGTGCGCGGCTCGGCTGCGTATCTCGTGGGGAAGCGGAGATACACGCTCACTCCGGGAACGATGATCTGGCTGTTCCCTCGGCAGGACCATATCCTAATCGACCAGTCTGCAGATTTCCGGTGTTGGATACTGGTTGCGCGCCCAGCATTGTCGGCGCGGCTGGCGGGCCGGGACAAAACGTATCGTCCGCTCACAGAGGACGATCCTGCTGGCGTCTTCGCACGACAAGTTGAGCCTGAGACCGTAGAGCGGCTGATCGGTCTCTACCACACTGTGGGCGCGTTTGAGGATTCGGGTGTCTGCTATAACGCCGGCATTGAGCATGCTGCAGCGGCTTCCTGGACGACATTCCTCAGCGCAGGCGAGGCTAAGGAGACGCGCCTTCATCCCGCCGTCGAGAGAGCGGTTCAGCTTCTCCGCGACGACACGGACGAGATGACGGTTGATCAGCTTGCCGGCGAAACGGGTCTGAGCGCGTCGCGTCTTAGCAGGCTTTTCCATGCTCAGGTCGGCATCCCAATCGCCCGGTTCCGCAACGCTCAGCGTCTCGACCGCTTCAACCGCCTTCGTGACAGCGCGCCGTCGCTCGCTGCCGCCGCGCTTGACGCTGGCTTTGGCAGCTACGCCCAGTTCTACCGCGTCTTCAGGGAAGCGTACGGCTGTGGGCCAGCGGAGCGATAGATGGCAAGCAAGCTCACCGCGCTGACGGTTCAGCTACCGCTGACGCTCTCCACTCGCCGGGGGTGCAGCCGCGTCGCGCCGCGAACTGGCGGTTGAACGATGACAGCGCGCCGAAGCCGCATTCGAAGCTGATCTGGCTAATCGATTTGGCGCTGTATTTGAGCTCCGAGCAAGCTATCGATACGCGGTACTCCGCGAGGTAGTCAAGCGGTGTTCGCTCCATGACGCTTGTGAATTGGCGGCGAAAGTGGGTCTCGCTGAGGCAGCACACGTCGGCAAGCTGCTGGATCGTGATCGGCTCGCCGTAGGCCGTGGCGATCAGATCGAGAGCGGGTTTGATCGCTTGAAACTCCGCGAACGTTCGGTTGGGGCGGCTCGCGATCCCCGGGCCGTGTTTGGGCCGCTCTCTGGCGAGTTCGACCAGGAGCCGGTGAGCGAGCGAACGGACAGCATCTTGGTGGTACGGGGCCTTCGTTGTCAGTTCGTCCACGATGGCTTGTACCAGTCTGTGAAGCTCTGGTGATTCACCGCTCGGAAAACGGTTGTTGAACCCGGGGCCGGAATACTGGTTGGTGTCCAGCAGGTGGCTGTCGATGGATACGCCCGCAAGAAGCTTAGGGAAATCGATGAACAGGATGTCCCAGTGCGAGTCGCGGCGGCTGGGGCAGAACGCATTGTGGTACTCGGCGTGGTTGATACAGTAGACGTCACCGGCCCGGAAAGAGTACACCTTCTGTTCGATCTCATAGACACCTTCTCCTGAGTGGCATATGCCTATTTCGAAGACGCGATCATGGATGTGAAGCTCTTCGAAGCCCCGTTCCACCTGATTGTACGGCACGACGAGAATCGGAAAGTCGCGGTCTAGCTCCATTGGATGTTCTTTATATCGCCGGAGCGGTATAGATGGCGGATTTTGCATAGAACATGGTTCTCCGTGCGTAGCCTCGCGAGTTCACAATCCCTATAATGACGTCATACCTTGTGGGCGTCAAGTGCCGCTTTGCAGATCGGCACATAGATGACGTCAGGAGAACCCACCGTGAACCATTTAGCCTCTCGCATTGCCGCCACCGCGCGGGCCACGCGCAATTATGGCGCGACGCACCTCTTTCTTGGCAGCCCGCGCTCGTACACGTGCGATAAGACGGCCGTGGAGCCGGGAAACAACTTCTCACCCGGTATCGGCAGCTTTGGTGTCAGTCTCTGGATCGAGAGCGGCGATGAACTTACCACGCCTGATCTACTCAACCCGGCGGAGATTGAGTGGACCTTCGGCGTCGGGACGGGCGACGGGCCGGTTGTCACGTCGCGCTATGTCGCTGGCGAAGCCACTGTGGAGAATAGGATCGGGCAGCTCGGTAGCATCGGCGCGAATGGGGTCGACTTCGTTGCCATCAATGTCACGCCAACGGGCGGCGGGCGGGTCACAGCCGCAGTGGTCGTCAGGGACGAAGGCCCAGCTGGTCGCAAGATCGAGAGCATCGCTTGGGACGATGAGACGACCACACTCGTCGTGAACGGAGCGGCGCATATGGTCTTCGAGCAGAGCCCCGTGCATCTTGAGATCGTCGAATCCGACGCTGAGCACGACTCACCCATCGCTGTACTGCTGTTCGGGGTCGAATGTGCTACCCAGATCGCGTATCGGGTCATTCACGGATTTGGCCGCCAATGGATCTACCGGCGCGACCCCGTCACCAGCGGTCCAGCAAGCTATACGGTGAACGAAGGCTTCGCGGCCATCGCGCAGAACTGGGCTGCCGAGTTGCCTGCGCGTGTCCACTGCCCCGACGACCGCGTGGTACAGGCGTACGAAGCCAGCGCTTACCATGTTCTGGCAGCGATGGAGAGCGGCCTGCCACGTATCAGCGTGCTCAACTACCCCATCTTCTGGATCCGCGACTGCGTGATCGTCCTAAAGGTGCTCGACGCAATCGGTCGGCCCGAACTGGCTCGGATTGGCTGCGACTACCTCGCTCCGCTAACATTTGGCGGCGGGTTCGGCGCGGAGGGCGACAACCCGGGCGAGGGTATCTGGGCGCTAGTGAACCACGCAGAAGCCACGGGCGACGTGGAATGGCTGCGGAGCGTGTACCCAACCATCGTCAAGCGTGTGGAATGGATCGAACGCATGATGACTGCGACTGGTCCGATAGGGTGGGTAACCGAAAACCGCACACCCGAGCATGCGATCTCGCCGGACGACTCGACGCTGTGCCTCGCATCGAACCAGGGCACCATTGTCGCCAGGATGGACAATCACCTGCCCGTGTTCTATGTCAACTGCTGGAACGCGGCAGGTCTTCGCCGAGCATCCGATGCAGCGCGCCTGGTCGGCGATGCCGTTGGCGCGGCGAAGGCGGGGCAGCTGGCCGACGCGCTTGAGGCTGCCGTGATTAAGGTGCTCCTGCCTGACTTTGGCGGCAACGAGCGCGATGCTATCGCGACCCCGCACCCGACGGGCGCTCTGCCCCAATGCGTGGACACCATCCGCGAGCGCTTTGCAGCATGGTCGAAGGAGCACATGCTGTGGGCCGAGCCGGGGGACACGTCAGACCGCCCGTGGCCGTACTTCGACTGCGCGATGGCGCACAACGCCATTATCCTCGGTCACATTGACATCGCGTGGAAGGTGCTCGATAAGCATTTGGAAGAGTCGGTCAGCGGAAGCATTCCCATCTTTCAGGAAGGGTACGATCACGAGCGGCTGCCGTACAACAACGGTGGGTTCCTGCGCGGTTGGCTAAGGAACGAGCATGGCGGACGAGGAAACATGCCGCACAACTGGGCTCACGGCGAAATGGTCCTGCTTATTCGCGCCATCTTTGTCCGCGAACTGCCCGACGGACGCGTGGCGCTTGGCGAAGGGATCCGTCCCGAATGGCTGGCACCCGGGCAATCGTTCGGCGTCACTGACATGCCGACCAAGTACGGCCCTGTGACTTACACGGTCACGACCGACGCCGCCGGGAACCGGACTCTCGCGTACTCGGGGCCTGCTGATCCTCAACTCAGCTTTACGGTAGATGAGATCGTGGCGGTTAGGTAAGGCTGGTGGCAGCGAGCCTGTGCGTGCCGGGACTGGAACTCCCGGCCTGACGAAGAACACCGCTTCGTGGCTAGTTTCGGCCATCAGCACCATCCTTGCGGAGGTGACTTGATATAGGCCCCAACATCCACCCTTCGCGAAGCGGAGATATAAAAAAGGCCAGCCCGGCCTGAGAGGGCATCCTAAAACCGACCCTCACATACGCCCGAACTTGCGGTCGAGGTCATCGTTGGGCAACTCGATGATGATGGGCCTGCCGTGGGGGCACGTGTACGGGTTCTCGCACGCGAGGAGGTCATCGATCAGCGCGTGCATCTCCTCGAAGGTCATCGGGTCGCCAGCTTTGACGGCCATTTTGCACGATGCCGTGATCAGTACTTCCTCGGCGGGGACCAGGAGCTTGCGGGACGCGGTCTTCTCGACGAGTTCGTCCACGATGGCGCGTACGACAGCCTCGGGTCGGGTTCGCTGGGCCACGGCGGCGGGAAGGGCGCGGACGAGGAATGTCTCGCCGCCGAACGGTTCGAGTTCAAAACCGGCGACTTTGAGCTCTTCGAGGCGAGCCTGTACCACCAACGCTTCCCGTTTGCCGAGTTCGAGGGTGATCGGGATGATCAGGTGCTGGATTGCGAGCGCCTGGGCTGCGTGGCCGTTCAGCAGGCGCTCATAAAGCACGCGCTCATGTGCGATATGCTGGTCTATGAGGCAAAGGGCCTTGTCCGACTGCGCCAGGATGTACATGTTGCGGGTCTGCGCCAGCACCCGCAGCGACGTGAGTTGGGTGCGGTGGGGCGATGCAGGCGGCGCTCCGTGGTGGTCGGTGAACACCTCCGGGGCGGTGTCGGGTTGTGGTGTGGTTCCAACGGGAGGCGCGTCATTCGTGGACGGGCTCCCGCCGAATCCGGCGCGTTCCATGACGGCGTCGCGGAACGCTTCCGGTGATGCGGCTGCCTGGAACGGCTCCCGCGCAGGCGGTGCTGCGTGGTCGCCGGAGTAGGGCGCGCCCCATTCGCGCGGACGGGACGGCAGCGATGCGGCCGATGCGGGGCGGTAGTTGACAGTCGCGGGCGGCATGCTGGGCACATCGAGGAAGCCCTGCTGGGTTGATGGCGCATCCGGCAGCGGCGTGGATGTGACCTTCGCCATGATATTCGGCACCAGCCCGCCGCGTTCGACCAGGGCGTCGGCGACAGCGTGGTAGACGGCGGAGAAGATCTCACGATCACGCGTAAAGCGGATCTCGGTCTTGGTCGGAGACACGTTGACGTCGATCAGCGCGGGGTCGATCTCGATCATCAGGACGATGACAGCGTGCCGGGTGCCGTGGATTGTCTGGACCGACGCGTACCCCTCGTCGATCGCCCGCATGATGGCGCGGTCGCGAATGAAGCGGCGGTTGACGAATGTGTGCTGCCCGGCTCGGGTAGGGCGCATCGCTTGCGGTGTACCGACAAAGCCTGTGACCTTCACGTCGCCTCGGTCTAGCTCCATGGCAACCAGATGGCGCGCCTGATCGCGTCCGTACACCTCGACGCAAGCATCGAGCAGCGTTCCTGTTCCACGGCTGGAGAAGATCTCGTGGCCCTGGTTGATGAGCCGGAAGCCAACATGAGGTTGAGCGAGTGCGAAGCGCTGGACCATCTCTGTGATATGGCTGGTCTCGGTGGAGTTGGTCTTCATGAACTTCAGCCGAGCTGGCACATTGAAGAACAGATTCTCGACCGTAATGCTAGTGCCCGAACGAACCCCGACTTCGGCGACTTCGTCCACCTGTCCGCCGATAACCCGGACACTGATCCCGGGCTCGTCGTCAGCAGCGTCCTGAGGGCGCGAAACGATGGTGACCTGCGACACCGACGCGATACTGGGCAGCGCCTCGCCCCGAAAGCCCATGGTGCGAATAGCAAAGAGATCGTCAGCTGTACGTATCTTGGACGTTGCGTGCCGCTGGAGGGCGATCAACGCATCCGCCTGCGACATCCCCGCGCCATCGTCGGTGACCCGAATCAGCGCCTTGCCCGCCTCTTCAAGCTCGACGGTAACCATGCTCGCGCCCGCGTCGATAGCGTTCTCAACCAGCTCTTTGACAACAGATGCAGGTCGCTCGACAACCTCCCCAGCCGCAATCTGGTTAGCCGTGTTTTCGTCGAGGATCTGTATCTTTGAAGTAGGTTCGCTCACGGAATCAGTATACGCCCTTGGTGGCGGAATTTGGGATGTAGCTGCAAGACGTCCGGCCCCGCGCGGTGAATGGCTTGCGGAAGAGAGCACCGTGGAATGAATTCCCGGCATGCGAAGAGTAGTTCGTCCGCAGGGCCGGACTAGCCTGGGTGAGGGGCGGAGGCTGGCTGCGACTGACAGGAAGTCGGCAGTCCGGCTTTGCGGACGGAATGACGGGTAGCCGGAAATTCATTTCACGGCGCTAGGCTGGTGGCGGGTGAGGCGTGGGCGTATGCAGGTATTGGTCACCATCCAATGCTAAATAGAAGTGTAAAGGATGTCATGCTCACACAGCCATTCCTCCCCCGCCCCTCATTTCCCCAGTATCGCCGCTAGCAGTTGCGTGGCGAAGACGGCGTGGCCTCGCATGTTGGGGTGGATGTCGCCGTAGAAGCCGCCGGTGCGTAGGGAGAGCGCGGGCTCGTTGCCGAGGTCGATCAGGATGGTGTCGTTGTCCTGCGCGTTTGCCGCCTTGTATTTGGCAAACGCGGCTTTGACCGGTTCGGCGGAGAACTGCTCGAACGGGACGATCAGGTAGATCTTGGCGCTCGGAGCGGCCTTTCGCAGCGCACTGAGCGCTTGGGTGATGCTGGCTCGCAGGTCGCTGGGGTTGGCGTCGAAGAATGCGTCATTGGTTCCGTAGTTGATCAGGATCATCGCGGGCTCTTGATCGGTTCCTCCCCAACCGCTGATGTGTCCTTTGCTGTCGAGTACGGAATGGTTGTTGCCGTCGATCTTGTCCCACCTGCTTTGCGCCGGATCGTACTTCCCGCCTTCACCGTTCGACGACCCCGAGACGAAATAGTACGGGAGCACGTCCTTGGGCCGGTCGCCATACTGCAGCCATCCGCTCCAACCGCACGCGCTGACACAGTATTCGTAGCCGCGCGTCCGCATGGCCTGGCCGATGAAATACGAGTAATCGTCGAGGTTGCCGCTCGTGCCAATCCCCTCGGTAATACTGTCGCCGACTTCGAGTATCCACTTTGATGAACGTGCAGCGGGAAGCAGCGTCGCGGCAGAATCGACCTGGAGACCGGTGACGCGAAGCACGTTGTGTCCACTTTCGCCAGGTTTGCCCCACCGCTCCGATTGAGCGGAGTTCTGCAGGTAAACGGTGAGGACATGGGTGTCGCCGTGCGCTGGAACGGTGATGTCGATGGAGTCCGCGCTGGGCACGTCGGCCACCCATTTCGAATCGATGCAGTATGTGATTGTCGGTCGCGTTTTCACCGTGTCGCCATACTGCGACGTGTCCAGCAGCAGCTTCGCGGTTTGCGGTTTGAGCGCCGATTGCCACGTCACGCGAAAGTACGCGCCGGATGTCCATGTCTGGCGGAACGTGTCTCCGATGCGTCCATTATCGCCGGTCCAGTTACCTGGCGAGAAGGCGAACGACGGCGACGATACAGCGATGGTCTTGGTGGCGGCTGGAGCGACCGCGTCCGCCGCGCGGGATGGCGGGGCCGTCAGGAAGCTGGCAAGCAGTGCGAAGGCGAGGACAGACATTGTGCGGTGGATTTGGCGTGTCATTGGTTTAGGGTGTACCGTTCGTCGATAGTTTGGGATGGCATCCGGTCGGGAGTTACCTGACCGGACATTCCGTCGTTTCATTGACTTTCGTGTGGATGCCACACGGTAGGTCGTCAAGTAGGTAGGATGTAGTCACAACTGACGCACCTGTTTTACGTGCGTAATATTGTTTAACACGTGTACAATACTACGAAATCGGCGGGACGTCAAGTGGTCAGGTGCTTGTCCACCCAGGGACAGCGAAGAGGACGCGTCGCGGCGATGCCAAAAGTCGCTGGTCGATGGGCGTGTTAACCGAACAGTTATATCGCTGAAATATACGCGCGTTGCCCACTTGACACGTCAAGTGGGTTGTGATATGATGAGCTTGACATGTCAAGTGTAACGGTGCCTCTCTATAAACGCATAGTGGAAGATATCGTCGAGCGCATCGACCGCGAGGAGTTCGCTTACGGTTCGCAGCTTCCTTCGCGCGCCGAAATGGCGACACGTTACGGCGTGAGCCACATTACCGTGCAGGCTGCCCTCAAAGACCTGGCCCATTTGGGTTATGTCGAAGGTCGCCGCGGCGCTGGCGTATACGTTATTCACGGCGCGCATCCACAGCCGCGCCCACAGATTGCGAGCTCGACAATCGTCATTATCGGTGTCCGCCAGCCTTATAATCGCGCCCCGCACAAAGATGGCTGGGCGAAAAATGTGGCGGCAGGCGCGTTCGAAGCGACGTTGCAGTACGGTTTCAATCAGACGATTCTGCATCCCGACCGCCTTTGCCAGGAGTCGATGGAGTCGCTCATACTAAACCGCCCCGTCGGCGTGGTTATCCCGGAAGGGCTGCCGGGACCTGCTGTGCACTATTGGGCGAGTTATCTCAGGAACGCCGGTGTTCCGTGCGTCGTATACGGCGACTCGCCGGACCTGGCTACCTTTGACCGCGTCACGTCAGATTGGCGGCATGGCGGTAGGTCGCTCGCGGAATGGCTGATTGCTCAGGGGCGACGTAACATAATCCAGGCACGCCCCGCAACAGTCGAAGGCTACTGGTTTGGTCCGCTTCGCGAAGGTTATGTTTCGGCTATGCTGGAAGCTGGGCTGCAGCCCAACGAGGTTGTCAGATTCGAAGAAGCCGAGGCGTGGGACCCTACACAGGACGGATTTGAGCGTCGCGTCCGGCGTGCATCAAGCTGCCTGCCCGAGTACTTAAGCTGCTCTGTCCCCGTAGACGCCATCATGACCGCGTCAGACGGCCACGTTCCCGTGTTTGCCAGCGCCTGTCGGCTATTTGGCAAGGTCCCGGGAGACGATGTTCTGGTTACGGGGTATGACGACTACTGGGCTAATCTGCCCGAATTGGAATATGAACCAGCGCCCCCAGCGGCATCTGTTGACAAACATAACTTTGAAATCGGCGAGCGAATGGTAAAGCTCCTTCTCGACCGCACCGAAGGTAAGCTTGCCGCAAGTGCTGAGCGAATCGTAGTATTGCCTACGGTAACGACATACAAGTGACGACGGGTGTTGACTACGCTGGACGCGCGAGTCGCGAGTTGAGTTTGGCTGACTTGATGCTGGCACCATGGAACATTGTAATGGTCGCCAGTGTAGGTAGACTGTTATTTGAAGTGGAGGAAATCTAATGGCGAGTCCAAAAAGAGTATCTGGATTTACACTAATAGAACTTCTCGTTGTTATTGCTATCATCGCTATACTCGCTGCGGTGTTATTTCCTGTGTTTTCGTCCGCTAGGGAGAAAGCCCGCCAATCGACCTGCGCCAGCAATGAAAAGCAGATTGGACTGGCTCTGCTTCAGTACAACACGGACTACGACGAGATGTTCCCCTGTGGTACTCAACAGTCAGGGTACGGATGGGCAGGGCAGATCTACCCGTATGTCAAGGCGACGTACGTGTTCACGTGCCCTAATGATCTTCTCAAAGTGTCACGTAACAACGGTGTTCTACAAACTCAGGTTTCGTACTCGTACAACTCGAATATCGCCTGCATCGCAACGCAAGCGGCATGCGCTGGTTCCAACGTCATGGGCGGTAACCTTCCACAGCTCGTCGCACCGTCGAAAACGGTCATATTATTCGAGTACGGCGGGGGAAAAGGCGCAACTGGCACAGCTTATTCTGGCTTCCTTACCAACGTCGCCGACCCGCGAGAAGCCAATTCGTGGAATCCGTCCAACGCGTCAGATGCGGCCTATCGCATGGGAAACTGGTCAGGTGTCGTTCAGACTGGCTACATGGTCGATACGCCTGCCGCCTACTACATGCTTTACTCGGCAGATCCATGGCACCAAACCGGCAGCCACTTCCTGTTTGCCGACGGACACGTCAAGTTCCTGGCTGGTAACCAGGTCTCGTGCGGTGCTCCAAATAACATGACGACTAGCTGCCCGCCAGCCACGTTTGACGGATACCACGCTGCCCCGACATCGTGTAAGCTCTACGCGGCTACCTTCAGCCCGTTCTGATGATCTCGCGACTGATCGCGTTGCGCACGTCGACGTGCCCATCCGCTCTCGCAAGCCATTGCGCCTGTTAAGCTGAGTTCCCGTTCGCGCTCGCCGTTCGAGCCTGTACCTGAGGAGAATAGTGTTGCCCTTCCAATCTCGTTACGCCACATCAAGATATTTATTTGCGCTCGCCGCCTTACTGATTGCGCTACCGCTGCACGCAGCGAGTTTTTCGTTCACGCTCAAGAGAGATGGCAATACCAGTGCGGGGGTTTATGATGCGCAAGGGCATCTTGTGCGCGTCCTGTGGACGATGCAGCCTATGACCGCAGGCTCGCATGACGCCACATGGGACGGCAACGACGTCACCGGCAATCCCGCGCCTCCAGGCCAATACCGATACATCGTCGCCGTCAACCACTCAACCTACCGATGCGTCGCGCCCATAGGGAACAGCGGCGTGCCGACGACAACCAAGGGACACGTCCCGATCAACTTCGAATCGGTGGCCGTCGGACCGGATGACGCACCATACACCACGCACGACTGGGATGAGCCCCACAACGACATCCGCAAGTGGGACCCGATCACCGGCAAATCCCTCATCACGTCGGGACACATTGTGCGTGACTCCGGCAAGGCAATCGCCGTCGATGGGGACGTCGTCTACGCGACAGCTTACACCGGCATTGGCGACAAGCCCGCCTTCCGCATCCACCGATTCCTCGCTACGCAGACAAGTGTCCGTTCCGATCCGAACGCATCGAAGAACTGGCCGATCGTCGTCTACCAGGGAGATGCTGGACGGGTCCCAGTAGGAACACCTGCCGCTGATGTATCTTTGGTGACTGTTCCGCTCTTGAGCCTTGCTGTCTCCGGGGACACGCTCCTAGCGACCGACTCTCTGGGCGGAAAGGTCAAGCGGTACGACAAAACGTCGGGCGCGGAGCTCGCGAGCTTCGACGTCAAGCTCCCCGTAGCGATTGCGGCTTCACCTGACGGCAACATCTGGGTTGGCCATGAGCATAGCAAGGTCAGCGTGTTTTCCTCTGATGGTAAGCTTCTCGGCACCCCAATCAGCGACCTCAAACAGGTCATCTCACTGTCGATCGGCAAAAACGGCAACCTTTACGTTGCTGACGAAGGGGCGGGTCAGGTAAAGATCTATTCCATCCATGGCGCCCAGGTGACGAGCACTGGTACTCTTGGCAACCCGGCACAAGCTGGCGATATCGATCCGTCCCGGTTTCGGCGAGTTCACGGTGCCGCCGTGGACTCGCACGGCAACGTTTACACCATCCAAAACGAGTACCACTTCGGCGACGGCGGACATCTGGCGAAGTTCGGGCCGGACGGAAAGCTGATCTGGGAACAGACGGGCCTTGAGTTTTCGTCGACGGCGTGTTATTCCGACGCCAATCCGGATATCGCGTACTCAGCTTTGTGGCATGCCTACAGGCTCGACCGTGCGAGCGGAACAGCAACTCCCGTGGGCAATATCTTCGCGGGAACGGGACTAGACAGCGACCTTAGCGTCGCTGGAAACCGAGGCGATTACATCGGACGAGCGCCAGCTGGCGTCCCGCGAGTTTTTCGCATCAACGGAAAAGACTACCTGTACCGTCCGGCAGGCGATTGCATGCAGATATTCCGTATGGATAAAGGAGCGTCAGGTGGTCCCGTTGCGCGCCTTGTCTCGATGATCGGGCAAAACCAGCCGACAGCGACGGGGCAGTTTCCGGCCGAATTTTGGAAGCGGGAGACTTTTCAGCTCTGGTCGTGGCAAGATGCGCGGGGCACGTCAAAACCGGAGATCGCCGACATCAGCTACTTCACGAAGCCAGGACAGGGCAGCTTGTGGCAGCATGGCCCGTTCAGCGTCGACTCGCAGAAGAACATCTACTTTGCCAGCTACGACTTGGGTGGTAAGCAAAGGGAAGAAATATGGATGTTGCCATTTCTTGGGCTCGACAATCGTTCGAATCCGATTTACGATTGGAAATCAGCCAAGCTCTGCATTGCCAAAGACACGACGGCGACGAACTACGCGCCTAAAATGGCCGCAAATGGAGATGACGGACTGCTCTACACCTACGGCACGTCGACCTTACGGCCGCAGATGCCGCAAAACGGCGCTGTCTGGATGGGAGGAAACACCCTGGCGGCATTCGATAAGCAAGGTGAGCGACGATGGATTGTCGACCTGAGCAAAACCAGCGTCGGTCTGTGCCCTCTTCCTGGCCCACGAGGCGGGTGCGTCATTGGCGGCGGTCCAGCGGCGGGAACCATCTACCACTACACGCGTGACGGTCTTCTGGTCGGGAAAGTTGGCCCGTCACCCGAGATGGGACGCTCCCCCGACAATCCCAGCGGCTTTCTCGATATGTTCGCTGCAGTCAGTGCGAACCGCGATCCTCGGGACGGGCAAGTCGATGTTTTCGTCGAAGATAACTTCAACCTGCGCATCCTCTGGTACCGGATAGATGACCGCGACATCGAAACTCTCACCGGGGCCATCGGTTCCTGACCAGGCCGACTCTGGTCTGGTGTTGAACTCCGTCCGATTCACCTATTGTTTACAGTAAGGGTTTTATCAATGCGCATCTCATTCAGCGCGGCGCTTTGTGCCGCACAGTTCGCCATCTCGCTGGGTTGCTTGCTCGGGGGGCCCGCGCCACAGGCGGCGTTTGGCTCGAAGCTTGCCGTGCAGTTACAACACATGGATGCCGTGCTCGGAGTCGACAGTGGTAGACAGTCGTCGGATTTCACCGTCCACGAAACAGGGTGCAGCGCGGCGGCCAATGTCTTCTGGCCGGGCGATTCTACGCAGTTCACGTTTCAAATCGAGAACAACACCAAGCAGCGCCTAACCGCGCAGGGCCATATGCGCCTGCTGAGTTACGCGAGCCGCTCTAAAGATTGGTTCAGCGTGGAAGCGTACAAAGTCGCCGATCTCCAAAGTCTGCCTGTTTCCATCGACGTCGACGCGAAGGGGTTCCAAAACATCAGCCTTACCCCGATCATCCCGGCACAATTCGGAGCGTATGCGCTGGTGCTCGATATCGATGGTCACGGCAGTGATTTCGCGGCAACGTGCCTGCGGACGCCGAAGTCCACCTCCAAGAGCCAGCAGTTTCCCGTTGTCACAATGGATCTCGGAAACATGTCCGCCCTGCCATTCTTCCAGCGTATTGGCCTAAAGGGAACGAGAATCGAGCTTCACTATGTGCCATCCGATTCTCCAGACTATGTGCGACAAATGGACCGGTATGACGCCATGATGAAGGCAATGAGCGCCAACGGCGTTACCGTGATGCTGACTCTTGAAGGTCACGCGCCGTCGCCAGCTGGGCTTACGTTCCGAGGTTTTTTGGATGATGCGGGACAAGGAGCGATGACGTATCCCGGTGACAGCTCCTGGCTTCCCAGTGCCGATGCGGACTTCCAAAAATTCGTGACCGAAGCATGTTCGCGCTGGGGATGGCCCAAGGGGCCTGTCAACGCGGTTGAGCTGTGGAATGAGCCCTGGGATGGGCAGTCGATCAGCGGGTGGGGCGCGGATATCCCCCGGTACCGCGAGATCTACACCGCGATGGCTCACGGAGTCGAAGAAGCGCGACGGAGCGCTGGTGTCGACGTTCTGATGGGCGGGACGTGTTCGTCGATGAACACGGAAGATAAGCTCTTCGCCGACGGTAAGGATACATTCCTGCCGTGGCTTGATTTCACAAGCTTGCACTATCAACCGATGGGGACTGAACCCGCCCTGGTGCCGATGTATCTCAACCGCAAGTCGAAGTATGGCGCGGTAAGAGCTTGGGACACGGAAAGCTGGATCGCGAATTCGGAGGATCGAGTTGCCGCAGTCATCGCGGGCATGCGAGCCACAGGGCTGAGCAGGCTGAACGGAGTTAGCCACGACTTCGCGAGGATCCTGACGGAGTACCGTCCCCGCGAAACGCCCGATAGACCAATTCCAGTGCAGTATCCGCTTCCAACCTCGGGAGCAATCGCCGCCTTCCAGGCATTGGCGGGGGATCGCCCATTCCGTGGTCTGGTCTTCGCAAATGGGTTGCCGTGGGCTTTCATCTTCCAAGACGACGCTTCGCCAGACGACGGTGTCATTATCGTCGTCGGCGACCTTGGCAGGGCGTTTGATCGCGATATGCTCCTCTACCGTGAAGCCCAGACGCGTCTGGCAGGCAAAAGCGCTACGCTGGTGATCGACAATCGCAAGGGCCAGTATATCTGCTACGACGATTTCGGCAACCCATTGCCACCGAGCCGCACTTTGAATTTGCCACTCAGCACGCGCGGATTGTATCTGAGGACCAACGGCTCCAGGGGCTCGTTTGCGAAGCTTATCACCTCGGTGCGGTCAGCGTCGATTTCAGGGATGGATCCGGTCGAAATCGTTGCGCACGATCTCGTTACACCGATTGACCAGCATCCCACTCTGCGTCTCACAATTACAAATCTACTAAACCGGCCAGTCGCGGGGAAGCTCTCGGTGAGTTTAGGCGACCTCTCGCTCGCTTCAACTGGCGAATCAATAAACCTATCTGCGGGCGAAACACGCAATGTGCCCGTCACCGTGACCGCCGGAACGGCGACGCCTTCCAACACCTATCCGCTGACAGCGACATTCGACACTGGAAGCGGGCTCTCAACGACGCATACCGAAGAGCTCCACGTCAACGCGATTATGCGCAAAACCATCAAGGTCGATGGGAGCATGGACGACTGGGATGGCGCTTTGCCGCAACCGTTTCACGATGACGCTGCTGCTGTGAACGCGACCACGCAGGCATGGCTGCCATTCGTGAAGTTTGATGCCACTGTAACGAAAGGCTTTGCTATCGCCTACATGGCCTACGATGACCGCTATTTCTACTTCGGTGCGAAGATCGCAGATAGCTCGCCAGCAAGAGGAACGATACGGTTTGCGAAGCGTGACGACGATCAGTATTTCTATCCCGAGACATTCACCGGCGTCGAAAAGGACAAGAGCGGCCGAGTCATCAAGAGCACCGTCTACCACTGGCCCGACGGAGTGCGGCGGTTCACCTACCGCAAATGGCCGGATTTGCCTAGCGGATCCGGAGCAGGGGGTGTGCAGGTTGGTTTCAACGTCCTGCCCGATGCGCAAAAGCGATGGCTGATGAACCCACCAGGCGTGATGCCGAAATACATGATGTATCCAACGACCGACTATGAATACGCGTTGAACCCAGTCGCCGATCAGTTTGGCGGTGGAACTGAAGTATGGCGCCTGCTGACTCCACTCATGCCGTACAAACAGTTCTATCCGCGCCAGCCGATGGCCCCGGTTGATGGCGGAGACGTGAAAGACGCACAACTGGTCATCAAGCAAGACGGTGCGACGCGAGTTGTTGAGGCGGCGATCCCTTGGGAAGAAATCCCCGACGTCAAAGCGTGCCTGGATTCCGGTCGTACTATCAAATTTAGCGCGCGGGTGAACGCCAGCGGAGGAAAGTACTTCGAAATGGCGAACCATCGAAGCGTGTCGAAGAAGTCGCAGTACACCTTTCACGACGCGTGGTCGACATCATGGTCCAACGAGCTAGAGTTCGCCTTTTTGAAGTGAGACCGGCTCGTGCCAAAGGCCCGTGGCGCGAAACGACGACACCTTTGACGCCATTGTGAGGCAGATCAATACTATCTATGGATAAACTAGGGGTTGGTATATATGAACGCTGGCGCTCTAGTGTCGACGAACGCGCCGATAAAGTGGTCTTTGTGTCGCCCTGCGGAGCGGTCCATGAGCGCGTGACGTTCGTCGACTACGATGCTTCGTTCAGCTACGATCGCCATGGGTATGAGAGTGTCGCACTTGTAGGACCCGCAAACCGGTCAGTTCGTTTTACGCCTAACGAGATCGGAACCTGGCGTTACACGCCCATGTGCGATAACCAGCCGATTGGGGAAGGGGAGTTCACCTGTGTCGAGTCGCTCAATCCCGGCTATGTGATTGTCAGCCCGCACGATCCACGCTACTTCTGCTTCTCCGATGGATCGCCCTACGTGCCAATTGGCCTCAATCTCTGCTGGCCGACCATGTATGCATTGAGCAGTGGCCAGGAGTTTCTGGTTACGGCCCAGCGCGCCACTTTCGGTGCGCGCGAGTTTGAGCGGTGGTTCGATAGGCTCGCTGCGAACGGTGGCAACTTTGCGCGCCTCTGGCTCGGGGCCACCTATTTTCAACCCGAACCAGAGATAGCAGGCGCTCTCGATTTTACACGGCTTGCGGCAATCGACCGCGCGGTTGACCTCGCGCGAAGCAAGGGTATTCGCCTCAAGCTGTGTCTGGAGTACTTCCGGACATTCGAGCAAGGCCACATGCAGTCGCGCCATCTCCTCCACCCGGACGACGGGCGCTCTCCGGCAAGCATGGAGGCATGGTTCACCTCGGATGAGTGGCAAAGCCTGTGGATGGCAAAAGTCGACGCGTTGCTGGCGCGCTACGGCGACGATCCCGTCGTGATGGCGTGGGAGCTTTGGAACGAAATCGACTGCTGCTACGCGGCATCATTCGACATTGTAAACGAGTGGACGCGGCGAATGCTTGGCGTCATCAAGGCATCGTCGCCCCGGAACCTGGTGACAAACTCTCTCGGCAGCTTTGATTTGGAGGCTAAGCAGGCCCTCCAGGATGCTTTTAAGATGCCGGAGATGGACTTTCAGCAGGTACACGCGTACATTGACCAGGGCGCTGCGCGTCCCGCCTGCAAGACAGATGCAGTGGCGATGGCGGTTACTTGCGTCGACCTGGCACGACGGCCGGACCGACCGATCTTGCTCGCCGAAACGGGTGCCGTGAACGACTGCCACTCGGGGCCGTTCGGGTTCTACGGTTGGGATGACGACGGTTTGATTATGCACGACACGACTTACTCGCCGTTCTTCGCTGGCGCAGCAGGAAGCGGCCACATCTGGCATTGGGCCGTGTACGTGGACGCCAAGAACCATTGGCCACAATTCAAAGCACTTTCGGACGCGATTGACGGCATTGCAGTGGACCGCGAATATTTTGAAGTGATCGACATGAGCACCCAAGAATGCTGGCAACTAGCGCTTCGAGGCAGATCGACGAGCTTGCTGTGGCTGCGGAATAAGGCAGACCGATGGGATCACGTTCTTCGCGATGGGATTCCCGCACCAGAGCTGACGCTATCCGTCGACGTTGCCAGACTGCTCCAGTCGAACAGCCGAATCGATCTATTTCGCCCCTGGCCCGATGACGGTGTCGGCGCGCCGTATCTCACCGGGACAACGTTAACCCTGCCAGGATTCAACCACGGCCTGATAGTGCGGTTCGCCAGTGCCAGTTAGCGGTCGGTGGGAGGCGCCCACCGGTCAAAAAAGGGACCATGCGCCGCTTTGTTTCGCGTCGCTCGGTGGAGTTGATGGTGGGCGCGACGGCTATCGCGCCCGAGATGAACTACGACGCGATGATGCTTGTTGGAACCTTCGCCCCCAGCTCGTCCAGACCGCATATGAATTTTCCGCGACGAAACCCCTTGACGTCGGGCGGGTACGCGGGGTATAAAGCTACCTCTAGGTTGTGTTTGATATATCTCGCAATGGTGAAATTGCCGATGTGGCTCAGGGGTAGAGCGGCTCTTTCGTAAAGAGTAGGTCGGGGGTTCGAATCCCTCCATCGGCTCCAGATTATCTGCATTGACCGTCGCCGAACGGTAATGACGCCGTAGAGTGCTTTAGCGCGCTCTACGGCGTTTTTTATGATAGGTCACAATGTGTTTGGCTGCTTTGATGGCGGAAAAACTTGGTGTGGCACCGTTCGGGAACCTTCGATGCGAGGGCGGGGTTCATTGAATCCGCACTCGGGCCATGGCGTTTTGAACGCAGACGTGAAGCAGGGCGGCGGCGAGCGAGGATCACCGCTTAGACATGTCGGGAATCCTATCATCAGATCGACCTCACGAGGTGCGGAATAGCGCAGTTTCCATCCCGTTTCGGGAGGGACCCGCCATCTTGGGTGGGAGGGCAGGTCTCTTGACCAAGAGGGTGGCGAGGAACGAGCTGGGTGGGGCCGAGATGGCTTCCAACAGCGCTGAACTGTTACGAGCGTGGCAGAGCGTTCCATCCTGTTGGAACATCTGGTATAATAATGTCCCGTTCTGTGTCCCGTATTCTGGACACGCTCTTGCGGCCATAAATGGCCGCGGCAGCAACGTGAGGAACGGCACTGAGCGCTAAGAAGGCGCTTTCTGCTAGTCCTGGAATATCGGTAAATCCGAGCCAGATACCGCAAGCGGTAGCCGCAGCGATGTAGCCTACCCATCGGGCCATTCGACCTCGACCACTCATTTGAGGGAGCGAGAACGTTTCGACAGCGCATGTCCGGCGGTTCTATTCCGGAAGCAAGTTTGTGAAGACGGAAGGTTGACTATGACACCCAAAGCCTTTACCCCGAAGCAGACGACCAACAATGGTCTGCCGCCGAAGCAGGGGCTCTACGATCCGCAGTTTGAGCACGACGCTTGTGGCGTCGGGTTTGTCATCAATATAAAGGGCAAGAAATCTCACGAGATCGTACAGCAGGCTCTGACCATTCTCCGCAATCTCGACCATCGTGGCGCTTGCGGTTGCGAAGTGAACACGGGCGACGGCGCGGGAATCCTGATGCAGGTTCCGCACGGATTCCTATCCGCCAAGGCAGCTGAGCAAGGCATCACCCTTCCGGCACCCGGCGAATACGGTGTCGGCATGGTGTTCTTGCCAAAGGATGAGACGGACGCGTCGCGCATTCGCAAGAAGCTCGAAGCTATTATCGAGAGCGAAGGGCAAGTTGTGCTGGGTTGGCGTGTGGTCCCAACCAACAACTCGACGCTCGGCCCCACAGCTGTCCGCAGCGAACCCGCAGTCCAGCAGGTGTTTGTTGGCAAGGGCAAGCTTGTGGCCACCGACGCGATGGCGTTCGAGCGCAAGCTGTTCGTGATCCGCAAGCGCGCCGAGCACGAGATCCGCTTTGGCGGGGTGAAGGGCGGCGACCAGTTCTACTCGCCCAGCTTCTCGTCGCGCACCCTGATCTATAAGGGCCTACTGACCACGATGCAGGTGTCCGAGTTCTATCCTGAACTTGACGATCCCCGTGTCGAGTCGGCGCTCGCGCTCGCCCACTCCCGCTTCTCGACGAACACGTTCCCAAGCTGGGAGCGCTCGCACCCGTACCGCTTTATCGCGCACAACGGCGAAATCAACACGCTGCGCGGCAACGTCAACTGGATGCACGCGCGGCAGGCTCTTTGCGAGTCGCCGCTGTTCGCCGACGACCTGAAGAAGATCCTGCCGATCATCAACACCGACGGCAGCGACTCGGCGATGTTCGACAACTGCTTCGAGTTCATGGTCATGGCTGGGCGGTCCCTGCCGCACGCCATGATGATGATGATCCCGGAGCCGTGGTCCAACCACGAGACGATGAGCGACGAGAAGAAGGCGTTCTACGAGTACCACAGCTGCCTTATGGAGCCGTGGGACGGTCCCGCATCGATCGCATTCACCGACGGCTTCAACATGGGCGCCGTTCTCGACCGCAACGGTTTGCGGCCGTCGCGCTACTACGTCACCAAGGACGACCTGGTGATCATGGCGTCGGAGGCTGGCGTGCTTGAGATCGAGCCGGAGCGCATCCTTCAGAAGGGCCGTCTCCAGCCGGGCCGCATGTTCCTCGTGGACACCACCGAGGGGCGAATCGTTTCCGACGAAGAGATCAAGAACAAGATCGCAGGCGAGCATCCTTATCGCGAGTGGCTGAACGAGCACCTTGTCGACCTCGCCAAGCTGCCCGAGGAGCCAGTGCTTCCCGTCGAGCCGCACGACACCATCATTCAGCGCCAGCAGGCGTTCGGGTACACATTCGAAGACCTTCGCAAGCTCATGACGCCTATGGCGGCGAGCGGTATCGAAGCGACCGGGTCCATGGGCAACGACTCCCCGCTCGCGGTGTTGTCGGACAAGCCACAGAACCTGTACAGCTACTTCAAGCAGCTGTTCGCACAGGTTACCAACCCGCCGATTGACTGTATCCGCGAAGAGATTATCACGTCCACCGGTGTCACTATTGGCGCCGAAGGAAACCTGATCGATCCCAAGCCCGAAAGCGCGCATGTGATCAAACTGCAGACGCCTATCCTCACAAACGAGGAGCTGGCAAAGCTTCGACACATCACGACGCCGGGCTTCAAATCGACCACCATTTCCATCTTGTTCGACCCGCAGTTGGGAGAAAAGGGGCTTGAAGCCGCCCTCGACTCCGTCTTTGTCCAGGCAGACGAGGCCATGGAAGACGGGACGAACATTATCATCCTGTCCGACCGAGGTATTGACAAAGACCACGCGCCTATCCCGGCGCTCCTTGCTGTCGCCGGTCTTCACCATCACCTGATCCGTAAGGGCACCCGAACTCGCGTCGGAATCGTGCTAGAATCCGGCGAGCCGCGCGAAGTGCATCACTTCTCGGTGCTTATCGGATACGGTGTGGGCGCTATCAACCCGTACCTCGCGTTCCAAACGCTGGACGACATGATCCGCCAGGGCATCCTGGTGGGTGTCGACCACAAGAAGGCGTGCTACAACTTCGCCAAAGCTGCGGTCAAGGGCGTCGTCAAGGTGACGTCGAAGATGGGCATCTCGACTATCCACTCCTACTGTGGAGCGCAGATCTTCGAAGCGATTGGCCTCAAGCAGTCGGTAATCGAGAAGTACTTCACTTGGACCGCGTCGCGCGTCGAAGGTGTTGGCCTCGATGTGATCGCGCAAGAAGTGCTGATCCGCCACGCTCACGCATTCCCGGAGCGACCCGTTGACGCTGTGCTTGACGCAGGCGGCAACTACCAGTGGCGCTCGGATGGCGAATACCACCTATTCTCGCCGATGACCATTCACAAGCTCCAGCGAGCCGTTCGCACCGCCGACTTCGGGGTGTTCAAGGAGTATTCGTCGCTTGTGAATGAGCAGGACGAGAAGCACGCCACATTGCGCGGCATGCTCAAGTTCAAGACCGACCGCCAGCCGATTCCTATCGACGAAGTGCAGTCAATCGAGAGCATTCTGCAACGCTTTAAGACGGGCGCGATGTCTTACGGCTCGATCAGCAAGGAAGCCCACGAGGCGCTGGCCATTGCCATGAACCGCATCGGCGGCAAGAGCAATACCGGCGAAGGCGGCGAGGACCCGGATCGGTTCACGCCTGACGCCAACGGCGACTCGCGCAACTCCGCGATCAAGCAGGTCGCATCCGGTCGATTTGGCGTCACCAGCCACTATCTTGTGAACGCCAAAGAGATCCAGATCAAGATGGCGCAGGGCGCAAAGCCCGGTGAGGGCGGACAGCTTCCCGGCTCCAAGGTGTATCCCTGGGTGGCGAAGACTCGCCACGCCACACCTGGTGTCGGCTTGATTTCGCCGCCGCCGCACCATGACATCTACTCGATTGAAGACCTCGCGGAACTGATCCACGACCTGAAGAACGCGAACCGCGACGCTCGAATCAGCGTCAAGCTGGTCGCCGAAGTCGGTGTCGGCACAATCGCCGCCGGTGTCTCGAAGGCGCACGCCGATGTCGTCCTGATCTCAGGCTACGACGGTGGTACGGGCGCTTCGCCGCAGACATCGATCAAACACGCGGGTATCCCGTGGGAGCTTGGCCTGGCCGAGACCCACCAGACGCTGCTGCTCAATAACCTGCGCAGCCGCATCACCGTGGAGACCGACGGCCAGCTCAAGACCGGCCGCGACGTGGTCATCGCAGCGCTCCTCGGTGCCGAAGAGTTCGGCTTCGCGACAGCGCCCCTGGTCACGCTCGGCTGTATTATGATGCGCGTCTGCCATCTGAATACGTGCCCGGTAGGTGTCGCCACACAAGATCCGCGCCTTCGCGCCAACTTCACCGGTGATCCGGCACACACCGTGAACTTCATGAAGTTCATCGCCCAGGAAGTGCGCGAAATCATGGCTGAACTCGGCTTCCGAACTCTCACCGAGATGGTTGGCCGTGTCGACCGTCTGGAAGTGAAGGAAGCTGTCGACCACTGGAAAGCCAAGGGCCTCGACTTCAGCAACATCCTCTACCACCCGGAAGTGGGCGACGATGTGGGCAGCTACTGCACTGAAAAGCAAGATCACGGTCTCGATGCATCGCTCGACATCACCAAACTGCTCGATATCTGCAAGCCAGCCATCGAAAGCGGCGAAAAGGTGAAGGCGGAGCTGAAGATCGTGAACGTCAACCGTGTCGTCGGCACCATTGTCGGCAGCGAGATCAGCAAGAAGTACGGCGCTGAAGGCTTGCCCGATGGCACCATCGACCTGACGTTCCACGGTTCAGCTGGCCAGAGCTTCGCAGCGTTCGCGCCGCACGGCATGACGATGCGAATCGAAGGCGACGCCAACGACTATGTCGGCAAGGGCCTCTCTGGCGGCAAGGTGATTGTCTACCCGCCGAAGGGTTCGACGTTCGTGCCCGAAGACAATATCATCGTCGGCAACGTTGCGCTGTACGGCGCCACGCAGGGCGAGGCATACCTCTCCGGCATGGCTGGCGAGCGGTTCGCGGTGCGCAACAGCGGCGTGAACGCCGTCGTTGAAGCCGTTGGCGACCATGGTTGCGAGTATATGACCGGTGGGCGAGTAGTGGTGCTGGGTAAAACCGGCCGCAACTTCGCTGCGGGCATGTCGGGCGGTATCGCGTACGTCCTCGACGACGACGGCACGTTCCCCGTCCGCTGCAACCGCGAGATGGTCGACCTGACCGCGCCGAGCGATCCGGAAGAGATTCGCGACCTTCGCCTGATGGTCGAGAAGCACGTCGCCGAGACTGGCAGCGGCAAGGGCAAGTATGTCCTCGAAAACTGGGACAGCCTGCTGCTCAAGTTCGTCAAGGTGATGCCGCGCGACTATAAACGCATGCTCGAAGCCATCGACCGCGTGCTGGCGTCGGGCCTGAGCGGCGACGAAGCGCTGCTGGCCGCGTTCGAGGAGAACTCGCACGACGCGTCCCGAGTAGGCGGCAAGTAGAAGAACCGGCGCGGCAGGTCCTTCGGGACCTGGCCGCGTCCCTGTCGAAGAACGACGCCCCGATCACACACTCACGGGCGCCGGAACCCCGGAAGCGCAACGTTAGGCACGTCATTGCGTGAAGCGCTCCGAAGATGATGCGAGGACATTGAATGGGGAAACCCACTGGCTTTCTTGAATATCTCCGCGAACTACCGCTCGACCGCTCCGCGACCGAGCGCATTCGCGACTGGCACGAACTCCATGAGCATATGGACGAGGCAAAACTGCGTCAGCAGGGCGCTCGCTGTATGGACTGTGGGATTCCGTTCTGTCACACCGGTAACCTGATCGCGGGTGCCGCTTCCGGCTGCCCGATCAATAACCTGATCCCGGAATGGAACGACCTCGTCTTCCGCGGCCTGTGGCACGACGCCCTCGACCG
Organism: Capsulimonadaceae bacterium; assembly: GCA_036504535.1. Lineage (GTDB taxonomy): Bacteria > Armatimonadota > Armatimonadia > Armatimonadales > Capsulimonadaceae > JARLGU01. The sequence continues at coordinate 366,147 of DASXUY010000042.1, forward strand.
CCTGCACAAGACGAACAACTTCCCCGAATTCACCGGGCGAGTCTGCCCCGCGCCGTGCGAAGGCGCGTGCGTTCTCGGCATTAACAATCCGCCGGTCACAATCAAGAACATCGAAGGCGCGATCGCCGACAAGGGTTGGGACGAAGGCTGGATCACTCCCGCTCCGCCGCCTGTGCGCACCGGTAAGAAGGTCGCCGTGATCGGATCCGGTCCCGCAGGCCTCTCCGCCGCCGCGCAGCTTAACCGCGCTGGCCACTGGGTGACCGTCTACGAGCGAGCTGACCGAATTGGCGGACTGCTGATGTACGGCATCCCGAACATGAAGCTCGACAAGCAATATGTTCAGCGTCGTGTCGACCTTCTGACCAAGGAAGGTGTGGAGTTTGTCACCAGCACCGAAGTCGGCAAGGACATCTCCGCCGACAAGCTGAAGGCCGATTTCGACGCTATTCTCGTCGCCACCGGAGCCACCAAGCCGCGCGACCTTCCGATTGAGGGCCGCGAGCTCAAGGGCGTTCACTTCGCGATGGAGTTCCTCGCGGCGAACACGAAGAGCCTTCTCGACAGCCAGCTAGGCGACGGCAACTACATCTCCGCGAAGGGCAAGGATGTGGTGGTCATCGGCGGCGGCGACACCGGCACCGACTGTGTCGGCACATCGCTGCGCCACGGCTGCACCAGCCTCGTCCAGCTCGAGATCCTGCCTAAGCCGCCGAAAGAGCGCACCCCGGATAACCCGTGGCCGCAGTGGCCCAAGATCTACCGCATGGACTACGGTCAGGAAGAAGCGTTAGCCGTCTACGGCGACGATCCCCGCGTGTACCTCACCACCGCCAAGCGCTTTATCGGCGACGAGAACGGCAACCTCAAGGGTGTCGAAACGTGCCAGATCGAGTGGGCTAAGGACGAGCAAGGCCGATTCACCCCCAAGGATGTACCCGGCTCCTCGAAGATCGTCGATACGCAACTAGTCCTGCTTGCGATGGGCTTCCTCGGCCCTGAGCAGCCGCTCCTGGAGCAGCTCGGTGTGGAACGCGACCCGCGCAGCAACGCCAAAGCCGCTGACGGTAAATACACCACCAGCGTAGACGGCATATTCGCCGCTGGCGACTCCCGCCGAGGCCAAAGCCTCGTCGTATGGGCGATCAAGGAAGGCCGAGGCGCCGCCCGAGAGATCGACCGCTACCTGATGGGCGCGACGGACCTGGCGTAGGGCTGGGGCTGTACGGCGGCGCGTCGCTACGGACGCGCCCATCGCCTGATATCGTCGATTGAAGATAGCATAGCGCTCACTTCTTGTTGGTAACCAATAAGCAGTGGGCGTTTCTTCTTGCTTTCGTCGTATTCTAGCTTGACGGCCCGCACCCCCCACGCGCACCTTCATAGGGCTGTACGTCGGTCTTTGCAGATATGAAACGGAGAGCCGAGCACGTGATTGTGATTTACCTCCGATATTATGTGATAGTGCAGGATTTCGCCTCTTATTTCTCCAACGTAGTCATAACGCTTATCAATATTGCTGCGATCTTAAGGGCTGGCGGGGCCGAAGTTGAAGCACAGCGCAATATTGACAGAGAATGTTGCAAACACCAAAATGCTAATCGCCTGCCCAGAATGTAACGAATCAATTAGTTCTAAGGCGCTAGACTGTCCACGCTGCGGTGGGCCGATCCGGCGAAACGACTACCTTTCCGCGTTTCGCATTTTGTCGTTGATATGGGGTTCGGCCCAAAGCCTCGTATTGGTCGTCACTCTAGTGCGAGGCGTTCGGCTTGTCATCGATATTAGTCGAATGAGCGCGTCGGGCGAGATCGGAACTGGTGTCCCATATTTGAGCATTTGGTCCGCACTCTCAGAGATAGTAGTCATCCTCGTAACTGCTTGGCTGCCATACATTGGATGGTATCTTATGGAGGGCCGCCGGAAATCTCAGTAGCGTAAGCCGACGACGCCGTAAATAGAACACGCCACTTTGAGTCGGTCGATCGGAACCGGCCATGAGCCGGAGAGGCGGGTGTAGGATGACGCAACGTAACATGATCCCGGTGAACCTGACTGTCGCTAAGAAACATGCAAGAGTACTTGCAAAACACGATCGCCCCGGTCTTCCGCTCAATAAGCCGCTTTGCGGCTCATATCCGAGTCGGCGAAGGCCGCCGCTCAGCTTTTCCCAGCCGCGCCTTCAGTCGCCAGGCTCTCGTGGGCATATTGCGTTCAGTTCAGCTCATATGTGATACAAGACAAGCCAAGGAGAGGGGACATTCCTACGTACGGGCTTGGGCCAGTCCGGTGGCCAGGTGAGGTGTTTCTTACGACGCGCTCGCCGCCCTTTTGAGCGAAATCCAGACGATGGCGTGGGCGGCGGTGATCGGCGGCTAAGCGAAGGGGACATTGACCAATGAAACTGTCTGACTTATATGGCAAGGCTTCGGACAATGCGGAGTTAACGGGCACCCAATCCCAAGCCTTACAGCCTATCGTTATTGTGCTCGGCGAACTGCTGCTGGCGTTCGTTCTCGCATGCTTTGCGAACTACGCCGCCTGGGTCGTAATAGCAATGCTCGTGCTGTCGACGATCACTTTGGTGTTTTTCCTGGTCGTGTACGTTTTCTTCCTCGTCCACGACAGAAGCGCGCTGCGCACCGAAACGTACTGGTTGACCAAGCTAACGCCACCTAAAGATCTCACCGGTGATAAAGATCAACCGTCAGGTAGCGAGTAGGGCTATCATGTTGCAAAACACTACCAAGCAACCTAGAAAACGGCGACGTGCTTTTTTATCAGTATTGGCAATCGGTGGCGTCCTTGGTATCCCATTCTTGGTGAGCTTATGGACGCACCACCAGGCAAATGCCGAACGGCTCGCGCTGTTGTCCAGGCCGACAGCTAGAGTATCCGTGGTACAGGTACAGGCTTTACGGGATAGGGGAGCGGATGTGAATGCCACAGATGAAAATGGTGGCACAGCGCTGTTAGCTGCCGCGTACGCTGGCAATACCGAATGCATAAGGTATCTCGTATCAAAGGGTGCCGATGTTAACGCGGTTGTGCCCAACAACGTCACCCCACTGATGGTGGCGTGTCATTTAGGTGACACTGACGCCGCTAAATACCTAATCTCCAAAGGGGCAAACGTTAATGCTGGAACCACTGACGATGGAACAACTGCTCTCATCACGGCAAACGAAAAACCAAGAATAGTCGCCATCCTGAAGGCGGCTGGAGCTAAGGAAGGACACGCGCGATGTTCTGATCGCAACACGACATGCCCATAATCAACTACAATGGCTAAGGTACATGGAGCCGCGATGCTTTTCGCCAATATGGCAAATATTACAGCCGCTAATAGCTTCATATCCTTCGATGGCCATCGATGGTAACCACAATCCCACTGGCGTCGCGACACGCACTCTTTAGCCCGCTTGCGGGTGTTCCGCGTCAGACCGGGAGTTCAGTCCCGGTTAACGCGCCGGACCGGGCTCGCACTCAGAACTGCCTTTTCGAATCGCCGCCTAATGTGTCGTACAGCAGTATTTCGCCCTCGCCACCCCGTAACCAAACCCTATGCCTCCACGATACCGTATCCCGCTCATCATCGCCATCATCGTCCTCGTGGTAGTCGTCGCCGCAATTTTGCGTCTGCGGCACTTCGCGCTACTTGGCGAGGCGCCACCCGAGGTGAAGCGGGTGATGGGCCCGGTGGCGGGGGCAGTGACATCGGACATGCTCAATCGGTTACCGGTCGCGCGGCGCGGTATCGATTGTAGCGAGGATGTGCGCGGAGCCGACTTGACAGTGCTCGCGAAGAATGTCAGGTATGTGGGACGCTACTACAGCTCGACCAACCCGCGCAAGTGCTTGACACGCTCAGAGGCGGTAGCGATAACGCGCGCCGGTATGCGTATCTGGGTTGTGTTTCAGAACGGCGCACGCACCCGGAAGTCGTTTAGCGCAGCGCTCGGAGCGCGTGATGGCGAATTCGCATGGAATGCGGCGCAGAAGGTGGGGCAGCCAGGCGGGTCGGCGATCTTCTTCGCGGTGGACTATGATCCGCCCGCCGATGATATCTCCGGCTTCATCCTGCCTTATTTCGACAACCTTGAGCTTGGGATGGAAAGAGCTCGGGCATCGTGGAGCAAGACGCATCAGGGCAACGCCCCGCGCTACGCCATCGGCATCTACGGGACGCCGAAATCGCTGATCGCAATCACGCAGGACCCCGTCCGCCGGTTCACTCTGCCGCCCGTGAAATGGCTGGCGCTGCCGCCTCTCTTCAAATCTCCTACCGAAGCAGCCGCATACTACACGTATCATAAGCAACGTCAATGGACCATGTGGCAAATCGGCGAAATGGCGATAAGCCACCGCGTGGGCCAGCCCAAAATCGGCTTCCCGTGCGACGGCAACGAAATCGGCCCCTTGCCCAACGGCTCTTTTACGGTCCCTCCATCCCAATCTAGGCGTGGCGCAACTCGATAAAAAATGCTTGCAGATTGAGATGGCTAGATAAATATTGTTGACAATGTGATATACATGTGGTATTCTAAATATAGAACATACGTTCTATATAAGCTTACTTGTACCTTGAAAATTGAAACCGGGAAATGCCTTACCAGTCAACTCAACGCTGCAACGCACCTGTCCATCCGACTCCCCTCTCCTTTCCACGGAGAGGGGCCGGGGGTGAGGTAATTATTGTGAGACGACTAACAACGAGCCAGCGCAAAACAGCGCAAAACTGTTGGCAAAATCACCATTTGGCACTGTTTTGCAGCACCGCTAATCGAATGATTTCGGCGTTTTTCACGACTGTTAAGCTCACGAAAATTTCGTTGCGCAAAAAAAGAGAATCACGTTGCGCTTTGCAACGCGCAAAATCCCTACCCTCCATGCTTAACACAACGCGACGACCAGCACGTCCCAACCCATCGCCACCCTTACACAAGAAAAGCCCCGGCGGCTCGAGCCGTCCTAGAAACTCTTTCCCCACCCATCCCCCATCGCTTCCCCTCACCGCTACCTGGGCACCGGCACCGTCGCGAGGAGCTCGCCGACGATCTCCTCGCCCGATGCGCCGCTGTATTTGGCCTTCGTTTCCAGCATGATGCGGTGTCCAAGGACGGGCCCAGCGAGGGCGCGGATGTCTTCGGGGGTGACAAACTCGCGGCCGTCGATTGCGGCGCGGGCCTGGGCGGCGCGGTACAACGCGAGCGAGCCGCGCGGCGAGATGCCGAGGCGAAGACGCTGGTCGGTGCGTGTTGCCTGGATAAGGCGCAGGAGGTACTGTGCGACAGTTTGCTCGACACGGACCCGGCGGACTGTGCGCTGCATTTCGAGGACATCGTCGCCTGTTGCGACCGCAACAAGCGATTCGAGCGGGTGGTGTTCGCGCTGGCTATTCAGGATGTCGAGTTCGTCGTCCATTGCCGGGTACCCAAGCGCGACACGAACCGCAAACCGGTCGAGCTGCGCTTCCGGGAGCGGATACGTGCCATGGTAATCGGTGGGGTTCTGCGTTGCGATCACGAAGAACGGTTGCGGTAGCTCGCGTTTGCTTCCCGCGACAGTCACCTGGTTTTCACTCATCACTTCGAGGAGCGCGGACTGGGTGCGGGGCGAGCTGCGGTTGATCTCATCGGCGAGCACGATATTGGCGAATAGGGGACCGGGCCGGAATTCGAGCGAGCCGTCCTGCGGGTTGTAAATGTTGCTGCCGATGATGTCGGCGGGCAGGAGGTCAGGCGTAAACTGGATTCGGCGAAAGATGCCGCTGATCGACTGGGCCAACGCTTTCGCGAGGGTCGTCTTGCCGGTGCCCGGGACATCCTCAAGCAGGGCATGCCCCCCCGCGAGGAGTGATATCATCACCAGGCGAATACTCTCGGGCTTGCCTTTGATGACCGCGCCAAGGTTTGTTTCAATCTTCGAAACCGTTGTCGTAAAATCGTTCATTTGTATTGTCCTGAGAGTAGTTTGGGCCATAAGATCGGCCTATCGTCCGTTGTCTGATTTTGATTTTGCCTTGCTTACGGGCCGTTCTAGTTCCGCCAGAAGGTCGCGGAGGCGATTTGCTGTTTCTGCACTAGGGGGATCGTCTCCAAATCGTGCAGCGGTGTACGCTTCGACGAAGCGGCTTGCGGCAGCGGTATCGACGGAACCGTTCTCGCTGAGAGTCGCAATATGATCGCCCCACGGTATAGCGGGTGGTACGGGCGCGCCGCGACGGTCTAGCAGGCGGCTAAAGCGGGCAGCGAACTCGGTGAACTGTTTGTCAGCGGCAGCGTAGACCAGGGCAGCATTGCGTCGTCGACGGGCTAACACGTACTGGTAAGCCGCGTAGCCTCCCGCGAGCAAGAGCAGGGCGATGATGGCGATGGTTCGCCCCATGGTTCCGTCGTTCGCAGCCCTCATCTGGAACCAAGCGACGAGGTCTTGCCACAGGTCGCGAATATGCCACAGGGGGGAGTCCTGAGCTGTCTGGTCCGGCCGTCCGCCTGCCGGGGTGGCGTCCACAGTGACCCATCCGGTGCCGTCGATCCATGCTTCGCACCAAGCGTGCGCATCCTGGCCGCGGACAACCAGTTCGCCAGCCGAGTTTCGCTCGTGGGCGTAGTAGCCGATGACATACCGCGACGGCACATCGGCAATTCGCAGCATAATGGCGGCAGCCGAGCCGAAGTACTCGCAGTGGGCGGACCTGTGGAGAAGAACAAATGTCGAAACAGGGTCACCGACGCCAATATGAGCCTTGGTGGCGTACTGGTTGTTGCGTCCTAGAAACGCCACAATCGCTGCGGCGCGCTCCTTGGGGCTGATCGTGCGCGGCGCTACCTGAGCGGTGAGCGTTCGAAGCGCCGGGGCAATGTCGTGCGGCGTCTGAAGGTAGCGCGCGCGATCACTTGCGGCGAGTGGCGCGGCCATGGGGCCCTGATGCGTTTCGTGGCCGCTGGGGATGATGGCATATTGGAATAGCTCGTCGCCCGCCCGAAGCGCCGCGCGGTCCATATCGATCACAGGGTACGCTCCGGCAGCGCCTCCGGTCGCCGACTCCGGTAAGCGGATGCCAGCGGACGCCAACGGGGCGGACACCATGCCGTCGTCCCCAGCATAGCGGAGGACATTCACCCGCCGCCCGGCGGCATTTGCGTTGATTTCGGCTGCTGAGACCGGGACGTAGCGCCGGTTCTCCAGATCCGGGCGCCAGCGGCCCTGCGCGTAGTTGTCGTACGACATGCCGTGTAGATGCGGATCGTCGATTTCGCCGTCGATGCGTAAGAGTCGGGTTGAGGAGCCCGCGATATCGAACGTGCTGGTCAGATGTGGGTTCTTCTCGATACCGGATGTCGAATGATCACGACCGCGCGCCATTGGGCCGAACCGCTCAAGTCCAAAGTTCGTGATCTCGTCCTTGTGGATGCGAAACTCGTACTGCGCGGTGGAGCCTATCGCCAGCATCAGTCCGATGCCTAAAGTTCCCGCGAGGAGTCGCCCGATAGAGCCTATCCCGCGAGCCTGTGAGGTGTATTGGCGCATGCCCAGCGTCAGGCACAGGAAATACACCGGCGCTATGGCGATCATTGGGACCGGGAAGTTGGTGGCGCATCCACCGAAGAACACCATGGTCGATAGGAACACGAACATGCGCGAGTGGCCGGGTCCGAGACGCCACGCCAGCCACGGCTCGACAGCCATTTCGGCGGCGAAGGCGTGGGTAACAAAATCTAGCGCAGGTGCGAACACGAAGGCGTCGACCAACTTGGTTTCGCGGCCATTACTTGCTATGGCGACAATGGCAATCCCGGCGATACGTAGGAAGATGCCTGCCGCCGACATGCTATCGACGCGCACGCGGGTGAACTGACTAATGATGAGCGAGAGGGCGAAGAACGGCAGCAGCACCGACCCGCCGGAGGAGAGGTAAAACGCGGCGAGCGAGATGAGACATGCGGCCACCATCATGGGAGGCAGACGGTACGGCGTCTCGGTGGACTGCGTCGTCATAGCGTTCGCACCCCCGCTGCAAATGCTTCCGCGTCGATCACAGGGACATAGCCGAGCGAGCCATCGGCGTGCGGGTCCATGGTAAGCGGTAGGTCGCGAGCGATCACGACCTTGACCGCCGCGCCGTTTGCAGCCATTCGCCGAGCGAACTCTTGGCGGCTTGGGTTCCAGTCCAGGAACACGCAGATGACCGTGGTGATCTGCGCCAGGTATTCGAGAATGGCGGGCTCGAGGGTTTCGAACGGCTCTACCGGGCTCTCATCAATGCACGCCAGAATGTCGAGTATCTGGTCAAGGTACGCGAGGCTTCGGCCCGCAGTCAGGTGGTAGAGGTCAGGCCCAGCGGCGAAGATATCAACCAGATACTCCTGCCGAGCCATGTAGTCGCCGATGGCGGCGGTGAGCGATACGGCCCGCTCGAAAGCGTCGCTCTGGACGGCCTGTTCGCGCTTAGGGACATGCGTATCGAGTACGACAGCGACCCGGTGGAAGTACTCCTGCCGGTACTCGCGGACGATGGGGCGGCCAAGTCGCGCGGTGGCATTCCAGTCGAGGTCGCGGATATTATCGCCCTCGCGGTACTCGCGGTTGCCGATGAACTCGAACGATTCGCCCAGCTTTGACGCCAGCGCGACACCGCCGGGTTGATACTTTGTGCCGGTTTGGATGTCCATGCGGGTCAATGGCGTAAACTCGGGGTACACGAGCAGCGGGTGAGGGGCGGGAACAACACAGGCGGCGTTGAATACGCCGAACGGGAAATCGGTGGACGGGCGGAAGCCTGCGAGATGGTAGACGCCCCTTTGGTGGCACTCCACCGTCAGGCGTGTAGTTGTTGGTTTGCCTTTCGCGAGCACCGGAATAGTGGGACTGCCGCCATCGACTACTTCCAGGGCAGAGGGCCAGCGGTGCGGAATGACGCGGACATCGTACGCGGATGCGACACGGCGGTTCGTGATGGTGACGTCAACCGTCATCACGCCGCCAGCGCCAACCCGCTCGGGGTAGTGAGCGTCGAGCGTGACACGTGGTGTAGAGAACACTTTCCACAGCAGCGCGATGAACCACAACGCGAGCGTGAAAAGGCACGCGACGTGTACCTGGTGCTCCAGCGTGAAGCTTCCGACGAGCCCGAACAGGAACGTGGGATAGATCAACCACCGGCCAGCGGACGTGAGCCGTTCGAGGTACATGTGGCTTAGTCCGCGTAGGATACTGTTACGCGCGAAGACGCCAAACGCCACCTGCTCCAGCGCCTCAAGGCTCGCTGGTTCGTTGCCGGTTATGGGAACGTTGCGTTTACGTGAATGCTTGGCGGTCTGAGGCATTGGTGGATGCTGTGCGTAATGCGGTTATTTGAGAGAGTGACGGAGTGTCCGGCTGAATTGGTTCGCTGGTGACCCACAATAGCCTCACGCCATTGTGGCGAGCATCTCCAGCGTCACTTCGTTCACCATTGGGACGCCTGCGACGAAGCGCTTGTAGTCTTCGATGCAGTAGTCCGCAAGCCGCACGACTTCGTCGTTGATCGAGCCTGCGATGTGGGTGGTAATCACGATGTTGGGGAGTTGCATCAGCGGGCTTTGAGGCGATACTGGCTCGGGGTCGGTGACGTCGAGAAGCGCGGTGAGGTCGCGGCGCTTTGCCATGACCGTGGCGAGGTCGCCTTCGACGACTGTCGCTCCTCGGCCAGTGTTGATAAACGTCGCGCCCGGACGCATGCGCGCTAGCAGGGCTTCGTTGATCATGCCCACCGTTTCGGGTTTGTTTGCGAGGTGGTTCGAGACCACATAGCCCGTCGCGAACGCTTCTTCCAGCGTCACCTTGCGAACATCGGCCTCGGCGGCCGCTTCTTCGGACAGAAAGGGATCGAACACGACGAACTTCAGGTTGAACCCGCGCAGGAGGTCTCGGAGGACTTGGCCGATGGCACCAAAACCGAGAAGCGCAACCGTTTCGCCATATACACCGGGGCCGCGGGAAGCGCTGTGGTGCGGTGCGCCGCTCTTGAAGTCGCGGACGTTATGGTTGTAGCCCTTGCACGCCAAGAGGATCTGCGCTAGGGTGAACTCGGCGACAGGGACGCCGTTACCGCGCCATGCGCTGACAACCTTGATGCCGCGCTCAACGAGAGGGCGCGCAAAGCTCTGGACGGAGCCTGCGGCGTAGAAGACCGCCTCCAGCTTGGGCAACCTGTCAAGTTGTTTGGCCGTGATGGACGGAAAGCCCCAGGTCGTGAAGATGACTTGAACCTCAGAGAGCAGCGCTTCGTGGGCGGCAAACTTCTCAGGCTCAATCTGAATGGGCGAAAGGCGCGAGATTTTGTCCAGTTCGGCCATGCGGCCTTGGGCGTAGACGTAACCGAGTGTATCGGAGGGACCGACAAGAACTGCAAATTTCATGGGTTAGAACCGTGGAACAGGAAGCCGCCTGCACCGAGAAAACGGGTGACGCACCGTCACTAACGGACTCCGGCGAGCGGTGGTGTCGATGTGCTCCTGCGTCTGTCAGCGTTCTGGCGAATACGCGAGATCTGATCCTCTGTGACCGCCTTCTCGAATGAGCGGTAACCTGCGAGGCGGAAGCCGTGCTTTTTGGCAAGTTCAGTGGTCTGGTCGACCTGCGCGACGCTGACCGTCTTGCCGAGCGTGAATGATTCGTAGCGGCCCTCAAGCGCGAGCATCATCGTTTCCGACATGCACGCGTAGGCCATTTTGGGCGGGAAGCCGAAGCCGATACCGAAGTCAAGATCGTCGCCGGGAACGGCAACCACACCGCCTTCGATAACGAGCACATCGTCGCGCTCTTTCGACACGCGGATGGATACGTCGCGCGGCCGGGCTACGTCGCAAACGACGCAACCGATCTTGAGGTGCTCAGGCTGCACGACAACGTCGACCGCCGATGTGACAGTGACGACGATGTCAGCGTCGCGGAGGCCGTCAGCGATATTGGTGGTCACGCTGGTCCGTTCGCGGATACCGGCAGGCATGGATTCCCTGGCCTCGTCGAGCCGGTCGAGGTCGCGGCCAATCAGGACAACATGGGCGGCGTCGGCACCGAGTATCTCAGCGCTGGTTCGGCCAATAGAGCCAGTTCCGCCGACGACTGCGACTGTGGCGTTGGCCATATCGATGCCCATGCGCATGGCTCCGTCGCGGGTGGCTTCGATGGCTGTCGCTACGGTGTAGGAGTTGCCGGTGGTGACCGCGATATTGAGGTTCTTGGCGACCGTGACTCCACCGTCACCGACTACGGATGTAAACGCGCCAAGGCCAATGATGCCAGCGCCGAGGCCCTCCGCGATTCGTCCACACTGGATGAGACGCTCATAGATGAAATCGGTTGGCAGTGTCATAAACTGGCGCGGCGAGAGCGGACATGCCACAAACCAGCCCTCGGCTTCGACGCCCGATGGCGTGCGGACGCCGGTTATGTGCGACGCGACCATCGGCTCCTTGCGCTTCATGAACCATTCCACCGCCGACTCAGGCAGGTATTTGGCAACGCGGTACTTGGGGTGACGCGCCATATCGCGCTTAGGGTCGAGAGGGTGGATTATGAACGCAAACTTTTGCACGTTAAGGTCTTTCATAGCGCCTCGCCGTCAACAGCGGCGGCGGGCAGGATCGCCAGGGCGAGTCGCACTGGTAGTGGTGAGCTGTTACTCACCTGGCTCTTGCAGATACTGTATTTTGGGCTTCCACCCGAGTGAACGAAGCTTTTCGAGGTAGTCCTCGGCAGTCAATTCGGCTGGCTTTTTGCCTGATAACGCCACGAGCACCGCTTCCATGACGTTGGTGCCGAATGTGCGCCCCTCGAACTCGGGTGTTGTGGTAATGAGCATTTTGACACCGCGCTTGCGAAGCTCTTCTTTGTCATCCGCGGTGGTTGTGTTGGTCAGGATGGTCTTGCCAGTTAAGTCGTCGGGCATATGCCTGCGGATGAGCAGGAAGTCGCCAGCGATTATGTCCGCCCAGGCGTAGTGACGGCCCCACTTGGGCTCGATGGTGTTCTGCTTATCGCCCGTGGGATAGAACCATTTGAAAGGAAGGTTTACGATAATGGGCAGGACTATGTTGGCAAAGTTCTCCAGCGCCTTGAAGGACTTGATGGGCACATCGATGCCGATTCCGAAGATCAGGTCGCCGTATACGACCTCGCCGCCAGCTTTGGCGATAGCCTCGGCCATACCGAAGCGGTCCACGGCACTGACGATTAGGGTCTTCTGCGCTTTGAAGTCGATGGTGCCGGAATCTTGAAGGAACGCGACTGTTTCCCGCTCCAAAGTGTTCTTAAGCCCGCTGCCGTCGACGAGGGGCGTTCGGCGAACGGGTTCGACCATGCGGCCGATGTCTTTGAAAGTGTAGCGCTTGGAGCCAGCGTAGACGTAAAGATCGGTGCCGCCCAAACCGAAAACATCTACGTGACCATCGAGTTCGATGAGCTTTTTGGTGTAGGCGGCCATGTCGCCGTTGACGCCGATGCGCTCGATTTTGAACTCTTCGCCGAGAAGGGATTCTACGACCGATTTATCACGTCGCGAAGAGCCAAGGCTGAGGCTGACGATATGCTTCAAAGAGGAACTACTCCACGCGCGGATGAATGAACCGCCCGTTATCGAAGGTGGATGCAATCGAATGCCGTTCGCTGCTTTTTTGGCGGGCAAGCGTACGGCGGGCCGGTCGCGCGAGAAAATATGTTATAATGGTGGACAACAGAGAGGCATTTCGGCCCGTTTGCGGTCGTTGTCGCGTTTCTGGAAATCTGTTGGAATACTGCTTATTATAGCAGATTCCACGCTGAGGCGCAAGCCGCACATACGGTAGGGAACTCAGTACGAGCGGTCAAGTGAGCTCGCTGTCCCGCCGATCGCAGAAGGGTGTACCCATACAATATGGATTCGTTAAAGATCATCATCGCAGACGACGAGCCAATCATCCGATTGGACCTTAAGAAGACCCTCGAAAATATGGGCCATACGGTCGTCGGAGAAGCTGGTGACGGCGCCAAGGCGGTCGAGCTTGCTCGCCAACTTAAGCCCGATATTCTCATCCTCGACATCAAGATGCCGGAGCTCGATGGAATCGACGCCGCCAAGGTGATCACCACCGAGGGAATTGCTCCTGTTCTGCTCCTGACCGCCTACTCGCAGAAGGACCTCGTTGATCGGGCCAAGGACGCCGGAGTATTCGCTTACCTCGTCAAACCGTTCAAGGAAGCCGACCTCCTTCCCGCCATCGAGATCGCCATCTCGCGGTATGAAGAGTTCATGGACCTTGAGAACGAAGTCACCGATCTTGAGAACAAGCTGGAAACTCGAAAATCAGTTGATCGCGCCAAGGGCATCCTCATGGACCAGTACGGCCTCAAGGAACAGGAAGCGTTCCGCCGCATTCAGGTTCAAAGCATGAACACTCGCAAGAGCATGCGCGAAATCGCCGAAGCCATTATTCTGGCCCACAGCGTTTAGTGAGCTCAAGCAATGATCGGCCTGTTAGTAGGCGGACCGCACTATAAAGAATACGCGGATACGTCGGAGTGACACTCCTGGCAGCCCGTTCAACAAAAAAATAAAAATAGTCTCCTTAAGCGGCAGGTCAATTCCGACCTGCCGCTTAATCTTTGCCGAGAGGCGAGACACTGATGTGTTTCGTCCGAAGGTTTTGAGGAGGATCGCACATTGTCCGATCACAAATTCCGCTGGGGCATACTTGGCCCTGGCAACATTGCCCATAAGTTCGCTACCGGTTTATCGGTGCTGCCAGACCACCAGTTGGTCGCGGTTGGTTCGCGCTCGACCGATAAGGCCGACGCGTTTGCCAAAGAGTATGGTGGCAGCGCGAAGGTGTACGGGTCGTATGAGGCGCTTGTCGCCGATCCAGATATCGACGCCATCTATGTCGCCACGCCGCACACGTTCCACCGCGAACACTCGCTGTTGTGCATCAATGCTGGGAAACCTGTGCTAAGCGAGAAGCCCTTCGCGGTCAACGAGAAGCAGGCCGCCGAAGTGGTCGCTGCATCGCGCGCCAAGGGCGTCTTCGCCATGGAAGCTATGTGGAGCCGCTTCTTCCCGCTGATCACGGAGCTTAAGAAGGTGATTGCGGACGGCACCATTGGCGAAGTTCGCATGGTGCAGGCCGATTTCGGCTTCCGCGCGGGTGTTAACCCCGAAGGTCGCCTATTTAGCCCCGCACTTGCTGGCGGCGGTTTGCTGGATGTGGGCGTCTACACAGTCTCGTTCTCGTCGCTCATACTCGGTGAGCCGAATCAGGTGACCGGTATCGCCACGATTGGCGAAACAGGTGTGGATGAGCAGAACGGACTCGTGCTCGGCCACGCCAGTGGGGCGATCTCGTTGCTGTCGAGCGCGGTACGTACCAACAGCCTGCACGAAGCAACGATCACAGGTACCGATGGCCGAATCCGCCTGAGCGCGCCGTTCTGGATCCCCAAGGTGATGACAATCACGGCTGGCGGCAAGGACGAAGTGCGCGAGGTGCCGTACGAAGGCAACGGCTACAACTACCAGGCCGTCGAAGTCGCCAAACAGGTGAAAGCTGGCAAGATCGAATCGGACATCATGCCGCTTGACGAAACCCTCGCCATTCTGCGGACGATGGACAAAGCTCGTGCGCAATGGGGCCTCAAATATCCATGCGAGTAAGCGTGACGCTATACCACAGCTTATTGCGTCGTCGCTCCGCTAGCACCAATTCGGTAGAATAAATATCAACTATAGGTAACTTAAACTATGTCTCAATCTAAATTCGGCAACATTCCTGGCTGCACCAAGCCCGTCTCGCGGCTGATCCAGGGAACCACCATGGCGCGCAACGAATCAGCGTATCCGCTGTTCGACGCCGCCCTCGAAAACGGCATCAACACATTCGACACCGCGCAGGTCTACGGCAACGAAGGCGTGCTCGGCGGATGGATCGCTGCTCGCAACAATCACGACAAGGTGAACATTCTCACGAAAGGCGCGCACCACAACGCTGACGGGCGACGCGTGACGCCGAAGGACATCGACACCGATGTCGAGGGATCGCTACAGAAGCTGGGTGTCGAGCACATCGACATCTACATCCTTCACCGCGACGACCCAAGCGTTCCTGTGGGTCCCATCGTCGAAGTGCTCAACAAGCACCAGAAGGCGGGCAACATCGGCGCGTTCGGCGGCTCGAACTGGACACATACGCGTATCAAGGAAGCCAACGAGTATGCCGCCGCGAACGGCCTGGTGCCGTTTGCGATCAGCAATCCGAACTTCAGCGTCGTCGACATGGTTGAGGAACCGTGGTCGGAGTGCGTCAGCATCGCAGGCACACAGGGCCGCGAAGCTCGCGAGTGGTACGCCGCGCAGAAAGATCTCGTGCTCTTCACGTGGTCCACTCTCGCAGGTGGCTTCCTGTCGGGCCGCGTAACGCGCGAGAACAAGGACTCCGACGAGTGGAACAGTGGCCTTGTGAAGCGCTGCTATTTCAGCGACGATAACTTCACGCGCCTCGACCGTGTCCGCGAGATTGGCGCGAAGAAGGGCCTCAGCGTTCCGCAGGTTGCGCTGGCATATGTTCTTAGCCAGCCGGGCAACATCCACACGCTGATCGCCCCAGTAACTCCCGACGAGATCGCGCAGAATGTTGCCGCGCTGGATGTGACACTCACCGCCGATGAAATTGCGTACCTCGAATTGCGGTAGGAAATGACCTCACCCCCGGCCCCTCTCCTTGGAAAGGCGAGGGGAGTCCGAGAGGGCATTTTGTCCCTGCCCATTCTGGTTCCCCCTCGCCTTTCCAAGGAGAGGGGGTTAGGGGGTGAGGTCAATCCTAAATTGCACCGACAAAAGGGAACGGACACCTCTCCGGTGAACTCCTTCCCTATGAAGTCAACACCCTCCCATCTCGTTATCCTCCTCACCGTCGTGCTCGCCCTCGTCCCCTGCGCCACTGGAGCTGACGAAGTCACCGGCGCGCACTCATACGCCGAGATGATGCGGCTTCGAGGGGCTCCGACGACGCGAACTCGCAGCCTCGATGACGCACTCGTGGTGTTGCGCGCGCGGCTGCAGCGCGACGGAAAGGGGAAGTACCTGCCGCTTGTTACCCGTCCTGCGGTGCTGAGCGCGCTCTGGACATCGGCCAAGACCTACGAGGGCGATATGGGTAACCTTGGCCCCGCACTTGTGCCAAAGTACAAGTACAACGTCGCCTTAATGCGCCAAATCGCGGCGGGTGGAGCATGGCCCAAGGGATCATTCTTCGATGTGTTTTATACGCTCCACGACGAAAACGGCGTGGTCTATGACGGTATTGGGGTGCGGCTTGTCGTGATGGATACCGCAGACCCGGACCGCGAACTGATAGGCTCTTCGTGGCCGATCGTGGACGTATGGTACGGTCGAGGGTAGAGGCGAGATCATTTCGCTTAGGTCGGCCATCGGGGCTACAACCCAGCGGATGTCAGTCGCTGGCGGGCTTCCTGGGCGATTGGGTCGGCGGGGGCGAGCTCGATGGCCTTGTTGAAGCTTGATCGTGCGGCGTCAGCGTCGTGGTTGTCGAGCGCGGCGTTGCCTAGCTTGAAGTAGATCGCGGCGGCATCTTTGCGTGCCTGCATACCGATTCGCCCTGTTTTATCGCTGATCACCGCCTTCTCATACTCCTTGGCCTGCGTTTGCGGGTCTTGGATCACCTGTGCGAGACGATAGTGGGCGGCCGCGTTGCGGGCGTCGGATGCCAGAGCCTGCTGGTAGTAGTTGGCGGCAGCGTTCGGGTCGGTGGCGACCACCTGATCGCCAAGCGCCATATAGGCGAGTCCGAGATTTCGGCGCGCACTGTCGGCCAGCTTGTCGCCTCCGGGAGCAGCTTTTATAGCCGCCTGGTATTCTGTGACTGCGTGTTGGGCGTCGCCGCCGTCCAGAGCTATTGTGCCTGCATTGTAGTGGCCAATCGCCACTGCCTTCTTGTTTGCGATTTTCGATGTGTTAACGCCGTACATCACCGCCCACACAATCACCCCCACGATAGCGACTGTCGCGATCCATGTGGCGGCGACCGTCGCGATAGACTTGCTTACCGGCGGCGGGGGAGCTTGGGCGCGTGCAGCGGCAGTGGCTGATGCTGGCTGCGGCGACTGAACGGTCGTGGCTGTGCGCGGCGCAGCTGGCGCGGTCGCGGCAGGCGCATCTGCGAGCATGGTCGGGGCGAATGCCGGCGGCACCGGGAGCGGTGGCATGACGGCGGCTACGGTGGCATCATCCGGCGGGGCTTGTGCTTGCTCTGCACTGGGTGCCATCGCTGTCGCGTCGGGCGTAGCTGCGGCCACTGGCGCCGGTGTGGGCGCTGGCGGTGCGGTGGCGGGGATTGGCGGTGCCGCCGCTGGATCTGGCGTTGGGGCGTTGATGTACGACTTATGGTACGCCGAGCCCTGGAACATCAACTCCGCGCGGATATCGGCCGCCATGGACTGAGCGTTAGGGTAGCGCTGCTCGGGGTCTTTCGACAATGCCCGGCGCAGGATTCCAGTGATACCAGCGGGCATTCCGTTGGGAAACGCTACTGGCGAGTGCATGATCGCGTAGGTGATCGCCGCGATGCTGTCGCCGACAAACGGCTTCTTGCCCGTGATGATCTCGAACAGCAACACACCGAGCGAAAAGAGATCGGTGCGGTTGTCGACCCGACGCGCCATCAGCTGTTCGGGCGACATATACGACGGTGTTCCGAATACCTGGCCCGTCGATGTCATCGACGGTTCCTCAAGCACGCGCGCAATGCCAAAGTCTGTGAGCTTAGCGGTGTTGCTGGGCTGGATGAGGTGAACGTTGTCGGGTTTGACGTCACGATGGACGACTCCCTGGGTGTGAGCGTATCCGAGGGCATCGCAGAGGTCAAGAGCAATTTGCAGGGCGTGGTTTAGGGGTAGGGGACCATTGATGTGCAGGTAATCCCGCAGCGACTGCCCGTCTAGAAACTCCATCGCGATAAAGTGGCGCTCTTTGTCCTGGCCGATTTCGTAGATGGTGACGATGTTGCGGTGGTTCAGCGTTCCCGCCGCCTTGGCCTCACGGTAAAATCGCTCGAGCCGCTCGCGTTTTTGCGCGCCCGACAGGTTGCCCGGAAGGTTCAACTCCTTGACCGCAACCTTGCGGTTCATGGTCGGGTCGAAGCCTTCGTAGACGATATCGTTCGAGCGCGCCAATTCGCGGACGATTTTGTATCGGCCGAGCTGCGGTGGATGAGGGTTATTTGTGCCGGCGGACGCCAATTATGATGAGCCCCTTCGTGTCGGCTTACGTACTACGCTGTCGGTTCGACTTGGTCAGACTGGCCGTCGCTGTGCGAGCTGAAAATCGAATGGTCGACCACTTCCGCGACAATGACAGAGCCGTCGCCCGTTTGCGTGTCGTCTACCGGAGAGATGTACGGCTCGACAGCCATCACTTCGACGATGACGACGCTGATATTGTCGCGTCCTCCGCGGCTGTTCGCGAGATCAACGAGGCGATATGCCGCGAGCGACGGTCCACGGCGCCGGGCCGCTGGCGAAGCAGCCAGGTCGCCGATTTCGTGCGGGGCAACATGGCCCGTGAGGCCGTCTGAACACAACACAAAAATGTCGCCCGGCTGAACTCGCTCCTCGTGGAAGTCGGCCTGCACCTGCGGCCCCGTCCCGATCGAGCGTAGGATGATGTTCCGCAGCGGCGAGTTGGCTGCGTCCTCAAGCGTCATAGCGCCCTGACGAACCTGCTCTGCCACCAGAGAATGGTCATGGGTGATTTGTCTGGTCTCGCCATCCCGAATAAGGTACGCGCGGCTGTCGCCAACGTGCGCGATGGTAATGCGATCTTCGCGGAGCACGGCGACTGTGAGGGTGGTTCCCATGCCCTGCCGCTCGGGTATCAGTTGCGCGGTGTCGAAGACCAGCGAGTTTGCCTCGGTGATGGCTTGACGGAGGCTTTCGATTATGTGTGGCGACGGATCTCGGTAGTAGTGCTGAATAACCGTCTTCAGCGCCAATTCCGAGGCTATCTGCCCGGCGGAATGCCCGCCCATGCCGTCGGCGACACCGTAGAGGCGTCCCTTGGAGGCAAGGAAACCGGGGTCGGCAGGTTCGACCATATCGAACTTGTCTTCGTTGTTTTCGCGTACTCGGCCGAGGTCGGTCTTGAAACCGACGCGCACGGTGGCGTGAAGCGCGGGCGACTTCTGGTCGAAGCTAGCCCACTCGGCGGCGAGCTCATCGGCGTTGAGCCGGTCAGTTCGGTCGCCGTGAGCAGACGCATGTGTCTCAGAATAGATGTCGCCGAGGTCGAGCGCATCAGGCGCGTCATTGATGGCATCATCGCGATCGGTCGTTAACGTGTCCGGCATTGTCTCCCCCGATATGTTGTCTTCGCTTAGGGCCATCCTTGCCCGCCTCCCTGTCCGTCAAATCGTAATTACGACCGGAAGCTTGGCTCCCATGGTCCCGATTGCTCGTATATTTCGCGCTTTATCGATCAACTTCCTGCTAAGCCGGTTGGTTGTTGAGACACCCGCCGCAAAGTTCGGCACAATGGGCACAATTCTGGCGTCTTGCCGGTCGCCTCAGGCTCGTAAAGCGCCTTACAGCGAACGCATTCAATCCATCCATGCTGCCGCTTCCACTCCATAGTGCGCGCAATTCGGCTCGCAGTTGTCCGAAGCCGTATGTCGGCGTCGGTGTCCTGAATGAGCGACCGCCGACGCGCTATGTCCACCAGATGACCCTCGGGATGAACGCTTCGTAGCTCGTCATCGCTTGGCCCTACTTTTGGCGGCGATTCGGGAACAACTGGCGCGTGCTTGGGGCCGGTCGTCTTAAAGTGTATGTCGCGAAGAGGCGTGCCGCCAAGGCGCTTGTTGAGGCGCGTCAGGATGTCACTTTTGTAGAAGGTTAGCTCGTTGGACCAGACGTTCGATCTTACTCGGACAAACAACACACCTTCCCGTACCGTCTCGGGAGTCGTAGCCGCCGCGATATCTGGCCCGACTACGTCGGCCCAGATTGCAAGAGCAGTGCGAGGGCGAAGTGGTTCCTTAAGCTCGTTTTCGCGTAGAGTGCTTTCAAGCGCGTCCCCAAACCGCTGAATGTAGCCGCCTCGTTTCAACATTGTCGGCCTCCATTGCTATGAGACATAATCAAAAACGCTCAAGACGGGCGCATGTTCGCTTCATCGAGAATAGTTTACCCACGTATCGGTGTTTGTATGAACGTGATCGGGGTCGGCTCTAGCGAGTTTGTTGGGGATGGCCTTGCTCAGTCCACAGATTCGCCTGAAATACGCATGGCGTAGATAACTTTGCCCAGGATACGCCACTGCACTTCTTTGGGAAGCGTGGATTGCGTGATGGAGGACCGTAGTTCGTCAAGCGCGTACGGAGCCCGGGAGTAGGAGGCGGTGAGGAACTGCTCGACACCATTCAAATAGTACCGGCAGGCGAGCTCTTTGCGGGCTTCGAACGATCTCGCGCGGCTCTGTTCCTGTTGCCCATCCACGGTGTCCAGGTACGCCATCACTGCGCTGTCAGGCACAGATGGCGGCGATTTTGTGACAGTCGCCTGCTCCGACGGTGGTCGGTTAGACGCAAGCTTAGCCCAGACGTCAAGCATCTCGCTAGAACGGCTTGCGCGTCGTTTCGCCCAAATGTCGCCGGAAAGCATGTCGTCGGACGGCATCGGAACCGTGAGGTAGAAGGCGCGCGACGCGACCGGCATGTCCGGGTGAGCCGACAGGGCTGTGAGCGCCGCCTTCTCGGCGAGCACCTTCTTCTGCGGATTCAGCGCCGCGCCAAAGTCTGCCGAGCCGAGCGTCTCGCAATAACGACGCAAAACGAGATCGAATGTTGAACTGTCCTTGAGGGCAGGATGACCCGGAAGGCTGTCGAGAAGTGTGTCGAGCGCGGCAATATCGTGCGCATCGGAGGCGTCGAGGATTTTGTGCAGAAGGACATCCACCTGGTGGGAGCGCGCATAGTCTGGCGTCGCGGACACGTCGCCCGCATGGGCCGGTACAGCGAGCGTCACGCATAGCCAAATTAGAAGCGCTAGCAGGTGAGAATTGCGCACACCTAGATTGTAGCAAAAAACAAGCCAAGTTACCAGTGAAAGTGATAAAACCTAGTAATGTTTGGCTGTATTTTTGCGGATTGCGAAGTTTACGCGCAGCATGCCGCGATTATGCCTCGCTTGGGAGCGCGGGAGCGGCCACGGTGCGCAGTTTGGCGAACGCGGGAGCGGCGAGCAACGTCAGAAGTAGACATGCTTGCACCACAAAGCCTAATTCGTGAGCGATCCCCGCGGTTCGCTCCATATTCTCGCTGCCAGCTGCAAGCGCGCCGAACAGTAACGCGCTTAGCACCACGCCGCGCACCTGGAGCCTGCCAAGCAGCGCGACGGCGACGGCGGTGAAGCCAAAATCCGGGGCGTATCCTTCCGGCAGGTTGCCTAGCACGCCGCTGAGTTCGATCCCGCCCGCAAGGCCGCAAAGCGCGCCGCTCCAGGCCATAGCGGCGATGGTGGTCCACACGACGTTGTGCCCATATAACCGCGCCGCTCCGGGGCTAGCTCCGACGACCTTGATGGAGAACCCCGTCCGCGACCACGTCAGCATTGCCCATGCGAGCACAGCCGCGATGGCGACGACGAAGAGTCCAGCGTGCAGCGATGTGCCGCTCACGAGCACAGGCAAGGTAGCGTTGGTGGATAGCTGCTCCGTGGCTGGCTGCGAATGATCGGAGCGCTGAAGGGGACCATTGACGAGGTACGACAGCAGAAAGAGTGCGACGAAATTGAGCATGATCGTCGAGATCACCTCAGGCACACTCCGCCACGTCTTCAGCACGGCAGGAAGCGCAGCCCAAATCGCGCCTGCAAGGATAGATGCGGTAAGCATCATGGGAATCAGGACGACCGTAGGAAAGTGTGAGAACCCGGTGCGCGTCGCGACAACCGACGCCAGGATCGCTCCGAGAAGGAACTGACCCTGCCCGCCAATGTTCCACATGCGAGCGCGAAACGCAATCGCCACCCCAAGCCCGGTGAGAACTAGCGGGCCGGTACGAACCAGGGTTGTACCGATAGCGGAACGATCGAAGGAGATGCCGACAGGGGCCACGAGGCTGAAATGCCCGCCGGGAAGCGGGATGGGCTTGACGATGAAGTGCACCCCGACTGCACCATCCCACATCGCGGTCAGCGCCTCACGTACGTTCCCGTGGCCAGCCGCGATAACAATCACCATCACGATAACCGTGACAACGGCCGCGATGATGTAGGGCGCAGCCGTCCGTGCATACGAAACCAGCCGAACCGATAGCCGCGGCTTCTCTTGTGTCGTCTGGGTGTCGGGCATGCTTATACTACGGGCCGTGTCGAAGGTCGTCGCTACGCCGGAGGCGCACCCGTGGCCGCATCGATCTCGCGCACCACGATACGGTTGCCAGCGACAAATGTCACTTCGACTCGCGCGCCGGGCTGGACGAAATCGCCCTCGGAAACGACGCTCAATCGCTCGCCGTTAACCTCGGCAGTACCAGACGGGCGAAGAAGCGTCACCGCAATTCCTGTGGCACCAATGTAGCCCGTGTAGTCCTGGCTAGAAACGTAGCCTTCTGATGCGCGCTGCTGCGAGTTCTGGCCGATTTTTCGCCAAACCCGGCTGCGCGGTAAGTACATAAAGAACGCCGCCAGTGAGCCGAACGTGACCAACACCGCGCCCGTGAGCGAGAAGATGGCGTTGCTGTGCGTCCCGCCCAGAGCGAAGAACATTCCCGCAAATATCAGCACCAATCCTGCCGCCGCAGACAGACCATGGCCTGGGAATAGGTGCGTTTCTACAAAGAAGAGCGCGACGCCAGCCAGGAAGAGGAGCAGTCCGGTCACCGTGGCCGCCCCTGCCACAATGTGGGCTACGAACACCGCAGCGAGCAGCAAACCGCCGATGATCGCGAGGAGGCCATGCGTGTGGAACGTCAGCAATTCCATCGCAATCAGCGCTATGCCAATACCGAGAAGCAGAACGGTCAGCCACGGATTGGTGATGACCATGGCCATCTCCTCCCCGGTGCTCATTGTTCGCGTCTCGACGGGAGAACCGGCCAGCTTGAGGAACGACAATATCTCAGGGTAGTCGCTCGCGACCACATCACAATATCCGTTCGCTTGCGCGAGCTTCGTGGTCAACGAGAGGATCTCGCCTTCCTTAACATTGGCCGAAGGAATTGCGGCTTTTGCAGTCACCATCGCCTCCGCTATATTCGGGTTTCTGCCCGCCTTCTCTGCCATCGATCTGAATCGGTTCTGGATGGCTTGCAATAGCTCAGTATCGGGAGAGTTGCCAAAGCCTGGGTGAGGTAGGGCAGAGCCCACTGTAGCTGCTGGCGTCATTGCAATGTATTTGCAGGAGAGGGTAACGAGCGCCCCCGACGAAAGCGCTTTGTTGTGGACAAAGGCCACAATCGGAAAGTCCTTTTCGTGCGAGAAGATAGACTTTTGCATCACATCAGCCGAGTCAAGCTCGCCGCCATACGTGTCGATGTCCAGGATGACTGCGGACGCCCCGTTCTTAGCGGCTTCCTCCAGGTTCCGTGTGACAAAGTCCGCCTGGATGGGCCACACATATCCATGCAGGTCAATGACATAGACTGGCCCGGTGGATGCGGCGCGCGCAGGGCTGTGAAGTAGCGACGCGCTAAGGAGGATGGCTAGCAGCAGAAGCAGTATGTGTGTTGGTCGCATGGTTTTAAATTGGGTAACCGACCGACTAACGATCTTTGGCTGAAAATGGGTTGTGCGTAAGGTACTTTGAAAATCGGCGCGTCGTCCGTTGTGCGAGGCCGTCCGTATACAGGATAGCGCCCTCGGAGATACGTCCCGCGATCTGTAGCCACCACCGGCGAACGCGCTCGCGCAGCGTGAACTTCTGCTCCGCCTCGTACGCATCCATTTGTGGGGCGAACTCGGCCCACATATCGATTACGGGCTGCTCTGCGGGTATGGCCCGGATTACTTCCAGGGTTCGGACAAACGACCGGTACTCCATGGAGCAGCGAGGGCATGTGCCCAGATGCGCCGCGACGCGCTTCTTGTCGTCTGTATCCAACCTGTCGTCGTAGAAGTCCGAAAACTCCTCGCGAATATCGTCACAACTCACCATGATATTCACCAGCGTGGCGCGCTATCGAGGTTCTGCGCACGCCACTGTCCCTCCGTGGCGGCTATTCCTGGAAATAGTCGTCTAGTATATCCATATACGGTTGAAACGCCTGTTTGAACGCCATCCTTGACCGATGAATTTTCGATTTTACATTTGCCAGCGACAAATCCATGATTTGCCCGATCTCTTCGTACGACATGCCGTCAAAATCGCGCAACGAAATGAGCATCCGCTGCTCTGGACTGAGCGTCGCAAGTACGACTCCCGCAACGCGCTGCAACTCTTTGGTTTCTGTAATCTTCTCGACGCTCAAATGCGGATCAGGCAAACAGTCTGCCGTTTCGTCGTCGCCGTCGCTATTGGTGCCGAACGGTTCCTCGAAGCTATTCTTTCGCTTCAAGTCGCGGCAGTGGTTGTAACAAACGTTGCGCGCGATCGTATAGATCCAGGTACGAAACGACGACTCCCCGCGAAATGTTCCCAGCGCCTTCAGAACCTTGACGAACACCTCTTGCGTAATATCGTACGCATCCTCATTGCCGACCATCCGGTGAACCAGCGCAAAAATTGGTCCCTGATATTTCTTATAGAGCGCTTCAAATGCAGTTCGATCACCCGTCGCTCGATACTTGCGGACGAGAACTGCGTCGGTATCAACGCTGCCAGCTTGTTCACGGACGAATTGACTCATGGGGGTAGACACGCGTGCACACAGAATGTTGCGATGCCGGGAAAGTTATTTTTTGATTATACCGCCCCCTATGAAATCGGGAAGGCGCCGTACACGGATTGCAAGGAACGGATAATCAAGAATCGGGGTAATCGTGGTGATTTGGTGGGAAGAACCGTCGTTAGCGCAGCACACGCTTCGAGCATGGTGCCAACGACAGTATCCTATGCAGCGAGCTTTAACGCTTCGCCGTAGCCATCTGAGGCGGCCAGGGTCGCGATCATTTCGGCGATAACCGGCTTGCTGAAGAGATAGCCTTGGCCGTAGTCGCAGCCCAGCATGACGAGATGATCCAGCTGGTCGGTGGTTTCGATGCCTTCGCAGGTGACGTGCAAGTTCAAGGATTTGGCCAGTGAGACAATGGTGCGCACAATGGCGGCGTCGTCGGCGGAACCGAGCATTTTGATCACGAACGAACGGTCAATTTTGAGCGTGTCGACAGGGAGTAGGCTCAGATACGCCATGGACGAGTATCCGGTGCCGAAATCGTCAACCGCGATGCGCAGTCCCAAATCGCGAAGCTGGCGCAGTTTCGTGATCGTCCGGTCGGCATCTGCCATCATAGCCGTCTCGGTGATTTCAAGCTTCAGGTATTCGGGAGCAAGGCCTGTTCGCTCAAGGATGTGCGCAATGTCTGAGACGAGGTCATGCTCAACCACCTGTCTCGCGGATAGGTTGACGCTTACCCTGATCGGCGGCGAATTGATGATAGAGTTATGCCACGCAACAGTTTGCCGGCACGCCTCCTCCAATATCCATCGCCCGAGGGGCACGATCATACCCGTCTCCTCGGCGATTGGGATAAACTTAAGCGGGGGGATGAGGCCGCGCATCGGATGGTTCCAGCGTACCAGTGCTTCCACCTCGTGCATTTGACCGTCAGGCAGAGTGATGATGGGCTGATAGTGCAGCGTAAACTCGTGGTTCTCGATAGCGCGACGCATGTTGGACTCAATATCCATGCGCTCCACGGCTCGAGCGTTCATGCTGATGTCAAATATCGCCGTTTGCGCTTTGCCACTCGTTTTAGCTTGATAAGTCGCCGTGTCGGCGTCGCGCAGCAGGTCGTCGGGTGTGCTTTCGCCCCGCGACGAGACTGCGATACCGATACTTGCCGTGGTAAATATCTCCTGCCCGTTGATATCGATAGGCGTATGCAGGACGGCGACAACGCGTTCCGCAAATCCCATGATGATGGTGTCATTCGTATCTTCCATCAGGATGGTGAACTCGTCGCCCCCTAGTCGCGCCACAATATCGCCGGGACGGGCGCAGGCAAGCAGCCTGTTCGCGATGGTCATAAGCAGCATATCGCCAGCGGTATGACCGAGTCCCTCATTGATGACCTTGAAGTTATCGAGGTCGAGGTAGATGATGCATAGGTCCGATGAGTTCCGCTTCCCGCGAAAGAGCGCCTGCTGAAGCCGGTCGACAAAGAGCGTTCTATTGGGTAGCTTGGTGAGCGGATCGTGGAACGATTGGAAGGTGAGCTGGTCGAGCAGCTGTTTGCGCTCGGTTATGTTGCGGCAGGTGAGCACGACTCCCTCGATACCAGGCTCATCGAGAAGATTCGTGACGATCAGTTCGGTAGGCGCCCAGGTGCCGTTGGCGTATTTAACTCGCATTTCGATCGGGTCAGCGATGGCGTCTCGCGCAGGCGGCGTAGAAATCAGGTCTCCAAGTCGGCTCTCTTCGGAGCCTGAGAGCAGCGAGTATATGGACATCCCCTCTATGGCGTCGGCGTCGTAGCCCCAAATCGTAGTCACGGGAGAGCTGGCGTACGTGATGAACGCTCCCTCATCGACAATCAGAATGACGTCCACAGAGTTGCGAATGAGGGCGGAAAATCGTTGTTCATTGCGGGCAAGAGCATCCTGCATCGTTTTCAGACTGCCAATTGTGCCTTGTGCCGAATCGATTCGAAGATACAGAATGCGCATTGCGAACGCGCAAAGCACGATTATGAGGACGGTGATCGCGTAGCTTCCGGCAAGTTCAAGCGATATTTCGTGACCTAATTGCCGGTTCATGCCGTCGATTGCGGCCTCCGCGGCGTTGTAGGCGGTAGCAATTTTCGTCTCGGACGCCTGATCGTAGCGCGACCTTGAGGGTGATGGTAAGCGAGTAAGCTCACCTGATGCTAAAGATTCATAGCTGGATACGAGCAAACTCAGCCTCGCAAGGTCGGGACCCGACAGGTGCGTCTTTGCGAGTTCGTCAAGGAGAACTGGGATCGTATCCGATTGCGGGCGCGCTTTGTGACCAGCGGCATCCGCGCGTCCTGCTGCTGCTTGCCAGTACGCGGCTGACTGAAGCGCGAGGGAAACGTGCAGCCGAGTCAGCAACGATTGCTCATACCGTCGGTCGTGAGCCATACCTTGAACGAGGGTAATGGCGACGACGCTGGCTGCCACCGCTGTTAACGCTAATGCGACAAATGTGCGGCGAAGGCTTTGGGACCTATGGAAGTCTGTTGTGTTATCGTCGATGATAAGGCGTTTCATTGGTAGTGCACGTACGAGCCAACGGCGAAAGTGGAGCTGTGCGCCACTTCATACCGTATACCGCGCTACTGTAATGCGTTCGTCCGGTCAATGTCGGCACTATACACATTTTTGTGCTAGTTCGCTATTGTATATATCGGCGATTTTGGCGGGGATTATTATGGGTCGAATGACCTATCAATAATAATCCCAGTTTCTATTATTTGGAGAAGAGGCGGCCAATCTTAACGGGGACCGAATCAACTTCGGAAAGCAGGTCAAACGACACGAGGGCAGGCGAAGGCGGACGGGGGGAAGCGATGGATGACGAGGCAGGGAGGCCCGGCCGCATCTGTTCGCTCATCGGGATGGTGGGACTGGCAAGGGCAATTTGAGTAGCAGGGGCAGCGAGTTCCTCCAGGGACGGCATGACGTCGTCGGTGCGGCGCTGGGCAACACACTTGCGACGCATGGTGGCGCCGTCCTTGGTCCGTGCCACCGATTGTGCCATTACTTTGCGAGCCATGAGAGTGTCTACCGCGACGCTGGCTTCCGAGTCGGTACTTAACAGAGTGGTATGGTCGTTCGCTCAGGACGTACTATCAATAGGGGGTCCCGCAACTTAACGCGGAACGCCAAACTTTACTGACGCATACGCATCATCTGCAAACAACGTCCCGATAAGCGAGCTTTCACTCTATGATACCAGACTGCCTATCGTTCAGTATCGCGGTTCGAACTCAGGTAGCTCGTTTACGCTCGGGGATCTTGATGTCCCGTGGAGAAGGCCAACAACCAGCCCCAGCGGTATTGCGACAGCTTCGTGCCAAAGGGTGTAATCTGTCTGGCAGGCGACGATCCATCCCAATATCGACGCTGCAAACACAATCGGGGCACGCAAGCCTTCAATCGCCCTTGGGGACAGTTGACCGCTGACCAATAGACTCGACACTCGCCGATTGATGACAACGATAACTTTGACCACCCAGAACGTCAGCGCTGCGATTACGAGCACGCCAGGAATACCCGTATCTGCCGCCATCTGGAGGAAGAGTTGGTGGCAGTGGAAGCCGGGACAGGGGACCGAGAGGGCTATTGATGCTGGCTGGAGCCGTCCCAATCCGGCCCCGAACGGGAAGCTCGATGTAGCTACGACATATCCTGCATGCCACAACTCCCTGTGCTCAACGGTTGAGAGATCGCGGCTTGCAGCTTGCGCGACTGTCATAGCGCCTATTGACGCGATGACGAGCGCAAAGCCAATCAGAGTGGCGACGAGCACACCCTTCGTCCGTGTTGCCGCCACCTGCCGGTTCTCGGATGAAGCGAGATACCGGAATGACACAACCACGGCACTTGACACGAATAAGCCGATAAAGCTGCCGCGGCACTCCGTTAAGATGAGAATGCCGACGAGGCAAGACGCTGCGGCGCATCGTACGATTCGATCAGCAATACGGTTGTTCAGGATGGGGAAGGAAAGGAGCGGTAGCACAATGAGGACATACGACGCCAAAAGGTTGGCGTTCGTAAAGCTACCCAGCATTCGTCCAATACCCTGGCCAGCGCTAAGGAACTGGTACAGCTGGTTTCCCGACACTGCGATAGGGATGAAAGATGTCGCGACGAGGGAGCCGACGATTGCAGCGTGCGCCGACCGCCTCTGGCGCGGCGTTCCCGCTGACGCAGCGCTCGACGCAGCGAGGAACGCCGCCACGGCAGCCACCTGCACGAGAAACAGAATCGGCGCGTCTATTAGCCTCAGTAGTTCAGGGTGCTGTAGTACGGGAACGTTGCGCTCGGAACTGATTTCCGTGGTCGCAAGGGCAAGCGTCCAGGGGAGAATCCACGTCGCAGCAAGGGCAAGTGCGTGCTTGACGGGCGCTGTCGTCCAGGTTCTCCTGGCAATCGCACCATACACGAGCGCGAATCCGACAAGCGCCACAAGCGCGCAGTCGCGATAGCACGTTTCCCAAAGTCCCAGCACGCGAATCCACAGAATGCAGATCAAGACGAGCAACGACAGCACCAACACAGCCATGCTAACGGCATCATGTTCAGCAAGCAGCGTGGAGAGCCATCCGCGCTGACCGTCGATAGCGACGGGCGGGCTATCAAGCGCACGGGGCCGCAGCCGGGGCCAACCCAGTGCGTAATTTCGACGACTTACGTGGACGAACCTATCTGCTACTGGCTCATTCAACGGAGCACCTCCTCGTGGCCGAGATGCAAACGCCGCATAATGTCTCACGTACCCAATAGACGGTCGCGCGTGTTGGTGTCTTACTCGTTACTTGCTGTGTCTAAAACGAGTCCTCTGTAATGTGGACAAGAGTGTCCGTATTGTACCCTGATAATGCTACCGGGCGCATCTGTTCGAATAGGGCCGCATTCGTGCAGAATTATCACCGATCAATTTACCAATGATATCACGAATCATTTAGTCTTGGTTGACCATTTTCGGTTGTTTTGCCTACTGTTTGCCCCAACCCGTGGAGGAGGCCGATGATGATACCCAAAGGAATAGCCACTGCCTGATGCCATAGGGTGTAGTCTGTCTGGCACGAGACAATCCACGCCAAGGCCGATGCGGCAAGAACCAACCGCGCCTCGTGGAGTGATCGCTGCTTGCCGTGTGGCTCCGTGGACAGGCGTCTAAACTCGGAATGGATAACTCTCAGTACCCAAAGTGTAATGTAAACAATGGCGCAGACGCCAAGCAGCCCCAACTCGTCGGCAAATTGCAGGAACAGCTGATGCGCGTGAATGCCCGGCGCCTCGAGACCGAGTTTTTGTGTCGCCATGAGATAGGTGTCAAGTCCACCGCCAAGAGGGAAGTACGCTGCGGCGACTTTGAGACCACTGCGCCATATCATTCCGTGCTGAATGTTCGACAGCGACCGCGACGCCCCGTCGGCGGCGGTCAGCGCTACACCGGCCCCTACGGTCAACAAAGCCCCTCCGGCGACGAAAGCGATGGCAAGCGGTCGTCGGCGTGCAAACTCTGCCGCATTTCGTGCTCGTCGCAAGAAGCCATAGATCATCACGACTGCGACTCCGACGAATGCGCCCACGTAGCCTGCACGACTCGCAGCGAAGATTAGGATAATTGCGATAATTGTCCCGGTCACGAGGCGGGTAGCGCGGTCGGTTTGCCGGTCTGCAACCAGAGGGATCCAGGCAAGCGGCAGAACTGTAACCAGATATGCCGCGAAGAGATTGGCGTTACTGTGTGTGCCCGAAACCCGCTCGTACAATCCACGAGTCATCAGCCAGCTAAACAACTGCACGAAAGCCGCGAAGAGCGGGATTGCGGCTGTGACAAGCAACGCTGCGACTGCTCCGCGCACACCTACGGGCTGTCCCGACGAGTGTCTGCCACGCGCGATCGCGTCCCCGGCAAGGAATGCCGCCGCGGCCGCCGCTTGAACCACGAAAAGCACGGGCGGGTCGATCAAACCATGCAAAGTGAGCAGACCCACACCCGGTTCGTCGCGCTTCATCCAGGCGAACCCACGCATGCATGCGATCACCCAGGGCGATAGCCAGATAGCGACTACTGCGAGTGAGCGTCTAGGCGACATACCGCGACAATAGCGCATCTGGAAGAGAGCGAAGGTCAGAAGAGAGACGCTTCCCGCCAGCAGCGCGGAATCGCGATAAATGGAATCCCACGCTCGGGTCGTACGGAGCCACAGCACGATGGCGAGAACGAGGCTGGTCGAACTGAAACTGAGGATATCGGCAATTATAGCCGCGCGTTGTGTCGCAGTAAGGTCTGATATCCGCGATTTCAACCCTTGAACAACAGGACTGAACATGTAAGGCACTTCCGAGCGTAGACCGTAAGTTTCGTTTTTGAAACTTTGAATGCGATCGGCTGCGGTGCCGATCGGAGTGGTCTACAGTCGAGTGAAATCGACCTGGGGAAAGTGCGGGGAGAATCTAGACCTTTGTGTCGTCTATAGTACCGGAAAAGAACGATTGCTTATCACTTAAGTTTTGTTATTAGCTATTTTTTTGTCAAAACACGAGATTTATTCGATTATCGCGTTCGAACCAATACTGGCCAAATACCTGCAAATGGTGCCATCAGCGGTCATAAAGAAGCAGAAAGAGCGCCTTGTGATCGTTGTGATCGCAAGGCGCTTCCTTCGAACGTTGGACGGTGGCGTCTACTGCCCCTGGCTGAGGGAGTATCCCGCGACGCCGTCGAAAGTTAGCAGGCTCTCGAACTTGGTGATGGCGACGCCGGTGTTGCTGACGCGCTGCAGCAGGTCGAGGGCGGCTTGCTGGGTGGTGCCGGCATCCTTCGCTGTGGTCTGGAAGCGCGCAACCCAACTGTCGACGGTCACGGTGTCTTCGAAGCCGTTCGGCCACACCTTGGTGCCGCGGCTGGAGATCGCGACAAGCTCGAGGCCTTCGCCCGCAGCGCCCTTGATCTTCTCGGCTAGCTGGGTGGCGTTGATGGTGGCATCCTGGATGAACACGTCGATACCGTCGAGGCGGCGCTCGCCGACGGGAACGAAGCTGGCGACGGGAACCTTGAAGGCTTCCTTGCGCGTCGTGTCATACTGCGCGGCCTTGAGCTTTTCGGGCACCTGGCCGACATTGGCGGCGACTGCCTGCGCAAACTCGCGGGTGCCGACCTTCTGCTTGCTGACGCCTTCGGCGAAGATGTCGTAGGTGTGAACACCGTCTTCCAGGGTCTTGAGCCACGCATTGTGGACGAGCTGAGCGACATCAGGCTGTCCGATGTGTACGAGCATCTGAACAGCGCCGAGGAGGAGGCCCGACGGGTTCGCCAGATTCTGTCCGGCGCGGCGGGGGGCGGAGCCGTGGATGGCTTCGAACATGGCGTACTTCTCGCCGATATTCGCGGAGCCAGCAAGGCCGACTGAGCCAGCGATCTGGGCGGCCACGTCGCTGAGGACGTCACCGTAGAGGTTGGGCATCACGACGACGTCGAAATTCTGCGGGGTATCGGCAAGCTTAGCGGCGCCGATGTCGACGATCCAGTGGTCGGCTTCGATGTCGGGGTACTCGGGGGCGACTTCATCGAACAGCTTGTGGAAGAGGCCGTCGGTGAGCTTCATGATGTTGTCCTTCACGAAGCAGGTGACCTTCTTCCGCTTGTAGGCACGAGCATACTCGAACGCGTATCGGACGATCTTCTCGGAACCGGGGCGTGAGATCAGCTTGAGGCACTGGGTGACCTGGTCGGTGAGGCGATGCTCGATACCGCCGTAGGTGTCTTCCTCGTTCTCGCGGACGATCACGACGTCCATGATCGGGTGCTTGGTGTCAACGTACGGGTAGTACGACACGCAGGGCCGGATATTGGCGTAGAGGCCCATCATCTTGCGCGCGGTGACGTTGAGGCTCTTGTAGCCGCCACCCTGAGGCGTTGTGATCGGTGCCTTGAGGAACACGTGGGTGCGGCGAAGGGAGTCCCACGCTTCTGGCGCGATACCGGCGGTATTGCCGGAAAGGTAGACCTTTTCACCGATCTCGATCGTCTCGACATCGATACGGGCGCCGGCTTCCTTCAGGATGTGAAGGGTGGCGTCCATAATTTCAGGACCGATACCGTCGCCATGCGCGACCGTGATTGGCGTATTTTGAGCCATGAAGTTGACCTCGTTGTTGTGAATGGATTAGCAGCCGCGAGCTGCCGAGCAAAATTGAACTACGCCGAAAAGTATACCCCGGCGCTTGCTAGGAAGTGAACCTACGGGCGGCTTGGTTGTAGGTGAGAACGCGCCTCAATTGGACCGGCGCGGAAACAATACCTCACCTGGCCAGCGGACTGGCCCAAGCCCGGCCCGTCTGCTTAGAAAATATAGAACCTCTCTTCCCCACTTCGTGGGTCCCCCTCTCCCCTGAAGGGAAGACAAAGAGTTTGCGCCTGGCATATTTTCATTCATATGGGTGGATCACTTTCATGACGACTCCTAAGATAAGGAGAGGGGACTCAGAAGGACGCGACGATGGTACCGAGGTTCTACCGCGTAATAGCGACGGCTGCCCGCTGCGCTGGGTCTTGGTGTTGCAACGCAATATTGCGCAACGTGATTCATTTTTATTGCGCAACATGTGAATATAGTAGATTGAATGCCATTGATAGATGAAATCTACGAAAAAATCTTGCAATGGCGATTGCAGTGAGATGCAATGTGCGCAATATTGCAGGGTGAGCAACAGACTGTGGATATTTGGGCCAAATTCAAATGCGAATATCCATGGATATTATTGTTGTCTGAATTACAAAATGAGATTATGACTGTTGTGATGGGTAAGTTGTTAAGGTGCGACGGGCGGCACTCTGGCCTTGTTGATAGTCCTAATTCTATTTTATCACGAACATTAGTTCGTGTCAAGGGTTGCAGGCGGTGAAATTTCTGGGGGGACAATGGCCGTCAACGACCGGTCTGAGACGGCAAGCAGCATGAATGCTGGTGTTGAGGCGCAGGCGCGAGTGCAGCGCTACTGTGCCCTGTCCAATACCAGTTAGGCGAACGAACAGGCCGGTGTCGTCCGTCCCACAGCACTCCATAGACGCGCTGGGAAGGTGATGCCGACGTTTTGGATGCCCGCGCCCGTGGCGGGACCGCTGCCAAAACAGCGATCAATGCGGTTTACCTTATTTTTATGTCGGGCACGCGAGTGACTTTGCTCGAGACAGCATGAACGCCATGGATGGTTGTAGACCACGTCCCCGTAGCGTCTGCCTCTGTAACTGGAAATGCGGGGAGATAGACAGTATAGCGACCCGATAAGAGTCCCGTTACCGAAAATGAGCCATCGGGTGCGGTAACAGTTGACAATGGAATACTAGGGACTGGAGAAGGCGGTTCGGGAACCGCGAATACTTCCCATCCCCCAACGGGCGCCCCCGTTGAGTCCACTATGCGGCCCGATATGGTGGCAGGTTCGGTTGCAACAATATCTGGAACAGTCGTTTGCGCTGGTGCAAAGTCGACGGGTTTCGAAACATATTTAGGATCATCGATTTTAACCGAACCTCCGCACAGCGAGACATTCTTTATGGTATATCGCCCCTCCGGTCCTGTTTTTGCTGACAAACGGCACGTTAGAAATAGCGATAGGCTAAAGGTAGGCGTATCTGAGTATGGCGCAGCCATCGCACAAACGCCGACCCTTGCCCCAACAACCGGCGAGCCTGCCTTCGTGATAACTCGTCCTGAAATGGTTATTGGCGCAACTAACTTAATCGTGACCGCGCTTTCAGGCGTCATCCTCGCGAGAGCCAACCCAAACCCTTTTGCGTCTACGACCACAAAGATGGGGTCACCCGTCGCTGAGAAATGAGGGGGTATGCGAAATGATCCAACTGAATCCGTTATAGCTGGTGGACTTCCAACGCTTTCGTACATTGAAAATAGTTGGGAAACTTCCGCCCCCGCGACAGGCGTTCCGCTGGGACCGACTACACGACCGTTATAAACGATGTTGTCGGCTTTTGCTGCAATGGTACATAGGAGGACGCATACTGCGAGAAGAGAAGCTGAGGAATGAGGAAAAGGGCGCATTTGTGTGTCCGATCAAAAGAATGTGAGGGATTGCGAGACTATCTGATCGCCGGTTGCGGATTTGTTCTGCCCACCCGTGCTGGATTCCTTCTTTAGCGTTCCGCGACACAGTGACGCGTTCGGCGAGATGTTGACAGGCAGCTACAGGACGCTGCGTTTGGCGGTCGGTTATGCATCCGCTGAAGCGGTGCCTGTGAAGGGTGGATCGCCCTGTGGGCTAAGAGTGGTCTTTGCAGCGCGGTGCAGGAGGTGTCGTGCTCAGTCAGGGAAGTGGCGGAAGTCGTCACAAGCGTGGTAGCGGGAATGCCCATGAGCTTGCCAAAGCGTTCGTTTGTGCGGGGGGCCACTGTCGAGCCTGGCCGTTGCGGAGATTAAGGGTTCACTTTTTCCAGGTACCAAATTTGAGGCAACAATTGGCTCGTAAGTCCTGGCACCGCAAAGATGGTGGGCAGCTAGCTGGCCCCGAGCGCTCATGCGTATTTGACGCTTTTGGGGCAAGGGTTGTCTTTTTTTGGGGGACCCGGGCGGCTAAAGCCACGGCTCAGAAGTGCCGAGCGTCCGCCTTCGCCGACTAAGAAAGCCAGGAGCGATACGCCACGATTGGGATGACGGGTTTCGGAATGTGCCGAAAATCTTGGTGGCTTCTATGCCGCGAACAAGTGGAGCCATCTTCTGCGGGGCAATCCCAACCTGGGTTCGTTTGGAGTTGAAGGAAAAAGTAATCGAGTGCCTGTCTAGAAAATACAGAACCTCTCTTCCCCACTTCGCGGGTCCCCCTCACCCCTAATCGAATAATCGAAATTAAACCGTACTTTCAACTATTGCCGCAGCCACCACGGCTTGAAAGCCATGGCTTGTTATTGCGGATAGGGTCTCCGACCCACAGGAAGTTGGGCAGGGCATGAGCTCATTTTTGCCTCGTTGCAGTTGTACGGTTTAGGAAAGACCGTTCGATAAGGAAGACAAAGAGGTTGCGCCTCGCAGCTTTTCATCCAAATGGGTGGAGCGACGCGCATGACGACTCAGTCGTCATTTGCACCCCGTATTGCCACTGACGCAGGATATAACTGACGCGGGACGGAATGCTGGTGTGTGGATGCGAAAGAGATTGAACACAATGCCGCAGTGCGAAGCCAAGATTTGGAAAGGTGGCGCGGCCCTGTTTTTACGGTGTTCGCTATAGTTGTGATCGGCACGTTGGCAGTGACGTGCGGAATGGTGTACCTCGTCATAACGCAGCCGCATCGTTGGCAACAGTGGGTCGTAGTATGGTATGCAGCATGCGGTATTGCTACATGCTGCAACGCCGCTATAAAGTACTCAGGCATGCATACGCCGCGCCCGTACACGCCGAGCCGTCGATTTGCAGTGGAGCATGCTGTTCATGCTGTCCTGTGGGCGGTTATCACCGCACTGATTTTGGCATATGGCGTTCCGCAGGGAGCTATTTACGGACTTGTTGCTCGATCACTTGCACTTACGCTGTTTGAATTACTGCGTCCACCTTGGACGTTCGGGGACCTTCTGCCAGGCGAAACGGTTAGGGGATTACGGAAAGCTATCGTCTGGCACGTGCTTATACGCATTGTTTTTGTGTGGTGGTGTTTTCGCTTCGGGTTGCGCGATCACTTATGGTTGTTTGCAGTGCTTGCGTCGGTTCTACAAACCAACTTTTCCTGCATGAAATTGCACGTTGAAGATTTGCGGCTCAAACGTGCAGGTGACGACGGACTTAAGATACGCTCTGTTCGTTGCCCGTTGATCTAGGCGCTGTTGCCAATCTCGCGATATTAACGTTGGCCCTCAGTCCACGTCGTGCAATCTGGCCCGGAAGACAAGCAAATGAAACTGGTAGCCCTTTTAAAGAGGGAGCAGAATAATATCATACTTTGATCTTCGGCCAATTCCACCACGGCTTAAAAGCCATGGCTAGGAGCCTGTCCCGGAATTATCCGGCTAAAGTGGCGATGCTTATAGACTATCAGCGCGTAAGTTCGCCACCTTGTTAAATGCCGTCGACTTTTTAGTTTGCGGTGTCCAAATCTGGGCTTTTCACGCCC